>CAVOYP010000014.1:0-292742 GCA_963700715.1 uncultured Gammaproteobacteria bacterium
ACTGCCCGGATACAAGCTCACTTTGGTTCCCGTCCATTCGTATACGTTACCGATCAGATCGAGCACGCCCCAATCGTTCGGACAGGCTGCCGACCCAACGTCTTTAGGCTCTGTATCGCTCTGATCAGTAACCGCACACTTGGCCTGAAAACTGCTGCCCCAGGGAAAAAGATCGCTCTTTGAGCCGTTCCGGGCCGCGTATTCCCATTCTGCCTCAGTCGGCAAACGATATTTGGCACCGTCGCGGCTCGATCTCCAGGTTGCAAATGCTTCGATGTCAGGAACGTTTACAAAACGAACCGGACGCTTTTCCTGTCCGGCGATCGGCTTGTCGTTGACCCAATGGGCCAAAAACATCTCCGGATTTGATGGGGTGTATTTTGTCGCCTCAATAAACTCAAAAAATTCGGCGTTAGTCACCTCGGTCTTGTCCATCTTGAACGCCCCGACCGTGACCGTATTTTCCGGCCGCTCGTTTTCACGACCGTCATTCCGCCCCATTGTAAAAGACCCGCCCGGGATCGCCGCCAGATCTGGTTTGGTGACCGAAGTCGGTGTCGAACCCTTACCCTTACCGGGTGTAGATGTCTGAGAATTGGACACCTTTCCGTTTGGCTCGACCGCACTGTCAAACACGCCAAGAACGTAAGCTGCCCCAAAGCCAATTATTCCGATAACAAAAAGTCCTAATGCTCCGACAATTCCCAAAATAGCCAGCGACATAGAGCGTTTTTTAGGCGGCACTGTCGCAACCTGTGGAGCAAATCCTCCGGTATCTGCGTTCTGTTGGATCGTCTGGTCGAGATGTATCTGGGACGGGGTCACAGGCGTCTGTCGCTGCGGTTCGGTTGCTCCTTCCAGATTGACCGGCGGCGGTATCGCCGCAAGGTCCGGACGTGGGATCGCGATCGTTTGATCTTGCCTTCCATGCAATTCGGCAACGACCTCTTTGGGCTGCCCATCACAAACAACCTCGCCCTGCCAGTCCTCAAATCCCTCGTGACTGACACGTAAATGATGATTCCCGCTCTGCACACCCTCGAGCATCATTAGTCCGCTTGCCGTCGTTGTGCCGACCGACACGTTATCGACATAAACGTTCGACGCAGGCGGGCTTGTGTGTATCCTTAACGACGAGACCGGCAACGATTGCGTTCCTGTAGTATGGATCGGTAATGCACCGGGAAAAATGGCTGCACGCAATTCCTCAACGAGAATCTCGACTGACGATGTCCGATTTTTTGGGTCTTTTTCGAGGGTGTGCAATGCGGCACGTTCGAGCGCCGGTGAAACCGAAATACCCACCTCAGCTAACGTCGGAGCCGGGTCGCTGATATGTTTCTTCATGATCGCCGGAATCGATGAACCCTTGAAAGGCACATCACCCGCGAGCATTTGGTAAAGCATCACACCCAGGCTGTAAATGTCTGCCCGCGTATCGGGGTCCTCGTCCGCCCATTGCTCCGGCGACATATAATAAGGCGAACCCATCAACCCCGTCGTTTGAGCTTGGATAAAAGATCCGAGCACCTCGCCGGATTTGATCTTGGCCAATCCAAAATCGAGAATCTTGACCGCCTGCGACATGTTCGGCTTGCCGCTGCAGATCATTATGTTCAAAGGTTTTAGGTCGCGGTGAACGATCCCCTGGTGATGTGCCGCACCAACGCCTGCGCAGATTGCCGACATCAGGTCGAACGTTTGCTCGGGTGAAAGCTTTTTCTCACGGGCAAGCAAGTCGTGCAGCGATTCGCCCTCGACGTATTCCATCACGAGGAAAGGTATCGAACCAGCAATAACACCATAGTCATTTACCGCAACGACGTTTTGATGGCGAATTGCCGCTGCAGCCAAAGCTTCTTGCCGAAAACGCGTAACGAGTTCCGGGTCGTTCCCTACCAGATCCGGCAAAATGATCTTGATCGCTAGCTGCGTCTTGAGATAAGCGTGTCGGGCCTTGTAGACCACTCCCATTCCGCCTTGTCCGAGACGCATGTCGAGGTGGTACTTTCCCTCCAACACGGGTTCGCCCGCGATCGTATGCGCGGTCGGCATTCCGTCCGTGGGGCATGTCACGATATCGTCGCGAAAAGCAGTGTTTACAGAGTTGACACTCTCTCATTTATGGGTCTTACGAAGTATCTAAACTGTGTCCGTTGAACAGATTCGATCAGAACTCGTCAACGAACGAATTTCTTATATTAGCACGTAACAATTCTAAGTTCTTTGTACGCAGCAATCAAGATTCGGTTCCACTGAACGGCGTAACGCTGTTCCGGTGTTTCGGGTCTAACCTTTAACGACAATATTTACTAATCGTTTCGGCACAACGATCACTTTGACGATCTCGTGGCCGTCAGTATATTCACGCGCCTTTTCGTCAGCGAGCGACCATAGCCTGCAATTCGTCATTCGTGGTCTCGGGCGACGCCATTATGCGGGAACGCAGCTTACCGTTGACCTGTACCGGTATCTCGATCTCATCGGTTTTAGCGAGTTCCTCATCGTATTCAGGAAAACGAGCTTCGTTCGCAAGCATCCCATTTTCGTTGCCGACGATCACCGAATATAGTTCTTCCGCCGTGTGCGGGGCAAAAGGCGTGAGCATCAGCGTCAGAGCAGTCAACGCTTCTCGCATCACATTGACGTCCGCGTCCGTGCCTTGTCGGGTTCGATACCGACATCGCCGATCGCGTTCGACAATTCCATCAGCGCTGCGACCGGCGTATTAAACTGCAGGCTGTCAAAGCTGTCGCCGACGCGTTTGATCGTCTGATGTGTTTTTTGCCGAAGCTTTCGCAATGGTGCCGAAACATCGACGTGCAAGACTGGAGCGATCTCACGGCTGATTGCCGCCTGCCAACGATATATCAGCCGCCAAACCCGCTGCAAAAATCTCACGCCGCCTTCGATACCAGCCTCATTCCATACAAGTTCGTTCTCGATGGGAGCCGCAAACATAATGAAAAGCCTTGCCGCATCGGCCCCGTAAATATCGACCATTTCGTCCGGATCGACACCGTTGCCTTTTGACTTGGACATTCGCTCGATCCCGTATTTCAGCGGCTTGCCGTCTGCTGATCTTGCTCCGGTGATCTTGCTTTTGGCGTCACGCTCGACCTCAACGTCGTCAGGAGCGAAATACACACGTTTTCCGGTTTCATCGTCAAAGAACGTCTCGCCGACGACCATACCCTGTGTCAGTAGCCGCTTGAACGGCTCGGAATATGTCACCAATCCGATATCACGCATCACTTTGGTCCAAAAACGAGCGTAGATCAGGTGCATCACCGCATGGTCATCACCACCTATATATTGATCAACGGGCGTCCAATAGGCAGCCATCGCCGGATCGAACGGCATGATCTGGTTATTTGGGTCCGTATACCGGAAAAAATACCACGACGAATCGACAAAGGTATCCATCGTATCGGTCTCGCGGCGTGCCGGGCCGTCACATTTTGGGCATTCAGTTTCGAAAAACTCCGGCATTTTCGCAAGTGGAGCCTCGCCCGTTCCGGTGATCGGTGCTTCCTGCGGGAGTTCGATGGGCAAATTCTCAAATTTCTCGGGCACGGTGCCGCATTTATCGCAATAAACGATCGGGATCGGTGCACCCCAGAACCTCTGCCGTGAAATGCCCCAATCACGCAGCCTGTATGTCGTAGCACCCTCGCCAAATCCATGGAGGCGAGCGTATTCTGTCATCTCCTTTTTCGCGTCGTCACTCGTTTTTCCGTTCCAGTAATCCGAATGTACAAGGACCCCGTAATTGGTAAACGCCCCTTCGAGCGCCAAGGCCTGCATCGTGTGATGCTCGTGTACCAAATGCGGTTCAGAGATAACCTGACGGATCGGCAGCCCAAATTTGTTAGCAAACTCGAAATCTCGTTCGTCGTGCCGCCGGAACCGACATCACTGCTCCGGTTCCGTAATCCATCATCACGTAGTTCCCGACCCATACCGGCAGAGCTTCGCCGCTGAACGGATTGACAACCTTGAGCCCGGTATCGATGCCGTCTTTTTCGATCTCAGTTTCGCGGTCCTTTGGTTTCAGATTTTCTTCAGCTATCTCGTCGATCTTTGCCGCAACATCACTCGAAAACGTCTCTCTGTACGCTTTTATGATCGGATGTTCAGCGGCGACAACAACAGAATTTGCCCCGTAGATCGTGTCGATACGAGTTGTAAATACACGTATCGAATCTAGTTTACTTACGTTCGTATGAGCGAGTTTTCCGGTGGCGATGTGTATCTTAAATTCGACATATGCTCCTTCTGAACGCCCGATCCAATCGCTCTGCCGTTTGAGGACGTTTTGCGGCCAGCCCGATTCGATCTCGGCCATATCGTCGAGCAACTGGTCGGTGTAGGCGGTCGTCTTTAGGAACCATTGTTCGAGATCTTTTTTCGTGACCGCATTTCCGCAACGCCAACATAGCCCGCCGCTTGCCTGCTCGTTCGACAACGTCGCCTGATCGTGCTCGCACCAGTTCACCTGGGTCAGGCGCTTGTACGCCAGGCCCATATCGAACATTTTCAAAAAGAACCACTGGTCGAATTTGTAGTATTCGGGCCGATGGGCAAACATCTGCCGACGCCAGTCATAGCTCAACCCGAGGCGTTCGAGTTGGCCGCGCATCACCGCGATATTCTCATCGGTCCACGTTCGCGGATTGACGCCCCGTTTGACCGCTGCGTCCTCAGCCGGCTGCCCAAACGAGTCCCAACCGATCGGGTGCATCACGTTAAACCCGCGAAGCCGTTTGTACCACGCCAAAGCATCGCCGGCGGAGTAGTTTCGCACGTGCCCCATATGGAGATTTCCGGACGGATATGGCAGCATTTCGAGCTGAAAGAATTTTGGGCGTTCATCGCCGGCGGCGGCCTCGAACGCCCCGCTCTCGGCCCATTTACGCTGCCATTTTTGTTCAACCTTTTTTGCGAAATATTTCTCGTCCATAAAAATGGGATCCTTTCCGATATGCCCATACCCAATGGGCAAACTGGCCGATCGTACCTATGCCGCCCGGGCGGGCTGATGGTGCCGGGCGCTGTGCTGCCGGGAAAAGGCGCGAGCACAGAGCCTGCTCGCACGATAGCGTCGGTGGCTCTCAGCCGTCGAGTTCGGCCCAGCGGGCAAAGGCGGCTTCCAGCTCTGCCTGCACGGTGGCCAGTTGTGCGATAACTTCCTGCGTCTGGCGGTGACCGCGCTGGTAGAAGTCCGGCGCGGCCATGGTAGCCTCCAGCGCCTGCTGGCGCTGCTCGAGAGTCTCGATAAGACCGGGCATTGCCCCCAGTTCCCGCTGCTCCTTGTAGGATAACTTCTTTATTTTCGGTGCCTGGGCGGGCGCGTCCCGGGCAATGGGCGCACCGGTCGCGCCTCTGTCGCCCTGGCCACCGCTTTCCACCAGTCGTCCGCCGCGGGCCAGCCAGTCGCTGTAGCCGCCGGCGTGTTCGCTCACCACACCGTTGCCCTCCACCACCAGCAGGCTGGTCACCACGTTGTCCATGAATTCGCGGTCGTGGCTGACCAGCAGCACGGTGCCGTCGAAGCCGAGCAGGATTTCCTCCAGCAGTTCCAGGGTTTCGATGTCCAGGTCGTTGGTGGGTTCGTCCAGCACCAGCAGGTTGGCGGGTTTGCTGAACAGTCGGGCCAGCACCGCGCGGTTCTGCTCGCCGCCGGATAGCGCCCTGACCGGGGTGCGCACCCGCTCCGGGCTGAACAGGAAATCCCCGAGGTAGGAGATCGCGTGGCGCCGCTTGCCATTGATCTCGATGAACTCCTGCCCGCCGCAGACGTTGTCGATCAGGTTTTTCTCTGGGTCGAGGGTGCCGCGCAGCTGGTCCGAGTAAGCCACCTCGAGCTTGCTGCCGCGCTTGACGACGCCGCTATCGGGTTGCAGCTCGCCCAGCAATATCCTGACCAGGGTGGACTTGCCGGCGCCATTGGCGCCGACGATACCGATCCTGTCGCCGCGCTGGATGATGGTGGAGAAGTCGCGGATGATGGTGCGCCCGCCAAAGGCCTGGCTGACGTGCTGCAGTTCCACCACGATCTTGCCGGACTGGCCGGCGTCCTCCACCGCAAATTCAGCCTTGCCCTGGCGCTCCCGGCGGCGGGACCGTTCGCTGCGCATCGCCTCCAGTGCCCGCACGCGACCCTCGTTGCGGGTGCGGCGGGCCTTGATGCCCTGGCGGATCCATACTTCCTCCTGCGCCAGCCGTTTGTCGAACAGCTCGTTGGCGCGCTCCTCGGCCTGCAACTGCTGCTCCCGGTGCGTAAGAAAGCCCTGGTAATCGCCGCGCCAGACAGTGAGGTGGCCACGATCCAGCTCGGCGATGCTGTTGGCCACGTTCTGCAGGAAACGCCGGTCGTGGGTGATCAGGATCAGGGAACCGCGGAAACTGCGCAGCTGTTCCTCCAGCCAGTTGATGGCGGGGATATCCAGGTGGTTGGTGGGTTCGTCCAGCAGCAGGATATCCGGGTCTCCCACCAGCGCCTTGCCCAGCGCGACCCGGCGCCGCCAGCCGCCCGACAGTTCGCCCATGGCGCTGTCCGCGGGCAATTGCAGCTGGCTGATAGTGGTATCCACCCGCTGCTGCAGGGTCCAGCCATCCACGTCCTCCAGCTGCTGTTGTACCCGGGCGAGGGCATCCAGGTCGGTGTCCGCGGCATCGTGCACCAGGCGGTGGTACTCGGCGATCAATTCCCCCGCCCGGGACAGGCCGGAGGCGATCACTTCAAACACGGTCAGCTCATCGGCCTCCGGCAGGGTCTGCTCCAGCCGCGCCAGCTTGACACCTGGCCGGATCCAGCGCTCGCCGCTGTCCGGGGCCACCTCGCCCGCCAGCACCTTCAGCAGCGTCGTTTTGCCGGTGCCATTGCGTCCCAGCAGGCCCAGCTTTTCGCCGCGGGTAATGACCAGGTCGACCTCGTCCAGGAGCACCTGTGTACCGTAGTGAAGGCTGGCCTTGTCGAGTCGCAGTAATGGCATTTGGAGTGGCAGTCGGGACGGGGTTGCGCATTCTACGCCAGGGGGCGGATGCTGGCCACAGCTGGGCGGGCAGGGTAGAGTGTCGCCAGGGTTTTTTCGGGACTCTGCAGGGATGGCATCCCTGCAAATTGCACCCCTGGATGTCGCGAGAGGAAGGCACTGTTGAGAAGGTTTTTACTGTTGCTGCTGTTGTTAGCCGCGTCCGGCTGGGCCCAGGAGTCGGGCGTTGTCGTGACCACCGCCCAGGTGGACTCGGCGGTCGCCCAGGTGAAGGCGAACCTCGCCGCGGATGATCCCGCCCGCGCCAACCTGCTGAGGCTGTACGATGGTGCACGGGCCGCGCTGGCGGCTACCGCGCGCCATAAAGCCGACCGCGAAAAATATGCCGAGGCCCGGGCCAGCGCCGCCAGGGAGGCCGCCACCATCCAGGCGGGTCTGGTCGAGCGCCAGGTCTCGGCTGGAACCGGCGGCGGCCGGTTGGGCAAGGCATCACTGGGCGACCTGGAGCAGCAGATACAGTCGAGCAGGGCTGATCTGGAAGCCCGCAAGGGCAGGCTTGCCGACATCCAGGGCCAGATCAATGGCATGCCGAACCGGGCGAGCGAGATCCGCAACAGGTTGACCCAGCTGGTCACCGTAATCCCGGACCTGCAATCGCGCCTTTCCCAGCTGCCCAAAACCGTGACACCGGTGAGCGAGGGCGAGGCAAACCTGTGGCTGGCCCAGGCCCAGGCAGATAGCGCCGCGGCGGAAAAGGCCGCGCTGGATGAGGAGCTGCTGAGCCAGCCGATGCGCCTGCAACTGCTCACCGCGCGGCAGGATCGCACCCGCCACGATATACAGGACCTGGAGCGGTCGCTGCAGGCCATGGAGCGACAGGCCAGCGTTTTGCGCCAGGGCGAGGCGAGCCAGGCCTATGCCGATGCGGAGAAGGCGCTGGTCGGTGCCAGGGGCAAGCACCAGCTGGTGCAGCAGCTGGCGGATGAAAATGCCGTGCTCAGTGCGGTATTCGTCGACCGCGGCAACGACATCGAGCAGTTGCGCAAGCGCGAGCAGAAGGCCGGCGATCGGGCCGAGCGGATTGAAGCGGACCTCAAATCCATAGAGCACAAGCTGAGCGTCCTCGGCCTGAGTACCGCCGTGGGCCAGATCCTGCGCGAGCAGCGGGCGCAGCTTCCCAACGCTCGGGAACTGAAAGCGGAAATATCTGCAGCGAGCAAGCAGCTCACCGCGTCGAACGTGCGCCAGATCGAGCTCGAGGAAGACAGGCGGCAACTGCTCGATACCGGCCAGTTTGCCGATCAGCTGCTGCTCGACCTGGATGAAGCGACAGCGAAGCAGATCCGGCCTGATGTGCTGGATCTACTGCGCAAGCGGCGCGGCCTGGTCAAGCAGGCGCTGGAACTTGAAACACTCTACGCCGGTTCATTGGGCAACCTCGAATTCAACCTGCGGCGTTACTCGCTCGCCATCGACGATTACAGCCGCTTTATCCAGGAGCGCCTGCTGTGGATACCCACCCGGGCCCCGTTTTCCCTGCTTCGAGGGACAGCGCTACCGACTCAGCTGGGCGAGCTGTTTGTCGCCGAACACTGGCTGGCTGAAATTCGCCAGCTGCCGGCCTCGCTCGCTGGCGAGCCACTGCTGGCCCTGTTGCTGGTGCTGGTACTGGTGCTGGCTTATAGCGCCCCCCGCATCCGGAGGCGGATCGTTGCCAGCAGTCGGGAGGTGGGGTTTGTGCGAACCGACGCATTCTCCAACACCCTCCTGGCACTTGGCCTGAGCCTGCTGCTATCGCTCAGTTGGCCGCTGGTGATGTGGATTACGGCCAGGCTTCTTGACCCGCAGGACTCGGGTACCGATCTCGGGCTGGCCCTGCACACGGCCCTGGCGCAGGGGGCGCTGTATTTCTGGGTACTGGAGTTCATGCGCACCATACTCATGCCCAAGGGTTTGATCGCCGCTCATTTTCGCTGGCCGGTGCAACGCACGGCGCTCAGTTACAAGCGTATCTTACGGTTGGAACAGACCTTCCTGCCGGCGCTGGTCCTGGTCCTCTTTACTATGGCCCTGTACCCGGCCGAGGTTGGCGGCGCGCTGGGCGCTGTTGGAGTGATCGTGCTGCTGTTGTCGATGTCGGCTTTCTTCCGCGAGACACCACAGTTTATGCAGGGCAAGGTGAGCGTCTTGCTGGGCGAGGAGGGCTCGGTAAAGGGCTCAGTCACGGGCCGCGTGGTGCGGCATGTGCTGGTGTGGGTGCCGGCGGCGGCGGTGATCGCCGTGCTGCTCGGGTACACTTACGCCGCCCTGACCCTCAGTTTGTTGCTGGTCAAGACCATCGGCGCTCTTGCCCTGGTATTTCTGCTCAACGAGTTGGCCATGCGCTGGCTGTCGATCACCCGGCGGCGGATGGTGGCCAGGGCCCGGGTTGAGGCGGAGCATGACATTGCGACAGAGGGTGATAGCGCCGAGGCAGGTGAAGCGCTGGAAACTGATCCCGAACTGCTCAATGACGAGGGTACCAAACTGATCAACCTCCTGAGCCTGCTGGGCCTGGTGGCGGTCATACTGGCGATCTGGGCGGAAGTGGTGCCTGCCATGGGAATACTGGACTCGCTGCAGCTGTGGACCCGGCAGGGTATGGTGGACGGGGTGCAGTTACCCGTGCCTGTCACCCTGGCGGACATTTTCAAGGCGGTGGTGATCGCCGCGCTCGGCTGGACGGCCCTGCGCCGTGTTCCCGGCCTTTTGGAGATCTTCCTGCGGCAGAAAGCGGGGGTGGCGGCGGCATCGGCCTACGCGGTCGCGCGGGTGGTTCAGTATACTGGCACCGGCATACTCGTAGTTGCCGTGATGAGCTCCCTGGGCGGCAACTGGTCGCAGATTCAGTGGGCGGTGGCGGCTCTCAGCCTGGGTATCGGCTTCGGCCTGCAGGAAATCGTTGCAAATTTTATCAGTGGTTTGATTATCCTGTTCGAGCAACCCATCCGGGTGGGAGACACCGTGACGGTGGGCACGACCTCGGGTACGGTCACCAAGATCCGGATCCGGGCGACGACCATACGCGACTTCGACCGGCGCGAGCTGCTGGTGCCGAACAAGGAATTTATCACCCAGCAGTTGCTTAACTGGTCCCTGTCCGACCAGGTGACGCGCTGGGTGGTGGAGGTGGGCGTTGCCTATGGCTCGGACATCGAGCAGGCGATGCTCGAAATACGCGATGCGCTGCGGGCGCAACCGCTCATCCTCAGGGAGCCCGAACCCAGCGTGGCCTTCGAACTGTTTGGCGACAGCAGTCTGCTGATCAGGGCGCGTTACTTCATGGAAAAGCTGGATCAGCGGCTGCAGGTCTCAAGCGACCTGATGCTGGATATCAACCGGCGCCTGAAAGAGAAGGGTATCGCGATTGCCTTCCCCCAGCGGGACGTTCATCTCGACACCAGCCGGCCCCTGGAAATCAGGATGGTGGAGCGGGGCAGGCAGCAGGCCCCTGCAGCGCCGGATCAGCCCGGCGAAACGTGACAGCGAGCAGTGCGCCCCATGAAGCGCGCGCAAACACAGGAGGAAGGCATGTCGGGATTCGACAAGGTGGTAGGCAGCTATGAGGAAGCCATGGCGGGCCTGGAAGACAATATGACCGTGATCGCCGGCGGCTTCGGCCTGTGCGGTATACCCGAGAACCTCATCAAGGAAATCAAGCGCAAGGGCACCCGTGGCCTGACGGTGGTCTCGAATAACTGCGGCACCGACAAGTTCGGCCTCGGCATACTGCTGGTGGATAAACAGATTCGCAAGATGGTGGCGTCCTACGTGGGTGAGAATGCCCTGTTCGAGGCCCAGATGATGAGCGGCGAACTGGAGGTGGAACTGACCCCGCAGGGCACCCTGGCAGAAAAAATGCGCGCCGGCGGCGCCGGTATTCCGGCCTTCTATACCGCTACCGGCTACGGTACGCCGGTAGGTGAGGGCAAGGAGGTGCGCCAGTTCAAGGGCCGGCAATACATTCTGGAGGAAGCCATCCAGGGGGATTTCTCCATCGCCAAGGCCTGGAAGGCTGACCGCTACGGCAACCTGGTCTTTCGCAAGACGGCGCGCAATTTCAACCCGATGGCAATCACCGCCGGCAAAATAGCGGTGGTGGAAGTGGAGGAAATCGTGGAGGTGGGCGCACTCGATCCCGATGAGATCCACCTGCCGGGTATCTATGTGCATCGGTTGATCCAGGGCACGTTTGAAAAGAATATCGAACAGCGCACCGTGCGCAGCGCATAGGGGGCAACAGGCAATGGCTTTGACGCGTGAACAACTGGCGCAGCGTGTGGCGCAGGAATTCCAGGACGGCTACTACATCAACCTGGGCATAGGTATTCCCACCCTGGCGGCAAACTATATACCCGAGGGGGTGGAAGTTATGCTGCAGTCCGAGAACGGCCTGCTCGGGATGGGGCCCTTCCCGCGGGAAGATGAAGTGGACCCGGACCTCATCAACGCGGGCAAGCAGACCGTGACCATGGCGCGGGGCGCGTCGATATTTTCCTCCGCCGACTCCTTCGCGATGATCCGTGGCGGCCACGTCGACCTCACGGTGCTCGGGGCATTCGAGGTCGACTGCCAGGGCAACATCGCCTCCTACATGATTCCCGGCAAACTGATCAAGGGCATGGGCGGCGCAATGGACCTGGTGGCCGGCGCCGACAACATCATCGTCACCATGACCCACGCCTCCAAGCACGGTGAATCGAAGCTGCTCAACGAGTGCACCCTGCCGCTGACGGGCAAGGGCTGTATCAGGCGGGTACTCACAGACCTGGCCCTGCTGGATATCGAGGACGGCAGCTTTATCCTGCGCGAGCGCGCGCCGGGCGTGACAGTGGAGGAAATCGTGCGGCTCACCGCCGGCAAACTGGTGGTTCCCGAGCATGTGCCCGAGATGCAGTTCGCGTAACCCGCGGTGGTGGACGGCGCGTCCATAAGCCGTCCCACCCAGCAGGGCGGCGGCGCCGTTTCCGCCTGTTTGCGGTCCCGATTTCCTGTATCATTTCGCCGCGCCCAGTGAGCGGTTTCAAGCCCATGACCCAAGTTGAACAAAACCAGTACGACCGGCAGGTAGCAACCTGGTTGCTGTTCTGTGCTGCCGTTATCTTCGGCATGATCCTGCTGGGCGGTGTCACCCGACTGACCAACTCCGGCCTTTCCATCGTGGAGTGGAAGCCGCTGATGGGCGTCATCCCGCCCCTGTCGGAGCAGGCGTGGCAGGAAACCTTCGACAAGTACCGTCAGTTTCCCGAATACCAGAAGGTGAATCGGGGCATGAGCGTCGACGAGTTCAAGACGATTTTCATGTACGAGTACCTGCATCGGCTGCTGGGCCGCCTCATCGGCGTGGTGTTTCTGTTGCCCATGCTTTACTTCGCCTGGCGCGGGCGTATCCGGCAGGGGCTTACGCCGAAG
This sequence comes from uncultured Gammaproteobacteria bacterium, assembly GCA_963700715.1. Classification (GTDB taxonomy): domain Bacteria; phylum Pseudomonadota; class Gammaproteobacteria; order Pseudomonadales; family Halieaceae; genus JARRPM01. Next base: position 12,450 of record CAVOYP010000014.1, read on the forward strand.
CTGGTGTTCCTGTTCTTCCTGGGTGGCTGCCAGGGCCTGCTGGGCTGGTACATGGTGAAGAGCGGGCTGGTGGATAACCCCCGGGTCAGCCAGTATCGGCTGACGGCCCATCTGGGCCTGGCCGTGGCGATCTACGCTTACATGCTGTGGCTGGCCTTCGATCTGTTGTTCGCCGCTGCCCCCCCCGGCGCCCGGCGGCCCTACGCCGGCTGGTCGCGGGCTCTGGTGGGGCTGGTATTCCTGATGATTCTTTCCGGTGGGCTGGTCGCGGGCACCCGCGCCGGTTACGCCTACAGCACCTGGCCCCTGATGGGTGACAGCTTCATTCCGCGGGGCCTGTACGCGGGCACGCCCGCCTGGATGGATATATTCGAGGACATTACGACGGTGCAGTTCAACCACCGCATACTCGCCTACCTGCTGGTGGTGTTGATTGGCGTGTTCGCGGCGCTGGTGTATCGCAGTGGCCCGACCGGGCGGGGGAGGCTGGCGCTTACCCTGTTGCTGGCAGCGCTGGCGCTGCAGGTCATCCTGGGGATCAGCACCCTGCTGTTACATGTGCCCGTGGCGCTGGCGGCGGCGCACCAGGGAGGCGCCGTGCTTCTGCTCAGCGCAATGCTGTATACATGTCACGTACTGGTGCGGCAATAGTTACCAGAACTTGACCTGTTTGTCGTCGCTGCGGCGGCCCGCGATGACCCTGCGATCGGTTTTATCCAGATCGAAGCGCATTTCCTCGCGGCGATCGGTGTGGCTGCGCCGGTGCTTGCGCCTGCGCTCGGGGCCCTTGTAGCCCGCCGCTGATCGCGGTTTTTCCCCGAACACGGCGGCCTTGCCGGGGCCGGATGTACCCGGATCGCCGGCTGCAGACGCGCTGCCAGGTGAATATAGTGTCAGTTTGATGCCCATGGGCGCACCTCGTTCCTGTACCGCACAGGATGTTGATCTCGGTGTTGAGTTTGGCCTAAATCAGCTGGTTTGGCTGCTTGTTCCTGCCCGGCCTGGCGGTTTTGGACTCAACTTGTGAAGCGTCTCACAGAACGTTGGCCCGGCATTGGCGCATGCGCTAACGGCGCTGCCTCTGGTATACGATTCCTGCATGGATGTGGGGCAGAAGCGGCGCCAGGCACAAGAACCTCCCCAGCGCGGCCGGGAGCTGCGTTACACGATATAGGTCGAGGCTGACGTGTCGCCGCCGCGGCCGGTCCAGTTGGTGTGGAAGAACTCGCCGCGCGGCTTGTCGACCCGCTCGTAGGTATGCGCGCCGAAGTAGTCGCGCTGCGCCTGCAGCAGGTTGGCCGGCAGGCGGGCGGCGCGATAGCCGTCGTAGTAGGCCAGCGCCGCGCCGATCGCCGGCATCGGAATGCCGAGTTCGACCGCCTTGATCGACCACACGCCGCCAGGCGGCCTGCGCGCTTTCGACGGCGTCCTTGAAGAACGGGTCGAGCAGCAGGTTGACCAGGTCCGGGTTGTTGTCGAACGCTTCCTTGATCTTGCCGAGGAAGACGGAGCGGATGATGCAGCCGCCGCGCCACATCAGGGCGATGCCGCCGTAGTTCAGGTTCCACTCGTATTCCTCGGCCGCCGCGCGCATGAGCTGATAGCCCTGCGCGTAGGAGACGATCTTCGAGGCGTAGAGCGCCTGCTTGAGATCGTCGACCAGCGCCGCCTTGTCGCCCGTCGAAACTTGCCTCCGGACCGCGCAGCACCTTCGAGGCGGCCACGCGTTCGTCCTTGAGGGCCGACAGGCAGCGGGCGAAGACGGCTTCGCCGATCAGCGTCAGCGGCTGGCCGAGGTCGAGCGCGGCGACGGCGGTCCACTTGCCGGTGCCCTTCTGGCCGGCGGTGTCGAGGATCAGGTCGACGACTGCTTCGCCGTCTTCGTCTTTGTAGCCGAGGATGTCGCGGGTGATTTCGATCAGGTAGGAATCGAGTTCGCCCTCGTTCCACTCGCTGAAGACCTCGTGCATCTCCTCGTTGGACAGGCCGAGGCCCTCCTTCATCATCTGGTAGGTCTCGCAGATCATCTGCATGTCGCCGTACTCGATGCCGTTGTGGACCATCTTGACGAAATGGCCCGCGCCGTTCTCGCCGACCCAGTCGCAGCAGGGCTCGCCGTCGTCGGTCTGGGCGGCAATCTTCTGGAAGATCGGCTTCACGTGCCGGCCAGGCCGCCGGCGAGCCGCCGGGCATGATGGACGGGCCGAGCAGGGCGCCTTCCTCGCCGCCGGAGACGCCGGTGCCGATGTAGAGCAGGCCCTTGCTTTCGACATACTGCGGTGCGGCGGATCGTGTCGGGAAAGTGGCTGTTGCCGCCGTCGATGATGATGTCGCCCTCCTCGAGATGCGGCATGAGCTGCTCGATGAAGTCGTCGACCGCCTGGCCGGCCTTGACCATCATCATGACCTTGCGCGGGCGCTTGAGGCTGGCGCACAGCTCCTCGATGCTGTGGCAGCCGATGATGTTCTTGCCCGCGCCGCGGCCGTCCATGAAGTCGTCGACCTTTTCAACCGTGCGGTTGAACACGCCACGCGTGAAGCCCTTGCTTTCCATGTTCAGGACGAGGTTCTCGCCCATCACCGCCAGACCAATCAATCCGATATCTGCTTTCATGTCTCTTTCCTGTGGGCAGGGCGCTATGCTCACCTCAAAATTGCGGGTATGACAGTTCTATTCAGTTGTTCAATAGCGTTTTTCAGCGTCGGTCTGAGCGTAGTCGCTCAACCGGGGCGCTGCAAGCGCTCTGTCGTCAGCAGGGTGGACTAACGGGTAGACTAAAGAGTGTCGCCCACTGTTGGCCCGAGGTATTATTGCCTCTGCAACTGTCGCGTCAATCAGATCGCGACCAGGGGACCCGGCATGAACCTTCAAGGCAAGCATATACTGATCACGGGTCCCACCGCGGGAATTGGTCGGGCTGCCGCGCTGGCGCTGGCCGCGCAGGGGGCCAACCTGACCCTGCTTTGCCGCAGTCCAGACAAGGGCGAGGCGTTGGCCGCTGAAATAGTCGGTAGTGGCGGGAAACCCCCCACGGTGGTGGCGCTGGACATGGCCAGCCTTGCCAGCGTGCGCCAGGCAGCCCAGGATTGCCTGGCACTGGGACGTCCGCCGGATGTGCTGCTCAACAATGCCGGAGTCATCAATACCAAACGCCGAACCACGGTCGATGGTTTCGAGGAGACCCTGGCGGTTAACCACTTCGCACCGTTTCTTCTGACCGGGTTGTTACTGCCCGCAATGCTGGAGCAGCCCGCTGCGCGGATTGTCAATGTCGCCTCCGGCGCTCATGCCTTCGTGCGCGGGATGGGATTTGACGACCTGCACGCCGAACGCGGCTACAGGACCTTCCGCGAGTACGGCCGTTCCAAGCTGGCGAATATCCTGTTTACCCGAAGCCTGGCGCAGCGGCTGTCGGGCTACCCGGTGACGGTGAACTGCCTGCATCCGGGCGCGGTAGCGACGTCCCTGGGCACGCAGAATGACGGGCGCATAAGCCGGATTGTTCCGCTCCTGCTAAAGCCCTTTTTTCGCTCCCCGCAGCAGGGCGCCGAAACCTCCATTTACCTGTGCGGCAGCGACGAAGTTGCCGGCATCAGCGGTAAATACTTTGTCAACTGCAAGCCGGTGCAGCCCAGGCCATGGGCGCGGGATGACGAGGCCGCGGCGCGGTTGTGGCGCATCACCGAACAGAGCGTGGGGTTTCAGTACCCCTGAGCCGGGATGGGCATCGAATGGCTCAGCCTTCGATCAGTCTCTGCACCGTCCAGAACACGGCCACCGCGGCAATCGCAGCGGAGGCTGGGATAACCACGCGCGGCCTGTACCATGACTGATTGCCTCGAACCGTGACTGTGGCCAGCAGCGCCAGCGCGATGACCGCTATCTGCCCGAGCTCGACACCGACGTTGAAGCTGGCCAGTGCCGGCAACATATGTGCGCGCGGCAGGCCCAGTTCCTGGAGTGCACCCGCAAAGCCCAGCCCGTGCAACAGGCCGAAGCCAAAAACAATCCACACGCGCCACGGGTTGAGCCGCGGTGTAAGCATGTTTTCCAGGGCCACATAGGCGATCGACGCGGCAATCAGCGGCTCGACGATAGACGGTGGCAGTGAAATGACACCATATACCGCCAAGGCGAGCGTCAGCGTGTGGGCCACCGTGAACGCTGTGACCTGGATGAGCAGCGGTCCGTTGCGGGTGCTGAGCAGGAACAGCCCGAGCACGAACAAGATATGGTCGAGGCCCTGCGGAAGGATGTGCGTGAACCCGAGCGCTGTGTAAGAGAGAATGACGTCCACGAGCGTGCGTTCACTGAATCCCTCGCCTAGCGTGTAGGGTGCGCTCTGCTGGCCCGCCAGAAGCCACACGGCATCGCTGCGATCAGCCTCGTCGATCCGCAGCACGCTGCCGCCATAGCGCGCGGGGTAGCTGAACGTGACCTCGCTGGCGCCCTCCGGGACGCTGCCTACCAGAAGCAGCGTCGTGCGACGCGAGAACTCCAGGTCGTCCACCGGCGGCACCTTGACCCCGATGAGCTCCGGATGAACAGGCGTACCATCGAATGCCAGCCGAATTCCCTCCAGGTACTTGGGGGCCTGTGTCTCGATTTGCCTGCGCAGTTCATCCGGTGGTAGCGCTCGCAGTCGGTTGTACTGCGCGATGCGGGGGGAAGGGTCGTCGTCAGCAGCCAGGTCACCGATCCCTGCCAGCACTGCCTCCATGTTGGTAACGATGGCAAGCAGATACTGATCCTTTGGCAGTTGATATTGCCCGCTGTGCCCGATCACCAGGTGCGCCACCGCCGGCCGCATCTCCTTGCCGGTACCGGGCCGGAAACGCTCAGGTTCGGTCCATAGGTCGTGGGCCGACACGGCCACCGCGGCCAGCAGAACCAATGGTGCAAGCAGGCACCCCCGGAAGCGAAGACCCACCTACTTTTCCGCAGTGCTCCCGGGCTTGTAGTTCGTGCCATATTTGCTGTTGAAGTCCCGGTAGATTTTCATCACCACCGGGAGGTAGGCAGGCTCCACGCCGGAGCGGGTCAGCTCGGTCGGGGTGTAGCTGTCAGGATCGCCAGGAATCTTGGGGAGTTCCGACGCCTGCATGACGTGCCATGGATTGGGCACAGCCATGCGGTTGCGAATGCTCTCCTTGGTGACGTTCCAGACCATGAAGTCGTCTGCCAGATCCAGGGGCCCATCATAGTATTCCCGGATGCCGTCGCGGATCATGAACAGCGCCGAAATATCGGTGGGCAGGTGGTAGGCAATGGCCAGCCTTGGTCGCGTGATATCCATGACCTTGCCGAAACCCTGGGGCGGCGTATGGACTCGCGTCCCGACGTTCAATGCCTCCAGCGGGGTGAAGTGGGCATTGGCGATCAGCCCTTCCACCGGATAGAACGCCTCGTGAATGGCGACGTCCACGCCCCTGGTGTGCTCGCACCACCATTTGTTCGGCATGGTGTCGCTGGAGTAAGCCACCCTGAGCCCATTCCATTCCAGAATGAAGCTCACCGACTGGTCGCCATGCAGGGCCGGTATGCTGCGCACGATCACGCCGTTCTCGTTATAGATGATCTGGTTTATGCCGGTCCAATCGAATTCATTGACCTCCAGCTCGGGCGTGCCCATGAGCGCGCCGCGCATGGCACTCTCCCAGCCGTACATGGCCTTCATGTTTTCCATCGCGGCCTTCATGCCCCACTCGGGTTTGACACCGCTGGGCCCCCACACGCGCAGCCTGGTCCGTCCCTGGTTGACCGCCCGGGTGAAATAAAAGGACGGCAGATCCCCGACGTGATCAAGGTGCAGATGCCCGATGAAGACTTTGTCAAGCTTGTCGTAGGGAACATCCAGCGAAGCCAGGCGTTCGGCGGACCCTGAGCCCATGTCGAAAACAAAATTGTCGCCGTTGCCGAGCTGCACCAGAAAGCAGGCCGCAGCCTGCTTCAGGCGCGGTACCGGGTTGCCTGTGCCGCAGGCGACGATGCGCATTTCGTCTGGCGCCAGCTCCTCGGTGCCCGGGAAATAGACCGTCCGCTGCCCCGGCTTTGTAGCTACTGCAACCTCTGCTTCCGGGCGCAGCATCGGCTGCGATGCTTGCGGGGCAGCGCTGAGCCAGCCGCGGTTGAAGACGACTAACGCGAGCGCGATGGCCAACGCCCACCCCAGGATGGTGATGATCAGGATGCCGCGTCCGCGCATGAATTCCTCCTTATTGGGTAGTACACGCAGTGATTTATCCAGCGCTTCGTTTGCTTTGGTGCAAGGCGCCTCCGGGCACGAAAATTATATTAAAGGCCATTAGTCCGCTATGTATAGATTTGGATCAACACTTGAGTTGCCCGGTCGCCCCCGGGTACGCTTGGAGACACGACAGCCGGCGAGTTTGCAGTCAGCCGATAACCTGGCTCTGCAGGCTGGCCCCGGCGCGGAGTGACAGCCGCAGGAGCTTGCAGAAGGTGATCGACGAATGAATCCAGGCAAGACAGTAATCCGTGCCTTTTTGGTCTTTATACTGCTTTTTGCCGCCGCCTGGGCCTGGCTGTTCAGCTACCCGGCACCACCGGTTGACCCCGCCTGGATGGTGGCCCCGGACAGGCATAGTCCCCCTGGGGCGGTTACCGTGCGCTACAGCGGCACTGCCACCCTGTTGTTCTCTGACGGCGAAACCAGCTGGATGACCGACGGCTGGTTCACCCGGCCCGGGCCGTTGCAGACGATGTTCGGCAAGATTCAACCGGATATGGCGGCCATTGACCTCGGTCTGGCGAAGAATGCTGTCAGCCGACTCACGGCGGTTATTCCCATGCACTCCCACTACGACCATGCCATGGATTCGCCCGAGGTCGCGCGCCGCACCGGGGCGACGTTGTACGGCTCGCAGGCGACCGCCAATATTGCGCGCGGATGGGGCTTGCCGGAAGCGCAGATCCGGATTCTGCACAGCGGGCAACCGATAGTGCTGGGCGCTTTCACCATCACGCCGCTGGCCTCTCGGCATTTCCAGTTTCCGGACCCGGAAATGGTCGCGACCATGCTCACCGATTCGGAAATTCCCGAGCCACTGGTGCCACCAGTATCCGCTTTTGATTACAAATTGGGCGAGGCCTGGGTGTTGCATGTGTCCCACCCCAAGGGCAGTTTCCTGATAATAGGCAGCGCTGGTTTTATACCGGGCCAGTTGGCGGAGATGGACGTGGATGTGGTGTTTCTCGGTGTGGGCGGCCTCGGTTCCCAGACGGCGGATTATCGCGCGCAGTACTGGTCAGAAACGGTCGGGCGAATATCGCCCGAGCGCATAATTCCGATTCACTGGGACAGCCTTACCGGGCCGCTGGACGGACCCATGACCGGCGAAATTCGTATCGCCGGTTTTCTTTCCCCCGGGGCGGACGAAACGCTCGCCTTCCTCAGGGCGAGAGCGGCAGAGGATTCAGCCGTTGCCTTCCAGACCCTGCCGCGCTTTGAGGAAGTCATTCTCTTCCCGTGAACACTGAGGAGGAGGACGATTCAGGGTGCGCCGATGCCGGACGAGCGTGCCCGCTGTTTGATCAGGGCGGCATCCGGCGGCAGCAGAAAGCCGGCAGCCACTGCCGCATCCGTAGCCCTGTCGATTGCGTCCACATAAGTGGACTGGTCGGGGTAGAGCCTCGCCAGCGTCGCCTCATCAAACAGGGCGGTGGTGCCGTACAGCCGACAAAAGGAATCGCCCTGCTGGCCCAGCCCGGATAGAACGGCCACTGGAGCATCCACATAGGGCGTTCTGACGCCGCCCTTTGCATTGCCAAACTCATCCAGCTCGAAGGCCGTGCCATCACTGTTCAGGCTCAACCGCGGTGCACTTGGGGGCGCCTGTCCATGTGCGATCCACCGATCCAAAGTCGCTATCGCTGCCTTTGCGACCCAGTGCCCGGGCCCATCATTTATAGGCAAATCGCAAAAAATGAACGGTGCGCGCGCGGCGGTAGTCTCAATCACATCGGCCACGGCCGGATCATCACCCCGGTCGAGCTGGCCCTTGACATTTGAAGTGTAGTTATCAGCGTGGGAGGAGCCCGCGACTTCCCACAGCCTGAATGACGGTGAGTCGACCTGGCGAGCGACCGGGGTACTCCCTCGAATTATTTCGGTCTCCGTCTGCAGGCTGATGACCGGCTCCGGTAGATCTCCACGTATCTGCACCTGACCTGGTGTGGATACCTCTGCCTGCGGCAACTGTGACAGCGGCGCGCTGCCGCTGATGATCCGGCTATGAATAATAAAGCCGTCAAACAACGCGATGGTGGGATGTATGGCGTTGATATACGTCACCAGGCGGTGTGCCGACTGGGACTGACCTACCCCGATCATGCGTCGTACCTTGAGCCCATCGAGCGGGTCCAGGCCGACCGGATTGCGCACCGCCTGGGCCGCCTGGGAGAATATGTCGTAGGAAAAACTGTCGCCGGGGTGATCCAGGCCGCCATAGCGCTCCGGGTCGACCAGCTTGAGAGGGATATCAATGGGCCCGCCGCCCTCGATGCCCGCCCGTTGCGCCGACACGCCCACCCAGGCGTAGCCTTTGCGCATCAGTTCGGTGTGCATCTGGGTCCAGTCCGGCGCGGCATCGAGGCCCCCCGAGACATTGAACCATTCGACTACGACAGTGCCATTGAAGTCCGCGCCATCAGCGGGCCGCAGCACCACCATGCGGGAGTTATACGGGGCCGTATCGGCCGCCTGGATACTCCAGAGACCGTCGGAACGAGGCTCATCGCGCGCGATGTAGGACGTCGCCGTACCGGAAAAGAAGTATTCGGTCTCAAGGTAGCCCAGCTCCGCTTCATCGAACAACACGCCAGCGTAAAAAGGTGTTCCAGGGGAGTAGCCCTGGGTGCGCAAATCCACCTCGAAGCCGAAGAAGTCGAGAATGCAGCAGTCCGCCGCACCACCACCTGTAATCGGGCCCTCAAGGGTGGGGTTTTCCGCCTGGGGCTTGAGCCTGACAACCGGATCATCGCTGCCATCGCTGCAGCCCTGGAGCAAGCAAGCCAGTGCCAGGCCGGCCACGATCCCTGCAGCGGAACGCAAGGGCTGCAGGGGACTGCGCCCTGCCGGACAAAAAAATTGGCCTTTCTGACTACGCTGGGTAATACTCATCAGGCCAGTGTAAGAGATAACAAGTAGTACGGATATAATACTGACGTCAATTGGGACAGCCATTCGTCCCGAATGGCCCTGGCCCCACGTCTTTTTGTGCAACCAGATCCCGCGTGGCCAAATTTTTAAACCACAATAAGGAGCCTGCATTGAGGCGAGCAATCAAGGCCTTCCTGGCCGTGCTTTTGATTCTTTTTCAGCCGCTGGGCCAGGCGGAAGACCGGGCCATTTCCAGTCTCGGTCGCATAGAACCCCATAATGGCATCATCCGCGTCGCCGCACCCTCCGGCGGCATGGGCGCGGGCTCGGTCATCAAGTCGCTGCTCGTCAAGGTGGGTGATTGGGTCGAGCAGGACCAGATCATCGCCTACCTGGACAGTTACAACCTGCGCCAGACCGAGGTCGCACGCCTGAACGCCATAAATGTCAATGCGGAAAGTGAGCTGGCACGGCAGAAGAACCTCGCCCTTACCTTCGCCAACAGCAAAGTCAACCTGGACCAGGCCATAATGGCCCTCGATGTCGCCAAGGCGGATCTTGCCGCTGCGAAGGCGCGGCTTGAACTGTCCATTGTGCGGGCGCCACTGCGGGCCCAGGTGCTGGAAATACACGCCGAGCCCGGTGAGATCGTGGGCCCCGAAGGTATCGTGGACCTCGGCCAGACTGATCGCATGTATGTGGTCGCCGAAGTCTACGAGACCGATATCAGTTTCGTTAAGAAGGGCCAGAGCGCCACTATCAGGGCGCCCGCTATCGACGGGGAATTGAGCGGCACGGTAGAACGGGTGTCACTCAAGGTGAGCAGGCTGGATGTGCTGGGAGACGACCCCGTCTCCAGGACCGATGCCCGGGTAGTTGAGGTATACATCCTCCTTGACGACAGCGCTGCGGTTGCCAGTTTCACCAATATGCAGGTCGAGCTGGAGATAACCATCTAGTGTTCGACCTCCTTCCCCTGGGATGGCTGCAACTCAAGCACCAGAAGCTGCGACTGTTCTCGGCCATCCTCGGCATCGCTTTTGCCGTGATCCTGATCTTCATGCAACTGGAATTTCGCGAGGCGTTGTTCGTCAGCGCGGTGCGCTATCACAGCGCCCTCGATTACGACATGGTGTTGGTAAGCCCCAAAACCGAGTTCCTGGTCAACGCCAAGGAATTTTCCAGGAACCGACTCTACCAGGTGCAGGGTATTGCGGGCGTCAGCGCGGTTACCCCCGTGTACTCGCGCCTGGGCGACTGGCGCAACCCGGTTGACCGCTCTTACAACCGCGGCATTTTCGTGGTGGGCTTTGATCCTTCTGATCGAGGGTTTTCCAGGGTTCTTACTCCGCAGGCCATCGAGCAGATAAAGATTCCTGACCAGATTGTCTTCGATCGAAAGGGCAGGGAAGAGTATGGACCTGTGGCGGAGTTGGTTGAGGCGAACGGGTCCACCAGCACGGAAGTGAATTCCCGGGAGGTGATCGTTACCAGCCTCTATTCGATAGGAACGTCCTTCGGGCTGGACGGCGGCATAATCACCTCCGACCTCAATTTCCTGCGCATGTTTCCAAGGGATAAAAAATCAGCGATTACCGTGGGCCTGATCCACCTCGACCCGGGCCAGGACGTGCTTGAGGTGCAGGAGCGTATTCGTCGCAGCATCCCGCCGGATGTGCGGGTACTGACCAGGGAGGAGTTCAAGGATCTGGAAATCGAATACTGGAATACCACCACCCCGATCGGCTACGTGTTTGCCTTTGGCGCCATTATCGGGGTGATTGTCGGCTTCATTATCGTTTACCAGATCCTGTTCGCTGACGTGCAGGATCACCTGCCAGAGTACGCCACATTGAAAGCGATGGGTTACACCCAGGGCTATTTGCGCAACGTGGTACTGCAGCAGTCTGTTATCCTGGCCGTACTTGGTTTCCTGCCGGGGTTGGGGCTTTCCATATTATTGTTCGACAAGACGGCGGAGGCGACGCGGTTGCCGATGGAGATGAACAGGGAAAGCATCCTGCAGATATTTACCCTGACGCTGGTAATGTGCGCCGGGTCAGGCCTCCTGACGCTGCGCAAGTTGCGCGGCATTGATCCTGCGGAAGTATTCTGATGACCGCTGAAGCACCTATTGCGCTGGAGGATGTTTCCTACACCTATGGCAAGGGCACCAGGCAGAAACAGATACTTTTCAACATCAATACCAGCATTCAGGCCGGTGAGATAATCATCCTGACCGGACCGTCCGGTTCCGGTAAAACTACATTGCTCACCTTGATGGGCGCCCTGCGCTCGGCCCAGCAGGGCAGCGTAAAGGTGTTGGGGCAGGAGTTGAGGAATGCCAGGCAGAGCACCCAGATCAAGGTCCGTCGGCAGATCGGCTATATCTTCCAGGCGCACAACCTGCTCGACAGTCTCACCATCAGCCAGAACGTGCGTATGGCGCTGAAACTCTCGCCAATCAAGCTCAGTGAGCGCAAGCAGCGCATTACCGAGGTACTGCAGCGGGTTGGCCTGGGCGATCACATCAACAAGTACCCGGGGGAATTATCGGGGGGACAGAAGCAGCGTGCCGGTATAGCCAGGGCATTGGTCAATCGGCCGCGGGTTATCCTGGCCGACGAACCCACTGCTTCGCTCGACAAACAGTCCGGCCGCGACGTGGTGGACCTGATCCAGGAACTGGCCCGCGAAGACGGCGCCGCGGTGGTACTGGTAACCCATGACAACCGCATACTCGATGTGGCTGACCGTATTCTGCACCTGGAGGACGGCCATATCCGTTCCTTCACAGAAGCGGTATCAGAGGGAACCAGTCGCATGCTCAACATGTTGGAACGGCACGACCCCGGCTCCGCCAGCTACCTGGCGACCTTTGCCTTTGCGCTGGCGCGGGTTGCCTATGCCGACAATGAGGTCAGTGACCATGAGCGCAAAGAGATGCGCCGCATACTGCATGACGTCGCACATCTCCAGGAGGGCGAAGTCAACTTCATCATGGACATTTCCATGATGCAAAAACGCGCCCAGGTTGAATTGAGCAGTCAGGGTGCGCTGGGTAGCTTTGATATGGATCGCAAAAAATTGCTCGTTGATTCCCTCTATGCCATAGCGCAGGCGGACGGGCATGTCGCCGATGAGGAACTGGTGGAAATCCGCGCGATCTCTGCAGAGTTCGGTCTGGAGGAATCCAGCCCGGAGCCCACCGTCCCGCCGGGCTGAAGTCGCTGGCCTTACTGACTTTTTTGAGAATTGCCCGATCTTGCCTGCGCATATCCACACCGCAACCGCGCGCCGATGCTCTAACCAGAATTGGCAATCCGCGGACCATATGCGCTCATTTGCTGCCCTTACCCTTCGCTTGTTTGCGCTGGTGGTCCTGCTATCGGCAGTGCCCTGGGCGTTGGCGACCGAGCGCGCGGAGCCAGTTGCCGCGGCAGGCGTGCTCGAAGTGTTCGTGCGTGATGGCTGCCCCCACTGCGCGGACGCCAAGGAATTTCTCGGCAGATTTTCTGATGAGCGGCCCTGGTTGGAAGTTATATATCGCCCGGTTGATCGCGACCCGGGCGCATGGGACGACCTGGTGCGGCACTCCAGGGATTCAGGTAGCTGGCCGCCCGGTGTGCCGACTTTTGTGTTCAACGACCAGGTTCTTATCGGTTTTGATAGCGCTGGGCGCACCGGTCCAGAACTGGCAGCCCTGGTGGAGGGACATCCCGCGATTCCGGCGGGTATCGAGACAGAACTCTTTGGTGCGCTCACGGTTTCCAATCTGGGACTTCCCGTTTTCACATTGGCGGTAGGTCTGCTCGACGGATTCAATCCCTGCGCGATGTGGGTGTTGTTGTTTTTACTATCGATGCTTGCGCGCCTCAGGGACCGCACGCGAATGGCGCTGATTGCCGGTACCTTCGTGTTGGTGGGGGGCGCGGTCTATTACGCGTTCCTGGCCGCATGGCTCAACATCTATCTGCTGGTGGGTATGTCGACGGCATTGCGCATTGGGCTCGGTGTTGTGGCTTTGGTCATCGGCGCAATCAACCTCAAGGACTTCCTGGCCCCAATGCAGGGTGTTTCGCTCTCCATTCCAGCTTCCGCAAAACCCGGCCTGTATGCTCGTATGCGCAGGGTAGAGAGGTCCGATTCGCTGTTCCTCTCACTGGCGGCGGTCGCCGCACTGGCGGTGCTGGTCAATTTTGTCGAGCTGCTCTGCACTGCTGGTTTCCCTGCTATGTACACAGCCATACTGGCCCAACAGGAATTGGATCGCGCGGCGCATTATGCTTACCTGGGTGTCTATATTCTCGGGTACATCGCCGATGACACATTGATGGTAACGATGGCCGTCGTGGCTCTGAGCAGCAACAAACTGACCGAGCGGGCAGGCCGTTGGCTCAAGTTCCTGAGCGGAGCCATCATGCTGGTACTCGGTGGGATCATGCTGCTGCGCCCCGGGTGGCTGTTGTAGCCCGGGGTAATCCGGTCAGCGAGGTCCAGGTGCTTCGCTACTCAAGCGAGCAGGCGCAGATACGACTTAGATGGCTGAAGGGCAGGCCTGATTCGTCGTGCCAGCGGTTGAAAGCGGCCTGTATCAGTGCCAGTTCCCTCTTGCTCGCTGGGTTGGCGTTGATGTCCACTCCGGCCTGCCGCAGGCAGCGGGCGACGTCACCGGTAATGACGAAGGTATCCTTGCCCATGTTGCGCAGCACCCGCTGCCCGGTCATGCCGCCCAGGCGCGAGCCATGCTTTTTCATATAGGCAAACAGGCCGATCAGGTCTTGCTCCGGCCAGCGGCTGATGAACTTGCCAAAGCTGCCATGTTCCTTTGCCACGTCCAGGATGAAGTGCGCATTATGCTGGATGCTGAGCACCTTCTGGCGATTGCGGATGATGCGCGGGTTCTGACTGAAGCGATCGATCTGTTCCGGGCTGAGCAGCACGATTTTCGCTGGCGTAAAGCCAAAGAACACGTCCTCGAAGTCATTCCATTTGTGATCGACCACGCGCCACACGAATCCCGCCTGAAAAATGCAGCGGGTCATCTCGGCCAGGTAGCGGTCGTCGCCGGTGTTGGCCAGTGCCCGGGTACTGCGCACTGTTGGCAGCAAGCGCTTGAGTGCCGCCTCGCTACCCTTGCGCGCGCAGGCGCGCTGGTAGATGTGGGTAAACTTCTCCACTATCCCTGGCAGCTACTTGTGGCTGCCATCACACAGGGGGGCGTGGCCGGTGGCCTTGCAGCCGCAGAAAAACACCTTGCCGGTCTTGTCCGCCTCGTAGCGCACCGGCGAAAAACCGGTGTCTTTATGGGAGCCGTCGCAAAAAGGCTGGTTGTTGCTGAGCCCGCAGGCGCACCAGAAATAGGTTTTCGCCTCCTCGACCTCTACGGGATAGGGTGTGTCGGATACACGCTTTGCCTTGTCCATTGTTTCCTCCTTAAAAAAATTACTTTACCTTGCCGCGTCGCCAGGGCGATAGGCCAGCAATACATTGCCCGGCAACTGGCCGAACATAGAGTAACCCGACTGCACATATAACCAGCCGTCCGCAAGCACCTGGCCGCTGACATCGATGGCGCCGCCGTGGCCACTGACACCGTTGCTCGCGTTGAAGGGTATCGCGGTTTCGGCCTGCCAGAGCACTTCACCGCTGCCGATGTCGAAGGCACGTATCCTGCCGTCCAGGCCCGCGCTGAACACCAGTTCATCGGTGGCGAGTACCGCTGCCGACAGGCCATAGTAGAAGGAGCAGCGGTACTGCTCTTCCAGATCGATCTGCTTGCCGGCACGCATATTCTGCAGACCGATCATGGGTTTGTTTTCCTCCGGAATATCGCATCCCCGGGTGACCCCATGGAACCAGAGCACCTCACCGTCCGCCAGGTTCAGGGCGTGCAGTCCCGGCTTCGGTATGTAGTCCGGGCGCACCCGCTCCGGGTCCGCCGCCGCCACCAGCAGGCGCTCCCCCGACAGCGCCATGCCCCAGTGGACACCGCCGTTGGTGGTGGTCTGGTGGAGATCCGGGCCGATACCCGCGTTGCTCACCTGCCGCTGCCATACCACCTCCCCATCGACCCCTGCGGGGTCGGGGTTGAGGGCATAGACATCGCCGGATTTCTGGCCGGCAAGCAGAAGTTCCCCGCCTCCCGGCAGCTCGGCCATGATGACGGATGCGCCGAAGTCAAAATCGCCACCTGCATTTTTCGGGCAATTGGCACCGCCATTGAGACAGGCCGCATTCCACACGTCCCCCGCGGTGGCCTGGAAGCGCCAGGCCAGTTTGCCGCTGTCCATGTCGAGGGCGATTATGGCGTCGGAGGTGTCGGTCGCTGGCTCCGACAAGTTCTCGCCGGTGCCGATATAAATACGGTTGCGCTTCGCGTCGATCGCCGGAGTGCTCCACACGCTAACGCCCGAGGGGCCGTAAAGGTCTGCGCCCGCGCTGTTGCGGCCCTGCAGGGTGGCTTCGCCGGTGCCGTGCCACTGCCACAGTTGCTTGCCACTGTTGGCGTCGAGGGCAATCACGCCGCCGTGGGATTTGCAGCAGACATGGTCAGGACTGCCCGAGACCGCCACCTCGTAGGACGACACCGGAACGAACAGGCGGTCGTCGTGGTAGCTGATGGAGCCGGTAATGATCGAGGTGTCGTAGATGCGCGCCGCCTGCTGCCAGACGGTTTCCAGGGAGTCCGGGTCGAGCGCGTAGATGGAGGCCATGGAGTCGGCGAACACCAGCAGCTTGCGGCCACTGCCCAGGGTTGCCACGGTAATGGCGGAGCGAATGCCGCTGAGCACCTCGGTGTGCCGGCGGATACAGCCGCTCCTGCGATCGATGGCATAGAGCTTGCCCGTCTTGTCGCCGAAATACAGCGTGTCGCCGATAATGGCGGGCTGTGAGCGCATATCGGTTACCTTGGGGAAGGCAAGGCTCCAGGCCAGTTCCAGCCCTGCGACATTGCTTTTATCGATGCCGGCCGCAGCGGTCGGCATGAAACGGCGGTTGGCGCCGCCTAGCCCCCAGTTGGCCACGTATTCAGTGCGGTCATCCACCGCGGGTGTGGTGCAGCGGTGCTCCTCGATCCACTCGTCCGCCGGCGCTGAACCTGCCAGGTAAATCGCGATCAGCCCGCGCTCCTGCTTGTTCAGGTGGGCGGCCATGGGCTGCATCTTGCCGAACTCCAGCGCCACCATCACCGTCTCCTTGGAAAAGCCGGACAGGGCCTCCCGGGTCGGCGCGTGCATGGCGGGATTGTCATGGCAACTGGCGCAGTGCTGGTCGAACAGCCGCTCGCCCAGGTAGGCCAGGGGCAGCTTGTCGGCGTGGCGGATGGCGAGAGACTCCAGGGTCTTCATCGGGGCGTCGCTGAGCAGCAGGCCGCCCCCGATCAACACTACGGCGGCAAGCAGGAGCAGGGCGAACAAGGTCAGGAG
The DNA here is from genome assembly GCA_963700715.1 of uncultured Gammaproteobacteria bacterium. Classification (GTDB taxonomy): domain Bacteria; phylum Pseudomonadota; class Gammaproteobacteria; order Pseudomonadales; family Halieaceae; genus JARRPM01. The sequence continues at coordinate 29,002 of CAVOYP010000014.1, forward strand.
TACGCGCATGGGTCTGTCCCTCTCTTCAGGGGTGTGTGAGCGGGCTTGTACGCCATGGCGCGGACGCCCGGGCTCATGCCGGTTCGACCATTCTCCACAGGGACACCATCGAGTCAGGCACCTCCATGGGCTCGAATGTGTACTGATCCGCCAGGCTGGTATGGACAGCCTGGGTGACGATGATGTCGTTGATGCTGCCGCAGTCCATCGCATGGTCAGCGCCGATCACGGGGGCACCCCAAAGCTGGAACAGGAACTGACCCTGCCCCAACGCGTCGGCAATGACTGAGCCTGAATCGATGCCGACAGTCAAGCCCAGTTGCGTACCCTGTTCGCGATTGAAATTCATCACCATCTCCCTGGCGGAAACTGCGAATTCCAGCGAGCGACGCATATGGTCGAGCAGTGGTTCCGACAGACCGGTGACCGCGAAGTAAGTATCGCCAACCGTCTTGATCCGCTCCACCCCAAGCCTTGCCGCGGCCTCATCGAACGCGCCGATCAGTCGCTTCAACACCGACACCGATTCACTGTCCGAGGTCGCCCTTGTGTAGTCGGCGAGGCCCCGAAGCTCCATGAACACGACCGTTACGTCATCGACGCGCTCGGTGATACTGCCATGGCCGAGCTGCATTCGCTGCGCCATCCCCCTGGGCATCACATTCTCGAGCAATACGCGATTCTGCAGTGTCATATCCTCGAGCAGGCGCGTCTGCTTCTGCACGCCCGCGATCAGTTCGCGGAAGGATCGCGCAAGGTCACCCAGCTCATCTCCGGTTTCGGTGTTAAAACTCACGTCAGTGTTGCCGCTGCGCGCCAGTTGCACCCGGGCTATGAGGTCATTCACGGGGCGTACGAATGACGTTGCCAGCATCATTACTGCCAGCGTAATCACCAGCAGTATCAGTAGTGCCTCTATCAACATATCCCGCGCCATGGTGCGCAAAGGGGCGAATACTTCATCCTTGTCGATTCTGGCGACGACGCCCCATTCGAGGCCAGCCACCCGCAGCGGTGCCCACGACGCCAGGATATCAACGCCCGAATAGCTGGTTATCACCGCAGTTCCCTCATTACCCGCCAGTGCCTGCTCAGCGGCAAAGCTGGCCACCTTTCTGTTGAGAATCGTCGAGCTCTGGCGCAGCATCCGCTCGACATCGGCCTGGGGCGTATTCAGTTCCGCTTCACGCCTGGCGAACGCTTCGGGGTCTTCGATAAGCAACCGGGAGTTTGAGCGCATCAGTTGATCGCTCCCTACCAGGTAAACCTCGCCGCTCGTACCGAGACCGTCACGCTCCCACTGCTGATCACCGGTCATAATGCGATCGATTTCACTTACCGGAAGTTCCAGCACCAGCACGGCAAATGGTCGACCGTCGCTGAACAGCGTCGTGCCAATGAAAGCGGTAGGCACGCCGCGACGGGCACGGTGGCGCTGAAAATCCGCGACCTGCACCCGGCCAGGATCCGGCGCCTGCTGGAATGAACGCACAAGTTGGGCGAGGTTGCCGTGGGAATAAGGACCATCGGCCAGGCTCGTCCCTAAACTGATGTACTTGCGTGCGGAGTAGACAATGTCGCTCGTCGCGATATCGACCAGTAAAACGTTGCTATAACCCAGTCCCAGGAACAGATCAGAGAGCCGGGAATGGAATTTTTCATGTACCTGGCTGTAGGTCGAACCGTCATCGGCGCGGTTCATCAACTCCCTCTCTCCGAGCGGGAACGGATTGTTGGCGATATATTCGTACTGGAGATAGCGTGCCACGGGTGTGTCGGGATAAACGGAGTTCAGTTCCACATCCGCACCGAGATCTTCCGCCAGTGCCGGCAGAACCTGTTCGCGGTAGAACTGGCGCAGCACCATTTCCTTGGCGGGATCGGGGCTGGCATTCTCCAGTTGGCCAAACGCAGCCAGGAACGCTTCCGCCGCTTCGGTGGCGACGCCCCGGCTGTTGGCCTGCGTCTCCAGTACCAGGCGGTCGAGAAACTGCTGGATCTGCGCTGTGCGGGCAGTACGGAGGCTGGTCAGGTGGGAAAATGTGCTGGCCTTTAGCGCCTGGTAGGTGGCGTAATAGTTCAGTGAGGCGATAGTGGCCGTGGAAAAGAGGCTGACTGACAGCAGCATCACCAGCAGTTTCGATTTGATGCTTAAATTAGCCATTCTACTCTTCCCCCTGGCGCCCGGCTGTACGCGGAGCGATTTCCGACTCGTTTTGAGCTGATCGGCGCAGTGCATCGGCGCGCGCCTGCCAGATCCGCGCAAACTGGTTGCTGAGCGCCGGGTATTCCTGCAGCGCCTGCCCTACGACTTCACCCGGGATGCGCAGGGCCGTGACATCGGTCAGGGCTACCACCCGTGCATCACTGGCCTGGGCGCGCGCGAGTGAAGTGACACCGAGTACCTCGTGGCTGCCGAAGTGGATCGCCCCGGCCGCTCCGGTGTCTTTGCCGTAGGACCCCAGGGCTTCGCCTTCTATGATCACGTAAACATAGCGGGGGATTTCACCGGCCGCGAGCATCTGTTCACCGGTGCCGAATAGCACGCGCTCACAGGCAGTCGCGATTCGGGCAATGGCCTCGCCGGGGAGCACCCGCATGCCTTCGGCGCGCCGCAGCTGCGCCTCTGTCTCCTGCAGAACCTCGGGCGGTTCAGAGTTGAAGTCGCGCACCTGCATTTCCACGGTCTGCGGCAGTGGCAGCGGCACACCGGCGCGCCGGGCTGCATACCACACAGCCGTGGTAAAACCGTCGCTTACCACGGGCGAATCGCTACCGTCTGCGACTGTCACGCGTGCCTCGTAACGGATGCGGTCTGCCAGTACCTCACAGGTCACTGCTTGAGGTTCCGGGTCGGTCAGAATCTGCGGAATCTCGCGCGCAACCTGCAGTAACATGTTCTTTACCAGATTCGGTGGCGCATCCAGACCAAAGCTGAAAGACAGGCGCAGCAATTGCCTGGGCGTGGGCTGAGAGTAATTGGTGATGGTTTCACGCGCCAGGGCGGAGTTGGGCAGTACCAGCAGGTTGTTTTCCACAGTGCGCAGGTGCACCGAGCGCCAGCTGACCTGGACTACCCGGCCGCGCTTGTCGCTGACCGCGATGAAGTCGCCTACCGTGAACGGCCGTTCGAAAAACAGGGCAATGCCGGACATCAGGTTGCCGAGGGTCTCCTGCAGCGCGAGGCCAAGCACGATTGAGCCAACCCCCAGTGCCGCGACGAGTCCGCCGAGATCCTGGCGCCACACCACCGACAGTACGATGGCGGCGCCGATCACCACCAGCAGCAACCGGATCAGGTCCTGGAACAGTTTGGGTGCGCGGCTGCGCCAGCTGTCCCGGGCGGCGTTCTCGAATACCACCGCGTTGAACGCCAGCAGCACTACATACACGATGCTGACCCACAGCGCGGTCTCGACGAGGCGCACCGACACCGACCCGCGCTCGATCTCGAGCAGGCGGGTCAGGAATATGTCCAGGACGCCGAGTGGTAATACGACGTTGCGCAGTGCGCGGAAGATACGGGCGGCTGGCAGCGCGCGGCGATTGTAACGGTAGATCGCCTCGCCAAGCAGCACCACCAGCAACTGGAAGCCCAGGATGAGCCCGATGCCCCACACGAACCAGTCCGTGGACAGCAACTCGCTCACTGCACTGGCCCTGCCACGCCTGGGCGCCGTTCAGGATTGCGTTGGTGTATCCCGGCGCATGCCCTTGATAGCCTGATGCTCATCTGCCCCTTTGGAACAATGCAGTGCTGTTGAAATTTTGCCGGCCTATTAGACTACAGTTTCAGCCGTATTACAGCTTGGCGCGGTGTGTCGGGCCCGGATGAGCCGGCGGGCCACGCCGCCGTCAGTCCGGCAGCGCGAAGGCGTACAGGTAGTCGCCCGTCTTGCGACCGAACATGTGGTGGCCTCCGGCGTTGACCACCACGTACTGCCGACCCCGGTATTCGTAGGTCATGGGCGTGGCGGCCGCGTCCACCGGCAGGGTGTATCGCCACAGCGTCTCCCCGTTGCTCACGTCGAAGGCGCGAAACTGCCGGTCCATGGTGGCGCCGATAAAGAACAGGCCGCCGGCGGTGGCGATGCCCCCGCCCAGGTTGGGGGTACCCCACTCGATATGGAAAGGCGCCGCGACGGGCCCCATTTCGTGCACCGAGCCCAGGGCGGTCTCCCAGGCGATGCTGCCCTTGAAAAGGTCCACCGCCACCAGCTTGCCCCAGGGCGGCGGATTGCAGGGAATGCCCAGGAATGATTGCAGGCTGCCGATCTCGATGTTGTAGGGCGTACCCTCCATGGTGACCTGCATGCGATGTCCCGCGGCGGGATGGTCCTGCTTGCGGCTGGCAGGGTCGTTCGCCGTGGGGGTAGGGATCAGTTGGCCAGTGAAGGCCACATTGTTGACGTTGACCAGCAGTATGCCGGTGTCTCCCAGCAGGGCGCCGCCGCCCCAGTTGGGGCCGCCGAGGCTGCCGGGGAACATCAGCGTCAGGTTTTCGCTGTTGGGGGTGAACAGGCCCAGGTTTTCCAGCGCCGCGAGTTGCCCGGCGCAGTCAGCGCGGTCCCAAGGCGTAAGGCCCCAGGCATCCGCGGGCATCAGGAAGGAGTTCAGCAACTGGGGTGGGGCAATGGGCTTGGGCTGGGTAGGGGCGGCGCGTTCTCCCGCAATGCTCGAGGGTGGTACGGGCTGCTCGGTAATCTCCCACAGGGGTTCTCCTGTCAGGCGGTTGAAGACGAACACGAAGCCCTGCTTGGTCAACTGGGCCAGGGCGGGGATGTTCTCGCCCTCTTTGCGCCAGTCGAACAGGATCGGTTGCGCGGGGGTGTCGTAGTCCCACAGGTCGTGGCGCACGTGCTGGAAGTGCCAGCGGTATTCGCCGCTGTGCAGCGCTAGCGCGACCACGCTGTTGGCGTAGGGATTGTCACCCGGCCGATCCACGCCGTAGTAATCGGGTGATGCGCTGCTGGTGGGCAGGAACACCAGGCCATTTTTCTCATCCACCGAGATCGGCGCCCAGACGTTGGCGCTGCCGCTGTCGGGGTGGCCCAGCAGGGGGTCGAACTGCCACAGGGGCCGGCCGCTGAAGCTGTCGAAGGCCTGCACGGTGCCGCGGGGCGTGGTGGCGCGCACGAAGTCGATCACGGTGGAGCCCGTCACCACCACGCCGGCGGCCACCACCGGCGCCGAGGAGTTGCTGACGTCCCCCGCCACGAGGCCCTCCTCACCGAAGAGCAGCACCTTGCCGCCGTCACCGAAACCGCTGCAGGGTTTGCCGTCCAGCGCGTCGATGGCCCACAGCCTGCGGTCGTGGGTGCTGAGGAAGAGGCGATGGCGACAGTGCTCGCCGACAGTGGCCCGGGGCTCCTGCGCGTAGCTCACGCCGCGGCAGCGGAAGGGGCGGTCTCCGCCCTGGTCGATCTGTGGGTCAAAACTCCAGCGCTGCTCGCCGCTGGCGGGGTCCAGGGCGATGACCCGGTTGAACGGCGTGCAGTACACCAGCGACTCGCCGGCCGCCTCCGGCAGCAGGATTGGGGTGCTCTGGGTGGAGGTCTTTTCCATCTGCGGCCCGTAGCTCGCCATGTCGCCGCTGCGAAATACCCAGGCTACGTCCAGCTCCTGCACATTGCCGCGGTGGATCTGCGCGGCCTCGGAATAGTGGCGACCGCCCTGGTCGCCGCCGTAGTAAGGCCAGCCCGTCCCCGCCGCCGCCAGGGCGGCGCAGCAGAGGCCGGGGATTCCCGCCAGGACGCGGGCCAGCTGTCGCGACAGGCGCACGGGCATCGCTTACTGCGCCAGTGGAGTGATGCGCAGCAGGGTGGGTACCCCGCCCTCGGACTGCCAGGTGGGGAAGTGCGAATTGCTGGTGTACACGGCGCCGTCTGCCTCCGAGATCTCGATGTCCCGGGTGAAAAAGCGCTGGCGCGGCAGGGGATACACCTGCCAGCTCTCGGTGGCGATATCAAAGGCCAGGATGGTGTCCGACTGGTTGCCGTTGACCCACACCACGCCGCGGTCCCGGTCCACGTTGAGGGCGTAGGGTACCTCGTTGATCACCGGCAGCTTGAAACTGCTGAACTCGCCCGTGCCAGGGCTGTATCTCACCAGCAGGGAATCCTGGAAGGCGACGATCCACAGGTTGCCCTGGGCGTCTGTGCGCAGGCGGCGGGGGCCCTGGTAGGGAAACTCGATCATGGTCACCTCGCCGGTCTCCGGGTTGATACGGGCCAGGTCGTTGGCGTAGAGCCGGGCCACCCACACCATGCCGTCGGGGGTGATGTCGATACCGTAGGGCATGGGCAGGCCGGTACCCGCCCGGTCGGGATCCGGCTGGGGGCGGTTCTCGGGGCTGATGCGGAACATCACGGGCAGGGATTTGAGGATGAGCCACTCCCTGGCGCTCCGGGCCGGCAGGTCATAGACGGTGAATTCCTTTGTGCCGCGATCGAACATGGCCACCTGCGATGACAGGGCCAGGGTAAACCACACCCGGTCCTTGTCATCCACCCGGATGGTGTGAGGGTAGTAGCCCTCTGGCATCGTGTGGGTGATGAACTGCTTGGTCCTGATATCAAATTCCAGCAGCGCCTGCTGCATGGAAGGGGTTATGAAAATATTGCCGTCCTGCTTCGAGTAGGCGAAGGAGTGCACGCCCATGAAGTTGTACATCTTGGGGAACACCTTGAACCGGTTGCCCATGATGCCCCCCAGGGTCATATCCTCGGCGTGAGGCACCTTGTAGACGGTGTACTTGCCGGTATTCGGGTCCAGCTCATAGATGCGGTCAAACAGGTTGTCGCCAACGTACACCAGGCCGTTCGGGTGCAGCAGGAAGTCGTGCATCTGGGAAAAGCCGTCGCCGATGGGCCACTCGGTCATCTCGATGCCGGACAGGTAGTCGCCCCAGGGCAGGGGGGCCGGGATGGATTCGGGATGTTCCCGCAGGCGCCGGTACTCCTCCCGCAGCAGGGTCGCGACTCTCTGGTGGTCGTCCGTGGGCAGGCGCGCGCCGTAGCTGTTCATGCGCTCGATGACCTCCAGCCACTGCTCCTGGGTGCGCTCGTTGCGCATGAAGGGCGAGGCCTGCTGGTGGCAGAAGGCGCAATTGAGCTGGAAGGTTTTTTTCAGGTCCGCATCGCCGCCGAAATCCAGCTGGGACAACCAGACGTTGGAGGGGAAGCTGGCGACCAGCTGCTCCGGGGTCATCCGCTGCATGGCGAGCTCACCCTCGATTGTCGGGAAATGGGCATCCACGTAGCCCTGGGCCCGGGCGCGGTAGTTCACGGGCCCCGGCGGCGGGTCGAACCGGACTTCGCCGGCCGCGTTGGTGAAGCGGGTGAGCACGGGCGCGCTGGTATTGGTCACGCCGTGCGGGGCATAACCGTCGTCACTGAGGTCCGCAGCCGGCTGCGCCAGCGGTGATTGGGTCACCATGACCCGGGGCAGGGGCCGGCCCTGGTCGTCTTTCACTACCAGGGTCCTGGCAACAATAGTCCTGGCAACAGTGGGCTCGACAACAGGCGTGTCGGCAACGCACAAGGGGGTCAGCAATAACAGGCCGAGCAGGCCGGGTGGGATGCAGCGCAACCGCATGGTGGTCTCCCGCGTGGATTTTTTGCCGCAGTATGCCAGCATCGGCCACTGCCGTCATTGTTGGCGACGGACCGGATGGCGCTTATTGGGCTGCGGGGTCAGGCTTGCAGATGGGGTGGTCGAAATACGGGCACATGGCTTCCATGCTGAGCGCACCCGGCGCCAGGCTGGCGTTGGTGCTCTGCTTGAACGCCTGGAAGTCAGGATTGTTGCGCAATAACAGCCTGCCGGCGATGATCAGCCGGTCGACGTCGATATCTTCCAGCTCCAGTGTGGTGGGCAGGGCGTTGAGCAGTCGGTTGGCCTCCTCCACTTTCACATGCTCGAAACTGACCTCGGCGAAATGCACCCGGGTTGGGAGGCCAGTCTCTTTGGCATGCTCCTCGAGTTCGGCCAGCAGTTTGCGGAGGCGATCCAGGGTCTCCCGGTTGTAGCTGTCGAACTGGGCGCTGCTGACGGCGTCCATGGTCGCGGCAACGGAGGGCGAGCCCGCCGACTCTTCAATGAGGCGTTCCGGATTCACCTGGGCATTGACCAGAACGACCAGGATGTTGTTGACTGATCCATTCGCCAGCCGCTTGAATTTCTGCTCGTTCAGGGCTTCGACCCGGTCGATCAGCACACGCAGCCCGAGGTTATCCGCGACGCCGCCATCCACCAGGTGGATGTATTTGCGTTTCCCGGCGTCCCGGTAGGATTTGGTGCCTTTGAGCAGGCGGGCCTGCACGCTGCTCTGTGGCTCCAGCTGGTTCAGCTGCTGCCACTGTGCGCTCTGGCTGATATCGCAGTCGGCGGCGTGGTTGGCCAGGACAACCGGCGGGAAGGCGACGGGTACCGCTGACGACGCTGTCACTGCCCGCGCCACCGGGTAGTTGCCGAGGTCGGAGCAGATCAGGTCGAAGCTGTTCTGGGTGAAGGTGAAACGCAGGCCGTTGCCAAGATCGGTTGCATTGATGGCAACAAAGGGCGGGCCGTTCTTCGCCATATCGTTGAAGGTCGCCCCGTGAAACATGATGCGGTCGTAATAATCGATCGCCATCTCGGTGCGGTCGAAGCCATCGAAACCGCTGCGGATCCAGTGCATGGGGTTTAACAACTGCTTGATCAGGGCCCCCTGCACCGACTGGCGCAGGAACTCGCTCTCATAGTCTTCGAACAGGCGGTCGCGATACAGGCCGTAATAGGCGGCGGTGAAACTACCCCCCGATACCGAGGAAATAGCATCGACTTCATCGAGTACCCGCACCGGCTTGCCGTCGATCTCGATCAGGGTGTCACGCAACTCCTGCATCACGCCGTAGGACATCGCCGCGGCCCGGGTGCCGCCACCGGAAAAAGCCAGCAACACGATGTTCTGCTCCTGCAGGACCCGCTCCCTGGCGGTGTCCATCCGGTAACCGCTGTTCTCGTCGATCTGCGTAATAGCTTTATTGTCAGGTGGCAGGATGGTAGAGCAGCCCGCCAAACTCACTGCCAGAAGGAGCAGCAGGAGCAGCGGGCTGCGCACGGGGTCAGAACGTCCAGTTGAGGTTGGCTACGAGCTGCAAAGCGCCGTTGTCCTGGTATTCGCCGCCCCAACGCTTCGACTCGATTTTGGCGCTGCCGAGGTCCGCGTAATTGACGTAGCCCCCGACATTGAGGGAGTCACTGATGGTATAGCGGGTGCCAAAGGCATAGCGAACTTGCCGGTCAACCGGCAGTTGGGCATTGCGATTCTTCGCATCCACCGGGTTGGTATCGTAGGCAACGCCGCTGGTGAAGGCCCAGCGCTGGTCCAGCCGGTATTCTGCGCCCCAGGCGTAGTGGTAGGTGTCGTGCCAGCGGGCGGGCACGGCGGCGGAACGGTTGTCGGTGGAGAGGGGGACAGCGCCCAACTGGCTCCAGTTGTCCCAGCCCACTGTGAGGCTCACGCTCCACTGCTCGTCCAGGTCGTGGCGCATACCGAACCGGGCATAGTCAGCGAGAGTGAGCTCAGTCTTGGACGAGACGTTCTTCTCAGTATCGGGAGGGAGTATCCCGCCGCCGGGTGCCACCAGCTTCAGGTCGCCGTCGAATTTCGCATCTATCTTGCTTTGGTAGGTGATACCGAAACGGGTTCGGTCGGTCAGTTCATACATGCTGCCGATTTTCATGGCAAAACCCGTGTCGTCGCCGTTGACCGAAGCCCTCACTTGTTCCCTCTCCTGGTCGATGCGGGGTACACGCAGGTGGAGATTCAGGTTGGAGTACCAGTATTGTACGCCCACGCCGAGTGAGAGCCTGTCCGTCACCCTGTAGGCCAGTGTCGGGACTACAGCCGCGACCAGCAGATCCACTTTGGTCGCCTGGTTGCGCCCGACCCAGTCATTGTCGTAGTCCAGACCCGCGCCGGACAGCCCCCCGGCATAGATGCCGGCGCTCCATCGGTCGGAACCGAAGTCGTGCACATAGGCCGAGCCGCCGGCAGGTGCTGTCTCGCCGGCATCGCCGCCGTTGCCGCTACCCAGCGCAGGGGTGGTGTATTTCGGATCAAACTTTACCTGGGGCAGGTAGGCGCCGGCGGCGACGAACAGCTGCTTGCCCTTGAGGCGGGTACTGCTGGCCGGGTTGTGCATGATGGTGGAGGCATCGTCGACGCCGGCCGATGCGCCCGCGCTGGCGCGGCCGCCGGAAAAATCGCCATATTCATTCAGCCATAAACCGCCGGCCATCGCATTGCCCGCGCCAGCCAACGCGGCTGCGATGGCGCAGCCCAGTACGGATTTTCTCATGTGTGCTCCCCAGGGATTCCAGAACGGATACGGCCCGCGAGCGGGCCTAAGCGAATGTGTGCCGCCAAGTCTAATCGAGTCGCGCCCGGTTTGGACAGAGTCTTTTTACCCGACTTTTTTGCAATTGGTGTTCAGCATCAGCCGCTTGAATACGACCGCGTTGTGGTCGCTGCCGTCCCGCTCCGGCTCCCCCGCCAGTTCCAGGTTCGGGAAGCGCCTGAACAGCTCGGAGATGGTCAGGTACAGCTGGCGCTTGGCCAGGGAGGCGCCGATGCAGTAGCGCGGGCCGTAGCCGAACAGCACGTCCGGATTGAAGGTGCGTTCCACGTCGAACACTTCCGGCTGATCGTAGTACTCGGGGTCGTAGTCCTTCAGGTGAGGCATCATCAGCACCATCTGGCCCTTGCGCACCTGGTGGCCGAGAATCTCCATATCCCGCGGGGCGTAGCGGGCGAAACCCATCTTGGAGGCGGTGCCCCAGCGGCTGATTTCACTGAAGGCGTTGGAGAAGGCATCCGGGGACGCCAGCGCCTTCGGCACCTGGTCCCTGTGCTTGAGCAGGCAGTAGACCGACCACTGCTGTGCCACCAGGGTAGTGTCGGCGCCGGCGCCGATCAGGGCCAGGATCAGGGTGATGATGTCGCCCTCCTCAAAGCCCGGGTTATCCCGCTCGATCCGCAGCAGGGTGCTGAGGAAATCATCCTGCTCGGGGGCCTGGCGGCGCTCGGCAATGACCAGTTTGAGAATGTCGATTGCCCGGTTGCTGTCCTGCCGCGCCTTCTCCCTGCGCTCGTCGGAGATGGTGGGGTTCCAGGTCTCGGTGAAGGTCATGATGACCTGCTTGATATCCGGCCAGTATTTCTCCGGGATCCCCACCATGCGGGTAATGGAGATGAAGGGTATGTGGGCGGCGATCCTGTCGATGTAATCGAAGCTGTCCGGCGTGCCCAACTCGTCGAACAGGCGCTTTACGTCCGGCTCGATCTTGCGCTGGATCGAGTCCACCACGTTGCGGGAAAAGGCCGGCGCCGTCACCCGCCGCACCAGGCGGTGGTGGTCGTGGTCCGCCAGCAGGCTGTGGCCGATCAGTGCCCGCTCGAAATTGGTCCACTGGTCTTCGGGGGGGCGGGGCGGCGCGAATTCCCAGTCATAGAAATCCGAGGACAGGGGCTCCTCTTTCCAGCAGGCCATGATGTCCGGCATCCGGGTCATGATCCAGGCCTGCCAGGGCGCGTACCACACCAGGCGGCCGCGCCTCATCAGGGCGAGGCACTGGGGGATGGGGTTTGCCAGATACTCCGGGGAGTTGGGATCGAACAGCTGTTCTATGGGGACAAGGTTTTCTGCGGCGTCTGCCATGGTTTCTTCCTCGGTGCACAGGGTGGAGCGGCCACGCGTGGCGCCCCCTGTGGGGGTTGAAAACCGGTAGTCTAGCAACTCTCGCAAAAGTAGACAAATGTATACCTTTGGCGATCCAGTTGCCCCTGCGGGCGGCACTTTCGAGTCGGCTGAAGCCCGCCCTGGCCCCGCCCTGTCAGCCGCGGACGGCGGTAAAGCCCTGCGGGCAGCGCTGGCTGGACTGCAGCAGTTCGCCGATCCGCCCGGCCAGCCCGGCGGGCAGCTGGGGCCAGTCAAATCGCCAGCGCCAGTTACCCTCGGTGGTGCCGGGGGTGTTCATGCGGTGGCGGCCGTCGAGGCCGAGGAAATCCTGCCAGGGGATGATGGCCGTGTTGGCGACCGAGGCCACGGCCTGCCGGATCAGCATCCAGGGCATGGCCTCCTCGGGGTGGCCGAAATAGGCGTAGACCCGCTCGCGGGTCGCGGGGTCCAGACTCTCGAACCAGCCCAGGGTGGTGTCGTTGTCGTGGGTGCCGGTGTAAACCATGTCCTCGCTGTGGTGCAGGTGGCTGAGGTAGGGATTATCCGGGTTGCCGTCGAAAGCAAATTGCAGGATCAGCATGCCTGGCAGGTCGAACTCCTTGCGCAGGGCCTCCACCTCGGCGGTGATCGACCCCAGGTTCTCGGCCACCAGTTTCAGTTCGGGGTAGCGGCGCCGCACGGCCTGCAGCAGCTCCCGCCCGGGGGCCTCTACCCAGTGCCCCTCCCGCGCGGAGGTGGCGCTGGCGGGGATCTCCCAGTAGGCCTGCAGGGCGCGGAAGTGGTCTATGCGGGCGATGTCAAATTGCTTCGCCGCGGTGCCGAAGCGTTCCAGCCACCAGTCGAAACCGGTCTCGCGCATCCGTTGCCAGTTGTACTGGGGATTGCCCCAGAGCTGTCCCTCGGCGCAGAAATAATCCGGCGGCACCCCGGTCACGGTAACCGGCCGGCCCATCGCGTCGAGGTCGAACAGGCGCTGGTGCGCCCATACGTCGGCGCTTTCAAAGTGCACATAAATGGGGATATCGCCAAACAACTGCACACCGCGCCGGTTGGCGTAGTCGCGCAGCTCACGCCACTGGCAGTCGAACACGAACTGGCGGAAGCGAAATTCGCGCAGCCGCTGCGCCAGCTGCTGCGCGAGGGCGTCGCAGGCCGCAGGATCCCGGTCCCGCAGGCCCGCCGGCCACTCGGCCCAGGAGTGCGCCTGCAGGTGCTGGCGGAAGGCGTGAAAGCGCACATAGTCTTCCAGCCAGAATCCGGCGCTGTCCAGGAAGGCCCGGTAAGCGGCAGCCAGCGGCGCATCCGGCGCTGACTCGATCTGGGCAAAGAACAGGCGGCTGGCCTGGTCCAGCACCGCCCGCTTGGCGTGACGGTCCGCCTGGCCCTCCCGCGCCTGCGCCGGCGCCAGCCAGCCGCTGTTCAACCAGCCACTGCAGGTCGATCAGGTCAGGGCTCCCGGCGTGGACCGAGAAGGACTGGTAGGGGCAACCGTCGGGGTGGGTGGGCCCCAGTGGCAGCACCTGCCAGATCTGCAGGCCGGCCGTGGCGATGAGGTCGACAAAACGCCGGGCATCGGCGCCAAAGTCGCCGCAGTAACCGGGCCCGGGCAGGCTGGTGGGGTGCAGCAGGACGCCGCAGCGGCGCTGGCTCGACAGGGGGGCGTTCACGAGGGTTTCTCGCTGTGGTGGCGCATCACGCCGCCCCGGCTGGGCTGGCCGCCTCCCCGCGAGATCACTTCCGAGAGGTAGGGCGGGGCCTCCACATGCAGCATCTGGTAAAGGTTGGCCAGGTGCGTGCGATACAGCTGGTCGAACTGGTTCACCGTGGCGGAAGGATTGTAGTCGCCGAACCACCAGAACCAGTCGGAACCCTCGCAGATGGCGAGCTGCCGCTCGGCGGCGCTGATTTCCTCGGCGGAAAGCTTGCCCGCGGCGATCTGCTCATCGAAGGTACGCTTGGCTTCCACCAGGATTTCCCAGCCCCGGTTCTTGTCCGGGTCGCCGATCCAGGTGGAGAAACTGCCGTAGACCCAGCTCCCCGCCCGCAGGTGCGATTCATGGGCGGGCATGGGTGACTTGTCCCGCAGGAACTGCTCGAACGTGGTCAGTTCAAGACCCGGGTGCTGGCCGAGGTCGCGGTACAACTGGTCCAGGAAGTAGTAGCCGTTCTCCGGGTAGTACTCCCAGGCGTTCTCGCCGTCCAGGATGATCGCGATCAGGCAGTCGTTGCGGTCCGGGCAGACCTTCGCGATGTTTTCCATGTGGCCGATGAGGTTCGCCACCGCATCGTTTGCATGCCATTCGGAGTAATTGAAACCGATCAGGTCCGAGAGCCCGTCATCCCGGAAGATACAGTCGACGGGCGCATCGCCAAAGCGGTAGACCCGGTGACTGCAGGCCCTTGAGGTGGCGTCGTGGCTGTTTTTCAGCACATTGCCGCCGCTGGCCACCCAGCGAAAACCGTATTCGCCGAACAGTTCCAGCGCCTGCTGGCTGACCCCGCCCTCCGAAGGCCACAGGCCCACCGGCCTGCGGCCGAATACCCGCTCGAAGGTCGCCAGCCCCTGTTGCATGTGCCAGCGCGCCCGGGCCTCGCCCCCGGGATAGTGGGTAGCCACCGGCAGGTGCACCCCGGGCATGGCTTCCCGGGCGGATTCCATGTCCAGCAACAGCGGGACCATGGGGTGCGCGTAGGGGCTCATGCTCAGCTCCGCCTGGCCGCGCTCCGCCAGCGCCCGGTAGCGCGGCACGATCGACTGCAGCTGCTCCAGCACGAGCTGCAGCAGCTCCCGGCGATCGTGCAGGCTGAAATTATGGGCCTTGTCCCGCAGCCTCTGCAGGCGTGGGTCGCTGCGCTGCAGGGACTCGGCCATCCAGCTGATGTGGTACCACACCAGCAGGTCCGCCAGGAACTGGTTGGAGGCGTAGACCAGGGTCGCCGGGTGTGCCTCATACCATTCGGCCATGGTGGCCAGGCGCGCAAAGGGCTCGAAGCGGGTGATCATGCGCTCCCGGTTGGCACGCAGGCAGTCCTGCATCAGCCGCAGCCGGGCCTGGTCATTGCCCGGCAGGGCGGGTTCGGCCAGCTCCGCCAGCAGGGGATCCTTGATCACCCCGTGGCCTGCGAGATAGGCCTCGACCTGGCTGGCGTAATCCTCGATCTGCTCCAGCAGTATGGGCACGAAATTCACCACCGCCCGGGCCTCCGGATTGGTCTCCAGGTGGGCCGCCATGTCGACGTAATCCTTGGTGGCGTGCAGGTAGGTCCAGGGCAGGTGCACCTTGCCCGAGCGCAGGTCGCGGTACTCGGGCTGGTGCATGTGCCAGCACAGCACGACGCTCATCGGTTGTTCGGCGGGTGCCTGCTCAGCGGGCATAGTGCAGTCTTTGGCCCAGCATTTCCGGGGTCACCAGCACCACCCCACCTTTTGAAATGTGGAACCGCGCGGCGTCGGCAGCGGCGTCCTCACCGATGCGGGTGTCTGGCGGAATGATGCAGCCCTTGTCTATTACAGCCTTCCTGATGACGCAGCGTCTGCCGATATCGACCTCGGGGAAAATCACCGAGTCCTCGATGCGCGTATAGGAGTGAACGTGGACGTTGCTGAACAGCAGTGAGCGGCGCACATCGGAACCGGAGACGATGCAGCCGCCGGCAACCATGGAGTCGACCGCGCTGCCGCGGCGTCCCTCATCGTCGAACACGAACTTGGCGGGGGGCACCTGGTCCTGGTAGGTCCAGATCGGCCACTCCCGGTCATACAGGTTGAGTTCCGGGCTGATCCCGATCAGCTCCATGTTGGCCTCCCAGTAGGCGTCGATGGTGCCCACGTCGCGCCAGTATGCGTGGTTCCTGCTGCCGGTCTGGCGAAACGGGAAGGCCGTCACCCGCAGCCGATGGATGGCGTCGGGAATGATGTTGCCGCCAAAATCATGCTTGGAATCGGTCTCGTCCGCGTCGCGCAGGAGTTCCTCGATCAGCACCTCGGTGCGGAACACGTAGATGCCCATCGACGCCAGGGCCACATCGTCCCGCCCAGGCATGGGAATGGGGTGCTCCGGTTTTTCGGCAAATTGCACGATGCGACTGTTCTCATCCACCGCCATCACGCCGAAGGCCCTGGCCTCCTCGAGCGGCACCTCGATACAGCCCACGGTGATGTCGGCCTCGGCTTCCACGTGGGCGGCCAGCATGGTGCCGTAATCCATCTTGTAGATATGGTCGCCGGCCAGGATCAGGACAAACTCGGGCTTGTGGGTGCGGATGATATCGATATTCTGGTAGATGGCGTCCGCCGTGCCCTCGTACCAGGAGGTTTCCAGGCGCTGCTGGGCCGGCAACAGTTCGACGAACTCCCCCAGTTCGCCGCGCATGAAGCCCCAGCCGCGCTGCACGTGCTGGATCAGGCTGTGGGCCTTGTACTGGGTCAGAATGCCGACCTTGCGGATGCCGGAATTGACGCAGTTGGACAGGGGGAAATCGATGATACGGAACTTGCCCCCAAAGGGCACTGCCGGCTTGGCGCGCCACAGGGTGAGCTGCCGCAGGCGCGACCCCCTGCCACCGGCGAGCACCAGCGCCAGGGTATCCTTGGTGAGGCGGCTGACGTATCTGGCTGAATCGCTGTTGCTCATACGGGTTTCATTGATCTGTGAACTGGTGAGCCTAAAGTTATTGCATTACCATCGGGTGACATTGTGGACAATCGGCAGTGAAATGTCCCCTATCCCGGCTTGATATAAATCAGTGGATGTTTAATGAGAACGCTTACAGTCCAGCAACCTGCCAGCGACGCCGTACGCCGCCTGCTGGGCGGGCATCACCACGATCCGTTTGAAGTGCTGGGTTGTCACCGGCAGGGCGGCCAGTGGCTGCTGCGCGCCCTGTTGCCAGGCGCCGCGGAGGCGGAGGTGGTGCGGGACGGCAGCGCGGTGCCGCTGGAGCGTGAGCCCGGCACCGACCTGTTCAGCTGCACCCTGGCCGGTGCGGCGGTGCCGGCCTACCAACTGCGCTGGCGCGAGCACCAGGGTGAGTGGCGGCAGGAGGAAGACCCCTACCGCTTCGGCCCCACTATCGGCGATCTCGACCTGCACCTGTTTGGCGAGGGCAGGCATCACCATGTCTACCGGGTACTGGGCGCGCACTGTTGCGAGCATGAGGGCGTGCGCGGTGTACGCTTCGCCACCTGGGCGCCCAATGCCCGGCGGGTCAGCGTGGTGGGCGATTTCAACCAGTGGCACGGCCTGCGCCACCCCATGCGCAGCCGCGGCCCGAGCGGCGTCTGGGAGCTGTTCATCCCGGGCCTGATCCCGGGGGAGAAATACAAGTTCGAGCTGTGTGACGCCCAGGGCAGATTGCAGCTGAAGGCGGACCCTTACGGCAACCGGTTTGAACTGCGGCCCGCCACCGCTGCCATTGTCTGTGAGCCCAGCCGCTACGAGTGGAGCGACCAGCAGTGGCTGGCCCGGCGCGCCGGCTGGGACTGGCAGCATGCCCCCATCTCCATTTACGAGTTCCATCCCGGTTCCTGGCGCCGGGGGCCGGATGGCGGCTTCCTGAACTTCCGGGACATGGCGCCGCTGCTGGCGGACTACGTGGCCGGCCTGGGTTTCACCCACGTGGAATTGCTGCCGGTGACGGAGCACCCGCTGGACGCCTCCTGGGGCTACCAGACCACCGGCTACTTTGCACCCTCCGGGCGCTTCGGCAGTCCCGATGATTTCCGTTTTTTCATCGACCACCTGCACAGCCGCGACCTCGGCGTGATCCTGGACTGGGTGCCCGCCCATTTCCCGCGGGACGCCCACGCCCTGGCCCGCTTCGACGGCACCGCCCTGTACGAGCACGAGGACCCGCGGCGGGGGGAGCACACCGACTGGGGCACGCTGATCTTCAACTATGGCCGCAACGAGGTCAGGAACTTCCTGCTGGCCAGCGCCAATTACTGGCTGGAGGAGTTTCACCTCGATGGACTGCGGGTGGACGCCGTAGCCTCCATGCTCTACCTCGATTACTCGCGCAAACCCGGCGAGTGGGAGCCCAACCGCTACGGTGGCCGGGAAAACCTCGAGGCCATCGACTTCCTGCGGGAGCTCAACGCCCTCACCCTCGGCCGCCATCCGGGCACCCTGACCATCGCCGAGGAATCCACTGCCTGGCCCCAGGTGACGCGGCCCACCTGGGTGGGGGGACTCGGCTTCTCGATCAAGTGGAATATGGGCTGGATGCACGACACACTCGATTACATGGCGCGCGAGCCGGTGCATCGGAAGTATCACCACGACCGGCTCACCTTCGGCATGATGTACGCCTTCACCGAGAATTTCCTGCTGCCCTTCTCCCACGATGAGGTGGTGCACGGCAAGCGCTCCCTGCTGGGCAGGATGCCGGGGGACGAGTGGCAGCGCTTCGCCAACCTGCGCCTGCTCTACACCTACCTGTTCACCTACCCCGGGGCCAAGTTGCTGTTCATGGGCTGTGAGCTGGGTGAGCCGGGGGAGTGGCGCCACCAGGGGCAGTTGTCCTGGGAGTTGCTGGAGCAGCCGCCGCACCGCGGGCTGCAGCAGCTGGTGGGCGATATCAACCGGCTCTACCGCGCCGAGCCCAGTCTCCATCGCCACGGCTTCGACAGCGCCGGCTTCGAGTGGATCGATTGCCACGACTCCACCCAGTCGGTGCTCAGCTACCTGCGCTGGGACGGCAGTGACTTCCATGTCGTGGTGCTCAATTTCACCCCGGTGGTGCGCCGCGATTACCGCATCGGTGTGCCGCGGGCAGGCACCTACCGGGAAGTGTTCAATTCCGATTCCCGCTTCTACGGTGGCAGCGACGTCAGCAATGGAACGCAGATTCACAGCCAGGACATCTTCTGGATGGGGCGTCGCCACTCCATCAACCTGACCCTGCCGCCGCTGGCTGCCCTCGTACTGAAACTGGGCGGAGCAGAATAAGTGCAGCGCCTGTTGTTCGCAGCCAGCGAGGCCTACCCCCTGATCAAGACCGGCGGCCTGGCGGACGTCGCCGGCTGCCTGCCGGAGGTACTCAGGCAGCAGGGCATGGATGTGCGCCTCTTGCTGCCGGGCTACCAGCATGTGCTGGAAACTATCGAGCGACCCTTCCTGGTCGGTCAGTTGGAAGTGGCGGGAACGACCCTGCGCATTCTGGGCACCCGGCTGCCCGGCACCGAGGTCGAAACCTGGCTGCTGGAGCACCCGCTGTTCTCCTGGCGACCGGGCAACCCCTATCACGATCCGCACGGTCAGCCCTGGCCGGATAACGCCGAGCGCTTCGCCCTGTTCAGCCGGGTTGCCGCGGCCATCGCCACCGGGCAGGCGGGGCTGGAGTGGCGCCCCGACGTGCTGCACTGTAACGACTGGCACACGGGCCTTGCGATCGCCCTGACCCACCTCAGCGAGCAGCGTCCGCGCACCGTGTTTACCATCCACAGCCTGGCCCACATGGGCCTGTTCGATCGCCCCACCTTCGATCGCCTGGGCCTGCCGGAACACTTCTGGCGGGACGATGCGCTGGAGTTCTACAACCAGTGCAGCTTCATCAAGGGCGGGCTGGTGTACGCCGACTACATCACCACGGTGAGCCCCAGCTACGCCCGGGAGATCTGCGAGTCGCCCGGCGGTATGGGCCTGGAGGGCCTGTTGCGCCTGCGCCGGGAGCGCCTGGTGGGCATACTCAATGGTATCGACAGCCAGGTCTGGAATCCCGCCACCGATCCCTACCTGGAACAGCGCTACGGCGCGGACACCCTGGCCGACAAGGCGCGCAACAAGGCCGCCTTACAAACCGCGCTGGGACTGGCGCCGGCGGCTGACCGACCCCTGGTGGGACTGGTGGGCCGCCTGGTGGAACAGAAGGGGCTGGAGTTGATCCTGCCGGTCCTGGAGGAGATGCTTGCCAGCCCGGTGCAGCTGGTGGTCCTGGGTACCGGCGAGCCCCGCTATGAGCGACGCCTGCAGGCGGTGGCCGCCGCACATCCCGACGCCATGGCGGTGGTGCTGGCCTATGATGAGTCCCTGGCGCACCGGATCGAGGCCGCCGCGGATATTTTTCTCATGCCCTCGCTGTTTGAGCCTTGCGGGCTCAACCAGCTGTACAGCCTGCGCTACGGCACCCTGCCCCTGGTGCGCGCCGTGGGCGGGCTGGCGGATACGGTGGTCGACAGCAATCCGCAAACCCTCGCCGACGGCAGCGCCACCGGCTTCGCATTCCGGCGCCCCGATGCGGCTGCATTACTGGCTACCCTGCGGCGCGCTGCCGCGCTATGGTATGACCAGCAGGCCTGGCGCCGGGTACAGTTGTCCGCCATGGCCCAGGATTTTTCCTGGCAGCGCAGCGCCCGGCGCTACCTGCAGTTGTACGACGCACCCCTTTAAAGCCTGAGGTCAGACACGCTTATGCCCGGTTCCCAGTTTCCCCTTGAAATCCAGCCCCGCATCCCGCCGGAACTGGCGCGCCTGCAGGACATGGCCAACGACCTCATGTACAGCTGGGACCGCTCCATCCGCTCCCTGTTTCACCGGCTCGACCGCCGGGTATGGGACCGCTGTGACCACAATCCCAAGGCTTTCCTGCGCCGGGTCTCCCAGCAGCGCCTCGACGAGGCGGTCATGGATCGCTCCTACATGGAGGAATATGGCCGCGTGACGGCAGCCTACGATGCCTACCTTGCGCACCGCGGCCGGCCGGAACTGACATCCCTGTTCGACCCCGCCGAAGACCTGATAGCCTACTTTTGCCTGGAGTTCGGCTTTCACGAGAGTTTCCCCATCTACTCCGGGGGCCTGGGGATTCTCGCCGGGGATCACTGCAAGGCGGCCAGCGATGTGGGCCTGCCCTTCGTCGCCATCGGCCTCCTGTACCAGATGGGCTACTTTACCCAGACCATCGACGGCCACGGCCAGCAACAGGTCAGCCACACCCGCTCCCAACCCCATGACTTGCCGGTGGTGCCGACCCTGAACGAGACCGGCCAGCACCTGACCCTCGATATCGAGTTTCCCGGGCGCATACTGAAGGTTCGGGTGTGGACTGCCCGGGCGGGCCATATCACCCTGTACCTGCTGGATACCAACCTGCCTGAAAACTCTCCCGAAGACCGCGCCATTACCCACCAGCTCTACGGTGGTGACCGCGAGATGCGCCTGCAGCAGGAGCTGGTGTTGGGCGTGGGCGGGGTGCGCGCCCTGCGGGAACTGGGTCTGCGCGCGACGGTATGGCATATCAATGAGGGCCACGCCGCCTTCCAGTTGCTCGAGCGCTGCGCGTTTCGCATGCGCCAGGGGCTGGATGTCTATAGCGCGATGGAGCTGGTGGCGGCCGGCACCGTGTTCACGACCCACACCCCGGTGCCCGCGGGCCACGATATTTTCGAGCGGCACCTGGTGGAGAAATACCTGGGCCCGTCAGTGCGCGACATGGGCCTCGATTTCGAGCAGGTCTATGGGCTTGGACTCAACTCGGGCGACGGATTCAACATGACCTGCCTGGCCCTGCGCTGCACCCGCTTCCACAACGGCGTCAGCCGAATCCACGGCATGGTGGCCTCGGAGATGGAAGCGAGCATGTGGCCGCAGATCCCTGCGCGTGAAAACCCCATCACCCACATTACCAATGGCGTCCACCTGCAGACCTTCCTGGCCAGGGAATGGGTCAGCCTGTTCGACCTGCGCTTTGATGACTGGCGCAACGAGCTGCTGAACGAGGAGTATTGGGAACGCCTGGAGGAGATACCCGACTACCACTACTGGAGCGTGCACAAGGCGCTCAAGCAACACCTGCTGGAGGAAGTCCACGCCGGGGTGATGGCACAGCAGCGGCGCAACGGCACCAGCGACGCCGTTATCCACCGTATGCTGCGCTACGTGGATGGGTCCCACGAGGACGTGCTGGTGATGGGCTTTGCCCGCCGCTTCGCCACCTACAAACGCGCCGCCATGCTGTTTGCCGACCCCGCCCGCCTGGCGCGCGTGCTCAACGATCCGCAGCGCCCGGTGGTGGTGATCTTTGCCGGCAAGGCCCACCCCCACGACCTGCCCGGCCAGCAGCTGATCAGGACGATCCACGATTTCTCCATGCAGCCTGAATTCCTGGGCAAGATCCTGCTGCTGGAGGGTTACGACATGGCGCTGGCCCGGTCGATGGTTTCCGGTGTCGATGTCTGGCTGAATACGCCCGAGTATCCCCTGGAGGCCAGCGGCACTTCGGGCCAGAAAGCGGGGCTGAACGGCGCGGTGAACCTCAGTGTGCTGGACGGTTGGTGGGGCGAGGGCTATAACGGCCGTAACGGTTGGGGTATCACGCCGCGGAGTGCGCGCTTCGATTACAACCAGCGCCTCAAGGAAGAGGCCAATGACCTGCTGGATATCATCGAGCACGAGGTGCTGCCGACCTACTTCCGGCGCGATGGCGGCGGTTACTCCGCGGATTGGGTAGCCCTTTCCAAGGCCTCCATGAAGTCGACCATACCCCGTTTCAATTCACAGCGGATGCTGCGGGATTACGTCACCAAATTGTACTGGCCGGCGCGCCAGCAGCGGCGCAAGCTTGAGGCCAACGGCGCCGAGGTGGCGCGCAGCCTGGCGGCCTGGAAACACCGGGTGCGCAACGCCTGGACCGGGGTGAGCATGGAGTTGATGCTGATGCCACCGGCTCACCTCTACCACGACGACAAAATCGAATTGCGGGTGCGGGCGCAGCTGAATGGCCTGCAGCCAGGTGACGTCAGGCTGGAGTGCCTGCTGGGAAGCGAGGATGCCGGCGGCGAGTTCGTGGTAGCACAAAAGGTCGAGCTCGAGGCCACCGGCGGCGATGCGCAGTTTACCGACTTTGGTATCGAGGTAACGCCCGAGATCGCCGGCCTGCAGTACTACAAGCTGCGTATGTATCCCTTCAATGAAGCCCTCAGCCATCCCTTCGAGATGGGCTTCATGATCTGGATCTAGGCCGAGGCGGACAAGGCCCCAGATGGCGAACAGACCCAAGCGAATTCTCTGCCTGCTGGTTGCGGCGGCGCTGGTGCCCGGGCTCGCCATGGCCAGCGGGGTCAGTGAGACCTTTACCCGCACCAGCCTGCTGTTGATACTGATGATTACTGCGGCGGATGTCTGCGGTTTTATCTTCGAGCGCCTGGGTATGGCCGAGATTCTGGGGGAGATCTACGCCGGCATCATGCTGGGTAACCTGGCCCTCATAGGCATCGATTTCAACCTTGGCGAGCTGCTGCGCAGCAGTGAGTTCATGGTCTACTCCTCCGAGCTGGCGCTGGTGTTGCTGCTGTTCCTCGTCGGCCTGGAGTCCGAAATGCGCGCCCTGCTGAAGGTAGGCAGCAATGCCCTCGCGGTAGCCGTCACCGGCGTGGTGCTGCCCGTATCGCTTGGACTGGCAGCAGGTTCCGTGCTCAGCTACGGCACCGGCGTGGAGGGCTGGTTTGTCGGCGCCACACTGGCGGCGACGTCGGTGGGCATTACCGCCAAGCTGCTGGGGGACAATGGCCTGGTCAATACCTCTTCGGCGCGGGTCATCCTCGGCGCTGCCCTTATCGACGACGTGCTCGGCATCCTGCTGCTGGCGGTGCTGGCCAGCGTGGTGGTCAGCGGCGAGGTATCCCCGATGGACCTGTTGTTGATCGTCGCCAAGGCGCTGCTGTTTTTTGCCGTTGCCCTGCTGGTGGGCCAGAAGCTCATGCCCGGCGTGATCCATATCGTTTCGCTCAACAAGCACTCCAGCGTATGGACGGGGTTCGCGTTATGCCTGGCGCTGGGCTTCGCCCAACTGGCCCAGGTTGCCGGCCTGGCGCCGCTGATCGGCGCCTTTCTCGCTGGCCTGCTGCTGGACGACGTCGACTTCCAGGTCGGAAACGCCCTGCAGAAACACCGTCTGCAGGAACTGGTGAAACCCATCAGCGACATCATGATAACGATTTTCTTCGTCGGTATCGGCGCACAGGTGCAGCTGCAGGCGTTGCTTGACCCCGGCATATTGCTGATCATCGGAGGACTGACCGTGGTGGCGGTCGCATCCAAGGGGCTCGCCGGTTATGCAGTCCATGGCCCGGGCTTCGACCGCCTGGGTATCGGCTTTGGCATGATTCCGCGCGGCGAGGTGGGCCTGGTGTTCGCCGCCTACGCCTTCGGTCACCAGGTGTTCAGTGCACAGATGTATTCCGCCCTGGTGATGGTGGTGCTGCTGACCACACTGGTGGGCCCGATTCTGCTCAAGCCGCGCCTGGCGCGGTTTTGAATCCGGGCGCGCCTTATATGCAGGCGTAGATCGCGTCGCACAGGGCCAGCGCGCGCGGTGATCGCACCCGCCAGTCACTGCGATTGAGCGTATAGCCAATGGCGAGCTGCGCCTTGGGGTCGCACCAGCCCAGCGGCCCGCCAATGCCGGAGTGACCAAAGGACTCCGGGTTGGGCGAAAAAACGCCCGCCTCTTCCTTCAGGAATCCCTGTGACCAGCCCAGGGCCTTGCCCAGCACCAGGTCCCGCCCACTCCAGGACTGGCGGCGCTCGACCTGTTCCAGGGTCGCCGGGCTGATCCATTCTCGCCCCTGCCAGTGGCCGCCCACCGACAAGGGCAGGTAGGCCCGTGCCAGTCCCCGGGCGCTGGCGGTGGCTGAAGCCCAGGGCAGGCAGCAGCGCCGCGCGGGTTCGGCGTTGTATTCCGCCGTGTCCCCGGCCGGGTTGGTCAACGCCTGTTTGGCCAGTCCGCCGCGCAATACCGAGCGCGCGACATTGGCTTCGGTGCTGCCGCCGCGAACGGCCGCCCACAGCATCTGTCCCAGGCGCGCGCCATTTTTTACCGGCAACAGTGTCGCCACGCGATGATCCTGCGCGGCGGGGGTTCCCATAAAGACGTCGGCCCCCAGCGGGTCCAGCCACTCGCGGTGCAGGTAGGCGCCGACGGGCTCGCCGCAGGCGATTTCAAAGAAATGGTCGGCATACATGCCAAAGCTGAGGGCGTGGTAAGCCTGGGCCGCCGGGATTGCGGGCGCCTGCCGCTCCAGCGCCGCGCGCACGGCCAGGCGTTGTGACGGGTCGCAGTACTGGGCAAGGGTAAGCGGCGTGCTGAGCGCGGCCAGGCCCGCCTGGTGGTTGAACAGCTGGCGCGCGGTGATCGCCTGCTTGCCGCACTGGCCGAACGCCGGCCAGTACTGCGCCACCGGCGCATCCCATTCAAACGCGCCGCGCTCCGCTGCCAGGTTGAGGGCGATGGCGGTCAAGCCCTTGGTGACCGAGAACACCACCGAGAGGGTATCGGCGCTCCAGGGGGTTCGGCTGACCGGATCGGCGAGCCCACCCCACAGGTCCACCACCATCTCGCCCCGGTGGTACACACACAGCCCCGCGCCCATTTCCTCGCCGGTGTCAAAATGCCGGGAGAAGTGCCGGGCCACCGTCTCGAATGCGGGCGCGCAGTATCCGTCTACCGTGTCACTGATTTCACCCATGCACTCTCCCCCTTTTAGCGGCGTCCCGTTAATGGTGTACCCGTCAAGCCAGCAGTTTTATCTCAGGCGGCCACGCCCGTCTACGAAACAACAGTCGCCATCATTGCGGTCACCGCCCCCGGTGGGGAGGGCGCGCACGGCATCGCTCGCGGCCCTGTCACCACTTGTACCCCAGCGCCAGCACCCACTCCGTGTTGTACTTGCCGTTATCGTCGATAGCGACCCCGGACCGATCGTAGTCCAGCCGCAATTGCGCTATCAGCCCCCTGTACAGGGGAAAGGAAAGGCCGGTCTCTGACTGGAACAGGTAGGCATCCGCGCTAGAGAACAACTGGCTGAACTCCCCCTTGTGTGACGCTTCGATGCCGTGCCAGGGAGTCTGCCAGACCATGGTCCATCTTGTGCCGGCGACCGGTTCCGTCTTGCCGTCCTGGCCGTTGTAGTAGTAGTACCCGATTCCTGGTCCGGCCTGGACGGTCAGGGTGAGTTCCCTGGCCGGCGTAAACTCCCGGCCGATGCCACCGCTGCCCACGTATGCTTCCTGCAATGCCTGGAATTCGTCGCGGTAATAGCGCGCCCGGCTGAACCAGTACCAGCCCGCGTTGCGCATAAGGTCCAACTGGTAGCTGGCGTCCGCATTGTCTTCGGTGGTGTCGCCATCGGATTGCTCGTAATCAACGCTGAGATCGACGTTGTGGCGATGCCCCGGCCGCAACCAGCGGGCATCCAGGTCAACCTTGACCTCTTCCGAGGGATTGGCCCCCCGGTCGATATCGAGGGAGGCGGAGAGGGTGCCCGAGGAGCTGGTGGCCGGCGATAGGGTGCGCAATTCGGCAAAAGCGACCGGAGACTGCTGCTTGCCGTCGCAATCGATTGACCAGCGGCCTTGCTTCACTCCTACCGTGCAGCCCGACTGCGCCGCGGCGCCGGGCGCTGTTTCCACCGCGGTCCTGCGGCTTGTCTGCAGGGAGAGCACGTCGCCTTTGGCAACCGTGACATCGCCTATCCTGTCTGCATGCCATACCAGCGTCTTTTCCCCCAGACTGGCCAGCTCCCCCGGCAGCAGCGCGCCATTGACCAGGTGCAACTCCCCGGAATTGGCGAGGCTGGCCAGAACCATGATTAAAGGGCCGGACAATCGGCAAGTAATTTTCAGCATCGGGCGCTCACCTTCGCAGGCACGCTGGAAAGGTAGCGCCGCCCGTGGTGCCTGGGGCGCGGATGTCCAGCCTTGGTTGTTGGAGTTTTGGCACACAATACCCTTGAAGTCACCCTCGTTGCATCGCAAATTGGATCCGGCAGGCCCCGGCGCGGAAATTCGCCGGCGCATTTGCGTGAATTTTTCGACATCGACATGCCGCCCCTTCTTCCCTAGAATGCCGCCGCCTCTTTGCGCGCCCCGTACCGGGACGGCGCAGCCAACCGCCAGGAACACTCCCGTGATCTCTACCGCCAATATCACCATGCAGTTTGGCGCCAAGCCGCTGTTTGAAAACATCTCGGTCAAGTTCGGCGACGGCAACCGCTACGGCCTGATCGGCGCCAATGGCTGCGGCAAGTCCACCTTCATGAAAATCCTCGACGGCAGCCTCGTACCCAGCGCGGGCAACGTGTCGATCACGCCGAACGAGCGCGTGGGCAGGTTGCACCAGGACCAGTTCGCCTTTGAGAAGTATTCGGTGGTGGATACCGTGATCATGGGGCACCGGGAGCTGTGGGAAGTGAAGCAGGAGCGCGACCGCATCTACGCGCTGCCGGACATGTCGGAAGACGACGGCATGAAGGTCGCCGAGCTGGAGACCCTGTTTGCGGAGATGGACGGCTACACCGCCGAGAGCCGGGCAGGGGAGATCCTGCTGGGTGCGGGTATCGACCGGGCGCTGCACTTCGGGCCCATGAGCGAGGTGGCGCCGGGCTGGAAGCTGCGGGTGCTGCTGGCCCAGGCCCTGTTCTCCGACCCCGACATCCTGCTGCTGGACGAGCCCACCAACAACCTGGATATCGATACCATCCGCTGGCTGGAAGGGGTGCTGAACGCGCGCAAGTCCACCATGATCATCATTTCCCACGACCGCCACTTCCTCAACGCGGTGTGCACCCACATGGCGGACATCGACTATGGCGAGCTGCGGGTCTACCCGGGCAACTATGACGATTTCATGACCGCCTCCACCCAGGCCCGCGAGAAGCAGTATTCGGAAAATGCCAAGAAGAGCGCGCAGATTGCCGAACTGCAGCAGTTTGTCAGCCGCTTCTCCGCCAACGCCTCCAAGGCCAAGCAGGCAACTTCCCGGGCCAGGCAGATCACCAAGATCCAGCTCGAGGACATCAAGCCTTCCAGCCGCGTCAGCCCCTACATCCGCTTCAAGCAGGAGAAAAAACTGCACCGCCAGGCCGTGATCCTGGAGAACCTGGGCCATGGCTTCGACGACGAACCCCTGTTCGAGAAAGGCAGCATCATGGTGGAGGCGGGCACCCGCCTCGCCATCATAGGTGACAACGGCGTCGGCAAGACCACCCTGCTGCGCTGCCTGATGGGCGAGCTCAATCCCGCCGCGGGTGCGATCAAGTGGGCCGAGAACGCCACCCTGGGCTACTGCCCCCAGGACAGCACGGCCGACTTCGACTGCGACCTCAACCTGTTCGACTGGATGAGCCAGTGGCGCCGGGCCCATCACGACGACCAGATCGTGCGGGCCACCCTCGGGCGCCTGCTGTTTTCCTCGGACGATTTCAAGAAGCAGGCCCGGGTCTGTTCCGGCGGCGAGAAAAACCGCCTGCTGTTCGGCAAGCTGATGATGATGGACACCAATGTCCTGCTGCTGGATGAACCTACCAATCACCTGGACATGGAGGCCATCGAGGCCCTCAACCTGGCCCTGGAACACTACGAGGGCACCCTGATTTTCGTCAGCCATGACCGCGAGTTCGTCTCCTCCCTGGCCACCCGCGTGATAGAAATCAAGGATCATCGCCTGGTCGACTTCCAGGGCAGCTACGAGGAGTACCTCGCGGGTCAGACTGCTGCCGACAAGGTCGCCAACGCCTGATAATGCTGTTATCCGGTCGATTTCTAGGCGGCCTGCTGGGCCTGTTGCTGGTTGTTGGAACCGGTCTGAGGTTCTATCACCTCGACGAGAAAAGTCTGTGGTCGGATGAACTCTTTACGGTAGCGATGGCGAAGTACTACCCTTTCCTGCCCGAGGAAGGGCAGCCGTTGTACCGCCGCATCAGCGTGGTGGAGATTGGTGATGGCGATACATTTTTGACGGCAAAGTCCGCCGACCAGAGTCCACCGCTCAATGATCTGCTGGAAAAGGCCACAGTAAGTTGGCTGGGAACTACGGAGTTTGCGACGCGACTACCGGCGGCGTTAGCGGCATGCGTTTTATTGCTGTGGTATTCCGGCTTCGCCTGGCGGCATCCGGATCCTGCCGTGCGTCGGGTACTGCTGTGGAGCCTGCTGTTCCTCACTTTCTACCCCTACCTGATCATTTACGCGAAAGAAGGGCGCGCCTACAGCGTCGGCGTGTCGATGCTCGGCATGGCTGGACTGCTGTGGATGTTGCGTTGGCGCAATGGCTGGTCTTCCTGGCGGCCGCCCGGTTGGCTCGAGATTGGCCTGTTTACCCTGGCCTGCTATGCCCATTACAACGCCGCCCTCCTCGTCGCCCTGCTCCTGCTGCCGGATGCCGTGATGGCGGTGAAACAGCGGTCGCGTAAAGCATGGTTTGGTTTACTCTCTCTGGGCTCAGTCTTTTTGATTTGGATAGCGCTGCATGCCCACACCATTCTGTTCACCTCCAGCGGAAAGGTGGCCTGGGCACAAAAGAGCGCGGGCGATTATGTTCTGCTCACGCTCCAGCAGGCGCCGCAGGCGTTGCACACCTACTGGCTGGTATTCACTGCCATTGTGTCGCTGGGGCTGTCGCTGGTGCGCTGGCGCACACGCCAGCCCCTGTGGCCGAGCAGTGACGCCAAAATTCTGGTAGCGCTGTGCGCACTGACACTTCTCTACATTGCCGGCGCGGGCCTGCTTGCGGCAAAGGCCGGTATGTTCAATCCTCGTTATTACATTTTTATAGTGCCTTTCGTCGCCGTGATGATGGGGACGGTATTCGCACAATTGCGCCGGCGCTGGTCGATCGCTGGCGCGGCCGTTGTGATTGTCGCGCTGGCAGTACCCGGGATTCAAGCACTACAGTCAAGGCAGAATGAGGATTTCCGCGCAATGACCATGTTCGCTGTACGCGGCAGCGACGCATCGACCCTTTTCCTGTTCCCATGGGAAGCGAACAGGAATACCTATCGCGTGTATCTGGAGAAATTTCTGGGTGGTGTGGACGTAAGCTCACGGATGGTTGGAATCTCGCTGCCTGGGGAAGCGGTGCAGGTTTGCGAGCGCCTGCGTGAAAGCAATCATATTGCGGTCATTGCGCATCACTCCGGCAGGGACTTGATCGACTCGGTACTTGCATCCTGCGGCTCGCAGTGGCCCCAGCGCTCCCTGAAAAATTTTCATGGGACTTTTGCAGAACACTGGATCGCCCAATAATCCCAAGGTAAACCGCGAAGTGGGTCGACTCCGCTGCCGACAAGGTCGCCAACGCCTGATAAACTCCCGACCCTGCAGAATTGCCAGGGACTGGAGCGATGACAACTTTGGATAACTTGCCTGAAAACACCCCGATACTGGTGGGGGCCGGCCAGGTGGTGGAGCGGGGCGCCACCGCCGACTCGCCGATGATGCTGGCGTCCGAGGCGGCCAGGCGCGCCCTGGCCCACGCCGGCGGCGAGGGGCTTGCCGGCGCTATCGACACCATTTCCGTTACCCGCCTGTTCACGGATTCGATGGGCATCAAGCCCTGTCCCTTCGGGCGCAGCGACAACCCGCCGCTGTCGGTGGCGCGCGCCATCGGCGCCGCGCCGGTCCACTGTATCTACGGCCAGGTCGGCGGCAACGAACCCTTGAGTCGGCTCATCGAGTTCGCGCGGGATATTGCCCGGGGCGATCGCTCCGTGGTGCTGCTGGCCGGCGCCGAGGCCATCCGCAACCAGCGCAGCGCCGAGCGCTCAGGCCAAACCCTCAACTGGAGCGAAACCTTCGAAGGCGGCGACTTCCCGCTGGAGGATCGCGGCTGGGGCGAGATGTTCGTCACCATGCAGGAACTCAGCAATGGCCTGCTGGCGCCGATGACCTATTACGCCTTGATCGACCAGGCCCGTGCCTTCGCCGCGGGGCGCACGGTCGCGCAGCACCGGGCGGCGATGGCCCGCCTGCTGGCATCCCTCAGCGCGGTGGCGGCCGCCAACCCCTACGCCCAGTTCCCGGGTGCGCTGACAGCGGACGAGATCCTGGCCGCCGAGCCGTTGAACCACCTCTACACCAAACGCATGGTCGCCCAGGATGGCGTGAACCAGGGGGCCGCGGTGCTGCTGTGCAGCGTCGGCGCGGCGCGGCGCCTGGGAATTCCGCGCGAGCACTGGGTATTCCTGCACGGCATGGCCGAGGGCGTGGACCACAACCTGAGCGAGCGCGCCGACCCGGGCCGCTCGGCCATGGCGGAAGCGGTGCTGGATCGCAGCTTCGCCCTCGCGGGCAGGACCATTGCCGATATCGACCTGGTGGAAATCTACAGCTGCTTCGCCTGTGCCGTGTCCAGCGCCGCGGAGTATCTCGGCCTGCCCGTGGACGGCTCGCGGCCCCTGACCCTGACCGGCGGCCTGGCCTACTTTGGCGGGCCCGGGAACAATTACAGCCTGCATTCGCTGGCCGAGGCGGTGGCCCGATTGCGCGACGCGCCCGCGGCCTATGCCCTGGTGGTTGCCGTGGGCGGCCTCCTGTCCAAGCATGCGGCGGGTATCTACTCCTGCGAGCCCTCGGCCGTGAACTGGGCCGAGGCGCAGACGAAGCTCAGCCGGGACGCGGTCCCCGCCAGGCCGATTGTCGAGTCCCCGAGTGCGGGCAGCATCGTCAGCTACGTGGTGAACTACCGCGGCGGCGCGCCGGTGCAGGCGGTGGTGATCGCCGCGACGGATGATGGCGCACACTTTGTGGCCAACACCACCGATCCCGGCACGGTGACCGCCATGCTGGGCCCGGTCAATGCCGGGCAGCCCATCCTGGTGACCCCGGGAGAGAAAGGCGCGTTGCATTTCAGCCTGGTGTAGGACGCGGCCGCGGCCCCGGTGTTGGCGAGCGCTTCGCTGATTCAAATCAAGGTGGTGTCGTCGGGGCAGGCAGATAATGCCTGTCGGAGGCAGCCATGACCGCCACGTATCTGTACCTGTCACTGATTCCCCAGGCCCTGATCGCCTCGATGCTCGAGCCGATGGCCTTCGGTCGCTATTACGCGGTCGGCACCCGGGCACACTCGCGGGGAGAGGCGATTTTTTTTGCCGTGGACCCCGCCTACCTGCCGCCTGGCGAATTCCCCCTGGACCTGGTGCCCGAGCGCTGCGTGGCCAAAGCCGACGGCAGCCCCAAGAAGTCGGTCTACCTGTCGATCTACCGGGTACTGTCGAGGATACCGGTGGCGGCGCTGGGCAGGCTTTACCTGGTGACCCGCGATGGCCGCACCCTGGCCCTGGACCGCGCGGACTACGTCAGCGAGCCGGAGCGTCGCGCCCACCTCTACCAGGAGTTCTGCCCCATCGACCCCCTGGTGGCCAGCCTGCTGGAACCGCTGGCGTTCTGCCGGGCCATCACCGATCCGGCGCGACCGGTGCACGTGCCGCGCATCGTGTTCTCCCAGCTGTCCCTGCGCGGGCTAGCCAACGACCCGGTGAATGGCCTGGCGAGCGATCTTCCCTACCCCAATATGGATCATCTGCGGGATGTGCTGACGGCGCTGCTGCGGGGCGATGGCAAGAGCAGCAAGCTGGTTCTGAAGCAGGTCAACGACGGCGTGTTCTATCGCACCATCCGCGGCGGTTTCTACGTGGGCGACCAGCAGGACTTCGCTTTCTACCGGTTTCCCACCGTGACGGAGTTGGAAACCCACCACTACAGCTGGTGGCGCTCCGCCCAGGCCCCGGCTGTTGAATTCTAGGCGGGCTGCGCAGATGCCAGGCAAAGGGAACTGCCGATGACCGAACCACTGTTCTGGCTGGCGCCCGTCGCCGCGCTTGCGGCGCTGGTGTTCGCCGGCGTGTTTTTCCGGGAAATGCTGCGCCGGGACGAGGGCACCGAACTGATGCGCCGGATCGGGGGGCATGTGCGCCACGGCGCGATGGCGTACCTGCGCCAGCAGTACCGCGTCATGGCGCTGGTCTTTGCGGCACTGGCCACCCTGTTTGCCGTGCTGGCCTGGGGCTTTGGCCTGCAGAACTCCTGGCTGCCCCTGACGTTCCTGTGCGGCGGCCTGTTGTCAGCGCTGGCGGGCTACGTCGGCATGCAAACGGCCACCCTGGCGTCTACCCGCACGGCCGCCGCGGCCCGCACCTCCCTCGGGCAGAGCCTGCGCGTGGCCTTCAGGAGCGGCGCGGTGATCGGCCTGGTGGTGGTGGGGCTGGGCCTGGCCAGCTGCGCCGGCTGGTTCCTGCTGATCGATTGGCTGACGCCGGCGTCGACCGACAGCTATCGCCTGGTGCAGGTCGCTACCGCCGTGCTGACCTTCAGTATGGGCGCGTCGCTGCAGGCATTGTTCGCCAGGGTGGGCGGCGGGATTTATACCAAGGCTGCGGATGTTGGCGCCGACCTGGTGGGCAAGGTGGAAGCGGGCATTCCCGAGGACGACCCGCGCAACCCTGCTGTTATCGCCGACAACGTCGGGGACAATGTCGGCGATGTGGCGGGCATGGGCGCGGACCTGTTCGAGTCCTACTGCGGTTCGCTGCTGGCGGCCTGTGCCCTGGGTGCGGCGGCGTTTGCCGGGGACGAGGTGCTGCAGGGCAGGGCGGTCACCGCCCCCTTCCTGATAGCGGCCCTGGGTATCCTGGTCTCCATCGCCGGCGTATTCCTGGTGCGTACCGGGGAGGAAGCTGACCAGGGCGCACTGCTGGCGGCCCTGTCCAGGGGAATCAACACCAGCGCCGTACTGTTGTTGCTGCTGTCACTGCCGGCCCTCTACTGGCTGGCAATGCCCAACTTGTGGGGCACCTGGGGTGCGGTCGCGGTGGGCCTGCTGACCGGCGTGGTGGTCGGTCGAGCCACCGAATACGCCACATCCCCCAGCTACGCCGCGACGCGGGCCATTGCCCGGGCTGCGGAGAGCGGACCCGCCACCACCATCATTGCCGGCATCGGCTCCGGCATGCTGTCCACTATCATCCCGGTGCTGGCGGTGGCCGCGGGAACCCTGTTCGCATTCCTGTTCAGTTCCCAGTTCGACCCGGGCCAGGTCGCCCTGGGCCTCTACGGCGTGGCCATCGCGGCAGTGGGCATGTTGTCCACCCTCGGTATCACCCTGGCCAGTGACGCCTACGGCCCGATCGCCGACAATGCCGGGGGCAATGCGCAGATGAGCGGCCTGGGCCCCGAGGTCAGGGCGCGCACCGACGCGCTGGATTCCCTTGGCAACACCACCGCGGCCACCGGCAAGGGCTTCGCCATCGGCTCGGCGGCGCTGACCGCGCTGGCGCTGATAGCCTCCTACCTGGAGGTGGTGCGGGTTGAACTGCTGCGCGCCGGGGACGCGATGCTGGCCCTGGACCACGGCGTGACGGTGGCGACCAGGGATGCCACCCTGGCGGATTTCATGATCTTTTATGACGTCACCCTGCTCAATCCGGTGGTGCTGGTGGGCCTGTTCATCGGCGCGATGGCGGTCTTCGTCTTCAGCGGCCTGACCATGCAGGCGGTGGGGCGTACCGCCGCCCTCATGGTGGCTGAAGTGCGGCGCCAGTTCCGCGATAACCCCGGTATCCTCGAGGGCAGGGCGGAGCCGGATTACGCCCGCTGTATCAGCATTTCCACCCGCGGCGCCCAGCGCGAGATGATCCTGCCTTCATGCGTCGCGGTCGCCGCGCCGGTGGCGGTGAGCCTGCTGCTGGGGGTGGCGGGGGTCATCGGCCTGCTGGTGGGCAGCTTGTGCACGGGTTTTGCGATGGCCGTGTTCCTGTCAAATACCGGTGGCGCCTGGGACAACGCCAAGAAATACATCGAGTCGGGCCAGCACGGGGGCAAGGGCTCGCCCGCCCACCGCGCCGCGGTGATCGGCGACACCGTGGGAGACCCGTTCAAGGACACCTCGGGCCCGAGCCTGAACATCCTGGTCAAGCTGATGAGCATCATCGCCATATCCGTAGTCGCCCTCGCGGTGTCCTTCAGCCTTGTCTGAGGGGCTGCATATGATGGGCTATGGCCGGGGGCCGGTAGCCCGCTAGAACGGGTCGGTCATGCTGACGCCGATGCCGATGCGGTTGCTGCTTTCGTTGTAATCGATCAGGCTCTCGCCGTAGCCATTGAAATACTGCACATAACCGCTGAAGCGCTGGCTGATCGGGAAGGTCCAGTCGAGCTGGACCGCACCCTTGTTGTCGCTGCTCAGGTTGTTGCGCAGGGTGAAGCCCAGGCTGTAGTCGGGCCACTTCCACACCCCGTGCAGCTGGCCATTGCCCATGTAGTCATCGATATCGGGGTTGTCATCCTCCCTGCGTTTTTCCGGAATCCGGTACCAGGCGCTGGCCACCAGGGAAAAATTCCTGTGCTCAAACAGGGCGGAGGCGATGGCGCGATTCCAGCTCCTCGATTCCGGCTCGGAGGCACCGTTGGACTGGTGGTTGAGGCTGATGTCCAGGCGGGTGTTGTGGACCCCGAGGAAGTGCCAGTCGTTGGGAATACTCAGGATCAGTTCCGGCTGGTAGTCGGTTTCCCGGAAGGGCGATGATGCGTCGGTGTTGTACAGCTGCCACCAGTTTTCCTGGGTATAGCCGCCCCACAGGTTCATGTCCGTGCCCAGAATGTCCTGCCAGACGATGGCCTTGAAGCTGATCTGGAACTTTGCCTCGGCCCGATCCATCCCGTTGCCCGGGTGCATCTCCGCCCAGGCCTCCTCGTTGGGGTTGGTGTTATAGGTGACGGGCAGGAGGTAGTTGCGCCGGTGGGGGATGATGACAAAGCGGTTATTGACGTTTTTTTCTTCCTGCTTCAGGCGCGGCGAAACGAAGCCGGCTTCCCCGCTGGCGACGGCAGGGCTGGCGGGGGCGGTCGCGGCCGTCGAGGGTTGCGCCGCTTGGTCTCTCGCCGGCAGGGCAAGCGGACTGCGCCCCGCGAGCCTGTCGTAGCAGGCGAGGCGCGCGCCAGCCTCAGTCAGCTGCGCGCACTCGGCCAGGGTGGGAGTGCCCTGGGCCGCGCCGGTGCCTGCGGCGAAGAGCGCTGTCGCAATTGCCACCGGGTATTTCATGGGTATACCTCCGCGCATGCTGCGCTTTATATCGGCCTGCTGTCATTGTAACCGGCGTCTGCCCGGTAGCAGTGTCATTTGTCTTCCGAGGCAGTCGCCGCCGTCATTAAAAACAGGTGATCCGCTGGAGATTTCATGCCAGAATGCCAGCTCTTCATGGGGACACTCCTGGAATTCACGTGACTATCGCAAACTTTTCGCAGCGCTTTATTGCGGGGCTGTGCCTGTTGTTGCTGGCTCCGTTCGCTTCCGCCACCGCAACCGTGGAAAACTACGGCTACCCTGTCCACGACCGCTATGTGGCAACCGTGATCGGTACGCCGGAGGGCCATCAGGCCGACCTGCCGAAGGACATCCCGTTCAAGAAGCGCTGGCTCAACGTCTTCCCCGAGCGCCAGCTTCCGGACGTGATCTGGTACGGCCAGGAGCTGATCTATTCCGAGGCGCTGCAGGATCGCCCCGCCCCGCTGATATTCCTGATCGCCGGCACCGGGGCCGCCCACAACGGCGCCAAGAACGTCAATATGGCCAAGGCGTTCTACAAGGCCGGCTTCCACGTGGTTTCCCTGTCCTCCCCCACCTATCCCAATTTCGTCAGCGCGGCGTCAAGCACCGGAGTGGTCGGCGATGCCCAGCGGGATGCGGCCGACCTCTACCGGGTGATGGAGATGATCTGGTCGAGGCTGGACGGCGAGATCGAGGCCACCTCCTTCAATCTCACCGGGTACAGCCTGGGCGCCTTCAACTCGGCTTACCTCGCCAAGCTGGACGAGGACCGCAAGTCGTTCAATTTCCGCAAGGTGCTGCTGATCAACCCCCCCGTGTCGCTCTACAATTCCATTTCCCTGCTGGACCGGATGACCGAGAACATCCCGGGAGGGGAGGACAATTTCAACGAGTTCTTCGACAAGCTGGTGGAGGGCTTCAGCAAGGTATACAAGGAGCAGGATGAGATCGGGGGCGATTTCCTCTACCAGGCCTACAAGGCGATGGATCTGAAGGACGAGGAACTGGCCGCACTGGTCGGCGTGTCGTTCCGCATCTCCTCCGCCTCCCTGGTGTTTACCTCGGATGTGATGACCGATTACGGCTACGTCAAGCCCAAGGGCCTGGAACTGGATCGCTACGCGGACCTCACCGAATACAACGAGGTACTCAGCCGGCTGGGCTTCACCGACTATTACCATGAGTTCTTTTATCCGTTCTATAAGGACGAAAATCCGAATCTGACCCGGGACCAGTTTATTGCCACCGCGAGTCTCATCCAGATTGCCGACTACCTGCGCAACTCACCGAAGATCAGCGTCATGCACAACCAGGACGACATCATACTGGAGCCGGGTGAGATCGACTTCTTCAATGAGGTGTTCGGCGACCGGGCCACGATCTACCCCACCGGGGGTCATTGCGGCAACATCAATTACATCGACAACGTGGCCCTGATGGTCGCCACCTTCGCCGAGGGGGCAAATTGATGAACTCAATCATGCTTCGCGCCCCCACCCTGCTGGCGCTGCTGTCCCTGCTGGCGGCCTGCAGTTCGACACCGCCGAAAACGCTGCCGGAGCCGGTATATCCCGAGCCGGTGTTCGCCGCTAACCGGATCGTGCCAGAGGACGCCGTTTCCGTCACCGCGGTTTATGACCCCTGGGAGGGTATGAACAAGCGGATCTACAACTTTAACTACCATTTCGACCAGTGGGTGTTCCTGCCCGTGGTGCGAGGCTGGGAGGCCGTGGTGCCGAGCCCCGCGCGCACCGGCGTGCACAATTTCTTTGAGAATTTCAGGGACGTGCGCACCATGGCCAACTCCCTCCTGCAGGCCAGCCCTACCAAGTTCGCCCAGAGTACCGGGCGGGTACTGGTGAACAGCACGATCGGCCTGTTCGGCCTGATCGATGTCGCCAGCAGCATGGGTATGGCCAAGCCGGATGAGGACTTCGGCCAGACATTGGGGCGTTGGGGCATGGGGACCGGACCGTACCTGGTGCTGCCGATCTATGGCCCGTCCAACTTGCGCGACGGCGTGGGCCTGCTGCCGGACGTGTTATTGCAGAACTATATCCAGGACGACCTGCTGGCACAGCCGGTGCGGGCCACCGCCTTTTTATTCGACAGCATCGATACCCGGGCGCAAACCTCCTTCCGGTACTATGAGACCGGTTCTGCTTTCGAATACCAGACAGTGCGTTGGCTGTACTCCACCAAGCGCGAACTTGACGTAGAAAAGTAATCGGGGACCACTGTGATCCGTAGACTGCTCCTGACCTTATGTACCCTTGCCCTGGGCCTGGCGGCCGGGGCCCATGCCGCGGAACCTATCAGGATTGGAACCACCCAGTCCCTGACCGGCGAGTTCCAGAAATTCGGCACCAACCAGCTGCGCGGCCTGCAGATGTGGGCAGGCGATGTCAACTCGCGCGGCAAACTGCTGGGCCGTCCGGTCGAGATCGTTTACTACGACGACGGCTCCGACCCGGCCCGCAGCGCCGAGCTCTACCGCAAGCTGATCGAGCAGGACCGGGTCGATCTGCTGGTCGGCCCCTATTCCTCGAACATCACCATGGCCGCCAGCAAGGTGGCGCAGGAGCACGATGTTCCGATGCTGACCCTGGGCGCGTCCGCCGACCAGATATGGGCGCGGGGCTACGAGAATATTGTCGGCCTGGATGTGCCCTCCACACGCTACATGGATGGCGCCCTGCGGGCCGCTGCCGACCAGGGCGCCAGGACCCTGGCACTGGTTTATGAAGAGAACGATTTTACCCGGGATGTGGTGCCCGGCGTGCTCAGCAAGGCCCAGGAACTGGGCCTGCAGGTGGTGCTGAATTCACCGACGCCCAGTGCGGCGGATATCCCCGGGCAGGTGCAGCGCCTCGCCGCGGCCAATGCCGACGTCATCATGTCCCTGCACTATCTCGACGAGGGTGTCGCGCTGGTGCGTGCCCTGAAACAGGCCCAGGTCAAGCCCGATATGCTGGTGTTCGGGGTGGCTGCCTCGCTGGCCGAGTTTGGCCAGCAGCTGCCTGGCGATGTCGAGGGTGTTACCGGTGTGACCCAATGGCTGCGCGGTGTCAGGTTGCCCGGCGCGCAGGATTTCGCCTATCGCTACCGCAAACTCTACGGCTATAACCCCGGCGCCTATGACGTCCTGGGCTATAGCGGCGGCCAGGTCATCGAAGCCGCTGTTCGCCTGGCGGGAACCACGGACCACGCCGCGGTGCGCGATCAACTGCACACCATGACCTTCAGCTCACTGCTGGGCATCTACAAGGTCGATGCCGATGGCCGCCAGGTGGGCAAGGAAAACTACCTGCTGCAGTGGCAGGGCAAGGACCGCCGCCTGGTCAAGCCCGACAAGCTGGCCGAGAGCAAGCTGATCTACCCGATGCCCTGAGTCCGACCGGCTCCCGGTCGCACTGCCGGGAGCCCGTTGCGCCTGGCGCCTCCCTGTCAGGAAAGTGTCAGGAAAGCGGCAGGAAAGTCTTCCAGTCCTCAGAAGTTATAACCCAGGGTCATGCCGTACAGGCGCGGCTCGATCGGGAACACGTTGGTGAACAGGCCGGAGGAGGGGTCCGTGAGATACATGCCCGCCAGGGCGTCGCTGTCCGTGATGTTCTTTATGTAGGCGCCCACATACCAGCGCTTGTCCGCCGATGAGAAGGTTGCCTGGGCATTCCACACATCGAAGGCGTCAATCCTGTCGACGGGGTCGCGGTTGAACTCCCGGCCCCACATGGCATCCTGCCAGTAGTAGTCCAGCCTTACTGACACCTCCGCCCGATCCAACACCCAGGTATGTTGCGCCCCCAGGGTGACGGTGGTGGCAGGGGAGTTCTTCAGTTCGTTGCCGTCCAGGTCTACCGGGACGCCCGTGCCCACGGCATAGGGTTGGGGCAGGGCGCTGCCGTCGCTGAGGACGGGGCTGGCGCAGCTGTTGAGCTGCGCTAGGTCCGGCGCCGGGGCGCCGTTGTGGAACACCACGCAGTTGGAGGCGTTGGTGTTGTCCTTGATCAGGGTAGTGCCGCTGTTGCCCTGGGTGGGATCCCGGGTGTCCACCGCCTGGAAGTCGCGTATCGCGGTCTGCAGCAGTGACAGGTTGGCGTTGAGCAACCAGCTCGAGGTGGGCGCGAACAGCAACTCCGATTCCAGCCCGTAGATCTCGGCATCGGTGTTTTCGTTGAAAGAGGTGCGATTCAGCACCCGCGAGATCTGCAGGTCACTGTAATCGTAGTAGAACGCCGTGAGGTTGGCCTGCAGGCGATTGTCCAGCAACTGGTTCTTGCTGCCGATCTCGAAGGCATTGACGAATTCAGGTTCGAACGTGGCAGCGGTATCGGGGAACTCCCTGGGGTCGAAGGCCGGGTTGAAACCGCCGCCCTTGTAGCCGCGTGAGTAGGAACCGTAGAACAGGGTCGCATCGCTCCAGTCCAGCTGCGGTGACCAGTCGATGACGGCCCGACCGGTCCACTCCTCCCACTCCTGGTCGGCGCTGCGCAGCGGGTCGGTCAGGGCCAGGTCCTCGTCTGCCCCGAATGCCTGCAGGATCGGTACTACCCGCCGCATCGAAGTCGAACAGGTAGGCGGCGTCCCGCAGTGACTTCTTGTCCCGGGTATAGCGCAGCCCGGCGGTGAGCTTGACCTCCTCGGACAACTGGTAATAGGCCTCGCCGAAGGCGGCCGATGATTCCAGCTGGTAGTCCCGGGTCGTATTGTGAAAGCTGGGGCTGACCCAGCCCAGCCCGTCGATACCCACCAGGCCCCCCAGGGCTACGGGCACCGCGGGAAACACCACTGAGAAGTAGTCGAGGCCGTTGGACACCACCCAGTAGTCATTGTCGATGTCGGCGTCGAGCGCGAATACGCCCGCCAGGAAGTTGAGCGGGCCTTCATAGGTCGATGCCAGGTTGGCCTCGAAGGTGGACTGGGTAGTGGTTGAGGAGGATATGTCGTAGCCGTCCAGGGAATTGCTGCTGCCGGCGATATTGCCGCCCACCAGTCCCGTATTGGTGGCCGTCGGCCGCGAGATGGGCAGCCTGTTGTCGGAAAAATACGTCGCGTAGGTAATCGGTGCCAGCGCCGGCAGCAGGGGCGAGGGGAAGAACTCGACGTCACTGGAGTTCATGGTGTAGTCCTGCTGGGAGCGCAGCGAGGTATCGTGGTAACTGGTGTTGATTGTCAGTTCATGGCGCGCGAAGCGGTGCCCCAGGCGCAGGATGACCAGGGTCTCGTCCGACTCGTATTGCGGGTCGGTGTCTGCCGCCACCGTGCGCATCGACCTCGGTACTCCCGAGGTGTCGTTGCCGAGCCCGGGTTGCGGGCCCAGCGGCCCCAGCCGGCTCGGGATGATGCCTGTCAACTGCGCCAGCGGGTTCACT
Organism: uncultured Gammaproteobacteria bacterium; assembly: GCA_963700715.1. GTDB lineage: Bacteria > Pseudomonadota > Gammaproteobacteria > Pseudomonadales > Halieaceae > JARRPM01. The sequence continues at coordinate 69,917 of CAVOYP010000014.1, forward strand.
GCATCGAAGGCCAGCTTGTCGGGCAGGCAACCCAGCAGTCCGGAGGGGTCGTTATGGCACAACTGCTTGGGGCTGCGGGTGCGGCTGCTGTCCTCATCCATGTAGGAACCCATGACGTCGATGGTCGTGGCGTCACCGGGCAGCCAGCGCACTGAACTGCGCAGGGACCACTGGTCGCGATCGTCGATATCGTTGCCGGTGGCCAGGTTCTCGGTGTAACCGTCGCGCTGCAGGCTGATGCCTGCAAGGCGCAGCGCCAGGCTGTCGCCCAGCGGGACGTTCAGCATGCCCTTGACCCGCATGGTGTCGTAGTTGCCGTACTGGCCTTCCAGGTTGCCCAGCACTTCGTCCACGGAGGCCCGGCTGGTGATCATATTGACCGCACCGCCGGTGGAATTGCGGCCGTACAGCGTGCCCTGGGGGCCGCGCAGGATCACCAGCTGGTCGATATCGTAGTACTCGGTTTCGTACAGGCGCGGGTCCAGCAGGGGCACGTCATTGATATGGATACCCACGCCGGCATCCCCGGTCGCGGCCACCAGGTCCTGGCCGATGCCGCGTATCTTGAAGTTGCTGCCGGTGAAATTGCCCTTGGCGTAACTGACGTTGGGCGCAGAGAAGCGCAGGTCCTGCACGCTGGTGATCTGCCGGGCCGCCATCGCTGCCGCATCGAAAGTGGTGATGGCGATGGGTACGCTCTGCAGGTTCTCGCTGCGCTTCTGCGCCGTGACGATCACCTCTTCGAGCTGGGCCCTGGCGTGAGTCGCGGTGCCGAGCGCAGCGGCGGCGACCAGGGCAAGGGCGAGACGTGTGGTGGTTTTCAGGGCAGTTGCTGCCATGGATATTTCCTTTATCGTTATTTTTCTTTTTTCCCGTCACCGGGCGACCAGCATCCCAAACGCGTTGGAACCAGTCAATTTCCCCTGTGCACAATTCCCCGCCCTGGATGAAATGCCGGACTTAATCCCGCGCCGGGATTTCGCCCGGGAGGGGCTGTGGTAGTCTGCAGGCACAGTGGAGGGCATGAGCATGAGCCATAGACTACCCGCCTCGGACAGAACGGCGCTGGTCCTCACCGGTGGCGGCGCGCGGGCCGCCTACCAGGTGGGCGTGCTCAAGGCCGCCGCGCAACTGCTACCGAAGCGTGCCCACAACCCCTTCTCCATCATCACCGGTACCTCCGCCGGTGCCATCAACGCGGTAGCCCTGGGGGCCTCGGCCAACAATTTTCGCCTGGCGGTGAAGAAGGTGGAGCGGCTCTGGAGCCAGCTCCACGTCGACCAGGTGTACAAGGCCGGTCACCTGGATTTGCTTGGCGGCCTGCTGCGGCTGGCTGTTTCCCTGTTTCACCAGGGCATCGGCCTGCGCCGGCCACTGTCCATCCTCAACAATGCGCCCCTGGCCGAGTTGCTGTCGAAGGTGATCGATTTTCGCGACCTGGAGCGGCGGCTGCAGGGAGGCCTGCTCGACGCCATCGGTGTCACGGCGTCCAGCTATGACAGCGGCGAGTCCGTCACCTTTTACCAGAGCAATCTCGACGGCAATGTGCTGCCCGAGTGGCGCCAGGCGCGGCGCCGCGGGATCGCCACCCGCCTGGAGGTGGCCCACCTGCTGGCGTCCTCCGCCATACCCACGCTGCTGCCCGCGGCGAAAATTGGCGACAGCTATTACGGTGACGGCGCGCTGCGCCAGGTGTCCCCCATCAGCTCGGCCATCCACCTCGGCGCGCAGCGCATCCTGGTGGTGGGGGTGAGCGGCAATCCCACCCGCGGGCCGGCGGTGCGCCACGAGCAGCACTCCCCATCCATGGCAAGGATTATGGGTCACGTCTTCAACAGCGCATTTATCGATGCACTGGAAAACGATATGGAGCACCTGGTGCGGATCAACGAGCTGGTCGGCATGGTGCTCAATGAAAACCCCCACGCCGACACCGCTGGCCTGCGCATGGTGGACTTCCTGTGTATCAACCCCTCCATCCAGATCAATGAGCTGGTGGCCCGGCATTTCAACAGCCTGCCGCGCTCGATGCGGGCGGTGCTGAAGATGACCGGGGCCACTCCCTCGGGCGGCGGTACCAGCATGGCCAGCTACCTGTTGTTCGAGGGGGCCTTCTGCCGGGAATTGATCGCCTGCGGTTATCGCGATGCCATGGCACAGGAAGAGGCCCTGATGGCGTTTTTTTATCCGCAGCGGGAAGTGGTCTTTCGCCCTGGCGCCTAGTGGCTCGGCGTGCGGCAGCGGCTGCTGCGACCTGCACCCCTGTTCGCCGGCGGGGCCGATAGCCACATTGCCGTGTTAGACTGGTGCGCCCGGCAGCCAGGCCGGGCTGAGTCCTGACAAAAGGGGGAGTTATGAAACACCAACCCGGGCGACATAATAACTTCATCTGGTTACTGGCCACACTGGTGGCGCTGCTGTTTGCCGGTAGCCTGTTTGCCCAGCTTGAATTGCGCGGCGCCGAGCTTCTGGTCAATCTCAGCCTCATGCTCACCGTGATCATAGCGGTCTGGGCCATGCACGAGAACCGCGGCGGTTGGGTGCATCCGCGCAATATCGTTCCTGCCATCGTCATCGCCATCATGATCACCGACAGTGTCATCGAAAGCGATGTCCTTGCCCTGGCCCAGCTGTTCTTTCTGTTCATTTTCTTCGCCGCGACGATCTACCTGGCCTGGCGCCAGGTGATGTTCACGGGCCAGATTACGCCGAACGCGATTTATGGGGCCGTGTGCATTTATATCCTGATTGGCCTGCTGTTCGGCTTTGCCTTCCTCATCGTCGAGTACTTTTTCCCCGGCTCGATGAACGGCCTGCAGAGCGGCTCCTGGCAGGGGAACCTCGATGACCTGATCTACTATTCCATGATCACCCTGACCACGGTTGGCTACGGTGACATCACCCCGGCCACCCCCCTGACCCGCTTCCTGGCCTATACGGAGTCCGGCATCGGCATCTTCTACACCACGATCCTGGTGGCCAGCCTGATCGGCATGCGGCTGTCGGCGCGGCAGCCGCAAAATCCCGGGTGAGCGGGCGGCAAGCGCTAACGCTTTCTTCCCCGGCGAACGGCGCCGGTGGACACCGCACCGACACCCCTGAATGACCGTGAGGCCCTGCAACCATGTACCAGAATCTGGCAATTCTTGCGGCCTTCGCCTTCCTCTACAGCAGTGTCAGCGGTGGCCTGGCCCGCACCCCGGTAAACGGCGCGCTGGTGTTCATGGCCTTCGGCACGGCCATGGGGCCGCTCGGCATGGGCTTGCTCAATCTCGATATCGACGCCGAGGGCCTGCGCACCATGGCGGAGCTGACGCTGGCACTCGTGCTGTTTACCGATGCGGCCGGGGCGAACCTGCGGGAACTGCAGCATTCCTATCGCATCCCTCTGCGCTTGCTGCTCGTCGGGTTGCCGCTCACCATCGGCCTGGGCTACATCGCCGGCCTGGTACTGCTGGACGGGCTGGGCTGGGTGGAGATCGCGCTCCTGGCGGTGATGCTGGCGCCCACCGATGCGGCACTGGGTAAGGCCGTGGTCACCAACCCCGCGGTGCCGGGTCCGCTGCGCGAGGGCCTGAACCTGGAAAGCGGCTTGAACGATGGCATCTGCGTGCCGATCCTCTTTGTGTTCCTGTTACTGGCCTCTGAGGCGGGAGCGGTGGCTGACCCCACCGCAGTGGCGCTGCAGCTGGTGGCGGAGTCGATCGGTATCGGGGTGGCGCTGGGCGTCGCACTCACCTGGCTCGCGGTGAGGCTGCTGCGGGTCGTCAACAGCCGCGGCTGGATGACACACTCCTGGGAACAGATCACGCTTCCCGCCCTGGCCGTGGCCTGTTTCGGCCTTACCCAGTGGCTGGGCGGCAGCGGCTTCATCGCCTGCTTTGTCGGCGGACTCTGCTTCGGCGCAATGGAGCGGGAGGGTAGCCATGCGCGCCTGCTCGATGCCGAGGGGGCGGGGGATACGATGGCACTGCTGACCTGGGTGGTGTTCGGCGCCGCCGTGGTGGGCCAGGGGCTGCTCACCCTCACCTGGCAGGTCGTGCTGTATGCCTTCCTGAGCCTCACCGCAATCCGGATGCTCCCGGTATACCTCGCCCTCACCGGCCTGCCCCTGGGGGCGAGCGAAAAGCTGTTTGCCGGCTGGTTTGGCCCCCGGGGCCTCGCCAGCATCGTATTTGCCGTCATCGTCCTGGAAGAAAAACTGCCGGGCGGCGGCACCATCACAGATGCCGTGGTGGCCGTGATCGTACTCAGTGTGCTGTTCCACGGCCTCAGCGCCAGCCCGCTGGTCGCCGACCTCACCGCCAGGATGAAGGCGGCGGGCAACACCTCGCGCTGAGCCTGCCGCGCAAGTCCCGGCCCTGCCGGGCGGCAGCGTTTACACCGGCGCAAGCTGGCAGAAATTGAGCCTGATCAAGTGAATGCCCCGCAGCGCCCGCCGCCGGCAGTTGTGGTTTGACTCTGTGCCGGGCAGGGCATAAATTTTCGGCACAGGGCATTTTCCCGGCTTTCCGGAAGCGCAATTGCTGGATTTTTTCACATGGTGGTGCTGACCGCGGTGTTGGCGATCGGCGGGCTCACGTTCCTGCTGGCCACGTTGATTATCCTCGCCCACCGCAGGCTCTACGTCGAGGAAGACCTGCGCATCGACGTCGTCGAGGAAATGCTGCCCCACGCCAACTGCGGCGCCTGCGGCTACCCGGGTTGCCGCCCCTTCGCGGAAGCCCTGGTGAGCGGAGCCGTGGCGCCGGGCAAGTGTTCGGTGAGCGACGCGCAGGGGCGGCAGGCCATCGCGGATTATCTCGGTATAGCGGTAGGTGAGCAGGTGCGGATCGTCGCGCGCCTGGCCTGTGCCGGCGGCAGTAATGTCGCGCGCATCCGGGCCCATTACAGCGGTGAACCGTCCTGCCTCGCCGCCGCCCAGGTGAGCGGCGGCGGCAAGGGCTGTGCCTGGGGCTGCCTGGGTTACGGCGACTGCGAACGGGCCTGTGACTTCGACGCCATCCGCATGGACAGCCACGGGCTGCCGGTGGTGGACGCCGCGAAGTGCACGGGCTGTGGCGATTGCGTCGATATCTGCCCCAAGGACCTGTTTTCGCTGCACCCCCAGGACCACCGCCTGTGGGTGGCGTGCAAAAACCTGGAGCAGGGCGATGCGGTGCTGGCTGCCTGTGAGGTCGCCTGCACCGCCTGTGAACGCTGTGTGGTGGACGCGCCCGCCGGCCTGATCTGCATGCGGGACAACCTGCCGGTGATCGATTACACCAGGCCCCATGCCACCCGCGTGCCGATCGAGCGCTGCCCCACCGGCGCCATCGTCTGGATAGATGACGAGGCGGGTGCGCTGCGCGGCGCCGCCAGCAAGAAAATTCTGCGCCACGGTGCGCTGCCCGCAGCGCCCAGCTGAGCCCTGCCGCAAGCGGCGCCGAGACAACGAGGAACCACAGTATGAGCAAGCAACACCCCGCAATAAAATACCCGGGCCAGCGCGCGGCGCTGGACGGCAATACCGCGGTCATCATGTGCGAGCGCGAGTCCAGCGATGCCGCCGGGGCCTATCCCATCACCCCTTCCACCCAGATGGGCGAGTACTGGGCCGAGGCCGCGGCCCAGGGCCACGTCAACGTCTCGGGGCGGCCCCTGATCTTTATTGAACCGGAGGGTGAGCACGCGGCGGCGGCGGTGACCGCGGGCCTGGCCATGACCGGTCTGCGGGCGGCCAATTTTTCCTCCGGCCAGGGCATCGCCTACATGCACGAGTCGCTCTACGCCGCGGTGGGCAAGCGCCTGACCTACGTGCTCAACATCGGCGCCCGCGCCATGACCAAGGCGACCCTCAACGTGCACGCGGGACACGACGACTACCACTGCGTCGACGACACCGGCTTTTTCCAGCTGTTTGCTGCCAACGCCCAGCAGGCGGCTGACCTCAACATCATCGCCCACCGTATCGCCGAGCTGGCGCTGACCCCGGGGATCGTGGCCCAGGACGGCTTCCTCACCACCCACCTGATCGAGTCCCTGCAGGTGCCGGAGCGGGAGTTGATCGCCGAGTACCTGGGGCGGCCGGATGACATCATCGCCACTCCCACCCCCGCCCAGCGCATCATCTTCGGCGACATGCGCCGGCGCATACCCGAGCTGTGGGACGTGGACAACCCGCTGATGTCCGGGCTGGTGCAGAACCAGGATTCCTACATGCAGAGCGTGGCGGCGCAGCGGCCGTTCTTCTTCGACCATATCGGCGAGCTGGCCGAGCAGGCGTTTTACGAGTTCCAGCAGTTGACCGGTCGCCAGTACGGCCCCGTGGCCACCTACCGGGTGGAGGACGCCGACTACCTGATCCTCGGCCAGGGCAGCCTCATCCCCAGCGCCGAGGCGGTGGCCGATTACCTGCGCGAGACCCGCGGCCTCAAGGTGGGCGTGGTCAACCTGGTCATGTTCCGGCCCTTTCCCGGCGCCGAGCTGAGCCGCGTGCTCAAGGGCCGCAAGGGCGTGGCGGTACTGGAGCGCCTGGACCAACCCCTGGCGGCTGACCTGCCGCTGATGCGCGAAATCCGCGCCACCCTGGGCAAGGCCATGGAGAACGGCCGGGACCGGAACGAGACGCCCTATCCGGAGCTTGCAACCTACAGCAGCCTGGCCGACGCCCCGCCGCTGTACTCCGGCTCGTTTGGCCTGGGCAGCCGCGACCTGCAGCCCGAGGGCCTGATCGGCGCCATCGAGAACATGCTGCCCGGTGGCGAGCGCAAGAAACAGTTCTACCTGTCCATCGATTTCCTGCGGGATGAGCCCCTGACCCCCAAGCAGGAGATCCACCAGGACACGATAGAGAGCAGCTATCCCGGGGTGCGGGCGCTGGCGGTGCGCGGCAGCGAGAACCCCAACCTGATGCCCAAAGGCAGCATCACGGTGCGCTTTCACTCCATCGGCGGCTGGGGCGCGATCACCACCGGCAAGAACCTGGCCATGACCCTGTTCGACCTGCTGGGCTACCACATCAAGGCCAACCCCAAATACGGCTCGGAGAAGAAAGGCCAGCCCACCACGTACTACCTGGCGGCGGCGCCGGAACCCATCCGCATCAACTGCGAATACTTCTACGTCGACGTGGTGCTCTCGCCCGACCCCAATGTGTTCCACCACACCAACGCGGTGGCCGGTCTCAAGCAGGGCGGTGTGCTGATCATCCAGAGCGAGCGCGGTTCCCCGGAACAGGTATGGGCCGATATTCCCGAGCACTACCAGCAGCTTATCGTCGACCAGCAGATACGCCTTTACTACCTGGATGCGTTCAGGATCGCCCGGGAGGAGGCCACCGACACGGAGCTGCAGTTGCGCATGCAGGGTATCGCCTTCCAGGGCGCGTTTTTTGCCGCCTCGCCGTTGTCCGAGCAGGCCGGCCTCACCGAGGAAAAACTGCTGCAGGCGATACGCGACCAGCTGGAGCACAAGTTCGGCGCCAAGGGCGCCCGGGTGGTGGAGGACAACGTGCGGGTGGTCAGGCGCGGCTTCGACGAGGTCCGCGAGGTGACCGACAAGCAGGTGGGGATCCAGGCGGCGCGGCTGATCGACGCCCGCGCCGAACCGAAACTCCCGGTGATGGTGAAGCGCCTGCCCCAGAGCGGCGCGCCCAGTGCGGACATCCACCGCTTCTGGGAGCAGACCGGCAATTTCTACGCCCGCGGCATGGGCAACGACAACCTGGCCGACCCCTTCATCGGCCTGGGTGTGATGCCGGCCTCCACCGCGCTGTTTCGCGACATGACCGGCATCCGCTTCGAACACCCCAAGTGGATTGCCGAGAACTGCACCGCCTGCGGCAACTGCTACACCGTCTGCCCGGACACCGCGATTCCGGGGCTGGTGAACGAGCTGGGCCAGGTGCTCGACACGGTGCTCGCGCGCGTGCGCAAGCAGGGCCATAAGCCGCAGCACCTGGCGCGGGCCGTGCGCCAGCTGGAGCGCAGCCTGCGCGGCCTGCTGGGGCAGGCGGCGGAAACCGACCCGGTGGGGGAACTGCTGCAGCAGGCCATCGCGACCACCGTCAACGATCCGGCCCTGGCCGAGGCCGAGCGCGCCGAACTCAAAGCTGAATTTGCCTGGTTCAACGAGGAGCTGGACGGCTTCCAGTTCGCCCTCAGCCGGCCCTACTACACCCTGCCCGAGAAAAAGGCCCCGGGCAGCGGCGGCCTGCTGAGCATCACCGTCAACCCCTACACCTGCAAGGGCTGCATGGAGTGCGTGGCGGTCTGCGACGACGCGGCGCTGATCCCGGTGCGCGCAGACCGACGAGACCGTGCAGCAACTGCGGCAGCAGTGGAATTTCTGGCTGGACCTGCCCACCACGCCGCAGCAGTACATCCGGGTGGACGACCTGGAGCAGGGCATCGGCGCGCTGCAGACCATCCTGCTGGACAAGGAGGCCTATTCGGGCCTCGCCAGCGGTGACGGCGCCTGCCTGGGCTGCTCGGAAAAGACCGTCATCCACCTGTTCGTCGCCACCGTGGAGGCGCTGATGCAGCCCCGGGTGAAGGCGCGGATCGCGAAGCTCGAGGACCTGATCGGCCGGCTCGAGCGCCACATCCAGCTGCAACTGGTGCAGGAGGTCAACGTTGGCGACACCGCGGCGCTGGCACAAATTCTCAGCCGCAACGGCGATCACGACCTGACCCTGTCCGATCTCGCCAGGCAGATCGAGGAGATGAAGGGCAGCAAGCCCATCGACCCCGCCTGGCTGCAGCGGGTGAGCGGCCTGCTGGGGCAGCTCAAGGACCTGCGCTGGCGCTATATCGAGGGCACCAGCGGCCGCGGCCGCGCCGCCATGGGCATGCTCAACGCCACCGGTTGCACCTCGGTGTGGGGCAGCACCTACCCGTTCAATCCCTACCCCTTCCCCTGGTCCAACCACCTGTTCCAGGACAGCGCGTCCCTGGCCATGGGCGTGTTCGAAGGCCATATGGCGAAGATGGCGGAGGGCTTCAAGGCGGTGCGCGCGGCGGAACTGGAGCTGGCGGGCCAGTACCGGCAGGCGGAGCACGAGGCGTTCTTCACCTACTTCAACTGGGAGCAGTTCAGCGACGAGGAGTTCCTGCTGTGCCCGCCGGTGGTGGCGGTGGGCGGCGACGGGGCCATGTACGACATCGGCTTCCAGAACCTGTCGCGGGCGATGATGTCGGGCAAGCCGATCAAGATCCTGGTGGTGGATACCCAGGTGTATTCCAATACCGGCGGCCAGGCCTGCACCTCCGGCTTCATCGGCCAGGTATCGGACATGGCGCAGTTCGGCAAGGTGGGCAAGGGCAAGCAGGAAGTGCGCAAGGAGATCGGCCTGATCGCCATGGCCCACCGCACCACCTACGTGCTGCAGAGCACCATCGCCCACGCCAACCACATGATCGAGGGCTTTATCCAGGGCCTGATGGTGCAGCGCCCGGCGCTGTTCAACCTGTACACCTCCTGCCAGCCGGAGCACGGCATCGGCGACGACATGGGCCACCACCAGGCGAAGCTGGCGGTGGAGTCCCGGGCCTACCCCCTGTTCCGCTACCACCCGGACAAGGGCAGCACTCCCGAGCAGTGTTTCGACCTGGACGGTAACCCCGCCCTGTTCGAGGACTGGCCCAGCTACACCCTGCGCTACCTGGACGGCAGCCGGGAGAAGACCCTGGAACTGCCCATGACCTTCGCCGACTTCGCCATGACCGAGGGGCGCTTTCGCAAGCACTTCCGCATGGCGCCGCCGGACACCTGGCACGAGAACATGGTGCCGCTGGCCGAGTTCATGCAACTGGACGCGGCCGGGCGCGAGGGCAAGTATCCCTTCGTCTGGACCCTGGACAAGCGCCAGCACCTGAGCCGCCTGCTGGTGGATGAGACCATGGTCAAATCCAGCGAGGAGCGGCGCGATTTCTGGGTGATGCTGAAAGCCATCGCCGGGGTGAAGCCGAAGGCGCCCGACGCCGCCGCGGACCTGGAGCAGAGAGTGCGCCGGGACGTGGTGAGCAGGATCGCCAGCGGGCTGCTGCGCATGGTCGAGGGTGGCGGTGAGCTGCCCGCGGGACTGCTGGACGACGCGGAGCCCGACGTCATCGCCAGCAGTGCAGCCGCCGGCCCCGCAGCGGCAGGCGCCGACTATATGGCGCCCTGGCTGGATACCGAGGAGTGCACCGCCTGCGACGAGTGCACCAATCTCAATTCCGCGATGTTCGCCTACAACGACGCCAAGAAGGCGTATATCAAGGACCCGCTGGCAGGCCCTTACCGGGACCTGGTAAAGGCGGCGGAAAAATGCACGGCGCAGGTCATCCACCCGGGATTGCCTGCGGATCGCTCCGAGCCCGACATCGACAAGTGGATCGCGCGGGGTGCGAAGTACAACTGATGTTCAACGCGCTCCGCCAGCGTCGCAGCTTCGCCCACGGCATTCACCCGCCGCAGCGCAAGGACGACACCCGCGACCTGCCCATCAGGCAGTTCCCGTTCGCGCCGGTCATGATCGTGCCGCTGCTGCAACATATCGGCAAACCGGCGCTGGCCGTCGTGCGCGAGGGCCAGGAGGTGGAGCGGGGCCAGTTGATCGCCGAGCCCGACGGCTTCGTGTCGGTGGCGATGCATGCGCCGGCCTCGGGGGTGATCCAGCGCATCGCCCTGGCGCCGGGCATCAATGGCAGGATGACGCCGGCGATCTATCTCAAGCCCTTTCCCGGCTCCAGCCAGGAAGTGATCGAGGGCACGCCCTGTGACCACGCCACCGCCTCCGCCGGGGAGATCCTGCTGGCGATCCAGCGGGCGGGCATCGTGGGCCTGGGCGGCGCGGCCTTCCCCACCCATGTCAAACTGAAAGTCCCCGACGCCAGGCACATCGACACCCTGGTCATCAACGGCGTGGAGTGCGAACCCTACCTGACCACGGACCACCGGGTGATGCTGGAGCAGCCGGCGGATATCTTCACCGGCATCCGCTACCTGCTGAAGGTCACCGGCGCGGAGCGCGCCATCATCGGCGTGGAGTCCAACAAGCTCGATGCGGCGGATGCCCTGCGCGCCGCCCTGCCCGCCGACCTGCCGGTCGCGGTGGAGGTGGTGGCGGTGAAGTATCCCCAGGGCGCGGAGAAAATGCTGATCAAGGCGCTGCTGGGCCGGGAAGTGCCTTCCGGCGGCCTGCCCTCGGATGTGGGGGTGGTGTCGGTGAATGTGGCCACCACTGCGGAGATAGGGCGGCTGTTGCCCCACGGCCGCGGCATCCAGGAGCGGGTGATCACCATCGGCGGGCCCGCCATCCGCAAGCAGGGCAATTACCGCATTCCCATCGGCACGCCGCTGCGCTTCGCCCTGGAATACGCCGGCATGGCGGACGACGTCAGCCGCGTGTTCCTGGGCGGGCCGATGATGGGCCAGGCCCTGCCCAGCCTGGATATTCCCATCACCAAGGGCACCTCCGGGTTTATCGCCTTCAGCGCCGGCCAGACCGCGGCCCCGCCCGAGTACCCCTGCATCCACTGCGCCTACTGCGTGGACGCCTGCCCGCTGTTCCTCAACCCCTCCCAGCTGGGCCTGCTGGCCAGGGCCGGGCAGGTCGAGCGCATGGCCGATGAATTCCACCTGCTCGACTGTTTCGAGTGCGGCGCCTGCTCCTACGTCTGTCCCGCGCATATTCCCCTGGTGCAGCGCTTTCGCGCCGCCAAGGGCCTGGTCAGGAAACGGCGGGCGGCCTCATGAGCGGGCGCGGGCACACCCTCGAGATCCATACCTCGCCGCATATCCGCAGCGGCGCCAGCGTCGACGTGATCATGCGCAACGTGGTGTTCGCCCTGCTGCCGGTCGCCGCCTTCGCCGTCTACAGTTTCGGGCTGGCGGCGGCGCTGACGCTGGCCGTGGCGGTGCTGTCCTGCGTGGGGACCGAGCACCTGCTGTGCCGGCTGGCCGGCGCGCCCTCCACGGTGCGCGACTGGTCGGTGACCATCACCGGCCTGCTGTACGGGCTCACCCTGCCGCCGGCACTGCCCCTGTGGATGGTAGCCTGCGGCGGCATCATCGGCGTGGCCCTGGCCAAGTTCCTGTTCGGTGGCCTGGGCTACAACGCCTTCAACCCCGCGCTGGTGGGGCGCGCCTTCCTGCAGGCGGCGTTTCCCGTGGCCATGACCAGCTGGACGCCGGCCTTCGTCGCCGGGCGCTTCACCGAGCTGCCCGCGAGCAGCCTCACCATTCCTTTCGCCGCGCCGGTCTACGACGGCTTCAGTGGCGCCACCCCGCTGTCGCTGTTCAAGTTCGACCAGCAGCTGACGCCCACCGGCGACCTGCTGCTGGGCCTCACCAGCGGCTCCGCCGGCGAGACCTGCGCGGTGCTGATCCTCGCCGGCGGCCTCTACCTCGCCGCGCGCCGCATGTTGAACTGGCGCATCCCGGCGGCGATCCTTGCCACCGTCGCCCTGCTCAGCGGGGGCTTGCACGCGCTCTCCCCGGCGGATTACCCGCCCCCGGGCTTCATGCTGTTCTCCGGCGGGCTGATGCTGGGGGCGGTGTTCATGGCCACCGACATGGTGGCCTCGCCCATCACCCACCTGGGCTGCGTGGTGTACGGCGCGCTGATCGGTGTGCTGGTGGTCGTGATCCGCCTCTGGGGCGGCATGCCCGAGGGCGTGATGTACGCCATCCTGCTGGCCAACGCGGTGTCCCCCCATATCGACGCGCTGGTCCAGCCCCGCGTGTTCGGCACCGGGAGGCGCTGACCGATGCCCACTGAAGCCGCCGTGGATAACAAGCCCCCGCACCCCCGCCTGGCCCCTGTACCGGGCGCTGGTAGGCGTGGGCGTGGTCTGCGGCCTGCTGATCGTGTCGGCCTATGTGCTCACCGGGCCGGTGATCGCGCGCAACGAGGCCGAGGCCCTGCAGCAGGCGGTGTTCCAGGTGCTGCCCGGGGCGGTGGCGAAGACCTCTTTCGCGCTGGGAGCCGACGGCCGCTTCCGCCTCGCCCAGGCGGGGGACACAGCGCAGCAGCTGGTGCACGCGGGCTATGCTGCGGACGGCGCCCTGGTGGGCGTTGCCATCGAGGCCCAGGGCATGGGTTACCAGGACGTGATCCGCCTCCTCTACGGCTATGCCCCGGGGCAGCAGGCCATCGTCGGTATGCGGGTGCTGGCGAGCAAGGAGACCCCGGGCCTGGGCGACAAGATAGAGAAGGACCCGAATTTCATCGCCAATTTCAGCGCGCTGGATGTCAGCCTGGACGCAGGTGGCGAGGGTCTCGCGCAGCCGATCGAGGCGGTGAAGCAGGGTAACAAAACCGCGCCCTACCAGATTGACGGCATCACCGGCGCGACCATTTCATCCCAGGCCGTGGCGGCCATCCTGCGCCAGAGCAGCGCGCAGTGGGTGCCGCTGGTCTATCGCCTGCAGGCGCAGTTCGCCAGCGACGGAGGGACCGATGGCGGGCAGTGACAGGCAGGCCGACAGCGCGCTGTCGACCGATGATTTCATCAGGGGGCTGTGGCGCGAGAACCCGGTATTCGTGCAGGTGCTGGGCATGTGCCCGGTACTGGCGGTGAGCAACTCCGGTATCAACGCGCTGGCCATGGGGCTGGCCACCACCTTCGTGCTGGTGCTGTCCAATGCACTGGTATCCGCGCTGCGCGATTTTATTCCCCGGCAGGTGCGCATCGCGACCTTCATCCTGATCATCGCCACCTTCGTCACCGTGGTGGAGTACCTGATCCAGGCCATCAGCCTGGAGCTGCACCGGGCCCTGGGCGCGTTCATCTCCGCTGATCGTGGTGAACTGCGTGATCCTGGGGCGGGCGGAGGCCTTTGCATCGAAGCACGGCGTGGGCCGCTCCATTCTCGACGGGCTGGGTATGGGGCTGGGCTTCACCTTCGGCCTGCTGTGCCTGGGCGGCGCGCGGGAACTGCTCGGCAACGGCTCCCTGTTCGGGCTGGCGCTGCTCCCCGCGGGCTTCCAGCCGTGGATCGTGATGATCCTCCCCAGCGGCGGCTTCTTCACCCTCGCCCTGTGGTTGTTGCTGTTCAACCACCTGAAATCCCGCCGCCCGGCGGACGCCGGCCTGGCGCAGGAGGCAAGCCCGTGAACAATGAATCCCTGTGGACCATCTTCCTCAACGCCAGCCTGGTGAATAATTTCGTGCTGGCCTACTTCCTCGGAATCTGCCCCTTCCTGGGCGTGTCGGGCAAGCTGTCGACCGCCACCCGGATGGGCGGGGCGGTCTGTTTCGTCATGCTGGTGAGCTCCGTGTGCGCCTACGGTATTCACCGGCTGCTGGTGGCGATCGACGCGCCCTACCTGCAGCTGATTGCCTATATCGTGGTGATCGCCGCCACCGTGCAGCTGGTGGAGATGTTCATCAAGAAAATGAGCCCCGCGCTGTTCCGGGCGCTGGGGATTTTCCTGCCGCTGATCACCACCAACTGCGCGATCCTGGCGGTGGCCCTGTTCCAGACCAACCGGGGTTACGACCTGCTGCAGTCGATGGTGTTCGCCCTGGGCGCCGGCATCGGCTTTACCCTGGCGCTGGTGCTGATGGCCGGCATCCGCGAAAAACTGGAGCTGGCCACGGTGCCCGACATGGTGCGGGGTACGGCACTCACCCTCATGATCGCCGGCATCCTCTCGCTGGCTTTCATGGGTTTTGCCGGGGTGGGGGCTTGACGCCATGTCTGCCACATTAGCGAGCACCTTCCTCACCGCCATCGCCGGCATGATTGTCATCAGCGGCAGCTGGCTTGCCGTGCAACGCCTGTGGCTGCGGCAGTTCCCCGGCTCACCGGCACCTGGTGGCGACGCTGATGGCGACGCCCTCGCCGGGCGCAGCGGCTGCCACGGCTGCAATTGCGACCCCACAGCCTGCGAGCGCGAACTCGCCCAATTACCCGATAAACTGAAGGAGGCCAGCGGCCATGCGCCTTGAAGATTTCGACACCGGCACCACCTATAACGCCCGCGTAGTGTCCAGCCAACGGATAACCCCCGCCAGCTCCCGCGAGGAGGTGCGCGAGATCGTGCTGGAGGTAGACCGCGAACACTTCGATTACCGGCCCGGCCAGAGCATCGGCGTGATCGTGTCCGGCGACCATCCCCAGGGCCACAAGCACCACTTCCGCCTCTACAGCGTGGCCGATACGGCAGCCGCGGCCAACGGTGGCAAACCCCATGTGACCCTGTGCGTGAAGCGTTGTAACTATATCGATGAATACAGCGGCGAACGCTACGAGGGCATTTCCTCCAACTACCTGTGCGACCGGCGCCCGGGGGACAGCATCACTATCAACGGCCCCTTCGGCATTCCCTTCGAGGTGCCCGAGGACCGCAACACCGACCTGCTGCTGATCGGCATGGGCACGGGCATCGCCCCTTTTCGCGCGTTGATCAAGCATATCTACCAGGACGTGAAGGACTGGCAGGGCAGGGTGCGCCTGTTCTACGGCGCCCAGAGCGGCCTGGAAATGCTTTACATGAACGAGGAGAAGGACGATTTCAGCCAGTACTACGACCGCGCCACCTTCGAGGCCTTCAAGGCCCTGAGCCCCCGGCCCAACTGGGCCGACCCGATCGCGATGGATTACGCCCTGGAAGAGCGCTCGGAGGAAATCCTGTCCATGCTCGAGAACCCCCACACCCGGGTCTACGTGGCCGGCCGCGCCGATATCCTGCAGACCCTCGACCGGGTCTTCAGCCGCATGCTCGGCTCCAGCGAGCAGTGGGCCCGGCGCAAGGCGGAGCTGAAGGCGGGGCAGAGGTGGGTGGAGCTGGTGTATTGATCCCTGACTGACAAGCAACGGGTTAGCGTGGTCCTGAACGGCATGTTGAAGGCGCTGCAGTTCTTGGCTGAGTAATCCTGAGTGTGCGGTTGTAGTACCGATGTTATCCGGTGTGCATGTGGTGTCATTCGAGGCGCGGGCGCATCCTTCAAAGTTGATGTGGATCAATGGAATTACAGGGGCGGCTGTCGATAAATTTTACAGTGGATTGCGCAGCGCCGATTGCCATGTCACATAAGCTCTTGAAGTTCACGGTCTTTTGCTAATTGGCATGGCTTTTGTATGCACATAGTTTATCAGGGATAAATTTATCGTCTTGTGCAGAAGCCCTGCCCCCAAGGAGTTTTGGTATGTCATGGAGATTTAAAATGCCCCTACGTTTACCCTGTTCCATAAAACTCATATCTTTCACTGCCATTGCACTTTGTGCGTCCGTAAATAGTTATGCCGGCCCGATCGGCGCGTGGCAGACGGTCGTCAACAACGGCGGATACCGTCCCCACGACGAGCAAGAACTTCAACAGCTACAACCAGCCCTCGATCAACGATGCGGGTCTGGTGGTGTTCCGCGCACGCTCAAGCGGGCAGGGTGGGCAGGGGCCGGCCACCGGCATCTTCACCCGCGACATGGCGACCCCCGGCAACCCGATCGTTCCCGTCGCCATGAGGGGCGATGAGATTCCCGCTCCCCAACACGGTCACCAACCCTGGGCCTGCCACGTTCAACGAGTTCCCATCCTTCCCACGGATCGATGCCAAGTCCGGAACCGTGGCCTTCCGTGGGCAGTCGACGCCGTCGGTGGTGACCATTCTGCCTGACGGCAGCTGAAACCCGCAGCGGGACGTCCGGGCGTGTACGCCACGCCGGGCGCCGGCACGCCGGTCGGCGAGCCGCTCATCACCGGCGTTCGCAACGTATTGCCGAACGACTACCCGCAGTTTCTGGTGCCGAACCAGCCTGTGCCTACCAAGTTCGATCAGTTCCCCGGTGCGCCGTCACCCGACGGCAACATCGTCACCTTCAAGGGCAACTGGACCGACAGCACAGGCGCTGCCCAGACCGGCGTCTATTTCCGCGACATGGTCGCCGACGGCGGAACCTCACCGGTAGTCAAGGTCGCCGAACGCGGCGATGCCATCCCCGCGAATGCCATCCCGACAACGGGTTACACCGGAAGCGGCGTTTTCGGATCGACCTCGCCGCCCAGCGCCGCCGGTGGCAAGATGGTGTTCACCGGCACTCGACGTTGAAGAAGCCCCCACGGCGGGTGGCATCTTCATGGCGCCGCTGACCGCCAACCCGCACCCTGACCACGGTGGCCGGCTTCCAGACGGTGGTGCCGAAGAACGGGGCCAACACCCTGTCGGCCTTCGGCGAAGGCCTGTCCTTCGACGGCCGCTATGTTGGGCTTCTGGGGGGGATGGGGTACCGATACTTTCGCAAGGCAGGTTCAGTGTGCGACCGACGGCAACGCAATAGTCCGTCAAGCCTGTCTCGATCAGGACAACAATGGCACCGCCAATGACGGCATCTACACTTTCGACGTGCTGGTGAACCAGGGCATCTTCCTGGCCGACACGGACCTGAACAAACTATTCCTGGTGGCGCAGACCGGGGACCTCTACGACGACTTCCTGTTCTGGAACTTCTCGGGCAATGCGGGCCAGGGCGGTGGCGACGACGATTCGGAGGACCTGGAAGGCGCGCGCTGGCGTTCGTCGGCCTTCCTCGCGGTCGACGGCAACGACATCGTGTTCAAGGCGGCGCAGGACTATCTGGATGGCTCATACGGGAAGACAGGCGGCACGTCGGGACTGTTTGGCGCGCTGGATGTGTCCGACCTGCTCACCGACCTGGACCTGTTCACGATTCTCAAAACCGGCATGGACGGCAGTGTGCTCGATCCGAACGCGGCAGGGATTGGCATCGTATCGCTCGGCATCGAGCGCGATGGCTTTCGCAACGGCCGGTTGGCGATCAACGCCAGTATGGAGGGCACTGTCGATGGCGAGGACGTCGGCTGGGCGGGCATTTACGTGACGACGGTGCCGGAACCTGGTACGTGGGCCTTGCTGGGGCTTGGCGGACTGGCCATGTTCTTCTTCCGTCGTAGGGCCCTGGTAACGGCCTGAGACACACAGCTATCGTGCTGGATAGGCATTACCAGTAGCGGTATGCCAATTCTGGAAAAACGCAGCCAGCCGACTGGCTGCGTTTTTTTATGCGAGCAGTATTCGCGCCGGCTCTCGTGCAGGGCTTGTCCCTTGATCGCGATGCGCAGTGCAATCAGACCTGGAGTTCCCGCGTGGAGATGCTCCCCACCTGGAAACCGCGCTGGCCCTCACCGACTTCCGTTGAGCCAGATCAATACCGGTAGCGTCCGCTTGCTCTAACGTGAAAAATGGATTTGATCATAGAACCCAGGAGTAAGTATGCGAGCCACTTATCTGCTTCCAGCGCTCATGTTACTGACCGTCTCGTTTCATTCCGCCGCCCAGCAACCGGGCAGCGACCAGGCGTTACAGCAACAACTCACTACCCAGGAGCGGGCTGATTATCAGAGCCGGTTGGGCCAGGCCGGCGGTGAACAGGAGCGCCAGGAAATCAACGCGCAATACCGGAAAATGGTAGAGGACCGCGCAAGGTCGCAGGGTACCGGTGAAGCGGCTCAGCCGAAGGCCGGCCAGGCCGGCGGGCCAGGCCAGGGCAATCCTGCAGCAACCCATTCTGGCCCTGGCGGGAGTAAGAACAAGCCGCAAAAGCAGGGACACTGACGGCGGAGTAGTACTGGGGTATGTTGTCCCCGATGCTGACTTCGCCGCGGTCCAAATGCCTACGCCTCGAACTGCAGCCTGTGCTCCAGCGTGCACACTGTGTTCCTGATGTGTGTCTCGTGGCTGGCCAACAGCGCGTCGATATCACGAGCCAGTGCAGCCTCCATCATGGCGACGTGTTCACCGTGGATATCCCGGTCCGCCCGGTCTGCCCGGGCTATGACGCGATACCGGCGGTGCTGGTCGTACAGTAATTCGTAGATACGCATCAGCCAGCGGGATTCGCACTGGCTGATCAGCGCGAGGTGGAAGGCGTTGTTGCGGGCCTCCCACAGCACCGGTTCGGGCTCGGCCTGCTTTTCAATTTTCTGCAGGTGATGGAAGGCCACCACTACCTGCGACTCCCAGTCGTCCGTCAAGGCCCTGAGCCCCCGGCCCAACTGGGCCGACCCGATCGCGATGGATTACGCCCTGGAAGAGCGCTCGGAGGAAATCCTGTCCATGCTCGAGAACCCCCACACCCGGGTCTACGTGGCCGGCCGCGCCGATATCCTGCAGACCCTCGACCGGGTCTTCAGCCGCATGCTCGGCTCCAGCGAGCAGTGGGCCCGGCGCAAGGCGGAGCTGAAGGCGGGGCAGCGCTGGGTGGAGCTGGTCTATTGAGCCATTCGGATCATCGCGGTATCAGGCCCGGTAGGTGAACGAACTTGCGTAGCGAAGAAGCGTGGCACCCGTCGCTTCCGTTTCATTCACCCGACGGTCCGGTCCGGGCCTGTTCAGCGTTGCCGTGGAGAAAGTTCATGACAACCGTCTCGATATTACCCAGATAGGCGTCGTCCTCCAGCCACCCGGGCCGCTCCTCCAGTGCCGCCGCCAGCAGGCGCTCGATGATGTTGGCGGTGAGGAAGGCCGCCTGCTCCAGGTCGGCGGGAATGATCTCGGACCGGTATTGCCTGAACAGGTCCGGCAACCATTGGTCCCAGGACGGCTGCAGATAGACCTGGGTCATATGGGTTTCGACCTTTGAATGGAAATCAAAGAAATCGTAATACGCCCGGTAGAACTCGCCGTGCAGGCGCAGGTAACGCAGGTGCAACTCGGCGGTGACGCGAATCAGTTCGCGCAGCGTGCCGCGCAGGGACACGTTGACCTGTGCTGTCACCCTGGGCGTCGTTTCGCGACATATCTGGTCCGTAGAAGCGGCAATCTCCGCCGCAAAGAGATTGGCCAGTATGGCTTCCTTATTGGGAAAATACTGGTACAGGGAGCCGATCGTCACCCCGGCGACTTCCGCTATCCGGTTCGTGGTAAGACGCTCCGCGCCCTCCTCGGCAAGAATCTGCCTGCAGGCCTGGATAATGGCTGCCACCAATACTTTCGAACGGCTCTGGCTGGGGAGCCTGCGGGGCTCTGGCGGCAGCTTTTTCATCGTTCGGGCCGGCTGGGGTGGACATTTTCAGCCATTCTAAGACGAAATCGGCGGCCGGGGCCATCAACCAATAACCCGGGACCACCAGGGACAGGGTAAACGTGAGCTCCGCCGCCACCCGCTGCCCGTGGAGCGTGAAATGGCCGCCCCATGGGGCTTTTCAGGTGCATTCAATAGCGCAAAACGCGAGTTGTCCGGGGCGGGCACTGCACGATAGGGTTGAGCGATTGCACTGGCCCGGGCCCTGTTATGTATTTCGACTTTGCTTATTACTGGCGGGTTCTTCGCCACGTCTGGTCACTCGGGGGCTGGCCCGGCCGACCCCGCATGCTGTTCCGCCTGCTGGTCATGGTGCCGCTCGGTACCGTGTTACACGCGCTCTGCTTCACCCTGGATTACCTTGTCTTCCCCCGCCTGTGGCGGCAGCAGGTGCGACAGCCGGTGTTCATTGTCGGGCACGCCCGCAGCGGCTCCACCCTGATTCACCGACTGCTCGCCGCGGATGGCGAGAGTTTCAGCTACTTTCTCTATTGGGAGACGTTCTTTCCCTCGCTGTTGCAGAAGAAGGTGATTCGGGCCCTGGGCTGGGTGGATCAGCACTGGCTGGGCAGCCCGATCCGGAAACGCCTGGCGGCGTGGGACGAGAAGACATTCGGCAGGCATCGACACATCCACGATATGAGCCTGTGGAACTCCGAGGAAGACCAGTTCGTGATGCGCGCGGCCTTTGTCACCCAGCAGTGGGCCCTGGACGTGCCGATGATGGATATCATCGACCTGTTCCACGTGGACCAGATGCCGGAGAAAAAGCGGCGCCGGTGGCTGCACCACTACCGAGAGTGCGTCAAGCGCCAGCTGCTGCTCAACGGCGGCGACCGGATACACCTGAGCAAGAATCCCCTGATGAGCGGCTGGGTGGAATCCCTGCTTACGACATTTCCCGACGCGCGCATCGCGGTCGTGATGCGCGACCCCGGCCAGTGTATTCCCAGCGTGCTCAAGCTGGTCGAGCTCAGCTGGCGCGGCAAGGGCTGGCAGCGGGTGGATTACGAAACCTCCCTGCGCTACCTGACCGAGGTGTCCTTTGACACTTTCCGCCACCCGCGCGCGGTCCTCGCCCATCACCCCGAAACACCACAGGTCGTGGTCGATTACCGCGACCTCATCCGTCAGCCCAGGGAAACGGTGCGGCAGGTCTACCGGGCGTTCGACCTGCCGATCTCTCCCGCATTCGATGCCTACCTGCTGGCACAGGAAGACAAGGAGCGCAGCCACAGCACCCGTTTCGAGTACAGTATCGAGGACTACGCGGTGTCGCGCGAGCGAATCGAGGCGGAACTGGCGGATTTCTATGATCAATACCAATGGCCCCGGGAGCAATCCGCGGGCACGGACGGCAGACCAGGCCCGACCGCTCGCGGGGACCGGCAAGGAGGAGTGCGCGATGACACTGCAAACTGAGAAGGCACAAACAGCGCTGCGCGAGGCCTGGGACGAGATGATACAGACCCTGCAGGACGCGCGGGACGCCATTGACCAGCCGGCCCTCATGCCGCCGCCCGCCACGGATCGCAACCTGGCGGAGGGCTACCGCTACCTGATGGGTTTTATGCACGCCGCGGTGGAGCGCGCCTTTCACAGCGACCCGCAGCGTCCGCAGTTCCGCAACACCCTGAGCATCATCACCCGGGGAACCATCGACAACGCCGACGCCATCTACTTCTATGCCCCCATCGATGGGCGCGCCAGTTACCGGATTCACGGCGAGATGGGCGATGCCCGGCACTGGCGCGGCGAGGCGGCCGCCGTCGGTGTGCGCAAGGCGCCGCACTACCTGATATTCGAGGTCAGTTCAGGCGGCCTTGCGGGGGACTCCGGCGACCTCGCGGAACTGCGCCCCGGCATGAAGACCCAGACCGGGAGACTGGACAGTTCCCGCATCGCGGTGAACGCGGATGGCAGTTTCGACATCCTGCTGTCACCGGAGAAACCGGCCGGCTATACCGGAAACTTTATCGCCACCCTGAAGACCGTCGGCAAGCCCCACCCCACCGACCCCGCGGTGGGCCCCGAGCGCTATGCCAGCTATATCAGCGGCCGCCAGTTGTTCAATGACTGGGAGCATGAGGAGGCTATCCACTTTGCGATCACCCGACTGGGTGCCGAGGGATCCCACCCACCGGCTTACACCGCTGAAATCGCCGCCAGGGAGATTCGCCGGTTCGGCGAGGTCGTTCGCAACCAGATGCACTTCTGGAATGCGTTCTGGACCATTCCGATGGGGAGTTACGGCGAACACCCGGGCACGATTCCCGGGGTGGCCTTCAAACGCAACGCATTCAATGACATCAATGTCGCATCCGGCGCGACCGGTGGCGGCATGAGCACCAACCTGTACGCCGGCGGCATCTTTGAGCTGGAGGCCGATGAAGCGCTGATCATCGAGAACCGTATCCAGTTGCAACCCAACTACGTCGGCTTCCAGCTCAGTAACCTGTGGGGGGAATCCCTCGACTACGCCAACCGCCTTGGCAGCCTCAACGGCCACCAGGTGGCGGTCGACCCCGACGGCGTCATCCGCCTGGTGGTGGCACACCGCGACCCGGGCGTGCCCAACTGGCTGGATACCAGCGGCCACCGCGAGGGTTTCCTCGCGCCGCGCTGGGCCTACAGTGAAACCCCGGAACCGGGGCAGTGGCCCCGCATTTCGCTCAGGAAAGTACCGTTTGACGCGATACGCGCGGTACCTGCCGGAATCCACCCCGGTCGTTACACCGGCGCAACGCCTTGCGCAGATCGCGATTCGACAGCAGCACGTGCAGCGGCGCTTCCGGGTGTTCTGAGTCGAACAGATGGGCACCAGGCTGCCCGCGTGAATCCATGATTGATCAATGAAGGAGTAGCAAATGAAAGTACTGATAGTGGGCGGCACCGGCCTGATCGGCGGCGAAATCGCACTGTACCTGACGCGTAACGGCCACGACGTGACCCTCATGTCGCGCAAACCGACGACAGTGCCGGCACTGGCGGACATGCCCTTTCTGCAGGGTGACTACATGAAGGATGACCTGTCTGCTGGACGCCTGAAGGGATTCGACTGGCTGGTGTTTTCCGCCGCGGCGGATATCCGCAACCTCCCCCGGGATGGTTCGGTCACGCCGGAGGAATTCTACACCCGGGCCAATGACGAAGCCGTGCCGCGGTTCTTTGCAGCGGCGCGCGACGCAGGTATCAGTCGGGCAATCATGATAGGCACGTTTTATCCCCAGGTGGCTCCCGGGCAGATCGGCGTGTGCCCCTACGTCACCTCGCGTCACAATACCGATGTGGCGGTGCGGTCATTGGGCACGGATCGGTTCAATGTGTGCAGTCTCAACGCCCCCTTCGTCCTCGGCCATATCGAGGGCCTGGAGGTACCCTACATCAGCGCATTGGCTGAATACGCCCGGGGCAATATCCCGGGGCTGCCGCTGTTCGCCCCGCGGGGCGGCACCAATCACATCAGCGCCCGTTCGCTCGCCCAGGCCGCCCTGAGCGCCCTGGAGAAAGGTGAGTCGGGAAGGGCCTACCTGGTGGGTGACGAGAACTACAGTTGGAAGCAGTACCTGGAGCTGTGGTGTGACGCCGTCGGCAACCCCCTTGACCTGGATGTCAGGGACGATGACCACCCCATGTTCCCCAACGTGATCATGTTCGCGGGCCCGGGAGCCACGGTGAGTTACGAACCGGATGCCGGCGACCTGGCCCTGTTGGCATATGATCGGCAGCAGATTCGGGGCCTGATTCGGGAGATAGCGGTGGCTACCGGACACTGACCGGTGCAGTCAGCTTCCGGGACGCAGGGAATAGGGGACAGTCCACCAACAACACCTCCTTTTCTGCCGCTTGGCTGATTCAGGTCAAACACGGACGCAGCAAAGCAGGGTATCGTCCTAGACCCAGAGTTTTCAGGGTCAGGTGTTTATGGAAGAACACAAAAAGCACGACCAGGCAACTGCCGCGCTGCCGTCGGCGCAGTCGTTGCGCCGCCTCGCCATCAGCGAAAGCGGCTTCGTCTTCGATCCCATGAGCGGCCACCATTTCACCGTGAATGAAACCGGCCTGGAGATCCTGCGCCACCTGCAGAAGGACCAGGACCTGCCCGGGCTGCTCGCATTGCTGGGCCAGGAGTACAGCGTGGGCACCCGGGAGCTGGAGCGCGACGTGCTGGAATTCGCCGGCATGCTGCGCAAATTTGTCGGCGACTGAGCGTGACGATAGACCTCACAGTGGCCATTACCGGCATGAATGCCAGGGCCGACAACCCCGGCCCGGGCGTGGCGGTGGCGCGCTGCCTGCGGGATGCGCCGGAGTTCACCGGCCGCATCATCGGCCTTGGCTATGATGCGCTGGACCCGGGTTTGTACCTGCGCGAATACTGCGACGCCGCCTACCTGCTGCCCTATCCCTCGGCGGGGGACGAGGCTTTCATGACCAGCCTGCGGGCGATTCACGCCGCACAGAAAATCGACATCATCCTGCCCTGCCTGGACGCGGAGCTGCCCGGCATGGTGCGCCTGACTCCCCAGTTCGATGACATGGGTATCCGCTACTTCCTGCCGACGCCCGAACAGCTGCGCCTGCGCAACAAGGATCGCCTGCCCGAGCTGGCCCGGCACGCGGGTATTCACTGCCCGGAAATCAAGACCGTCACCCACTCGGGGTTCTTCTACCAGTGCCAGGCGGAAGGCTGGAGCTACCCGATGGTCGTGAAAGGGCTGTTCTATGGCGCGCATATCGTCCACAGCGCCGACCAGGCGGCCGATGCCTTCCGCGAAATCGCGGCCCAGTGGGGCTACCCGGTGCTGGTGCAGCGCCTGGTGGAGGGCGAGGAATACAATCTCACCGCCGTGTGTGATGGCAGCGGCGAGATGCTGGGTGAGGTCATGATGAAAAAGATGGCGGTCACCGACAAGGGCAAGGCCTGGTCCGGGGTCAGCATCTTTGACCAGACCCTGTACGACGCCAGCGCGGCGCTGATAAAAGCCATCAACTGGCGCGGCCCGCTGGAGGTGGAGGTGATGCGGGACCATCACGGCGACTACCAGCTGATCGAGATCAACCCGAGGTTTCCGGCCTGGATCTACCTGTCGGCGGGGGTGGGGCGCAACCTGCCGCTGATGCTGCTGCAGCTCATCCTGGGGCAGGAGATAGCGGAGGTGCCCCCCGCCCGCCCGGGCGTGCTGTTCATCCGCCACGCCATCGAGAACATCGTGCCCCAGAGCGAATTCGAGGCGGTGATCATGAATGGCGGCCAGCAATTGAACCCGGCGCCCGCTGACTTGCCGGCGGCAACCGCTGCTGATACAGCGGCGCAGGAACTACGGAACGAGCCATGACAGACACGAATGAAGTGACAACCGGCGGCAGCAAACCCTGGATAAAACCCGCCATGGTGCCTCTGCGCAGCGGCCTGCTGAACAAGTTCGGCAACCGCCAGGACGCCGCCTGGATGGACACCATCGACAACGTGCCGGTTGCGGACCTGCTGGAGCAGTACGGCGCGCCCCTGTTCGTGTTCTCCGAGCAGCGCCTGCGCCGCAACATCCAGCGCCTGAAGCACGCCTTTGCCGCGCGCTATCCCAGTGTCCTGTTCGGCTGGTCCTACAAGACCAACTACCTGGGCGCCGTATGCAATATCTTCCACCAGGAGGGCTCCTGGGCGGAGGTGGTGTCGGAATTCGAGTACGACAAGGCCCGCAGCCTGGGGGTGCCGGGCAACCATATCCTGTTCAACGGGCCCGGCAAGAAAGCGCAGACCCTGCGCCGGGCGATCGCCGAGGGCGCCCGCATCCATATCGACCACCTGGATGAGCTGTACGCGCTGGAGAAAATTTCGGAGGAACTGCGCACCGCTGTCGAAGTGACCCTCAGGCTGAATTTCGACAACGGCTACACCGAGCCCTGGAGCCGCTTTGGTTTCAACGTGGAATCCGGGCAGGCCATGGACGCCGCCTGGCGCATCGCCGCCAGCGAGCACCTCAGCCTCGTCGGCCTGCACAGCCACATCGGTACCTTCATCCTCGAACCCAAGGCCTACACCCAGCAAGTGCGCATCATGTGCAATTTCATGAACGAGGTGGAGAGCCGCACCGAGTGCCATATCGACTACCTCGACATCGGCGGCGGCTTCGCCTCGATGAATTCGCTGCAGGGCATCTACCTGCCCGCGGAGCAGGTGGTGCCCAGCGTGGAGCAGTACGCCGAGGCCATCTGCGACGTATTGCTGGAGCTGACCCACGACCGCGAGGCGCGCGGCCTCAAGCGCCCCACCCTGGTGCTGGAGACCGGCCGGGCCCTGGTGGACGATGCCGGCTACCTGGTGACCACCGTGATCGCCAACAAGCGCTTGCCGGACGGCAAGCGCGCGGTGGTGGTCGATGCCGGCGTGAGCCAGCTGTTCACCGCCTTCTGGTACAACCACAACGTGGTGCCGACCCGGCTGTTGCCGGGCAGGCCCGAGGAAACGGTCATCTACGGGCCGCTGTGCATGAATATCGACGTGATGCGCGGCAGCATCATGCTGCCGCCGCTGAAGGTGGGCGACGCGCTGGTGTTCACGCCGGTGGGCGCCTACAACAACACCCAGTGGATGCAGTTCATCGAGTACCGTCCCAACGTGGTGCTGATCGATGCTGACCAGCAGGTCTCGGTGATTCGCCGGGCCGAGAACCTCGAGACGGTCACGGCCCAGGAATGCCTGCCGGCGCACCTGGCGCAGCCTTACCCGCAGGGTGCACCGGATGGCCTTACCGGCGCTGACCCATCCGCGGGCAGCGGCGATACGTGAAATCCCCGGCCGCCATGGCCGCCGTCAGGCAGGGCCTGGGTGATACGGCCCGGGCGTACGCGGCCTTTTTTTTCCTCGACAGCCCGCTGGCCGGGGCGCTGCTGCTGGCGGCCACTTTTGTCTACCCCAATACCGGCGCGTCCGGCCTGCTGGCTGCCCTGGTGGGCATGGCGGTGGCGCGCCTGTTCAGGTTCCCGGACACGCGCAACAGTGTGTATATCCTCAACAGCCTGCTGGTGGGGCTTTCGCTGGGCGCCTTTTACCGGCTGGATTTGCACCTGGCCGCGCTGATAGCGGCAGGTGCCGCCTCGCGGTCTTCGTCAGCGCGGCCCTGGCCGACCTGTTCTGGCGCCAGGAGCGGCTGCCGGTGCTGGTGATCCCCTTCCTGCTGGTGGCGGCGGTCACCGCCCTGGTGGCGAAGGAGTTCAACGAGATAACGCCCTTCGTCGCCCACAATCCATTCGCCCTGGCCTGGCTGCCGGGCTGGGCCGACGCGTTTCTGACCATGCTCGGGGCCACCTTTTTTTCCGTTCACCCCGTGGCCGGCGCGGTCGTTCTCGCGGTGATGGTGTGGCGCTCGCGCTACCTGGCACTGCTGGCCGTGGCCGCAGTGCTGGTCGGCCAGCTGGGTTTCCGGCTGTTGGGCGTGACCCCGCAGCCGATGGTGCTGGCCGGGGCGGGGTTCAACCTGGTACTCACCGCCATCGCGATCGGCGGGATCTATACGGTTCCCGGCGCTGCCAGCTTCCTGACCGCCATGCTGGCCGTGGTTCTCACGGGGCTGCTGCTGATCGCCTGCCAGGACCTCTTGTTCGTCTATGGCCTGCCGCTGATCGCATTGCCCTACATCGGGGTCACCCTGGTGTTCCTGCTCGCCCTGCGCACGCGACTCAGCGTCGCACCCCCCTGGCTGGCCGCGCAGCCGGGCATGCCGGAGCAGAACTACGAGAGCGCCCGGCTGGCGCGGGTGCGCAATGGCGACGTCAACAGCGTGCCGCTGCTGCTGCCGGTGTTCGGGCGCTGGCAGGTCTACCAGGGGTTCGACGGTGAGCACACCCACCGGCCGCCGTGGCAGCACGCGCTGGATTTCCACATCACCGAGGACGGGAAAAGTTATTCCGGCCAGGGCGACGCGCTGGAGGAGTTTTCACTGCTTCGGCCTGCCGGTGCTGTCGCCGGTGCACGGGCAGGTGGTGAGGGTGTCGCGATCACCTGGCGGATAATCCGCCCGGGGACGTGGATGCCAAAAACAACTGGGGCAACTTCGTGCTGATCCGGCTGGACAGCGGGCTGCATGTATTGCTGGCCCACCTCAGGCAGCACAGCGTCAGGGTGAAGGAGAGCGAATGGATAGTACCGGGCAAGCTGCTGGCCGCCTGCGGCAATTCCGGCCGCTCGCCGCAGCCCCACCTGCACCTGCAGGTGCAGCGCAGTGCCCAGCTCGGCAGCGCCACCGAGCCGTTCCACCTGTGCAGCCTGCTGCGCTGCGAGGGCGACGGCGCCAGTGAATACCTGGTCAATGCCCGCCCGCAGGCTCGGCGATACCCTGGAAGCGGCGGTGGTCGATCCGCGCCTGGCCACGCCGCTGCACCTGCCGGTGGGCCGCCAGTTCACCTACCGGGTCGAGGGCGACGGCCTGCCCCCCGATACGCGTGCGCCACCTGCAGGTGGAGCTGACCCTGCTGGGCCAGTTCCGCCTCGCCAGTGACACCGGTGCCAGCGCCGCCTTCGAGGAAAAAAACGGGGTGCTGGCCTTCTACGACAGGCAGGGCCCGAAAGACCTCCTGCTGGACATCTGGCTGCTGGCCTGCGGCCTGACGCCGCTCAGCGAGAACGCCCATCGCTGGCGCGACGCGCCCTCCGGCCCAGCTGTTGCCCCTGGACCTGCCGCGACGGCTGTTGCTGAAGACGATGCACCCGCTGGGCTGCGGCCTGGACAGCCACTACCAGCGCGACTTCCTTGCGGGCGAAGGGCTCTGGCGCCAGCGCGGACAGCATGAGCTTCGGCTCGGCGCCAGGGTACTGCGGGCGGACACCGAGTGCCAGATAGACCCCGAGCTGGGCTGTCGGACGCTGACCTGCCATTTCGGTGCGCGCCACTGGCGCGCCCAACTGACTGAACTGGGCCTTGCCGGCGACGGGGGTGTGCCGGGATGGCGCATCTCCCGCGACGATGGCCCGACACAAGACCCAAACCCATCTGGAGGTTTCGTTATGAAAAAAGCACGGTTCCCACTATACCCGTTTAATGACTGCTTGCGCGCTGTGTAACGCGGCGCTCGGCCTGGCGGCCGCGGCGGAGGCACAGAGCACCGACCCCTGGGAAATGCGGGCGACGGCGCAGACGGTGTACGGCAGTTACAACGACGCGGACCTGCGCGACAGCCTGTTCGGGGCGGGATTTTTCCTGGGTGGCGACTACCTTGAAAAGGGTGGGTTCACCGTGGGCTACACCTACACCGAGGTGGATGGCAAGGGCTCCGGCACCGGTTCTTTCGATACCCTGGAAGAAAACGCCGCCTACCTCAGCGGCAAGCTTCACAGTTATCCGGATAGCCTGCCCGGCAAGCTGACCTGGCGCCTCGATGGCTATTTCATCACCGATGACTCGAGCGGAAGCGGCAACAATGGCCAGGGCAATAATGGTGGCAGCAACAATGCCGGCCTGGATGCGGATATCGGCGTGGCCAACCCCATTGTCAGTTTTCTCAACAATGACAAGGCGCTTGGTCTTGACCTGGGCTACGCCTACTCCAATTACGATTATGACGGCGGCAACGAGTTCCAGGCCCACCAGCTGACCCCGACCATCGGCTTTGCCCTCGGCGGGCCGGCCAACTGGATACAGCTGCGCGGTTATTTCATCAACCTGAGTGACGACGACCTCAACGACGGCAACACCGACACGGTGGCAGTGGAGGCGAAGTGGACCCACTGGTTCGGCCCGGGTGCGCCGCTGGGCCTCTACAGCATGGGCATCAACCTCATGGGGGGTGAGCGCTTCCTGGCGGTCGATCCCGATGCGGCGGTCGTCTATACCCTGGCCGACGAGCAGCAGGGTGCGGTGGGCCTGAACGGTGTGTGGAAACTCGGTGAGAATACCAGCCTGATGCTGCAGGGTGGCTATGAACAGTACGAAAACCGGGTGCTGCAGAATGACTACGACAGCACCTATATTTACCTGAACCTGTCGCACAAGTGGTGAGGTGAGAGCGATGAGAATTTACCTGGGTTTTCTGGCGGCGCTGCTGCTTGCCTGCAGTGCCGCCAGCCGCGCCGATGTCTGGTCGGACAGCTACCGGCTGGAGTCCATGGCGCAGTACAAGGCCGCGGCGGAACTGTTCGACCCGGTGCTGAAGCAGGAACCGGCCAACGAGTTCGCCCTGCTGCGCCGGGCCTGGCTGCGCTACCTGGCCGGTGACTACAACGACTCGCAGGCCGACTACAAGGCGGCCCTGCAGGCCAACCCCCAGTCACTGGATGCGCAGATCGGCCTGGCCCTGCCCCTGCTGGCCCAGCAGCGCTGGAAGGAGGCCGCCATGGTGGCCCAGCAGGCGCTGCAGACGGCCCCCTGGAACTATTACGCGCACCTGCGGCTGATGGTGGCCGAGGAGGGCCAGCAACAATGGCAGGCCCTGCTCGATCACACCACGCAGTTGCACCAGCGCTACCCCAGCGACGCCACCGTGCTGGTGTACCGGGCCCGCGCCCAGTACTGGCTGGGCGACAAAAAAGCGGCCAGCGACACGCTACCAGCAGGTGCTGCAGCGGGTACCCGGGCATATCGAGGCGTTGCAGTTTCTGGCGGGGGAGTGAAGGGCGGTTGTTGAGGTCAAGCGTTGCAGGAGTAAAGCGGAAAGCGGGCCGGCGCTTTTGCGCACCGGCCCGTGAAGGTTTATTTCACCCTGGTAATGTAGACACCGGCCATACTGTCCTCTTCCTCGCTTTCCTCGCCGTCTACCGGGGGAGGCGCCATACTCGCATTGATGGCGAGCCAGCGGCCGCGCAGGCTTTCACGCTCGATGCCCAGTTCGGTAATGATCGAGCCCGCCGGCGCCTCGGGGTCGACAGTCTGCCCGTTCATGGTGGTGTCGAGCACGGTCTGTATCCTGCCCCTTACCCGGCCATTTCTGAGGTAGATGCCGTCCACCGGATTTACATAGACCCGTCGACGAGCTCCCCCTTCCGGGCCTTGAAGGCGGCATTGAAAGTTGCGCCCGACCCGCGCGTTGAAACGGCGACGAACGCAGAGGAACGCCAGCGCGCCGGTTCCCCATCATCCTCTGCGCCTTCCTCGCTATGGCCACCACCCGTGCAGGGCGTCTTGCCGGAGTAGTTCCAGAACAGGAACTCGTCGAACCCGCTGCCGGTCTTCGCTACCGCCAGGGTCTGCCCGGTATTGGTGTCGTGGACGAAGATGCCCTGGTGGACCGGGACTCTTTCTCCTGATAGCACCGCTGCCCGTCGTCGGGTCACTCGTCGTCGCAGATGCTGTTGGGATCGCCGATGGTCTCGCCCGTGTCTTCGCAGACCAGTTCCTGGTTGCAGTAGTCGATACGGTCCTTGTTGCCTTCCGTCGAGCAGTAAAGCCGCACGGTCCTGGTCTCTTCGCCCCAGGCACCCCAGAAGCCGACGAAACGCCCGTCGAAGGCGCCACCCTCGCCGAGGCCGTTGAAGGTGTCGCGGGCGGACTCACCGGGAACCTGACCACCAATGCTGACCAGCGTTGTAAGATCCGGTGTTGGCTCCAGCGGGGCCAGGTAGAGGCCGCCGAGGGTCGGGTTGTTCCTCATTGTCGAAGCCGGCGAATACGACCTGGCCCTTCGCCGCGCTGGGCGGCGCGGTGGAGCCAAAGACCACGGTGGTGGTGCCCGGGAATCACCGTGCTGCAGTTGTTGGCGATCAGCACACCACCGGCGACATGCCGCCGGCCGGCGCAAGGTCGCTCGTCACCGATGGGCTCATCCTGCAACGTGCGGTAGTACACCCCGGTTCTGCCGATGTTCTCCGCCGTGTAGTTGCCCTTGAACACGATGGTGTTGCCACCGGTCACCGAGGGCGCGCCGGGGAAGACCTCGAACAGCAGTGCCCGGGACTCCGCCGGAACCTCGAAGAACGAGAACTCCGGAACGGCGCCGAGCTTGCTCGCTCCCGTGATGAGGTCGCCGAAGGGGTTGGTGTAGATCCCGGTCGTTCCCGGCGCGGGTCTCATCGGCTCGCCCGTGTCGGGCACCATAGTTCCACACCGGCTGGTGGTTGCCGCGGGTGGCGATGGTGTCCGAGTCCATGTCGATGCGCGGGAAGGAGGGCGTCTCGACGAAGGTGGTGCCCAGGTTGTTGGGCTCCGGGACCTCGGTGTTCCGGTCGAGGATTCTCACGATGGGATTGCGGAGCGAGACATGTCGCGCGTGTAGATGCCGTGGGTGGGCTGGCCGCCGTCAGCCCCCTCGACTGCGGGCGCGGATGACCACCAGCCCGTCGCACGTTCACCGAGGGCTGGTTGTAGCTGTTGAACAGCCGGCATTGGTGTTATCCTCCTCACAGCCCTTGGTCGGCATAACGTCTGTGTTGTTCACCACTGTGCTCCAGCTGAACCCGGGTGCGGGCTTGTCGCTTCGGGTTTGATCCTTGGGCGCAGCCTGGCCGCTGCCGGCAAGCCCACGCACCCGAGCACCACTGCACCGACGGCGCATGCCAGAATTCGATTTCTTCATGATCTACTCCTTTTGCGCGGGTGCGCAGGATCAACTGGAAAAAGAGGCGGGCCGGCCGCCGGCCCCGCCGTAATTCCTTCGTTATGGTGCTGGCCGGTGCACAAGCTGTTCCGAAAAGTGCTGAGCTGCGCCATGGCATGTTGTGCTGGGAAGCAACCCTCTGAATTGCATCCACAATTTCATGCTCCGGAAAACCCAAAAAAACGGGGGAGAGCTCTGGCTCGTCCCCCGCTTGTCAAAGCGACATAGCGCCTCCGCGCAATGCCAACACGAGTTTCACCCAATTACTCGTCTTTACTTAGCTGCTTTAGTGGGTTTGCCACCGCCTTTACCACCAGTCACCACATTGATGTCGATGTAAACGTTGTTAGCGTCAATTTGGCCGCCAGCGTCAACACCGTTGAACTGGACAAGGGGCGAACTGGTGAACTGGATCCTGTATGGTCCTGCCACACCTACGCGCAGGTTGTACCCGTACACGACCTTACCTGTCGCATTGATCTCAGCCGTAGGGCTCGTGCCCGGTGGAACCGCGTAAACACCAGTGTCGGTGTTCAGGACGCTGAACGTGATGCCGGCGTCATGCACCAGCCACGAGGCTGACCCTAGATCAACCGGAAAGTCGGTAAAAGTCGGCGTACCAGCGTTGTGCCCGTAGGCGGATTCCCGATCGAGTTTGCTCGGCTCCAACTTGATCACATCGTAGCCTTTCAAAGTCGGAATCGTCGCCGAATAGTCGGTCAGGTTCTGGAGAACGATCTCAACTCGAATCGGACTGCCGACCTTCAGCTTCGCGTCGCCCGCAAGGTTGTCGCCCCAGGCGCCAAATGCCACTGCCTCAACATCGTTGAAGCACTGTGCCTGCCATGTGTGCACCTTCTGTACCCAGAAATAGCCTGGCACCTCATAACCAGTCAGTGGTGTACCAGTAGGTGGCACCAGCGCTGAAGGTGCGTCCGGTGTACCGCAGACAAGACCACCGGCTGACCCACCAATCATTATTGTCGGCACCGACAGGTTCTGGGCGGCCGTCTCGCCGCCGGGTTTTCCACCACCACCACCGCCGGGCTTGCCGGGAACACCCTTCGCCGCCAACGCGCTGCCGCTCATGGCGGCTACCATTACAACACCGGCGATGCCGATAGCCATCGACAGGCGGCTGCGCCGGAATGCAGGGGCCTTGTCGGCCTGGGTGGGTGAGGAATTCTTTGATGAAGATTGCATTATCATCCTGATAATCTCCTTGCTTGAATGAAAAAACCAACCCCAGAAATTACTGGGACTAAGTTGAATTTAAGCTGCCTTCGCGCCGGGTGAGTTGATGCACATCAACAACTGTTGAGGCCATTTTTAGTCGCGCGGCGGGAACCATCCCATGTGGGTACGCAAGTTATTTACCAGATCGTAAAAACCTTAAGAATATTAGGGATATAGAGTGGGCATCGCTTTACGGTTGGCTGCCGGCTGTAAAATTTGTTGACACACTCATTGCCAAAACTGTTGATCTGAATCAAGTTCGTTCCCCGGGAAAAACGCGGTTTCCGGCATTTTCGTTGGCCATTGCAGGCCGGTTTTAGGCTTTTTTTCCAGGGGTTTTATTAATCATTCGCATTTGTGCCAGTGCCGTGTTTTTTATTCGCACTACAGTTCAGCGTCGACGCGGCGCGGCCGCCGGGTGGCGCCTGTCTGATGGGCGTTCCCGGCGGCGTGTTTACTGCTCGCAGAGACTCACGGCAGGATAACCGTGGACCCTGTTGTCTTGCGCCCCTCCAGGTCGGTGTGGGCCTGGCGGATGTCAGCCAGGGCGTAGCGCTGCCCGATCTCCACCTGCACCTGGCCTGCGAGCATGCGCGCAAACAGATCCGCGCAGGACTGGCGCAACTCCTCGGTGGTGGCGGTGTAGGTCGCGAGGGTGGGGCGGGTGATGTAGAGCGAGCCGCGCACCGTCAGTGCCTGCAAATCCAGCGGTGCGGGCGCGCCCGAGGCATTGCCGAAACTGACCATCAGGCCCCGGGGGCGCAGGCAGTCCAGCGACATCTCGAAGGTGTCCTTGCCCACGCCGTCATACACCACCGGCAATTTCTCGCCGCCGGTAATCTCCAGCACCCGCTCCACCACATTTTCCGTGCGGTAGTTGATCACGTGGTGGTAACCATGGGCCCGGGCGATAACGGCCTTCTCTTCTGAACCCACCGTGCCGATCACGCGCGCGCCGATGCTGTTGGCCCACTGCCCGAACACCAGGCCGACCCCGCCGGCGGCAGCGTGGAACAGGCAGGTCTCCCCCGCCTGCAGCGCATAGGTCCGCTGCAGCAGGTACTCCGTGGTCTGGCCCTTGAGCATCACCGCCGCGGCCTGCTCGAAGTCGATCCCCTCGGGGATGCGGACCAGGCGCGCCGCCGGCAGGTTCAGCACCTGCGCGTAGGCGCCGATGCCGGCCGAGCAATAGGCGACCCTGTCGCCGACCGCGAGGTCGACGCCTTCGCCCGCCGCCTCGACCACCCCGGCGCCTTCCATCCCGAGCCCGCTCGGCAGGGGCATCGGGTACAGGCCGCTGCGGAAATAGGTATCAATGAAATTCAGGCCGATCGCCCGGTTGGCTACCGTCACCATGCCCGGTCCCGGCGGCGGCAGCGCCACGTCTTCCAGCGCCATCACCTCCGGGCCACCTGTCTTTTGTATCCTGATTGCCTTTGCCATCTCTGTAGTTCTCCTTCACGTGTGAATAGGTTTCTGCCGCTGGTGAGCGGCGCACCCTGCCATGCCTTGCGGCGAAAAAATAACGCTTTATTGCGGTGTTTATGCCGTGTTTCCAAGCCGGGCCAGCATCGACCCCGGTTTTAACTCGATACCGGGCAGCTCCCGGGCCAGCAGTCTGCTGACGGTCGCCTTGCTCACACCCAGCGCGAGTAAAATATGCCCCGTCATCTGTTCAGGATAATCCGCTGCCACAGTGCGGGTGGATGCCGCGTGGATCGATGACAGTGCTATGCCTGCGATGATGTCGATGGCGGTTAGCGTATCGGCCACCTTGAGCACACCTTTGTCCATGCCGTCTTCCACATGCCGCGGCAGGTATTCAAAAGCCAGGTGGCTGGGCCCCACGGCGTTGAGACCCGCCCGCCAGAAGAATCGCGAGACACTCGGGTACAGCAACACGGTGCGCAAGTACATGCGTATGCCGGACGCAAGGCGCAGCGCCGGATCAGCGTAGTGCTCCACGGCGCGCTCTACCGAGCGCATGACATCATTGCCCAGTTCCAGACTGAGGGCGGCCAGCAGCTCGTCGATGGTCTGGAAGTAATTGTAGAACGTGCCGCGGGCAACCCCTGCAGCCGAGATCACGTCGTCGATGACCGTGGCTTCGATCCCCTTCTCAGCAAACACCGCCAGCGCCGCCTCGATCAGGCGCAGCTGCATTTTCCGCCTGCGCTCATTGCCGACCCGGGTTCGATGGTCGACATTTTTCTTTGCTGGCTTCACGCGGTTTTCTCCCTTCGAAAAATTGCAGTGTCGGCCGGCAGCACTACCACGCTCCGGAGCATGCATGCCGCCGGTCACTCAGTTTCCTGCAGCGGGGCCAGCCAGCGCCGCAGGACGCTCCAGTGCTTTTTCCGGTCGGTTTGCCGGTAGGCCTTGAGGGCTGCAATTTCCTTCTCCACCGCCCGGCCCACGCGCTCGCGAATGGCCCAGACGGCATCCGCATCGGAGGCGTCGCGCTTCAGCTGGCTGGTGCGGATACGCCTGCCGAAGCCGAAGTAATACCGCTGCGGGCGCGGCAACACGCTCAGGCCCACCCCCCTGGCCAGGGGCGGGATCATGTCGCCGTTGCGGGTGTAGGCGTCCAGCGGCAGGCGCTGGCTCAACAGCCGCCACAGGCGCGACTCGCTGATGTCCCGGCCATCCAGCAGGATCTGGAAGTTTTCGTCGGGGCCCACGGACCCGAAGGGGATGATGTCGTAGCCGTGCTCTATCGCCAGGCGGGCAAATCCGGTGCGCTGCTTCCAGATGAGCTGGTAGGCCTCGCCCTTGCGCCGCATGACCTCCCGGCCGCCACCCGGAAACACCAGGATGTGCTGCCTTGCCTCCATCAGCGCGGCGCAGTGCTCCGGTGAGCCGAGCACCATGCCCGCGCTTACCAGCAGCTTGCCCCAGCCGGGCAGCTCGAAATGGCCGCGATCGCCCAGGCCCCGCAGCATGACACCGTGGCGTGAGTAGATCTCTGCCACCATCAACGGCACATCCAGCAAGCCGTAGAGGGTGTGATTGCCTACCCACAGGGCGGGGCGATCGAGTTTCAGGGTGTCCAGCCCCTGGAAGTAGGGATTGAAATAGGCGCGCGCCAGGGCCATTTGCGCTCGCAAGGCCGAGGGCGAGGGTGGCTTGAACTCGAGAATCTCTGCGGGAGACTGAATTTTGCTCATGTGACCTTCCTTGCTTTTATCTTTGACCGGGTCCGGCTCAGCCGCGGCTGTGCCGGGCCAGCGGCGCCAGTGTAAAACATTGTGGACTATTAAACGACAAAAATATCAACTTGACAATACCGTCAAAATGATAATAATGGCATTTTCAGGATCGAAAAGGAGGCCTCCGGCCATGGCTAGCCAGGCAATCGCGCAGCAAAGCATTTTCGGCCGGGTACGCATGGGCTACACGCTGGTGGAATCCCGGCGGGCGGACCAGTGGTACCGCTTCACGAAGGAAGCCCTGGGCATGCACGTCCAGCGCGACGCCGGCGCGCTGGTATGCCGGCTCGACGAACATGCCCGCCGCATTATCGTGGTCGACGGCCCGGCAGAGGATATCGCCGCCCTGGGCTACCAGCTGGACGACGAGGCGACCCTGCAGGTCGTGCTGCAGCGCCTGCGCGAACGATCGGTCGACGTCGCGGAGGGCGATGCCGCGGGCGCCGCCCTGCGGGGGGTGGAGCGCTACTGGCGGGTCATCGGGCCCAAGGGTATGCCCATCGAGTTCTTCACCCGTCCCATACTCAGTGTTGAACCGCTCGATATGCTGGCCAGTGGCTTCTGCACCGGCGCGTCGGGCATGGGCCATGTGGCGATCACCTCCTGCCGCCCGGATGCCATGATGGCTTTCTGGCAGCAGATTTTTGACGCCCGTATATCCGATCGAATCGAGGATCGCGTCTCGGGCCTGAGGATGGACTTCACGTTCATGCGCCTCAACGAGCGCCACCACTCGGTCGCCGTCGCCTGCACGCGCGGAATCAGGCTCGATCCGATCAGGACCCGCATCCATCACGTGAATATCCAGCCCGCGCAGCTGGAAGACCTCAGTGCCGCCTACGTGCGCTGTCGCAAACTGGGCTTCCGGATCGCCAATGCCGTGGGCCAGCACCCGAACGACCGGGAACTGTCGTTTTACGTCGAAACGCCCTCGGGCTTCCTCCTGGAATACGGTTGGGCGCCGATTGCCGTGGATGAAACCAGCTGGGTAACGGCCCTGCACCAGGGTATCAGCGTGTGGGGACATGAGCCGAAGGACATCACTATCGGGGACAAGCTCGGGGAGCTGGCGTGTGGCCTGCGCTCGCTTGGCCGCACCGAGTACGCGCCTTTCTGAACCTTGAATCAATTGACCAAGTAGCGAGGACACTATGGCAACGCAGAATTCAACCGGCGTCGATGTCGTCATCTCCGGCCTGGGCCCGACCGGGCTGACCCTCGCCCACCTGCTGGGCAGGCGGGGTGTGTCGGTGGTCATACTCGAGCGTGAGCCCCGGTTCTACGGCAATGCCCGCGCGGTCTACACCGACGACGAGTGCATGCGCATTTTCCAGGCGGCCGGTATGGCGGACGAGCTGGCCCGGGACATGCTGCAGGATGCCATCTTCCAGTGGGTGCTGCCGGATGGCAGGGTGTTGAACCAGCTCATCCAGAAGGAGCGGCCCTATGGCTGGCCCGCCAACAACCTGTTTTACCAGCCCTTCCTCGAAACCAGCCTGGCCGAGGGGCTGGCGCGCTACCCCACTGTGTCGGTACGCAGGGGCAGGGAGCTGACAAGATTTGCCCAGGACGGCGAGGGCGTGACGGCGTTTCATGTTCCCAGCCAGGGTGCACAGTACAGCAAGCCTGCGACTGTGCCCGGAGTGGTTCCCGGACCCCCGGAAGGCGAGGAGTCGATCCGGGGAAAATACCTGGTCGCCTGCGACGGCGGGCGCAGCGCGGTGCGGGCACAGCTCGGCATCAATATGGCGGGCAAGAGTTTCCCCAATCCGTGGATCGTGGTCGATATCAGGGAGAAGGACGGGGAGGACTGCCTGCGCCACCTGCCGTATTTCAATTTCGTCTGCGACCCGGACTGCCCGACAGTCAGTTGCCGCCAGCCGAAAGGCCACCACCGCTTCGAGTTCATGCTGATGCCGGGGCAGACCAAGGAGTACATGGAAGACCCCGCCACCGTGCGCCAGTTGCTGTCGCGGTATGTCGACGTGGACAAGGTCGAGGTGCTGCGCAGCCTGGTGTACACCTTCAACGCCCTGGTGGCGGAACGTTGGCGGGACGGCCGGGTGTTCCTCGCGGGGGATGCAGCTCACATGACGCCGCAGTTCGTCGGGCAGGGGATGAACGCGGGGGTGCGCGATGCCTACAACCTGGCCTGGAAGCTCGCGGCGGTGCTGCAGGGCAGTGGAACGAACGCGCTGCTGGACACTTATCAAACGGAACGGCGTCCCCATGCGAGGGCAATGATCGACACCTCCATCCGTATGAAAAACTATGTGTCCGTGGCCAACCCGGCGCTATCTGTATTGCGAAATGTGGCCACCCGTGTCGCCCGGGTCACGCCGGGACTGAAGGAGTATTTTTCCAAGGCCAAATTCAAGCCGCGCCCCCGCTACCAGGACGGGCAGTATTTCGGCCAGCCGCGCAGGCGACGCGCAGGGCCGGAAGGCGAGCAGATACCACAGCCCACCGTGGTGGGGCGCGACGGCCGCTGCCGACTGCTGGATGAGGTGCTGGGAGAGGGGTACGCGGTGATCGGTTTCGGCGTGGACCCCCGCCCGCTGCTGTCAGCGGCAGAACTTGGGGTTCTGGCGCAGCTCGATGCCCGCTACGTGACGATCTTCCCGCTGGGTGGCAGGCCCCAGGGTTTCGATGCGTCCAGGAGCGCGCCTCAGGGCCTGCCGGAACTGGAGGATTGCAGCGGCGAGCTGACCGCCTGGCTCAGGAAATCCGGCCTGGGTCGCGGCGCGGTCGCCATCGTTCGTCCCGATAAATTCACCTACGCGCTGGTTGCCGCAGGTGAGTTGCCGCAAACCGTGCGCCGGCTTGCGGATGATCTGGGCATAAGCGCAGCTCGATCATAGGCCTCGTCTCGGGTATAAAATAGCGATACGCCGATTAATAAATAAAACAACATATAGTTTATTGCCGAAGTCTATGGGAAGGTGGCCTCGAGGAAAATGATGACCCCGGAAAAAATCAGCGAATACGGCGATGCACTGTTCGAGGCCCTGCGGCAGCGCCGTACTCTCGCGCCCCTTACCGAGCGGGAGCCGGGTATCACCATCGAGGATGCCTACCGCATCTCGCAGGTGTTCCTGCAGCGGCGCATCGACTGCCGGCGAGCGGGTGGTGGGTAAGAAGATCGGCGTCACCAGCAAGCCGGTGCAGGACATGCTCGGCGTGTTCCAGCCGGACTTCGGCTTTCTGACCGATGTGATGGAATACCCGGACGGGGCCAACATCCCCATCGCGGGCAACCTGATCCAGCCCCGGGCAGAGGGCGAGATCGCCTTCCGCCTGCGCAAGGACCTGCAGGGCCCCGGCGTCACCGAGCAGGATGTACTCGACGCCACCGCCACGATCATTCCCTGTTTCGAGATCGTCGACTCGCGCATCAACGACTGGAAAATCAAAATCCAGGATACCGTCGCCGACAATGCGTCCTGCGGTGTCTACGTGCTGGGCCGCAACGAGGTGGACCCGCGGGATTTCGATTTGCCCGCCCTGAAGATGACGATCTACAAGAACGGCGAGCGCCATGCGCAAGGGCTCGGCAGCGCGGTGCAGGGCAACCCACTCACCGCCGTGGCCTGGTTGGCCAACACCCTGGGTGAGTTCGGCATTCCGTTCAAGGCAGGCGAGGTGATTTTGTCGGGCTCCCTTGCGCCTTTGATCCCGGTGGTGGCCGGTGACGAGATGTCGCTGGAGATCGATGGCATCGGCGGCTGCAGTTGTCGGTTTGTTTAGCGTTTTTTTTACGTAAGTAACTCGATGCAAGGCCCAGGTGCAGGATAGTCAATTACAAGACCGTCTGTGGCCATGGAGAGCCCACCCCGCTTTATCGGGTGTGGCCACAGCGAGCCTACATGGAGTGCCTGCCCCGCTTTACCGGGTACGTATTCACGGCGTGTCTTGCAATTGACTATCCTGTAGCTGGGCCGATTGGAACATGAACTGTTTTCGACAAGCAGATTAAACATGTAATTTAGAGAAACACGAGAGAACCAACATGAGCAAAAAAGTAAAAGCCGCCATCATCGGCCCCGGTAATATCGGCACCGACCTGCTGATGAAAGCCATGCGCAGCGAGTTGATCGAGCCCGTATGGATGGTGGGGGTGGAGGCCGATTCACCCGGGCTCAAGCGGGCCAGGGAAATGGGCCTCAAAACCACCGCCGACGGCGTGGACGGCATGGTGCCCAGCATGCGGGCCGACGGCGTGCAGATCTGTTTCGATGCGACCTCCGCCTATGTTCACGCCGAGAACAGCCGCAAGGTGAACGCGCAGGGGGCGGTGATGATCGACCTCACGCCGGCCGCTATCGGCCCGTTCTGTGTGCCGCCGGTCAACCTCGCCCAGGCGGTGGCGGCGCGGGCCATGAACGTGAACATGGTGACCTGCGGGGGCCAGGCGACGATACCGCTGGTGGCGGCGGTGAGCCGGGTGCAGGCCGTGTCCTATGGCGAGATCGTGGCCACGGTCAGCAGCAGATCGGCGGGGCCGGGCACCCGCAAGAATATCGACGAGTTCACCCGCACCACCGCCAGCGGCATCGAGAAGGTCGGCGGTGCCGCCGCCGGCAAGGCCATCATTATCATCAACCCGGCGGAACCGCCGCTGATCATGCGCGACACGGTGCATTGCCTGACGGTGGACGAACCCGACCAGGCGGCGATCACGCGCTCGGTGCTGGCAATGATCGAGGAAGTGCAGAAATACGTGCCCGGCTACCTCCTCAAGAATGGTCCCGTATTCGACGGCAAGCGGGTGTCCATCTATATGGAGGTGGAGGGGCTGGGAGACTTCCTGCCGAAGTACGCCGGCAACCTCGATATCATGACCGCGGCGGGACTGCGCACGGCGGAGATGTACGCGCAGGAAATCCTGGCGGGCAATTTTGTGCCACACGCCACCGCGGCCGCCCAGGCGAATTAGGGAGCAAGACAATGGATCTCAAAGGCAAGAAAATCACCGTTCACGACATGTGCCTGCGCGACGGCATGCACCCCAAGCGCCACCAGATCACGGTGGCGCAGATGGTCGACATCGCCAAAGCCATGGACGATGCCGGCATCCCGCTGATCGAGGTGACCCACGGCGACGGCCTGGGCGGTGCCAGCGTCAACTACGGCTTTCCCGCGGCGTCGGACCAGGAGTACCTCACCGCCGTGTGCAGGGAGATGAAGAACACGAAAGTGTCCGCCCTGTTGCTGCCGGGTATCGGTACGGTGGATCACCTCAAGATGGCGGTGGACTGCGGCATCTCCACCATTCGCGTGGCTACCCACTGCACCGAGGCGGACGTGTCGGAGCAACACCTCACCATGGCCTCACAGATCAAGGGGCTCGACCGGGTCGGCTTCCTGATGATGGCGCATATGATCGAGCCGGACGAGCTGGTGGCCCAGTTGAAGCTGATGGAGGGCTATGGCGCCAACTGCGTGTATATCACCGACTCCGCCGGCTACATGCTGCCGGACGATGTCGCCAGCCGGGTTGCCCTGGCCCGGGCGGAGTTGAAGCCCGAGACCGAGCTGGGGTTCCACGGCCACCATAACCTGGCGATGGGCATCGCCAACTCACTGGCGGCGGTGGAGGCGGGGGCCAACCGCATCGACGGCTCACTGGCCGGGCTGGGTGCCGGCGCCGGCAATACGCCGCTGGAAGTGTTCATCGCGGTGTGCGAGCGCATGGGCGTCGAGACCGGCGTGGACCTGTTCAAGGCCATGGATATCGCCGAGGACAAGATCGTGCCGATGATGGATCACCTGGTGCGGGTCGATCGGGATTCGCTCACCCTGGGCTACGCCGGTGTCTACTCCTCCTTCCTGCTCTTCGCCAAGCGCAGTGCGGCCAAGTACAAGCTGTCTTCACGGGATATCCTGGTGGAACTGGGTCGCCGTCGCACCGTAGGCGGCCAGGAGGACATGATCGAAGACCTGGCGCTGGATATGGCCAGGGCCAGGGGCACGATCTAGCGATCCCAGCGGCGGCGGGCCAAAAAATCGGATCGCGCCCGGGGATGCCCTCGCGGGTTCCAGCACGGTGATTCCCAGAGAAACTCATCCAGAGTTGATTCGGTTCGCCAGTGCCTGGTTGTGAGGGAGGTCCCTGTCAGTCTCTGCTACTTGACCGTCTCAGTCGGCTTCCGCCGATTCCGCCCAGCAATGCGACCAGCAATAGCAGCACCGGCACTGGTAGCGCCGGCACAGGCAATGCCGATGGGTCAATAGGAGGCGGCGGCGGTGGGCTGGAAACGAGGGTAATCACATCGGCATTATTGTTGCTCGAAACGGCATCTTCAGAGCTTGTGGAGATGACCGAGGTGATTGCGATGCTGGCCCCGTCGTTTCCAGGTGCGGCATATGAGAAGCCAATCGACAGAATATCACCCGCCGCCAGGGTGGCTGGCATACCTGTCAAGGTAACCTCGCCGGTGGCGGTATTGTAACTGGCACCTACGCCTGCGGGCAGCCCGGAAAACTGCACGTTAGTCGGCGTATTGCCCGAGGTTCCGATGCTGAAGGCGTAGCTAACGTCCAGTGCGTCCTGTGGGCCCGCGTTGGAGAATATTACCTGACCACTGATCGTTGCACCGGGACCGGCCGTAGCCGGAATCCCCGTGATCCGGGTGGCCACGTCGACGGCGCCAATGGCGGTGACGGCCGAGGCGTTGTTGTTGGCCGGGACTGAATCGGCGACCCCTCCGGCAGTGGCAATGCCGGTGGTCACGGTGACCGGACCGGTGGTGGGCGCCGTAAAGCTGAAAATCATACCGCTGTAGGATTCGGCCCACAGTCAGCGTGGTCGCAAATCCCGTCAGAGTTACTACGCCGTCCGCCGAATTATAACTGGCTGCGGTACCGGCAGGCAGGTTGCCGAACGTTACATTCGTGAGCCCAGGGCTCATGTTCATGCTATAGCTGACGAGGCCGACGCTGCTGTCGCTGCCGTTATTGCTGAAGGAAAACGTTCCCTGCACGTTACTACCGGGTGCGGCGGTAGCCGGCATCGCCACTGTCGTCGCCACGTCCACGGGGAACTCGCGAATCTCCAGAATCTCATCGAACTGGGGCGTAAGGAAATAGGTCCAAAGGTTGACAGCCTTGGCATCGCCCCAGCCAGCTACCGGGCTGACTCTGCAGTCAGTATTGGCGTTGCCACCGTTCTGCCAGAAGCGATAAACGCTGGCGGAGTCCGTGCCATCGAGGCTGGCCGGCTGGCTCGCAGCGCCCGGGACGGGGCCGGGGCAAAGGGTACCGTTAAGGTTGCCCACCTGCGAACCGCTACTCGTGACGTAACCGCGGTCATCATAGAACACAGTCCTGTCGCCCGGGTTGGTGCCGTTGAGTCGGGTGATGGTTGGGCCGCCGCCTGTGACTGTTGTCCCGTTGCCGTTGTTTTCAGCATCGATAATGGGAAAATGGACCTCACCATTGCGGCCGTAGGCGCGGTATGAGTAGGGCGTAACGCTGGCTGGGAACGGAGTGAGGCTGTTGTCCAGGCCATTCCAGCTCACCTGATGGGTACCGGAAAAGGCAATACCGGTCAGTACACGGTTGAGTGGGTTGGCAGGGTCGAAATCGACGCCGTCACGGCTGACGACGATCTGGTAGCTGACCGTATCAGTGGTATTGAAACTGAAGGTGCCGCCGACTCCGGTGGAGGTGACGGCACCACCCAGGGAACCATTGAAAGCCACCTCGCTGATCTG
The DNA here is from genome assembly GCA_963700715.1 of uncultured Gammaproteobacteria bacterium. Taxonomy (GTDB): domain Bacteria; phylum Pseudomonadota; class Gammaproteobacteria; order Pseudomonadales; family Halieaceae; genus JARRPM01. The sequence continues at coordinate 114,616 of CAVOYP010000014.1, forward strand.
CGGCGAGGGCGGTGCAAGGGGTATGCCCAGCGCATTCAGTACCCTCGCTGCCTCCGCCTCAGTGGCCGCACCGGGCCTTATGTCGCTAAAAAATATTGGGAAATCTGCGAACTGGGTAGTGATACCAGACGGCAGGTTGCTGACGAGGGCGTTGTCGCCGCGCAGGGTCTTGTACAGTGGCTGGCTATTGTCCAGAAAACCAAAGGTGTTTGCGTAGAGGGCGTAGCCGTTCGGATCCAGGCCGCGCAAGTCCTGCTGGTAGCGGTAACCGTCTTTCGTCACATAGTAGAGGGTGGAAAATACCGGGCGGTTATTACCGCCGGTGAAACCGACGAAGGCGAAGGTATGAACCCGGCCGTCAAGGTCGGCCAGGCTGCTGGCGCTGGCGCGCACAGCAACCTCCCAGCCAGCCACCGAGTTATTGCTCGGCGGCACTGTCGTGACGTTCCCGCTGATACCGCCGTTATTGGCCCTGGTGAACAACACACCGTAAATACCGCTGACCGACGCGCGATATCCGCAGGGTAAATAGCCGTTGCTGACTGTGGAACTGCCATCGGCGCTGTTGGGGCCAGCCAGCTCCGCCGCACGTGTGCGGAAGCTTCCCACATTGGGGCCGAAATAGTGCGGCCCCGGCGCGCTGCTGCCACCGGAACAGGTGAAATCGGCTGTCAGTGGTATGGTCTCATCGCCGCGCGTACCAAAATTCTGTGGGTTGTAGACGTTGACATCGCCACCGTAGTCGCTCTCGGTGCCGATGTTGCTGGATCCCAGTAGTATGTATTCGCCCGCTTGCGCGTACACATAAATGAAACCCTGACGGTTAACCCGGTTGACATATTTTTGCCCCGGCTGCAGGTCGAGGTTTGCCCTTGCGCCTGTCGCCACGCTGGCAGATGGGTAGGTAACCGGATAAAGACTGCGGCTGCCCTCGGCGCTGACCACGCCGGGCACCAGGCACAACAGGATCAGGTAGAGCCGCGCCAGGGCGCAGCGGCTGGTTCCGAGTTTCGACATGAAGCGTCTTGCGAGCGCAAAAGTTGCTCGGTATTGTATGGATAAATACTGCGCGTGGCAGCCAACAGCCGGGGCGGATCACGAGTTTGCGGTCAAAATCACATTCCTTGTGGTAGTGCCGCCCAACTGCGCCCGCCGGGTGGGGCGCCTTCAGCTCCCGCCCAGCTGGTGTACTTCGATGGTGACGTGCACCAGGTTGAGGTGAGCGGGGATCAGGGAGCGGTAGTGGGCAGGCGTGGCCGGCTCGGAACTGACTATTACCAGCTCCGCGGCGTAGATGCCGTGGCCGATGGTCCAGTAGTGCAGGTCAGTCACCCGGGCTGCGGAGCCGGTTTCTATCGATTGCCGCAGCAGTTCTGTCAGTCTCCCGTCAGCCTGGCGGTCGAGCAATACTTTCGCGGTGTCGCGGATAAGCCCCCAGGACCAGCGGGTCACCAGGATCGCGCCCACGATGCCCATCATGGGGTCCAGCCAGTTCGCCCCGTAATACTTGCCCGCCAGCAGGGCGACGATGGCCAGTACCGAGGTCAGCGCGTCCGCCAGTACATGCAGGTAGGCGGCGCGCAGGTTGTGGTCGTGGTGTTGCTCATGGTCATCTTCGTGGTCGTCGTCATGGTGGTCGCCGTGATGATGGCCGTGACCGTGCTCATGGGGGGTCGACACCAGTATCCAGGCGCAGGCGCCGTTGACCACAAGCCCGGCGATGGCAACCCATAGCGCCTGGTCGAAGTCGATGGCCAGTGGATTTAGCAGTCGATCGACACTCTCGGTCACCATCAACAGGGCGAAGCCCAGCAGCAGGACCGCACTGGTGAAGCCTGCCAGGCTGTTGATTTTGCCGACGCCGAAGGCAAAGCCGGGATCTTGTGCCAACCTGCGCGAGACCACGTAGGCCAGCACCGCGATGCCCAGGGCCGCCGCGTGGGAGGCCATGTGCAGGCCGTCCGCCAGCAGGGCCATGGAGCCGTACACCAGGCCGGCGACGATTTCCACCACCATCATTACCGCGGTGACGCCGACTACCAGCAGCGTGCGCGCCTCCCCGGCCCGCTTGTGGTCCTGCTCGAACACGTGGTCGTGGCGCCAGCGGGCCAGCGGGTCGCCCAGTGCATCCCTGTTCTTGCTCACGTTTGCCTGGCCCTCAATGTTTGCGCCTGCCGCAGCCGGCAAGCGGCTTTGCCGCCGCTGTAAATACAGGAGATGTGTTTGAGGCAGGGATCATAGCGTAACGCCAGTGGCAGCTACCAGCGCGGCCGGTCCGCCTGGTCAGCGCGACCCGCGATTGCCCTCACACCCGCATATGGCTAGACTGCCGATTCGATGTTCCCAACTCCTGGAGAAAGACAATATGAATAAAGCTCTCAAGGTAATCGTGGCACTGCCCGCCATACTCTTCATCGTGATCGGCCTGAGGTGGCTGATAGATCCTGCCGGGGTCGCCGCCGAGTTTGGCATGCCCCTGCTGGATGGGCTGGGGCGCAGCACCCAGATAGGGGATCTTGGGGCATTTTTCATCGGCGGGGGTGTGATGATCCTCCTCGGGGTGTTTACCCAGCAAAGAGCCTGGTTTCTTGCTCCGGCGATCATGCTCGGCCTCACCGCGGTGTTCCGCCTTATCGCATGGGCGGCGCACGACGCTGCCTTCGCCACCCAGCAGATCGCGGTGGAAGTGGTCGTTGCCACCCTGTTGCTGTTTGCCGCGTCCAGGACCGGGCGCTCCGCGGGCTGATGCGGCGATCGCGGCCGGCGCTGGCGCTTCAATTTAACTTATTGATATTCATAGTAAAACAGGCACCCTGATCAGCGTCAGGGCGGTGCCCGCGGCGCCGCCCTGGGATCCGCGGCATCGCGGGTGGAAAATGCCGGGCACGCGGTTATACTGACTCGGGTTCTTTACCGACAAGAAAGGAAATAACAATGACGTATGATTCAAGTCTGCACAGCATCGAGTGCCCCAAGTGCCATCACGGTATGGAAGAGGTTTACCACGGTGATGTGACTGTCGATCGCTGCACGAACTGCAAGGGCATCTGGTTTGATATAGATGAAGTCCATATGCTGAAGAAGCTCAAGGGCAGCGAGGCCATTGATATTGGCGATGCCACCGAGGGCTGGAAGTGGGACAGCCATGCGGACATCAACTGCCCGCATTGTGGCAAGCAAATGGAAAAGGGTCACGACGAGAAGCAGAAGCATATCTGGTACGAGTACTGTCCCGACCACGGTATGTTCATGGATGCAGGCGAGTTCAAGGACTTCAAGGAAGAGTCGATCTTCGACATCTTCCGCAGCCTGGTCAAAGGGCGCCGCGATATCGTAGCCCCGTAACCAGGGGCCGGCACTTGTCCCGCCTGGCGGGCAATGTGTTTGGCCCTACCCTGACTGCCTCCCCGCACGCCTGGCCACACAGAGCCAGGCGTTTTGCGTTCTAGCCCCGAGCGGCCGCCTGGATATCCATAGCAGCCAGTACGGGTGCTGCCCCGCCAAAATCGAAGTTATCCAGCATTTCCCTGGCGGCCGTAAGTTGCTGCGCCAGCTCGCTATCCGCGCCGACACTGGCCAGTAGCTGGTCCAGCAGGTCGATGGCGGCGGGGTCGAAGGCCGCCACCGCGGCATTCAATTGTGCGAACAGCTCTGCAAGGTTGACCGCGCTCAACTGGCCCGGCGCGCTCGCCGGCGCCATGCTGTCGGTGAGTACCGCCAGCGAGCCCGCCAGGATCCCGAAGATCCCTTCCATTTCGCTGATTTGTCTCCGGCGAGACCTTTTCCTTGTCCCGGGCCCGGGACTCGATGTCCTCGGCGCAGGCCCCCAGTTCTCGGGCGCCCAGGTTGTTGGCGATACCGCGCAGCTTGTGCGCCAGGCCCCGCACCTCCTCCATCTCGTCGCGCTCCTGGTGGGCAAGCAACAGGCGGGGCGCGTCGGCGTAACCGTTCAGCAGGTCCTGCAGGAGTTTGTAGAACAGTGTCTGGTTCCCTGCCAACCGCGCCAGCCCCGCCTTGATGTCCAGGCCGGGCAGGGCATCGGGCAGAGGCTTCGCGTCCATACCCTCCGGGCTACGTTGCGGCCGCCGGCTCGGCGTCGAGATTCGCCAGGTAGTCCCCGGCGGGGATGGCATCCAGCAGGGCCTGGTAGAGCAGCCTGGGCTCGACCGGTTTGGCAATGTGGCCGTTCATGCCCGCCTGTCGGGTGCGGCTCTTGTCCTCCGCCATGACATTGGCGGTCATGGCCAGGATGGGCAGGCTATCGAATCGTTTGTCCTGGCGAATTCTGGCGGTGGCGGCGTAGCCGTCCATTACCGGCATCTGCACATCCATCAGCACGCAGTCGTACGGGTTGCGCATGACTTTTTCCACGGCCTCAACGCCGTTGCTGGCGGTATCGAGCACCAGTGGCACCTTCTGCAGCAGCTCGCAGGCGATCTGCAGGTTGATCTCGGAATCGTCTACGACCAGCACCCGGGCGCCCTTGATCGGCGCCAGGTCGCTGATGTCAAAGCCCTGGCGCTTGGCGTTGGCCCGGCGCGGAGGCTGCTTGCCGAAGGCCAGCATGATGGTGTCGAGCAGTGAGGACGGTTTGATCGGCTTGGCCAGGAATGCGTCCACCATCGACTCGTGCTCGCTGCTGGGCATGCGCCAGGATGACAGCAGCACGATTTTAGGTACCGGCTTGCGGTCGCGCAGGGCCAGCGCAACATCGAGGCCGGTCATGCCCGGCATCATCCAGTCCAGCAGCACCAGGTCGAACTGCTGGCCCTTGTCCAGAATAGCCAGGGCCTCTTCACCGCTCGCGGCCAACGTCGCCCGGTAGCCGAAGGAGTGGAGGTATTCCCGCAGGATATCCCGTGACGCCTCGTTGTCGTCCACCACCAGCACATTGAGGTCTGCCGGTGCCTCCGGTTGCGCCTTATCCGCTGTATCTTGCTCGCCGATATCGAATTCCAGGCTGAAATGAAAGCTGCTGCCTTCACCGGGTGTGCTGTCCACCTCGATCTGCCCGCCCATGCCCTGGGTGAGCTGCTGTGAAATGGCCAGCCCCAGGCCGGTGCCGCCGTACTGCCGGGTGATGGTGCTGTCGGCCTGGGAGAAGGACTTGAACAGGCGCTGCTGCTGCTCCGCGTTCATGCCGATGCCGCTGTCGCGCACGTCGAAATTGATGCTGACCTTGTCACCTGTGCGTGCGGATTCCCGGATCTCGACAACAATCGGCGCCCTTCTCGGTGAATTTGATGGCGTTGCCGGCCAGGTTGATCAGGATCTGGCCCAGGCGCGTGGGGTCGCCGATCAGGGTATCGGGCAGGCCCGGGTCCCGCTGGAACACCAGTTCGAGCTTCTTCGCCTGGCAGCGCACCATGCAGATGGTCGCCAGGTTGTCCAGCACCGCGTTGAGGGAGAAGGGGATGGCTTCGAACTCCAGCTTGCCGGATTCCAGCTTGGAGAAATCAAGGATGTCATCGATGATACTGCGCAGGGCATTGGCGGCGCCATCGACCTTGGTGAGGTAATCCTGCTGCTTGGGCGTGAGCTCGGTCTCCAGGCACAGGTCGGTGAGGCCGATGATGGCGTTCATCGGCGTGCGGATCTCGTGGCTCATATTGGCCAGGAAGGTGCCCTTGGACTGGTTGGCGATCTCGGCCTCCCTGCGCGCCTCCTCGGCGGCCTGGAACAACTGGCCGTTGCGGATCGCCGTGCCCATCTGGGTCACATAGCGCTCGATTGACTCGATGTCCCGTTGCTCGCAGTTCAAACGGTTCCTGCGTGGCGACAAAGAAAATGGTACCGATGGCCCGGTTCTCGATGACCAGGGGGCACAGCAGGAAAGACTTCATGGGACTGTGCTGATAGATGAACTTGTCAGTCGCGCCCGCCCTGGCGAGGCCCTCCTGGGTGACCGTGCCCCGGTAGATCGTTTCCTTTAGGACCACGGAAGCGGCGGTGAAGCTGTCCCTGGCATCGAGGGGCAGCCCTTCGCCCTTCAGGCGGTGCTCCACTTCCGGCGCAAAGGGTACACCCTCGTGCAGGGTCAGCCGCAGGCGCTGGTCCTGTGGGCTCACCAGGAACACGCCCATCTGGTCGAAGGCGAACAATTTCTGCAGGCCGGCGTAGGTGGTGCGCTTCACCTCCTCCAGGTCCAGGGTCGAGTTGACGACACTGGCGATGCGGTTCAGGTCGGTGATCTCCTGGAACGCCTCATTCAGTTCCGCGGTGCGCTCCTCAACCTTGGTTTCCAGGGATTTTTCCGATTCCTGCAGTGCGGCGATGGCCTTGCGCATGCCTGCTGCGGAAGCCTTCAGCTTGCCACCGGACTGCCACAGGGACAGCATGACGACGCCCAGAAGCGCTGTGGTGGAGAAGGATTCTACATAGGACATGATTTGGTCGGTGGTGCCGGGCGGGGTGGAGACGTTGAGGGGATCCATTTTTTCTTCCCCCTGGATATGCTGGAGCACCCGGTACAACATGCCCGCTGGCGACCCGTAGAGCAGCGCATTGGTCACCATTTGTCCGTGTCGACCGCTTCTGCTGCCCGCAGGATTTTGCCGAAGGTCTGGCGGAAATTGTCCGAGTGGCGGGTGCGAATGGCGGTGCCGTAGAAAATTTCCTTCAGCTTGTCGGGGTCATTTTGGTTATGCAGCGCCAGTGACAGCAGTTTGCGCACGAACCAGGCGCTGTCGCCGCTGGTGGCAATGGCCCGCTGCTCGGTGAACTCTTCGGCGGTGATCTCGCCGGTGCCGGTGGGGCCGCAAACCGACATGTACTGGAAACCGGCGATGGAGCCCAGCTGATCCTGGATCAGCTCCAGCAGCTTGAAATAGCTGTCCCGGCGGGCGTGCATCTCCTGGCGCCGGGCACTTTCCTCCTGGGCGGCCATGGCCCGGGTGTTGGCGGAGATTTCCTTCTGCTGCATGAAGTGGCCGATGACCAGCCACAGGAAAGCCAGCGGCGCGAAGGCCCCCTCCAGGAAGCTGCCTATGTCCGCCGTTGGCAGGTGGATAAATTTTCCCCAACCAACGATGGCCAGCAGGTAAATCAGCCCCGCGCCAATCCAGCAACTTGTCACGGCGAGCCCGAAAATTACCCGCCAGTCCAGGGAAAATCCTTTCTGCTCTTCCAGCATACTCTTGGTCCGTCAATAATGACCGACGGGAAAACGAAGCCCCATCAGTTTAGTCAATACTCGCTTTACAACCATTTCTTGCGCCTGAAATACGCCAGCAGCACGGCCGGGATCAGCCAGAAATACTCCCCACAGGGCGGGATAGGTCCAACTCAGCTTCAACTCCGGCATGTGCTCAAAGTTCATACCATAGATTCCGGTCAGGAAAGTCATCGGGATGAAGATCGAGGCGAATATGGTCAACACCTTCATAACCTCATTCATTCTATTGCTGACACTGGAAATATAGATGTCCATCAATCCCGAGATAACATCCCGGTGTAATTCGATGGACTCGACGATTCGAACTGCATGATCCGAAACATCCTTGAGGTAGATGTGGGTTTTCTCGTCGATCAGCGGGGATTCGCTGCGCAGCATTTCGTTGATCAGTTCGCGGATGGGAGAGACGTAACGCCTGACACTGACAATCTCGCGCTTCAGCCGCTGGATACGGTTGAGGAGTGTTTTGCCGGGGTCGCCCGCCAGCAGTTCGTCCTCCAACAGGGTGATGGCCTCATCCAGTGAGTCGATGAGGACAAAATTCTGGTCAATGATGGCATCGAGGATGGAGTAGGCGAGGAAGTCCGCCCCGAGGCTCCTGAAACGCCCCTTGCTGGTCCTGATACGCTGTATCACCGGGGCGATCAGGTCGTCCTTTCTTTCCTTGAAGGCGATGACGATAGTGTCCAGCACAAGCAGGCTGATCTGTTCGAAGTCAACAATAAACTGTTCGCCAACTGACACCATCCCCTTGAGCACGATGTACAGGTAGTCCTCATACTCCTCGAACTTTGGTCGTTGGTGGGTGTTCAGTATGTCTTCCAGCACCAGCTGGTGGATACCGAACAGTTGACCGATCTCTTCCACCACCTCGACGTTGGCGAGGCCTTCTATGATAACCAGGGAGACAGTGTCGGTGCCGCGCAGGGATGACAGCTCGTCGATTGAACTTAAATTCTTCTCCGTTACCGTGTCCTTGTTGTAAACAATAACCGAGATGCTGGTGTTCTCAATCAGCAGATCGCCCACGTGCACCAGGGAGCCGGGTGGCAGGCCGGTCTTGTGAGAGGCCTGACTGCGGGATTTTCTTTTCTGGTTCACACCTTCTCCTTTGTGGCCGCGCCCGCTTACCGCCTCAGAGTAGCCTGCAGAGGGGGTGCGCTCAAGTCAAACCTTGCGGTTAGAGCTTTCAGGCCCGCGCAAATGGTTTACACTTTGTGCATCTCTAATCGATTTTTTTTACATTTGGAGCGTTTGCATGGACAGTCAGCCCGGCTACACACCACCGAGGGTATGGGTATGGGACAAGGAGAGCGGCGGCAAATTCAGCAACATCAACCGACCGGTGGCAGGCGCCACCCGGGAAGTGGCGCTCCCCGTCGGCAAGCACCCCCTGCAGCTTTACTCCCTGGCCACCCCCAATGGGGTAAAGGTCACGGTTCTGCTGGAGGAGTTGCTGGAACTGGGCAGGAGTGACGCGGAATACGATGCCTGGCTGATCAATATCGGCGAGGGAGAGCAGTTCGGCAGCGACTTCGTCGCCATCAACCCCAATTCGAAGATACCCGCCCTGCTCGACCGCAGCACCTCGCCGCCCACACGGGTATTCGAATCCGGGGCCATCCTTATCTATCTGGCGGAAAAATACGATGCCTTCTACCCCAGGGCGCTGCCGGCGCGGGCGGAGTGCCTGTCCTGGTTGATGTGGCAGATGGGCAGCACGCCATTCCTCGGCGGTGGTTTCGGCCATTTTTATGCCTACGCCCCGGAGAAGCTCGAATACCCGATCAACCGCTACGCGATGGAAGTAAAGCGCCAGCTCGATGTGCTCAACCGCAACCTGTCGACGCGCCGTTACCTCTGTGGCGACGAGTACACCATTGCCGACATGGCGACCTGCCCCTGGTATGGCGCACTGGCGACCCATAAGTTGTATGAGGCGGGCGAGTTCCTCGATGTCGACTCTTATACCCACGTCATCCGCTGGGCGCGCGAGATAGAAGAGCGCCCAGCCTACCAGCGCGGCCGGCGGGTCAACAGCACCTGGGGGCCCGAGGAACTGCGGGTGCCGGAACGGCATTCGGCCAGGGATTTTGACACAGGCGGCAAATAGAAAAGCGTACTGCCGCGGTCAGTCCATGAAGAAAGTCCTGGGCGGAACCCTGATCGTTTTGGCGTCCTGCCTGGTCCTGGCCTTCTGGTTGCTTTACTTCTCCCCGCGCCCGCCCCTGACCACCGACCCGGCGACGCTTGCGGGTGACGGCAGCCTGGTGGACTACTGCGAGTTGCCTGAGCTTGACGGTAGTGGCCTGATGGCTGCGGACATTCCCAAAGGCAATACCCCGGGCTGTGGCTACAACCATTTTCCGCTGCCTGTGCTGGCCACCTGCACCGAACCGTTGATAGAAGGTGCCGAGGATATACGCGGACTGTGGGTAGGCGTGGCGGGCAGTCACGTGGGCCACGTTGAGCGGATTGAGCAATGCGGCGCCCGCACCGTGGTGACTACCGCCGGCATCATTCACGACTATGGTCCGAACAGTACCCTGGGCGAAAACACGGACGATACCGAGGGATCGGTGTTGTTCTCGATCGGGGACCATGACTATTGCCCGCGCAGCTCCGCCAGCATGGTCTGGAACAAGGGCGTACTGGAGTTCCATGTCTTCGGTTGGGGCCCGGTGGTAGTGCGCCGCTACCTTGATCAGGGACAGTTGATCTGGGAGTACGCAGACGGCAGCGTGACGCGGATGAATCGCATCTGCCAGTTGCCGGAAAGTGAAAAGATGCCGCGGCCGCGAGGCCGCAGGATCAGGCTATAGCCTCGCCCCGCCCTGGGGCATTCGGGAAATCCCGTATTAGCGGATGCTATCCCCCCGCACCCATCTTCATCTTGCCGATGTAGTCCATCTTCCCCAGCGGTACGCCCAGCATTCGCAGAATGTTGTAGGTGGTAGTAGCGTGGAAGTAGAAATTGGGCAGGGAGAAAGATAACAGGAAATTCTGGTTGGTAAACGGAAGCTCCCGCTTGCCGAGCTTGAATACCATGGACCCGCCTTCAAGTGATTCGATCGCCGCGGCGTCGAGCTCGGCAAGCCTGGCCTGCGCATTGGCCACCACAGACTGCAGGCCGGCGTAGTCCATGTCCAGTTCAAAGGAAGGCGGGCTGAAGCTGCCCTGCTGCATACCCTGGATTGCGCCCCAGGAGTGATGTGCCACGGAGACCAACTGGAAGTGAAGCGGCATCATGTCCTCCTTCAGCCGCGTCATTACGAAGTCCTGCAGATTTATGCCTTTTTCGGCGGCGTAGCCCGCCCCCTTGTTGAGTACCCCCGTGACGCCTTCCAGTATCTGCAGGTAACTGTTTACGCTGGCGTCATAAAATGAAATAGGCATGTGTTTCTCCTCTGGCTGTCGAACTTTTGGGTGTTGGCATAGGCAAAATTGCTGCTTGCGGCTTCAAAGTAGCACAAGAAACACCTTATGGCCTGGAAAAGAGTCCCGCCCGGCTTTGGTAATGGGTCGGCCTTAGTTTCCTTTGAATACCGGTTTGCGCTTTTTGAAAAAGGCGTCGGCGCCCTCATTTGCGTCTTCCATCCCCATTGTCAGCAGGAATTGATCCGCATCCATAAAGCTGGTGGCATCATTGAGGGCATTGGCGCAGGTATTGACCGCGCGTTTGATCATACGAAGTGGCACAGGGGGACTTTCAGCCAACTGTGCAGCAAGTTCCAGCGACTTTTCCAGTGTAGTGCCCGCCGGCACCAGGTAGTCGATCAGGCCCCAGTCCCTGGCGGTTGCAGCATCCAGCGGTTCGGCCAGCAGCAAGAGCTGCTTGGTTTTCGCCGGGCCTATCAGGTTCACGAAGCGGGGCACGCTCTGCCAGCTCATATTCATGCCGAGCTTGATCTCGGGTACGTACAGGGAAGCGTCGCCGGCGGCAACGCGCCAGTCGCAGGCCACCGCAAGGGCCATGCCGCCGCCCACGCACCAACCCTCTATGGCGGCAATTGTCACCGGCTCCAATGCCTCCCATGCCGCGCACATTTTCGGCCCCGTTTTTACCAACAGGCGCTTCTCGGCGACACTGCCGTTGCGGGCGGCGGCTGCTTCGGGATCTTTAAGGTCCATGCCACCGCTGAACATGGACTTGCGGCCGGTGAGGACTATAGCGCTCAATTCGCAGTCTTCCTGCAGCTTCAATGCCAGCTCGGTCAATTCCCGCATCAATGCATTGTTCAGGCTATTGATCCGGTTCCCTGCATCGAACTCGACGGTGAGTACGCGACCCTCGCGCTGCAGGTTGAGATACTGCCAACCGTGTTCCTCGATATATTTCAGGCTCATAGAATATCTTCCAGGTAGCCAAACAGACCTGCCGAGCCGCCTGTGTGGACGAAAACGACATTTTGTCCCGCCCGGAACTGGCCTTTGCGAATCAGGTCGATCATCCCCGCCAGGCCTTTGCCGGTATACACCGGGTCGAACAGCAGACCCTCCAGCCGGGCAAGGAGCAACAGCGCTTCGCGCATGCCCGCGGTGGGAATGCCGTACCCATCGCCGACATAGTCGCAGTTGGCCACCACATCTTCACGGCGCACACAGTTCCCAGCGCCGATATACTCGGCCACCTCGACTGCCAGCTGGTAGACCCTGCTTTCCTGTATTTCCCTGGCCGCATTCACACCGATACCCAGTACCGGAATATTGGCGTGGGTTGCGCGCAAGCCGGCCACCAGTCCCGCCTGGGTGCCTGCGCTGCCGGTTGCATGGACAACGCAGTCTACATGGAGCTTCTGCTGGTTGACCTGCTGCAGCAACTCCAGGGCGCAGTCGACGTAACCGAGCGCCCCGATCTGGTTGGAGCCGCCACCGGGTATGACATAGGGCACGCGGCCTTGTCCGCGCAAGCTGGCGGCGAGTACATCCATCGCGGCATTCATATCGGTACCAGCGGGGAAGTGGTGGGTATTCGCGCCGAACAGGCGGTCAAGGAACACATTGCCCGAGTTCAGGTAGATCGGGCCGGGCTCGCGGATCCTGTTTTCAAACAGCAGCTCACACTGCAAGCCAAGCCTTGCCGCAGCGGCCGCGGTCTGGCGGGCATGGTTCGACTGGACAGCACCCTGGGTGATTATCGTGTCGGCGCCGCACTGGAGGGCATCGGCCATCAGAAATTCGAGTTTACGTGTCTTGTTCCCGCCGCTGGCGAGCCCGGTACAGTCATCGCGCTTGACGAAGATAGCCGGCCCGCCAAGATACTCCGTGAGCCTGGGCAGGTATTCGACAGGCGTTGGCAGGTGGGCGAGCTTGACCCGGGGAAAGCTGGCAAGGTTCATGGCGTATGCTCATCAGTAGGCCGGTTTTTGGCGAGCGTGATCGTTCGCCGCACCAGCAGGTCAGTGGAGGAAATGATGGGCACAGCGGTGTCGCGCTCGCCCAGAAACATTGGCACTTCCGTGCAGGCTGCCAACAGTACCTCGGCGCCGCGAAACACCAGGTCGGCGGCGAGTCGGCTCAGGCCGGCGCCAATATCACCGCCGCGGTCGCCGGCCTTGATACGGTAGACAAGGTCCATGAAGCGTGCCAGCTCGCTTTCGCTCCACAGCACAGCCTCAAGGCCTGCGCCTGCCAATGCCTGTTGATAAAGCTCCGCTCGCAGGCAACCCTCCGCCGCCATTATGCCGACATGTTTGACCGGAAGGCCGCGCAGTTCATCCATGACAACATCGATAATGCTGACAAAGGGAATGCTTACCGCCGCGCGGATTTGTTCGGTGTAAGCGTGGGCCGTGTTGCACACCATCACCAGGAAGTCGGCGCCCGCTGCTTCCAGGCGCCTGGCCATTGCGGTGAGCTCCGGGCTGATATCCGGGGTTAGCCCGGCGATTGCCGCATGGCGGTTTGGCACTTTCGGATTGTGGTCGATGATCAGGTGGATGTGGTCCTGGTCGCTGGCCGCGTCGGTGGCGGCAACCAGCTTGGCCAGAAAGTCGACAGTGGCAGCCGGCCCCATGCCGCCCAGTACACCCGCGATGAGTTGTTCTTGCTGCCTGGAAGAATTCATAAATCCCGGTTGACGCCGAAGCCTGGATGAAAGAATATGAACAATGTTCATATCTTGCAAGTGAATTGTAACTTTCGCGCAGGGGTAGTTCTATGCAATATCGCCGCCTCGGAAAGTCAGGACTGCAACTCAGCGGGTTCGGCTACGGCTCCTGGGTCACATTCGGCCGCTCGATAGATCTTCGGGCTGCGATGGAGAGTATGAGCCTCGCCTATGACGCCGGGGTGAATTTCTTCGACAATGCCGAGGGTTACGCCTGGGGACAATCCGAATTGATCATGGGCGAAGCCCTGCGCCGCCTGCGCTGGCACCGTGACAGTTACTGTGTGTCGTCCAAGGTGATGTTCGGCAGTGCGTTCACGCCCGGCCCCCTGCAGCAGGGACTCAGCCGCAAGCACGTGATGGAAGCATGCGAGCAGGCGCTGCAGCGCCTTGGGGTGGATTATCTTGACCTGTATTTCTGCCATCGGCCGGATCCGGAGACGCCGGTGGAGGAAACCGTGCGCGCCATGCATACTCTGGTGCAGTCGGGGAAGGTGCTGTACTGGGGCACTTCGGAGTGGCCTGCGGAACGAATCGAGGAGGCCTTCGCGCTTGCTGAACGCCATCACCTGACTCCTCCGACCATGGAGCAACCGGAATACAATCTTTTTGCGCGCCGGCGCGTTGAGCAGGAGTATGCGCCACTCTACGAGCGCTACGGGCTGGGCACAACCGTCTGGTCGCCGTTGTGTTCCGGGGTCCTGACCGGTAAGTACAATGACGGCCTGCCGGATCGGTCACGCGCCACCCTGGACGGTTACGAATGGCTGGCCAGGAATATCCTCAGCGACAAGGGCCAGGCCAGGGTCAAGGTGACACAGCAATTGGCCGGGTTGGCACAGGAACTTGGACTTTCGGTGACCCACCTTGCGCTGGCCTGGACCCGTCTCAACCCCAATGTCAGCACCACCATCCTGGGGGCCAGCAGCCCACAGCAGTTGCGCGATAATCTCGGCGCGGTCGACGCGGTGGACAAGCTGACGGAGGACGTGGTGGCCAGGATGGAGACTATCCTTCACGCCACCCCCGGCCTCGAGTAGCAATGGCAATAAACCCTCAGCGCAGCAGCAATGCACAGGTATTGCTGTATGCCATGCCGGCTATGGCGATAGCATTTATCAACCTGCCCTCGGCCATGGTATTGCCCACCTTTTATGTGGAGCACACCGCAGCCACGCTCACCGGCATCGGGGTGGTCAACCTGCTGCGGTGGTGGTTTGATGCCGCCACTGACCCGATCGTGGGTTACCTGTCCGATCGCACCCGTACCCGCTGGGGTAAGCGCAAGCCCTGGATGGTGGCGGGGGCGATTGTTTCCTCGGTCGCCACCTTCATGTTGTTTCGTCCGGATCCCACCGCCGGCGCGCTGTACTACGCGGTATGGCTGTGTGCCGTTTACCTGGGATTCACCCTGTTCAGTATCGCCCATATGGCCTGGGGTAGCGAGCTGGCGGTCGATTACAATGATCGCTCGCGCATTTCCACCTGGTACTCGGTGCTGACAGTGGTTGGCAGCATCCTGTTCTGGGTGCTGCCGCTGGCGCTGTCGCCGCTGGTCGGCAGCGCCGAAATTGGCCCCCCGGTGATCAATGCCATCGCCTGGCTGTTCATATTCATCATGCCGGTCGGCGCACTGCTTGCGGTGGCGTTTGTGCCCCAGGGCCGGGATCTCAGTCAGCACAAGCCTCTACCATTGCGCGAGACCGTCGCCGAGCTGCGTTTCAATAAACCCCTGTGGCGTTTCGTGTCGGCCCAGGCGATCTGGGGCATAGGGCAGGGCATGTACCTGTCGGTCATCTTTGTCTTCATGCGGGATTATTTGCAGCTTGGCGACAAATTTCCCATCCTGATGATCTGGTTCTTTGTGGTGCAGACATTTTCAGCATGCCGGTCTGGGCCCGACTGATGGTCAGCGGTTCGGCAAGCATCGCGCTGGGCTTTTTCCTGGGCAGTTTACTCCATGATTCAGCCGGTGGTGCTTGTTGTTTGAGCCTGGAGCTGCCGCATTTGTCCCGGCGCTGCGGAGTAGTGACCGCTGACGGCGATTATCAATGCTGCGAGTTATATCGCGCCGATGGCGCTGCTCGGTGATATCTCCGACTACGGCACGCTCAAGACCGGGCGCAATAACACGGGGAATTACTTTGCCATCCAGACCCTGTTGCAGAAGGCCAATATGGGGATAGGCGCGGGGATAGCCTTTCCCATACTGGCCCTGTTCGGTTACCAGCTGGGCGCAGAAAACACCGGGTCTGCCCTGTTCGGCCTGTTTCTCGTCTTTATAATCCTGCCCGCGGTAACCAGTGTCTGTGCAGCGGCAATACTGTGGAATTTTCCCATCGATGCCCGGCGCCATGGCATAATACGTCGACGTTTGGAGCAATTGGCGTCCCGATCGGCGAAGAGGACCGGATGAAGAAGGCAGACTTATCACAAGGGGAATGTCCGCGAGGACCTGATCGAGGCCGCAGAGCGTGTGCTGCAGAACGAGGGGGTGGCGCGCGGTCAGCGTGCGCCGGGTGGCGCGGGAAGTGGGGGTTGTCCCGTCTGCCGTTTACAACCACTTCGAAAACCGGGAGGCGCTGTTGACCGCGGTGGCCGCAGACGGCTATCTCCAGCTGGAACTGACTCGGTGACCGGATGGCAACGCAGTCGCGCGACAGCCCGAGCAAGATACTGCGGCAGTTGGGCCGGTCCTACCTGCGCTTCGCCGCGAAGAATCCCAACCTGTATCGCCTGATGTTCAGTGCCGAGGTGGTTGCATATCGCAATAATCCGGAACTTGAACGGGTCTCTGACTCATCATTCGGCCGATTGACTGACTGGTGGTATGGCGCAGGTCACTTTGACCCGAAGAAATCGGCTGTCGAGTACCCTTATGCCGTCAGCGTCTGGGTCGCATACTGCACGGCGCTGCCCTGCAGATGATCGACGGCCTGGTAGCTGTTGATATCGGGAAAAATGCCTCCATCGACAGGCTCGCCGATACGGTCACTGGCGTACTGATAGACGGTGTCAGTAAGGCCCTGCCCAAAAATACTTGACGAACTCCCGCTTTGCTGCTGAAATGAACACCGTTCACATGAACGGTGTTCATATTGATGCTTATCGATCCAGACTGGCACAGATTGAGGGAAGCGTATGCACAGGAAATCAGTGGTGAGATCAGCTCTCGTAACCGCCCTGGGCCTCAGTATCGGACTGACCGCACCCGGCTCTTTCGGCCAGGTGCTGGAGGAGGTGCTGGTGACCGCACGCAAGCGCGAGGAGAACCTGCAGCAGATTGCGGTCGCGGTCAGCGTGGTGACATCGCAAACCATTGCAGGACGCGGGGCTGGTGCGGCTGACCGATATCAGCCAGTTGGTTCCCAACATGACCTACCAGGAAAATATCTCGAATAAATTCACCAATGTCACCCTGCGCGGCCTATCCTCTTCGGGCGGTCTGGGCAATGACCCGGGCATTGGGGTCTACGTGGACGAAGTGTATGTGGCGCGGGAATCCGGTTTCAACGCCGATCTGCTGGATATCCAGCGGGTAGAGGTGCTCAAGGGTCCCCAGGGCACACTGTTCGGTCGCAATACCGCGGTGGGAGCGATCAACATCAGCACCAAGAAGCCCGCTCGATGAATTCGAGGGTATGGTGCTGGCCGATGTAGGCGATTATGACTACCAGCGCTACGGCGCCCTGGTCAATGGCCCACTCACCGACGAGCTCTCGGCCAAGCTGTCCGGCGTCTACAATAATCGCGACGGCTACCTTGATAACACCTTTGGCGGCACCGTGAATACGGTGGACTATTATACTTTTCGCGGCCAGATGTTGTGGGAACCCGTCGAGCGGCTGGAATTGCTGCTGATTGGCGACTACCGCGAGGACACTTCTGACGGCAATAATTACGTTACCCGCTACCAGGGAGAACCTGTCAACAAGAACTACGAAGTCAGTATCCCCGATTCCGGCAGCGAGGAGGTAGAGGCACAGGGGCTGGCCCTGAACGCCAAGTATGAATTGAAGGATTACCTGCTCACCTCCATTACCTCCGGAACAAACTCGACGAAAAGTACGAGAACGACCAGGACTGGTCTGAGCTCGATGCACTCACTGGCAACGACAAACGTGACAATAAGCAGTGGAGCCAGGAATTGCGTATCTCGCAACCTGTCTGAAGGAAGCTTGCAATGGGTGGCGGGGCTGTATTACTTCAACCAGGAATTCGATGCAGTACAGGAATCAGTCAATGGACCCGATACGGTCTTTGCCGCGCTGGGACTGACCGATCTGATCGGCTCGGGTATCCCGCCCTCGTCGATAGGTCTGCCGGATACGGTGGGTATTGAGGCAACGTCTACCATCAAGGCGGACAGTTATGCGGCCTACGGCAATATGGACTACTCGATTAACGAGCAGTGGAGCGTCAATGCCGGCTTGCGCTATTCGAAGGACAAAAAGCAACTGGATTACGTGCAGGTAGCCGATCCCCTGGCGGTTGCTTTCGGATTCAATAATCTCGCTATCGATGACGATATCGACGACGACGAGTGGACTCCCACAGTGAGTCTGAACTGGAGTCCGGTCGAGGATGTACTCACCTATATCAAGTACAGCAAAGGCTACAAGGCAGGCGGTTTTAACAACTCGATCAGCAGCACCGGGTCGGCAGTGGCATTTGATCCGGAGACGCTCGATGCCTATGAACTTGGCGTCAAATCGACCTTGCTGGATAACACGCTAAGGCTCAACGCCGCCGTATTCCGGATGGAGTACGATGACAAGCAGGAAAGTGCCTTCGTGACAGGTATCGGCTTTGTCCAGACCAACGCCGGCGAGGCGACCAGCGAAGGCGCCGAGGTGGAGGTTGAGTATGTGCTTACTGAGGACTGGAGCGTCTATGGTTCCGTGGGCTACGTCGATGCCACCTACGATGAGTACATTATCGATGAAGACGAGAACAACAACGGCAATGACTTGACCCGCGCGCCGGAATGGACAGCCAATATAGGTACCCAGGTGGAGTGGCAGTATACCGACAACCTGCGCGGGATGTTTCGGCTGGACTATTCCTACCAGGACGAGAGTTTTACCCAGGCCAATAACGACCCGTTCTTCATGGCTGAGGAGCAGAACATCGTCAATGCGCGCTTGCAGGTCAGTGATGCTGACAGGATCTGGCAGGCGACCCTTTGGGGGCGCAACCTGACTGATGAGGACAGTATCAACACGATCGACGGACCCAGCACCTTTTTCTTCGATACCTATCATTACAGCCTGATCGCGCCTCGCACCTACGGTGTCGAACTGCAGTACAACTTCTGAGGGTGTGAATAACGATGCCCCTCGGCCGGTACGCCTGCGGGACTACACGCCATTTCCATTTCACCTCCACCGCGTGGAACTGCAGGTGGAGCTGGATCGAAACGCTACCCGGGTAGAATCCAGGCTGGTGCTGGAACGGCGGGTCGATGCGCCCGCCGATGCATCCCTTGTGCTTAATGGCGCCAACCTTGGCCTGGTCAGCATCAGCCTGGACGGCGCCGCTCTACCCAGTGATCGCTATAGTCTTGGCAGTGAATACCTTCGCATCGACCGACTGCCGGTCCGTTGTGAGCTTGCCACTGTGGTTGTGATCAGCCCTGCCAGCAACCTCGGCGACGAGGGACTGATGGAAATCGGCGGTAAGCTCGCCACCCAGTGCGAAGCCGAGGGTTTTCGTCGCATTACCTGGTTTCCGGACCGGCCCGATGTACTGTCCACTTATACCGTGACCCTGGTGGGCGCTCCGGCTGATTATCCCGTTATGCTCAGCAACGGGCACCTGGTTGGCGAGGGCATTCTCGCCGACGGCCGCCACTGGGTTCGCTGGGAAGATCCCATACCCAAGCCATCCTATATTTTCGCGATTGTAGCCGGTGATTTCGCGGCCCTGCGGGACACCTATCTGACAGCGAGTGGCCGTGAGATAGCCCTGGCGATCTACGCGGATCACGATCGGATCAATGAGTGCGGCTTTGCCATGGGCGCTCTGAAGCGGGCACTGCGCTGGGAGGAGGACAAGTATGATCGCGAGTACGACCTGGACCTCTACAATATCGTTGCGCTCACCGGCCATGTCGGCGCAATGGAGAACAAGGGTCTCAATCTGTTTGACGCCAATGGGATTTGCGCAGACCCGGAGATTTCTACGGATGGCGACTACCTGGTGATCGAGCGCATTCTTGCCCATGAAGTGTTCCACAACTGGAGTGGCAACCGGGTTACCTGTCGCGACTGGTTCCAGCTGAGCCTGAAGGAGGGCCTGACGCGCTTTCGCGACCAGTGCTTTTCCCAGGACATGTCCGCGGCGGGTGTCAAGCGCATCGAGTTCGTGAAGGCGCTGCAACGCAACCAGTTTCCCGAGGACGACGGTCCCGCCGCCCACCCGGTGAAGCCCCAGGAGTACATCGAGATCCGCAATTTCTACACCGGTACGGTCTATGACAAGGGAGCGGAGCTTATCCGCATGATGTCCTGCCTGCTCGGTGATGAGCCCTTTCGCGAGGCCGTAAAGCGCTACTTCAGCATGTACGACTTACAGGCTGTGACCACTGAGGATTTTGTCGCCACCGTGGCGGCCGCCAGCGGGCGCGACCTCCGGCAGTTCGAGCTCTGGTATCACCAGGCGGGTCGGCCGCGGCTTGACGCGAGCGGCAAGTACGATTCGCAAGCATGCAGCTATGAACTCACATTGCGTCAATGCACTGCGCCTACTCCCGGGCAGATTGAGAAAATGCCCCTGCATATTCCAGTGCTGGTGGGCCTGCTGGATGCGAATGGCAGGGAACTGTTCCCAGGATGCAGTGGGACAGCGCTGGTAGACGGCAACTATCTACTGGAACTGCGGCAGCAAGAACAGACTTTCCGGTTCGATGGCGTCGCCTCGGCACCCATACCCTCTATACTGCGCGGCTTTTCCGCACCCGTATCATTGCATACCGATCTTGCGCCGGAGCAGTTGGCGCTACTGATGGCCCACGACAGTGACCCCTACTGCCGCTGGCAGGCCGGG
Source organism: uncultured Gammaproteobacteria bacterium (assembly GCA_963700715.1). Classification (GTDB taxonomy): domain Bacteria; phylum Pseudomonadota; class Gammaproteobacteria; order Pseudomonadales; family Halieaceae; genus JARRPM01. Next base: position 134,946 of record CAVOYP010000014.1, read on the forward strand.
CAGACCCTGGCAATTGCTGCGATCCGCGCCCTTGCCGCGGAGTGGCACACCGGTCGTCCACTGGTCCTGGATCATGTCTATGCCGAAGTCTGGGAACGTGTATTGCAGGACGGGAGAGCGGACCGGGCATTGGTGGCGGAACTACTACTGCTGCCTGATGAGCCCGCGTTGAGCGAGGGACTGCCACAGATCGATATCGACGGCCATAAGGCAGGGCGGGATTTCCTGTTGCGTGAGCTGGCGTCTGCGCAACCGGGATACTCTGCTCGGGCTCTATGTTGAGTTGGAGGATAGTGGTCCCTACCAGTTCACCGCGGCGGCCCTGGGCCGTCGCAGTCTGCGCAATCGTTGCCTTGAGACCCTGCTGGCACTGCCCGAAAGGCAGATACAGGACCTCTGCCTCGCCCAGATCGAGGGCGCCGCGAATATGACCGACGCCTTTGCCGCGCTGGCGGCTATCTGCCACGTGGATTGTCCCCAGCGGCGCGTGGCCCTTGAAAACTTCTACCAGCGCTGGCAGCACAAAGCCCCGGTTATCGACAAGTGGTTCAACGCCCAGGCGCTGTCGCGCATGGACGGCGCCATCGATGCAGTACTTGCACTGGAGCAGCATCCCGCCATGGATCTCATGAATATGCCCAGGGCCATGGCCTTTTATGGCGGATTTTTCCGCCAGAATCGTATCGCTTTCAATGATCCCAGTGGTCGCGGATACGACATGCTGGCCGAGCGGCTGGTGCTGATCGACAGTGTTAAACCCGGAACAACCTATTGGCTGATGCCACAACTGTTGCAGTGGCGCCGCTTTGATCCGCAGCGTCAGGCCCTGATGAAGCGGGCTTTGGAGCGGATAATGGCGGCAGATATCTCCAAAGGACTTTATGAAATCGTCAGCAAGGCGCTGGCTGAGGAGTAGTTATGACAGATTTCGCCAATCACCTGGATACTTATGTGCCCGATAGACTCAGGGAGCTGAGCCTGCCGGGTGCTTCCATTGCGCTGATCGAGAACGCGCGAGATCGCCACTATCCGCAATTATGGCCATGCGGACGTGGCTCGCAAGCTTCGGCTGACGGATGATACCCTGTTCCAGATTGCCTCCATTTCCAAGTCAGTCGCGGCCTGGGGTGTGATGAAATTGGTGGAGCGCGGACTGCTGGATCTCGATGCGCCGGTAGAAAATTACCTTACTCGCTGGCATCTGCCCCGCCTCGGAATATGACAACAGTGCGGTGACAGCGCGGCTACTGTTGATGCATTTTGGCGGCACGTCCATGTCCGGCTGCGGCGGTACGCCCTACGACCAGCCCTGGTACACGGTCGAGGATATTCTCAACGGCAGGACCCCGCCGCTGGACCAAGCCCAGGTGGAATACGCGAAGAAATGGGGCACTGGACCCTGATAGTTACAGCAGGCCGGTGCATTTGATCCACCCGCCGGGCAGCCAGTTCGAATATTCCGGTGGTGGGTTCACCATTCTTGAATTACTTATTGAGGAGTTATCAGGTAAGGACTTTACCACCTTTATGAATGAGGAGGTTTTACACCCACTGGGGATGATGGAATCCAGTTTTGAGGTGCGTGAGGATCAGCTGTCGAGGGTCGCGGTTCCCTATAGCGACACTCTCGAGCCGATTCCCCTGTATCGCATCAATGGCAAGGCAGCCGGTGGCATGTACTCCACCATTGTCGAGCTGGCCCGGTTTGCCTGCGCGGAAATGGAAGGTCCCGCCGGCGAGGCGCCGGGTCGCGGTGTGCTGACTCCCGCTTCCATCGCCGAGATGCACCGGCCCGATCGCTATGCCGAGAGCGATATGGGTTTGGAGTTTTACACCGGGCTGGGCCACTATGTGGTGGATCTGGACGATGTCAGGGCGGTGCAGCACACCGGTGGGAACCCGGGTTGGCGCACGGTGTATACCATTGTGCCCAGGGAGAAGCTTGGTTTTGTCTGCCTGATCAACAGCGCCGGAGGCAACGACCTGTGGATGGACCTGATCATGCAGTGGTCCGCCAGTTTCATGCAGCCATAGCGTGAACACGGTGGACTGAACCATGGAACTGGCCGTCCTGGAAACCGGGGGTACCATAAATGGCATTATCGATCCTGCCGCGCCGGCGCCAACTTCTAGCCGGGTGGTAGCATGGCTGAGCATCACGCCGCGCGCCTGCAGCTGCAAATCGAGTCGCGGATCGTGGTGATGAAGGATTCCCGGGCCATGGATGACGCTGATCGGGCGCGCCTTGCCGCAGCGATAGAAGCTACGTCGGCAAGGCGCATCCTCATTCCGCACGGTACCTACACTATGCCTGCAACAGGCGTGTACCTGCGCCGGCACCTGGGAGCAGAAGCCCAGGCGAAGAGTATCGTCCTGGTTGGCTCCAGGATTCCCCTGGGTGAGGCGGGGTCGGATGCGCCGTCGGCGCTGGAGTTCGCCATCGCGACCCTGCGTGAGGAAGTTGTCGGCGTCTGGATCGCCATGAATGGGCGCACCTGGCATCCGGCGGAGGTGGTTAAGGACGAGATAACGGGCGACTATGTCGCGCGCAATGATGCACGGGCCGACTGAGCCCGATTCCTGATCATTCTTCAACGGGTAGAAACACCATGCGTTACACCAGAATGCCTATAGAGATCGAGTCACCAGAGGAATTGGGTTACGACAGCATCAAATACAACCTGAGCGAATCATCCTACACTGATGCGCTATTGAAAGATGTGACGCTCGATATAGGTGATCTCGTCTTGTGCTACGGCGACCACAAGGGTCTGCCGGCCCTGCGCGAATTGATCGCCGGCCAGGGGGCGGGTCTGTCTGCAGACCAGGTGCTGGTGACTGTAGGGGCCGCGGCGGCGTTGTTCATAGTCGCCACCTCGCTGCTGGAGGCAGGTGATGAGATGGTGGTGGTGCGCCCCAACTACGCCACCAATATCGAAACCCCCAGGGCAATCGGGGCTAAAATCCACTTCATCGACCTGCACTTCGAGAGCGGCTTCCAGATTGATGTCGATGATATCGCCCGGGCGATGACGGCGAAGACACGTTACGTTTCCATCACTCATCCGCACAACCCCACCGGCGCCACCGTACCACTGGCGACGATCAAGGCGCTGATCGCGCTGTGCGAACAGCACGGTTGCTACCTGCTGGTCGATGAAACCTACCGGGACATGGTGTTTGTCGATAAAACGCCTGTCGCCGCCAGCCTCGAGTGACTGCGTGATCACGGTGAGTTCATTGTCCAAGACCTATGGCCTTCCCGGCATACGGATCGGTTGGTTGATGACCCGTAACGCATCGCTCATGGAGAAATTCCTGGCCGCCAAGGAACAGATCTACATCTGTGGCTCGGTGGTCGATGAGGAGATTGCCTTTCGCTACCTGCAGCAGCGCGACGCCTGCTTCGAGACGATACGGGCCGATATCCAGGCCAAATTTGCCGTCGTCAGGGACTGGCAGCAACAAAGCGAGTGGCTGGAGTGGGTGGAGCCCCAGGGTGGTGTCGTCTGTTTTCCGCGGATGATTGACCCCGCAGGCCACGATATAGACGCGTTTTACCGCAGCCTGATGGATGACTACGCCACCTATGTTGGGCCCGGCCACTGGTTCGAGATGCCGCGTCACTATTTCAGGCTGGGCTACGGCTGGCCGGCGATGGACGAGCTGTGTGGCGGACTGGAGAATATCGACAAGGCATTGCGCGGCTCCCGTCGAAGCGCGCTTCGCTAGATCTCTTATGTGTTTGGATTGTAACTTTTAGGGATGACGAGGATGACTGTGAAACTGGATATCGATTTTGTCAGGCGGCAATTTCCCCAGCTGCAGGATGAACCGGAGTTTGTGTTCTGTGCCAACGCCGGGGGCAGCTATGTGGCGCAGCCGGTGATCGACAGCCTCGATCATTACAACAGGCACCTGCGGGTCCAGCCCTACTCGCAATACAATTCCTCCCGCGCGGCGGGCGCTGGCCATGGACCGGGCTCGCAGTGGCTGGTCCCAGGCCCTGAATATCGGCGAAAACGAGCTGACCATAGGCCCGTCCACCTCAATGAACAGCTACGTCATGGCGCAGGCACTGGGCGCCGACTGGGGCCCGGGAGACGAAATCGTGGTGACCCAGCAGGACCACGAGGCGAACCATGGCGTCTGGCGGCGCAAGGCGGAGGCCCAGGGCGCGATGGTGAAAGAGTGGCCCATCGATCCAGTGACGGGATTACTCGATCCCGGATGAGCTGTTTCCCCTGCTGGGCGAGCGGACCCGCTGGGTATTCTTCACCCACTGCTCGAATATCATCGGCACGGTCAATCCCGTGGCGGAAATTGTGACCGGTGTTCGACAGCGCTGTGGCGCGAAAGTCTGCGTCGATGCGGTGGCCTATGCGCCGCACCATATCCCTGACCTGAAAGCGCTGGATGTGGATATGTATATGTTCAGCCTTTACAAGGTGTTCGGTCCGCACCAGGGGCTGATGTACCTGCGCGCTGAACTGCAGGAAAGTATTGTGCCGCAGTGCTCATTATTTTGTCCAGGGCGACAGCCACAAGCGGTTCAACCCGGCCGGCCCGCAGCACGCCCAGGTGGCCGCCTGCCAGGGAGTGCTGGATTATTTCGGGGCACTGTACCGGCGGCATGGCGGCAGTGAGCCGGCATCGGCGGCTGCCATGATGCAGTCACTGCATGCGCTGATGGCCGCCCACGAGGCCAGGTTGGCCGCCCCGCTGATCGATTACCTGGCCCATTCGCCACAGGTCAGACTGCTGGGCAAGGCCCACTGCAGGGATGGTGACAGGGTGGCGACGATCGCCTTCAAGCCCCTGGGAAAGTCTTCCGGCGAGGTGGCAACTGCCCTGCAGGCCCAGGGCATTGGCGCCGAGCGGGGACATTTCTATGCCCACAGACTGATGACGAACCTGGGTATTGATCCAGAGGACGGCGTCGTCAGGATTTCCCTGGTCCATTACAACACCGTTCGGAGGTCGACAGGATACTGGTCGCGCTGGAGCAGGCCCTGCGCTGAGCATCAGGCCTGCGCAGCTATCCGGGAAAACCACTTTCAGTACCTCGGCGATGAAATCATTTTGCGCTGCCTGATCGTAGTTCAGGGTGCCGCACAGCGACAGGCGCTGCTCCGGGCAGTAGGACATGAAAGATCCCCAGTGCCCCAGGTGGCCCCAGAGATGTTTGCCGCGAATCTGCTTTCTTCCGACGCCCATGCCGTAGAAATATTCGGCAGAGGCCTCCGGCCCGTCGAGAAACCGGTCCAGGGTGTCAATGTCAGTGAACAGGCGACAGTTGAATACGCCGCGCAGGAACCGCTTTATATCCTCCAGCGTTGAGACATGCCCGCCACCCGCCCAATCCACGCTGCCGTGGATCTGCAGGGCATCGATATACTGGCCGTTCATGACGACATAGGGATGTGACAACTCGTTGCGTGGTTCTTCGTAGCCCTCGAGCCAGGTATCCCCCATGCCCAGAGGGTCGAAGATACGCTCACGACACAATTGCCAGTAGGGCGCGCCGGTGAGCTTCTCCAGCAGGATGCCCAGCAGCACATAGCCGGTATCAGAGTACCGATAGGTTTCGCCCGGCGCACCCACAATTTCCGTGTGAGCCAGCGCCCAGCTGATGATTTCCATGGGTGTACGGGGCCTGCCCGGGTCCTTCGCGATTTCCATCACCCACTCCTGCGAGGTGGCGAAGTCGTTAAATCCGGCCCGGTGCTTGAGTAGCTGCTCGATCGTAAGCTCCCCGACAACGTGCCCGTGCGCCACAGGAATCTGCGCCAATAGTTCTTCGGGAAGATAAGCAGTGATCGGGTCGGAGAGAGACAACTCCCCCCGCTCCAGTAACTGGGCCACGAGAACACCGGTGAAAGTCTTGCTCATGCTGGCAATGCGAAAACTGTGCTGAGTTGTCAGCGGTGTGCCCCGCTCGAGTGAACTCACCCCGGCGGCGCCTGACCAATCCAGGCCCAGCAGGGGTGCGTGGACCACCAGCATGGCGCCTGGCGATGGGCCGACGGCTTGGTCCAGTAGCGCTTGCAGCTGTTGCTCAATACCAAATTCGCGGTCCATCCAGTGCTCCGGTAATTTATCTGCTCGTGGCAGCTTGCGAGGCGCGATATCTGTGCTAATATGAACACTGTTCATATAAATGTCAAATTGACGGCAGGCAGAGGGTAGCAAACTGACAGCGCCAACGGCAAAACCGGTACCGCTGCTTCACGGCGCCAACGGAAGAAATGTCCCCTGGTTGCTCAAGGCCCAGGCCCAGGCGCGTCCCAATCACCCATTTATCATCTGGGCGCCTTTCGACCTGCCACCCTCTGTCATCACCTATGCGGAATTCTACAGCCGGGTATTGTCCCTCGCCGCAGGCCTGCGCGCCCGGGGCGTTGTTGAGGGCGATTTTGTGCTGCTGCACATGGATAACTGCCCGGAGTTCCTGCAGTGCTGGCATGCGTGTTCCCAGTTGGGCGCCGTCGTCGTCACCACCAATACCCGGTCGAGCCAGGACGAGCTGGGCTACTTCATCGATCACTGCAAGGCGACAGTGGCCATTACCCAGCCAGGCTACCTGCAACTGGTCCATCGCAGCGGTCCGGACCTGAAGTGGATAGCGTGTATCGACCACGATGCCGGTGCCCCGGCGGCGCCGTCGACCAGCGCGCTACCCTTTGCCGATCTGCTGGCCGATGCCGCAGGCTTCGAGCCCGTGGCCTCGGACCCGCTGGCCTTCAATTCGGTCCAGTACACGTCCGGCACTACGTCGCGGCCCAAGGGTGTGGTGTGGACTCACGCGAACGCGCTGTGGGGTGCGCGCAGCAATGCCCAGGTATGCACCATCCAGCCCCACGATATCGGTCATGTGTTCCTGCCCCTCTACCATACCAATGCCCTGTGTTACTCGCACCTGGGCACCCTCTGGGCAGGCGCCACGATGGTGTTGCAGCCGCGCTTCTCCGCCAGCCGCTACTGGGATTGTGTCGTCACACATAAATGCACCTGGGGTATACAGATACCGTTTTCATTGAAAGCCCTGATGTCCCAACCGATCCCGGAGGTCCACTATTTCAACCGCTGGGGTCTCGGCGCCCACGACCCCGCGCTGATTCGCCAGCTGCTTGGTATACCCTGCATCGGCTGGTTCGGCATGACTGAGACAGTCGGCTTGCCTATCTATTCCACCCTCGGTCTGCCCGGTCGGGAAATGAGCATGGGCCTGCCTTCCCCGGAATACGAACTTCAGGTGCGTGGACCCGATGGTTCCCATGCGGCCTTTCGGTGAGAGCGGCCGGCTGTGGATTCGTGGAATTCCAGGAATTTCCCTGTTTCATTCGTACCTGGATAATCCGCAGGCCACGGCGGCAGCATTTGACGAGCAGGGCTGGTTCGACACCGGGGACATGGTGACTGCCACCGCGGACGGCTTTATCACCTTCAACGGTCGTTCCGGCGACATGTTGCGGGTAGGCGCGGAGAATGTCGCCGAGTCGGAGATCGAGCGCGTGGTGGCTGCCGTGCCCGGCGTGCTCGAGGTGGCTGTAGTCGGCAGGCCTGATCACATGCTCGACGAGGTCCCCGTGGCCTTCGTGGAAGCCCCGGGAATCGCCGGGGCGCAGGCGCAGGCAGAATTCGCGGCCCGTGTCATAGACCATTGCCGGCAGCAACTGGCGGGTTTCAAGGTGCCGCGGGAGGTGTTCGTGGTCGCGCAGATACCGCGGGTTACCCTGGGTAAGCTCGACAAGAAGACCTTGCGCAAGGGCCTGCGTGAACAGTCCGTGAGCCAAAAGACAGGAGACTAGGAATGTATCCCGACAAGCACAGCAAATCGGCCGCGCTGTACCAGCGTGCGCTGTCGGTTATGCCGGGTGGCAACAGCCGCCACACGGTGTATTTCCCGCCTTACCCCATCTATGTTGAACGCGGCCAGGGGTGCCGGATCTGGGATGTGGATGGGGTGGAGCGAATCGACTGCATCAATAACTACTCGGCGCTTATCCACGGTCACTGTCATCCACTGATTGTCGAGGCTCTGCGTGAGCAGGCAGGCAAGAGTCTCTCGGTCGCATTGCCTACCGAGGCTGAGATCCGCCTCGCCGAGCTGGTGACCGAGCGCGTGCCCGGCGTTGAACAGGTTCGTTTTGCGAACTCGGGTACTGAAGGGGTGATGTTCGCGGTGATGGCAGCTCGCGCCGCTACCGGGCGCAACAAGATTGCCAAAGTGGAGGGCGCCTACCACGGCAGTTACGATACGGTGGAAGTCAGTCTTTATCCCACACCCGACGCCTGGGGTCCGGGCGACGCGCCGCGGGGGGTTGCCCCCGCCGGCGTACACGAGGGTGCCCGCGCCAATACCATCGTGCTGCCCGCCAATAATGTGGAGGCCGGGCGAAGGATCCTGCGCCAGCACGGCGATGACCTGGCAGGAGTCATCATCGATCCACTCACCAAGAACCTGGGCTTTCTCAGGGTCACACCGGAGTTCCTGAGCATGGTGCGCGAGGAAACACGCGCGCTGGGTGCGATGCTGATCTTTGACGAGGTGTACAGTTTTCGGATGGGATATAACGGCGCACAGGGCGAGCTTGGCGTAATTCCCGACCTCACGGCGCTGGGAAAAGTGATCGGTGGCGGTATGCCCATCGGCGCAGTCGGTGGTTCCAGGGCGTTGATGGAGGACCTGTTCGACCCCCGCGGTGGCGCCAAACTCTCCCATGGCGGTACCTTCAATGCCAACCCCATGACCATGGTGGCAGGTGCCGCTGCGATGGAGCTGTACGATCGCCCGGCGCACGATAGGCTGGCGAGCCTGGGCGAGCGCCTGCGCGCAGGCTTGCGTGACTTGTTGAAGGTGACAGGGCGACCGGGAACCGTTACCGGAGCAGCCTCGATGGTCGGGTTTTTCCACACCGAATCCCCGATCACCGACTACCGTTCCATGTTGCACACTATGATGACCGATCCCTCCGTGGGCCGCCTGGCTAATGAATTCTTCCGCCACATGCTCAACCACGGCGTCTACATAGCCAGCCACGGGTTCATGGTGTTATCCACTGCCATGACCGAGTCCGATATCGATTTTATCCTGGACAAAGCCGAACTCTCCCTGCGGGCTATGTCCGCTGAGGCCGCCTGATAACCCCACCAAGAGGAACTACTCAAATGCGTGAAGCCGTGATTGTCTCTACCGCGAGAACCCCGATCGGGCGTGCCTACAAAGGCGCTTTCAATAACCTGGAGTCGCCGACCCTGGCCGGCTACCCCATAGCCGAAGCGGTCCGTCGGGCCGGCGTCGAACCCGCCGAGGTCGAGGACTGCATCATGGGCGCCTCGATCCAGCAGGGTACGCAGACTTTCAATATCGGGCGCCTGGCAGCGCTTGCCGGGGGGCTGCCGGACAGTTGCGCCGGCATGAGCATGGATCGCCAGTGCTCATCCGGACTCATGACCATTGCCACCGCCGCCAAGCAGATCATCCATGACGATATGACCGTAGTGGTGGCAGGTGGCGTTGAAAATATCACCCTGGTCCAGAACGAACATATGAATTTCCATCGCATACCCGACCCTCGCCTGATGGCGGCCCATCCCAACACTCACATGGGGATGCTGGAAACGGCTGAAATAGTCGCCAAGCGCTATGGTATCTCCCGGGAAGCCCAGGATGAGTATGCCCTGCAGAGCCAGCAGCGCACCGCGGCGGCCCAGGCCGCCGGGAAATTTGACGATGAGATTATTCCGGTGACGACCGACAAGCTGGTCACGGACAAGGCAACAGGTGAAACCCGTACCGAAACTGTTACCCTGGCCAGGGACGAGGGTAATCGCGCCGACACCACCCTCGCGGGACTGGCAAGTCTCGCGCCGGTAATGGGCGGGACGGTGACGGCAGGTAACGCGAGCCAGCTGTCAGATGGTGCCAGCGCGTGCATATTGATGGAAGCCCAGGATGCGAAAAGGCGAGGACTGCAGCCGCTCGGTTATTACCGCGGCATTGCGGTTGCCGGCTGTGCCCCGGAAATCATGGGTATCGGCCCCGTGTTCGCGGTGCCGAAATTGTTGCAGCGTCATGGACTGAGGATGGACGATATCGGCCTGTGGGAGCTCAACGAGGCCTTCGCGGTACAGGTGATTTACTGCCGCGATGAATTGGGTATCCCGAACGACCGGCTCAACGTGAACGGCGGCGCGATCTCCATTGGCCATCCCTACGGAATGTCGGGTGCGCGCATGGTGGGCCACGCCCTGATCGAGGGTCGGCGCCGCGGTGTAAAGTACGTGGTCATTACCATGTGCGTCGGCGGCGGTATGGGTGCCGCCGGCCTGTTCGAGGTTGCCTGACCCCGGTCCTGCTCCATAAGGCACATGCAGGAACTGACGCGAGCCGGAGAAACTATGGACGCAGAACATCGACACACACCCGGCGGCAAACCGCGGGCCCGCGGTGCCGGGATACCCTTCCCGGGGGAGCCCGGTGCCTGGAATGCAATTACCGACGTGCCTGGACTGGAAGTCGGCTACTGCACCCTGATATCCGGCGAGGGTCCACTGGTGGTCGGGCAGGGGCCCGTGCGCACGGGGGTCACCGCGATCTTCCCGCTGGGCCGCGGGCAGGGCACGTTACCGGTCTACGCCGGTTTCTTTTCCATGAGTGGCAACGGTGAAATGTCCGGCGCACACCTGATACAGGAGCGTGGGCGCTTCGAAGGGCCCATTACCCTCACCAATACTCACTCCTGTGGCCTGACGCGGGATGTCACCGCCCGTTGGCTGACATCACAGGTGGACACGGACCTGCGCCCGGAACCCTTCTGGATGCCGGTTGCGGCTGAAACCTATGATGGCTGGCTCAACGATGTCAACGGCCACCATGTACGGCAGGAACATGTCTATGCGGCCTTCGCCGACGCTCGCAGCGGGCCGATCGAGGAGGGCAGTGTTGGGGGTGGCACCGGAATGAGCACCTACCAGTTCAAAGGCGGCTCGGGTACCTCGTCGCGCCGGCTTACCCTGGACGGGCAGACATTCCATGTAGGCGCTTTCGTCCAGTCGAATTTTGGCAAGCGCCACCTGCTGCAGATTGCCGGGATTCCCATGGGACACCTGTTTCCGCTGGAGCAGGCGGTGGAGCCGGGCCGCGGCAGTATCATCGGGGTGGTGGCGACGGATGCACCGTTATTGCCGCACCAGCTGAGTCGCCTGGCGCGGCGCGCTTCCTATGGTATAGCCCGCTCCGGGGGCATTGCCGCCAACGAGTCCGGCGACCTGTTCCTGGCCCTCTCTACTGCCAACCAGCACAGCATCGGCGTGCACCGGGGTATGGTTGACGTCATGTTCCTGGGTGAAGGCGAGCTGAGCCCGATCTACGAGGCCGCCATCCAGTCGATGGACGAGGCCATCATCAATGCAATGGTCGCCAATGAAACCATGACCGGGCGTGATGGCCGCCAGATACCTGGGCTGCCGCTGGGGCGTGTGCAGGAGATTTTGCGGCAACACAACCGGCTGCTCACGGTGTAGCGATGTGTTGACGTTACAGCGCTTATGACCGCTATATTCCGGATCGAGGAAATCAGGGCAGCCCTGGCCCACGTCGACGTCATCGCCGCGATGGAGCGCGCCTTTGTAAACTATTCGCGTGGTTTGGCCGTGCTGCCACCTGTTGGGGAGATGCTTTTCCATGACCCGCCCGGCGATGTACATATCAAATACGGATATGTCATCGGGGATGACTACTACGTGGTCAAGGTAGCCAGCGGTTTCTATGACAATCCCGGGCTTGGGCTTGCTTCCAGTAATGGGCTGATGTTGCTGTTCCGGCAGCAAACCGGTGAACTCATTGCGGTGTTACTCGACGAGGGCCACCTGACTGATGCACGCACTGCTGCTGCCGGCGCCGCTGCGGCGCGCTGCCTCGCCCCGAAGGAGTTGGACTGCATCGGTATCGTTGGCTGCGGTGTACAGGCGGAGCAGCAACTGCGCTATCTGTCGCAGGCGGTCGATTGCCGGCGGGTGCTGGTCTGGGGGCGCAGGCCGGCGTCACTCAGGGCATGGATCGAGCGCTGCGCGGACACCGGTTTTGAGATAGGCATTGCCGCCCGGATTGGTGACATCGTGGACCGCTGCCGCCTGATCGTCACCACCACGCCGTCAGCGCAGCCATTGTTGCAAGAGGTCAGGGCCGGCACCCACATCACCGCTATTGGTTCCGACACACCCGAGAAACAGGAGCTCGCACCCGCTATCCTGGCAGCGGCAGACATTGTCGCAGTCGATTCCCGCGCCCAGTGCCAGACGCGTGGGGAAGTGTTCCAGGCGCTTCGAGCCGGGGTTATGGGGCTCGACAGTGTTGTGGAGTTGGGAGACATAATCGCGGGTCATTGCCCTGGGCGACAGAGCGACACACAGATTACCGTGGCGGACCTGACGGGTATCGCTACGCAAGACATCGAGATAGCCAGGGCGGTCTACGAGGGCATATGCCATGTACATTGAAACTTTCGAGTTGGAACGCAACCAGTCGCTGTATGAGAACACGGTGCGGTTCAACCTCACCGAAAGTGGCATCCACCCCTATACCCTGCGCGAACTGCTGAGTGAGGAGCAGCAGCAGCAGGTTCTGGATCTGCGCCTCGGTTACGGCCAGACCAATGGCGACCCGGCACTGCGGCAAACTCTGGCGAACCTTTACCCGGGATGCACCCGGGACAATATTCTGGTGACCAACGGTTCCGCCGAAGCAAATTTTGTTGCTTTCTGGTCGCTGCTGGAGCCGGGTGACGAGGTGGCCATGATGCTGCCAAACTACCAGTTGCTTTATGGCCTCACTCGCTCCCTGGGCTGCACCGTGAAGCCGTTTCACCTGCGCGAGGACAGGAACTGGGCGCCAGACCTGGATGAACTCGAGTCCAGCCTCAGCAGCAGGACACGGGTGATCGCGCTTTGCAATCCCAATAACCCGACCGGTGCAGTGCTTTGCAGGGAAGATATGGAGCGTATCGTGGCGCTTGCGAGGCGCTATGATTGTTACCTGCTTATCTGACGAAATATACATCGGCTCCGAGCTGGATGGGTCGGAGACCCCAAGTTTTCTTGGTCTGTACGAGAAGGCGATCGTTGCTTCCGGACTGGCAAAGTCGCTCTCCCATCCTGGCCTGCGCATAGGCTGGCTCGCCGGACCGCGGGAATTTATCGATCGCAGCTGGCACCATCATGACTACACCTCCATCAGCACCGGCATCATAAGCCAATATGTGGCCAACGTGATATTGCAGCCTCCAAAGCGCCAGGAAGTGCTGGAGCGAGGTCGCCGATTACTGCGTGCCAATGTGCCGATAGTGCAGGACTGGGTCGATGCGCACGGCGGCAATTTCCATATGATTCCGCCACAGGCGGGTGGAATGGCCTTTGTCCGTTACAACCTCGATATCAATTCAAGTGAGTTGGTGACCCAGCTGCGGAAGCAAAAAAGCGTACTGGTGGTGGCGGGTGACTGGTTCGGGATGGACCACTACCTGCGCCTGGGCATCGGTGGTGAAACCGATGATCTCGTGGCCGGCCTGGAGCTGATCGATGAGTTGCTGCATGAGATGAGATCCCCCTGATGCGCGTGTTTGTTGGCTCAATCACCCATGAGACCAATCGCTTTTCGCCATTTCCCACAAAGCTAGCCGATTATCATCCAATGAACATCGGCTATGAAGATCTGGTCCGCGAGGGGGAACTCGCAGGCTGTGAGGTGATACGTGGCCTCTGTGCCCGGGCGGCTCCATCGGGCCCAACGCTGCGGGCCGACTATGAACAGTTACGTGATGAGCTTGTAGCGCAGATCCGCACTGCAGGGCCGCTGCAATTGGTTTTGCTCAGCCTACATGGCGCCCAGGTCGCCGAGGGCTACGAGGATTGTGAAGGCGATATCGTTGCCGCCGTACGGGGTGTCATCGGCGCCGGGGTTTCGATCGGGGTTCTACTGGACCTTCATGCGAGCATAAGCAGCGATCTGCTGCATCACGCGAGCCTGGTCACGGTGATCAAGGAATACCCACACACGGACTTTCCTGAAACCGCACGCCAGCTGGTGGAAATCTGCGTGCGCTGCGTCCGTGGAGATGTGAGGCCGGTGACGGCCTTTGTGCCGGTGCCGGTTTTCACCCTCTGGCATACGCCGACGCAGCCCAGCAAATCCATTGTGGATCGAGCCCGGGCGTTGGAGGCCGCGGGTAAGGTCCTGCATATATCGCTGGTACACGGCTTTCCCTGGTCGGATGTTAGCAGCGCCGGGGCGGCCGTGCTGGTCACAACGGACGGGGATCCCGACCACAGCGGTGCTATTGGCGCAGGAATTTGCGCTACAGCTGTGGCACATTCGTGATTCCGACCTGGGTCACTACTGCAGCATCACCCGGAGTTTGGATGAGGCGGAGTCTATAGCGGCTGCCCCGGGCCCTGTGGTGATAGCAGATGCAGCTGATAACCCCGGTGCGGGCACAGGCAGCGATGCCACCTGGATATTACATGAAGTTCTCAAACGCTCGCTGGATGGGGTTGCTATGGCCCTGTTCTGGGATCCAGCTGCCTTGCAAAACATAGTAGAGGCGGGAGAGGGCGCCTGCCTGCAGTTGCGCATTGGCGGACATAGCGGCGAATTGGCAGGGGCGCCCATCGAAGCACGCGCGGAAGTCCTTTGTATCAATCACAATGCAGTGATCGACGCAATGCCCGGTTATCCCCCGATAGCCGTAGGCACCCTGGCAGCGGTGCGTATCGCCGGTGTGAAACTGGTGGTAGGTGCATATCGTGAACAAGTGTTCGGCCCAAGGGTTTTTTCTGCAGTGGGGATTGATTCGAAGAGCTGTCGCATCCTGGTGGTGAAATCTGCGCAGCACTTTTACAGTGCATTTGCGCCGTTCGCCGCAAAAATTATCTATTGTGACAGTCCCTGCTCGCGCACGATTGCCTTCGAAAAATTGCCTTTCCAGATACCGACGAAAGCCCATATGGCCGCTGGATCCGGTTACTGCGGCCGATATACCACGGCCGGTGCTGTTTGGCTGAGCCTGAGCGAGGAATCATACGCCGTCGGTATCAGTCTGGTGCGATCTTCTTCTTGGCGGAAAGTACCACCACGTGTACGCCACAAGCATGCCGAACGCGGTATAGACGAGCGTAAAGACCCAGAGCGGTGCCTCATAGTACAGAAACCGCTGGAGCCAGTGCTCTATGAAGCTGGTCGAATAGGCGGCTTCGCCGGCCTGCCGCCGCAACCAGGATTCCAGGACAGTGAGTGGACACAGCTCGCCCAGCCAGGCCTGGGCCACGACAACGGCAACCGTGGCCAGGTGGGCGAGGCGAAACAGCAGTGAGTTGACCCAGCGCCAGTGCCGCATATTTCCTATGAAGACCAGGGCCAGGCCACCCACAACGAACACTACGACCGCAAAGTGGGTCACAAGCACCGCGTCTGCCAGAAGACGGTATGTATGCGGGTCGGGCATTGACTGGGCCTACGATTTAAATCGGCTTCCCGATCGGGATTTTCACTTGCTGCAGTTAAACAGACCCGGGTTGCGCACCTGCATGCTGCCATTGGCCTGCTGCACAAACCCCACTCTCATGCGAGTCGCCGTCGGGGGGACTGTAAACGCAACTGTCACCTCCATCCAGTCTGTCGTCCCCAGGCGCGGCTCATGTGCCATGGTACTGTCGAAAACAAGCCTGTCGCCGCCGGTGACCGGGTCAGGGTCGCCCCAGACCAGCACCTGCAGGCCACCGCCCGGGTCAAAGCCATGGCCGGGGTCATCTGTATCCAGGGCCAACCGGATCTCGCTGCGAAAAACCAGGGACGCACCCTGCAGGTTCCTGGCCTGGGGGGTTTGGGAAAAACGAAACCAGGGTTGGGTGCCGATCTTCTCGATGGTGAGCACACCGTTGTCGACCCGGGTAGAAAAGGACTTCTCTCCCGCATGTTGCCCGCTGCTCCACGGGCGCATGCCGGCAGCTGGATCACTGCTGCCGAAGTCCAGATTGGACAGCAGATTTTCACCTTGCAGGCACTGCGCGGCGGAGACGTTACCCTCACTGCTCACCTCGCAGCCAATCAGCAGTGCCGCAATCACTGGTACCAAAAATCTCATCGACCCTGAGCCCCCCTGTTCATGGCTATGAAGCGCCCGTTGCTGCCGAGTGGATGCCCAAACGAGCGAACTCCGCCCCAACGGTACCGTAACGGCTTATGTTCTCTTTAACATCCGTGCTCTTGCGCTGCAACCATAGAATTCGCCAGCTGTACGGGATCTGTACAGCCTTTCCGCTACCAGGGGGTACACTTGGATGCTGTCCTGGAAGCCAGGGCATAACATAATTGGCAGCCGAAGTAAGCCCGGAATAAGGAGATCAAGTTTGTCTATCGCAGTGATTGGTGCGGGTATGGCGGGCGCGGCCTGTGCCAGGGCATTGACGGAGCAAGGCGTGGAGGTGGCTGTGTTCGATAAGGGCCGCAGTGCCGGAGGCCGCATGAGTAGTAAGCGCACCGAGCGGGGCTACCTGGATCTGGGCGCACAGTATTTCACCGCTCGCAGCGATGTCTTCATTGCCCAGTGCCATACCTGGGCGAACACCGGTTCCATAGCTCGCTGGGAGGGTTTTTTGGCCGCCTGGGAAGCCGGTGGAGTGAATCCGTCGCCGGATGACACCGAACGCTATGTCGGAGTGCCCGCCATGCAGGCGCCGGTTGTGCAGTTGCTGGAAAATATCAGCCTTCACACCGGTATGCAGATAGATCAGCTGCAGTTTGAGGGTGCTCGCTGGCTGTTGTTCAGTTCGGGCCGTTGCGTTGGCAGCTTCCGCCGCCTGGTACTGGCCATTCCGCAGCAACAGGCGGCACAACTGCTGCAAGCGTTTGTCTCGTCCCACCCCGAACTCGCAGCGTTGTTTGCCGCAACGGCGTTGCTGCCATGCTGGGCGGTGAATGTTCAGCTGGAGCGTCCGCTCTGGCCTTATGATGGCGTTTTTGTCAAAAACCATTCCAGCCTGGGCTGGCTGGCTCGACAAGCCTCCAAGCGGGGACGCTGCGACACGCAGGACTGGCTGCTGCACTTCACCCCGGAGTTTTCTGCACGTCACCTCGAGGCCAGTGCGGCCGAGATCGCACAAATGGCCCTGCTGGCGCTCCAGGAATTGGCTGGTCATGAACTGGCGGGCAACGTCAGCCACTGCCATCGCTGGCTCTATGCCCAGCAGCAGGCGGATTTCCCGGTAAAAGGGGCAGTTTACCTGCCGCAACTGTCACTGGGCCTGGCGGGGGACTGGCTCAATGGCGGCCGGGTAGAGAATGCCTGGCTCAGTGGTGTGCAACTGGCAGGGGAAATACACCTGTGACGCGGTCGGCCCTGGTAATTGGGGGCGGCAGCGGTATTGGGTTGGCACTGGCACTGCACTATCGCGCCACAGGCTCAAAGGTCTGCGTTATCAGCCGCAAGCCTGCTGTCGACTGTGCCGATGTGCACTGGCTGCAGGATACACTCGAGTCAGAGGCGCACAGCGCCGCCACGGTAGAAGAGGCGTTGCTGCTGCAACCTGATACGATCTTTGTCTGCCATGGCGTGCTGCACGATGCCAGGGCGATGCCGGAGAAGACCATTCGTCAGTTGGATATCGACGTATTGGCCGCGCGACTCGCCAGCAATGTGCAGGTGCCGGCGCTCTATCTCAAGTTACTTTTTCCCTACCTGAGTAAGCGTCCGGATATCAGGTTGCTGGCACTGAGTGCCAAGGTCGGCAGTATCGGCGATAACATGCTGGGCGGCTGGTACAGCTACCGCATCAGTAAGGCGGCCCTGAACATGCTGATCAAGAACCTCAGTATAGAAGTAGGGCGACTGAACAAAACCGCCAGTATTGTGAGTGTGCACCCGGGCACTACCGATACTGCGCTGTCAGCGCCTTTCCAGAGAAACCTGCCCTCAGGCCAGCTGCAAAAGCCCGAGAGTACTGCAAGTCGCCTGGCAGATGTTGCCGCTGGATTGGGTCCGCAGCATACGGGGCTGTTGTTGAACTGGGACGGGAGCACATTGCCCTGGTGAAGGGTGCTGATAATTACCGCAACTGCACTGCTGTACAATGGTGCTCGTTTTCAGGCGGCGGGCCTCCAGCCTTCCGCCGGGTTGATGCGGTAGTAATGCACCATCGCATCGTACAGCGCCGGGTGCTCCGCGCGCAGTGCTGCGGGGCGCTCATAGAATAGTTCGGTCACCACCGCGAAGAATTCTGCAGGGGAAGTCGCGCCGTAGGGATCGATCAGGGTGTTCACGCCCGCCTCGACGGCCTTGCACAGCTGCGCATAGGTTGCGCCGAAAGCCTTCGACCAGGCGTCATAATCCTCGCGCTGATAGAGCAGCGGCGCACCGTCGGCCGCACCGCTCTCCTGGTCCAGTTGGTGCGCGAATTCGTGCAGTACCACATTGTAGCCGTCGTCGTCCCGTGCCATGCCACGGCGCACGCTGTCCCAGGCGAGCACCACGCGACCGTTCTCCCAGGATACCCCCGCCAGGGTCGCGTCCGGATGGTGCACCACGCCGCTCTCATCCCGTGCCGGTATGCGCGAGCGGAACTCTCCTGGAAACAGGTAGATCCAGCGCAGCTCGGGATAGCCGTTGGTGGGCCGGTTGAGGAGCAGCAGGCAGGCCTGGGCAGCTATGGTCACGCGCATTTCGTCGGTTACAACGAGCCCGTCGCAGCCGATGAACGCCTTTTCATGCAGGAATGCCTTAAGCTTCTCCTGCAGCTCGGATTGCAGCGCTGCCGGCAGGTTGCGGTAAAAAGCTTGCTGCTCCAGTAGCGCAAGCCAGGCGGGCGGGAGGGGACGAGAAAGGCTGCTCGCCAGCCGCTGGCGCGGTAGATAGGCCGTGACCAACCAGGCCAGGGCTCCGCCGAGGGCAACCAAGCCCATAAAAAACCAGGGTGACATGCAGCGAGCTTACCCTATGCTACCTTGCAGTGAGAAGGCGGCCTGGCGATGATTCAACGCAGCCAGGCATAGGGGGGTTACTCGGTGAACGACGTGCGCTACAGCAAGCTGTCGATCGCCGCCAGCAGTTCCTTGCTGTCAGGAGCCGTGTTGCTGCCAAAGTGCATGATGACCTTACCGTCGCCATCCACCAGATACTTGTTGAAATTCCAGCTGGGCGCCTGTGTTTGGCTGGCCAGTTCGCGGAACACCGGATTGGCTTCTGCGCCACGCACATGCGATGGTGCCAGCATGGTAAAAGTGACGCCGTAGTTCACGTAGCACACCTCAGCTGCCTTCTCTTCGTCCTTCGCTTCCTGGCGGAAGTCATCGCTGGCGAAACCTACCACCTGCAGACCTTTCTCCCGGTATTTCTGGTACAAAGCCTCCAGTCCCTTGAACTGGGAGGTGTACCCACAGTGACTGGCGGTGTTGACGATCAACATTGGCTTGCCGGCACTGACCTGGCAAAGATTGACGGAGTCCTTGGAGTGCAGCTTGCGCATGTCCTGGTCAAGGTACCCCGGACAGCTGGCGAATGCCGACCCGGTGCCCAGGATCAGGGTGAGAGGCAGGATTGTGCGGACCATAAGTGTTCTCCTCTGGAAATAGACCCCACTGAAGGACTTCAGCTGCACCCAATAGCGCGGGGGTTTGTGTCTAAACAAAGAAATCGGTATTGGGGTGACCCAATGCTACTGCCCCCAGATTGCGTGCAAACGCTGTGGGGTTGTTGGCAACATGTGCCCGGGCCGTATGAATGTCAAGGAACCTTTGCTGGATCGCGCTCCCCTGAAACACCGACGAGCCCCCGGCCGAGGAGAAGAGCGAATCAACTACCGCCATCGATTTCTCTATGACGAGCGAGGCCTGGTAGCGGTAGAGTACGCGGTCTGCGAGCGGGATGGACTGCCCTGCTCTCACCGCTGCCATCATGGTATCGAAGTTCGCCATGAGGATAGTCGTCATCTCCTCGAGGCTGTTCCTGGCCTCAGCGATACGCATCTGAGTGGTGCTGTCCTGTGCCAGCTTGGTGACATCGCCGCTCGCCTTGCCCTTGACCATCTCAGTGTACAGGGACAGCGCATCCCTGGCAGCGCCGATGGCCGGGGTGGACACCACGCGTATAAAAAGCTGGGCCCACGGCAGGTGGTACAGCGGTGCGCTGGATTGATCGACGCCGGGATTGGTGCCGTTAAATCCGTCTGACTGCTTGTGTGTGCGGTAATCGGGTACAAATGCGCTCTCTACCACGATGTCATTGGAGCCGGTGCCCTGCAGACCCATGGAGTACCACGTGTCTTCGATACGATAGTCGCTGCGCGGCACGAGGAAAGTCCGGTAGGTGCCGTCGGGCAGGATGCCACCGAGCAGCGCCCAGGTACAGTGATCACAGCCGCTGCTCCAGCTCCACCGGCCGCTGAAACGGAAACCACCCTCCACTGGCTCAACCTTGCCCATCGGCGCGTAGGCCGAGGACACCCGGGTGTGGATATTCTCTCCCCATACATCCTGCTGGGCTTTGTGGTCCATCAATGCAATCTGGAATGCGTGCACTGCAATAATGCCACTGGCCCAGGCGGTTGACATGCAGCACTGCGCAATCTCAATCTGCATGCGAAAGAAGTCCTGGGGGTCGAGTTCGTGGCCGCCCCAGCGCCTGGGCTGCAGGGCCAGGAAAAAGCCGGCAGACTGCAGTGCTTCTATATTTTCTGCCGGTACACGGCGCTCCTTGCGGGCTCGCTCCGCATTGGCACGCAGTAAGCCCTGCAGGGCCTGTATGCGCTCCAGCATGCTGGAGCCAATGTGATGTGGGGGCATTGTGCTCGCCTCTTGCGCCGACCGCATGGTGACTGGTGTGTTCATATTAGCTCTGGCTCCGCAAATAGGCTTGTGATGTCCGGATCAACCGCCAATAGCCTACAGAGACGGAAGCGCGATTGTAGGGGGGTATTAAGGACAGTGTAGAAACCCTTGCAGTTGCTACGCGCATGCTGTGCTTCCGGATCACCTGCCACAGTAAGTTAAGTAACCGTAGTCGGGGGAGGGGGCGGCATGATTTCAGGCCACTGGACCAGACCCGGCGCCTAACGGCCAGCTGGCCGCAATCAATCGACCACTATCCTGTGGAAGCTATCTTTGGGTTTGGTCTTGCCGAAGTTCTCGAAGAGGGTGCCGACGAAAAACCCGCCCATCTGGACGTCGTCGGTGCTACTGTTGACACCGCTTATCTCCGCCTGCCAGACAATGGTCGCGCCATCGACATCGTCGAAATCACTGACTTTGTATAGCAGAACCTGCATACGCCTGTTGTGTTGTACAGGTGAATGGATCCGCTCCCCATCCCGGACAGGTTGCGCAGTGGTATTGCCGCCAACGGCGCCCGAGTCAGTCGAGATTGAGTAGATCACGGCGATATCAGCAGTCTCGATATCGGTCGCCCTGGTAAGTCCTCTTGCGGTCATCGCCTCAATAATCAGGTTTTCAACTTCGACCTCTGCCATCGAGCCTGAATTGGGGGACACGATGGCGAATGACGCGTTGGGTTCGACATCGGCATAGGCTTTACTGCTGACGTAACCTGTGTATTTCTTGGGCGCTGCGCAGGCGGCCAGGATTGCAACTGCCAGTATTATTATTAACGCTCTCATTCCCGGGGTTCCAGGTTGCTGAGCAATCATTCTGGACAAAGAGCGGAGGTTCGTATACGTCAAAAAGTTACAGAAACAGGGTTCCAGGTGACGGGCAGATGTAGACCGCTGTAACCCATGAATAGAAAGAGGGCGTATTCCGGGAGCTCAAAATAAAAAACCGGAGCGACGGTCGCTCCGGCATTGGTGTGAGGTGGGCTTTCATGCAAGCCGACATGAGCCGATCACATCGTGGGTATGAGCACGGCTCCAGAGGCAGCCACGGCCACCAGGAACGAATGGCGCGACAATGGCGCGCTACTAGAGATGATATCGTTACGCTTCATTGGACAATCTCCAAACGCACGCTGACGCGCCACTGAATTCAGGTGGCGCAAGCTGAGTCGACTGCCGCTGCTTTTCCGACTCTTTGAACAGCGCGACGGTCATGCAAATACCTCCGGTAATCAGCAGGTGCACTGCCCAGGTGATCCCGAACTGGAAAATTGAGAAGAAAGTGAGGCTGAAAACCATACTCCACATCCATCCCAGTACCTGCATGAAGTAATGCTGTGATGCGAGATCGAGATGCCGCAGGGGGTTATGCTCATTGTTCATCACCGCGTCCCAGCTATCGACCACAAACTTTTTCATTGACGCCTCCTGGTTCTGATTGAGAGTAGGGAAGGTACGTCAAGGGTTCAGCGTTGGATCACTGGCCGTGATTTTCAGAATGCATTAGCGCCCCGCATCGCCAGATGATTTGGCGTCAAGTCCTTCGATCGCCACCGGCGGCAAAGTGTCCGCAGTGTCGAAGCCCAGCACTCGTGAATAGAAGTAAAGCTCCGCTTCCAGCGAGCGGATCTGGTTCTCGGCCTTGCGAAACCCGTGTCCCTCACCCGCAAAGGCCAGGTAGGCGGTGGGGATGCCGCGGGACTTGAGGGCCTCGAAGATCATCTCCGACTGGTTGGGCGGAACGACGTGATCATCCAGGCCCTGCAGTAGCAGAAGGGGCGACTTGAAACCATCGAGATGATGTATGGGCGAACGTTGCCGGTAGAGGTCCCGGCGCTCCGGGTAGGGGCCTATCAACTGGTCGAGGTAGCGGGACTCGAATTTGTGGGTGTCACGGGCAAGGGCCTCCACGTCGCTTACACCAAAATAGCTGGCACCCGCGGCAAAGGTGTCATGGAAGGCAAGGGCCGCGAGGGTGGTGTAACCGCCGGCGCTGCCGCCGCTGATGATCAGGCGGCCCGGGTCCGCCAGGCCCTTGGAGGCCAGCCAGTTGGCGCCTGCCACCGCATCTTCCACATCGAAGATGCCCCACTGGCCGTAGAGAGAACGGCGATAGTCACGGCCGAAGCCGGTGCTGCCGCGATAGTTGAGATCGAGTATTGCGAACCCGCGACTCGTCCAGTACAACTGGCTGAGTTGGAATGTCGGGCTGCTGACCGCGGTGGGTCCCCCGTGGACGGTGACGATCAGCGGCGGGGCGGCGTCGGCGGGGCCCTGTACACCGGGATTTGTCGGTGGCAGGTAGATTCCATGCGCTTCCCCGCCCTCCCCGGATGGAAAGCTGACAAGGCGATACTCTGGTATCCAGTCCTTGCCGATACCTGTATCCCTCGAAGTACGGATAACGCTGGGGTTTGCGCCTGCGAGGTCGGTTTCCAGCAGTGCGGGCGGCGCCCCCGCAGTCGCGTTGATGACAAACAGGCGCGCACCCGCGGGCAGGAAGTCGTAGATGGCGGCGCTGTCCAGGGGCAGTGTGCTTGCGCTCGATTTCGCCGGGTCGATCAGCACCAGGGAATCGACACCACCCCGGTTGAGCATTGCCAGAATTTTCCCGCCCTGGAGCAGGTGGTAGTAGTTGCCGCCGATCGACCACTCCGGGCCGCCAATCTCCGCCCGGGTGATACCCGTCTCCACGGCGCTGAAACGATCCGCCTCCACCCTATAGATTTTCCACCAGTTGTCCCTATCGGAAATGGCGTAGAGCTGGTTGTCCGCGCTCCACTGCGGGTTGATAAGCGACTCCCCCTCACCGCTATTGTGTCGGGTCAGTGCCACCAGCTCCCCATGCTCACCAAATTCCGCCGACCACAGGCTGGTGCTGTCCCAGGGCATATTGGGGTGACTCCAGCTGGTAAAGGCAATTCGGCTGCCGTCGGGCGACAGGCTGGGAGCGGATACAAAGTCGCTGTCCGCAAACAGTACTTCGCCTGCGGAAATACCCTCCAGGGGCAGGGCAACCAGCGTGTTGCGCGGTTCACCCTCGCCCCGGTGGTCCTCGCGCACGCACAGCAGCCGGGCGCGGGTCCTGTCAAGGACACAGCCTGCGTAGCGCAGCGCCTCCGCGGGGGTTACAGGCTGGGGTTTGCCGCCGGGGACCAAGCGGTACAAACGCTGGTCCTGGAAGTTGGAGAACCAGATAGTGCCATCCGCCACCAGTACATTGCGCCCGCCGTATTCCTGCACCCGGGTCCTGGCATTCCAGGGCTGCGGCAGGATTTCCTCCGGCTTGCCCCCGTCGGACCTGCGCATGATGGTATTGCGACCACCCTCCTCGGGACGCGATTCGACCCAGTACAGGTAATCGCCGTCTACACTGAGAGCGCCGAGGCCGCGGCTGCCCTCCACTACCGAGGAGGCTGAAATTGGCGAAGGCCATGAGCCATAGGGCAGTGTCTGCTTCATATTTTTTACCTCTGTAGCGGAGCCGGCGGCTGCCAGCCCCGTCGCTATGGCAAGCATTACCGCTATGGTACAGACCCATCGATTCATCGGATTCTCCCGCTCTCAGTCTACGGACCCGGGCCCGCGCAGCGGAGTGACGCCGCGCTCGGGCAGCCGATTGCCCCTGAGAACCGCCTCAGCACTGCTGTGGTTGCGCACGAAGGTGGCCGCCCCGCCTTCATTGACGAAGCTGTTGCCCTCGACGCGCAGGGCGTGGTGCGGCGATGAACGGTCGCGCGCTTCGCCCGCAAATCCTATCGCAGTCCGGTTTCCAGCCCGGGCACTCTGCTGGAACTGGTTGTTGATGACCTCTGCCTGTCCGCCTTCGGAGATATCGAGTAGGAGGCTCCCCCAGCCGTCGCCGTCCTGGATGCGGTTGTCGCGAATTTCATTGTGCCGGGCTCGCGTCTTGACCTGGTGCCCGATTCGCGCGCCGTGCACATAGCTGTTGCGGAGTATGAAGCGTTGCGCCTGGTGTATGTAGAGGTTGTGCCCAAGCCTGCCGTGGCGCTCGGTATCGGTTGTATTGTGGTCGAACTCGGAGTCTTCGATCGTAATCACGCTGCCGGGGCTCGGGTTGGTGAGCAGACCCATCTCGTTGTGGTGAAAGCGGCAGTTGCGGATGGTCAGGCCCTCTCCCTCGGCACGTATGGCGGCGCCGTTGCGCGAGGGCACTCTGGCGCCGGACAGGTCCAGGTTTTCCACGGTGACTCGATCCCCCTTGATCACCCAGATTGCCTTGCGCTCCGCGGCCCGGCCCCCGGCGCGCAGCTGCGGGCGCTCGCCGATGCCGCGCAGGGTGAGGTCATTCTGGCGCCAGATCGCGACGTCGGCTTCGTACTCGCCGGAATAGATCTCTACCAGGGCACCGTCGCGTGCGACCTGCGCAGCCTGGCTGGGAAGCGCGAACTGCTGCCCGGGACCGACCTTCAATACCTCTGGTGCCGCCCCTGCGCCATCGGCGGCGAGTGAAATGAAGGGTACTGTCGCAGTCAGCAGTACCAGGACCCAGGGCAGCCACATCGCGCTCCTGGTCTGGCGTTTGGGGTCAGAGTAAAAACCGGAGCAAGTGTTATCTATGACTCTAACCTCCGTTAAGCAGGGTCATTAGCGCCACGACAGTCGATTCGACGCCCGCGCGTACGGCGGGCTCCGGAGAAATCCTGAACAGTGGCGAGTGATGACTGGGCACCGGCGGGCCGCCGGCTTTGGCGCGCTCAAAGTCCTCCGCGGGGGTACCGCCGATGGCCCAGTAAACACTCGGGATCGACGGATCCACCGTGAAGAAGGGAAAGTCCTCGGCGCCCATGCCTTTGGTCGGATTGTCTACGACGGCCTCATCGCCCATCGCTTTGGACCATTCGACCTTCAGGCGGCGCGCCAGTGCCGCGTCGTTGGTGGTTGGCGGCACGCTCTCCTCAGATACCGTCACCTCGGGAAGCTTGTCTTCGGGCAGTCCGGCTACGCGTCCCATGTTGACGGCGATGCGTTCGATGCCTTCGAGCAGCAGAGTGCGTGTTTCCTCACTGGTGCTGCGAACGGTCAGTTGTAAATGTGCCCGGTCGGAGATGATATTGTGCTTGGTACCGGCCACGAATGAGCCGACCGTCACCACGCCGGGTTCACGCGGCGCCAGTTCGCGTGAGACCAGCGTCTGCAGTGCCAGTACGATTTGTGCGCCGAGTACAACGGGGTCCTTTCCCGCGTGCGGATGCGCGCCATGTGCACCTACGCCATGAATCACAATGTCCACGGTATCTGCGCCGGCGTATGGACTTCCTTCGGAGACGTTGACGACGCCAGCTACGTCTTGCGACGAGACATGCAGACCGAGTGCATAGTCCGGTGTGCCGAAGCGTTGCCAGAGACCATCGTCTCGCATTGCTCGCGCGCCGATCACGCGCTCTTCGGCGGGTTGTGCGATCAGCATCAGTGTGCCGCTCCACTCGCTCCTGCGGGCGGCCATCTGCCTCGCGGTGCCGACCAGGCTGGTGATGTGCACGTCGTGCCCGCAGGCGTGCATGACCGGAACCATATTTCCGCTAATCGGGTCTTTCTGGGTCACTTTTGACGCATTGTCGAGACCGGACTTTTCCTCCACCGGCAGGCCGTCCATGTCGGCGCGCATCATAACCATTGGGCCGGCGCCGTTTTTCATGATGGCGACGACACCGAGGCCACCGACGTTTTCTGTGACGTCGAATCCGGCTGCCCGCAGTTCCCGGGCCATGCGTGCCGCCGTCTGGTGTTCGACCAGCGACAATTCAGGATTGCGGTGAAAGTGATCGAACAGGGCGTCGAGATAGCCGTCGTAATCCGACTTGATGTCTTCGTTGAGGTCAGAGGCTGTCGAGACAGACGACAGCAGGCAGGCAATGGCAAGCGCGATCAGGAGCTTCATGGTTATCCTCGAATCAGGTTCGCTGCTCATTAAAGCATAAATCGATTCGACCCATGTACCGGGCGGATAAAAGTGCCGATGAGTGTGGGTCCTGCGGCGGGTGGCGAGCCGCCCGGCGGCATCCTATCCTCCAACCGGCCACTCAGCCCGCCGGCGCCGCACTATCCTCCACCTGATCCAGCGTTTCATCCACCAGCCAGGCCGGTCCCACCGGCACCGGCACGCCGGTCGATTCCAGCACGGCATCGCGCACCTTGTTCC
This sequence comes from uncultured Gammaproteobacteria bacterium, assembly GCA_963700715.1. GTDB lineage: Bacteria > Pseudomonadota > Gammaproteobacteria > Pseudomonadales > Halieaceae > JARRPM01. The sequence continues at coordinate 161,986 of CAVOYP010000014.1, forward strand.
AATTAACGCTAGCGTCCGCCCGGTTGCCCACGGTCCGGGCTACGGCGGCCCGCAGTTGTTGCAGCCGCTGTTCCCGGGTCATTTCCGACCCTTCCGGGGGTTCGTGGGATTCTACGTAGAGCACGTCGCCGTACCAGCCTGCCTTGACCGGCTGATGCACGATGTTTACCTTGCTGCCCACCGGCACCCGGTCGTAGAGATACTCTATGTCTTCCGGGTACATGCGCACACAGCCCGCGGTCACCGGCATGCCAATGCCCAATTCGCGGTTGGTGCCATGGATCAGATAGGCGGGCAGGTTCAGGTACAGCGCACGGGTGCCCAGGGGATTGTCGGGTCCGGGCGGCACCACTGCGGGAACCGGTTTGCCGCGCTCCGCGCGGTCCCTGCGAATGGACTCGGTGGGGTACCAGGTTGGATTTTCCGCCTTGCGTATTACCCGGGCCGCCGCTCGCGGGGTTTCGCGGCCGTCGCGGCCGATGCTGATGGCATAGACGCCGACCCGGGCCGGCTGCTGGCCCTGCGCCGGCTCAAAATGGTAGAGACGCATTTCGGCCGTGTTGATGACAATGCCCTCCCGCGGCGCGTCCGGCAAGATGTGCCAGGTGGGCAACAGCACCTCCGTGCCCTGACCTGGCATCCATGAATCCACCAGCGGGTTCGCGCTACGGATGGCGCCGTAACCGGTGCGATAGCGGCGCCCTATCAGCACCAGGGTATCGTCCTGGGCGGCGACTGTCGTTCGCGGGTGCCCCACCAGGTTTTCGTCCGGCAACGGCAGCGGGTAGAAGCCACTGGCAGCGCTGGAGGGTGGCGCGCCCTGCGCCTGCAGGGTTGCCGACAAAGGCAGCAGCAGGAACGCGGCCAGCAGGCCGCGCACGAGGATAAGGTGAAAGTCAGGCATGGACGGAGAACGGTCTTGGGAATGTGGCGCCTATCATATCTGCTGCAGGATGCCGCGAAAACCGGTTGCACTCTGGCGTTGAAAAATGTCTGTAACTGATTGGATACAAGTAGATTGTTGGTAGCTACGTCTGGACTTGAACCAGTGACCCCAGCATTATGAATCGTGCTGGAAATTTTTAACTTATTGATTTTATTAACTTAAATCCAAACATCCACAGCGCATTTTGCACCACAGAGCACAACTTTCCACCGTAAGTCCCGCAAATCTCCCGCAGGGGGTTGTTCACTGTATTCTTCCGGGCCGCCACCGCCACACTGTTATTGCAACAGCTGGTCAGGCAACCTCTGTTCCGACACAACCGCTCCCGCTTGGGTCCGAATCACCAGGTTCCAGTGGATACCGCACTCAAGGCCATGACCATCTGGCCTGCTTGGCAACACTTTGAGGAGGAAACAAAGGGAAGTATCGAGGTCGGAAAGCTAGCCGATTTCGTGGTGCTCTCAGAGAACCCGCTTGAAGTACCGCCGGAACAACTCGCCCAAATCAAAATTCTGGAAACCATTAAGGAAGGCCAATATGTCTACCGGCGGGACGACATTGGCACATATTGCCAACACTGCCAACGTCTGAACCAGCACAGTCAGGTGACATATGCCAACCGGGAATATGGTATTAGCGGAGCTGGCTTATATCAATTATCGCCAGATCTGATCTTTTGCATCACAGAGCACAACGGATCGCGGCCCTTGTTGAGCGCGATCTAAAGGTTTATACCCTTGTCCAAATGAAGATTGCGCGAGAGCGCTTGGCGAGAAGCGGACGGGACTACCGGATGAACCAGCGGACGGATAAAGAGAACGAGGTACGGACGAACGATCCGCCCACGAGCGAAACCCGTGCTGCTGTCAGAGTCCGATACGGGGTCGACGAGGCCGAGGCAGTGCGGGAGTTAGCGAATCACCTGGAGCTCGCGGCCGATCGACGCAAGGCGGTGAGCGATGAGGCCGCGCGCTTGATACAGCGTGTTCGGGACGACACCCATCCTACGACGATGGAGGCATTCCTCGACGAGTACGGCCTGTCGACGGACGAGGGCGTTGGCCTCATGTGCCTGGCCGAGGCACTGCTGCGCGTGCCCGACGCCGAAACTATCGACGACCTGATCGAAGACAAGATCGCACCTTCCGACTGGAGCGCACATCTCGGGAAATCGTTCTCGCCGCTTGTCAACGCATCGACCTGGGCGCTGATGCTGACGGGACGCGTTCTCGGGGCCGATCCGTCCAGGCCCGCGGCCGGGGCGCGCCGGCTGATCAAGCGCCTGGGCGAGCCTATCGTCCGGACTGCGGTCGGACGGGCCATGAAGATCATGGGGCAGCAATTCGTCCTCGGGCAGACCATCGAGCAAGGGATCCGGCGCGCCGAGAAGATGCGCGCCAAGGGCTATACCTACTCCTACGACATGCTCGGGGAAGGCGCACGCTCGGACGCGGACGCGCAGGGCTACTACGACAGCTATGCCCATGCCATTGGCGAGATCGCCAGGATCGCCAAGGGTGATGTGCGCGAGAATTCGGGCATCTCGGTCAAGCTGTCGGCGCTGTCACCGCGTTACCTTACCACGCACCGTGCCTCGATCGAGGCACAGGTGATCCCGCGCTGCCTGCAGCTTGCGCAGATGGCGGCGAAGGCGAAGATCGGCTTCAACATCGATGCCGAAGAACAGGACCGGCTCGACGTGTCGCTCGACGTGGTCGACGCGGTGCTGGCCGACGCGAGCCTGGCGGGCTGGGACGGCTTCGGCGTCGTCGTGCAGGCCTATGGCAAGCGCGCGCCTCGGGTCCTGGAGCACCTCTACGCGCTGGCCCAGCGGCTGGACCGCAAGATCATGGTGCGCCTCGTGAAGGGCGCCTACTGGGACACCGAGATCAAGCTCGCGCAGGAACTGGGTGCGGCGTCCTTCCCGGTCTTCACGCGCAAGGTGAACACCGACGTCTCGTACATGGCCTGCGCGAAGATGCTGCTGGCGATGCGCGAGCGCATCTATCCGCAGTTCGCGACCCACAACGCCCACACCTGCGCCGCCGTGCTCGATATGGCCGGCGGCGCGCGCGACGACTTCGAATTTCAGCGCCTGCACGGCATGGGCGAGTCACTGCATGAGATCGTGCGCACCCGGGCCGGGACGCGCTGCCGCATCTACGCCCCCTGCGGACCGCACAAGGACCTGCTGGCCTACCTGGTGCGGCGTTTGCTGGAAAACGGTGCCAACTCGAGTTTCGTGAATCAGATCGTCAACGAGGAGATCCCGGCCGAGCGCATCGCCGCCGACCCGGTGGACCTTGCGCTGGCGAACGATCCGATCCAGAACCCCGGCATCCGCTTGCCGCGCGATCTGTTCAAGCCGGGCCGCGAGAACTCCAAGGGGTGCCGGATCGAGGAACCGGCCATCGCGCTGCCGTTGATCGAAGCGCGCAACCGCTTCGCGAACACGCAGTGGACCGCGCGGCCGGTCCTCGTCGGCGATACCGCGCCGGAGGGTGTGGCGAAGGACGTGACATCACCGGCCGACGGCAGCGTCGTCGGCCGGGTTCACGAAACGACGCCGGGCGAGGTGGCCAGAGCGCTAGATGCCGCGCAGATCGGCTTTGAGGAGTGGTCGCAGGTCCCGGTCGCGATGCGCGCGGCAATCCTACGCCGCATTGCGGACCGCTACGAGGAGCACATGGCCGAGTTCTGTGCCATCGCCGCGCGCGAGGCCGGCAAGATCCTGCTCGACGGCGTGGCCGAGGTGCGGGAGGCGGTGGACTTCCTGCGCTACTACGCTGGCGAGGCCGAGCGTCTGGACGCCGAGGATCCCGCCCCTGGCCGCGGCATCTTCGTCTGCATCAGCCCGTGGAATTTCCCGCTGGCGATCTTCACCGGCCAGGTTGCCGCCGCGCTGGCGGCGGGCAACGCGGTGCTGGCCAAACCGGCCGAGCAGACGGCGATCATCGCGATGCGGGCCGCCGAGATGTTCCGCGCCGCGGGCGTGCCCGCCTCCGCGTTCCAGCTGCTGCCTGGCGACGGACCAACCGTGGGCGGACCGCTGACTTCCGACCCGCGCATCTCCGGTGTCTGCTTTACCGGCTCGACCGAGACGGCGCAGCGCATCCACCAGGCGCTGGCTGCGAACGCACCCGCCAGCGCCGTGCTGATCGCCGAGACTGGCGGCCTGAACGCGATGATCGTGGACTCCACCGCGCTGCCCGAGCAGGCGGTGGACGACATCGTCGCCGCAGCCTTCCAGTCGGCGGGCCAGCGCTGCTCGGCGCTGCGCATGCTGTACGTCCAGGAAGACACCCGAGACCGCGTGGTCGAGATGTTGCAGGGTGCGATGGATACGCTGGTGACGGGCGATCCTTGGGCCATCGACACCGATGTGGCGCCGGTCATCAATGCTGAGGCGAAGGCCGAGATCTCGGCCTACGTTGACGAGCAGGAACGCAAGGGTCGCCTGCTGAAGCGGCTCACCGCGCCGGGAAGTGGGCACTTCGTCGGTGCCGCGCTGGTCAAGGTCGACGGCATCCAGGACCTGGAGCGCGAGGTCTTCGGCCCGGTGCTGCACGTCGCGTCGTTCAAGGCCAAGGACATCGACCAGGTGGTCGATGCGATCAATGACCGCGGCTTCGGGCTGACCTTCGGCCTGCACACCCGCATCGACGATCGTGTGCAGCGCATCGTCGAGCGCATCCACGTCGGCAACATCTACGTCAACCGCAACCAGATCGGCGCCATCGTCGGCAGCCAGCCCTTCGGCGGCGAGGGGTTGTCGGGGACTGGGCCGAAGGCCGGCGGGCCGCACTACGTGAACCGGTTCCGGCGCACCGAAGAGCCGTCGGTGCATGCCGCACCCGAAGGCAATGCGCTGACAGTTGAGGAGGTCGACGCTGCGCTCGAGAAGGTCGACGCGATTGCCTGGTCGGCGCGCAGCGACCGCATACAGGTGCTGCGCCGTGCGCTGGACGGCAAGGGCGCCATGGTACGCCAGGCAGTCAACGCCGCCGCGCGCTTCGACAGCGGGCCGTTCCGGTTGCCCGGTCCGACCGGCGAATCGAACCGGATGAGCATGCCGCCGAAGGGGCCGGTGCTGTGCCTGGGACCGGAAGCCGACACCGCGCTCGCGCAGGTCGTGCAGGCTCTGGCAGCCGGATGTGCCGCGCTGGTCGTGGCGCCGGGGGCCGCGTCCGCCGTCGCGCCGCTCGCGAAGGCCGGTGCGCCGGTCGTCGGCATCGACGGGACCGTACCCGCCGCCGAACTGGCGAAGGCAAGGAGCTTCGTCGCCGTGGCCGCGGCGGGAGATTCCGACTGGACGCGTGCCCTCAGGCAGGCACTGGCCAGCCGTCGTGGCCGCATCGTGCTGCTAGAGACCGAGGTGATCTGCCCCGAGCGCTACTACGCCGAGCGGCACGTCTGCGTCGACACCACCGCTGCCGGCGGCAACACCAGCCTCTTGGCCGCGGAGGCGTAGCCGCCAAGACCAAGAAGGGCCCACTGGAGAACACGAATGGAAACAGGCGTCTGGATCAGTCTCACCCTCTACTTCGTTGCGATGCTGGGCATCGGCTTCTACGCCTACCGCAAATCGACGGGGAACTCGGAGGAGTACATGCTGGGCGGTCGCAACCTGCCGCCCGCGGTTGCGGCCCTGTCGGCGGGCGCCTCCGACATGTCGGGCTGGCTGCTGCTCGGCCTGCCCGGCGCGCTCTACGCCGCTGGCCTGGTCGAGGCCTGGATCGGCATCGGGCTGTTCATCGGCGCGCTGGTCAATTGGATCGTCGTCGCCCCGCGGCTGCGCGAGCAGACCGAGCGCTACGACAACGCGCTGACGATCCCCGAGTTCCTGTCCAACCGCTTCCCGACGCAGGCCACGTCGCTGCGCATGGTCTCGGCGATCATCATCGTCGTCTTCTTCGCGGTTTACACCGCGTCCGGCCTGGTGGCGGGCGGCAAGCTGTTCGCGACGGCCTTCGACGGCGGCTACCAGACCGGCGTCTGGCTGACCTTGGGCATCGTGCTCGCATACACGGTGATCGGCGGCTTTCTCGCGGTCTGCCTGACCGACTTCGTGCAGGGCTGCATCATGATGCTGGCGCTGATCATCATGCCCGCCGTCGTGCTCTACGCGGGCGACGGCGGCGGCTTCGCGCAGGCGAGCCAGACCCTGTCGGGCGTGGAGGGGTTCACCTTGTCCTGGTGGACCGAGGGCATGACGTTCATCGGCTGGCTGTCGCTGATGGCCTGGGGGCTCGGTTACTTCGGTCAGCCGCACATCATCGTGCGCTTCATGGCGGTGCGCAGCGTGCGCGAGGTCTCCACCGCGCGCAACATCGCGATGGCCTGGATGGCGATCTCGCTGATCGGCGCGATCGGCGTGGGCATCCTCGGCCGCGCCTACGTCGTGCGCAGCGGCATCACGCTGGCGGACCCGGAGACGATCTTCATCCTGCTCGCCGAGACGCTGTTCCCCGCACTGATCACCGGCTTCCTGTTCGCCGCGCTGCTGGCGGCGATCATGTCCACCGTTTCGAGCCAGTTGCTGGTGTCGTCCTCGTCGCTGGCCGAGGACTTCTACAGGCTCTTCGTCGACAAGCAGGCCAGCGACAAGACGACCGTCACGGTCGGGCGTATCGCGGTCGTGGCGGTGGGCGCGGTCGCGGCGTTCATCGCGGGTGACCCGGACAGCCAGGTGCTGGCCCTGGTCGCCAGTGCCTGGGGCGGCTTCGGCGCGGCCTTCGGGCCGCTGATGATCCTGTCGCTGACCTGGCCACGCATGACCGGCATCGGCGCCGTCGCCGGGCTGATCACTGGCGCGGTGACCGTGGTCGTCTGGATCGCGCTCGGCTGGAACTCGAGTTTCCTCGGTGGCCCCGGCGTCTACGAGATAATCCCCGGATTCCTGCTGGCGATGATCGCGATCGTCGTCGTCAGCCTCGCCACCGAAGCCAGAGGCGAATTCCGCGTGGTCGGTACAGCGTGACGAACGACGGCTCGCGGGCGCTCCCAGGTCGCACCCAGCGCGTGGGACGGTACTGACAAGTAAACTCTCTGAAATTGATAAAATCGGTCGATGAATACCTACAAACGACACTGATTCCAACGCGATATCAATTCTTGCGCTGTCTGGCTCTACTATCGCTTCAAACTCAGCCACCGAGATATTGAAGATCTCCTGGCTGAACGAGGCATAATCCTTAGCCGAGAATCAATTCGCCTATGGTGTATAAAGTTTGGGGCGATGTACGCTAGGCGATTGCAGCGAAGTCACCGAGGCTAAGGTGATACATTCTACATTGATGAAATCTTTGTGAAGATCAATGGCAAACAGCGTTACCTGTGGGGTAGAGCCTCGGCTTCTGCGATCCCATAGTGTCGAGCCCAGGAAGATCGTGACCGATAAGCCGAGAGCCGGAAAATTGGTAGCTACGCCTGGACTTGAATCAGGGCCCCCAGCATTATGAATCGTGCTGGAAATTTTTAACTGATTGATTATATTAACTTAAATTCGAAAACCCACAGCGTATTTTGCATCACTGAGCACAACAAGTCACAGCAAGTCCCGCACAAATCCCGCAGATTTCCGCCGCGAAGGTCGACCTTGCTGGTGTTATCGGGTTGCGATAACATGGTAAAGTGATTGAGTCCTTTGGAAATACACTCGCGGAAGACCTCTTCTATGACAAGAAGAGTAAATCAACCAGATCGTTTCCAAATGAACTGCGGAGAATCGCCAGGCGAAAACTACTCTACTTGCACGATGCAATAGACTTACAGGATTTGAGAGTTCCACCTGGTAATCGGCTCGAAGCCCTGAAAGGTAATTTGAAGGGATGTCACTCGATACGAATCAACGATCAATGGCGACTGGTTTTTCGCTGGAGCGGCGGGCAATCACATGATGTGCAGATAGTGGATTATCACAGATAGAGGTGAAGGCTGTGGACAGGCAACCCAAACATCCGTTTCATCCCGGCGAGATGCTGCTTGAGGAATTCCTCGAACCCCAGGGCATGAGCCAGGCAGAATTCGCACGAAAAATAGGCTGGACGAAGGCGCGACTCAATGAACTCATCCGCGGGAAGCGGGGTATCACTGCAGAGGCTGCATTAGATCTCGCTGACGCCTTGGGGACTTCGCCGAAGCTCTGGATGAATCTCCAGGCGACCTATGACCTGGATAGGGCCGCTGCGGCCAGGAAGGCAGCATAGGGCAGCAAGTATTAATGGTAGCTACGCCTGGACTTGAACCAGGGACCCCAGCATTATGAATTGTGCTGGATATTTTTAACTAATTGATTTCATTAACTTAAATCCGAACACCCACAGCGCATTTTGCACCACCAAGCACAACTTTTCACAGCAAGTCACGCAATTCTCACGCAGGCGTCTCACCCCTGCCGCTGTCGGCGCGGCTTGCTATACGCGACACTTTATTTGTCGCAATCCCTTTATGACGACAGATAAAACACGCTGCGTGAAGACAACACTTGCCAAATGGAAGGTGTCCAGCGTGATGTCCGTAAAGAAAGCATGCAGATCGGCGAGGTCCTCCAGATGTCTGGAGCCGACAATGAACTGGTGGCCGAAACTAGAAAAGGCGTACTGTGCAGCAACCTTGGGGGCGGTGATCCGCCAGATTCAGTAACTTGTTGAACGAGATGCGTCTATGCAGGGAAGTGTCGAATAGGCGCGCTTTTCTGGTGGAATTGTCCTTCGCGCTGCTCAACCTGCCCTGTGATATTCTGGCCCAATCTGCGGAGCCGTAACGCTCGGTGTTGGGAGATGATGAGGTAACCACCGTGAACGATAACTACGACAGCTATGAAATACTCGCCCAGTCTCCCTGGTTTAAGGACATTCCCACAGAGTGCCTGAATTGGCTCTACGACGCGGCCGTAGTCAGGCAACTTCCCGCCGGAAGCTTTCTCTGGACAACGGGGCAGACAACCAAAGAGGTTTTCTGCCTGGTGAAGGGCCGCCTCAGAATATCCCTGACCAGCGAGATGGGACAGGAGTATGCCCTCATTGATTGGGAGCAGGGCGCCTGGCTGGGGGAGCAGGTGCTGGGTATGGATGAACCGAACATGCTCGAGGTACGCGCACTGGCGCCCTCCGACGTGCTTTGCATACCACGACAGGTGATGATCCAGGTCGGGGAAGCCTGGCCGGCCTTGTATAAAAACCTGTATCGCGCAAATTGGGTGAATACCCGTGGCCTCTACGAGATACTTTCCTCGGTGTTATTCTATCCCCTGCGGGCCAGGGTCGCGGGCCGGGTGCTGGCCTTGATTGAGGAACACGGCCAGCGCGTCGAGGATGGCCTGTTACTCGATATCAAGCTCAGCCAGAACGATTTCGCGCGGCTGTCCATGGGCTCCCGCCAGCGCGTCAACCGCATTTTTCGAGAGTGGAACGAGCAGGGCCTGGTGGAAAGCCGGGGTGAATACCTGCTGATCAAGGACGTGCGGGGTCTCCAGGGGGAGATGGTGCCCTTCGAATAGTCAGGTGACCCCGAGTCACCTGGGTGACAGGCTACGGCTCTCGAGGCTTGTTAGGCTAATTGCTTTGCGGTAACACCTCGAGGTAATAGTTAATGCCCGCGCCCCTGCTGAGTCAGCGTGATCTGGATTTCATGCTCTACGAATTATTCGATGCGGAGGCCCTGACGTCCCGAGAGCGATACGGCGACCACAACCGGGAAACATTCAACGCAGCCATCAACACCGCCCGTGTGGTTGCCGAAAAGCATTTCCTGCCGATCCGACAAAAAGTAGACACCCACCAGCCCTCCTTTGACGGTCAGCGGGTCGAAATGATTCCTGAAATCAAGCTGGCCCTGGATGCGGTGGTCGAAGCCGGCCTGGCCTTTCCCTCTGCCGACTATGAACAGGGCGGCATGCAGTTGCCGGGCCTGGTGGCCGCGGTGTCCGGCGCCTATCTTAACGCTGCGGCCAGCACCACCATGGGTTACATCGGCTTGACCAACGCCAATGCCAACCTGATCGACGCGCACGGTAATGATGAGCAGAGACGCAAGTGGGTTGAACCCATGCGTAGCGGACGCTTTGCCGGCACCATGGCCATGACCGAATCCGGGGCCGGCTCCGGCCTGGCTGATCTCACGACCTCTGCTCGGCCGGAAGAGGACGGCACTTATCGGCTGAGCGGCAACAAGATTTTCATCTCCGGCGGTGACCACGAACTCAACGAAAACATCGTGCACCTTGTGCTGGCCCGGGTGAAAGGTGCGCCAAAGGGCATCAAGGGCATCTCCCTGTTTATTGTGCCGAAGTTCCTGGTGAATGACGACGGCGGCCTGGGTGAGCGCAATGAGGTAACACTGGCGGGCCTGTTCCACAAGATGGGCGGTCGTGGCCAGACCTCCTGTGCGCTGAATTTTGGCGAGCAGGACGGCGCGATAGCCTACTTGGTGGGTGAGGAAAACCGGGGCCTGAGCTACATGTTCCATATGATGAATGAGGCCCGCGTCATGGTGGGCAGCGGCGCCGCGATCATGGCGCTGTGTGGCTACCAGTACTCCCTGGATTACGCCAAAGAGCGGCCCCAGGGGCGCCTGGCATCGAGTAAGAACCCCCTGTCACCCCCTGTCAACATTATCGAGCATGCCGATATTCGCCGCATGTTGCTGGCGCAGAAGGCCTACGCCGAGGGCGCCTTCGCCCTGTGTCTGCTGGGCAGCAGCCTGGCCGATGATGCGCACACTGCGCCAACCCAAGTCGAGCGACAGCAAGCCCATTTACTGCTGGATTTTCTCACCCCTATCATCAAGACATGGCCCTCGGAATACGGCCCCCGAGCCAACAGCCTGGCAATACAGGTGTTGGGCGGCCACGGCTATATCAACGAGCACCCGGTGGAGATGATGTACCGGGACAACCGCCTCAACCCCATTCACGAGGGCACCACCGGCATCCAGTCGCTGGACCTGTTGGCACGCAAGGTTCCGGGTAATGATCTCGCCGGCTACCAGGCCTGTCTCGCCGCAATGGAGTCTACCATCGCTGCCGCCGAGGCACTGCCGCAGGTAGCGGCTTACGCAGGTGAACTGCGGGCCGCCATCGTCACCCTGAAGCAGGTAACCGAATTTCTGCTGGATTCGATGCTGGAGAAAAATATTGACCTGGTACTGGCTAACTCCGTGAAGTACCTCGACCTGTTCGGCAACGTAGTGCTTGCCTGGGTCTGGCTCAAGCAGGGCACCGTAGCGGCCCGAGCGCTGGCAACCGGTCCCCATGCGAGCGAAGAGAGTTTCTACCGCGGCAAATTGCAGGCCATGCGTTACTTCTTTCGCTTCGAACTGCCGGAGATAGACGTGTGGGCGAAACTGTTGCTGAACCTCGACGACACGACCTACCAGATGGCGACAGACTGGTTTTAAGTGACACGACATCAACAATTCAGGAGCGCATACCGTGTTCAAGTTTGACCCCAATAGCAGTTACATGATGCCAGCCCATTTCGGTCCGCGGCGGTTTTCACCAAAATCCAGTGGCTGGTACCGTGATGTAACGGCGATGGTGGTGTCCTACCTCACCGACCGGGAACTGCTCGCCGCCTATCTCCCCGAGCCTTTCGAGGTGGCCGAAGAAGCGGTATTGACGGTCACTTACGCCTGCAACAAGGAAGTCGACTGGCTTGCAGGCCACGGCTACAACCTGCTGGCTGTCAGTGCGGCAGCTGTGTTCAGGGGTGAGAAGGAGACGCTGGAGGGCAACTACACACTGGTGATGTGGGAGAACCTGACAGATCCCATTCTCACCGGGCGGGAACTGCAGGGCATTCCGAAGATCTATGCGGATATCCAGGATCACAGCATTATCGGTGGTGAGTGGCATACCAATGCGAGTCATTTCGGCCACAAGATCGTGGATATGTTTGTCAGCGACCTGCGCGAGCCCACACCGGAGGAGGTCGAAGCCTACAGACAGGTGAGCGAAGGCAAGGATAATCCTATGGCCTGGCGCTATTTCCCCGGGGTCAGCGGCTTTGGGCAAAGTGTCAGTGAGCCCACTACCTTTCCCTCACATAGCGAGTTGAGTGACGTCCAGGTAGGGCAGGGCCGGGTCGACTGGCAGCACCTCACCTGGGAGCAAAACCCCACCCAGTTCCACATCGTAAACGCACTGGCCGAGCTGCCTGTGCTGGCCTGGTTGCCTGCAATGGTTACGAAGGGTAGCACCAATCTCATTCTGCCCGAGCGTATGCCCCGGGCCATTCGATAAATTGCTGCAGCGCTTCACAGGTATCGAGGGAGCACCACCATGACCATAGCTGAAATCAATAGGGTTTGTTTTGTGGGGGCCGGCACGATGGGTTGCTACAACGCCATCGTTGCGGCCGTATCGGGCTACGATGTCGTCCTCTATGACGTGAGTGAGCAGATTCTGGAACAGGTTCCGCAGCGTCACGCCGAACTGGCTACGCAACTGGTCGCACACGGCTATTGCAGTGAGCAGGCGATACCCGCAGCGCTGGCGAGAGTGTCACTGGTAGCGGACCTGAGGCAGGCCGTTGCCCGTGTCGATCTGGTGAGTGAGTCGGTATTCGAACGTATCGACATCAAGCGGTCCACTCACCGTGCACTCGACGAGGCCTGTCCTGAGCGCACCATCCTCACCACCAATTCCTCGGCACTATTGGTATCCGATATCGAGGATGTGGTGGGCCGGGGTGACCGCTTCGCCGCCCTGCATTCACACCTGGGTTCACCGCTGGTGGACATCGTCGGCGGCCCGCGCACCAGTGCTGGCACCATCGACATCTTGCAACGCTATGTACAGAGCACCGGAGGTGTACCCCTGGTGCTCAAAAAAGAGTATCCCGGCTATGTACTCAACGCCATGCTGGGCCCGCTACTAACCACTGCCATGCAGCTGATGATTGAGGGTGTAGCCACCATCGACGAGATCGATCGCAGCTGGATGCTCTCCCGACAGGCCGCCGCCGGCCCGTTTGGGCTAATGGATCTGTTCGGCTTGAACCTCATTTATGACAGTTGGCAGTACCGCCAGCAGGGTTCGGAGATTGCTGAGCTGCGGCCTAAAATTATCGACCTGCTAAAGCCCAGGGTGGAGCGGGGCGAACTGGGAGTGAAATCCGGTAGGGGTTTTTACCAGTATCCCGATGCCAATTACCAGCAGCCCGGGTTCCTGGAAGCCGGCAAGGTGCTGCCTGAAGTCTACAACGCATTGCTGACTGCACTGATCGGCAACGCCCTGGTGGTGGCTGCCAATGATGTGTTGGACCCCGCAGATATCGATAGAGCCTGGATGACTGGTATGTTTCAGTCTGTCGGTCCCTTTGGCCTTCTCGAGAAGATAGGTGTCGCCGAGTTTGAACAGATCCTGGCGGATCAGGTGGCTGCACGCTTTTTCAATAGTGCCAGGGGGAAAATTGCAACGGGCTATTTGCGCAAGAATTTCAGCGGCTCTTAAAAGGAATGACCTCAGTGCCTGACTCCAATCTCGATATACGCAGTCTGTTTTCTCTGGAGGGCAAGGTGGCCCTGGTCACCGGCGGTTCCCGGGGGATTGGCTATATGATCAGCCAGGGCCTGCTGCAGGCGGGTGCCCGGGTTTATATCACGGCGCGCAAGACCGAGGCCTGTCAGCAGGCGGCGCGGGAGCTCAGCCGATATGGCGAATGTGTAGCGCTGCCTGCGGATGTTGCCGATCCGGACGGGTGCCGCCGGCTCTGCGAGCAACTGGCCATTGCTGAACAGCGCCTGCATATTCTGGTGAACAACGCAGGGACCACCTGGGGAGACGCGTACGAGACTTACCCCGAAGCGGCTTTTGACAAGTTAATGCGTGTTAATGTGACCGCCGTTTTCAGCCTGACACGTGCCCTGACGCCGCTGCTGGTGGCGGCTGCGTCACGTGCAGACGGTGATCCAGCGCGAGTAATCAACATCGGATCCATGGACGGGCTGCATATTCCTACGGTTACCGGTCTCGGTACCTATGCCTACACGGCGAGCAAGGCAGCGGTACACCAGCTTACCCGGCACCTGGCTGTGGAGCTGGGTCCTCGCCAGATCACCGTTAATGCGGTTGCGCCAGGATATTTCCCAAGCAGAATGACCGACCAGGTATTTGCGCAGCGGCGCAAGGAAATCGAGGGAAATAGCTTGCTCAAGCGGGCGGGCAAGGACGAGGAGATGGCAGGCATAGCCATCTACCTGTGTTCACGAGCCGGCGCGTACACCCATGGCGCAGTGATTCCGGTGGACGGTGGCACCTCCATCAACCATCAGCACGCGGAGGTCAACAATGATTGACCCTGAATTGAGCGGCACCCGTCTGGAGCACTACCCGTGAGACTGAGTACTAAGCTGTACTACGGCATGGGTCAGCTCTCCGACGGGGTAAAACAGGCGTCCTTCAGCACTTTCCTGTTTTTTTACTACAACCAGGTGCTGGGCCTGTCAGGCAGCCTCGCGGGCCTGGCAGCCCTGCTGGCGCTGGTTGTGGATGCGGTGACCGACCCCATGGTGGGTCAGTGGTCGGACCGTTTCAATTCGCGCTGGGGCCGGCGGCATCCGTTCATGCTGGCGGGAGCCATCCCGTTCGGTGTTGCTATTGTGGCGCTGTTCAGCCCGCCGGGCGGGCTCGGTGAGATGGGGCTGTTCTGCTGGATGCTTGGCGGGGCCATTACCGTGCGCCTGATGCTCACCCTGTTTTTTGTGCCCCATCTGTCGCTGGGTGCCGAACTGGTGACTGACTATCATGCTCGAACCTCCCTGATCGGCTACCGTGTTTTCTTTACCTATGCCGGTATCCTGTTGACCAGCGTGGGGGGCTTTGCCCTGTTCTTCCCTTCTTCTGAGGCGGGTGGCAACGGTATGCTGGTCCAGGCCAGCTATCCAAACTTTGGCCTGTTCTGTGGTGTCATGGGCAGCGCTGCGATGTTGATTTCGGTCGTTGGCACGTGGGGCACCATCCCGAACTTGAGCAAGCCCGTTGGTGATCGCAATCAGCGCAATGTACTGCTGGCTTTTGTAGAGGTGTTTCGAACCCTGAAACAGAATTCCTTCCGTATTCTGTTCATCTCCGTGCTGGTCTTTAACACCCTTGCCGGAGTCATCGCCACCCTGCTGGTCTATGTCGCCACCTATGTGTTCGAGTTCAAGCCCGAGCAACTGGCGGGGCTGGCCAGTTCGGTACTGATCGGCATCATCTTTGCTTCCACCGTAGCCCAAAAGCTGGCCCGTCGCTTTGATAAGAAAAACGCCCTGGCCCTGTGTGTCGTCACCGGTGGACTCTTCGCTTTCTCGCCCCAGGTACTGTATTTCACCGGCCTGCTGGAGCAGATGACAGGCAGCGGAAAGTTTGTCTTTGTGTTCGCGGTGAATGGTGTTTCCCAGGTGTTTTTTATCGCCTACATCATTCTGCTGGATTCCATGTTGTCCGATGTTATCGATGAGCGCGAACTGTTGTCGGGGCGGCGGGAAGAGGGTTTGTACTTTGCGGCGCGGTCCTTCGCCACCAAGGCCAGCTATGGCCTGGGCAGCTTCTTCGCCGGCATCGGTCTGGACATTATTCGCTTTCCGCGGGCGGCTACACCCGACAACGTGCCCCCGGAAGCAGTTCTTAATCTGGCGGTGCTATCGGGTCCGGTGCTGTTTGTGTTGTTCGCCGCTACGGTGGTGATATCCAGCCGCTTTCCCCTCACCGCCAAAAGGCACGGGGAAATCATGCGGGAGATTGAATTGCGGGCCGCGGGGGCCGGGGCCTGAGTCAGGGTGGCTGTGGCTTAGCCGATGCCTTCCAGCGCAGTACCCGCCAGGGTGATGCGGTGCATCAGGCGTGATTCGCCCTGGTAATCGTTCTGGGCAAAATGCCAGGTGCTGCGATTATCCCAGAATGCCACAGATCCGGGCAGCCAGTTAAAATCGCAGGTAAATTGGGGCTGGTCCACATGCGCATACAACTCTTCCAGCAAGGCGTTGCTGTCAGCCTCGCTCCAACCCTCAATTGCAATGGTGTGCGCCGGGTTGACATACAACACCCTGCGGCCGCTCTGAGGGTGCTTGATCACCACCGGGTGCACGGCCTGTCCTACACTGTCCGCTCCGCCCAGTTGGTCAGCCAGGTCAGTGTCCCGGTAGTAGCCGTCCTTGCCGTATATATGCAGATTGGAGTGGATGGCGCGCAGGGATTCAATTTGCTTCTGCAGCCCGGGCGACAACCCGTCGTAGGCCGCGCCAAGGTTTGCAAACCAGGTATCTCCACCGTTAGTTGGCAGCACACGGGCGACCAGGATGGAGCCCAGCGCGGGCTCCACATCATAGGAATGATCGGTATGCCAGCCCCCGCCGATATTGGTCTGCTGGTTTTTTTCCTTTCTTACCTCCGCTATATCCGGGTACCCGGGCACCGGCGTGAAGAATTTGTTGAGGGTGATTTCGCCAAACCGTCTGGCGAAATCCCGGTGGTCCCTGGGGCTGAGCTGCTGGTTCCGGAAGAACAGCAAGCCATGTTCTGAAAAGGCACTGCGCAGCTCCTGCAGTTGCCTGCTGCTCGGAGTGGCCAGCTGGATGCCTGTAACCTGGGCGCCGCAGCCGGGAGAGAATTTTGTTATTTTCATTGCTGCAATTATAGAGGCCCGGAAGTGATTTTCGGTGTCACTCAGGTGACACTCACCGGGCCATCACTGAGGTGGTGTCTACTTCGGTTTCGGAAAGGTGTCTCCGATGTGACAGAGTTGGCAGAGTGGGCTGGGCTAAGCTGTAGATCCATACCTGAAAGGTAACTCCATGAAAACTTTTAACCAGCGTGTCGTGGTTATCACCGGCGCCGCCTCCGGTATCGGCCGGTCCCTTGCCGTGCAATTGGCCGGTATGGGTGCCAGGCTGGCTGTCGCCGATACCAACGTGGAGGGTATGGTCGAGACTCAGCAGCTGGCGGAAAATGCCGGCGCCCGATGTACCACCCATAAGCTTGATGTTGCAGATCGCGAGGGGTTCGAGTCCTTTGCCCGCGAGGTTGTGTGTGAGCACGGTGAAGTACATGTGGTTTTCAACAACGCCGGCGTCACCATGGTGGATTCTGTCGAGAACCAGAGCTACGAGGACTTTGACTGGTTGATGAATATCAATTTCTGGGGTGTGGTGCACGGCACGCGGGCCTTTTTGCCATATCTTAAGCAGGTCGACGAAGCACACATCGTCAATGTGTCCAGTGTGTTCGGCATACTCGCCATGCCATTGCAGAGTGCCTATAACTCCTCCAAGTTCGCAGTACGCGGTTTTACCGAGGCCCTGAAAATGGAGCTGGCCGGCAGTCACATTCAGGTTAGCTGTGTGCACCCTGGCGGTATCAAGACGGGCATCGCCCGCGACGCACGCATGAACGAAAAAACAATGGGCATATCAACGGAGCAGATGAAAACCGAGTTCGATGCCAAAGCGGGCACGACCGCGGAACAGGCCGCAAAAATCATTATTCGCGGTGTCCTGAAAAACAAGCGCCGTATCATCGTGGGTACCGACGCCAAAATCATGAGCCTGGTCACACGCTTCTTCCCTGGCAGCTATGAAAAAATCCTGGGTTTTGAAAAAGGTGTCAGGGCGAAACGCAAGCCGAAGCGGGAAAGAGATTAAGCTCGAGCGAGCTTCCTGGCTATCCAATACCAGACCGCCGCGTTGAGGTTGAGGCCGATATGGCTACCCAAGACCTCTATATTGTGGACGTTGGGGTGGTCGCCGTCTTGTATCGAGGTGCGCCAGTTCACCACTCCATCTCCCCTGGTGTAGATGGCGGTTGTGGGTACTGGCGGTGGGGTCGACAGTGCGTCGTCATTGTCCCGCGGATCGACCTCTGGATTGAGGTGCTTGTACATGCGACTGGCATGAGAGGCTTGCCGATGGCCTTTGCCAAAGGGGCTGCCCAGGGTGATCACCTGGTGGATGGTGGCGGGTTCCATGCGGGCGATCTCCCGGGCATAAATTCCGCCCAGGGAGTGCCCTACCAGCGTTACCCTGCCGTTACCCGCTGTGGCCAGATCCTGCAGCGCGCTGCGCAGATTTTCATCATTAAAGCTGGCCGGCCCCAGATTGCGCCCCTGGCCCCAGCCGCTGGCGACATAGCCCAGGTCGCGTAGAAAGCGAATGAGAGGGCCATTGCCACGGTCATCGCCCAGGAACCCGGGGATAACCATTACGCTACGTTTTCCCGGTGCTCGCGGCAGTCCGCGCAGTAGCGGTGTGGCCAGGTGAAGGCAAACGACATCGGCCAGCGCCCTGGGTCCGTCACTCAGGGCCAGCAGCATATTGGGTGGCTGCAGGCTCAAGCGTGAGTCCGCTTACCAGACTTTGGCTTGCGCCTGGATTTGGCCCGGGCCTTGACTGGACGTGCCGCCTTCTTTGCAGCAGCCAGCAACTCGTCGAAACTGTCCTGCAGGCACTGTCGGTAAAAGGCAGGGTCCGGCATCATCCCGCGGCAACTGGTGGTACTGATGACGAACTGGCCGCAATAGCTCCCAATCACATGAAATAGTCCCAGACCATCCTGTACCGGGCCGCTGCTGTAGTTGGCTACCATTTTTGCACCGGTATTATATAAGGGAACAGGTGGCCCGGGCACGTTGGTGATAACGCAGTTGAAGGCGGGATTGACCCGGTTGCTTAAGCCCCATCGGCTGGCCAGCCTGGCGGCCTGAGCCGTCAGCATCGACGGTACAAATTGACTGTAATCCGTCATCGCCTTTGCCCCTATTGCGTTAGTGAACTCCTTCGCATTCTGGCTTCCTTCGTGCACCGCCTGCAACCGCGATAGCGGTTCTTCAATGTCGCTGCGAACGGCCACGGTCATCGTGGCGACGAGATTGCCGCCTGCCACGTCCTTGTCCGATCGGATATTAATCGGCGCCATGGCCGCCAGCGACTCCTCGGGCAACTCGTCGTGGGCGGCCAGGTACTTGCGCAGCGCTCCCCCGACAATGGTGATGGCCGCATCGTTTACTGTCGCCCCGGGTACCGAGTTCTTGATCTGCTTGACGTGATTCAGTGGCACGTTGATGGCGTCGAAGACCCGGTGGGGTGACACCTGGCCATTGAACCGGGTGCGCGGAATATGCTCCACCCTGCTGAGTTTGCCGCTGCTGAGACCCGCTACTGCCTTTGCCATGCCGGGCACGGAATTCCTGGCAACGCTGACAAAATGAAAGGGTTTACGCAGGTTGTTGAATTGGGATCGCAGCACCAGTTCCAGGGAGGACGGGTGCTGGTCTACCTTGATGACCGCGGGCTGCCTGGCTTTTTGGTAGTCGGGAGACAGGTCATGCATTGCTGCCGTCATTTCCATCCCCGAAGTGCCATCGATGGCCGCATGGTGGGTCTTGGAGAACATGGCGAAACTGCCCCTGGGAACACCCGCCACGTTGTCCAGTCCCTCGATGACGTAAACCTCCCACAATGGCCGGTTCCGGTCCAGGGGCCGGGCCTGCAGGCGGGCCACCTGAATGCACAGTTGGCGCCAGTCACCCGGCTTGGGCAGGGCGATATGGCGAATATGGAACTCCGGGTCGAATGCGCCGTCCGTTACCCAATAGGGATGATCCAGCCCCAGGGGCACGGTCATCAGGGTCTGGGTCATGGTGGGCACCGCGAGGGCCCGGTTATAGCTGTTCTCGAGTATCTCCTTGAAGCGAACCTTGCCGCCACGGGCGGTGGATGGGTCGTAAATCCCCAGCCCCGATATATGCATCGGGGCGTTAGGGGTTTCGAGGTAGAGAAAGGAGGCGTCGAGGCCGGTTAACTGTTTCATGTCTTGTTTTGCGAGCCTCTGCTTGATCCCATTAGAACGTGTACTGGACTTCCAGGCTGTAGGTTAATGGCTCATTGGCCTGGCCGATGACCTGGCCTGGTGTATTGGATCGATTCAGGCTGGTCCAGGTCTCCTCCTCGGTCAGGTTCTTACCGCTCAGGATCACCCGTATGTCCTGCGAGGGGCTGAACCAGGAGAGGTTCGCGTCTACCCGGTAGTAGGAGTCTGCCCGGGTTGCGGCGGTATTGAACACATCGTACTGACGGCTGTCCACCCAGGAGTAGCTACCGGACAGTACGAATTCGCCCATTGAATCCGTGTTCCAGGAATAGCTGGCATTGGTGAAGACCTTGTTCTCCGGCGCCTGGGTCAACGGGTTGCCGGACAGGTCCTGCGCCTCCGCCGAGTCCGGGTTGCCCACGGTGTCCGGGAAGCAGCAAAAACTGGTGTATTCACCGTCTATATAGCTGTAATTTGCCATCAGCGTGAGGGCGTCGGTGGCCAGCCAGATGGCCTCGATCTCAAAGCCTTTCACTTCGGACTCGTCGGCGTTGATGACCTGCTCCTCCGGGAGGCCAACGTTGTTCAGCGCTGGTACCAGCACTTGCATATTGGTGTAGTCGTAAAAATAGGCGGCGGCGTTTACCCTCAGTACATCTGCCAGGGTGGCCTTGTAGCCGATTTCGTAGGAGGTGACTTCCTCCGGTTTGAAGCTGGGGATGTCCTGTAGGGAGCCAAGACGGAAGCCGCCGGCCTTGTAGCCGGTGGAGATGCTGGCGTACATCATCTGGTCATCGCTATACAGGTAATCGAGTACGACTCGGCCGGACCAATTGTCCCAGTTCTCATCGAGTTTGCGGTTTTCTGTGGCCGGATCGGTAATCACAACGCCGCAGCAGTCTGCGGGAAACCCCGGAATGTTGGGCCACACATTTACCAGGGGTGCCAGTTGGGGGTTGGCGTTCGGGTCGACGACCACATACTGCGCCTCGCTGCCCTGCTTCTCGTCATAGGAATAGCGAATTCCCAGGGTTAGTTTCCACTGCTCATTGAAGGCGTAGTTGCCGTCCGCATAGGCGGCATAGGAATCGACGTCCAGGTCCGCATTCTGCCAGTACTGCCAGTGATCCGTCGGGTTCAGGTTGGGCTGCACGGCTGCCGGGTTGAACAGGTCATCCACCGGTACCGTATTGGACAAGTAGTTGGCTTCCAGGCTGGAGATGTTGTAGGGCTGCTGGGTTTCCGAGTGGTAGTAGTAAAGTCCCGCGACCCACTGCAGGGGGCCGTCGCTCGCCGAGAGGAATTGCAGCTCGTGGCTGTAGCTCTCGGAGTTGTTCTCGGCACCTTCCACGGTGCGTACATCCGGGTTCGAGGTGAAGCCCAGGTCGCCGCGCGTGGCGGTGAAGTCGCCGTCTACATAGGAACCGATGTACTTCGTAGTAACCTTTTCCAGGTCCCAGGTGACGTGGGTGACGAACCGGTTAACGTTGTCCGTTTTGGCCTTCAGCGGGTCGTTCAGGTCAACCTTATAGCGATCCTTGACCGTCGGGTTTTCCTTGTCCCATTGGTATTGCTCGGCAACAACGAAGCCGTCGGGGGATATATCGGTGGTCTGGTAGGGTGAGATCAGGTAGCCGCCGAAGTTGACGCCGCTGAGAGTATTGTCGATTTCGTAGGTTTCGTAGTTCAACCATATATTGACGTTATCGGTGGCATCCCAGCTCAGCTGGGCGCCAACACCCCACTGGTCCTGGTCCCAGATATCCTTGCCTCCCTTGTTGTCAATGTACGGGTCATGGCTGTCGCCATAGGCGTACACGCGGTAGCCAAGCTCATCGGTAATCGGGCCGGAAGACGCGCCGCCCCAGTTGAACTCGCCGTAGTTGCCCGCGGTAGCCCGTACCTCGTTTTCGAACTCCTCGGTGGGGCGTTTCGACGTGACGCTGACCGCGCCACCGGTGGCATTTCTGCCGAACAGGGTACCCTGGGGGCCGCGCAACACGTCTACTTGCTGGGTGGTCAGGGAGTTGGCGCGGGCCAGTATGTTGATGTCCGCGGTGTAGATCTGGTCGGAGTACACCGCCACACCCGGTTCGGTCCCCAGGGAGTTGGTGACCCGGCCGATACCGCGCAGGAACAGACGCTGGGGGGTCGCTCGCACGGATAGTGAGGGCACGATGGCCTCGTAGTCCTCGGCGTTGCTGATATTCAGGTCGTCCAATGCGGAAGCGCTGATCGCGGTGATGGCGATGGCGGTGTCCTGCAAGTCCTCGGCCCGTTTCTGGGCAGTAACGATCACCTCTTCAAGCATGCCGTCCTGGGCGAGGACCGGCAGGCTGGCGACGGTGACCGTGGCTGCAATGGTGGCGCTGTATAGTGTGTTCAGAGGTGAATGTGGTTTCTGTAACATGGCAGGGCCTCGTTATTTTATGGCGGTAGTCATATGTCCAACTGTCGATCAAGTTACACCGAAACAACCTGGCGAGCGTGTCGCACAGGTGACAGTTGTGGTCATCGGATTGGCGTTTATTAATAGTGCTGAATTGATGGATGACTTCACGTGCCCAGATCAGATCCCAGTGGCTGGATATTTCCTTATGAGCAGGCGAGGTTCAGGGAATTACACAAGCCCGAGGCATAGTTCGATAAAAATCATAAAAATATACTTTAAGTGTATTTTAAATAAAATAAATGAACTTCAGTATTGAATTGGTTATTATAAAATAATATAAATAAACCATGAGTATACGAAATAACGATAAATTGAACCAACTGACCCGCCTGATCCCGGAAGGGGTTGCCGTTCCCAGCACCTGGCTGACGGCAAATGGCTATTCGCCCCAACTGGTTCAAAAATACCTGCAGAGCGGCTGGCTGACACGCCTGGGTAGTCGCGTCTACGCCCGCCCGGGCCACCCGGTGACCTGGGAAGGTGTCATCCTTGGTTTGCAACGGCTTGGGGAATTTCAATTGCACCTGGGAGGGGTAAGCGCGCTGAATCGTCAGGGGCTGGCGCATTACCTCTCGCTCGGTGGCGATGCTGCTGTTCATGTATGGACGCAGGATCGCTTACCGGGCTGGGTGGAGCAGGTTCCGCTGGACGTGCGCTGGTATTTTCACCGGAGCAAGTTATTCGAAAGTGACGCGCAGGCTGCTTGGGTGCAGTTGCCAACGCAGGTGCGCGATTGGTCAATCCAGGGTTCGGCGCCCGAGCGAGCGATCCTCGAAGTGCTGAGCCAGGTGGACGAAACACCCACCTCCTTTACATTTGCCGCGGAGTTATTCGAGGGCTTGACCTCACTGCGGCCCGCCGTGGTGAACACCCTGTTACAGTCTTGTCTTCACAATGAGGCAAAACGCCTGTTCCTTTTCTTTGCCACCCGCTATGACTATCCATGGCTAAAGCGCGTTGATGTTGACGCGGTAGACCTGGGGCGGGGCAAGCGCCTGGTGACCCGTGGCGGGAAACTGGACAAGCGCTACCAGATAACGGTGCCAGAGGCGTTTTATGCTGGATAGGAGCAACCCCTATTTTCGTCAGGTGGAGCTTGTGGTGCGCGTGTTACCCCTGATCGCCACCGAGCCCTGTTTTGCGCTAAAAGGTGGCACGGCAATCAACCTTTTTATCTGTTATTTCCCACGCCTCTCCGTGGATATCGATCTCACCTACCTGCCACTGGACAATCGCGATGATGCGCTCGGCGCGATTGAGGACGGCCTTGGCCGGATCGCGGATAAAATCCGTCGGGTTATCCAAAGTGCGAAGGTAACGGCTGCGACGGGAGAGGACGGTCGAGTCCAGCGGCTGCTGATCGCGGCGGGTGGTGTCAGTATCAAGGTGGAAGTTTCGCCGGTGCTTCGCGGCAGCATAATGCCTGCAGTACAAATAGCGGTAAGCGAATCCGTGGCGAATCAGTTTGGGTATGTCGAAACACAGGTGCTCGCAGCAGATGAGTTGTATGCCGGTAAACTGGTCGCGGCGCTTGACCGGCAGCATCCTCGCGACCTGTTTGACGTGATGCAACTTTTGGCAGGCAGTGGAATAACGCCAGCACTGATGAATTGCTTTTTGGTTTACCTGGTGAGCAGCAACCGGCCCATAGCAGAGTTGCTGGACCCCAATTTGCTTTCTGTGCAGCTCGTTTTCGATCAGCAGTTCAAGGGGATGACTCTGCGAGAGGTTAACGTGGAGGAGCTGAATCAGGCGCGCGCCAGCATGATTCATGCAATCGGTCAGCAATTAACAGAAGACCAAAAAGCGTTTCTGCTGTCCTTCAAGTCGGGCGACCCGCAGTGGGATTTACTGGAGCACGCCATCGCCAGTGAGCTGCCGGCAGTACAGTGGAAGCTTCGCAATATCAGAAAGATGAGTCCGGCGCGGCGTGCGCAGGCGCTGTCCAGGCTCGAAGAGGTGTTGTCCCGGTAGGTAGGCATGCCCACGTCACTAGCGAGCGCAGCGGGTAGTGACGTGGGCAGCGCGATATTAGTCGCTCATTCTCCCGTTAGCCTTTGAATTTATCTTTCGCAAAGACTGTTTCCAGTGGAACCAGCATCAGATGAGCCGGTTTTAGTGGGTTTGCGCCGGCCAATGCAGCCATACAGCCGAGGTTTCCCTGTATCGAGGTGACCAAGTGCCACTGGCCCAGAGGCACCCAGCGCCGAAACCGCTCCAGTTCAGGGCTGAATTCTCTGTGACACACGTATTCCGGGTTCGTATAGTGGACCCACTAGACGCGGCCACTGCGGAAAAGTGGCAAGGAAGGCCCCACCTTGCGAAAGCGAACGGGGTAGGCAGAAGCCGGTTGTATTGGAAGCTGCTGAAAGCGTCACTCAGGGCCATTTTGACGCGACGGTCAGCAATGACCGGGTCCATCTTCAAAGCTTCGCGATACCGCATTGTCTGGGTAACGCACCTTCCAATCTCTCCCGCTTGTTACGGGGATCTGTTCCATATCCGCTGGTGATGCCAGGGCACGAGTGCCCAGGCCAAGTCGACAGTTTCTTCAACCCCGCAAACACACTGGCGGTCAGTGCGTTCTGCATTTTTAAATTAAGGAGGCAATTCCACCCCAGCCTAAGGCTGGATAACCGTTGGTTGGCACGGGCCAGTTTTCTCTAGAAAACACACCGTGTTGTCTATGGCCAGACACATTCAGGTCAACCGGGATTGGTGTCCCGTGATCGTACTGCTTCGGCAGGCCTGCGCAGCATTGTTGCGAGGTGATCAGAAACACTCACCTATGGATACAACACTATGCGCGACCTGAACTACCAACTGAAAATGTTATGTAAACACAGCCATGAGGGCAGTTTTGAAACCCGAGTGGGCCGGGAGCGCCAGTTGAGCGCGATTGCTAACCAGTTACACGACCTGGGCTTCAGGGGACTGAAGGCCACCTCTCTCAAACAAAAGCATGTCCAGGCGCTGGTGGACCATTGGCTGCGACAGAACCTGTCCCCAGGCACCATCAAAAACCGGATGAGCTGTTTACGCTGGTGGGCGGAGAAGGTTAACAAGCGGGCCGTAGTGGCCGGCGCCAATGAATTTTATGGGATACCGGACCGGCAGTTTGTGTCCGACACCAGTAAAGCCAAAGACCTGGCCGAGGATCAACTCGCCCTGGTGAAAGATGAACACGTAAGAATGAGCCTGCGGCTGCAACAGGCCTTCGGGCTGAGACGGGAGGAAGCCATCAAGATCCAGCCCCGCTGGGCGGACCGGGGCGACACACCTGCAGCTCAAGGCCAGCTGGACCAAGGGCGGGCGGGAAAGCGACCGTCCCGATCCGCACCACAGGAACAGCGCGCCCTGCTGGAACAGGCCAAGCGACTGGCCGGGTTGGGTTCCCTGATCCCCCGGGGCCGGACAATATATCGAGCAGCTGAGGATCTACGAGCGCCACACCGCCAATGCCGGTTTATCCAAAATGCACGGCCTGCGCCATGCCTACGCCCAGCAGCGGTATCCTGGAACTGACCGGCTGGCGCCTCGCCCCATGCAGGCGGGCCCACTAGAACGGCACTGACCCTGGCGCAACAACACGTCGACCGACAGGCTCGCCTGAAAATCAGCGAAGAATTAGGTCATATCAGAGAGCAAATAACCGCTGTGTACGTAGGGCGATAGGTCATGCAGATCCAACCCCGCCTACTCCGTCTGCGCGACGCGCCAGCTTACCTGGGTATGGACCGCAATCGCTTTAACCGGGAGGTTCGCCCAGTTCTGACAGAGATTCCTATCGGTCGGCAGGGCGTCGCCTTCGATCGACTTGAAATGGACGCCTGGGTGGAGCAGTATAAATCCCGCTGTGGGTGTTCGACCCAACATAGGAGTAAGTCACTATGTCGAAGCGAACACCGGGCCTCGTCAGGCGGGGCAAAAACGGCATCTGGACAATTGACAAACGCATCAGAGGATATGGCCGCCTTTTCGAAAGCACTGGAACGAGTAACCGGCAGGAAGCCGAGCAATACCTGATTTTTCGCCTGGAGCAAGTGCGAAATGAGATCGTGTATGGCATCAAGCCTGACCATACCTTTCGACAAGCAGCGACCAAGTATCTACTGGAGAACGAGCACAAACGCAGTATAGATCGCGATGCGCAGTCGCTACGATTTCTCGATGCATTTATTGGGAGTCTGGCATTGCGGCAGGTGCATCAGGATTCATTGGGGCCGTTCATTGCTTCTCGCAAAAGCGAAGGCCTGAAGTCCAATACGATCAATCGCGATTTGGCCGTTGTGCGGCGGGTATTGAAGTTGGCAGCCAGGTTGTGGCGCGATGAGCGCGGCAATCCCTGGCTGGAAACACCGCCGTTGATTCGTATGCTGGATTGGCAAGATGCCAGAAAACCGTACCCGATCTCGTGGGGCGAGCAGGAACGGCTATTTGCCGAATTGCCGAACCACTTGCGGGAAATGGCGTTGTTCAAGGTAAATACCGGCACGCGGGAGGCTGAAGTCTGCGGATTGCGATGGGACTGGGAAATTTCAATCCCTGAGCTTGCCAGCAGTGTGTTCCTGATACCGGGTGAGCTTGTTAAAAATGGCGAGGATCGGTTGGTGGTGTTGAATTCAGTGGCCAGAGCCGTGGTGAATCGCCGAGAGGGCGGCACCAGGAGCATGTCTTTACCTACAAGCACAAGGAGGGGAGCAGGCCGGTAGAGCGTATGAATACCAAGGCATGGCGCAGGGCGCGGGACGTGACAGGGTTATCCCAGGTCAGAGTGCACGATCTGAAACATACCTTTGGTCGAAGATTGCGAGCTGCCGGTGTAGGTATCGAAACACGGATGGTGCTGCTTGGTCACACTAACAAGCAAATCACCACGCACTATTCTGCGGTCGAGATAGGGGAACTGATTGAAGCGGTGGAGAGGGTCAGTTTTGAACGCGGATCAACGCCAACGTTAACGCTACTGAAGAGCCCGAATGCAACGACCGAAGGAGGGTCACGCAAATCTCACGCATTTGGTCGAAACAAGAAGGGTTATGCTTACGTAAGTCTTTGATTTGTATGGTAGCTACGGGTGGACTTGAACCACCGACCCCAGCATTATGAATGCTGTGCTCTAACCAGCTGAGCTACGTAGCCACAATCGGTTGCGGGGACCGGCGGTCCCGGAAGTGGCGCGCATTTTCCGCGATTTTGCCGGGGCAAGTCAAGCAAGGGGCACTGGTCTCGCCCGGTGGGAAAGCGTGCTCTGGGCTGGCCGGCCCGGGCTCCCGGGCGGCGTCCCTAGACGTTGAAGCGAAAGTGGATTACGTCGCCGTCCTGCACCACGTAGTCCTTGCCCTCGAGGCGCCAGCGGCCGGCGTCCTTGGCGCCCTGCTCGCCCTTGTAGGTGATGAAGTCCTGGTAGCTGATCACTTCGGCCCGGATAAAACCCTTCTGGAAGTCCGTGTGAATAACCGCGGCGGCCTCCGGGGCGGTGGCACCGACGCGCACTGTCCAGGCGCGGACTTCCTTGACCCCGGCGGTGAAATAGGTCTGCAGGCCCAGCAACTCGTAACCGGCGCGAATCACCTTGTCCAGGCCCGGTTCGTCCATCCCCAGGTCCTTGAGGAATTCGGCGCGCTCATCGTCCTCCAGTTCCACGATCTCCGCTTCCAGCTTGTTGCAGATGGCGACCACGATAGCCCCTTCCTGTGCAGCGATGGCGCGCACCGTGTCCAGGTGCGGGTTGTCCTCGAAGCCGTTTTCGTCGACGTTGGCGATGTACATGGTGGGCTTGGCAGTGAGCAGGAACAGCGGCTTGAGCAGCGCTTTCTCACTGGCATCCAGAGTCAGCGAGCGAACCGGCAGCGCCTCGTTCAGGTGCGGCAGCAGCTTGTTTTCGAGCAGGGCCTTCAGTGCGATGGATTCCTTATCGCCACCTTTGGCGGTGCGGATGACTTTCTGCAGCTGCTTCTCGCAACTCTCGAGATCGGCCAGCGCCAGCTCGGTGTTGATGACCTCGATATCCGCTTTGGGGTCGATGCGGTTGGCCACATGGATAACGTTGTCGTCCTCAAAGCAGCGCACCACGTGGGCGATGGCGTCGGTCTCACGTATATTCGCCAGGAACTGGTTACCCAGGCCCTCACCCTTGGAGGCGCCCGCCACCAGGCCGGCGATATCGACGAACTCCATTGTGGTGGCCACTTCCCGCTGGGGCTTTACGATCTCGGAAATTCGGGTCTGGCGCGGGTCCGGTACTGGCACTACCCCGGCGTTGGGTTCGATGGTGCAGAAGGGGAAATTCTCCGCATCGATTCCGGCCCGCGTCAGGGCGTTGAAGAGGGTGGACTTGCCCACATTGGGCAGGCCGACGATTCCGCATTTGAAGCCCATGTAACGTCCCTTTGTAAATAGCCTTTGTATCAGCTCAGGCGGCGCTGAAGCTGTGTAGTCGGGTCATCGCCTTTGTTTCATCGCCGTCCAACAGCAGGGGCAGGGCGCTGATGGCTTCGCTGATGCTTGCATCGATCCGCTGGCGGTCCTCCGCCGACGGTGCGCCAAGCACATAGCCGGTCACCCGGGACGCATGTCCGGGATGGCCTATGCCAATGCGCAGGCGATAGAAATCATTGTCATTGCCCAGGGCTGGAATGATGTCCCGCAGGCCGTTGTGGCCGCCGTGTCCGCCGCCGCGCTTGAAGCGGGCGCTGCCGGGGGGGATATCGAGTTCGTCATGGGCAACGAGTATCTGCTGCGGTGCGATCCTGTAGAACGTGGCCATGGCTGCCACGGCCTTGCCGCTGCGGTTCATGAATGTCGTGGGTACAAGCAGGCGCAAACTATGGCCGGAAAATGTGACCTGTCCGGCCAGGCCGAAAAACCGGGACTCGGCACGCAGCGTAGCCCCGCTGCGCCGAGCAAGCTCCTCGGTAAAATCGGCCCCCGCATTATGCCTTGTCCCCCGGTATTCACTACCGGGGTTACCCAGGCCCACTATCAGCTTGATTGCAGTCAACCGATGCCGCCTGCAGCGACGGGTTTATTCCGCCGCGCTGCCGCCTTCAGCTGCTGCATCGCTGCCGCCCTTGGGCGCGATGATCGAGGCGACCGCCAGGTCGTGGTCCTCGCCCAGAGCCAGGGCTACGGAGCTGACCCCTTCCGGCAAGGTGATGTCGGACAGGTGGATGATCTGGCCGATTTCCACCTTGAGCATATCCACCTCGATGTATTCGGGGATCTTGCTCGGCAGACACTGGACCTCGATATCCGTCTCCTGGTGCTGGACGATACCGCCCTGGGTTTTGACGCCGTAGGAAGTCGCTTCGTTGATGAAGTGAATGGGTACGTGAACCTTGATGGCCCTGTTCTCATTGACGCGCAGGAAATCCGCGTGCATCACGCTTTCCTTGGCGGGATGTCGCTGCAGGTCCTTGAGAATGGCCTGCTGCTTGTCGTTGCCGACGTTGATCGTCAGGACATGAGAGTAAAAAGCCTCATTTTCCAGCGCCTTTTCCAGGTCCTTGCGCACCAGGGTCAGGGGTTGGGGATCCTTGTCGCCACCGTAGATAATGGCGGGGACGAGGTCGGCGAGACGACGCAGGCGGCGGCTCGCACCTTTCCCCAGGTCCTCTCGTACTTCTGCTTGTAGTTCAAATTGGTCAGACATGGTCGTGACTCCTTTGATGAATCATTACCGTTCCTGCGACCGGCGCGGCAATGAGTTGCTGTTAACGCCGTCCCTACTGGAACAGCGCGCTGATAGATTCCTCGTTGGCAACGCGACGCATGGATTCAGCGAGCAGGCCAGCGATGGTGAGCTGGCGGATCTTGCTGATTTCCCGCGCCTCTGCGCTCAGGGGAATCGTGTCTGTTACCACCAGCTCGTCGAGCTGGGAGTTCCTTATGTTCTCCAGTGCGTTCCCCGACAGCACCGCGTGGGTACAGTAGGCAATGACCTCGGCCGCGCCGTGCGCCTTCAAGGCATCGGCGGCCTTGCACAGTGTGCCGGCGGTATCGACCATGTCGTCCACCAGCAGGCAGGTTCTGCCGTCTACCTCGCCGATCAGGTTCATGACCTGTGCCTCCCCGGCCTTGGGGCGGCGCTTGTCGATAATCGCCAGGTCGGCCTCGTTCAACTGCTTGGCAATGGCCCTTGCCCTCACCACGCCACCTATATCGGGCGACACCACCATCAGGTTGTCGTATTTGCAGCCCAGGATGTCGTCATTCAACACCGGGGAGCCGTAAATGTTATCCACGGGGCAGGTGAAGAAACCCTGTATTTGCTCCGCGTGCAAATCCACTGTCAGCACCCGGTTCACCCCCACGGTGACCATCATGTCCGCCACGACCTTGGCGGTGATCGGTACCCGCGCCGAACGCACCCGGCGGTCCTGGCGTGCATAGCCGAAGTAGGGGACCACGGCCGTAATGCGTGAAGCCGAGGCCCGGCGCAGGGCGTCGATCATCACGATCAATTCCATCAGGTTGTCGTTGGTGGGCGCGCAGGTTGGTTGCAGGACGAATACATCCTTGCCGCGCACATTCTCGTTCAGCTCCACGGCAATTTCGCCGTCGCTGAACTTGCCGACCTGCGCCTTACCCAGTGACAGATACAGCCTGCTCGCAACTTTCTGGGCGAGTTCCGGGTTCGCGTTACCCGAAAAGACCATCATTTTTGAGGACACAGTGCGCTACCCTTTTTGCCATTGCTGCCTGGCGTTGCAAAGCCTTCAGGCTCAGTTGCCCCGTACTTCCATCCCGTCCCGGGGTTTGGGGCAGGGCCTTGCTGTATGGCTGGGGTGGGAGGACTCGAACCTCCGAATGCCAGGATCAAAACCTGGTGCCTTGCCAACTTGGCGACACCCCAGTGAACTTGTGGGTCAATATAGTGCAGCTATAACCGGTGATCTGTTCAGCCCCCTGGCGGCTACACCTTGCCATTGCCGGGGAAGTTGTTGCAGCACGGCTGCGGCTTCCGCCTCAGTCCCGAAACTCGCGAAAACGCTGGCTCCGGTACCGGTGAGCCTGGCCGGTGCGAAGCCTTCGAGCCAGCCAAACACCGCGTCGATGTCCGGATACAGGCGCCGCACCAGCTCCTGGCAATCGTTCCGGCTGTACCCCTCAAAAAAGGTCGCCATTTTGATGGGAGCGGTGTTGCGTGTCAATTGCAAGTGGGAAAAAATTTGACCGGTGGAAACATGGCAGGGCGGCGTGATTATCGCGTACCAGCGCTCGGGCAAATCCACCGGGGTGAGCACCTCGCCAATACCCTCGGCCCAGGCGGTGCGGCCGCCGACGAACACCGGTACATCGGCGCCCAGTGTCGCCCCCAGGGCCTGCAACTCCTCCCCGGGGAGCCCCAGTTGCCACAGGTGGTTCAGCGCCAACAGGGTGGTAGCCGCGTTGGAGCTGCCACCTCCCAGGCCCCCGCCGGTGGGAATGTGCTTTGCCACCGTGATATGGACGCCGGGCACGACATCGCGCTTGCAGTGGCGCTGCAGCAGTCTGGCCGCACGGTGGATGAGGTTGTCCTGCGGGGGGATATCCAGCCCCGGGGCGACCAGGCTTATCTCCCCGCTGTGGTCGGGAGTGAATCCCAGCCAGTCACCCCAGTCCAGCAGTTGGAACAGGGTCTGCAACTGGTGGTAACCGTCCGCCCGCCGGCCGGTAATATGCAGGAACAGGTTGAGCTTGGCGGGTGACAGCAGGGTCAGGGTGGAGGCCATCAGTCGCGAGTTACCTGCCAGGTGCGAATGATCAGGCGCAGGGACGTATCCTGGTGCTGCAGGCGCAGCACGGTGGGAAGTGTCAACTGGCCGAAGTCGGCGTAATCCTCGTAGCGGATGACCCAGCCGTCCTGGCGCAGAACCTGCAGCAGAGCCGGGTCGGGCCCCTGTTCTGAGCCCTGTACCGGGAGCCCGGGGGCGGGCACGCCCTTGATCCAGTAGGGGAGGGCCAGCAACGGCAGGTCCCAGCCTGTCTTCTCCTCGAGAATCGTGGTCTCACTCGCCAGGTCCCAGGTGGTGACCTCCTCGCCCTGGCGGATGATCAGGGATCGGCCGTCGCTGTACAGGCTGGTGGCCGCCATGCCCAGCGGGCCGCTGAGGCTCAGGCGACTGGCGGCACCGTCCTGCTGCCAGCGCATGGAGGCCGACTCCGACTGCTCAGGGCTGCGCAGGGCGATCTTGCCCTCCGCGGTCCAGCGGTTGAACGCCTGCAGGCCGGCGCTGTGCTCCTCCCAGCTGCCGGCGGCGGGGGGCCGGGGCTGTTGCCCGGCGCAGGCCGCCAGCAACAGCGCCAGCAGGGCAGCGGCCAGCGACAGCCTGCCGGGTATCGGTGTCAGGGTGTCAGCTCCAGTTCATCCCCGGGCGGTGCGCCGTCCTCCGGGACTGTTACCTCCAGGGTGGTCACCTGCAGGCGCTCCAGGGTTTCCGCCAGTACGGCGTTGCCGGGGTCCTTGCGCAGGGCGCCCTGCCACACGCTCAGGGCACTGTCGGTATCGCCGGTGACCCACAGAACCTCCCCCAGGTGGGCAGCCACCTCCGGATCCGGGAAGGCGGCGTAGGCGCGGGTCAGGTAGTCCCGCGCCTCGTCGGTGCGGTTCATGCGGTACAGCACCCAGCCCATGCTGTCGAGAATCGCCGGCTCTCCCGGCTGCAGCGCGAGCGCCTGCGAAATCAGGGCGTAAGCCTCCTCGTAGCGCTGGGTGCGATTCGCCAGGGTATAACCCAGCGCGTTCAGTGCGGTGGCGTTTTCCGGCTCACGGGCGATTATGGCCCGCAGATCGCTCTCCATCAGGGCTAGGTCTCCCTGTTGTTCCGCCAGCATGGCGCGGGCGTAGCGCAGGGAGCTTGATTCGGGCATTTGCGTCAGCCCCTCCTGCAGAACAAGGACGGCAAGATCCGGGTTGCCCTCGCGAGCCAACAGGTCGGCCTCGATGCCGTAAAGCTGTTCGGACTGCTCCGGATGTTCCTGCCGCAGTTTCTCGAAGCGGGCGCTGTATTCGTCGATGCGGCCTTCGCTGATGAGGATGGCGCCGGCCCGGCTGGTGGCGACAAGCAGCTCGCGGCCATCCTCAACCTGGCCGTATTGATACAGGGCGGCGTCAAGGTCAGCGCCGTCTTCGGCGATGCGGCCGAGGTAGTAATGGGCCTCGTCGACATGCTGCCCCAGCGCGAGCAGCTGGCGCAGGAAGGTCTTGGCCGCCTCGTCGTCGCCGGTTTCCCGGCTGATCAGCGCCAGTGACAACAGCAGCTCGCCGTCCCGGGGCGACTGGGAGGATAACAGCTCGAATTGCTCCCGGGCTGCTGCCATATCTGTCGCTATCAGCAAGCGGGCGTATTGCAGGCGAATCTGTTTGTCCTGCGGGTTTTCCTCGAGCAATTTCTGCAGGCGGGCAAAGGGGTCGGGGACCTGTTGCGCCAGCAGTATCCTGGCCTCCAGCAATGCGGCCTGGCTCTGGTCGGGTTCGAGCTCGAACACACGCTGCAGTTTTACCAGGGCGGCGTCAAACTCCTCCCTTTCAGCCATAACCATGGCCTGTGTGAGCAATAGCTGCGGATTCTCTGGATGATCCGCGGCCAGTTGGTCGATGCCCTTGACCAGGGCGTCGCGCTGCTCGGGCGCAAGTTCCTGGAAGCCGCTCAGCAGCGCCGGGAAGTTCACCGGCTCGCCCTTGCTCGCCAGCAGCGCCATATGGGGCACCGCCTCGAGCGCGCGGCCCTGGCGGATCAGCAGGATGGACAGGGTGTTATTGGCTTCGATGTTATCCGGTTCCAACTCGACCCACAGCTGTACCGCCTCGAGTGCGGCCTGCTCCTTGGTCAGGAACTGGGCCAGGTGCGTGGTGTGCTCGCTGACGCCGGGATCGCGCAGTTTCGGCGCCTGCTCGAGGTACTGCTGCTAGCGCCACGTCGTAGGCCTGACGGCGCAGGGCGAACTCCGCCAGCAGCAGTGGGTAGATGCTGTCGTCGGGGAAAGCGCGCTCCGGTGGCTTTGCGGCAGCGGCGATGGTGTCCGGTTCCGGCGCAGTGTCGGTGGCCACCGGCGCCTGGCTGGCGCAGGCCAACAGCAGCCCGCAGGCGATGCCGGTGAATAATAAACGGAACATAGTGGACTACAGCGGGCATCCGACACAGAGACGGCGCGTATGATGACATAGACGGCGCTTGAAACCCACCGCCGGGAAAATGGCCGCGCGGCGGGGAGCAGGGCATGCGCGGGGGATGCACTGTCATTTGCCGGCTAACTTGCTAAAATCAGGGGCGTTTAAGTCCAGGTATGCTAATGTGCGCCGGTTTTGTCCGGGTCTGCACCTGTCCCTGCGGCGCGCTCGCCAGCGGCAGCCAGCCCGGATGACGATTGGACACAGACCAGAGAGCCCGCCCCCTGACATGAACCTGATCGCCCTGGGAATCAACCACAACTCCGCCGCTGTCGAGGTGCGCGAGCGGGTGGCGTTCGCCCCTGAGCAGGTGGGGGAGGCACTGGGTGACGCCTGTGACCAGTGCCAGGTAGAGGAGGTTGTCATCCTCTCCACCTGCAACCGCACTGAGATCTATGCCATCGCAGCCGAGGGTGTAAGCGCTGCTGACAAGGCCCTGCAGCTGATCGACTGGATGGCAAATTACCATCACCTGTCTGCGGCGGAGCTGCGCCGCTGCGCCTACCACTTCGAGGCCCGGCAGGCCCTGGAGCACATGGTGCAGGTGGCCAGCGGTCTCGATTCAATGGTGCTGGGAGAGCCCCAGATTTTCGGCCAGATCAAGTCCGCCTATGCGGTGGCGATGGAATCAGGCACTGTCGGCGGCGAGTTTGGTCGGCTGTTCCCGCGCATATTTGCCATCGCCAAGCGGGTTCGCACCGACACCGCCATCGGTGAGAACCCGGTGTCAGTAGCCTACGCCGCGGTAGATCTCGCCCGCCACATTTTTTCGGACCTGAACGAGTGCAGTGCCCTGCTGGTCGGCGCCGGTGAAACCATAGAACTGGTGGCCAGGCACCTGATAGAGGCCGGGGTCAAGGACATCGTGATCGCCAACCGCACCCTGGGGCGCGCTCGTGAGCTGGCGCAGAAATTCGGCGCCGAGGCGGTGCTGCTGGCTGAGATTCCCGGGCAATTGCTGGGTGCCGACATCGTGATCACGTCCACCGCCAGCCAGCTGCCCATCCTGGGCAAGGGCGCGGTGGAACAGGCGGTCAAGGCGCGCAAGCATCGTCCCATGCTGATGGTGGATATCGCGGTGCCCCGGGATATCGAGCCGCAGGTCGGCGAACTGGGGGACGTTTACCTTTACAGCGTCGATGACCTGCGGGAAATCGTCGAGCGCAATA
Organism: uncultured Gammaproteobacteria bacterium; assembly: GCA_963700715.1. Taxonomy (GTDB): domain Bacteria; phylum Pseudomonadota; class Gammaproteobacteria; order Pseudomonadales; family Halieaceae; genus JARRPM01. Next base: position 197,494 of record CAVOYP010000014.1, read on the forward strand.
TGCGCAACCGGCACCAGGAAGCGCGCAAGGCGGACCAGATCATTGCCCAGGGGATCGACCTGTACATGGACGACCTGCGCAGCCTCGCCGCGGTCGATGTGGTGAAAGACTACCGCCGCATGGCGGAGCAGATCAGCGAGGTAGAACTGCAGCGAGCCCTGCGCGCCCTTGCCCGGGGTGATGACCCGCGACGCATCGCCACCCAGCTGGCCCGGGTGCTTACCAACAAGCTGATCCACGCCCCCACGGCCGGCCTGCGCCAGGCCAGTGCCGATGGGCGTCAGGACGTGCTGGCCCATGCCCGCAGGCTGCTGGGGCTGGTTCCTGGCCACAACCCCCAATCCTCGCCTGCGGATGATCTGGCCGCTGGCGAGCCCGCCGTTGAACTCGACACAGGCCTGCCTCCGGCGGGCGTCAGGAAGCCGGGTCAAACACTGCAATGAAGCCTTCCCTGTTGACCAAGCTGGAAACCCTGGCGGACCGGCACGAGGAGGTATCGGCCCTGCTCAGTGACGGCGAGACCATTGCCGACCAGGAGCGGTTCCGCAACCTGTCCCGGGAGTACTCGGAACTGGAAGACGTGGTCCGGTGCTACGGCCTTTACAGCCGGGTGAGGCGTGACCTGGACGAGGCCAGGCAAATGCTGGACGACCCCGATCCCGAGGTACGGGAGATGGCCCGGGAGGAAGTGGAGGCGGGCAGTGCGCGCCTGGCTGAACTGGAGTTTGAGCTGCAGGCACTGATGCTGCCCAGGGATCCCCAGGACTCCCACAACGTATTCCTGGAGATTCGCGCGGGCACCGGGGGCGACGAGGCCGCTATTTTCTCCGGCGACCTGTTTCGCATGTACTCCCGCTATGCCGAGCGCCAGGGCTGGAAGGTTGAGGTGCTATCGGAGCGCCCCGGCGAGCACGGCGGCTACAAGGAGATTATCAGCCGGGTAGAGGGCAGGGATGTGTATGCCCATCTCAAGTTTGAGTCCGGCGCCCACCGGGTGCAGCGGGTGCCCGAGACCGAGTCACAGGGTCGCATCCACACCTCCGCCTGCACCGTGGCAATCATGCCCGAGCCCGAGGAGGTGGACGAGATAGAAATCAACAAGGGCGACCTGCGCATCGATACCTACCGCGCTTCGGGAGCCGGTGGCCAGCATGTCAACAAGACCGACTCGGCCGTGCGCATTACACACATCCCCAGCGGCATCGTGGTGGAGTGCCAGGACGAGCGCTCCCAGCACAAGAACCGCTCCCGGGCCATGTCGCTGCTGCAGGCCAAGCTCCTGAGCAGTGTCCAGGACAAGGCGGCGGCGGAGCAGGCGGAGCAGCGGCGCAACCTGGTCGGCACAGGGGATCGCTCCGACCGCATCCGCACTTACAACTTTCCCCAGGGCAGGATGACGGATCATCGCATCAACCTGACGCTCTACAAGCTGGCGGAAATCCTCGAAGGCGATCTCGACGTGGTCGTGGGGCCCCTGCGCCAGGAGTACCAGGCAGACCAGCTGGCGGCCCTGGCCGGCAGCTGATGGCGACCGTCCGGGAGCTCCTGCGCGGCGGCGAAGACCTGCCGGGAGACAGCGCCAGGCGCGACGCGGAGATTCTTTTGGGTCACGCCCTCGGCCAGTCTCGCAGCTGGCTCTATACCTGGCCGCAGCGCGAGGTCCCCGAACACGAGGCCGACCGTTACCGCCAGTTGCTGGCGAAGCGCAGGGATGGCCAGCCGGTCGCCTACCTGGTGGGGCGGAGGGAATTCTGGTCCCTGCCGCTTCGGGTCAACCAGCACACGCTTATCCCCCGACCGGAAACGGAAACCCTGGTGAGCTGGGCGCTGGAACTCGAGCTGCCCCCGCAAGCCCGGGTGCTGGACCTCGGCACCGGCACCGGCGCCATCGCCCTGGCCCTGGCGCGGGAGCGCCCGCGCTGGCAGCTGCAGGGCGTGGACTCCAGTGAGGACGCCCTGGGCGTTGCCAGGCTCAACGCTGCGATGCTGGCGCTGGAGACGGTTGGCTTTACCCGGTCCGACTGGTACCAGGCGGTTGCCGGGCAGCGCTTCCACCTGCTGGTATCGAACCCGCCCTACATCGACGCCGATGACCACCATCTGCAACAGGGCGACCTGCGCTTTGAGCCGCGGGGGGCACTGGTTGCGGCGGATGCGGGCCTGGCGGACCTGGCGCAACTCATCGCCGGGGCTCCCGCTCACCTGCACCCGGGGGGCTGGCTGCTGCTCGAGCACGGTTACCGCCAGGGCGAGGCGGTGCGGGCTCTGTTGCATCAAGCCGGGTTTGGGCCGGTCGCCACGCGCCGCGACCTGGCGGGCCTGGAGCGTGCCAGCGGGGGACCTTACCGCCTTGAGTGACAGGGGGCTGACGGACGAGCAACTGCTGCGCTACAACCGGCAGATCCTGCTCAACGATTTCGACGTGCCCGGCCAGGAGCGCCTGCTGCGGGCCCGGGTGCTGGTGGTCGGTCTGGGTGGGCTGGGCTGCCCCGCGGCGCTCTACCTGGCGGCGGCGGGGGTGGGCAGGCTGTTGCTGGCTGACGGCGACGTGGTGGAACTGAGCAATCTGCAGCGCCAGATCGCCCACGGTGACGCCGCCATTGGACGCAATAAGGCGGCCTCTGCAGCCGCTGCCATTGCCGCGCTGAATCCGGGGGTTGCGGTGGAGGTGATCCCCCGCCGGCTGGGCGAGGCGGATATGCCGCCGCTGGTTGAGCGCGTGAACCTGGTGGTCGACGCCACCGACAACTATGCGGCACGTTTTGCCCTCAACCGTGCCTGTATTGCCGCCGGCGTGCCGCTGGTTTGGGCGGCGGCGGTGCGCGCCGAGGGTCAGCTGTGCGTGTTTGATCCGGTGCGCGGCGGACCCTGCTATCGCTGCCTGTATCCCGATAGCGCGGACCTCACAGCCCTGAGCTGCAGTGAGAACGGGGTGCTGGCACCGCTGGTGGGTGTACTCGGTTCCCTGCAGGCCATGGAGGCGCTGAAATTGCTGGCGGGCTACGGCGAAACCCTGCGCGGCAAATTACTCCTGCTCGATCTGCGCAGCATGGACATTCGCCAGCTGTCCCTGCCGCCGCGGCCGGACTGCCCCGACTGCGCGCATCTGCGCAATTGAATGCCGCTCCGGCGTTAAGCCAGCCGAATGCAAAGTTTCTCGGAACCGCGGCGTATCGCGCAGCAATCGGTGGGCAATCGCTGAATCAGGCGGCACTTTCCCTGTCAGCGTCTATACTGGTTTTTGAAAATGGACCTCCGCACCAGGATTCGATCATGAATTGGCGAACGGCTCTACTGTTGGCGGCGCTGGCTTGCGGCCCGATGTATCCGGCCCATGGGGATGAGTTAACCCAGACCGTGCAGGCTGACCTAATCACACTGGGCTACGATCCCGGCCAGGCGAATGGCGAGGCGAGCACGAAGACCATTATCGCCGTGGCCAAATTCCAGGCCGAGCACAATCTGGAGCCCACGGGAGAGATTACGCCGCAACTGGCCGGTGTCATCCAGGCGGCGATTTCGCAACGGAACACACCAGCCGCGACCACGCAATCCGCAATGGCGACGCCGACGCAGATGACGCCGGAACAGGACCAGGCCACCCTGCGGGCGCGGCAGCAGGCCTGCCTGCAGGAGAAAGCCGAGGCCGCCCGCAAAGCCAATTCCATGAAGCAGGGGATTGGCAAGTTATTCAGCGCCATTTCCCGCACGACATCCCAGTTTGGCGCGCCGGAAGTGGCGGGCCAGATTTCCACTACCACCAGCGACATCTACTCGGTTGACGCCACCGCGACCGACCTGGAGGGTGCGGCGAAAGATCTGGGGCTGTCACAAAGCGATGTGGAGGCATGCCGGGATCCCTAGCCTGGGCGCACGCACAACGCAGGTGGAGGCATGCCTGCCTGCGCCGCCCACCACTGTCTTGAGATTGAGGATCAGCCCATGAAAAACCAGTCTCTCGCAGCAGCCGCCCTCGGATGGGTGATTTTACTGGTGCTGGCGCTGAATCCGCTCGCCGCCTTATCGGCCGCAGAACGCGGCGCCACCGTGCGCAACGTGTTCGGGCCCGACGTCGGCCTCGGCGCCAACCAGTGCCGCGGCGCCTGCGGCGGCGGCTGCCCGAAAAGCTGTAAGCTGGAAGTGGCCTACGAGTGCATGGGGGCGGCGCAATTGCGTCGGGTGGAAGCGTTCACCTGTGGCACCCACAAGGGCTGCCGGGAGCATGACGACTGCCTCGATAACTGCCTGCAACACAACCCGAACTCCCAGGACTGCCAGCCCCAGTGTGATGCCAAGGCGATGCAGCTTTACGGATTTGAGTCCTCAGCGTCCTGGGCGCTGGGCAAGGGTCCTTATGACGGTGAGACCACGTTTGAGTACACGCGCCACGGCCCCGCCGAACTGGAAGCCGCCTATCGCTGCCCGGAGGGGGCGAGGCGCCAGTGCGACGCCAGCAGCGTGTGCATCGCGGCGAACGGCAGCCCGGTGGACCCGGTGTTCGATGCCTATCCCGCGGCAAATGCCAGTGGCATGCGTATTTCCGCGTTACGCACCGGCCCCCTGTGTGCCGGTGAAGCAGACAAGGTATGTGAGCAATCCGCGAACATTCGCATGACCGGGGCCGATACCTGCGCCGGGGGCGGCTGCACCCGCTTCGGGATGGAGTTCGACTATGTCAACGCCGACCCGTCGGCACCGCTGGAATGCTCTACCTCCACGCGGGGCGGGGAGGACGACTTTGTCGGCGACCTGATCAAGCTGGGCGGGGACGCGATCTCGACCCGCAGCGGCACCACTGATAGCACGATGACACGACCAATGGCGCCGGCGGCGAGGAGGGCGACGGCATGGGGCAACTGCTGGGCATGTTCGGCAAGGTGATCGCCAGCGCCGATTCACCGGAGGATGTGCAGGTCACCATGACGGTGTCAGATGTAAAGCGGTACACCAGGACGGTCGGCAGCGAGCCCGCCAATGGGCCGGCGCCGGTACCGCAGCAGCATCGACCTGCCCGCGGCGAACGGCCACCTGGTCGTGCCGATGTACCAGTTGGCGGCCAGCGCGAAACCCGGGGTTGTGAAGGAGCGCCGGGTCACCTGCAGGCACAAGGGCCAGCCGGTGCTGGAAACGGTATTCGTGCTGCAATAAATAATGGAATTTGCAGCCTAGAACCCCGGCGCGCATCCGGCGCTACGACATCGCGGTAAAGGGTTTCATGGTTTCCGAGACCAATGGTGAGAAAAATCGTCTCAAGTGGGCCCTTACCAATATTGAACGCGACGAGCAGCCGGGCTATGCCGCGGGTAGCGGCTTGCGCAGGGTCCGGTAAAGCCGCGCAAAGACCAGTAGCGACGTCACGGTAATGCCCACGATCAGGCTCTCCCAGAACGCGACGGTGCCCTGCAGCGCATCTTCCGAGTGCATGATCCCGCGCCAGTAACCCAGGGGCAGGGTGATCAGCCAGTACGCCAGGCAGAGCGAGAAGAAGGCAAAGCGGGTGTCCTTGAAGGCGCGCAGGCAATAACTCACGGCCACCTGGGCTGAATCGATAAGGATAAACAGGGCGGCCAGGCGGACGAGGATCACGGCGACCGCCGCAATGTCCGCGTCGCGGGTGAAAAGGCTGACAAGGAACGCGGGAGAGGACAGGAGAATAATCATGCCCAGCAGACCGACCAGCACCGTCATGGCGGTGCCGCAGCGGATGGACAGGGCCAGCGCCGCGCGATCACCGGCGCCAATCGCATGCCCCAGGCGGATCGCCAGGGCCGAGCCAAAACTGACCAGGGGCATGTAGACGACGTCCCACATGCTGAAGGCCACCTGGTGCGCGCCCATAGCGACCTCCCCAAGGGTGGCTATGCACAGGGCGATCACTGAGAAGAAGGCGACTTCCATAAACAGGGTGAAGCCCAGCGGCAGCCCGAGGCGGACGATTGCGGCGATCACGTCCAGCCGCGGCGCCACCAGCCGCCAGGGGGGCAGGTAGCGCTGCAGCCCCTCGGCGCGCGTCATATAAAAGCACAGCATTGCCGCACCCAGCCACATGGAGAAAGCGGTGGCCCAGCCGGCACCCGCGGCGCCCAGCTCCGGCAGTCCCCAGCGGCCGTACATCAGGGCGTAGTTGAGGGGTATATTGGCGAGAAACGTCAGCACGCTGGCGACAGCGAAGGGCCGCATAATCCCGATGCCCTGGCTGTGGCAGCGCAGGGCTTCGAACAGCGCCGCCGCGGGGAGTCCGACAGCCACCGCCTGCAGATACTCCAGGGTCTTGGCGGCGGTGGTCGGATCGAGCCCCAGCAGGTCGAGCACTGGCGCGGCGCCAAAGCAGATGGGCCCGACCACCAGTCCCAGCGCCAGCGCCAGCCACAGGGCCTGGGGCAGCGAATCGCGAATTTCCTCCGTCCTGCCGGCGCCGGCGTGCTGGGCGATGATGTAGGTTGCCCCCAGGCTGACGCCGATGACGAACAGGTACAGTGGCAGCCATATGTTGTAGCCGATGGCGACTGCCGCCAGGTCGCGGGCGTGGTAGTGCCCGGCCATGATGGTGTCCACTATGCCGGTGCCTATCTGTGCCAGTTGGGCGATGACCATCGGCCAGGCCAGCGCCAGCAGGGCGCGACTCTCCGCGAGGACTACAGTCAGTCTGGTTGATGCCATGCGATCGATCGGCTTGGGGTGGCTGCGGGTCGGTCAGGGCGGCCCGCGCAAACTTTTGCCTGTTTCCGGTGTCAGACCGTGCAAGCCTACAGGGGAACGTTCGATGAATACATTGGTAGAGCGCTATTATCGCCTCCACAACTGCATTTTCCCACGCCTCCAGCGCCTGGACGGACTGGCCCCCCTCGCCATCCGCCTCTTCCTGGTGCCCGTATTCTGGATGGCGGGCACCCAGAAGATCGCGGGTATGGAACAAACGATAGAGTGGTTTGGGAACCCGGACTGGGGGCTGGGCCTGCCGTTCCCCACACTGCTGGCTTATCTTGCCGCCTATACCGAAGTTATTGGCGCGCTGCTGCTGTTGCTTGGCCTCGCCACCCGCTGGATATCGGTGCCCCTCATCATCACCATGCTGGTTGCCATTTTTGCGGTGCACTGGGAGCATGGCTGGGCCGCAATCGCCGATTCGGGGGCATCCGAAATAGCGCTGCGACTGGGCGCCGCGAAGGATCTCCTGATGGAACATGGCAACTATGGCTGGCTGAGCGAAAAGGGCAGCCTGGTAATACTCAATAACGGGATTGAGTTTGCGGTGACCTACCTGGTGATGCTGCTGAGCCTGTTCTTCACCGGTGGCGGGCGCTATGTAAGCCTGGATTACTATCTGCCGAGGCTGATTCCTGACCGGGACTGACCGCGCCCCGGGGCCGACATCAGGGCTCACCTATTTTGCGCCGACAGTGGTAGACTAGCGCGTTTTTTGAGCAGTCACGGGAAGACAACAGTTGATCAAGAGTTTAGTAGGGCGTATCGCCGGCAAGGGCGTCGCCCCCCAGGACCACAGTCCGGCCAGTTCAGGCCACGGCACCCCACCCCGGCATGAGCCTTCCCACAAAGCCGCTTCCGCGCCCCGGCATGACGGCGACGGTGGCAGCGACAAGGGCAATAAACGGCGCAGGCGTGGGGGCAAGCCGAAGGCAGACGCGGCGCCCTGGTCCCTGGACCAGTTTCCGGTTGATCCACAGGAGGGCCGCACCCGCTTTCACGATCTCGGCCTGCGCGAGGAGTTGATGCATGCCATCGCGGACCTGGGCTTCAGCTATTGCTCGCCGATCCAGGCCTCGATCCTGCCGCACACCCTGCAGGGCAATGATGCTATCGGCAAGGCCCAGACCGGCACTGGCAAGACCGCGGCTTTCCTCGTCACCATCTTCAATGACCTGCTGTGCAACCCGATCGAGGGCGAGCGCTTCGTCGGTGAACCGCGGGCCCTGGTAATCGCCCCGACCCGCGAGCTGGTGATGCAGATAGCGCAGGACGCGGAAGACCTGGCCAGGTACACCGACCTGCAGGTGGCCACCCTGATCGGTGGCATGGACTACCAGAAGCAGCTCAACCGCCTGCACACCACGGTGATCGACCTGGTGGTAGCCACCCCTGGCCGTCTGCTTGATTTCATGAGCCGTCGCGATCTCTACCTCGACCATGTGGAAATACTGGTGCTGGACGAGGCCGACCGGATGCTGGACATGGGCTTCATTCCCCAGGTCAAGCGCATTGTGCGTGCGGTGCCGCGCCGGGAAGTGCGGCAAACCCTGCTGTTCTCAGCCACCTTTACCCAGGACATCATCAACCTGTCCGAGCAGTGGACTTACGAGCCAATCACCATCGAGATTGAGCCCGATCATGTGGCCACCGACTCGGTCGAGCAGAAGGTCTACCTGGTCTCCAGCGAGCAGCGCTACCGGGTGCTGAATAACCTGCTGCGCAGCGCCGACGCGACCAGCGTGATCGTATTCGCCAACCGCCGCGACCAGGTACGGCGCCTGCACGAGCGCCTGCGCAAATCGGGCATAGCCGCGGGTATCCTTTCGGGGGAAATTCCCCAGGCCAAGCGCACCAGTACCCTGGAACAGTTCAAGCAGGGCAAGATCAAGGTGCTGGTGGCCACCGATGTCGCCGGCCGCGGCATTCATGTGGAAGGTGTCAGCCACGTGGTGAATTACAACCTGCCGGAGGATCCGGAGGATTACGTACACCGTATTGGCCGCACCGGTCGCGCCGGTGCTACCGGCATTTCCATCAGCTTTGCCAGCGAGGACGATGCCTTCCTGCTACCCGATCTCGAGGCACTGCTGGGTACGCGAATCGAATGCACCCATCCGCCGGCCGAGTTGCTGGTCTAGAGCCTGTCGGACTTAGGCGATCGTAGCGAGGCGAGTGGAAAATCGAGTGCAGATTTCCGCGTTTTTGAGGTGCATAGTGGTGTCTATGTGCCGAGAAAACGCGGAAATATGCGCCGATGTTACGCCGCCGCAGTAGATCAGTCCTAAGTCCGACAGGCTCCCTGGTTACCGCCTGAGTTCCTCGCACCACAGCAGGGTTGCGCCTACCACGGCGGCGGGCACCACGAAGAAGTTCACCACCGGGATGCCGGTACACAGCGCCACCACGCCGCCAAAGCCCATGCTGCTGAGGCGCCTGGCCCGCGCCGCCTCTTTTACGTCAGCAAAACTCAGCATGTGATTGTCCATCGGGTAATCCAGAAACTGCAGGCTCATCATCCAGGCCCCCAGCAGGAACCATAGCACCGGTGCCACCACGTTCAGCACCGGAATGAATGAAATCAACAGCACGAAGGCCGCCATCGGCAGGTAATAGATAAGCTTCGATAATTCGCGCAGGATGCCGCGGGGCAGTGCCATCAGCGCCGCTCCAAGCCCCTCGAGCGCATTCACCGGTTTGCCGGTGATGAGTTCCTCGGCTTTTTCCGCCAGCAGGGCGTTGAAGGGTGAGGCGATGAGCAGCGCTACCGCGGTGAAGATGTAGCCGGTTGCGAGGCTCACTGTGAGCCCCACCAGCGGCCAGATGATCCACTTGATGAAATCCAGCCATGCGGGGATTTTCGCCAGCCACTCATCCATCACCGCGAACAGGTAGCTCAGGCCGTACCAGATGAGTCCGCCGAAAATCAGGATATTGACCAGCAGGGGAACCAGCACGAACAGGCGCAGCGTGGGGTGCGTGAGCAGGCTGGCGCCGCGGGACAGATAGCCGGCGCCATGCGCGATATTACCTTTCATCCGGGCTTTCTCCTTTGCGACTGGCGCAAGCCGGGCAGATACAGCGCCTGCCGAGGGACTGGGCAGGCAGCGCCGCCAGGGCGGCGGCGCCGATGCTAGCCGAAACGCACCAGCAGGTCTCCCAGGACCGCCCCCCCGCCAGCGCGCACCGGTTGTCGCCGCCGCACAGGGGGCAGGTCCCAGGCCATTGCTCATCCGCGGTCATACACTGCCCGTATTACATGGTAATGACGGGAGCTATAATAACCGACGCATCGCGGGGTGTAAGCATGGCCGGTGACGACGACAAGGGTTTTAGCGACGAGATGGCGGATGTGGTGCCCCTCAGGCGGGCGCCTCGGGTCCCGGTGCGCAGCGGAGCCAGTGCACAGCGGGATTCCTCGCGGGAGCTGCGGCGCCAGGCGGCGGTGCAGGATCCCCAGCGCGACCGCAATACCCTGACCGAGGGAGGTATCGCCCCGCTCGACGCCTGGCATGTGCTGGAATTCAAGCGTGCGGGCGTGCAGAACGGTGTGTTTCGCAGGCTCAAGCAGGGTCGCTACGAGAGCGAGGCCCGGCTCGATTTGCATCGCCTGACTGCCGCGGGCGCGCGCCGGGAGCTGTTCGAGTTTATCGAGGAGTCACACCGGCTGGGTGTACGCACGGTGCTGGTGATTCACGGCAAGGGCCAGACCAGCGCCGAGCGGGAGCGCAGTTCCATCCTCAAGGGCTGCACCGACCATTGGCTGCGTGAGCTCGACATCGTGCAGGCCTTCCACAGCGCCCAACCCCAGCACGGCGGTACCGGCGCAGTGTATGTGTTGCTGCGCAAGAGCGAGGAGCAGAAACGCGAGAATCGGGAACGCTTCTCGAAAGGGCGGGTTCCTTACGATCAGGGCTAAGCTTCTTGTTGATGTTCCCCTCCTGCGCCGGCCCCCATCCGCTGGGGCTTCCCGAAAAGGCCGCAGTTTTTTCGCAATCCTGCGACGGTCGCCGTAGCGGGACGTCCCCGAAACGGCCGCAGCTCCGTAAACAAAATCGGCTGCTGCGGAACTCGACCATTTTTTGCTGCGCAAAAAATTGGGACTCGAACAATGCCTCGCAGAAAGCCCCAATTTTGTTGGCTGCGCCAAGCGTGACCTGATTTTTTCGAGGGGACGTACCACTGGACGGGACCTGACAGAGCTCAAGGTTGGCTTTTTGGGTTCAATGAGCAGGCCCAATATTGTGGGCTCTGGTAGGTCGCGTCCAGTGGTCGTCCCCCCGAAACAATCAGGCCACGTTTAGCGTAGTCAACAAACTCGGGGCTTTCTGCGAGCATTGTACGAGTCCCAATTTTTTGCGTAGCAAAAAATGGTCGAGTTGCGCAGCAGCCGAGTTTGTTGACGGAGCTGTGGCCGTTTCGGGGGGACGTACTGCTCGGCGACCGGCGCAATTATTCCTGAACACTGAGACCGTTGCTGGGAGACGTATCAGTTGAGCGACCAGCGCTGCAATGCAGCTGAACGAGAACAGGCGTTAAACCGCACCCGCAGCGACGAGGATCTCGGCGTATTCGACACCGTGGCGATGGGTTTTCACGATATCGAGTACCGAGCGGCCGTCGCGCCCGGTGGCGTTCACATCGCGCTTTTCGGCGGTGAAAAAACCCACGAAGAGCTCGAAGTCCTCCGCGCGCATGCTCTGGTAGGCTTTCAACAGCATGTGGAAATTCTCATCGGAGCCGTCGTGGGGCCGAACCCGCAGGAAACTTCTTACGTGGTCCTCGGTCCAGACCTCGTCGAGTACTTTTTCCTTGTCTTTTCTCACAGTGCTGCTCCGTTCACACCAGCTTTTTAGCCAGTAACTCATTCACCATTTGCGGGTTGGCCTGGCCCTTTGACAGCTTCATCACCTGGCCCACGAAAAAGCCCACCAGCTTCTTGCGCCGCTCTTCATCCGCCGCCAGGTATTGTTCCACCTGGCCTGCGTTGGCGGTGATCACCTGGTCTACCATCGCCGCCAGCTCGCCGCTGTCGCTCACCTGTTTCAGGCCCCTGGCCTCGATGATCTGGTCGGCGCTGCCCTCGCCCTGCCACATGGCCTCGAACACCTGCTTCGCGATCTTGCCGGAGATGCTGTTGTCGAGGATGCGCCGGATCAGCCCCCCGAGGTCAGGAGCGGACACCGGGCAGGCGCCCAGCGTGAGCTCGCCGCGGTTCAGCTGGCCCAACAGCTCCACCTGCACCCAGTTCGCGGCGATCTTGGCATCACCGCAGGCAGCGGCCACGGCCTCGAAATAATCCGCCAGTTCGCGGCTGGCGGCCAGCACATCGGCGTCGTAGCTGCCCAGCCCGTACTGCGCCACGAAGCGGTGGCGCTTCTGGGTTGGCAACTCCGGCAACTCGGTGCGAATCGACTCAATATAAGCCTCATCGATAACCACTGGCAGCAGGTCGGGCTCGGGAAAGTAGCGGTAGTCGTTGGCGACTTCCTTGCTGCGCATGGGGCGGGTTTCGTCCAGGTCGGCATCGTAGAGCCGGGTTTCCTGCACTATCCTGCCGCCGTCCTCGAGGATCTCCGCCTGGCGTTCGAACTCGTGGCGTATGGCCTTTTCGACAAACCTGAATGAGTTGACGTTCTTGATCTCGGTCCGGGTGCCCAGGGTATCGGATCCCACCGGTCGCAGGGAGATATTGATATCGCAGCGCATGGAGCCCTCCGCCATATTGCCATCGGAGATACCGAGGTAAGTGACCAGGCTGTGCAGCGCCTTCAGGTAGGCAACCGCCTCGGCGGCGCTGCGCAGGTCGGGTTCGGAGACGATTTCCAGCAGGGGCGTGCCGGCCCGGTTGAGGTCGATGCCGGTCTGGCCGTGGAAATCCTCGTGCAGGGACTTGCCGGCGTCCTCTTCGAGGTGTGCCCGGGTGATGCCTATGGAACGTGTACTGCCGTCCTCCAGCTGAATCTCGAAGCTGCCGCGACCGACGATGGGGGACTCGAACTGGCTGATCTGGTAACCCTTGGGCAGGTCGGGGTAAAAGTAATTCTTGCGATCGAATACCGAGCGCCGGCCGATATGGGCGCCGATGCCCAGGCCGAACATCACGGCGAAGCGCACGGCCTGGGCGTTCAGCACCGGCAGCGTGCCGGGCATGGCCAGGTCAACCGCACTGGCCTGGGTATTGGGCTCGGCGCCGAAAGTGGTGGCCGAGCCCGAAAAAATTTTCGAGCGGGTGGCAAGCTGCAGGTGAACCTCCAGCCCGATCACGGTTTCCCACTGCATCAGCTTGCCTCCCGGGTTGCCATGGGCGGGCGCCGCAGGTGCCAGTCGGTCGCCTGTTGGAAGCGGTGGGCGATGTTGAGCAGGCGCGCCTCGCCGAAATGTCGCCCGATCAGCTGCAGGCCCACCGGCCTGCCGTCGACAATACCGGCGGGCACGGACATGCCCGGCAGCCCGGCCAGGTTCACCGCGAGGGTGTAGACATCCTCCAGGTACATGGCCACCGGGTCATCGGACTTTGCCCCCAGCGCGAATGCGGGGCCCGGGGTAGTGGGGCCGGCAATGATGTCAACCTGCTCGAAGCAGTCACTGAAATCCTGCTTGATCAGTCGCCGCACCTGCTGGGCTTTTTTGTAATAGGCGTCGTAGTAGCCTGCTGACAGGGCATAGGTGCCGACGAGGATGCGGCGTTTTACTTCCGGACCAAAACCCTCCTCCCGGGTGCGGGTGTAGAGGTCGTGCAGGTCGACGGGATCCTTGCAGCGATGCCCGTAGCGAACCCCGTCGAAGCGGGACAGGTTGGTGGAGGCCTCCGCCGGCGCAATGACGTAGTAGGCGGGGATGGTGAGGTGGCTGTGGGGCAGGGAAACCTCGACCAGGGTGGCGCCCAGGGCCTCGAGCTCCTTCAGGGCGGCGGATATACACCCCGCGGTGCCCGCCTCCAGGCCCGCACCGAAATATTCCCGGGGCAGGCCGATGCGCAGACCCGCCAGCGTGTGGTCCAGCCCGGCGCAGTAGTCCTCCGCGGGCAGCTCGGAGGAGGTTGAGTCCAGTGGGTCCAGGCCGGCCATGCAGTTGAGCAGCAGGGCGCAGTCCTCTGCGCTATGGGCCATGGGGCCGGCCTGGTCAAGGCTGGAGGCAAAGGCGATCATGCCGCGACGGGATACCCGGCCATAGGTGGGTTTGATCCCCGTGATACCGCAAAAGGCGGCGGGTTGGCGAATGGAACCGCCGGTGTCGGTGCCGGTGGCCGCCGGCGCGAGCATGGCCGCTACCGCCGCCGCGGAGCCGCCCGATGAGCCCCCGGGGACCAGGCGGGTGTCCCAGGGGTTGCAGACCGGGCCGTAAAAACTGCTTTCGCTGGAAGAGCCCATGGCGAACTCGTCCATGTTGGTTTTGCCCAGGAGCACGGCGCCCTCCCGCCTGAAGTTGCTGATCAGGGTGGCGTCGTAGGGTGGGACGAAATTGTCCAGCATGCGCGAGCCACAGCTGGTGCGCATGCCCTCGGTGCAAAAGATGTCCTTGTGGGCGACAGGTATCCCCGTGAGCGGGGCGGCCGCGCCCGCAGCGATGCGTTGATCGGCAGCCTCGGCGGCGGCCAGCACCGCGGTTTCGTCGACCGTGATGAAGCTGTTGAGGGTACGATCGAGCCGCTTGATCCGCTCGAGAAAACAGCGGTTCAGCTCGACACTTGAAAACTGCCTGGCGCGCAGGCCAGCAATCAGCTGGGCGACGGATTTGTCATGCATGCAAAGATCCTTCCAGCGCTTTTTCTAGAGGCGCTATTCGACGACCCGGGGGACTAGATAGAGCCCGTTTTCCACGGCGGGGGCGATCGCCTGGAAGGCCTCCCGTTGATTTTGCTCGGTGACGATATCGGGCCGCAGGCGCTGGACCGCGTCCAGGGGATTGGCCATGGGCTCCACACCCCGGGTATCCACGGCCTGTAGCTGGTCCACCATACCCAATATTCCGGTAATTCGCCGGGTCACATCGTCAATCTGGCTCGGCGCGATGCGGATGCGCGCAAGTTCAGCAATTTTTTCTATCTCGTCCTGCCCAATCGCCATCGTATCTGCAACATCGGAAGGCCGCCCTGGGGGCAGCGGGGGCGTAAACTTATCATATTTGCGCCTTGCCCAAAATCCCCGCGGTTGGTACAGTTGCCGGCAAAAATCAGCTCTCCAAGAAAACCACTACCGCCATAGCAAACGGAGGGCTTTTCCCGGCCCGTCCAGGGCACCTGTAATGGCCTGGCGGCGGAGGGTAGGGAATCATGCTGGACTCCGCACCGGAGTTCCCCGTTGTACTCAAAAGGTAGTAAAAATCCATGTTGAAAAGACTGCGCGGAGTGTTCTCCAACGACCTCTCCATCGATTTGGGTACGGCCAATACCCTGATCTACGTGCGCGACAAGGGAATAGTGCTGAATGAGCCGTCGGTCGTGGCTATTCGCATTCACAATGGCCAGAAGACCATCGAGGCGGTGGGCACCGAGGCAAAGCGCATGCTGGGCCGTACACCGGGCAATATCACCGCCATCCGCCCCCTGAAGGACGGCGTTATCGCCGACTTCCAGGTCACTGAAAAGATGCTGCAGCATTTCATCGCCAAGGTGCACGAGAGCAAGTTTATCCGCCCCAGCCCCCGGGTGCTGGTTTGTGTGCCCTGCATGTCCACCCAGGTGGAGCGCCGCGCCATCCGCGAGTCGGCCCTCAGTGCCGGCGCCAGGGAGGTGCGCCTGATCGAGGAGCCGATGGCGGCCGCCATCGGCGCAGGCCTCAGCGTGGATGAAGCCACCGGCTGCATGGTGGTGGATGTCGGCGGCGGCACTACCGAGATAGCGATCATTTCACTCAACGGTGTGGTATACCGGGATTCACTGCGCATCGGCGGCGACCGCTTCGATGAAGCTATCGTAGCCCATGTGCGCCGCCGATACGGCAGCCTGATCGGCGATGCCACGGCAGAGCGGATCAAGGAGGAGATCGGTTGCGCTTTTGCCGGCAGCGAGTTGCGTGAAATCGACGTGCGTGGACGCAATCTTGCAGAAGGCGTACCGCGCAGTTTTACCCTTAACAGCGACGAAATCCTGGAATCGCTGCAGGATCCGCTGCAGTCGATCGTGCAAGCGGTAAAGTCCGCACTGGAGCAGTCGCCGCCGGAATTGGCGGCGGATATTGCCGAGAGTGGGATCGTGCTCACAGGGGGCGGCGCCCTGCTGCGTGACCTGGACCGGCTGATTTCCGAGGAAACCGGCCTGCCGGTGATCGTGGCTGAAGACCCCCTGACCTGCGTCGCGCGTGGCGGCGGCCTGGCCATGGAGCGGATGGATCGCCATACGATGGATCTGCTGTCAACGCAGTGAGGCTTTGTCCGGGAGCCCCGGGGTTGTCGCGGGATCCCGGATTTACTGAGGGCTACACATCAAGCCGTTATTCACCAAGGAGTCATCGGTCGGGCTGCGCCTGTTGCTGGCGGTGTTGCTTGTCCTCAGCCTGATCGTTCTCGACCTGCGCTACAAACGCCTTGAGACCACCCGCTCCGCACTCGACATGCTGGGCGCTCCCCTCTACTGGCTGGCGGATCTGGCGCCTCGCTTGCGCGACTGGAGCGAGACCCACATTCAGTCCCGCTCCCGGGCGTTGGAGGAAAATGAGCGGCTGACCCGGGAGAACCTGGTGCTGCAGGGTCGCTCACAGCAGATGGCTGCGTTGCAGGCGGAAAATGTGCGCCTCAGGGGTCTGCTGAATTCTACCGCCATGCTGCGGGACGACATGCTGGTCGCGGAGCTGATCGGCGTCTCACCGGATCCGGTTCGCCACCAGTTGGTATTGAACAAGGGCAGCAACGACGGAGTATTCGTTGGCCAGCCGCTAATTGATGCCGATGGCCTGATGGGCCAGATTGTGGAGGTCAGTGCTACCACTTCCCGCGCGCTGCTTATCACCGATGCCACTCACTCCATTCCGGTGCAGGTCAACCGCAACGGCGTGCGCGCAATTGCCGAAGGCACCGGTTCCCTCGGGGAACTCGAGGTCCGCCATGTGTCCGCCAACACCGACATAGAAACCGGTGACCTGCTGGTAACATCCGGCCTGGGCGGGCGTTTTCCCGGCGGCTACCCGGTGGCGGTGGTGACCGCTATCGAGCGGGACCCGGGCAGGATGTTCGCCCGTGTCGTCGCGCGACCTAATGCCGCGCTCGATCGCAGCCGGCATGTGTTGCTGGTGTTTGCCCCCGAAAGCACCAAGGCCGCTGCTGCGACTGGCGAGGCTGCCGCTGCTGACCCAACTGCCACTGAAGTGGATCCCTGACAGGTGCTGCAGCAGGAAGCGCACGCCTACTGGGTCATTCTCGCCACATTTGTGGCGGCCTATGTACTGGCCGTCCTGTCCATACCCCATTGGTTGATGTGGGCGCGGCCGGAGTGGGTCGCGCTGGCGCTGATTTACTGGACTATCGCCCTGCCCCATCGGGTGGGTATATTCACCGGCCTCATCGCAGGCCTGCTTCTCGACTCGCTGGAGGGCGCGGCGCTGGGCCAGAATGCCCTGGCGCTGGTCTTGGTCACCCTGTTGTGCCTCACCCTTTACCAGCGCCTGCGTCAGTTCAGTGTTTTACAGCAGGCGGGGATGGTGTTTGTCCTGGTGGGTATCAATCAATTGGTTTGCCAGTGGGTGCAGAACCTGGAAGGGGTCGGCAGTCCCACCCTGCTGTTTCTGCTGCCCGCTGTCTCCAGCGCCCTGGTCTGGCCGCTGGTGTTGTACACGCTGCGCGCCCTGCGGCGGCATTACATGGTGACCTGAGATGACCGCGACTGACCTGGTGCTGGCATCGGCTTCGCCGCGGCGGCGGGAGCTACTTGGGCAACTCGGGGTTGAATTCATCTGTGACCCGGCGGATATAGATGAAACTCGCAAGCCCGGCGAAACCCCGCCGGCCTATGTCGAGCGCATGGCCAGGGAGAAGGCGGCGCTGGTGTATTCCCGGCACGGGGGTACCTGCCGCGCGGTACTCGGCGCCGACACCGTGGTGGTTCTTGACGACGAGGTACTGGGCAAACCCCGCGATCACTTCGACGGACTCGCCATGCTGGCGATGCTGAGCGGCCGCAGCCACACGGTGCTCACCGCGGTCTGTCTGCAGTATCGGGACGGCGCAGACTGCGAGCTGGTGGAAACCTCGGTGGAATTCATCCGCCTGACCCGGTCGCTGTGCGAGGCCTACCTCGCCACTGATGAGCCCTGGGACAAGGCCGGCGCCTACGCAATCCAGGGCCTGGCGGGCGCCTTCGTCCGCAGTATTCGTGGCAGCTACAGCAACGTGGTGGGGTTGCCGCTGTGTGAAACCTGGCAACTCCTGGGCGCCCATGGCATTCGCACCCGCCTGGTGGCAGCGGACGATTGAAACGATCAATTTTTCATAGGCTCAGCAGTGTACTGTGGGTTGCTATCGTCACGGCGATAGTGCTGCTGGCCGTCTATGTCAGCATGGGGCGGATGCTCAGCGCCCTCAGTGGCGCTTACCAGAGTGAAATACTGCAGGGCTTGAATCAGCGGCTTCCCCTGCTTATCGATGCGCAGCAGGTCAGCGCCGAGTGGCAATCCTTTTCCCCGGTACTGGTGTTCGACGAGCTGCGGCTGACACTGCCCGGGGCGCGCCGGCACTCGCTTGAAGTATCCCAGGGACGCATTGCACTCGATGTGGCGGCCAGCCTGCGTACCCGCTCCATGCAGATCAGCCTGCTCAGCCTCGACGGCCTCGGCCTGGCAGGCAGTCTCGACAGTGACGGGCGCCTGCGGATCAGCGGCTTTGAGAGCAGTGAAGTCGCGCCCGGCGCATGGCCGGAAGAGTTGCTCCTGAACGTCGAGCGGGTAGCGCTGGGCGATGCCCGCCTGGCGCTGACCATGCCCTCCGGTGAGCAGCGTGAGTTCGGGCTTGACCTGGCGCTCTCCCGCGAGGGCAGCCACCGTCGCCTGGAGGGACGGCTGAGTACCTCCAGGGGCATGGAACTGACAGCCCTGGCGGAGGGCGTCGGCAACCCCTTCGAGCCGGCCTCATTCAACGGCCAGCTGTACCTGAATGTGGCCGCGGCTGATGTGGCAGCACTGGCAGAGTTCGGGGCTGGTGCGCTGAGCGAATTGCAGGTGGGCGGCAGACTGGACCTCGAACTGTGGACCAGCTGGCACAAGGGCGAGCCGGTAACAGCGCTTCGGGTCGCCGTGGATGATCTGTTGCTGCAGGCGCGTGACAGGTCCTGGCAGCTGGCGCTCGACACGATTGGTTTTGATGCCAGCGTTGGCAACCATGCGGATGGCTGGTCGCTCTCAGTCGCCGCACTGGAGGCGGCCCGGGGCGAGGTGTTGTTCAAGCTGCCGCGCCTGCAGCTGGACCTGCACGGCGAGACCATGGACCTGCGCGCCCTGGACCTGCCGCTGGCGCCCCTGGGGGAGCTCCTGGCAGGCAGCGACGTATTGTCCGCGGCGCTGACCGACCTGGTCGGGGTGCTACAGCCCAAGGGGCTGGTGTCCTCCCTGCAACTGGAGGTGGCCTCGATCAGTGATCCCCTGGCCCGGTGGCAGTTGCTGGCAGCATTTGACGAGCTGGCGGTCGAGCCCTGGCACGGGGCGCCCGGCATCAGCGGCGCCCGCGGATTCGTTCGGCTCGCACCGGGATCCGGTGCGGTGGTGCTGGACAGCAGTCAGTTCAGCATGTTCTTCCCGACGGTCTACGAACGCGCCCTGGAGTACGACGATTTCCACGGCACTATCAATATCGACTGGGACGCGGAGTCGGTGGCGCTCTCCAGTGGATTGTTGCAGGCGCGCGGCGAGGAGGGGCCGGTCCGGGTACTGTTCGGTCTATCGATTCCGCTGCTTGCAAGCGAGGTCGGGCTGGAAATGGATTTGCTGGTAGGCCTGGAAAATACCCGTGCCGTCCACCGCAGCAAGTACATACCCTACATCCTCAGCCAGGAGCTGAGGCCCTGGCTGGCGGCCAGCATTGGCGACGGCATGATCGAGCAGGGCGGTTTCATCTGGCGCGGCAGCCTGACTGCGCAGTCCACGGCGCTGCATACGGTGCAGCTGTTCTTCAATGTGCGCGATACGGCCCTGAGCTTTCACCCCGACTGGCCGGCGCTGGCGGGGATTGACGGCATTGTGCTGATCGATGACAGCAATGTCAGCGTCTGGGCTGATACAGCGCAGTTGCTGGACTCCCGGGTGAGCGACCTGTCGGTTGAAGTGTGGTCGGACGCGGCGACTGAACTGTGGCTGGCAGTCGACGGCAGTGTGGCGGGGCCCGCCGCGGATGGCCTGGCCGTGGTGAATGAATCACCGCTGGCCGACCTGGCGGGCAATGTGTTCGCCGACTGGCAACTGGGCGGTGACCTGGCCACTGATATCGCCCTGCGACTGGATCTGGGGGAGGGCGCGGCACCGCCCGAGGTTCGCGTATCCACGCGCTTCAGCGATGTCGACCTGGACATACGCCCCGGGGGCCTGGCAGTGCGTGCGATCAGCGGTGTACTCGACTACGACACCCGCACCGGTTTCAGTTCGCGCGACCTGGCGGGGCAGTTGTGGGGGCAGGCGCTGCAGGTGTCGGTCGGGCAAGCCGAGGCGGCGACCCGGGCGCCGGCGGTAGCGGCAGCAGGGGCCGGTGCAGCGGGTGAGAGCCCCGCGGTGTCTGTGGCAATGCAGACAACGGTTGCCATGGCCGACCTCGGGCAGTGGCTGGGTGTAGAGCAGGCGGGCTTCGCTGCGGGGCAGACTGCCGTAAACCTGGAACTGCGGGCGGCGGCGGGGGCGGCACCGGTGTTGAGCATCGATAGCACCCTGGCCGGCGTCAGCCTCGACCTGCCTGCGCCCTGGGACAAGGCGGCGGACACCCCGCGGCCGCTGCACCTCGAGTTGGCGCTGGGCCGGGACAGCGTGCTGCTGGATATTGCCGTTGCCGATACCCTGGCAGCGGAGCTGGAACTGGTCGAGGGCCAGCTGCGCGCCGCGAGCGTCGGGCTGGGGAGTGAGCCCCTCGGGCTGCAGCCCGGACAGGTACGGGTCAGCGGGCGCACTGCCCTGCTGGATACGAGTCAGTGGCGGGATTTCCTCGAAACCGATGTTGCGCTTGCCCGGTCGTCGGCGCAGCAAGATGAAGAGGGCCCACAGTTGGCGTTTTCGGTTGAGGGTTTGCAGGTAGACAGACTTTTTTTTGGCGGGCGGGAGTTCGCGGGGGTGCTGCTGGGGGCGGAAGGCGATGGCCAGCGGTGGCGTATCACGGCCAGTACCGACTGGCTGCGCGGGGAGTTGCTGTACAGCCCCGGCACCCGTTCGCGGCTCGATATATCCCACCTGGACCTGGCCGGCTTCGATAGCCCTGACGAGGCCCCGGACGCTGAGCCCCGGATCATTGAAGTGCCTGACCTCGCTGTCACCATCGGCGAGCTGCGCCGGGGGGAGAGTGTGCTGGGGAAACTGGCATTCGACCTGCAAAGTGAGGGCGCCGACCTGAGTGCGCGCAATATAAGCGGAGACTTCCTCGCGCTGCAGCTGCGCGCGGAGGATCCCGGTGAACTGGTCTGGCACCAGGGCGCGGACAGCCGCAGCGTCCTCAACACCAGGCTGTTTTTCCAGGACCTGGGTGAAACCCTGGAGGCACTCGGTTACGAGAAGGCGATATTTACCCGGCAGGGTTCGTTCGACCTGGCGCTGGAGTGGCCCGGCGGGCCGCAGGATTTTTCCCTTGCGAGCGGGCAGGGCTCACTCGCGGTTGACATTGAGGAGGGGCATTTTCCCGACGTGCCGGTGGGGGCGGCGGGCGCCCTGCGGGTCATCAGTATTCTCAATCTGGCGGAGATCGTGCGCCGGCTCAGCCTGTCCCAGATGTTCGAGTCGGGGATTGCATTCGATAAGGTGGATGGCGAGGCGTCCCTCGCGGATGGCAGCATAGCGGTGGCCAGTATGGAAGTGCAGGGCGGCGCCAGCGCTTTCCACTTCAGCGGTGTTTCCCAGGTGGCGTCACGGGCGGTGGAGGGCGAGCTTGTCGTGACCCTGCCGGTGGCGAACAACCTGCCCTGGGTGGCGGCACTCACCGCAGGCCTGCCGGTGGCGGCGGGTGTATTCCTGCTGAGCAAGGTGTTTGAGAGCCAGGTCAACCGCCTGACCAGCCTCGTCTACGCTGTCGGCGGCAGCTGGGACGACCCCCTGGTCAAGTTCGACCGGGTGTTCGATGACACGCCCCCGCCCCGGGAAGGCGCAGGCGCGCCGGCCGCGGCCCCGCCAGCGGCGCCGGCTCAATCGGGATCGCCGTAGTTTTCCTGCAGCTCCCTCAGGTAGCGAAATAGTTTACGGCTGGCGGTCGGCGCTGCGCCGCGCGCGGTGTCGCGCTGGTGTTGCAGGATCAGCTGGCGCAGTTGCTGGCGATCCGCCTGGGGCCAGCGTCCGGCTACCAGCTCGGTGCCGGCTACACCCGCCGCCAGCACCTCATCCCGCAACTGCTCGAGGCGGTGAAAGGCAGCGGCCTCACCCTGCCGCTGGCGGTCCATGTCCTGCAGGGCGCTCTCGATGGGCGCGGCGTCTATGTCCCGCATCAGCTTGCCGATCAGCTGCAGGTGCCGGCGTCGGGCGCCATGGCTGCGCATGGCGCGCGCCTCGCGTATGACCTCCAGCAGGCGTTCGTCGGCGATGGGGACTTTGCCGAGCTGTTTTTCGCTCAGTCCCACCAGGGTTTCACCCAGCTCTTGCAGGGCGAGCATGCGCCGCTTCAGGGCGCTCTTGCTGGGGCCCTCCCATTCGTCCGGGGCGAGATCGGGGTCGATATCAGCCATAGAACAGCGTCGCCAGGCCCAGGAAGGATACGAAACCAACCACGTCGGTCACAGTCGTGAGTACCACGCTGCCGGCCAGGGCCGGGTCGATATTGAGACGGACCATGAGCAGGGGCAGGACAGCGCCGATAAAGCCTGCCGTGATGAGGTTGATGACCATGGCCGCGGCGATGATCATCCCGATGTTCCAGTCGTCGAACCAGAGCGAGGCAGCGACTGCGACCACCGCGGCCCACAGGGCGCCATTGAGGAGGCCGATCATCACTTCCCGGTTGATCAGCCACATCTGGTTGTTGCGTCCCACCTGCCCCAGGGCTATGCCGCGCACCAGCACGGTGAGGGTCTGGGTACCGGCGATACCACCCATGGACGCGACGATGGGCATGAGCACGGCAAGGGCGACAACCTTCTCGATGGTGCCCTGGAACAGGTTGATCACGCCGGACGCAATGAAGGCGGTTACCAGGTTGATTCCCAGCCAGACAGCGCGTCTGGGGGCGGAGCGCATGATGGGTGCAAAGGTATCCTCATCCTCGTCGAGGCCCGCCATGGACATGAGGGAGTGGTCTGCATCCTCGCGGATGACATCGACCACGTCGTCGATGGTGATACGCCCCAGCAGGCGGCCCTCGCGGTCGACCACCGGTGCCGATACCCAGTCGTTGCGCTCGAACAGGCGCGCCACCTCGGAATCGGGCATGTCCACGGGGATGGGCTCGACATTGGTGTCCATCTTTTCCCGCACGGTGGCTGACGGGTCGGAAACCAGCAGGGTGCGAAGGGACAGCAGGCCGATGAATCGGTCCGAGCGGTTGACCACGATCAGGTTGTCGGTCATTTCCGGAATTTCTGCGTGGCGCCGCAGGTAGCGCAACACCACGTCGAGGGTGAGTGGCGCTCGGACCGTAATGGTGTCGGTGTTCATGAGGCCACCGGCAGTGTCCTCGGGGTAGAGCATGACCCGCTCGAGGCGCGCCCGGTCCTGCTGATCCATGGAGGTCAGGACCTCCCGGGTAACGCGATCGGGTAGTTGCTGGAGGATGTCCGCGACATCATCGTCCTCCAGGCCCTCCATCAGGGACGCGACCCTGCCCGCCTCCATCTCGCTGAGCAAGTGAATTCGAAGCTCGTCCCCAAGCTCGTTGAGAACCTCGCCCTCGTTCTCCGCCTCTATCATCGTCCAGAGGATATTGCGGAATTTGGGTGGTGAGGATTCCAGCAGGTGGGCGGCATCGGCCGGTGGCAGGCCGTTGAGCATGCGACGAACGTCCACGAAGGCGCCGCTGTCCAGGGCGTGGCTCAGCTTGTCCAGGGTGTTCTGGGATGTCGCTTCTACCTGACTCACCGCATTTCCCCGCCAAATTCCCCCGCCAGGAGCGCCCCTGTCGGGAGGCAATTATCAGGGAAAGCAGGAACTACAACAACGTGATTAGTTACAGACTCACTGGCTACTCTGGTTCGTCGAAGCGATTTTCGATCAGGGTTTTCAGGGCTTTGAATGCGTCTTCCTCATCCCGGCCCTCGATCTGTAAATCGAGTACCGTGCCTTTGCCCGCCGCCAGCATCATCACCGACATTATGCTCTTTCCGTCCACCAGCTTGCCGTCCCTGCCGGTGCGGATGTTGCTGGCAAACGCGGCGGAGCAGCTGACAAACTTCGCCGCGGCGCGAGCGTGCAGGCCGAGTTTGTTGATGATGGTTACCTGGGTCTGGATCACGGCTTTATTGCAGTTCCCTGTGTCTTATATGGATGTCCGGGTATTGCTCCCGGTAACGATGGAACAGACGATCAGCCAAGTATACTGACCTATGCTGGCCGCCGGTACAACCGATGGCGACAGTCATGTAGCTGCGGTTACTGTCCTTGTAGCGCGGCAACCAGGTATCGAGGTAGGCGCAGATATCACGGTACAGCTCATCGGCCAGCGGCTGTGACTCGAGGAAGTCCCGTACCTCCGGGTCGAGGCCGTTCCTGAGCCGCAGTTCCTTTACCCAGTGGGGATTGGGCAGCATGCGCACATCGAATACCAGGTCCGCGTCGGCTGGCAGCCCGCGTTTGAACCCGAAAGACTGGAACAACACGGACATGGTGCCGGTGAGATTCTTCAGTAGACGCTGTTTGATCGCGTCGCGCAGTTCGTAGATGGTCATCCGGGTGGTATCCAGCACCAGCGACGCTTCACTTGAAATGGGCTCCAGCAGCTGTCGCTCGCGGACGATGGCCTCCGCCAGCGGTGTGGATTCGCTGCTGAGCGGGTGCCTGCGCCTGGTTTCACTGAAACGCTTGATCAGCGCGGAGTCCTCCGCATCGAGAAATAGGATTTCGCGTTGCACGGCCGTCGGCAGGGCGTCGACGATATCCCCGAAAGCCGCGAGGTCTTTCCAGGCATTGCGGGCGTCTATGCAGACTGCCGTGCCGCGAAAATGGCTGAACTCAGGCCGGCTGGTTTCCTGCACCAGGGCCGGGAGCAGCGAGACCGGCAGGTTGTCGATGCAGTAGTAACCCTCATCCTCCAACTGGTGAAGCGCCGTACTCTTGCCGGAACCCGAACGCCCGCTGATGATGACCAGTTGCATTCAGCTCACAGGTCCTGCCCGATGGCCAGCTCGTACAGCGCCTGGCTGCTCTGTGCGGCGCGCAGCTGCCGGCAGAACTCGGCCTGGCTGAACAGGCGCGCGACATTGGCGAGGATGTCCAGGTGTTGCTGGTGCGCCTTCCCGGGCACCAGCAGAACGAACAGCAAATCGACCGGCAGTTCATCAGGTGCGTCAAAATCGATCGCCTGCTCCAGGGTGATCAGGCTGCCAAGCGGCCGCGGGCAGGCATCGACCCGGCAGTGGGGAATGGCGATACCCTGGCCGAGGCCGGTACTGCCCAGCCTTTCCCTGGCGTTCAGCAGCGACAGGACCTCCTCGTATACCAGGGAGGGCTGGTCGTCGCTGATAACGTGTGCGATTGTTTCAAAAAGTCTTTTCTTGCTGGCGCCCGGGGCATGGCACACAGTGCGCCCGGGGCTCAGTATCTCGGTCAGGAAATTCATGGCAGCAGGAGATGGCGTCCTGTCCGGGATGGACATTAACGGCCTCTGGACTTCTCCTTGTGCTTTATAAGTTGACGGTCGAGCTTGTCAGCCAGGGAATCGATGGCCGCGTACATGTCCTCGGACTCGGAGGCTGCGAATATATCGGCCCCGGATATGTGGATGGTGGCTTCGGCTTTCTGCACCATTTTTTCTACGATCAGTGTGACCTGGGTGTTGGTAATCTGGTCGAAATGCCGCTGCAGGCGTTGGAATTTGCTCTCGACATAGCCTCTTAGCGGTTCTGTGACCTCCACGTGGTGACCACTGACGTTTATTTGCATACACAGCTCCTTCTTTGGTTTAGGCCGGCTAGCCCGGCACCGGCAAGCGCCGGATTTGCTTTGTGTCAGTCAGAATTCTAGTCCACTGGTGGGCCGGAAACGAGATTTTTCACCACTGTGGTTGTCCCCATGGCTATACCAGCCGCTTGCGTTCATTGGAGGGCGGTATCAACAGCGACTCGCGGTATTTGGCGATGGTCCGCCGGGCCACCTGCACGCCCTGGTCCTGCAGCAGATCGGCGATCTTGTTGTCGCTGAGCGGCTTGCGGGGGTTCTCCGCGGCGACCAGTTTGCGAATGAGTGCCCGGATCGCGGTGCTTGAGCATTCGCCGCCGGAGGAGGTTGCCACATGGCTGGAAAAAAAGTACTTGAGTTCGAACACGCCGCGCGGTGTATGCATGTACTTCTGCGTGGTAACTCGGGAGATGGTGGATTCGTGCATTTCCACCAGCGTGGCAATTTCGTGCAGCACCAGGGGCTTCATTGCCTCGGCGCCGTACTCGAGGAAGTTGCGCTGGTGTTCGACAATCCGTGTCGCCACCTTCATCAGGGTTTCATTGCGACTATGCAGGCTTTTCAGGAACCAGCGCGCTTCCTGCAGGTTGTCCCGCAGGTAGGTGTTGTCGGCGCTGCTGTCGGCCCGCTTGATCAGGCTTGCATAGTTGCTGTTGATGCGCAGCTTCGGCGCTATGTCCGGGTTGAGTTCAACCACCCAGCGGCCGTCTTTCTTGCTGACGAATACATCAGGCACGACATACTCCGTCTGGTCCCGGCCCACCGACTGGCCCGGATTGGGGTCGAGGGACTGGATCAGGGTCAGAACCTGGCGCAGTTCGGACTCCTTGAGCCGGGTACGCCGCAGTATCTGGGCATAGTCGCCATTGCCGAGCTGGTTGATATGGCGAGTCAGGACCATTCGGGCCTGCTCCAGCCACGGAGTTGAGGGGGGTAGCTGCTGCAGCTGCACCAGCAGGCACTCCTGCAGGTCGCGAGTGCATACGCCGGCGGGTTCGAACTGCTGCAGCCGGTGCAATACCGCGACCACCTCGTCGAGCTCGATCTCGAGGTCCATTTCCTGTGACAGGCCCTGGCTGATGTCCTCCAGGTCCTGCGTCACTCGACCGTTGTCATCAGTGGCATCGATGATTGCCAGGGCGATCAGGCGATCGATATCTGACAGGCGGGTCAGGTTGAGCTGCCACAGCAGCTGCTCGCGCAGGGAATCACTGGCGGGATTGCTGTTTTCAAACCCGGTGTCCTCCAGGTCATCGCCGGAGAAAGACGAGGCCGATGCTCCCGGCAGCAGGTCGTCCCACTGGGTGTCAACCGGCAGTTCCTCTGTAATTTCCGCGCCCCATTCGGCGTCGTTGTCGGGCAATTCTGCGGTGCCGTACTCGACGGTTTCCAGCGGGGTGTCCATATCACCCTGCTCGCCTTCGGCGCCGCCCTCGCGCAGGCTGAACTGCTCCGTGGGATCGTTGTTCTCGTCCGCCATCTCCAGCATGGGGTTGCTGTCCAGGGCCAGTTGGATTTCCTGCTGGAGATCCATGGTCGACAGCTGCAGCAACCGAATAGCCTGTTGCAGCTGCGGTGTCATCGTCAGCTGTTGGCCCAGTTTAAGTTGCAGCGACTGTTTCATGGAGTTGGCAGGATTCCTGGAGGGCTGTTGCCCCCGGCGCAGGGAAAATGGGACAGAACGCAGGGGCAGTTTAGCCCCCGCCCGCGGGGGGAGGCAACCGCTTGGCGCGGAATTTGCTTGTATTTTATGGGGGGTTTGCGAGCGGCATGTAGAAAGTGTGAACGGGTTCCAGGGAATGCGGCCGCACTGGCACAAAAGCGGGGGAGCTACATCCGGAAATGGTCTCCCAGGTAGACCTGCCGCACCTTCCTGTCGGCCAGTATCTCCTGGGCGGAGCCGGCGGCGATAATGTGGCCCTCGCCGACAATATAGGCCTTTTCACAGATGTCGAGCGTATCGCGGACATTGTGATCGGTGATGAGTACGCCTATGCCCCGGTCGCGCAGGTGGTTGATGATCTGCTTGATGTCGCTCACAGAGATCGGGTCGACACCGGCAAAGGGTTCGTCGAGCAGGATAAAGGCCGGCTCGGTTGCCAGGGCGCGGGCGATTTCCACCCGGCGGCGCTCGCCGCCTGACAGCGACTGCCCCAGGTTGTCGCGCAGGTGGTCGACATGGAATTCCGCCAAGAGTTCGTCCCGCCGGGCCAGCCGCTGCGCCTTGTTCAGGTCGGACCGGGTTTGCAGGATGGCCATGATATTGTCGCCAACACTGAGCTTCCTGAATATCGATGCTTCCTGGGGCAGGTAGCCGATGCCGCGCCGGGCCCGCTGGTGCATGGTCAGGGCGGTGAGCTCTTCGCCGTTGATGCTGATGGAGCCGCGGTCTGCGCGAATGATACCGATGATCATGTAGAAGCAGGTTGTCTTGCCGGCACCGTTCGGGCCCAGCAGCCCGACCACCTGGCCGCTCTCGATTTCGAGTGACACATCCCGGACGACCTCCCTGCCGCGGAAGCTCTTGGCGAGATTAGTTGCTTTGAGCTTGGCCATCGCCGGGTTTTTCCTCGCGCAGAAGCGTGGGCGGTATCACAACCCTTACCCGTTTACTGTCGGGTGATTGCGCCGAATCCGCCTTCACCAGCTGCTCGGTGATGTAGTAGTCAATGGTGTCGCCGGTGACGGAGGCGCCGTCCTGAGTGAATTGGGCGTTGACCTTCAGGTGCACCCGGTCCTCAACCTTATAGTATTCGATGATCTCGGCATTGGCCTTGACCAGGGGTTCATCTATCGCGGGCAGTTGTTGCATCCTGGCTGGTTTGCCCTCAGCCACAATTTTGTCCGCCTGGGCAGTTTCATGAAAGATGGTGATGGTGTCGGCGACGATATCAAGGCTGCCCTGGATCATGTGTACATTGCCGGTGTAAACGGTAAAGCCCTGCTTCTCATCACGGATGGCAGTATCCGCCGTTATCTGGATGGGCTGGTCGCGGTCTTCCGGAAGGGCAAGGCTGGCGCCGGCAGGCAGCAGGCTGGCGAGCAGGGTGGCAACGGCAAAGGGCGCCCTCCAGCCTGACAAGCGCTGGCCCCCGCCCGCGGGGCTGTAGTTGGACATGGTGGTTCTCCATTTCGGGGAAACATCGTACGACGGTGCCGCCGTATTGTTCTGACCCGTGCCGATGGTAACCGGTTCGCCGGCAGAGGCAATTTTATTTTTTGCAGGTAAAGCAGAAGGAGCAGGTTCAGGCCAGGCCTGCATGTAACAGGTCCTTCAGGTGGATGACGCCAGCGATGCTGCGCTTGTCGTCCATGACCACCAGCGAGCTGATTTCATTGGCTTCCATAATCCGCATGGCCTCCGCGGCCAGCATGTCGGGGGTGGCGGTTTTGGCGCCACTGCTCATCAACTCCCCCATGGGAGTCCGGTTGATGTCGATCCGGGCCTTCAGCGTCCGCCTCAGGTCGCCGTCCGTGAAAATCCCCACCAGTTGCCCACGGCTGTCGACAACCGTGGTCATGCCCAAGCCCTTGTCGCTGATCTCCAGCAGCGCTTCGGCCACGGTAGTGGTGCGTTCGACCCGGGGGACGGCGGGTCCGGAACGCATGATATCAGCCACCTTGAGCAGCAGTTTCCTGCCCAGGGTGCCTCCCGGGTGGGAAAAAGCGAAGTCGTCCGCGGTAAACCCCCTCGCCTCCAGCAGGGCTATCGCCAGGGCATCTCCCATGACCAGTGCAGTGGTAGTGCTGGAGGTGGGGGCGAGGTCCAGGGGGCAGGCCTCGGTTGCGACCCCGGTATCAAGGTGTGCATCGGATGCCCTGGCCAGTACCGAGTCAGGCTTGCCGGTCATGCTGACCAGGGTGGTACCCATACGTTTGAGCAGGGGCAGCAGGGTAACGATTTCCGCGACCGCGCCACTGTTGGACAGGGCTATCACGGAGTCCTGGGGGGTAATCATGCCCATGTCGCCGTGGCTCGCCTCCCCGGGATGAACGAAAAACGCGGGTGTGCCGGTGCTGGCCAGGGTCGCGGCGATCTTGCGGGCGATGTGTCCCGA
This sequence comes from uncultured Gammaproteobacteria bacterium, assembly GCA_963700715.1. Classification (GTDB taxonomy): domain Bacteria; phylum Pseudomonadota; class Gammaproteobacteria; order Pseudomonadales; family Halieaceae; genus JARRPM01. Next base: position 227,465 of record CAVOYP010000014.1, read on the forward strand.
CTTGCCCATACCGGTGACGATGACTCGGCCGCGGGTCTGCAGCAGCAGCTCACAGGCGCGTTCGAAGTCGGTGCCGATACGCGCCTCGAGCGCTGCCACCGCCTCGGATTCCATCCTGATCGTGCGTCGCGCGGAGTGGGCGAAACTGGTCTGAGACATATGAAATCCCTTGGTCAGGTGGCGAGGTAAAGCAGCCAATGGTACAGCGCGCGGATTATGGCTAACAACACCCCTGCTGGCCCGGGCTGGCGCAGCCGGCAATCAGGGGTGCCCAGGCTATCAGCATGAGCGGTTTTTCCTGTTAGAATACGCGCCGCGCTGCTTTTGGGAACCGCCCGCGACAGGCCGGTGTCATAGTGCCACGCCAGCGGTGGAATGGTTCGCGCGAGTTCGTGCAGGTCCACTAGGGTCCTGAAGGGTAGATGCTGAGGAGTTTAAGGAGAGTGATTGTGGCAAGGGTGCAATTGGCGTGGCTCGCGGGCCTGTGTCTGCTGGCCGTGGGTATGGTGGCGCAGGGCGGGAACCAGGCCGCCCACGAAGTGGTCAACGAAACCACCCAGGATGTGATGGCTGCAGTGGCGGAAGCAGGATCCTATGTCGATGAGGATCCTGAGCGTTACTACCAGCAGGTACAGGCGATTCTCGATCCCGTTATCGACTTTCGCGGCTTTGCCCGCAGTGTGATGGGGCCCTATGCGAGCAGCGAGCGCTACCGGTCGCTGGACGCGGCCGGACAGGCTCTCCTGCGCCAGCAGCTCGACCGGTTTACCGAGGTGATGCGGCTGGGCCTGGTACGGACTTACAGCAAGGGCCTGCTTGCCTACGGGGGAGCCCGGATAGAGGTCATGGCTGCAGCTGACAGGGATTCGGCCGCGAACAAGGTCTCGGTCAAGCAGCTCGTCTACAGCGGGCAGCCCGAGCCCTATGTTCTCATCTACCAGATGGGCAGGGCCAACTCCGGGGAGTGGCAGTTGCGCAATATCGTCATTGAGGGCGTCAATCTGGGTGAAATCTATCGCAACCAGTTCGAGGCCAGCGCGCGCAAGCACAATGGCGACCTGAATGCGGTGATTGATAGCTGGACCGCGGTTGAGGTCAAGACCACCTGAGTCGACCCGGGCGGGAGTTATCGGTCGCCAACAGCCGGGGTTTCTCCTAGAATGGCCGACTTTTGGCGCTGTCGAACCGGGTCTGTTGGCTCCCGGGCGTTCGGCTGATTCGGGAGAGACATTATGGATGCGGCCACCCTCAGGCAACTGTTGCAGGACCACCTGCAAGAATGCGAATTTCACGTCCGTGGTGAAGGCAACCATTACGATATCACTGCTATAGGCGATGTGTTCGAAGGCCTGCGCCCGGTGCGAAAGCAACAGCTGGTGTACGGGGCCCTGAGCGATTGCATCGCCGATGGCAGTGTCCATGCCGTCAATATCCGCACCTACACCCCCGCCGAGTGGCAGGCGCTGTCCCGGGCCTGAGCCCGGCGATGCAAGGGATTATGAAAGAGCAGCTGACGATTGCCCTGACCAAGGGGCGGATCCTTCGGGAGACCCTGCCGCTGCTGGCCCGCGCGGGCATCGAGCCACTGGATGATCTGGCGACCAGTCGCAAGCTGGTGTTCGCAACCAGCCGGGCGGGTGTGCGCCTGGTGGTTATCCGCGGCTCGGACGTGCCCACCTACGTCCGTCACGGCGCCGCCGACATGGGCGTGGTCGGCAAGGATATCCTGCTGGAGCACGGTGCCGAGGGGCTGTATGAACCTCTGGACCTGGGCATAGCCCGCTGTCGTCTAATGACTGCGGGCCCGGTTGGCTGGCGCAATAAGGGCGACCGCATCCGCGTGGCGACCAAGTTCGTCAACATCACCCGCCGCCACTTTGCCCGGCAGGGCGTCCATGCCGATGTGATCAAGCTGTATGGCGCGATGGAACTGGCCCCGCTCATGAACCTGGCTGACCTGATCGTGGACATCGTCGATACCGGCAACACACTGCGGGCGAACGGGATGGAGCCGCTGGAGGAGATTGCAGCCATAAGCTCCCGCCTCGTGGTCAACAAGGCGGCCATGCGCTCGCGCTGCGCGATCATCCAGCGGGTTATCGACGATCTGGCTGCAGCGGTCGTGCAGGGCTGAGCCGGCATGCTGCGACTGGATACCCGCCAGGCGGATTTCGACCAGTGCCTCGAGCGCCTGACGGCTTTACCGGAAGGCCTGGACCGGGAGGTCAGCCGCACTGTAGCTGCCATCATTGAGGATGTTGCCCGGCGTGGCGATCAAGCCGTGCTCGAATACACGCTGCGCTTCGATGCTCTAGCGGCCGGGTCGGTGGCGGAGCTGGAAATTCCCCCGCGGCGCCTGGCAGCGGCGCTGAAGGCGACCGGGACGGCGCAGCGGGACGCGCTGGAGTACGCGGCCGATCGGATTCGGCGCTATCACCAGCACCAGTCCCAGCAGAGCTGGCAGTACCGGGACGAGTCGGGCAACCTGCTCGGCCAGCAGATCACGCCCCTGGAGCGGGCGGGAATCTATGTTCCTGGCGGCAAGGCCAGTTACCCCTCCTCGGTACTGATGAATGCGCTGCCGGCAAAGGTGGCCGGGGTAGATGAAATTATCATGGTGGTTCCCGCCCCCGCCGGGGAGCTCAACGATCTGGTGCTGGCGGCGGCCCAAATCGCGGGCGTGGACCGGGTGTTCACCATCGGCGGTGCCCAGGCGGTTGCCGCGCTGGCCTACGGCACGCAGACAGTGCCGAAGGTGGACAAGATTGTCGGCCCCGGGAATATGTACGTGGCCGCGGCCAAGCGCCAGGTGTTTGGCCGGGTGGGGATAGATATGGTGGCCGGGCCCTCGGAAATCCTGGTGATCTGCGACGGCACTACCGACCCCGACTGGGTGGCGATGGACCTGTTTTCCCAGGCTGAACACGATGAAAACGCCCAGTCGTTGCTGCTTTGCCCCGATCCTGCCTACCTGGACCGCGTAAGCTCGAGCATCGATCGGCTCCTGCCGGGGATGGAGCGCGCGAATATCATTCGCGCCTCTCTCACCGGCCGCGGCGCGCTGATCCTGACCCGTGACCTGGCCGAGGCTGTTGCCATCAGCAACGCCCTGGCGCCAGAGCATCTCGAATTATCGGTGCGTGAACCAGAGGTGCTGCTGCCAATGGTGCGCCATGCCGGAGCGATCTTCATGGGGGCCTACACGTCGGAGGCTCTGGGGGATTACTGTGCCGGGCCCAATCATGTGCTGCCCACCTCCCGCTCGGCGCGGTTTTCCTCTCCGCTCGGCGTGTATGACTTCCAGAAGCGCAGTTCGCTGATCATGTGCAGCGAACGTGGAGTGCAGGAACTGGGAAGGATGGCCTCGACACTGGCGCGAGGTGAGGACCTGACCGCCCATGCGCGCAGCGCCGAGATGCGGCTGAAACCGGAGTAGCCGGCTGGGCGAGGGGCGCAGCGACCGGCTAAGCGCCTGCCTGGCTGAGAGCACTGACTACCGCGCGCAATTCCATTTTTTCGCGGCCGCGCAGCAGGGAAATATCGACCGAATCGCCCGGTCGCAGCAGGGCAATTCGGTGCATGATCAGTCGACCGTCCTTTACCGGTTCGTCGTTGATATGCGTAATGAGATCCCCCGGCATGACGCCGGCCTTGTGCGCCGGACCGTTCGCCGCTACATCGAGTACCGCCAGTGCCTGCGCGATGCTGCCATTGTCCAGCTTGATGCCGACGGGCTCCACACTGACTCCGAGCCAGCCGCGGATGACTTCCCCGTAGTCGATGAGATCCTGCATGACGAACACAGCGAGATTCACCGGAGTGGCAAGGCTTATACCTATGCCGGTGGTGTTGTTCTGCCCCTCGCCATTGCCCGTATAGATCAGGGTGTTGATGCCCAATAAGCGGCCGCGGGTATCGATCAGTGCGCCGCCCGAATTGCCGAGGTGGATACTGGCGTCGGTCTGGATGTAGTCCTCATAGGTGTTGGGCTGCAGCCCGTAGCGACCCAGTGCGGATACGATGCCCTGGGTTACCGAGTGGCCGAAGCCCAGCGGATTGCCGATGGCCAGTACCACATCGCCCACCCTGAGGGCATTGGAGTCGCCCAGCGTGATAGGCTGCAGGCCAGGCAGCTCAATTTTCAATACGGCCAGGTCGGTGGCCGCATCCGTGCCGATGACCACAGCGCCGGCAGAGCGCCCGTCCTGCAACATCACCTGGATGGCGTCGGCGCCGGCGATGACGTGGTTGTTGGTAAGGATATGACCGGCCTCGGTGACAATTACGCCGGAACCGAGGGACCGCTCGATGCGCTGGCGTTGTTGTGGCAGCCCCGGTTGGGTGGAGGGCCGGATGATGGCACTGCGGGACCGTCGGTTGCGCTCGGAGCCAACCAGTTTTGCGGTATAGATATTGACAACCGCGGGCGCCGCGCTGCGCACCGCATTGGCGTAGCTGACCACTTCATAACCAGAGGAGCCGAGACGGCCCGTGGCTGGCAGGACCCAGCGGTCCAGTATCAACAGCGCCGCGAGCAGGCCGGCGATGGCAGGCCAGGCGAGGAATTTCAGGCTCTGCATGGGTTTGCCCAAGCCAGCTCATACATGGCGATTGGCGGCGTTCAGACCTGGTCGATGTCAGCCGCCGTCCTGGCGCCGGGCGTCTCCGTCCTCGCCCCGGCGGTTCTGCGGTCGATACCGAATTCCTCGTTGAGCATACCCTTCTCCTCGGGCGAGGCCTTTGGAGCGTAATCCAGGGGCGGGCGGACATCCGCCAGGTAGGCAGGAATCTCGGACTCGTCGCGGCTGTGACCGAGTTGCCCGAGCGACACCGGCCCCCGGCCCTGGCACAGGGTTTCAGCGCCCTGTGCAAGGTGGTTGTGCACTTCCCGGTATTGCTCGGTCAGCCGGTTGAGGAGGGTGGCAGTTTCGGTGAAATGCCCCACGACGTCGTCCTCGTAGGCGCGCTTGTCCTGCAGCACCTGGTCCAGTTTGAGCTGTGCTTCACGCAGCTCCTGCGCCGCCGCCGACGTGCGGCGCCCCAGCACCAGTCCCAGCACCACGCCGACGACGAGAAGTACCACTCCGGTGAGGATCACGATGGTGATGCTGTACTGGTCTGGTTCCACGCTTGGGTCCTCTTGCGACAGGCAATTCTGAGCCGCGCCAGTATAACCGCAAGCACGTGGGGCTGTAACTACAATGGACCGGCGGCGCGGGTCTGCGTCCACAGCGCAACAGCCTTCAGCCAGGCGTTGCCAAGTCTACGGGCGCTCGTTAGAGTGTGGCGCTTGCACGAGAACCCGACCCGGCGGCACGCTTCCATGCACCAGAGAGAATGACGACACCCTGGCAGCGCTATCAGGCGGACCTGCAGCGTGAGGATTTCTCCCGGGATCCCGCCCAGGAGCATGCCGTACTGCAGTTGCAGGACCTGTACGAGCGCCTGCTGGCCCGCCGGCGCGAACGCCACGGAGGTTTGTTGGGCTGGCTGCAGCGGTTACAGGGCCAGCAGCTGGAACCGGTAACCGGCCTCTACCTCTGGGGCGGGGTGGGGCGCGGCAAGACCTACCTGGTCGACACCTTCTACGACTGTTTGCCGTTTCAGCAGAAAATGCGGGTCCACTTTCACCGCTTCATACGCCGTGTGCACGAGGATTTGAAGGCCCTCGAGGGGCAGAAGAACCCGCTCGAGAAGGTGGCGGACAAGCTGGCCGGGGAGGCCAGGGTGCTCTGTTTCGACGAGTTTTACGTGAGCGACATCGCGGATGCCATGATCCTGGGTGGCCTGATGGAGGCGCTGTTCGCCCGCGGCGTGTGCCTGGTGGCGACCTCCAACATAGAACCGTCGCGGCTGTACGAGAATGGCTTGCAGCGACAGCGCTTCCTGCCTGCCATCGCCCTGGTGGAGAAATACACCCGGGTAATCAACGTGGATGGCGGTGTCGATTATCGCCTGCGCACCCTGCAGCAGGCCGAACTGTACCACTACCCCCTGGATGCGGCGGCCGATGCCAGCCTGCGCGACAGCTTTGACAAACTGGCCCCGCACCCGGGCATTCACTGGGAGCGCATGGAGCTCAATGGCCGTTACATCACCTGTCGCCGGCGGGCGGACGATGTCGCCTGGTTCGACTTTGCCGAGCTGTGCGACGGTCCCCGTTCACAGAATGACTACATCGAGCTTTCAAGGTTGTTCCACGCGGTCCTGGTATCGGGCGTGCCGGTTTTCGGCCCGGACACCGACGACCAGGCCCGGCGTTTCGTCAATCTGGTGGACGAGTTCTACGACCGCAATGTCAAGCTGGTGCTGACTGCGGCAGGGCCGCTGACTGCCCTTTACGGGGGCGGGCGCCTGGCTTTTGAGTTCCAGCGGACGATTTCCCGCTTGCAGGAGATGCAGTCTTACGAGTACCTTGCGAGGGGCCATAAGCCCTAGACCCCCCGCCGCAACACCTCCGGGTGAGCCGGGCGCAGGGGCGGGAAATCCGCCGGTTTTTTTTGCTTGCAGTGGGGTGTCCCATTGATTAGTATTCGCGCTCTCGAAATTGGAGCCCTCCAAGAGGCTGTTATTCATGAAAACTTTCAGTGCCAAAGCGGGTGAGGTCAACCACGACTGGTTCGTGGTGGACGCCGCAGACAAGACTCTGGGCCGCCTGGCCAGCCAGATTGCCCACCACCTGCGTGGCAAGCACAAACCCGAATATACCCCGCACGTCGATACGGGCGATTACATCGTGGTGATCAATGCGGAGAAAATTCGCGTCACCGGTGCCAAGGCGAAGGACAAGCTTTACCATCACCACACCGGCTATCCCGGCGGCATCAAGTCAATTTCCTTTGAAAAACTCATCGACAAGGCTCCTGAGCGGGTCATCCAGGGCGCCGTTAAAGGTATGCTGCCGCGCAATCCGCTGGGTAGGGCCATGTTCAAGAAACTGAAAGTGTACGCAGGCACCGAGCACCCGCACGCGGCGCAGCAGCCACAAGTACTGAACGTCTAACGGAAATCATTTATGTCAGCAACCCAATATTACGGAACCGGCCGCCGCAAGACCTCCACGGCTCGTGTCTATATCAAGAATGGCGCCGGTAATATTACCGTTAACCATCGCCCGCTGGATGTGTACTTCGGTCGTGAAGTAGCCCGCATGATAGTGCGGCAGCCTCTGGAACTTGTTGATCTGAAAGACAAATTTGACATAAACGTCACAGTTCACGGCGGCGGTAGCTTCGGCCAGGCCGGCGCCATCAGGCACGGTATTACCCGCGCCCTGATGGAATACGACGAGACCCTGCGCACTCCGTTGCGCAGCGCCGGTTACGTGACCCGGGATGCGCGTGAGGTCGAGCGCAAGAAGGTTGGCCTGCGCAAGGCGCGCAAGCGTCCCCAGTACTCCAAGCGATAAGCAGCGAGCAGCGGAGGGTCCCGCGTGGCGCGGGAATCTCGGGAGAACGACGAGCGCCCGGCTGTTGTTACAGTCCGGGCGTTTTTTTTATGCCCATAAACAGGGGCAGGCAATGCCCCAGGCAGCGGGACGGGAAGTGCCGCATCTCGCAAAGAAACCCTTTGAAGTCAAAGGGTTCTTCTTGTAAGAAACGTGCAAAATCATTACCATTTGGCCCCTTTGGGATGAGCGGAACCGGCGGCCTGGAAGTGGCTGTACAGGGACGGGCAATCAGGAGAGAAAAGCATGGGTAGCAATGGCGTTAACTCCGGCAGGAGGAAGTTCCTGACGGCTGCCACCAGCCTGGTCGGGGTGGCTGGCGCGGTTGGAATTGCAGTTCCGTTCGTCGGTTCCTGGAACCCGTCCGCCAAGGCCAAGGCGGCGGGTGCACCGGTCAAGGCCGATATCAGCAAGATCGAACCGGGCCAGATGGTGGTCGTAGAGTGGCGCGGCAAGCCGGTATACGTGGTCAACCGGACCGATGCCCAGCTGGAGATGCTGCCCAATATGAACGAGCGGCTCAAGGACCCGGACTCCCTGGCTTCAGTACAGCCCGCCTATATTGAGGGCGTCGACCGGGCCATCAGGCCCAACCTGCTGGTGATTGTGGGGCTGTGCACCCACCTGGGTTGCGCGCCCAAGTTCCGGCCCGAAGTCGGGGCGGCAGACCTGTCGACGAGCGGGCAGCAGTGGGAGGGAGGCTTCTTTTGCCCCTGCCACGGTTCCAAATTCGACCTGTCCGGGCGGGTTTACTCGGGCGTCCCGGCGTCTACCAACCTGGAGGTACCCCCACATACCTTCGAGGGCGAGAAGGTCCTTGTAATTGGCGTGGATTGGGAGGCTGCCTGATGATCAATATGCTTGCTGGGTTACGCGATTGGGTTGATGCGCGCCTGCCCATCGTGCGCGCGTGGAACACCCATATGGGCCAGTACTACGCCCCCAAGAACTTCAATTTCTGGTATTTCTTTGGCGTACTGTCCCTGCTGGTGTTGGTCAACCAGTTGCTGACCGGTATCTGGCTGACCATGAGTTACAGCCCGAGCCAGGAGGGCGCTTTCGCCTCGGTCGAGTACATCATGCGCGACGTCGATTACGGCTGGTTGCTGCGCTACATGCACTCCACCGGCGCCTCGGCATTCTTTGTCGTGGTGTACCTGCACATGTTCCGCGCCCTGTTGTACGGCTCCTACAAGAAGCCCCGGGAGTTGATCTGGATTTTCGGCATGCTGATTTTCGTCGTCCTCATGGCGGAGGCCTTTGTGGGTTATGTGTTGCCCTGGGGCCAGATGTCCTATTGGGGCGCGCAGGTGATTATCTCCCTGTTCGGCGCCATTCCCGTGGTGGGCGAGGATCTGGTCACCTGGATCCGCGGCGATTACCTGATTTCCGGGATTACCCTGAACCGCTTCTTCGCCCTGCATGTGGTGGCCCTGCCCATCGTGCTGCTGGCCCTGGTGGTGTTGCACCTGCTGGCACTGCATGAAGTCGGGTCCAACAACCCGGATGGCGTGGACATCAAGAAAGCCAAGGGTCCCGATGGTATCCCCCTGGACGGCGTTGCCTTCCATCCCTACTACACCGTGCACGACCTGCAGGCGGTAGCCGTATTCCTGTTCATTTTCTGCGCGATTGTTTTTTTCCTGCCGGAGATGGGTGGTTACTTTCTTGAGTTCGCCAACTTCGAGGAAGCCAACGCCCTCAAGACGCCGGCTCATATCGCCCCGGTGTGGTATTTCACCCCGTTCTACTCGGTACTGCGGGCGGTGCCGGATAAATTCTGGGGCTTCATCGCTTTCGCCGCCTCTGTGGCCATACCCTTCATGTTGCCCTGGCTGGATCGCAGCCCGGTCAACTCCTGGCGCTACCGCGGCAATATCACCAAGGTCATGCTGGTGTTGTTTGTTGCTTCATTCCTGATCCTGGGCGTATTGGGCGTCAAGGCGCCGACCCCGGCGCGAACCACTCTGGCACAGATCTGCTCAATTATTTACTTTGCCTTCTTCCTTTTGATGCCGATCTGGACCTCGCTGGACAAGACCAAGCCGGTGCCCAAGCGGGTCACCATGGATGGCGGTATCGGCCCATGGGGCAGCCTCGCGGCCCTGGGGCTCATCCTGGCGTTGACCATCCTGCCCCTCAAAGCGGTGGGCGCCGAGACGGAGTTTCAGTGCGGCAGCATTCCCTGCGATGAAATACAGGTGAATCCGCGTGACAAGGCCTCCCTGCAAAGTGGGGCAAAGCTTTACGTCAACTACTGCTTGGGCTGCCACTCGCTGAAATACGCCCGTTACAACCGGGTGGCCGACGACCTGGGTATTCCGGAAGACCTGTTCATGGACAACCTGGTCTTCAACCCCACCACCCGGTTTGCGGACCTGATCGAAAAGTCCATGGAGGATCGCAATGCCAAAGCCTGGTTTGGTGCCGCGCCGCCCGACCTGACCCTGGTGTCCCGCGCCCGCCAGCCCGAGTGGCTCTATACCTACCTGCGGACTTTCTATAAGGACCCAAGCCGCCCCTATGGGGTGAACAACAAAGTGTTCAAGGATGTGGGCATGCCCCATGTGCTGCTCGAACTGCAGGGCATGCAGGAGTGCGCCATGGGCCCGGTGACGGCGGCAAATGGGGGCGTCAAGCGTGACCCGCTGACCGGTGAGGATATCCTGGAAGATCCCTGCGGACGCTTCAAGATCACCGAGGCCGGTGCCATGACCCCGGAAGAGTTCGACGGGGCGATGTACGACCTGGTGAATTTCCTGGCTTACATGGCGGATCCCGTGCTGGTTGAGCGCCACCGTATCGGCACCTTCACATTGCTGTTCATAGCCCTTTTCTTCGTGTTCGCCTGGTTGCTGAATCGCGAATACTGGAAAGACGTACACTGAGCCTTCCGATCAATTGCAGCTGCGCGGCAGTAAGCCGTACTCTGGTGTCAAGCCTATGAAATTACTGAGGAATCCCCCGATGGGAGTTGTGGCAAAGCGGTCTTCGATGACCTTTTTCTCGGATAATACCAGCCAGTACAGCCATCGTGTGCGCATTGTGCTGGCGGAAAAGGGTGTCACGGTTGACCTGATCGAGGCGGACGCAGCCCATCCGCCGGCGGAACTCGCAGATATCAATCCTTACAACAGCCTGCCTACCCTGGTGGATAGGGAGCTGGTGCTGTATGAGTCCAAGGTAATGATGGAGTACCTGGATGAGCGTTTCCCCCATCCCCCGCTGCTGCCGGTGTACCCAGTGGCGAGGGCTGAAAGCCGCCTGTATATCCACCGCATCGAGAAGGACTGGTGCAGCCTGGTGGACTCCATCCTGCACTCCCGCAGCGAGAACGTGGTCAAGAAGGCTGCCAAGGAACTGCGAGAGAGCATCACCGGCATAGCGCCGATTTTCGCCGAGAAGCCATTTTTCATGAGTGATGAATTCACGCTCGTGGACTGCTGCCTGGCGCCCATCCTCTGGCGCCTGCCGTCCCTGGGGATCGACATACGCGCCAGCAAACAGTCCAAGCCCCTGCTGGCCTATATGGATTCACTGTTCAATCGGGATTCTTTCCAGGAAAGCCTCACCGAGCAGGAACGGGAAATGCGCCTCTAGGGGCGCTGCGGGTCGCCAGGGGGTAAAGCCATGACGCCCAGTCGTCCCTACATCATGCGGGCATTGTATGAGTGGATCGTGGACAACAACTGCACCCCTTATGTGCTGGTCGATGCCACTGTCGCCGATGTGATGGTGCCCCAGCAGTATGTGAAGGACGGGCAGATCGTGCTGAACATTTCCCCCGGCGCGGTGATAGAACTGAATATCGGCAACGACGCCATGGCCTTTAACGGGCGCTTCGGTGGGGTCGCGACCGATATCTATGTGCCGATTGCGGCGGTCGTGGGCATTTATGCCAGGGAGAACGGCCAGGGCATGGTGTTCGAGCCCGAGGAATCCACAGGGCCTCCGGACGAGCCGCCGCCCGACCCGATCAAGCCGGAGGCGCGTCCTTCCCTCAAGATCGTCAAGTAGGGCAGGGTCAGCCCGGCGGGTAACTGCCGAAAAGGCTCTGCTCGATCAGTTCGCACAGGCAGTGAAGCGTCATCGTATGTAACTCCACTACCCTCGGGCGCCGCAGGCTGTCGATGCGTATCTCGACATCGTCAGGTTGCAACAGGGTGCCCAACTCGCCATCCGAGGCATTCGACAAAACGACGATCGCCATATCGCGCTCATGCGCAGCTTGCGCCGCGCGCAGCAGGTTGTTGGCCTCTCCCGCGCTGCTGATGCACAACAGGACATCCCCGGGCTGGCCCAGTGCGCGCAGCTGCCTGGCGTAGATGTCGTTGAGGCCGCCGGTGTGGGCGATGGCGGTTATGCCCGCGCCATCGCTGGTAAGTGCCAGGGCAGGCAGCGCGGGCCTTTCGTGCTCGAACCGGCTGGTGAGGTAGCAGGCGAACAACTGGGCCAGGGCGGCGTCCACCCCGTTGCCGCAGGCGATAATCTTGTGGTCCTCCAGCAGGGCGCTGACCATCAGTTCGCTGGCGCGGCCGATGGGTTCGGCCAGGGTGTCCACAGATTGCGCGATCGATTCGATGGTGGCCTGGAAGTTGCTGGAGATGATCTGGTAGTAGTCCATTCATTGGCTCATTCAGGCGGTAAAAGCCCCGGGAATCCAGCGGATGCTGAGACTGTTGCCGGATTGTCGCGGCTCGAAGGCGATCACGTCAAACCGGCAGGGCAGGCAGGCCAGTTCAGGATGGCGCAGCAGGTATAACTGGGCCGTGCGCAGGATGCGTTGTTGCTTGCGCCGGTCGACCGACGCCGCCGCGCTGCTGAACGCGCGGTTGCTGCGGGCCCTGACTTCGAGGAACACCAGGTGTTCACGGTCCCGGGCTATGATATCGATCTCCCCCGTCTTGCAGCTGAAATTGCGCGCCAGCAATTGCATGCCCCGTGCCGCCAGCCAGCGCGCCGCCAGGGTTTCGTAGTCCTCCCCTGGCGATCCCATGCGTTTGCTCCATGCGGCTGAAACTGGTCACCGCAGTGTAGCTACTGGGGCTTGGCAGCGCCGTCATCAAATGTGGCCAATACCAGCTCGCGGTGGATGTGTAGTTGCGGGTCCATGCTCAACAGGCCGGTATTGCCGCGTAACAGTGCGTCCGCGCCGCCCTGCAGCTGGCGGAACTGTAACTGCAGCAGGAAGGCATCTGCGCCCAGGGCATGCAGGCGGGTATAGCTTTCAGGTCCTGCTTTACCCGCTGAGATCGCGTTCTTCAGCTGTGTGTTGGCACCCAGCAACCAGGGGATTTCCACGAAATTGATGCCGTCGAGGTCGCGGTCTCTGGGGTCGGCTGTGCCGCTGTAGATGCTGGAGGTCGCATAAACAGGCAGCGTCCCGGCATAGTGAAAGGCCAGCAGCGGCTTGATTGAGCGCGCCTCGACAGCATTGCCGCTGAGCAGGAAGACCACGTCGACGTCCTGGCGGCGGCGGGCGTTGAATTCGAGATCGCCACCGAAGATTTCCTTCACCGCCTGCGCCCGTTGTTCGCTGGCAGGTAAGTCCAGTGCGGCTTTTACGCTGGAGGAATAGTCTTCCCGGCCGGCATAGGTAACGCTGTTGATGATCGTGCCGCCCAGCTGCCGCCAGCGCTCGGTGAGCGCCTGCTCCACCTTGCCGCCCCATTCGCCCTGGGGGCGCATGATGAGGGCATTGCGGGCACCCTTGCCGAAGGCGAGCTCGGCGACTTCGCGGGCCTCGTCGTCGGGTGCCAGGGCAAACTGGACCAGGGCACTGCTTCCCCCAGCCAGGGCTTCAGCGCCATCCAGGCGGTTCAGCGCGAGCACCGGAACCGGCCGGTCCGCCCGCGCCGCCAAGTTGGCGACGGCCTCCTTGCTGAGGGGGCCAACCACCAGTGTCGCACCCTGTGCCACAGCCGCGCCGTAGGCGTCGCTGGCAGAGCCATAGCTGTCCTGGTCCAGTATCAGGACATCCAGATCGGCACCCCCCTGCTGCCGGTACTCGTAATAGCTGGCCAGGTAACCGTCCCGCACCGCCCTGCCGGCGGGCGCGAGCCGCTCACTCAGGGGCAGGATCAGTGCTACCTTTTGCGGAGCCTGGTAGGTCAGTAAGTACCCCAGTCCGCCTGGCAGCGGATTTGCCGCAGGGTGTCGGGGGTTGCTCTGGGCCCAAGCCGGGAGACTCTGCAACTGGGCCGGCAGCGGCGCCCGGGTTAACAGCGCGAGTTCGAGCCACTTCTGCCACTGGGGATCAGCGGCGGTGGGTAGCGCCTGCTCCAGCTGGGCGGTACTGACGCGTTGCAGATCGCGCCATATCGCGCGTTGCAGCGCGGCGGCATCCGTGGCCGGCGCCAGGCGCAGGGTCTCGTCTCCCAGCCGGGCGCTTTCGAGGTAACTCCCGGACATTTCCAGGATGTGGCGGCGCAGGTTCAGGATGCGATAGCGCAGGGTGGGGTTCATTCCCTGGGAGTCGAGGGTGTCGAGCAGCCCCAGCGCTTCATTGTGCCGGCCGCGGATGTAGTCAATGCGCGCCCGCAGGTAGGTGAGGTAGACCTGGTCAGAAGCGTTCAACCCGGCCGCAGGTATCGTGTCGATGATTTCGCTGGCGGCCATCCACTGGTTCTGCGACAGCAGCTGGTCAGCCTGCAGAAATTGCGCACTGTAGCTGCTGGGCGGCAGAGTCTGGCTGGCCTTTTCTACTTGTTCCGGCAGCACCGGCATAGGGCTTGGCGCTACCGCGACGGGCGCAGCTTCAGGCTCGGGTTCCTTTTGCGGTTCGCTGGCGCAGGCCGCCAGGCCCAGCACCACCAGGGTCAGGCACAGGCGCGCGGCGTGGGGGAAATGTCTGGTGCAGGTGTCTCTCATGCTATGCTTTACCGGTTGATTGCTGGAATGACTGCTTGTGGCTCTCGGCCCGCCGCCGGGGCGTTTAGCCGTGGTCGACGGGAACACATTATAAGGGGAAACAGTGGCTCCTGGTCTGTATGTTGTGGCAACACCTGTCGGCAACCTCGGTGATATGTCTTCGCGAGCGGTGGAGATACTGCGGGATGTCGATATCATCGCGGCCGAGGATACGCGGCACAGCCAGCGCTTGTTGCAGCATTATGCTATAGCCACGCCTGTTATGGCATACCACGACCACAGCGATGAGCGGGCGGCCAAAAAAATCCTTGCCTGTATCAGCGGCGGCGGCCGCGTAGCGCTGGTGTCGGACGCCGGGACTCCATTGATATCAGACCCCGGTTACCGGCTGGTGCGCGCTGTGCAGGATGCCGGATTTCACGTGTACCCGATTCCCGGGGCCTGCGCGGCGGTCGCCGCTCTCAGCGCGTCCGGCCTCGCCACCGACCGGTTCCTGTTCGAGGGCTTTTTGCCGGCGCGCTCGGGCGCCCGGGACAAGCGCCTCGCCAGCCTGGCGAGGGAGACGTCCACTCTCGTCTTCTACGAGGCACCGCACCGGGTGCTGGAGTGCCTGCAGGCAATGGTTGTCGCCTTCGGCCCGCGGCGCGAGGCCGTGCTGGCGCGTGAGCTCACCAAGACCTTCGAAACCATCAAGCGCAGCAGTCTCGCCGAGTTGGCAGACTTTGTCGCCGGCGACGGCAACCAGCAAAAGGGCGAAATCGTGCTGCTGGTGGCCGGCGCCGGGCCCGCACCCGAGGACATCACCCCGGAGGTCGCTGCCCTGTTGCAGCGACTGGCGCTGGAGTTGCCGGCGAAGACCGCGGCGGCTGTGGTGGCGGATCACACCGGCCTGCGCAAGAGGCGGCTGTACGACTATCTGTTAGCCGTGAAAGAGAAATAAGCGATGCCCTCCGGGTGCCTCCACAAAGAGCTTGTCCTGCGGGCGCCGGGGGCGTAGTCTTCGCGCCGAGTCGGTCAGGCGATCGCTCCCGGGCCATCTGCGGGTGGTGTGGGGGAGGAAAGTCCGGGCTCCGCAGGGCAGAGTGCCAGGTAACGCCTGGGAGGCGCGAGCCTACGGAAAGTGCAACAGAGAGCATACCGCCCAAAAATGGCATGAAGATGGAGTCTGACTCCTTTTTTATCCGTTTGAGTGCCACTCGTGGCTGGGTAAGGGTGAAATGGTGCGGTAAGAGCGCACCGCGCGGCTGGCAACAGGCGTGGCGATGGTAAACCCCACTCGGAGCAAGACCAAATAGGAATCCATCAGCTGTGGCCCGCAGCGGATTCGGGTAGGTCGCTACAGGCAGGTGGTGACACCTGTCGCAGATGAATGATCGTCCACGACAGAACCCGGCTTACCGACCGACTCGCTTTTTTTACTGCTGCGCCCCCCCTTGGCGGGGCACCCCCTGGCAGGGCGCCCCCTGGCATCCCAGGCGTCGCTTTCCGATCCATCCCGGCTTTCCTCACCCACTGCTGTCCCTGCATGCGTGTGCAATCGGGATTTTTTATACTTTTTTCTACTATAAAATCAAATCATAAGTATAAAATCAGACTTTAAGTTAATGTAAATCCTCACCAATCGTGGTTACTCGCATGTTTTAATCCATTATTTCCTCCTGGCTTCCGTTCCGCCGAGTGGGACTTTCCCTTCCAGATCCACGCTAATTGACTGAAACTAAAACGTTTTCTGCCCTCGCGTCGCTTGACACTTTCTCGCTGCCAGACCTATAGTGGCGAAAAGTGGAAATAAGTGGGAATTTTTGGCTTTAAGTGGTTTTTAAAGCCAGATATTTGGGGGTCCTGGCATGTTTCGCGGCGTACAACATCTCAACATGGACGCGAAGGGCCGGCTGGCGATGCCGGCCCGGCAGCGCGAGCCGTTGTTGAGTGAGTGCGGGGGCAAGGTGGTGGTAACCATCGACACCCAGTCCACCTGCCTGGCGATCTACCCCCTGCCCGAGTGGGAGCGGATCGAGCGGGACATCCAGAACCTGCCCGCCCTCAAGCCGGCGGTGAAGCGCTTTCAGCGCCTGATGCTTGGTTATGCAACCGACCTTGAGCTGGACGGGAGCGGGCGCATGCTGCTGCCGCCGCCCCTGCGGGAATACGCGAGGCTGGATAAGAAACTGGTACTGGTGGGCCAGGGCAACAAGCTGGAGCTGTGGTCCGAAGCCCTGTGGGTAGCCGAGCGTGAGCAGGCCCTGCTGGACTCCGGTGCCGAGGCAGAATTGCCTGAAGAACTCATGTCGCTGACCCTGTAGGTGAGAGCAATGCATCAGACAGTTCTGTTGCGAGAAGCAGTGGATGCTCTGGTGACGCGGCCCGACGGATTTTATGTCGACGGCACTTTCGGCCGCGGCGGCCACAGCCGTTACCTGTTGGAGCGGCTGGATGCCGAGGGCAGTGTGCTCGGGGTGGACAAGGACCCCGCGGCCCGGGCGGAGGCCGAACAACTGGCCCGGCAGGAGTCCAGGTTCAGTTTTTTCCACGGTTCATTTGCTGATTTGCCCGGGGAATTGCGCCGGATGGGAATCGACGCTGTCGATGGCATTCTGCTCGACCTCGGGGTCTCAAGTCCGCAGCTCGATGATGCTGAGCGCGGGTTCAGCTTCCTCCAGGACGGCCCGCTGGATATGCGCATGGACACCACCCGGGGCGAGACCGCTGCCCAGTGGCTGTCCCGGGCCGGGGTCGACGAGATCGCCCAGGTGCTCAAGGAATACGGGGAGGAGCGTTTCTCCCGTCGCATCGCCGCCGCCATCGTCGCCGCCAGGGACGAGCAGGCTATCACCTCTACCGGCCGCCTGGCGCGGGTGGTCAGCGAGGCCAATCCGAAGTGGGAAAAACACAAGCACCCGGCTACCCGCGCTTTCCAGGCCATTCGCATCAAGGTCAACCGCGAACTGGTCGACCTGCAGGAGTTGCTGCTGGCGGCGCTGGACATGTTGCGGGTGGGCGGGCGCCTGGTGGTCATCAGTTTCCACTCGCTGGAGGATCGCCTGGTCAAGCGCTATATGCGCGATATGGCCAGGGGTGAGCAGTTCCCGCCGGGCGTCCCGGTGCTCGACAGCGCCCACAACCGTCGCATGCGGCTGGTGGGCAAGGCGGTCAGGGCGAGTGATGAAGAAGTTGCCGCAAACGTCCGCGCCCGCAGCGCGATCATGCGCGTTGCGGAAAAAATAAGCTGAATGCAGGGTCGTCCAGGGGTGGATCAGTGAGCGTAGCAGAGCCAGTGCGAACAGCCGATAAAGCCGGCACCAGTCGTCAGCTGGCTTGGATCAACGCCGGCCTGTTGTTGCTGATCCTTGCATCCACTTTCGCCGTGATTCACACCACCCACGCCTGCCGCGCCCTCTATGCCCAGCTGCAGGAGGTGGAGTCTGTCCAGTGGTACCTGCAGGAGGACTATGGGCGCCTGATGCTTGAACACAGTACCTGGGCGTCCCACTACCGCGTGGAGAAAGTGGCCGAAGAGGAACTCGGCATGCAGGCGCCCGGATTGGCGCAGCTGCGGATGATATCGCGTTGAAGCGTGCGGCACAGAAAAAGCCAGAATCCCTGGTCCGCTTCTACCTGGTGATGATGGTGCTCATCGGGATGTTGGTTGCGCTGGTCGGGCGGGTGCTGTCACTGCAGATACTGGATACCGAACGCGGCTATGAGTTCCTGCAGAGCCAGGGTGAGATGCGCTCTGTGCGCACCGCGGAGATTCCCGCCTACCGCGGGGTGATAACCGATCGTCGCGGCGAGCCGCTGGCCGTCAGTACACCGGTTATCTCGATCTGGGGCAACCCTTCCGTTCTGGCCGATTCCGCTCGACTGCCGGAACTGGCGGCCGCGCTCGGGCTGGAACTGGCGACGCTGCAGGAGCGGCTGGCCCGCTACGAGGGCAAGCAGTTCATGTACCTGCAGCGCCACATGGTGCCGGAGGATGCGCGAAAAATACTGGCTCTCAAGATCATGGGCGTCAGTGGCGAGCGCGAGTACCGCCGCTTCTATCCGGCGGGCGAGGTGGTCGGACAGCTGGTGGGTTTCACCAATGTGGACGACCAGGGCATTGCCGGCCTGGAACTCGCCTACGAGGACTGGCTCAAGGGGCAGCCGGGCAAGAAAAAGTACATCAAGGACCTGCACGGCGAGGTGGTGCGTGACATCGGTGTAATGGTGCCGGCGCAGCCTGGAAAAGACCTGCGCCTGAGTATCGACCTGCGCCTGCAATACCTGGAGCACCGCGAACTGCGCAAGGCTGTGACGGCCCTCGGTGCGGAGTCGGGTTCCATCGTGACCCTGGACGCCCACACCGGCGAAATCCTCGCCCTGGTGAACTACCCCACTTACAACCCCAACAGCAGCAAGGGAGCCGACCCGGCTACCATGCGCAATCGGGCGGTCACCGACGTCTACGAGCCCGGCTCGACCATGAAGACCCTGACACTGGTGGCGGCACTGGAGAGCGGCCGTTTCACCACCAGACCATGATCGATACCAGCCCGGGACGCATCCGGGTGGGCCCCAAGGTTTATCCCGATCCGCGCAATTATGGCCTGATCAGTGTGTCCCGGGTGATTGAGAAATCCAGCCAGGTGGGAACGACCAAGATCGCCCTCGACCTCGGCCACGAACCGATCCGTGAAGTGTTCAACCGCTTTGGTATCGGACACCTGCCGGGCACCGGCTTCCCCGGTGAGAGTGCCGGCTCCCTGCCGGACCGCGCGCGCTGGTACGCCACCGAGAAAGTCTCGCTGGCGTTTGGTTATGGCATCAGCGCCACACCCCTGCAACTTGCCCGTGCCTACAGCGTGTTCGCCAACGGTGGCGTCCAGGCGCCCCTGTCACTGCTGGCATTGAACGGCGAAGCGCCCGCCGGTGAGCGTATCGTCTCACCCCAGATCGCCCGGGAGGTACTTGGCGTGCTGCACGGCGTCACCGGCGATGAGGGCACGGCGCGCAAGGCGCGTGTTCCCGGCTATCCGGTGGGCGGTAAAACCGGAACCGTCCGCAAGATCGGCCCTGGCGGCTATCTGCCCGACGAGTACGTTGCCTGGTTTGCCGGCATCGCCCCTGTCGATAATCCGCGCATCGTCACGGTAGTAGTGATCAATGGTCCCCAGGGCGCCGCCTATGGCGGTGGCGCCGTGGCCGCCCCGCTTTTTTCCACGATCACCCAGGGCGCCCTGCGCCTGCTCAATGTGGCGCCCACTGACGCCGCAGCCATGGCTGAGGCTGTTGCAGCGGCCGCAAATGCGGGGGGGCCGGTATGATGGCGGCGTCCGGCGCGGTCGCGGCACCTGCGATGCCCCTGTCGCAGTTGCTGGCCTGGCCGGGCTGTGCTGGCGGCGATATCCCCATCAGCGGCCTGCAGCTGGACAGCCGCAAGGTGCGCCGGGGCGACCTGTTCCTGGCCGTGCCCGGGGATGTGCATGACGGCCGCCAGTTTATCGAGCAGGCGGTCGCCAACGGTGCGGCGGCGGTCCTCGCGGAGGCGCCGGTGGCCGGCTTCGTGGATGCGCTCCCGGTGCCGCTGCTGGAGCTGCCGGAACTGCACCTCGAGGTGGGCCCGCTGGCGGCGCGGTTCTATCGTCATCCCAGCCGCGATCTGCACATGATTGGCGTGACCGGCACCAACGGCAAAACCACGACCAGCCGTCTGGTGGCGCAGTTGGGTCGACTCCTGGGCCATTCCTACGGCGTTATCGGCACTCTGGGCGCAACCCTTGACGACGCCGTGTCCGCCGCGGCCAATACCACCCCTGACCCGGTGTCCCTGCAGCAGCAACTGGCGCAATGGCGCGACCAGGGGGTGCACGCCGTGGGCATGGAGGTCTCCTCCCACGCCCTGGTCCAGGGGCGGGTGAATGGCGTGGAATTCGCAACGGCTGTCTTCACCAATCTCTCCCACGATCACCTCGATTACCACGGCAGCATGGATGCCTACGGGCGGGCCAAGCTCGGCTTGTTCGCCAGCGCCGGCCTGCGCCATGCAGTTGTCAACCTCGACGATGAGTTCTGCTCCGAAGTCATCGCTGCGACCGCTGCGGGAGTCCAGGTGCTGACCTATTCTGGCAGCGGGGCCGCGGCGGATGTGCGGGTCAGCGATCCCTGCTTCACTGGGCAGGGCGTGGACGCGCAGTTGCACACCCCCTGGGGCAGCGGCCGGTTTTCCAGCCCATTGCCTGGCGAATTCAACCTGGCCAACCTGGCGGCGGCGGTGACCGCCGTGGTGTTGGCCGGCGAGGAATTGGCGGCAGTGCTGGAGGCGATCGCCGCGCTGCGGCCCGTGCCGGGCAGGATGCAGGTCATTCCGAATGGGCTGGGCGTGCAGGTCATCGTCGATTACGCCCACACACCCGACGCCCTGGAGCAGGTCCTCGCTGCACTTAAAGCGCATGTCAGCGGCGACCTGGTAACCGTGTTCGGCTGCGGCGGCGACCGCGACAGGAGCAAGCGGCAGGTGATGGGCCGCGTCGCCAGCCGTTTCTCCGACCGGGTCATCCTGACCAGCGACAACCCGCGCAGCGAAGATCCCGACGCGATCCTTGCCGATATAGCCACAGGTTGCAGCGGAGCCTGCATCCTGCTGCCCGACCGGGCCCAGGCGATTGCCAGGGCCATCGGGGAGGCGCGACCGGGCGACTGCGTGGTCATTGCCGGCAAGGGTCATGAGGACTACCAGCTGATCGGCGATGAGCGCCGCTACTTCAGCGATGCAGAGCAGGCGCGCAGCGCCCTGGCGCGCAGGGCTGCCTCATGATGCGCCCGCTGACACTCGCTGAGCTGGTCGGGCCGCTGCAAGCGCAACTGATCGGGCCTGACCGGGAGTTTCACGGCGTGTCTACCGACAGCCGCAAGGTTCGACCCGGTGAGCTGTTCGTGGCGCTGCGGGGCGAGAACTTTGACGGCCACGACTTTCTCGGCCAGGTTGCCGCTGCCGGAGCGGCCGCCGCTCTGGTCAGCGACGTGGCCGAGCTGGCGCTGCCCCAGCTGCGGGTTGCCGACACGCAGCGCGGGCTGGGACTGCTCGGCGCATACAACCGCGCCCTGTATCGGGGTCCGCTGGTGGCCATCACCGGTAGTAGCGGCAAGACCACGGCCAAGAATATGGTCCGCGCGGTGCTGGCGCAGGCAGGCCGCACACTGGCCACCGAGGGCAACCTCAACAACGAGATCGGCGTGCCGTTGACGCTGCTTGCACTGGAGCCGGGTGTGGAATTTGCGGTGGTCGAAATGGGCGCCGGTAAAGCGGGCGATATCGCCTGGCTGTGCGAGCTGGGCCATCCCACGGTGGCACTGCTGCTCAATGCCATGCCTGCGCATTTGCAGGGCTTTGGCAGTGTGGACGATGTCGCCGCCGCCAAGGGCGAGATTTTCGATGGCCTGGGCCGGAGTGACTTTGCGGTGATCAATGCCGACCAGCCCTGGGCGCAGGCCTGGCGCGCCAGGGCCGGTGAGGCGACCGTGTTGGATTTCAGCCTGGACGGGCCTGCCTCCATCACTGCCGCCTCGGTGCAGGCCGACGGCATCAGGGGCACCCGATTCACGGCGATCACACCGCGCGGCGAGCAGCAGATCAAGCTGCACCTGCCGGGTGCGCACAATGTGGCGAACGCGCTGGCCACCATCGCCGTGGGCCTGGCCTGTGGCCTGCGCCTGGAACAGATCGGGGCGGGCCTGGAGACAGTGCGCCCGACACCGGGTCGCCTGGCCGCAGCGGTGGCGCCCACGGGCGCCACGGTGATAGACGACTGCTACAACGCCAACCCGGGATCAGTGCGGGCCGCGATCGACATGCTGGCGGGCTGCGAAGGGCGGCGCACCCTGGTGCTGGGGGCGATGCGGGAGTTGGGCCCCGAGCAGCGACGCGCTGCACCAGGCCATCGGCGCTTACGCCCGCGACGCCGGGATCGACCGCTTCTGGGGTGTCGGGCCCGAGTTGCAGGGCGCGGTGGGCGAGTTTGGCGGCGGCGGGCGCTGGTTCGCCGATTGCGAAACCGCAATTTGCGCCCTGGAAGACGAGTACGGGCCCGGCGACACGGTGTTGGTCAAGGGTTCTCGCAGTACCCGCATGGAGCGGGTGCTGCAGGCATTGCTGGCCGCTGCGCCGGCGGGGGAAGACAAAGCATGTTGCTGATCCTGGCGGAGTACCTCGGCCAGTACCAGAAGGCGTTCCTGGTGTTCCAGTACCTGACGCTGCGCGGCATCCTGGCGGCCGGCACGGCCCTGGCGATTTCCCTGCTGGTAGGGCCGCTCATGATCCGGCGCCTGAACTACTACCAGGTGGGCCAGGCAGTGCGCGATGACGGCCCCAGCAGCCACCTGAGCAAATCCGGCACGCCGACCATGGGTGGTGCATTGATCCTGGTGGCCATTGCGATCGCCAGCCTGCTGTGGGGTGACCTGCGCAATGCTTACCTGTGGGTCGCTATCCTGGTTACGGCGGTATTCGGCGCCGTGGGCTGGGTGGACGATTATCGCAAGGTAGTGGAAAAGGATTCCCGCGGCCTGCCCGCACGCTGGAAATATTTCTGGCAGTCGGTGGCGGGACTGGGCGCCGCGCTCTACCTCTACCTGGCTTTCGACACCCCGGTCACCACCGAGCTTTATATACCCTTCTTCAAGGATTTCGCCTGGAGCATGGGGCCGCTGTTTGTCCTGCTCGCCTATTTTGTCATCGTGGGCGCCAGCAACGCGGTCAACCTGACCGATGGCCTGGACGGCCTCGCTATCCTGCCGACGGTAATGGTGGGCACGGCCCTCGGGATCATCGCCTACCTTACGGGCCACGTGGATTTCTCCAACTATCTGCACATTCCCTATGTGGCAGGCAGTGGCGAGCTGGCCGTGTTCTGCGGCGCGATTGCAGGCGCGGGCCTGGGCTTCCTGTGGTTCAACACCTATCCCGCCCAGGTGTTCATGGGTGACGTCGGTGCACTCGCGCTGGGCGCCGCTCTGGGTACCGTGGCGGTGATCACCCGGCATGAAATCGTGTTTTTCATCATGGGCGGCATTTTCGTGCTGGAGACCGTGTCGGTCATCCTGCAGGTGGCGTCGTTCAAGCTGACAGGTCGGCGGATTTTTCGCATGGCGCCCATCCATCACCACTTCGAGTTGAAAGGGTGGCCCGAGCCAAGGGTGATCGTGCGGTTCTGGATTATCACTGTAATGCTGGTCCTGTTCGGGCTGGCGACATTGAAGTTGCGCTAGCGCAGGTGGTGGCGAACGTGGCACAGGGTGTGATTGCAGACAGCGTGAACCGGGTGGTGGTTGGCCTCGGCGTCACCGGTTTGTCCTGCGCCCGTTACTTTCGCCGCCGCGGAGTGCCGTTCAGCGTGGTGGATACCCGCGCCGATGCCCCGGGCCTGGAGGATTTCAGGCGGGAGATGCCGGAGGTTCCCGTGTACGCCGGGGAGTATCCGCTGGAACTGGTGTCAGCCGCTGCCGAACTGGTTGTCAGCCCGGGTGTTGCCATGGATGCCCCGGTCGTGGCACAGGCCCGGGAGGCCGGTGTCAGCGTCGTCGGCGATATCGACCTGTTCGTGCGCGAGGCTAAGGCGCCGGTGGTGGGTATCACCGGCTCCAATGCCAAGTCCACGGTGACGGAACTGGTGGGCCAGATGGCGCGCGATGCCGGCCTCGACGTCGGCGTGGGCGGCAATCTCGGCACACCGGCCCTGGACCTGCTCAAGCCCGGGCGCGAGCTCTATGTGCTTGAACTGTCCAGTTTCCAGTTGGAGCGCGCGGGTGAGCTCGCTCTGGAGGTCGCCACCGTCCTGAACATCAGCCCCGACCATCTGGACCGGCATGGCTCCATGCCGCTCTATCACCAGGCGAAGCACCGCATCTTCCGCGGTTGCCGCAAGGCTGTGGTCAACGGCGATGATCCCCTGACCATTCCCCTGGTGGGGCCTGGCGTGGAAATCATCAGCTGGCGCCTGGGCCGGCCACAGGGACAGGGTTTCGGGGTGGTCGCGACGGCGGGTGAGGAGATGCTCTGCCACGGCCCTACACCGCTGCTGCCCAGTCGCGAGCTGGGCCTGGTGGGTCGCCACAACGTCGCCAACGCGCTGGCCGCACTGGCCCTGGGTTATGCCGCCGGCCTGCCGCTGGCGTCAATGGTGGCGACCCTGCGCCAGTTCCGGGGCCTGCCACACCGCTGCCAGCAAGTCGCGGAGCTTGCGGGCGTAACTTATGTCAACGACTCCAAGGGCACCAATATCGGCGCGACCATGGCCGCCCTGGAAGGCCTGGGCGAGGGGCGCAATATCCTGTTGATCGCGGGCGGGCAGGGCAAGGGTGCCGATTTTACCCTGCTGCAGCCTGCCGTTGCCCGCCATTGCAAGCTGGTGCTGCTGTTGGGTGAGGATGCGCCGGCGCTGCAGGCAGCCCTGGAGGGTCATGCGCCGGTGACCAGGGTCGCGTCCATGGAGGAGGCGGTGACCAGCGCCGCGGCGCGCGCAGTGGCGGGCGATGTTGTGCTGTTGTCGCCGGCCTGTGCGAGCTTCGATATGTTCAGTGGCTACGCCAACCGGGGAGATGTATTCAGCCGGGCAGTGGCACAGTTGCAGGAGGCGCGTATATGAGCGCTTATCGCCCGGCGCCAACTGTAGTCGCCGCCGCGCCGGACCTGCCCCTGGCGCTGCTCGGCCTGGCCCTGCTGCTGGTCGGCCTGGTGGCCATCAGTTCAGCCTCGATCGAATATGCGGACTGGCACTTCCAGAACCCCTGGTTCCATACCGTGCGCCACCTGGTCTATCTCCTGCTGGCCGTTGCGGCAGGCGCCCTGGTGTACCGGGTTGCCCCGGCGTTTTGGCTCCGCACCGGGTGGGTGTGGCTGTTCGTTGCCCTCGGCCTGCTGATCCTGGTATTGATCCCGGGTGTCGGGCGCGAGGTCAACGGCAGCCAGCGCTGGTTACCGCTGGGGCCACTTACCCTGCAGCCATCCGAGTTCACCAAGATGGTGATGGTGATTTACCTGGCGGGCTACATGGTGCGCCGCGAGCATGAGGTCCGCAACCAGTGGCAGGGCTTCCTCAAGCCTATGGCTGTACTCTTTGCCGCCACCCTGCTGCTGATGTTGGAGCCTGACTTTGGTGCCACGGTGATCGTCGCCGGGAGCGCCTTCGGGATGTTGTTCCTGGCCGGGGTCAAGCTGGGGCATTTCCTGCTGGTGTCCGGTGGCGCACTGGCGGCGGGCCTGGTGTTGATCGCGAGTGCGCCCTATCGGCTCAAGCGGCTGACCGCCTATACCGACCCCTGGGCGGATCCCTACGACACCGGCTTCCAGTTGACCCAGTCGCTGATTGCTTTCGGTCGCGGGGAGTGGTTCGGTGTCGGCCTGGGCAACAGCGTACAGAAATTGTTTTACCTGCCGGAGGCCCATACCGACTTCGTATTCTCAATCTGGGCTGAAGAAACCGGCTTCGTCGGGGCGCTGGCGGTGATTGCCCTGTTCGCCGCATTGATCGGTCGCATCTTCTGGGTTGGACGCAATGCCCTGGCCGCGGCGAATCCCTTTGGCGCCTATGTATGTTATGGCGTTGCTCTGGTGTTTACCGGCCAGGCTTTCGTGAATATGGGCGTCAGCAGCGGCCTGTTGCCGACCAAGGGCCTGACCCTGCCTTTTGTCAGTTACGGCGGCACCAGCCTCATCGTTTGCTGCAGCATGCTCGCCCTGGTGCTGCGTATAGAGCGCGACACCCGCGTGCAGGCGAGGTCGAAATGACGGCTGCCCTGCAACCCCTGGTATTGATGACTGCCGGTGGCACGGGTGGCCACGTCTACCCGGCCCTTGCCGTGGCCGTCGAGCTGGTGGCCCGCGGCCTGCGCGTAGAGTGGGTAGGCACCGCCAGGGGGCTGGAGCACCGGGTGGTACCTGCAGCGGGTATCACCCTGCACTGCCTGCCGGTGCGAGGGGTGCGCGGCAAATCAATTGTGCACAAGGCACTGGGTGTATGGCTGCTGCTGCTGTCCTCGGTGCAGGCCCTGTGGCTGCTGTACCGGCTGGCGCCGGGTTGCGTGGTGGGCATGGGCGGCTATGTTGCCGGCCCTGCCGGTGTGGCGGCCTGGCTGCTGCGCAAGCCGCTGCTGATCCACGAACAGAATGCGGTTGCGGGCACCACCAACCGGATGCTGGCGCCGCTGGCGACCCGGGTGCTTGCCGCCTTCCCCGGCGCGTTCCCGCAGCAGGTCGCGCACAGGGTGCTGGGCAATCCCGTGCGCCGCGCGCTGGTTGAGGCGGGCGCATCCCGGCACTACGATTATGCGGGCCAGCGGCCCCTGCGCCTGCTGGTACTGGGTGGCAGCCTGGGCGCCCGGCCGATCAACGAGGTCCTGCCGGGTACGCTGCGGGCGATTCGCGCCGGCGGCGACCAGCTGGAGGTGTGGCACCAGACCGGCGAAGCCCACGTCGCCGCCGTGCGGGCGAGCTACGGCGAACTGCTCGGGGAGTCCCTGCAGGTAGTGGCCTTTATCGAGGATATGGCGGCCGCTTATGGCTGGGCTGACCTGGTGCTGTGCCGGGCTGGCGCGCTGACAGTCTCCGAGCTGGCCATCATGGGCTGTCCCTCCATCCTGGTGCCCTTGCCCTACGCGATCGATGATCACCAGAGCGCCAACGCGCGCTCCCTCAGCGACTCCGGCGCAGCCCTGTTTTTGCCCCAGGCTGACATGAGTGTCGAGTCGCTGGCAGCCTCCCTGCGCGGCTATATGGCCCAGCCCCAGTTGCTGGCGCAGATGGCCGCATCCGCTGCCGCCGTGGGGACGCCGGATGCGGCAGCCCGGGTGAGCGACTGTTGCGAGGAGCTCATTCATGGCCGCTAAGCGCAATATTTACGCCGTGCCGGAAATGCGTCGCATCCGCCGCATCCACATGATCGGTATCGGTGGGGCAGGTATGAGCGGCATTGCCGAGGTGCTGGCAAACCTGGGCTATGAAGTATCGGGTTCCGATCTGAGGCCCGGCGCGGTCACCCGTCGGCTTGAGTCCCGCGGTATCCGCGTGTATATCGGCCACGCCGCGGCCAACATCGGCAGCGCCGACGTGGTCGTGGTCTCCAGCGCCGTGAACGAGGCCAATGCCGAGGTCGTGGCCGCCCGCGCGGCGCGCATTCCGGTGGTGCCCCGGGCGGAGATGCTGGCGGAGCTGATGCGCTATCGCCACGGCATTGCGGTGGCGGGTACCCACGGCAAGACCACGACCACCAGCCTGATAGCCAATATATTCGCCGAGGCGGGTCTGGACCCCACCTTCGTCATCGGCGGGCTGGTCAACAGCGTGGGCAGCAATGCCCAACTGGGCGCCGGCAGGTTCCTGATTGCCGAGGCGGATGAAAGTGACGCCTCCTTCCTTCACCTGCAGCCCATGGTGACCGTGGTCACCAACATCGAAGCGGACCATATGGATACCTATGGCGGCGATTTTACGCTGCTGAGGCGCACCTACCTGGAATTCCTCCACAACCTGCCTTTCTACGGCATTGCAGTGCTGTGCGTGGACGACCCGGTAATCCGCGAGCTGTTGGGCGAAGTCACCCGCCAGATTCTCACCTACGGCGTAGCCGCGGATGCCGACTACCGCATCGACGGTTTGGAGAGGGAGGGACACGCCACCCGCTTTGTCGTGCATCGCCCGGGTGGCAGATCGCCCCTGGCGGTGCGCCTGAATATGCCCGGTAGCCACAACGTGCTGAACGCCACGGCTGCAGTGGCAGTGGCCTGCGATGAGGGCCTGGATGATGCCGCGATCCTGCGCGGGCTGACGGGCTTCACCGGGGTCGGCCGCCGCTTCACCCGCGTGGGCGAGCTGGTGCTGCCCGGTGGTACCGCCCCATTGGTCGACGACTACGGGCACCACCCCACCGAGGTCAGGGCCACACTGGAGTCATCCCGCCAGGTCTGGCCGGAGCGGCGGGTGGTGATGATTTACCAGCCCCATCGCTACACCCGCACCAGGGACCTGTACGAGGACTTCGTCGCGGTGCTGTCGCGATGCGACGTACTGCTGTTGCTCGATGTCTATCCCGCGGGTGAGGACCCGATCCCCGGGGCGGACAGCCGCAGCCTCGCCCGCAGCATCCGCCAGCGCGGCCAGCTGGAGCCGATTTTTGTCGAGAGCATCGACGATGTGCCGGAGCTGCTTCGCGGCATCGTCGGTGCGAACGATGTGGTGATCACCCAGGGAGCGGGCAACATCGCTCGCCTGGCGCAGGACCTGGCGACTATGGATTTTACCAAGGAGGCTCGGTCATGAGCCTGGATGCACTGCGGGCAGCGCCGGTAGCAGTCCTGTTGGGCGGCAGCTCCGCCGAGCGCGAGGTATCACTGCAAAGTGGGCGGACCGTGATCGATGCATTGCGGGCGCAGGGCTTCGAGGTGCGACCGGTGGATCCCTCCGCGGCAGACTGGATTGCGCAGCTGGACGGCGTGTCCTGCGCCTTTATCGCCCTGCATGGCCCCGGGGGCGAGGATGGCAGCATGCAGGGTGCCCTGCAGGCATTGAATATTCCCTACACCGGTTCCCGGGTGCTGGGCTCGGCCCTGGCCATGGACAAATTGCGCAGCAAACAGTTGTGGCAGGGTATCGGCCTGTCCACCAGCGGCTTCGTCCGGCTGACCCCTGACACCGACTGGCAGCAGGTGATCGATCGCCTCGGCAAGGTGTTCGTAAAGCCGACCTGTGAGGGTTCCAGCATCGGCATGACGCCGGCAGACAGTGCCGCGGCCCTGGAGCAAGCTTTCCGCACCGCTAGCGAGTATGGCGGCGGGGTGATCGCCGAGCATTTTATCGACGGCCCGGAATACACGGTGGCCATACTCGGAGATGAAGTGCTGCCATCCATCCGGCTGGAGACCGACAACGAGTTCTACGATTACGAGGCGAAGTACATTTCCAACGATACCCGCTATCACTGCCCCAGCGGTCTGACCGCGGCGGAGGAAGCCGAGATGGGCGCGCTGGCGCTGCGGGCTTTTCGCTCCCTGGGTTGTGCTGTCTGGGGGCGCGTGGACGTCATGCGGGACACGAGCGGCAGATTCTACGTGCTGGAAGTGAACACCATTCCCGGCATGACCTCCCACAGCCTGGTGCCTATGGCGGCTCGGGCCGCGGGCATGGACATCCAGGCACTGGTGGGTCGAATCCTGGAGCTGAGCCGTGAGGGGTGGCGCTAGTATGCGTGCGACCAGGCAGGACAGGGTGACGCCGGAAGCTCGCCGGGAGCGGGCACAGTGGACCCGCGGGCGAAAACCGGCGCATGGCGCCACCCGCAAGGCGCCGGCTCCAGCGCCGGGGGTGTCGGTGAAGACGCCGCGCAAGCCTTCTGCGTGGCTCAATCGGATCATCATCCTGACGGGTGCGGGGGTGGTTCTGGCGGCGGCGCTGCAGGCATATATCACCTTGCAGTCCATTCCTGTGCAGCACGTTACCGTCACCGGGGAACTCGAGCACACCCGGACCGGGCAGATCCAGGACATGATCCAGCCGGCGCTTGTTGGCGGGTTCCTGCATGCGGACCTCCAGCGCATCCGCGCCGAACTGGAAGCGCTGCCCTGGATTTACCGGGCCACGGTGCAGCGCCGCTGGCCCAATGCCCTGGAAATCCACGTGGTGGAGCAGCTGCCGATCGCGCGTTGGGGCGACAGTGGATTCCTCAACCATGAAGGCGAGGTGTTTCCGTCCGATTCCAGCCAGGAATGGCAGGCGCTGCCGCGCCTGAATGGTCCTGCAGACAGCGCCAGGGCGCTGGTGGCAGGTTACCAGCGCCTCGTCGACCTGCTGGCGCCGCTGAACCTGTCAGTGGCGCAGTTGACAGTGGATGAGCGCGGTCAGGTGGAAGTGGTTCTGGCGGGCGGTATGCGATTGCTGCTGGGGAGCGAGGATTACCTCGAACGCATGAATCGTTTTATAGAGCTCTATCGCATGGAGCTGGCGGCAAGGGCAGCGGAGGTCGAGCGGGTGGACTTGCGCTACGAGACGGGAGTCGCGGTGGCCTTTCATCGAGTCATCGCGGGTAGCGGGAATATAAGCACTGTAACAAGCGGCACAGGAGAGACACTGCCATGGGCAGCGTACAGGACAAGAAAATGATCGTCGGCCTGGATATCGGCACATCCAAGGTGGTGGCGATTGTCGGGGAAATTGGTCCGGAGGGGCAGATCGAGATCGTCGGTATCGGCTCCCACCCTTCCAAGGGGATGAAGAAAGGCGTGGTCGTCAATATCGAGTCCACCGTGCAGTCGATCCAGCGGGCAGTGGAGGAGGCCGAACTGATGGCGGGTTGCCAGATCCACTCGGTCTACGTGGGTATCGCCGGCAGCCATATCCGCAGCCTCAACTCCCACGGCATCGTGGCGATCAAGGACCGGGAAGTGTACGCCCATGACCTGGAGCGGGTGATCGACGCGGCCCAGGCGGTTGCAATCCCGGCCGACCAGAAGATCCTGCACATCCTGCCGCAGGAATATGTCATCGATAACCAGGAAGGCATCAAGGAACCCCTGGGTATGTCTGGCGTGCGCCTGGAGGCCAAGGTGCACCTGGTCACCTGCGCGGTGAACGCGGCCCAGAATATCGAAAAGTGTATCCGGCGCTGCGGTCTTGAGGTCGAGGAGATCATTCTCGAGCAGCTCGCCTCCAGCTACTCGGTGCTGACCGATGACGAGCGCGAACTGGGTGTATGCCTGGTGGATATCGGCGGTGGCACCACCGACATCGCCATTTTTACGGATGGTTCCATTCGCCACACGGGTGTGATCCCCATCGCCGGCGACCAGGTGACCAACGATATCGCCATGGCGCTGCGCACGCCGACCCAGCATGCCGAGGAAATCAAGATCACGTATGCCTGCGCGCTGACCCAGCTGGCCGGCGCGGACGAAACCATCAAGGTGCCCAGCGTGGGCGATCGCGCCGCCCAGGGACCTGTCGCGCCAGGCGCTTGGCGGAGGTGGTGGAACCGCGTTACGACGAGCTGTTTACGCTGGTGCAGGCGGAATTGCGCCGCAGCGGTTATGAGGATCATGGTGCCCGCCGGTGTTGTGCTGACCGGCGGCACTTCCAAGATGGAAGGGGTGGTCGAGCTGGCCGAGGAGATTTTCCACATGCCGGTGCGGGTCGGTTATCCGCAATCGGTGCAAGGCCTGAACGATATCGTGCGCAACCCGATCTACGCCACCAGCGTGGGTCTGTTGCTCTACGGCGCGGAGCATTACCAGGAGGCGGGGGCTGGTGTATCCGGCAAATCCAGTACTACGGGTGAGGGGCTGTTCAGCCGGGCGAAAGCCTGGTTGCAGAGTAATTTCTAGTTGTTGTTTTTGTGTAGCAAAACCGC
This sequence comes from uncultured Gammaproteobacteria bacterium, assembly GCA_963700715.1. Taxonomy (GTDB): domain Bacteria; phylum Pseudomonadota; class Gammaproteobacteria; order Pseudomonadales; family Halieaceae; genus JARRPM01. The sequence goes on from CAVOYP010000014.1 coordinate 259,148, forward strand.
CGTGTGCGAGCGCGGCATACTAATACCAAGGGGAGCAAGGCCATGTTTGAACTGATAGAGAATGTACCTTCAAATGCTGTAATCAAGGTGATCGGGGTTGGCGGCGGTGGCGGCAACGCGGTCAAGCATATGATCGCGAATAACATCGAGGGCGTGGACTTCATCTGCGCCAATACCGATGCCCAGGCGCTGTCTGACATACGGTCCAAAACCGTGTTGCAGCTCGGTGGCGATATCACCAAGGGCCTGGGGGCGGGCGCAAACCCACAGATCGGCCGTGCCGCGGCGATGGAGGATCGGGATCGCATAGCCGATGCACTGCGCGGCGCCGATATGGTCTTTATCACTGCGGGTATGGGTGGCGGCACCGGCACCGGCGGCGCGCCGGTGGTGGCCGAGATCGCCAGGGAGATGGGCATCCTGACGGTGGCGGTGGTGACCAGGCCGTTTCCCTTCGAGGGCAAGAAACGCCTGCAGGTAGCCACCGAGGGTCTGGCTGAATTGCAGCAGTACGTGGACTCGCTGATCACCATTCCCAACGAGAAATTGCTCGAGGTATTGGGCAAAAATACCAGCCTGCTGGATGCCTTCAAGGAAGCCAACGACGTGCTTCTGGGCGCCGTCCAGGGCATTGCGGACCTGATTATACGTCCCGGGATGATCAACGTGGACTTCGCCGATGTGCGCACCGTGATGTCTGAAATGGGCATGGCAATGATGGGGACCGGCAGCGCCAGGGGTGAAAACAGGGCGCGCGAGGCAGCCGAAAAAGCGATCAACAGCCCGCTGCTCGACGATATCAACCTGGAAGGTGCGCGCGGGATCCTGGTGAATATCACGGCAGGTCTCGACCTGTCGCTCGGTGAGTTCTCGGAAGTCGGCGACACGATTGAAGAGTTTGCTTCAGAGGACGCCACGGTGGTGGTCGGCACCGTGATCGACGCCTCCATGGGCGACGAGTTGCGGGTGACCGTGGTTGCCACCGGGTTGGGCGCTGAGGTTGCCAAGGTTCCCCTGCAGGTGGTTGAATCCCCGTCCAGGGCTGCCTCAACCGATATCGACCTGGAACCGGATTACGCGCAGTTTGAGCGACCCACGGCCATGCGCAAGTCGCGTCGGGCTGCCGGTGCGGGTCAGACCATGACCCTTGAGGCAGGTGGCGAGGAATATTTTGATATTCCCGCTTTTTTGCGTCGACAGGCCGATTAGATAGTATGCTGTCGCCCGAATAGTACCCGCAGCGGCCTTGCCACCGCTGCCAGATCCATAATAATTAGAAGGTTTGGGAGAGGTTCGGATGCGACAGCGCACATTGCGAGACCCGGTCAAGGCGACCGGCGTCAGCCTGCACACGGGTGAAAAAGTCTACCTGACGCTCAACCCGGCGCCGGTTGACACCGGTATCGTGTTCCGCAGAATCGACCTCGACCCTGTGCTCGAGTTGCCCGCCCGGGCCGAGTACGTCGGTGACACCACGCTTTCCACTACCCTGGTCCTGGGCGGGGAGCGGGTGTCGACTGTAGAGCATCTGCTGGCGGCGCTGGCAGGGCTCGGCATAGACAACGCCTATATTGACCTGAGTGCGCCGGAAGTGCCTATCATGGACGGCAGTGCGGCGCCCTTCGTGTTCCTGATCCAGTCTGCGGGGGTCGTCGAACAGGCGGCTGCCAAGAAGTTCCTGCGTATCAAGCGCAAGGTTACCGTGGAGGATGGGGACAAGGTGGCCAGCCTGCTGCCCTATGACGGTTTCAAGGTATCCTTCACCATCGATTTCGACCACCCTGTCTTTCGCGATCGCGTTGCCCATGCCGAGTTCGACTTTTCCAGCGCGGCCTTCGTGCGGGAGTACAGCCGCGCCAGGACCTTCGGTTTCATTCACGAGATAGAATACCTGCGTTCCAGGGGGCTGGCCCGGGGCGGCAGTGTCGACAACGCCATCGTTGTCGATGAGTACCGGATCCTCAACCAGGAAGGCCTGCGCTTCGAGGATGAATTCGTCCGGCACAAGGTGCTGGATGCCGTGGGTGACCTTTACCTGCTTGGCTACAGCCTGCTGGGGGAGTTTCGCGCCTACAAGTCGGGGCATGCGCTCAACAATGCCGCGTTGCGGGCCCTGATCGCCCAACCCGACGCCTGGGAAATGGTCACTTTCGGCGACCGCAGCCCGGCTCCGATCTCCTTTGCCATGACCCCGGTGCCTGCCGGCTAGCCCGGGCCTCGAAGCCGCCCGTTCGTGGGCCGCCCGTTGCGTGGATTTATCACGGTAATTGTGGCATAGTCGCCCGTCAAATAGCTGCTCGCCACTAAAAATGAAAGTCATTCTCATTAGCGGTAAGCACGGCGGCTCCCGTTCCATAGAGTTGGGACGCTGGTCCCGTGCCATTCTCTCCCTTTGTTGCCTGGGTTTCCCGCTCAGCATGCTGGCTATAGGCTACCTGGCGGGGCAGGGCAGTGAGAGCAGCGCCCTGCGCGGAGCCGCCCTGGACAGTATTCAGGAAGGCCTGGACCAGCAGTCGAACGGGCTGGCGGCCCTGCAGGACGAAGCTGAGCTCAAGTTACAGGCGCTCTCGATCAACCTCGCGGAACTGCAGGCCAGGATGACCCGGCTGGATGCCCTGGGGGAGCACCTCACCGCGATGGCCGAGCTCGGTGACGGGGAGTTCGATTTCAGCCAGCCACCCGCCCTGGGCGGACCCCTGGCCGGCGAGTACAACGTCGATTTCGGCTCCATGGACCTCGCTGGCGATGTCGACAGTTTTGCAGCCCGCCTGGATGACCGCGAGCAGCAGCTGGGTGTGCTGGAGTCGCTGTTCCGGAACCGGAAGAGGGCTGACGAGGCCTGGCCGTCCGGCCAGCCCGTCGCGAAGGGCTGGGTTTCCTCCCACTACGGCATGCGCACCGACCCGTTTACGGGCCGCAGGGCCATGCACGGCGGTCTCGATTTTGCCGGCAAGCCGGGGTCCGACGTACTGGCGGTGGCCGCCGGGGTCGTGACCTGGTCAGGCCGTGAATCCGGTTATGGGAATATGGTGGAAATTTCCCATGGGGATGGCTTTGTCACTCGCTATGCGCACAACCAGAAGAACCTGGTAGCCCCCGGAGACCTGGTGCGCAAAGGCGATCCCATTGCCCTGATCGGCTCCACCGGCCGCTCTACCGGCAACCATGTACACTACGAAGTTTACAAACACGGCCGTTCGGTCGATCCGTCCAGTTACGTCCACCGCACACGCCGCTAGTTCCCGTTTTTCCCGTTCTGTTCAAGCGTCGCGGCATCAGCTGCGGCGAACGTCCCTGTATCAACAAAGTGAAATGTGATGATTAGCAATAGCCTGAGAAAACTGTTCGGTACCCGCAATGACCGCGAGCTGAAACGGATGGGCAAGGTGGTGAAGCAGATCAATGCGCTCGCCGCGGATATGAAAGCCCTCGACGATACCCGGCTGGCGGCCAGGACCGGTGAGTTCAGGCAGCGGATGGCCGCTGGCGAAAGCCTGGACAAGATATTGCCGGAGGCGTTCGCGGTAGCGCGGGAGGCGAGTGAAAGGGTGCTCGGCATGCGCCATTTCGACGTCCAGCTGATCGGTGGCATGGCGCTGCATGAGGGCAAGATCGCCGAGATGCGCACCGGGGAGGGCAAGACCCTGGTGGCGACGCTCCCGGCCTACCTCAACGCGCTCACCGGTAACCATGTGCACCTGATCACGGTGAATGACTATCTCGCCAACCGGGACGCCAACTGGATGAGGCCCCTGTACGAGTTTCTGGGGGTATCGGTCGGGGTGATCCGTTCAGGCCAGACGCAGCAGGAGAAACGCGCTGCCTATGACTGCGATATTGTCTACGGCACCAACAACGAGTTCGGTTTCGATTACCTGCGCGACAACATGGCCTTTGCCCTGGAGGACCAGTTGCAGGGCCCGCTGAGCTTCGCGATCGTGGACGAAGTGGACTCGATCCTGATCGACGAGGCGCGCACGCCGTTGATTATTTCGGGTGCGTCCGAGGACAGCTCCGAGTTGTACAAGCGTATCAACCGCATGGTACCCCTGCTGAAGCGGGACACGGAGGACGAGCCGGGTCATTTCACCGTCGATGAAAAGCAACGCCAGGTCGAGCTGACGGAAGAGGGCCACGAGTTTATCGAGACCCTGATGATCCGGGAAAAACTGCTGGATGAGGGTGATAGCCTGTACGCCGCCACCAATCTCAACCTGCTGCACCATGTGCACTCCGCCCTGCGCGCCCACGTCATGTTCCACCGGGACGTGGAGTACATCGTGCAGGACGGGCAGGTGGTGCTTATCGATGAGCACACCGGCCGTACCATGCCGGGACGCCGTCTGTCCGAGGGTCTGCACCAGGCCATCGAGGCCAAGGAGGGCGTCTCCATCCAGAGCGAGAGCCAGACCCTGGCGTCCACGACCTTCCAGAATTACTTCCGACTGTATCGACAAGCTGGCCGGCATGACCGGTACGGCCGATACCGAGGCATTTGAGTTCCGCCAGATCTATGGCCTGGAGGTACTGGTCATTCCCACCAATGTGCCCCAGCAGCGCAACGACCTCAACGATCTGGTTTACCTCAGCGTGGATGAGAAGTTCGACGCGATCGTGGCCGACGTCAAGGAGTGCATGGAAAAGGGCGCGCCGGTACTGGTCGGTACCGCCTCCGTGGAAACCTCGGAGGCGCATGTCAGCGCGTTTCCGCAAGGCCAAAATTGAGCACAAGGTGCTCAACGCCAAGTACCATGAGCAGGAAGCGGAGATTATCGCCCAGGCCGGTCGGCCCGGGGTGGTTACCATTGCCACCAACATGGCCGGGCGAGGTACCGATATCGTACTGGGTGGCAACCTCGAGGCGGAACTGCTGCGGCCGGCGAGATCGACGACGCCGACGGTGCGAGGCAGCTGCGCGACGCCTGGCAGCAGCGCCACGACCAGGTGCTTGCGAGCCGGCGGCCTGCACATCCTTGGCACGGAGCGCCACGAGTCGCGCCGCATCGACAACCAGTTGCGCGGTCGTGCGGGACGCCAGGGAGATCCGGGTGTGTCCCGCGTTCTATCTGTCCATGGAAGACAACCTCATGCGCATCTTCGCCTCTGATCGGGTGAAGAGCTTTATGCAGGCGCTGGGCATGGAGAAGGGCGAGGCGATTGAGCACCGCATGGTGACCAACGCCATCGAAAAGGCCCAGCGCAAGGTGGAGGGCCGCAATTTCGATATCCGCAAACAGTTGCTGGAATATGACGATGTCGCCAACGACCAGCGCCAGATCATCTACCAGCAGCGCAATGACCTGCTGGGCGAAGCGGATATGTCCGAGACCATTACCGCCATCCGCCGCGACGTGGTCGAAGATGCGATCGACAGCTACATACCACCCATGAGCGTGGAGGAGCAGTGGGATGTACCCGGCCTGGAGAGGCAGCTCGAGGCCGAGTTCGCCGTCTCCCTGCCGCTTGCCGCAATGGCTGGAGGCGGACAAGCAATTGGCACGAGGAATCCCTGCGGGAGAAAATTTGCGCGCAGGTCCAGGCGGCCTATGATCGCCAAGAGTGCGCGAGGTAGGTCCCGGACATGCGCAGGATCGAGAAGCAGATCATGTTGCAGGTACTCGACACCCTGTGGAAAGAGCATCTGGCGACCATGGACCACCTGCGCCAGGGCATTCACCTGCGCGCCTATGCCCAGAAGAATCCCAAGCAGGAATACAAGCGCGAATCCTTTGAGCTGTTCGAGCAACTGCTGAAGAATCTCAAGTACGAGGTGGTCAAGTTTCTCAGCCACGTGCAGATACAGCGGCAGGATGAGGCGGCGCAGATCGAGCACCAGCGCCGGGAGGCCGCCGAGCGCGAGAAGCTGGCGTTCCACCATGCCGAGGCTTCCGCTATGGCGTCCCCCGAGGGCGACGCGGAGTCCCGGGAGAACGCGAGCAGGCACCCCCACAGACCTTTACCCGTGACCAGCCCAAGGTCGGTCGCAATGAACCCTGCCCCTGCGGCAGCGGCAAGAAGTACAAGCAGTGCCACGGAAAGCTATGAGGCGGCGTACCTTGCCAGGGCGGGCAGTGATATGGCGGTAGGAGACGACACCCGGGTGTGCTGCACCCTGTACCCGGTGTGCGCCTGGCAACGGTATCCGCAGGCATCAAGAAGCCCGGGTCGCAAGGACCTGGTGCTGATGGAGTTGGCCGAGGGCGCAAGCGCCGCCGCCGTGTTCACCCGCAATGCATTTTGCGCCGCCCCGGTGACAGTCGCGCAGCGAGCACCTGCGCTCAGTGCGGACCAGCCGCGGTATCTGCTGATCAATACCGGCAATGCCAACGCCGGCACCGGGGCTGCCGGGATTGCAGCAGCCCGCTCCTGCATCCGGACTGGTGGCAATGCTGCGGGCGAGGTGCTGCGATAGCGTGCTGCCCTTTTCCACCGGCGTCATCGGTGAGCCACTGCCCAGCGGCTGATTGAGGACGCCATTCCCGCGGCCTTTGCAGCGCTCTCCGCCGACGGCTGGGCCGCTGCGGCGCAGGGCATACTGACCACGGACACGCGACCCAAAGGCGCTCTCTGCGTCTTCAGGCGGACGGCCGCGACTTCGTGGTAACGGGAATCGCCAAGGGGGCCGGCATGATCCGCCCGAATATGGCGACCATGCTGGCGTATATCGCGACGGACACGGCCGTGGAGGATGCCGTGTTGCAGGCCATGCTGGCCGCCGCCGTGGAGATGTCCTTCAATCGCATTACCATGGACGGCGATACCTCGACCAATGACGCCTGCGTGCTGGTGGCCACGGCAGACGCGGGCAACCCGCCCCTGGCGCAGAGGGATTCGGCACTGGGCCTCGCCCTGCGAGGCTGCGGTGGAACAGGTGTGCCTGGCCCTCGCCCAGGGCATGGTGCGCGACGGCGAGGGTGCCAGCAAGTTTGTGACGGTGCAGGTCAATGGCGGCCGCAGGAGCGGAGTGCCTGGATGTCGCCTTTACCATTGCCCATTCGCCTCTGGTGAAAACCGCGCTGTTCGCCAGCGACCCCAACTGGGGGCGGCTGCTGGCGGCCATCGGCCGGGCGGGGCTGGCTCGATCTGCAGGTCGAACGGGTCGGCGTCTTTCTCAATGACGTGCTGATCGCCGAGAACGGTTGCCGCGCCGCCAGCTATACGGAGGAGCAGGGCGTGGCGGCCATGGCCCCGGCGGAGATTGTCATCCGTGTCGAATTGGATCGGGGTGAGAGCAGCGCAACGGTCTGGACCACGGATTTTTCCTACGACTATGTGCGCATCAATGCCGAGTACCGCACCTGAATGGCGCCGGTGCATGTGGCGGTCGGCGTGATGCTCGATGCGGACCGCCGCGTCCTGATCACCCGTCGCGCGAGCAACAGCCACCAGGGCGGCCTGTGGGAGTTTCCCGGCGGCAAGGTGGAGCCGGGAGAGAACCTGCTGCTGGCCCTGGCGCGGGAGTTGCGCGAGGAACTCGGTATAGAGATCGGCCGCACCAGCCCACTGCTGGCAGTGCACCACGATTACGGCGACAAGCCGGTGGTGCTGGATGTGCACGTGGTGTGGGACTTCGATGGCCAGGCGCAGGCACTGGAAGAGCAGCCCATGGCGTGGGTTGCGCCCGGCGAGCTGGCCCGGTACCGGTTTCCGGCGGCGAATGTGCCGATCATCGGCGCGATCAACGAGCTATTGGCCAGAACCGGCGCCCGCGACTAGCTGGCACTTTCGGCCCGCAGCAGAAATTCCTTGTGCAATTCATCCACCACCGAATCCAGCTCCGCCAGCGGTTTTGAGTTGTCGATAACGATGTCCGCCAGTTCCAGCCGCTGCGCGCGCGGCATCTGGGCGGCCATGATGCGGCGGATCTGCTCCTCGCTGTTGCCGTCCCGGCGGCTGGCGCGCTCCAGCTGCATGGCCTCGGGCACGTCGACCACCACCACGCAGTCTGCCTGCTCCTTTTGCCGGGTTTCCAGCAGCAGGGGCGAGCTGAGAATGCTGTAGGGAGAGGCCGCCGCCGCCAGCTGGCGGCGGATTTCCCCGGCGATCAGGGGGTGGGTCAGGCGCTCCAGCCAGAGGCGTTCGCTGGCGTCGGCGAACACCCGCTGGCGCAGCGCGGCGCGGTCCAGGCTGCCGTCCGCCCGGATGATTTGCGCACCGAAGTGCGCGGCGATGGCGTCCAGTGCCGCGGCGCCCGGCTCGACCACAAGCCTGGCCGCGACATCCGCGTCCACTACCGTGATCCCATGGTTCTCAAAGCGTCGCGTGACCTCGGACTTGCCGCTGCCGATGCCGCCGGTGATGCCAACCACCAGCCCCATCAGTTCAGACCCGTGGCGGCGAGGTAGCGGCTGCTGATGGCATCGCCCCACAGCAGTGCGATCCACCCCGCGATGGCGAGGTAGGGACCAAAAGGAATGGGTACCTCCCGGCCCCTGCCCCGCATGACGATCAGCGCGATGCCGCAGATTGCGCCCACCAGGGACGACAGCAGGATAACCAGCGGCAGCGCCTGCCAGCCCAGCCAGGCTCCTATGGCCGCCAGCAGCTTGAAGTCGCCGTATCCCATACCCTCCTTGCCGGTGAGCAGCTTGAACAGCCAGTAAACGCTCCACAGGATCAGGTAGCCGGCCATCGCGCCGATCACCGCATCCGCCAGGCTCACGAAAGTGGCGCCAGATTGAACAGCAGACCCAGCCACAGCAGCGGCAGGGTGATATCGTCCGGCAGCAGCTTGTGGTCCACATCGATCATGGTCAGGACCAGCAGGGCCCAGGTGAACAGGATCGCACCCGGCAGCGCCCAGGTCGGGGGAAAGTGCCAGGCCAGGAGCAGGGTCAGCAGCCCGGTGGCCAGTTCCACGGCGGGATAGCGCAGGGAAATTGGGTAGCGCAGGCGGCGCATTTACCGCGCAACAGCAGGTAGCTGATGACGGGAATATTGTGCCAGGGCTTGATCGCCGTGCCGCAGTGCGGGCAGTGGGAGTTGGGGCTGGCCAGGGTAAGCCGGGGCGGCTGTTTCTCGCCGGGTAGCTCCAGCAGCTCACAGCAGTCGCGCCGCCAGCGCGCTTCCATCATCAGCGGCAGTCGATAGATGACCACATTGAGGAAACTGCCCACCACGAGCCCCAGGCACAACAGGCAGACAGGCAACAGCCAGGGCAGTTGCGCGAATATCTCGAGCATCAGCTGCGGGCTCCCTGCCCCGGGCGGGCGAGAACCTAGATGACTGACCCGAGCATGAAGATCGGCAGGTACATGGCAATCATCAGGCCGCCCACCAGCACGCCGAGAATGGACATGATCATCGGTTCCATCAGCGAGCTGAGGCTGTCCACGGCGTTGTCCACGGCCTCCTCGTAGTGAGTGGCCACCTTGTCCAGCATCTCGTCCAGGGAGCCGGACTCCTCGCCGATGGACATCATCTGCAGCAGCATGTTGGGAAACAGCCCGGTGGCCTTGATGGAGGCGTACAGGGTGGTGCCGGTGGTGACGTCGTCGCGGATGCGACGAATGGCCTTGGCGTAGACCGAGTTGCCGGCGGCGCCGGCGGTGGACTCCAGGGCATCGACCAGGGGGACACCGGCGGCGAAGGTGGTCGCCAGCGTGCGGGAGAAGCGCGCTATCACCGAGTCGTGCACGATCATGCCGAAGATAGGCAGGCGCAGTACCAGCCGGTCGAGGAACTCGGCGAATTTGACCGAGCGCAGCTTCGCCTCCCGGAAGGCGAATACCCCGGCGATAATCAGCAGCAGAATCACGAACCACCACTTCTGCACGAAGTTGGATATGTTCAGTACGAACAGGGTAAAGGCCGGAAGGTCAGAGCCGAAACTGCGGAAGGTCTCGGCAAACTGCGGCACCACCTTGACCAGCAGAATGCCGGTAACGACGATGGCCACCACGATGACCGCGGTCGGGTAGGTCAGGGCCTTCTTGATCTTGGCTTTCAGCTGCTCGGTTTTTTCCTTGTAGGTGGCCACCCGGTCCAGCATCACTTCCAGGGTGCCCGACTCCTCCCCCGAGGCGACCAGGCTGCAGAACAGGTCATCGAACAGGCGCGGATGCTTGGCCAGGGAGAGCGCCAGGCCGCTCCCGGCGGCGACATCGTTCCGGATGTTATTTACCAGTTCCCGCATCTTGGGTTTCTCGAGCCCTCGGCCACAATTTCAAAGCTCTGCACCAGCGGCACACCGGCCTTGAGCATGGTGGCCATCTGGCGGGTAAACACGGCGATATCGGCTGGCTTGATCGGTTTGCCGCCGCTGCCGAACAGGGGCTTGGCTTTCTTCTTGCACGGTTTTGGGCTTGATACCCTGCCGCCGCAACTGCGCTTTGGCCATGGCCGAGCTGGCGGCGCGAATCTCCCCGCTGCTGGTGCGGCCGGACTTGTCCGTGCCATTCCAGGTGAAGAGATCGTTCCTGGTTGCGCTGCTCGTTGCCATAATCCTGTCGCCCCTGTGCCTGTTGTCCCCGGCTTTTTGCTTTTTTACGCTAGTCTACCGTTATTCGGTTGGCTTCTTCAAGGCTGGTCAGTCCCTGTGCCACTTTCTTCAGGGCGGATGCCCGCAGGTCATCGAAGCCCTCGGCCATCGCCTGCTCGTGGATCTGCAGGGAATTGCCCTCCTCCATGATGATGCTGGCGAGCTGGGGGTTATCTTCACCACCTCGTAGATACCCACCCGCCCCTTGTAGCCTTCGTGGCAGCGTTGCAGCCGACGGCTTCTTGATGGTGGCCGTGGCCAGTTGCTCCTCGGTGAAGCCCTCCTTCAGCAGCGTCTCATGGGGAATATCCGTCACCGGCACGCTGCACTCCTTGCACAGGCGCCGGGCCAGGCGCTGGGCGATGATCAGGTTGACGGAGGAGGCCACGTTGAAGGCCGGCACGCCCATGTTGAGCAGGCGGGTGATGGTTTCCGCCGCGCTGTTGGTGTGCAGGGTGGAGAGCACCAGGTGGCCGGTCTGGGCCGCCTTGATGGCGATCTCCGCGGTTTCCAGGTCGCGGATCTCGCCCACCATGATGATGTCCGGGTCCTGGCGCAGGAACGAGCGCAGGGCCTCGGCGAAGTTCAGCCCCACCTTGGGGTTCACGTGCACCTGGTTGATGCCCTCGAGGTTGATTTCCACCGGGTCTTCGGCGGTGGAAATATTGCGCTCCGCGGTGTTGAGAATATTGAGTCCGGTGTAGAGCGACACCGTTTTACCCGACCCGGTCGGACCGGTGACCAGGATCATGCCCTGGGGCTGGTTCAGGGCCTTCAGGTACATCTCCTTCTGTTCTGGCTCATAGCCCAGCGCGTCGATGCCCATCTGTGCGCTGGTGGGGTCGAGGATACGCAGCACGATCTTTTCGCCGAACAGGGTTGGCAGGGTATTGACCCGAAAATCGATGGCGCGGCTTGCGCGACAGCTTCATCTGGATGCGGCCGTCCTGGGGCATGCGGCGCTCGGAGATGTCCATCTGGGACATGACCTTGAGTCGCGCCGACAGGCGGGGTGCCAGATTCTTCGGCGGCTTGACCACTTCCCGCAGGATGCCGTCGGTGCGAAAGCGCACCCGGTAGTTCTTTTCATAGGGCTCGAAGTGGATATCCGACGCGCCCTGTTTGATGGCGTCGATCAGCACCTTGTTGATGAAACGGACGATGGGCGTCTCGTCGATGCCGTCATGCCGCTGCCTTCACTCGCCGTCGCTGCGTCCTCCGCTGACCGCGGCGACATCGATGTCATCGAGATCCGAGGAGTCCAGGTCCGTCCAGACCATCGCCGAGCGTGTCCTGGGCCTCGACCCACTCGGCGATGATTGTGGCTGAGGATGCGCTCCTCGATCAGCACCGCGTCGGTATTGATGCCGGTGTGAAACTTGATTTCGTCCAGGGCCGCGAGGTTGGTGGGGTCCGAGACGGCGATGAACAGGCGATTGCCGCGGCGGAACAGCGGCAGGGCGTGGTGCTTGGTGACCAGGTACAGGTCCACCAGGCCCTCGGGAATGGCGCTGCGGTTGAAGGCGTGGAGGTCGAACAGCGGCACCCCGAACTCATGGGAGGCGACCTCCGCCAGTCGCCGGCTGTCGACATTTTTCCTCTCGACCAGGTACTGGACGAAGTGCATGCGCTCCAGCGAGGCGTCTTTCTGCGCCTGGCTCGCTGCCTGCGCGCTGATCAGCGACTCGGCCACCAGGCGTCCGGCCAGACCGCTGAGTTGCCCGATTGCTTTTTCGTTCATTGCCATTGCGCCCCTGCTGCCGGTGCAAACACACTGCGAGGTGCCGTGCGCACCGCTGGGTGTTGCATTCTTTATTGCCGAAAGTATAACCAGCCGCGATCGCTGCTCCTAGAGTTCGGTCAAGACTGATTGTAGTAATTTGAGTTATTTTTGCGCTTATTGTGATGCATTGATCAGGTGATGGATTAACGAAATCCTGTCGTTCAGTACTGCGCCAACGGTCGTGTTGATAGCGCGTTACTTGCGTCGCGGCAATTGAGAAAGGGGAATTCGACGGTACGGGCCTTGCCTGGCGGGTGATCGCAGCCCATCGGGGTCCGAATTACTCGATCCGCTAGGTTATTACTGGCCGCCAGCGACCGGGTCACGAACTTGGACGGCTAGAAAGCGACAAAATTTGTCACTATGTGGCGATCGCAGGCAGCTGTGATCCGCCTGGAGAGCTGCTTGACAGGCGCCGCGTACAGCGTGTCATTTAATATAACTAGTATGAAAAATAAAGATATTAAGTTATTCAGAGTCATTTTTCAGAAAGTTGGCACGCAGGTTGCTGTATACCCTGTGCAGTTTTGGTCCAGGGTTCAATCAGGGCGCTGGTACCGATAGGCAAACAAACATCCATCATGGGGATAGCAATTATGAACATTCAAAAGAAACAGCAGGGCTTCACACTGATCGAACTGATGATCGTTATCGCGATCGTCGGCATTCTGGCCGCCATCGCGCTGCCGGCTTACCAGGATTACACCGTGCGGGCGAAGATGTCAGAAGCGCTGGCCAATCTGGCAGAAGCGAAGACCAGTATTTCGGAGTACTACGCAGCCAACGGCGTTATGCCGCTGATGCTGATGCTGCCGGGTTTAATGCGTAATCCGGACACCGATATCGTGGCTTCGATCGTGTACCAATTGGACACCAGTCTGCCGATCATCGCTGCGAAGATCAAGCAAGCCCAGATTCCTGGGGCCTCGGCGGATCTTTACTTTGCCCTTTCGGGTTCCACTGATAACGGTCGCGTGCTGCGCTGGACTATGTAAGCCGGGTGACGTCGACGGCGCAAACGCAATGCCCAGCAAGTATCTTCCCGCCAATTGTCGCGGATAGATTATGGCTTCAGCACGATAGCCCGGCATCGCCGGGCTTTTTTTGTTTGAATCCCGGTCCGCATATGCAGGCGCTGCCGGGTCTGGCCCAGTCCTCAGGATTTATAGCGATGATGCGAGAGTCCTTACGCTTGCCGTTGGTTGCGGTCCTGTTACTGCTCCTTGGCATAGCGATCTACCTGCCCGGCCTGTCCGGGCCACTGCTTTTCGACGACAAGCCGGCACTCACCGCCAACGAGCTGGTTCAAATCCACGGTGGTGAGTTCGATGAGTGGCGCGTCGCCGCCTTCAGTTCCAGCGCCGGGCCGCTGCGGCGACCCATTGCGATGCTCTCTTTCGCCGCCAATCATGCCATCGCCGGTGATTTTTCCCCTTTCGGGCTGAAGGCGGTCAACCTGGGGATACACCTTGCGATCGCCGTACTGCTTTCTTTCTTTTCCAGTCAATACTCGACGCGCTTCGCTTCGGGTCTCGATGTGCCCACGCGGCGCCTGCTGGCGCTGACAGCCGCCGCGATCTGGCTGTTGCACCCCCTCAACGTGTCGACCGTGCTGTACGCGGTGCAGCGAATGGCCCAGCTGGCCACCCTGTTCGTGCTGGCCGGCCTGTTGGTGTTCATGCATTACCGGCAGCGCTGGGCGGAGTTCGGCGCCGCGACCGGGGAAGTGCTGGCGGCGGCGCTGTGGCTGCTGTTGCTGACCCTGCTGCGCCGTCCTGTCCAAGGAAAACGGCGCACTGTTGCCCTGGCTGCTTGTGGTGCTGGAGGTCTGCATCTTCCGGGGCGTGTGGGCGGGGCGGCCAAACCGCTGGCTCGGATCGCGCGGGCTGGATGCTGTTGCTGTTACCCGTTGCGCTGGTGCTGGTGATTCTGGCCGTTCGCCCCGGACAGCCTTGTCGGCGGTTACGCCGGGCGTGAATTCACCCTGGAGGAGCGCCTGCTGACCCAGGCGCGGCTGCTGTGGCGCTACCTGGGCTGGATCATCTTTCCCAACATCAACGACATGGGCTTCCAGCACGACGATATTCCCCTGTCCACCGGCCTGTTCTCGCCGCTGGACAACTCTCGCTGGCCCTGCTGGCCTGGCCGGTGCTGATGCTGGCGGCTGCTGTTGCGCCGGCGCTATCCGCTGTTGCTGCTGGCGCGTGCTGTTTTTCCTGGTGGGCCACAGCATGGAGTCCACCGTGATTGCCGCTGGAAATGGTCTACGAACACCGCAATTACCTGCCCGGCATGCTGGTATGTCTGGGCCTGGCCACTGCGTGGTGGTTCCCTGCGCCCGCAGTCACAGGGTCTGAGCGTCTGGTATCCCGTCGCGGGCGTGATGACGATCCTGTGCCTGCTGCTGTTTTTTCGGGTGCAGAGCCTGGTCGGATGAGCTGACTCCTCAGTCGCAAGCAACCTGGCCCAGCACCCGGAATCCTCCCGCTCCAATTATTTTTACGCCAACGCCCTGTTGCGACACTACCGCGAGGGTGAGGAGCGGGGCCTGAGCGAGCAGGAGAAGTCGGAGTCGCTGCTGCTGTCGCGGCATTACTTCGAGCGCATGTACCAGACCAACAACCGCGACGTCGCCGCGCTGGTCATGTTGTACTATCTCGACAGCCGCTACTTTCCCGCAGCTGCAGCAGCAGGTGGACTGGCTGGCGCAGCTCGATGAACTGCTTGAGCACGCGCGGCCTGCAGGCGTCGGACTGGAATGCGCTGGAAGTGCTGTTCGAGACTTTGCTCGGACGAGGGGGATGCAGACGAGCCAGGGCGAGCGTGAGCGGCCCTGCTCGACCAATTGTCCGAGCGCTATCCCGAGTCGCCAGCAGGTCCTGCGCTACCGCTACCAGTACCTGCTCCGCGATGAAGGCGGAGCCGCAGACAGCTGCTGCCACTGCTGCAGCAGGCGCAGGCGCTGGTGCCCGCGGCGAACTGGGTTTACCACCACCTGCTTACTGAGCAGTGCGCGCGGGCAGGATGTGGCCGCCATGTATCGAGACTGCCCGGCTGTGGCTGCGAATGACTCCCAATCGGTATCAGATGAACCAGATGAAGTCCCTGTTCAGGAATCGGCTGAGCCGCATCGGGGTCGCCCGTGACTGATCGGCTGTCGCAATCTTGCCGCGCTAGTCTGGCGCTGCTGGTGCTGCTGCTCAGCGGCTGGGTCTACTGGCCCGGCCAGACCGGCCCGGCCCTGCTGGATGATCGGTCCAGCGTGCTGGTGATCGGCGACCTGAAAGACCAATCCGGAGCTGGCCTGGGACTACGTACGCGGCGACAAATCCGGCCCGCTGGGCCGGCCGGTATCCATGGCCAGCTTCGTCCTCGAGAAAGCTTTTCCTCGATGGCAGCCTCGGCACCAGCAAGCGGGTGAATATCCTCCTGCACCTGCTCAACGGCGCGCTGGTGATCTGGTTGTTCTGGCTGCTGTTCCGTTATCTGCGGCACGCCCGGTTACCGCGTGGCTGGCGCTCGCGCTGGGCGCCGTCTGGCTGCTGTCGCCCCTGTATGTCAGCACCGTGCTCTACGTGGTGCAGCGCATGGCGATGCTGGCCACCACGTTTATGCTGCTGCGCCTGCATCTGCTTACGTGTACTGGCGCGAGCGACTGCGGGCAGGGCAATTTCTCGGTCGCGCTTGCTGGTGGCTGCTCGCCATACTGGTGCTGCTCGCGGTGTTCGCCAAGGAAAACGCCGTGGTGGTCATTCCCATCCTGTTGTTGCTGGAAGCCCTGTGGTTCCAGTTTGCGGGCGCGAGTGGACAGCCCATCCGCTGGCTGCAGCGCCTGACCCTGGGCCTGATCGCACTGGGGCGATTGACGGTACTGGTTATCCTCGTGGCGGATTACGACGGGCTGGCCGCCGGATTCCGCCATCGCTATTTCACCCTCGAGGAGCGCCTGCTGACCCAGAGTCGTATCCTCTGGGACTATGTCGGGCAGCTGTTCTGCCCCGATGTGTCTGCGTATGGGCCTGTATCACGATGATGTGGTGGTTTCGACCTCGCTCGATCAGCCCCCGACAACCTGTACTCGCCGTAATGGCGTGGCTGGGGTGCTGGCAGTCTTTGTGCGTCCTGCTGTTCTGGCAGTGGGGCCGCTACCTGGCACTGGGTATCGCCTGGTTCCTGGTGGGGCACAGCGTCGAGTCCACCGTGCTCCCGCTGGAACTCTACTTCGAGCACCGCAACTATTTTCCCGGCGTTGGCCTGTTGCTGCTGGTCGGGGTGGTATTCGCCGCCCTGGTGCAGGCAGTGGCCGCAGATCAGGGCGCCGCTGCTGGTCTACCTCGGCTGCTATGCGCTGTGGCTCGCCAGCCTCACCGGTTCCCAGGTGCAGATCTGGTCCAGCCATCCGCTGCTGATTCTCAACCATCTCAATGCGCACCCGAATTCCTATCGCGCCAATGCCGATATGGCGGTGCAGATGGCCAACCTCGGCCAGTTCGAGGCGGCGCGCGAGTATTCGGCCAGGGCTTATGCGGTGAATGTCGCCGGGGAGCGCAGCGGCGACCACGATATACGCGATCTCGCCCTGGCCTGCATCGCCAACCAGCCGGTCGAGCCGCGAGCAGATCCGCCGGCTGGGTACGGACAATCCCGCGCGGCCCTTCGGCTCGGTGGTCACTCTGCAGACCATGGTGAAGCTGCTGCAGGACGATACCTGCCCGGATTTTGACCGGGTGGGCTTTGCCGATCGCATGGTGGAGATTTTCCTGGCGCCCGATTCACCCGCCACCGCGTCCGCCAATATCTATATCGGTCTGGCATTACTGGAGAACGTGCTGCAGCGCTGGCAGTACGCCGACGCCTACATCGACCTGTTCCTGGCGCAGTCTCCCGATAATGCCCAGGGCCTGCTGATGAAGCTGCATTTTACCCGGGCATTGGGTAAAGTGGTCGAAGCCGATGAAGTCATGGCCACGCTGCAGGCGATGCAGGGGCGCGGGCAGTTGACGGTAGGCGAGCAACAGACCCTGGCACTGTACCTGGAGAAGTAACGCTTGAAATTGTCCGTCGTCATTCCGGCCAAGAACGAAGAGGAGGGGCTGGCAACGTTCCTGCCGTCCCTGCGCGCGCTCTATCCGCGAGGCCGAGGTGATCGTGGTGGATGACGGCTCCACCGATACCACGGTGCAGGTGTGCGAGAACGCCGGCGTCAGGGTTATTTCCCATCCCTATTCCAAGGGCAATGGCGCCGCGATCAAGACCGGGGCCCGCGCCGCGACGGGCGACCATATCGTGTTCATGGACGGCGATGGCCAGCACGACCCGGCGGATATCCAGCGCCTGTTGTACCGCATGGAAGAGGGTTACGACCTGGTGGTGGGCGCCCGCAGCGGCCTGTCATCCCAGGCCAGCGTTGCGCGCTGGAGCGCCAACAGCCTGTACAACCGGCTGGCCAGCTGGATGGTCAACCGCGAGATTCCGGACCTGACCTCGGGCTTTCGCTGTGTCGATCGCCGCAAGTTCCTCGATTTCCTGTACCTGCTGCCCAACGGCTTCAGTTACCCGACGACCTCGACCATGGCGTTTTTCCGGGCCGGATACTCGGTGGGCTTCGTACCCATCAGCGTGGCGCAGCGGCTGGGGAGCAGCCACATCAACATGCTGCGCGACGGCGTGCGTTTTTTCCTGATCATTTTCAAGATCGGCACGCTCTACTCACCGCTGAAAGTGTATTTCCCCATCGCGGCGGTGATATCGGGCCTGGGAATTCTCAACTATTGTTATTCGGTTTTAACCAGCGACAGCTGGCGCTTTACCAATATGACGACCCTGATGATCCTGTCCGGGGTTATCGTGTTCCTGATCGGCCTGCTGTCGGAGCAGCTCACCAACCTGCAGTACAAGGAAACCGACGCCGGCCACGAGTGACCGGGTCGCGGAGACCGGGTCACGCCGGGTCGCGAATGACCGGGTCACGCCAACTCAGCGCGCCGCTTGCCTTCGCCTCCCTGCGCCGGGCGTGCAGTACCGGCTCGGTGTAGCCGCTGGGCTGCTCCCGCCGAGGAAGACCAGGTCGCAGGCCGCCTGGAAGGCGACGTTGTCGGCGAAGTCCGGCGCCATCGGCGGTAGGCGGGTCGCCGGCATTCTGCTCATCCACCACCAGCGCCATGCGTTCCAGGGTTGCCCTGACCTGCTCCTCGCTGCAGACGCCGTGGCGCAGCCAGTTGGCGATGTGCTGGCTGGAGATGCGCAGGGTGGCGCGATCCTCCATCAGGCCCACGTGGTTGATGTCCGGCACCTTGGAGCAGCCCACGCCCTGGTCGATCCAGCGCACCACGTAGCCCAGGATGCCCTGGGCGTTGTTGTCCAGTTCCCGCTGTATGTCCTGGGCGCTGAGGCCCGCGGCGCCCTTCAGCGGAATGCTGAGGATGTCGTCGAGTGAGGCCCGTGGCCGCTGCCTGAGCTCTGCCTGGCGCGCGGCCACATTCACCTCGTGATAGTGCATGGCGTGCAGCGTGGCGGCGGTGGGGGAGGGCACCCAGGCGGTGCTGGCGCCCGCCCGGGGGTGGCCGATCTTGGTCTTCATCATGTCGCGCCATCAGGTCGGGCATGGCCCACATGCCCTTGCCGATCTGGGCGCGTCCGAGCAGGCCGCAGTGCAGGCCGATGTCGACGTTCCAGTCCTCGTAGGCGTTGATCCACGGCTCCTGCTTCATCGCGCCCTTGGGGGTCATGGCGCCGGCCTCCATGCTGGTGTGGATCTCGTCGCCGGTGCGGTCCAGGAAGCCGGTGTTGATGAACACCAGGCGCTCGCGGGCGGCGCGAATGCACTCCTTCAGGTTGACGGTGGTGCGGCGCTCCTCGTCCATGATGCCCACCTTGAGGGTGTTGCGCGCCATGCCCAGGGCGTCCTCGATGCGGTCGAACAGGGTGCAGGTGAAGGCCACCTCATCCGGGCCGTGCATCTTGGGCTTGACGATGTAGACGCTGCCCCGGCGCGAGTTGCGATTGGCCGCGCCGTCCTTGCGCAGGTCGTGCAGGGCGATCATGGCGGTGAACATGCCGTCCATGATGCCCTCGGGGATTTCCCGCCCCTCGCGGTCGAGGATGGCGTCGTTGGTCATCAGGTGGCCCACGTTGCGCACGAACATCAGGCTGCGCCCGGGCAGCACCAGCTCGCCGCCGCCGGCCGCGGTGAACACGCGGTCGGGGTTGAGGTGGCGGGTCAGGGTCCTGCCGCCCTTGTCGAAGCTGTCCGCCAGGTCGCCGCGCATCAGGCCCAGCCAGTTGCGATAGACCACGGCCTTGTCCTGCGGCATCGACGGCGGCGACCGAGTCCTCGCAGTCCTGGATGGTGGTCAGCGCCGCCTCCAGCACCACGTCCTTGACGCCGGCGGGATCGGTGCTGCCGATGGGGCTGCTCGGGTCGATCTGGATCTCGATGTGCAGGCCGTTGTGGCGCAGCAGGACGCTGGCGGGCGCATTGGGCTCGCCGCTGTAGCCGCGAAATTGCGCCGCGGTCCGCGCAGGCCGCTGATCGCGTGCCGTCCGCCAGCACCACCTGCAACCTGCCCGCCACCACGGTGTAGGAGCGTGGCCTCGGCATGGCCGCCGGTGGCGAGCGGGCAGTGGCGGTCGAGGAAATCCCGGGCGTAGGCGATCACCTTGGCGCCGCGCACCGGGTTGTAGGCGCCGCTGCGCTTGGCGCCACCGTCCTCGGGAATGACATCGGTGCCGTACAGGGCATCGTAGAGGCTGCCCCAGCGCGCGTTGGCGGCATTGAGGGCGTAGCGGGCGTTCATCACCGGCACCACCAGCTGGGGCCCGGCGAGGGTGGCGACTTCCGGATCGACGTTCTCGGTGCTGATGGCGAAGTCCTCGCCCTCGGGCAGCAGGTAGCCGATCTCCCGCAGGAAGGCCTTGTAGGCGCCGCGGTCGTAGCCGGCACCCGGGTTGGCGCGGTGCCAGGCGTCGATCTGCGCCTGCAGATTGTCCCGCGGTGGCCAGCAGCTCCCGGTTGCGCGGCGCCAGCTCGTTGACGATCGCTTCCAGCCCCTGCCAGAACTGTGCGCGGTGACGCCGGTCCCGGGAGCAATGTCGGCTTCGAGTAGTTCGTATAGTACCGGGGCGATCTGCAGGCCGCCCTGCTGGATGCGATCAGTCATGGTGCAGGTCCTTGTTGAGATGTCGGCTGGATTCGACAAGCGGACGAGTCTAGGGATGTGACCTTAATTTAGCTAATTTATCGCTTTTATCACCGGCATAGCGAGTATGAATGTAGTGCCGGTGGCGCCTCAGGGGGTGGGGGCCTTGTCATCGAGTTCCCGGGCGGTGTCGGCGATCAGTTTGCGCAGCCATTTGTTGGCGGGGTTGTGCTGCAGCAGGGGGCTCCAGGCCATCTTCAGTTCCAGCGGCGGGATCTCCAGCGGCGGATCGCGCAACACCACCCGCGGGTTGTTGCGCTTGAGCAGGGCCGCCCGGGTGGGCAGGGTGACGATCAGGTCGTTCTGCTCGGCCAGGGTCATGGCGGCCTGGTAGTGGCGGGTGAAGACCCGGATCTGGCGCTTCTTGCCCAGCTTGTTCAGGGCCACGTCCACCCAGCCCAGGCGCTGCACGTCGTCCGGGTTTACCCCGACGCCGACGCCCATGCCGGTCTTGCTGACCCAGACGTGGTTGGCCTTGAGGTAGTTTTCCAGGGTGAAATCCTGCAGCACCGGGTTTTCCGGGCTGAGCACGCAGGTGAAGCTGTCGTTCCACAGGTGGATCTGGTGGAAGGACTGGGGCATGGAGTCGAAGCGGTTGATCACCATGTCCACCTTGCCGCGCTCGACATCCAGGAAGCTGACGTCGCTGGGGGTCATGATGTCCAGGGTCAGCCCCGGCGCCAGCGTGCGCAGCTTGCCCAGCACGCCGGGCAACAGCGTGGATTCGGCATAGTCGCTGGCCATGATGCGAAATACCCGGTGGGCATTGCGGGCGTCGAACTCCGAGCGCGGCTGTACCGCCCGGTCGATGTTGGACAGCACTTCGCGCACGATCGGCTCCAGCTCCAGCGCGCGTTCGGTGGGCGTCATGCCCTCGCTGGTCCGCACCAGCAGCGGGTCGTCGAACAGCTCGCGCAGGCGCCGCAGGCCGTTGCTCATGGCGGGCTGGGACAGGTTGAGCTGGTTGGCGGCCTGGGTGACATTGCGCTCGCGCAGCAGCGCGTCCAGGTAAACCAGCAGATTGAGGTCGATGCGATTGAGGTTCAGAGGCCATCCCTATTCATTTAACGAATGGTCAAAACAGTTTCTATTGATTGGGGAAATTATACCTTGCCTGTTGCCCCGGTCCACCGTAGTTTTAGCGGGCCAATACGCCCCACCCACTGGAACTGAGCGATGACAGCGATCTCCACCCCCGACCTCACCGATGCCCATCCGGAGGCCGCGGCCATCGAGCTGCAGTTTGCCAGTTATGGCCACATCAGGCAGTTTGGCGGCCGCGCCGTGACCATCAAGTGCCACGAGGACAATTCGCTGGTCAAGCAGTGCGTGGCGGAGCCGGGTGAGGGGCGGGTGATCGTGGTGGATGGCGGCGGCTCCCTGCGCCGCGCCCTGCTGGGCGATATGCTGGCGGAGCAGGCGGCGGCCAATGGCTGGGCCGGCCTGGTCATCAACGGCGCGGTGCGCGACGTGGATGAAATCGGCGCGATCGCGATCGGGGTGCAGGCCCTGGGTCACTGCCCGCTGAAAACCGAAAAACTGGGCGTGGGGCAGCGGGATGTCGCCGTTGCTTTCGGCGGCGTGGCCATTGCGCCCGGGGATTACATCTACGCGGACAACAACGGCGTGATCGTCAGCAAGCGCCCGCTGCTATAGCAGGCGCATCGACAGATCCAGCGCCTTGCAGTCCTTGGTCAGGGCGCCGATGGAAATGAAATCCACCCCGGTTTCGGCGATCGCCCGCAGGCGCTGCTCGGTGACATTGCCGGAGGCTTCCAGCTCCGCCCGCTGCCCGCAGAGTTTGACCGCCCGGGCCATCTGCTCCAGGGAAAAATTGTCCAGCATGACACGGTCGCAGCCGGCGGCCAGGGCCTGCTCCAGTTCCTCCAGGTTCTCCACCTCCACTTCCACGGGCTTGCCCGGTGCATGCTGCCGGGCGGCCTGCACCGCCCGGGCAATGCCGCCCGCGGCGTGGATATGGTTTTCCTTGATCAGGAAGGCGTCGTACAGACCGATGCGGTGGTTGTGGCAGCCGCCGCAGCTGACGGCGTATTTCTGGGCGATGCGCAGTCCGGGTATGGTCTTGCGGGTATCCAGCAGCCTGACGCCGGTGCCTGCCACCAGGTCCGCGTAGCGCCGGCAGGTGGTGGCGGTGCCGGACAGCAGTTGCAGGAAGTTCAGGGCGCAGCGTTCACCGGTCAGCAGGCTCCGCGCGCTGCCGCTGGCGGTGAACAGAACCTGCCCCGCGACGATTCGCTCGCCGTCCGCGGCCTGCCAGGCCAGGGTGATTGCCGGGTCCAGCTCGGCAAATACCGCATCGACCCAGGCACTGCCGCAGAGCACGCCGTCCTCCCGGGTGATGACCCGGGCCGAGGCCTGTGCACCCACGGGAATCAGCGCGGCGGTGATATCGCCGCTGCCCACATCCTCGGCCAGGGCGGCGCGTACGTTGGCCAGGACAGCGGCGTCACTGGGTTTGATTATCGCGGGCGGTGGCAAGCTCATGGGATCGGTACGGGGTGGTCGGGGTGGCGATTGTAGCAGCTGCCAAAGCGGGGGTGTTAACCCCGCAAACCCGGCGCAGGGCAACCGGGGCAAAACTCGCATAGAATGGCGCATGGCGATAAATACCACAGGCGATACGCTCACCCTGTCCGGGGGCTGGCTGCAGCAGGCCCGGCGCGTGCCGTCGCCGAATTTTGGCCCCAGGCCCGAGGGCTGCGCGCCGCGGCTGCTGGTCATCCACAATATTTCCCTGCCGCCGGGCCAGTACGGCGGCGACTGCATCGAGCGCCTCTTTACCAATTGCCTGGACTGGGATGAGCATCCGTATTTCAACGAGATTCGCGGCAGCCAGGTGTCGGCGCACCTGCTGATCCGGCGCGACGGTGAATTGGTGCAGTTCGTGAATTTCTGCGACCGGGCCTGGCATGCGGGACAATCCTGTTTCGCCGGGCGGGACAATTGCAACGATTTCAGTATCGGTATCGAGCTGGAGGGGACTGACGATGACGCTTACACTGGCCAGCAGTACGCGGCCCTGGCGGCGGTGACCCGGACCTTGCTGGCCCACTACGCCGAGATGGACAGGGACCGGATCGTCGGCCACAGCGACATCGCACCGGGGCGCAAAACCGATCCGGGCCCGGCATTTGACTGGAACAGGTACCGCAGCCTGCTGGCGGCTGCGAAGGAGAGGGGATGACATTTCTCGCGATAATTATTGCCGTGGTGCTGCTGCAGGCGTGGGGCTCGGCGGATCGGACCCAGTACGATGGCTGGTTCACCGCCTGGCAGGCCCGCGTCAGCCGCTGGAACCTCCCGGCGGGCGTCAGCCTGGCAGCGCAGGTGTTGCTGCCGGTCGTGCTGGCACTGCTGCTGCTGGGCCTGGTGGAGCCCATCCTGTTTGGCCTGCCGTGGATTGCGCTGGCGGCGCTGCTGCTGTTGTACTCGTTTGGGCGGGGTGATTTCCAGGGCGCCATGGGGCGCTATCGCGGCCACGTCTACAGCGGCGACTTTGAGGCGGCTTACCTTGCGGCCTGCCAGGAGTTTGACTGGGAGGATAACGCGGCGCTACCCGATACGCCCCTGGGTGTTCACGCCCTGCATCCAGCGGGCGTATCTCTACGAGGGTTTGCAGCGCTGGTTCTCGGTGCTGTTCTATTTTGTGCTGCTCGGGCCGGCGGGGGCGCTTACCTACCGGCTGCTGCAACTCAGTCGTGGCGGTTGCCAGTCCGGGCTGGTGGCGCGCCTGTTGTTCCTGCTGGACTGGGTGCCCGGGCGCCTGCTGGCAGCGACGTTCACCCTGACGGGGGATTTCATCGCCAGCAGGGACAGTCTGTTGGCGGCGCTGGGGGACACCGGCTGCAGACGCCAGCTCGGTGCTGTACACGGTCGGGGTTGCCGCGCTGGGTCCCGATGCGGCCATCGCCCCGGATGAGGATGCGGCGACCGGCCCTGCCGCCGCGGCGCAGAACCGCGAATTCAACTCGCTGCTCTCGCGCAGCGCGGCCTGCTGGATCGTGGTGCTGTCGCTGCTGGTGCTGCTGTTGTAGGAACCAGTCGGACGCAGGACTGATCTACTGCGGCGGTGCCCGCCGCCGCCCGCGCGCGATACGGCAATATTGCCACGAGCTGCTAAGCTTTTCCCCGGGGAGCCTGCGCCGAGGACTCGAGGAAATCACCTGCCATGCACCAAGCCCGTTGATGCCGACACCTGCCGATCCCGATCTGACCCTGCCCACGCTGGCGGTTGCCCCCCACAGCCGCGACAGCGCACCGCGGCTGCTCCTGACCATCATTTTCCATCCGGACACCGCGCGCATCGGGGAGACCGCCGAGCTGCCCTGCCCGGCCGGGTCGCAGCCCTGGGTGTTGGGGCGCTACAGTCCCGCCTTCGGGCGGGGCGGCGCTGCCGGGCCGCTGGCTCCGCTGGATGATGATCATGTCAGTCGGCGGGCCCTGGAAGTGGTCGTCGAGGGTGACAGTCTTATCCTGAGCCGCCCTGAAGGGTCGAGCCGCTGTCGGGTCGGGGGCAGGGAACTGGAGGGGAGAGTGGTGCTTGCCCCCGAGCAGCTGCAGGCCGGCGTGGCCCTGCTGTTGTCGCACAGCGTGGTGCTGCTGTTGCGACTGGCACCCCGTGCCGCGGCGGCGCTCGCCGCCGCTGCCAGCGGTACGGGCCTGTGCGGCAGCAGCGCGTACATGCACGAACTGCGGCGCCAGATCGCGGTGGTGGGCGCCAGCGGGCTGGACGTGCTGGTCCACGGTGAGACGGGAACCGGCAAGGAACTGGTGGCGGCGGCCATTCACCGGGAAAGCGGGCGCAGCGGCCCCCTGGTGAGCGTCAATATGGCGGCCATTACCCCAGGCCTCGCCGCCGCTGCCCTGTTTGGCAGTGCCCGCGGTGCCTACACCGGCGCCACCGCGGCAAACGCCGGCTTTTTCCGGCAGGCCCAGGGCGGCACCCTGTTTATGGATGAGATCGGCGATACGCCTCTGGAGGTACAACCCCAGCTGCTGCGCGCCCTGCAGGAGCGCGAGATACAGGCCGTTGGCGGGGCGGTGCAGCGGGTGGATGTCAGGGTGATATCTGCCACTGACGCCGCCCTTGACGGCGAGGGCAGCGACTTCAAGGCCGCCCTGCGCCACCGGCTCGGGGCCTGCGAGATCGGGCTGCTGCCACTGCGCCAGCACCCGGAAGACATTGGCGAATTGCTGCTGCACTTCCTCGGCCGCAGCTGCCGGCAACTCGCCCGCCACGGCCTGCTGCCGCAGCAGGATTCGCCGGCCCGGGAGATAGCGGCATGGGCCGAGTTGTTTCACAGCTTCCTGCTTTACCGCTGGCCCGGCAATGTGCGCGAGCTGGCGAACTTTGCCGGCCAGGTGGTGGTCGCCGCTGAGGGCGGTATCGCGCTGCCGGATAATGTCCGGGTGGCGCTGCAAGGGCCGCGGCCGCAACAGGCAGTGGCGACGGCGGTTGGCGCAACAGCTCGCCGCAGGATCCGGGATGTCGACGCACGGGAATTCGACGCTGCCATGGAGGCCAACGACTTCGAAGTGGCCAATGTCGCGCGCCAGTTGGGCGTGTCCCGGCAGGGGGTATACCGGCGCATAGATGAAACGCCGGGCTATCGGCTCGCGGGGCAGATACCGCTGGCCGAGTTGGAGCAGGTGCTGGCCGAGCACGGCGGTGATGCCCGCGCCGCTGCACGGCACTTGAAAGTCTCCTTCAGTGGCCTGCTCGCGCGCCTGCGCGGCTCGCAGCTGGTGTGGTTCTAGCCGTGCCCGGGCGCTCGGCCTGGACCGGCGGCGATGCCAGGGTGGGCCCCTACCGGATCCTGCGCCTGGTTAACAGGGGCGGCCAGGGCTCGGTATACCTCGGCTACGACAAGCGCCTGCACCGCCGCGTGGCCATCAAGATCTATCCCCTGCCGAACGAGCGCGCCGCCCGCAAGCAGCTGTTGCATGAGGCGCAGGTGATCGCCAGCATGCAGAGCCCGAAAGTCGTGCAGATCCACGATGTCATCGAGTCCCGCGACCACCTGGCTATGGTCATGGAGTATGTCCCGGGCTGCGATCTGGAGGAACTGCTGGCATCGGTGCGACTCTCCCTGGCCAGCGTCCTGACGATAACAGCCGATATCGCCGGCGCCCTGACCGTCGCGCGCCAGCAGCGCATCGTCCACGGCGACCTGAAGGCGCGCAATGTGCTGATCACGACCACCGGCCGGGCGAAACTGACGGATTTTGGTATCGCCCAACGCCCCGCGGCGGAGGCAGCCATGGCAGGGAGCCTGTCGGCGATGTCACCCGAGCAGTACCTCGGCAAGCCCCTTGGCGAGCGCTCTGACCTGTTTGCCCTGGGCTGCCTGCTGTACCGCATGCTTGGGGGTGTGCCGCCCTTTTATCGCGACGGTCGGCTGGACGCCCGGGCCCTGCTGGAGAGCGACCCCGCACCGCTGGAAACGCTGGTCTCCGCTGATGTCGAGTTGCCACCGGAACTGATCAGGCTCGTCAGCGCGATGTTGCAGAAAGTACCGGCGAACAGGCCGTCCAGTACCCGGGTCGTGCGCCAGGTATTGCGCCGCGTCGCGCGCGGTATTCCGCTGGCTGCCAGTAACAGCCTGTTGGTAGAGGCCCGACCCTGCTTCAGGGCGGAGTCCGCGGAGGACATACCGCCTCCGGTGCCCGCGGACCTGGCGCGGGAGGGACGATCGAGGATGACCGCTGCGGGCGGGGGAACCCCAAGCCCGGGGCACTTTTTGAACCGGGGCCGCTGGCCGCGCCTGGCAATGCTGGCCGGCGTTGCCGTCGTCGCCGGTCTGCTGTATTTCCTTGCATTGCCGCCAGCCCAGACGCGGGTGTACTTCGAGGCGCCGCAAATGCGGCTGGACGCCGGCACACGCCTGCCGGGGGAGGTCTCCGATCGCTGGCTGGTTGAGGAAGTGAGCAGGGCCATGCAGGAGCGAGTGGGCCCAGTGCTGGTGAGCGGCCCGGTCGGCGCCACGCCGGCTACCACCCTATATGCCGACCCCGCAATGCGCGAGCCGCGGGACCCGCCGACTGAACAGCTGCAAGTGCAGCTGCGTTGTGTCGAACTGCTGTGCGTGTTCGCGCTGAGCCGCAGCGGGGGCGGACGCGAGTCCAACCGGCAGGCGGTGTTGTTTGCCGACCAGCCGGTGCAGCAGTGGCGCGATGTGGTGCGGACAACCACCCTGGCGTTGTTTCCATGAAATGTCGCGCCTACCCTGCCAAAGCGCGGGCTTTAGCCGCCGTGCTACTGCGGACACTCTCACGCCTGTGGTATCCTTATGTCCGGCAAACCGGTGAGAAACATGGGCGAAAGGGCGTTGGGGAAGGCTGAGACATGAATCTGGCGAGGGCGCTAGCTGATGCCGAGCGTGCCTGCCAGGAACGCGCATTACGCCTGACAGCCAAGCGCAGACGGCTGATGCAAACGCTTTTTGCACGCCCCGTACCGCAGTCCGCCTATGACCTCGCGGAGGCGTATCGGAGGGATCATGGCGAGGAGATTCCTGTCATGTCTGTCTACCGAATCCTGGACGCCTTCATGGAAGCTGGTATTACCCACAAGCTGCGGTCCACCAATAATTTTATCGCCTGTCGTCACATCGCCTGTGACCATCCGCATGCCGCATCGCAGTTTTTGATCTGTGACCAGTGTGGCCTGGTACAGGAAATCGAAATCGCTGAGGGAGAATTGAAGAAACTCGATCAAAAAGCCCGGTCCAAAGGCTTTTACCTGGGGCACAAGCAGTTTGAAATGCATGGCCTGTGTGGACAATGCCACGACAAGCCTTCCCCCAAGGCGGTAGCGGGGTGAGCTAGCGCCGCGCCAGGTGATGACCCAATGCCAGTTTGTAGGCGCCGATAGCCGGCACCGCCGCACAACAGGCGGCGAGTAACAGAATGATTGCCGCGAAGACCAGCGTCGCTCCAGTTGGCGCATAATGCGGGACAAAAATACCAGAAGTTTCCTGCAGCCAACCTCTCCCTACCGCCACCACCAGGCTGATGGAAGCCATGCCCGCGATGATGCCCGCGAATGCCAGCAGTAGCGCTTCTAACTGAATAAGGAGAAAGATGAACCATGGGCTTGCTCCCACTGCGCGCAGTATTGCGATTTCGCCGCGCCGCTCCCGCACCGATGTCAGCAGCATTGTACCCATTCCGAGCAGGGCTGAGACCAGTACCAGTACCGAGATAAGACGCAACATACCCTCGAAAGCGCCGAGCACACGCCAGAGTTGCGACAATGCAACCCCCGGGAGTATGGCCAGCAGTGGCTCTGCGCGGTAGTCGTTGATGATGCGTTGCACGCGGAAGGTTTGCATCCGTGAACTGAGGCCAACGATGACGGCGGTGATAGTCCTTCCAACTGAGGCGTCTGTAGTTGCAGGCAGCTGGCCGCCCGAGTGGACTCGGTCGATCGCGTCGAGCGTGACATGAATCGAATCATCGACGGGTGTGCCCGTTGGCTTTAGTATTCCGGTAATGGTGAAGGGATGCTTCTCGTGTTTCTGGAAGCTGGTTTCACCGGTGCCGTGTGCAAGAATGATTTGCTCGCCGATCCCGTACTTCAGTTTGCGTGCGACGTTCGAACCTATTACTGCCTCATTGCCATCGGAAAAGAAATCTCCGGCCGATAGTATCAGGGCTGAGTCGTCGCCGTATCGGTAGTGTTCAAAGTAGGCAGATGTGGTTCCAACCACTCGGTAGCCTCGGTGGCTATCTCCCAGCGAAAGTGGAATTGTCCATGAGACCGCATCGAGCTCTGCGATCTGCTGATAGCTTTGCCAGCTCACGTTGTTGGTGGGATCGCCGATGCGGAATATGCTGTAGAGCAGGAGATTGAGTTGGCTGGTGCGCGCCCCCACCACCAGATCGGCCCCCGACAGCGTGCGATTGAATGCGTTGCGCGACTCCTCGCGGATAAATTCCACGCCGAGCATCACGAAAACACTGATACTGATAGAGAGTACACAGAGCAATGCCGCAACGCGACGGTTCCACAGGCTCAGCCGCGCGATTCTAAGCAGCATGTACCGCTTCCTGCGCCTGCGCTGAATTCAAAACCGCCAGATCGGTTACCTCATCGAAAAAGTGCGTGAGGGATGCATCGTGACTCACGAAGAGCACCGTCGCCTGCTGTGCTGCCGCCACCTCGAGTAGCAAGGATATAAAGGCATCCCTTGCATCTGTATCCAGGGCCGAAGTGGGCTCGTCCACTATGAGTAGTGACGGGCCGTTAATGAGCGCACGAGCGATTGCAACCCGTTGTTGCTGTCCGACGCTCAACTCGTCCACACGGTGATTCAGCTGTTTCTCCGGCAGGCCAAGTCGTTGCAGCAATGTGCTGGCACTAGCCGCAGACGCACTCGAGCCAAAGTGCATGGCGACCTTCAGGTTGTCATGTATCGTGAGGTACGGCAGGAGATTAAACTGTTGAAAGACTAGGCCTATCTCCTTCGCGCGAAAGCGATCGCGGGCGTGCGCCCTGAGGCGGCTGACGCATTTACCGCTTACGGACACTTCACCTGATTGCGGCAGCAACAAACCCGCTATCAAATGCAGTAGTGTTGACTTGCCGCTGCCAGAGGGCCCTTAAGAAATACCCGACGGCCGCGCTCGATACGCCATTGCCGAATGGAGATGACAGGAGGCTGCCTGGATAGGCGAAGATGACATCGCGTAAGTCAACGGCAGATGGTAGTGTCATCGTGCAGCCTCCTGGGTGGCGTCGCATGCTCTAATGGCGTTATACTATAACATATTCGGCGGGCCAAGTTTGACGTGAAGGTCATTCGCATGTCATTTGCGGCCGGGTATCAGCTCTAGGGGCAAGGCAGCAATGCGCGTAAATCTGGAAAATCGGTTCTATCTGTCTGGATTGGCAATGCTGAAAATGCTGCTGCCCGTTGCGTTGTCCTGCGGTGCGCTCCTTCCTGTCCCAAGTTACGCACAGAACTTCCAGGATGTCGATTGGATAGATCTTATCCGCCCCGATGATCTGGACGCACTGATGAACCCGCCTGACTACATCCTGGAGATATTAGACGGTTCACTCGAGGATCAAGCCCCCGAAATCGGTGCCCCGGGAAGCATGGAGAGTGCGCCCCGCCGATCGCTACCAACAGGCACTGCAATCGACCAGAGTGATGAAGGAGTTCGATGGTAAGCGCATCCGCATACCCGGTTTCGTCGTGCCGCTCACGTTCGACGATACCCGACTGGTCAATGAATTCTTTATCGTTCCCTATTTTGGCGCGTGTTTGCATTCGCCGCCACCGCCGCCCAACCAGATTATTTATGGTAAGTCTGCGGCTGGCGTATCTGCCGAAAACATCTACGAGCCTTTCTGGTTCACGGGTACGCTTAGCGTGGGCCTGGAGATGACCGACTTGGGAACTGCGGCGTACCGCATGGTTGTCGACGTCGTTGAACTGTACGGCGAGGATTGAGCGGGGTTCGCCTCGCGCAGCGAGTGGCGCTACGCTTTGGGGATCAGGCAGGCCAGCAGGCCCCGCTCCCATGAGTCGTCGATGTCGTCGGCGATGATTTGGCTATGGCGTCATCAATCGCCATTTCAGTCAGTGCGTACAGCGTGAGGTTGTAGCCAAAGATACCCCCGTCGGTGATGAGCACCGCCTTCATTCTTTGCACTGTTATACCAGCCAGGAGCGACACCAGCATGCGGTGATCAAACAGCATCGTGGGCGTAACGCGCCATCCTATGCTGCGAAATCCTGCCCCCGCATTCTCGGCCCGAATAAACCCGGTGATGATGTTGGTGGGAACCGAAGAGATTCGCCTTTTCTCAGAATTCATTTTTCAACCTTTTGTATCCCTGCACCAGTACATGGTTGGCCGAGATAACGGACTCGGAAAACGTCGCATACTCCGGAGGCACCTTCTCGATCGAGCCCAGGTCAAAACCAGGCCCAATGTGGGTCATCGGCGGTACATGAAACCCGTCCGGCAGATCCAGTCCGTCGATCACGCAGTTGTGGCGAATGACGCAGTTGTTGCCGATGCCAGTGCGGAAAACCACGCTGTTGAAGCCGATGAAGGCGTCGTCGCCGATCGTGCAGGGGCCGTGCACAATGGAGCGATGCGCTATGGATGTGCGGGCGCCGATGGTGACCGCCGCGCCGGCCTTGGAGTGTATCACCACGCCATCCTGAATATTTGAATCGCGCCTGATATGTATCGGTTCCATATTACCGGATTCGTCGACCTCATCGGCGCGAATTACGGCATAGGGACCGATGAACACGTTGTCCTCTATGATGACGTGCCCGCAGAGTATCGCCGTTGGGTCGATAAAGGCTTCCGGCGAGACCTGCGGAAAATGCCCGGAGGGACTGCGTCTCAACATGCCGCATCACTCCCTTGACAGGCAGTATGCCAGAGACTTGCGAATGTAGCCGTCGTCCAGGTTCTTGCCGATGAACACTAGCCGATTGATTGGCGCCTCGTTTCCCCAGGGCAGTCCAGTTTGGCTGCCAAATATCATATGGACTCCCTGGAACACGATGCGCCTCGACTGTCCGTGCACGCCGACCACGCCCTTCATGCGGTAGACATCCGCGCCGTGGACACTGAGGAACGCGTCCAGCCAGGCATTGATGCGCGACATATCGAACAGCCCGGGCATTTCGATGGCGACTGACGTCACGGCGCTGTCGTGTGAATGCCCGGCGTTGAACGTGTGCTCGTCTACCGGCGTGTGCTCCACGCCGCGCGCATCCAGCAGCTTCAGGTCGAATTCCTCGGGCCAATGCTGTGTGAAGACCGCAATGGATCGCGGTTCAGGCAGGCTCAGGGTAAATTCGTAGTCGTCCCGCTGCTGGAGAATCAACTGGTAATGTTGCCTGTCATCGACAAGCCTCGCACCATGGGTCAGAGGCGTTGCCGGCCGGGAGAATTCGACGAAGATCCTCTCGGCAAGCGTCAAAAGGCTCTCCTCTATTGGCTCGCACTCGCCCAGCAGCGCAATCGACATGGTCGGGTCCGGGCCGTTTGCCATGTGGAAGCGATATTCGCCGGCCGGCAGGTTCCAACTGCCCGCCCATTCGAAAGGGTACTCCGGCTCAAGAAGCTGGGCTTCTTCTCGAGTGCGCGCTGAAGATTGAAACCGCCGATATCCAGTAGCTCTTCTATAGGCGCGTTGGCCATGGTCGCCTTATAGACGTTGGCCATACCGTTGATTGACTGCAACCGCCTGGTCAGCGTGTCCTGCTCCTTTACCGACACAAGGTCAGCCTTGTTGATGATGATGCGATCAGCAAAGGCAAGCTGGGACAGCACTTCGTCGGTACTATTGTCCAGGTGCTGGCTGACGTGTTTGGCGTCCACCAGTGTGATGATGCCATCGAGTTCATAGTGCGTACGGACGTCCTCGTCAACGAAAAACGTCTGGGCCACCGGTCCGGGGTCTGCCATGCCGGTAGTTTCGAGGATCACGCGATCGAACTTGTCCTTGCGCTTCGCCAGGTCGCCGAGGATGCGGATCAGGTCGCCCCGCACGGTGCAGCAGATGCAGCCATTGTTCATTTCAAAGACTTCTTCATCGGCGTTGATGACGAGGTCCTGGTCGATGCCGATCTCACCGAATTCATTCTCTATGACGGCGATGCGCAGGCCGTGCTGTTCGCTGAGGATTCGATTCAGCAGCGTCGTCTTGCCGCTGCCAAGGAAGCCGGTGAGAACGGTGACGGGTATTAATGCGGTCATGGCGGATCCCTTTGGGTTGCCGTTGTATCGGATGGTGGGGATTTGGACTGCGTTGGACGTAAAGCCTTGGCGAGTGATTCGATGTTGTGGCGCATCATGCCGAGATAGGTCGCGGCCGGCCCGTCGATGTCGCCAAGGGCATCCGAGTAGAGGCGCCCACCGATAGCGACGCCAGTTTCAGCCGATATCTGACCCAGCAGGCGGTGGATTGTTGATGTTCTCGAGGAATAGCGCCCGGACGCCGAGACGCCTGATGTCGCGGATAATCGTCGAGACATCGTTGGCGGTCGCTTCCGCGTCGGTGCTCAGTCCCACCGGCGCCAGAAACCGGACGTTGAATTCCCTGCCGAGGTAGCCGAACGCATCGTGGCTGGTCAC
>CAVOYP010000015.1:0-124606 GCA_963700715.1 uncultured Gammaproteobacteria bacterium
CGGTATAATCCCCCGCTTGCCGCAATGGAGCCGTACTCATGCATTTCCCAGCCGCCATGCTCGCACTTGCCGCCGCACTGCTGCTGGCCGGCTGCGGGCAGATGGGCCCCCTGTACCTGCCCGAGGAGGCCAGCGCGCCTGCGGCCCCGGCGTCTGCTGCAACAGCCCCGGCAGCCGCCACCACGCCCTGACCGAGTAGCTGCCATGAACCATTTCTCCTATCGTGAGGGCAGCCTGTACGCGGAAAACGTGGCGGTCAGCGCGATTGCCGCCGCGCACGGCACCCCCTGCTACATCTATTCCCGCGCGGCGCTGGAAGCGGCCTTTGGGAATACCGGCAGGCCCTGGCAGGCTGCGAGCACCTCGTCTGCTACGCGGTCAAGGCCAACTCGAACCTGGCGGTACTCAATGTGCTGGCGCGGCTGGGGGCGGGTTTCGACATCGTCTCCGGCGGCGAGCTGGAACGGGTGATCGCCGCCGGCGGCGATCCGGCGAAAATCGTCTTCTCCGGGGTCGGCAAAAAGCCCGAGGAGATGGCCCGGGCGCTGGAGCTGGGCATTCACTGCTTCAACCTGGAATCCGCCGCCGAACTGGAAGTGCTCAACACGGTGGCCCGGGAGATGGATGTGGTCGCGCCGGTCTCGGTCAGGGTCAACCCCGACGTGGACGCCAAGACCCACCCCTACATCTCCACCGGCCTGCGCGAAAACAAGTTCGGCGTCACCGTGGAGGAGGCACTGCGGGTCTACCGCCGCGCGGCCCAGCTCAGCCATGTGGACGTGGTGGGCCTGGACTGCCACATCGGCTCCCAACTGACCGAGCTGAGCCCCTTCATCGACGCCCTGCGCCGCCTGCTGGCACTGGTCGACAGCCTGGAGGAAATCGGCATCAGCATCCGCCATCTCGATCTCGGCGGCGGCCTCGGCGTGCGCTACCGGGATGAAACACCACCCTCCATCGGCGCCTACATCGCGGCGATCCGACAGGAGCTGGGTTCGCGCCGGCTGGCCCTGATGTTCGAGCCCGGCCGCTCCATCGCCGCCAACGCCGGCCTGCTGGTCACCCGGGTGGAGTACCTCAAGCCCACCCCGGAACGCAATTTCGCCCTGGTGGATGCCGCCATGAATGACATGATCCGCCCGGCGCTGTACCAGGCCTGGCTCGACATCCAGCCCGTGGAGCGGGGCGGCGCGGCGCAAACCGCGCGCTGGGACGTGGTCGGCCCGGTCTGCGAGACCGCGGATTTCCTCGGCAAGGATCGCGAGCTGAGTCTTGCCCCGGGGGATCTGCTGGCAGTTTTCGGCGCCGGCGCCTACGGCTTCAGCATGAGTTCAAATTACAACAGCCGCGGCCGCGCCCCCGAGCTGATGGTCGACCGGGACCGGGTTTACCTGGTGCGCGAACGGGAGACGATTGCTGATATCATGCGCACAGAAAAATGCCTGCCTGCCTAGGCCGGGCCTCGGGTAGTAAAAATGCTACTGAAATTCACCAAGATGCACGGCGCCGGCAACGACTTTGTCGTCATCGACCTGATCAGCCAGCGCTACAAGCTGCGGCCGCGGGACGTGCGACAACTCGCGGACCGGCACTTCGGCGTGGGCTGCGACCAGGTCCTGGTGGTGGAGGCGCCGAGCAATCCCCAGGTGGATTTCCGCTACCGGATCTACAACGCCGACGGCAACGAGGTGGAGCAGTGCGGCAATGGCGCACGCTGTTTCGCCCGCTTCGTGCGGGAGAAAAAGCTGACCAACAAGCGGGTGATCAGCGTGGAGACGACCGCTGGCATCATCGAGCTGCGCATGCGCAATCGGCAGGATGTCGAAGTGAACATGGGCGTGCCGGAATTCGAACCGACGCGATCCCGTTCAGGGCCGCCGCCCGCGCCGCCAGCTATCCGCTGCGGGTGGATGGCAGGACCCTGGAAATGGGGGTCCTGTCCATGGGCAACCCCCACGCGGTGCTGCGGGTTGAGAGCACCGCGGAGGCGCCAGTGACGGAGTTGGGCCCGTTGATCGAGTCACATCCGGACTTTCCGCAGCGGGTCAACGTCGGCTTCATGCAGGTGGTATCGGAACATGCGATCAGGCTGCGGGTGTACGAACGCGGCGTCGGCGAGACCCTGGCCTGCGGCACCGGCGCCTGCGCGGCCGTGGTGTACGGCATCACCCGCGGCTGGCTGCGCGACTTCGTGACAGTCGAGCTGCCGGGGGGTAAGCTTTCGGTATCGTGGGCCGGCGAGGGCCAGCCGGTGATTATGACCGGACCCACCGCAGTGGTGTTCGAGGGCACTATAAGAATCTGAAGCCGCGCGCAGCGGTATAACAGACCAGGGGAATCAATGTCAGCCAGCAAAGAAAGGCGGGCGACGCCCGCAGTGGGCAAGAAAACTCGAACTGCGGCGAAAGCCGCCGGATCAGACTCCAGCTCACTCGACGATGAGGTCGTGCGCGAGTATCTGAAGGACCACGACGATTTCCTGCAGCGCAACCCCGACCTGCTGGATTACCTGCATATCTCCCACGCCTCCGGCAGCGCTGTGTCCCTGGTTGAGAAACAGGTCAGCGTACTGCGCGAACGCAACATGGATATGCGCCATCGACTCAAGACCCTCACCGCCAATGCCAGGGACAACGACAAGCTGTTTGAGCAGACCCGCGCCCTGGTGCTGAAACTGCTGGAGGCCGATTCCGTCGCCGCTCTGTACAACATCTTCATGGATTCCATGCAGAGCGGTTTCGACGTGGAGCACGCCAGCATGATCCTGTTCGGCGATGAGCCCGCCGCCGGTGACTACCGGGTCGAGGCCCTGGCGACGCCAGGGCCCAGATCGGCTCGCTGTTCAGCGGCCACAAGGCCGTGTGCGGCACGCTGCGCAAGGAGGAATTCAAGTACCTGTTCCCTGAGGGCGGCGCCTGCAGGGTGGCTCCGCGGCGATCATGCCGCTGACCGACGGCGCGCAGTTGGGCCTGATCGCGGTAGGCAGCTCCGATGCCGAACGCTACAACAGCAAGATGGGCACCCTGTTCCTGTCACATATTGCCGAGGTGATCGTCCGCCTGTTGTCGCGCCTGCACCCGGACCGGCACGTGACCAGGTGGTGACCGCAGCGCCGTCGCCCGGGGAGCCGGTCCCGCAGCCGACTCAGCAGCTGCGAACTGGCAGCAGCCATCGAGCGATTCCTCGCTCTACCTGCGCGATGTGCGTCAGCTCTCGCCGCCACACCCTGAACAGTTATCGAGCGCGACCTCCTGACGTTGCAGCGCTACTGCATCGAACAGGGCCAGACCAGCCCGGCGACATCTGTCGAGGCGGACATCCGCGAGTGGGCAAGCCAGCTGCACCGCCGGGACTTGCCGGCAGCAGCATCCAGCGCAGCCTGTCCGCAGCCCGCTCCTTTTTCAACTTCCTGGGGCGGGAAAGCGGCCGGCCGCGCAACCCGGCCGCCAGCGTGCAGGCCCCGCGCAAACCGCGCAAGCTGCCCAAGACCCTGGACGCCGACCAGGTAGACAAGTACCTGTCCTTCCAGGAGGACTCGCTGACCGCCCGGCGCGACCGCGCCATGGCGGAGTTGTTTTACTCCTCCGGCCTGCGTCTGGCGGAATTGGCGGCGGTGGACATCGACGATATCGACCCTCACTCCAGGCTGCTGACAGTGACCGGCAAGGGCAACAAAACCCGCACCGTACCGGTGGGCTCCGTGGCGCTGGAGGCCATCGCACGCTGGCTGGAAGTGCGACCTCCGGCCGCCGCGGACGCAAGACGGCGGCGGCGCCCTGTTCACCAGCAATCGCGGCCGGCGCATCAGCGTGCGCAATATCCAGGCGCGCCTGAAAGTGCAGGGCCGCAAGTCCGGCATGCACCAGGACGTGCACCCCCATATGCTGCGCCACTCCTTTGCCAGCCACATGCTGGAATCCAGCGGCGACCTGCGGGCGGTCCAGGAACTGCTGGGGCACGCCAATATCTCCACCACGCAGATCTATACCCATCTGGATTTCCAGCACCTGGCCAAGGTCTACGACGCGGCCCATCCCAGGGCCAAACGCCGCGACAAGGGTGAGCTGGATGTGGCGACATGGCTATCAAGGTCATCACCTTCGACCTCGACAACACCCTGTGGGATGTGGAGCCCGCGCTGCTGCGGGCCGAGGAGGCACAGCAGCGACTGGTTGCTGCAGCACCGCCCGGGCGCGGTCGAGGCCTTCGATCACGAGGCCTGTGGGAATTCAAGAAATCGGTGTGGAAGCGCCACCCGCAGCTGCTGCACCACGTCAGCCAGATGCGCATCCAGATGCTGTACGAGTTGCAGATCGCCGCAGGCTACCCCGAGGAGGAGCGCGCAGCGGCGCGCGAGCAGGCATTTGACGTGTTCCTGCGGAGCGCCACAAGGTGGAGCTGTACGAGGAGGCGCTTGGCAGTGCTGGAGCTACTGGCCAGCGAGCTATACCCTGGGCGCGCTGACCAACGGCAATGCCGATATCTACAAGACCGATGCCGCCGAGTATTTTGACTTTGCCTTTCTGGCCGAGGACATCGGCGCCAGCAAGCCGCATCCGGATATGTTCCAGGCCGCGCTGGAGCAAACCGGCGTCGCCGCGGACAACATCGTTCACGTGGGAGACGACCCGGAGCACGATATCCGCGGCGCCCGCGAGGTCGGGCATGCACACGGTGTGGATGAACACCCGGGGCAAGGACTGGCCGGGTGGTGCCCAGGCCGGATCGGGAAATCAACAACCTGCGGCAACTGCCGCAGGCCATCGCCGATATCGCCGCGGCGGCGAAGGACGCTTAAATGGCGTCCTCGCCGGTTTCACCGGTGCGGATGCGGATGACCTGCTCCAGCGGCGTTACCAACATTTTCCCATCGCCATCTTTCCGGTCCGGCAGACTTGATGATCGCCTCTATGGTTGCCTCAACCTTGTCATCGGCGACGGCGATCTCCAGCTTGACCTTGGGCAGGAAATCCACCACGTACTCCGCGCCCCGATAAAGCTCAGTGTGGCCCTTCTGGCGACCGAATCCCTTCACCTCGGTGGAGGTTATCCCCTGAACCCCGATGTCGGACAGGGCCGAGCGCACATCGTCCATCCTGAAGGGCTTGATAATGGCAGTGACGAGTTTCATCCCGGTATGGCTCCAGCAATTTGGAAACCGCTATTATGGTGGGTCGGGGTGAAATGGCAAGACCAAAAAAAGGGGGCCGAAAGGGCCCCAAAAGTACGCATCGTAAGATGCGCCCGCAAAGCTTCTGCAATTACTGCTGGCTCGCGAATTCGGGGTAGGCTTCCATGCCGCACTCGGACATGTCCACACCCTCGTATTCTTCCTGTTCGCTGACACGAATACCGATGACCGCCTTGAGGATGCCCCAGACAATCAGGCTGGTCGACAAATACCCAGACGAATATGGTGGCGGCGCCAATCAGCTGGCCGCTGAAGGAAGCACCACCATCGTCGGTCAGCGGGTTGGTGACCGGCACCAGCATCAGGCCCAGGAAACCCACCACACCGTGCACTGAGATCGCACCGACCGGATCGTCGATCTTCAGCTTGTCCAGGGTGATGATGGCGAACACCACCAGCACGCCGCCGATTGCACCGAACAGGGTTGCCTGCAGGGCGTCGGCGTGGAGGGCTCGGCAGTGATCGCGACCAGGCCGGCCAGGGCGCCGTTGAGCGCCATGGTCAGGTCGGCCTTGCCGAACATCATGCGCGCGACGATCAGGGCCGCGATCAGGCCGCCGGCAGCAGCCGCGTTGGTGTTCATGAATACCACCGCCACGGCGTTGGCGTTCTCGACACTCGCGGTTGCCAGCACCGAGCCACCGTTAAAGCCGAACCAGCCCAGCCACAGGATAAAGGTGCCCAAGGTCGCCATCGGCAGGTTGGCGCCGGGGATCGGCTTGATCTGAGCCATCGGCGCCGTACTTGCCCTTGCGCGCGCCCAGCAGCAGCACGCCGGCCAGGGCCGCGGCCGCGCCGGCCATGTGCACGATGCCTGAGCCGGCAAAGTCAGAGAAGCCGAGGTCGCCCAGGGTGTACATACCGAATACCGACTCGCCACCCCAGGTCCAGGAACCTTCCATCGGGTAGATGAAACCGGTCATGACCACCGCGAACAGCAGGAAGGCCCACAGCTTCATACGCTCGGCGACCGCACCGGATACGATGGACATGGCGGTGGCCACGAAACACCACCTGGAAGAAGAAGTCAGCAGAGGGCGCATAGGTCGCCGGCTCTTCCGCGCCGGCCACACCGTCTCCCGTTATGCCACTCAGGAAGCAACAGCTCGAGCCTCAGCTCCGGTACATGATCGAGTAGCCGACAGATCATGTACATGGTACAGGCCACCGCATACAGGGAGATGTTCTTGAGCAGGATCTCGGTGGTGTTCTTGGCGCGGACCAGGCCGGCTTCGAGCATTGCGAAGCCTGCCGCCATCCACATTACCAGTGCGCCCATCACCAGGAAATAAAAGGTGTCCAGGGCGTACTGTAGTTCAAAAATATTGTTTTCCATGGGAATAACTCTCTGCTAACAGTCGTTTGGGGATTTAGATCGCGTCTTCGCCGGTCTCGCCGGTGCGAATGCGGATCACCTGCTCCAGTGCGGAGACAAATACCTTGCCGTCACCGATCTTGCCGGTGTTGGCCGCCTTGGTAATGGCTTCGATGGTCTGCTCGACCACGCCCTCGGCGACGGCAACTTCGATCTTTACCTTGGGCAGAAAGTCGACGACGTATTCCGCGCCGCGATACAACTCGGTGTGACCCTTCTGGCGACCGAAGCCCTTGACCTCGGTCACGGTGATACCCTGAACGCCGATTTCAGACAGTGCTTCGCGCACGTCGTCCAGTTTGAATGGCTTAACAA
Organism: uncultured Gammaproteobacteria bacterium; assembly: GCA_963700715.1. Lineage (GTDB taxonomy): Bacteria > Pseudomonadota > Gammaproteobacteria > Pseudomonadales > Halieaceae > JARRPM01. The sequence goes on from CAVOYP010000015.1 coordinate 6,882, forward strand.
TGGCCGTAATTAATTTCATACAAATCTCCTGAGTTGGGAGCCGGCCAGTCGCCTGGCCGGCTCGACGCTGCTTGTTGCTGATTACAGGCTCTTGCTGATGGAAAAGACTGCGGTGTCGTCAGCCCAGTCGGTGCCGAAGCAGTCCTCGTCATCCAGGTCGGTATCGACGTAGGCCACGGCAAGATCAACACCAGACCAGGTATAGGTCAGCGTGACCGAGTAGTCGGTGTAGTGGTCTTCATCGGAAGAAAGGAACCCTTCCTCTTCAGAAGTCGTTGTAGCCGACATGCAAGCCCAGCGAGAAGTCTTTCGGGAAAGGCAAGCTATAGTCACCGGCGTAGTACCAGAACTTCATCTGTCTCGGCGTAATAGTCGTCGGAGTAGTAGACACTTAGGGCAGGATCCTTCCATGATGCCGGCGACCTTGAACTCCTGATAGTCGCCCTTGGGGTCACGGTGTCACCGGGATACTGGTAGTAGATATAACCCACGTCGATACCGAAGTCGGTATCACCAATGGCCAGCTCCAGCCAGCGTAGTAGTCGAGCTCCGAGACTGCCGCCGCCATCCTCGTTGTCGCCGAAATCGACGACGGAACGCCCAGGTGCCAACGTAGAAGCCCGGCTAGAAGGACGCATCAAAACCGCCCTGGATGGCGCCGACTCATCGGTCTGTGAGATACCGCGGAAGCGGTAGTCCTGGTCAGTGCAATGTTGCCACTGATCGCGAACTCATCCTCGGCCTGGGAGTAGCCGACGCCGGACATCAGGGTGGCGGCGACGGCAGCGGTAAGTAGTTTTTTGTTCATCATGTTTCTATACTCCAAGGTTAAAAGTCAGAATACAGACCATGTAGGGCGTCAAGCTGTTGCGGGCATGTTCTGCACACGTTACCAATCTGGTGACGGTGCTTTTTGCACAGTCTGTGCCAAGCACAGTTAATTTATTTTGAAACAAGTATTAACAACTTCAGGCCAGCTTCGGGCGCAGCCTGGCCGTGGCGGGGCAGTGTTTGTGCACCATATTGGCGCAAAGCACCAAAATGGCGCACGCAGTGCGGCTGTGCCCCATGGGGCGAAATGCTCTAGACTCAGCGCCACTGAAGTTCTGCAAGCAACGGCGACACCTATGGCCCGAAAACACCCACCCCCCTGGGACATTCTGCAACAGGTCAGTGAACTGGTGAGTCCACCGGCATCAAGGGCGAGGTGGACAAGAGCGTGCGCGCCCTCGGCGCAACGGCGCTGTCACGCCTGGATATGGTGAGCCGGGAGGAGTTCGACGCCCAGGCCGAGATACTCGAGCGCACCCGCGCCAGGGTGGTTGCGCTGGAGGCGGAGTTGGAAGAACTGACCAGGGAATTGGAAACCCTTTCCAGGGATAGCTAGCCGCGCGAGTGGGCGGCGGACCACACAGCTCAAGGAAGAGCGATGGAATTGTCGGTGGTTTACAGCAGGGCGCTGGCCGGCATCGAGGCGCCGCTGGTGCAGGTGGAGACCCATTTGTCCAACGGGCTCCCCGCATTCCACATTGTCGGCCTGCCGGAAACCGCGGTGCGGGAGAGCAAGGACCGGGTTCGCAGCGCCATTCTCAACTCCCATTTCAGCTTCCCCGACCGTCGCATCACCATCAACCTGGCCCCGGCCGATCTGCCCAAGGAGGGCGGGCCGCTTCGACCTGCCCATCGCCCTGGGCATACTCACCGCTTCGGGCCAGGTACCGACCCTTGCGCTGGAACGCCACGAGTTTCTCGGAGAACTGGCCCTGGACGGCAGCCTGCGGCCGGTACCGGGCGCGATTGCGGCGGCCAGCGCCTCCAGCCAGGCCGGGCGCCAGCTGGTCGTGCCGCCGACAGCGCAGCGCTGGCGGCGCTCGCTCCCGGCAGCCGGGTCATACCGGCAGCGGACCTGCTCACCCTCTGCGCCCATCTCAACGGCAGCCGCCCGATCAGTCAGCGCGCGCCAGCCCTTGCCGGCCGTGACTGCAACTATCCCGATCTGCGGGATGTCGTAGGCCAGCAGTGGGCGCGCCGGGCACTGGAAATCGCCGCCAGCGGCGACCACGACCTGCTGCTGGTGGGCCCTCCGGGCACCGGCAAGACCCTGCTGGCCAGCCGCCTGCCCGGCATCCTGCCGCCACCGGGCCAGGAAGAGGCGCTCACCCTGCTGGCACTGCGCGATATTTTCGATCCCACCGACAGCAGCGAGTATTTTCGCCGCCCGTTCCGCAACCCCCACCACAGCGCCACGGCCGTCGCCCTGGCCGGCGGCGGCAGCAAACCGCGGCCGGGGGAAATCTCCCTGGCCCATGGCGGCGTGCTGTTCCTGGATGAGCTGGCGGAATTCAGTCGCCACAGCCTGGAGGTGCTGCGGGAACCCATGGAGTCCGGCGAAATCACCCTGTCCCGCGCCAGTCACCGCACCCGCTACCCCGCCCGGTTCCAGCTGGTCGCGGCCATGAACCCCTGCCCCTGCGGCTACCTGGGCGACCCGGATCGCGCCTGCCGCTGCACGCCGGAGCAAATCCAGCGCTACCGGGCGCGCGTTTCCGGCCCGCTGCTGGACCGAATCGACCTGCACGTGGGCGTCTATCGCCTGCCGCCGGCCCAGCTGCTGGATCCCGGGTGCGGCAATGAAGCGTCCAGCACGGTCCGCTCCAGGGTCTGCCACAGCCGTCGTATCCAGGAGCAGCGCCAGGGTTGCGCCAATGCCCGCATCCCGCCGGATCGACTGGCCGGGATCTGCCAGCTGGGCCGGGCACAGAGAAGCTTCCTGGAGTCCGCCGCCCTGCAAATGAGCCTGTCGGGCCGGGCCATCCACCGCACCCTGCGCGTTGCCCGCACCATCGCCGACCTCGCCGCCAGCCCGGACTGCAGCTGTGAACACATCGGCGAGGCACTTGCCTATCGCGGCGCCAACCTGCCCGGCTAGCGCCTCCTGCGGGTCATGCGCTCGCACCCTGTCAACGCCCCAGCGGGCGCTCTGGCGCGCAGCCGCGGGATCATCTACATTGCCCTGCGACAAGCACAATAACGCCAATAAAGGATTACAGCCCTGTATGCACAAGCGACTCGCGCTAACCCTCGCACTGGCTGCCCTGGCGGCGGGAAACACCCTCGCCGCCGTCTCCCCGGAACAGGCCGCCCAACTGGGCAGGACCCTGACCCCCATGGGCGCCGAGATGGCCGGCAACGCCGACGGCAGCATTCCCGCGTGGAACCCGAACGGCACCCCGGTGCCGGCCGGTTTCGTTGCCGGCTCGGACGACTACATCGACCCCTACGCCGATGAAGAGCCCCTGTACATCATCAACAACGACAACTGGAAGCAGTACGCCCGCTACCTGACGGCGGGCACCATCGCCATGTTCGAGAAGTACGGCGCCGAAGGTTGGGAGATGCGTGTCTACCCCTCGCACCGGGGCGCCACCCGGCCGGACTGGTACTACGCCAACACCCTGAAGAATGCCACCGGCGCCACCCTGGTCGCCGATGGGCAGAAAATCGAGGGCAACTACCCGGGCGTGCCCTTTCCCATCCCCCAGTCAGGGCTGGAGGCGATCTGGAATCACATGGTCCGCTATGGCGAGGACACCTCGCAACGCTACGATGCCTATTACGTCGACTCCAGCGGCAGTCCGGTTCTCGCCACGTCCGCTTACTCGACCTCGGTTTTCCCCATGTTCAGGACGCCCGATGAACTGGTTGGCGACAAGGCCTGGGCCATGCTGCGGATCAATTACGAGGCGCCGGCACGGCGGGCCGGGGAAATCCTGCTGGTACACGAACCGGGCGCCGATTACACCGCAGGCAAGGGTCGCCAGGCCTGGCAGTACCTGGTCGGGCAGCGCCGCGTGCGCCTGGCGCCGGCGGTGTCCTTTGATACCCCCAACCCGGCGGTGGCAGGCACCTCCACCTATGACGACGCCGGCATCTACAACGGCTCGCCGGAGCGTTTCGACTGGCGCCTGGTGGGCAAGCAGGAAATGATTATTCCCGCCGCAAGCTACCGGTTCCTGTTCCAGACCAGGCTGGAGGATGCCCTGGGGCCCAAATTTCTCAAACCCGAGTATATCCGCTGGGAAAAGCACCGGGTGTGGGTGGTGGAATCCACCCTGAAGGAAGGCCAGCGCCACATCTACAGCAGGCGCACTTTTTATCTCGACGAGGATACCTGGGCGGCAGTGGCCGCGGACATGTACGATGGTCGGGACCAGCTGTGGCGCCTGCAGTATCTCTATGGCGCCGACCTGTACGGCCGCAAGGCGGGTTACGGTTCGGCCTATGGCGCCTACGACCTCCTGCAGAACATCTACAACCTCAACGGCAAGGCCATCCCGGGCAAGTACCAGAGCGGCGTCGACCAGGATGACAAATACTTTACGCCCAAGGGCATGGCCCGCAGCGGAGTGCGCTGAACGCGGCCCCGCAGGCAAAGAACCCAACGTTTACATATGGCTTTCCTTCAACTCTTGCACTACCCTATGCGCAGGTGACTAAAATAAACAGCCAAGGAGTATATTTCACCATGCAGAAACACATAAAAGCCGCCCTGCTTCTGGGCTCACTCGCAGCCGGCAGTGCGCTGGCGGCAGTCTCACCGGAACAGGCCGCCCAGCTGGGTAAAACCCTGACCCCGGTGGGCGCGGAAATGGCTGGCAACGCCGATGGCAGCATCCCCGCGTGGACCGGGGAAGCTACGCCGACACCCCCCGGCTTCGAGAAGGGAAAGCACTACCCCGACCCCTTCCCCGACGACAAGCCCCTGTACATCATCGATGGCAACAACTGGCAGGAACATCAGGCCCACCTGACCGCGGGCACCAAGGGCATGTTCGAGAAATACGGCGCTGACGGCTTTGCAATACACGTCTACCCGACCCGCCGCACCGTCACCCGCCCCGACTGGTACAACGCCAATACCTTGAAAAATGCCACCGGCGCCACCCTGGCGGCCGATGGCCAGAAAATCGAGGGCAACCTGCCCGGCATAGCGTTCCCCATCCCCCAATCAGGGCTGGAGGCTATCTGGAACCACATGATCCGTTACGGAGTGGAATTTAACCAGGACGTCGACGCCTACTACGTCGACTCCTCCGGCAAGCCCGTCCTGGCCACCAGCCAGCACTCGGTGTCGGCCTACCCAATGTTCTACGATACCGATACGCCGGTTGGTGAGACGCCCTGGACCATGCTGCGTATCGATTACAACGCCCCCGCCCGCCGGGCCGGCGAGATCCTGCTGGTGCACGAACCCGGCGCGGATTACACCGAGGGCAAGGGCCGCAAGGCCTGGCAGTACCTGGTCGGCCAACGCCGGGTGCGGCTGGCGCCAGCGGTGTCCTTCGATACGCCCAACCCCGGGGTTGCAGGCACGTCCACCTACGACGACGCCTTCATTTACAACGGCTCACCCGAGCGCTTCAACTGGAAGCTGGTGGGCAAGCAGGAGATGATCGTTCCGGCGAACAACAACAAGTTCGTCTTCGAGATGAAGATGGAGGATACCCTGGGGCCCAAGTTCCTCAAGCCGGAGGTCACGCGCTGGGAGAAGCACCGCGTCTGGGTCGTGGATTCCAATCTGAAAGAAGGCCAGCGTCACCTGTACAGCCGCCGCACCTTCTATCTCGACGAGGACAGCTGGGTAGCGGTTGCCGGCGAAATGTATGACGGCCGGGGCCAGCTGTGGCGCCTGCAGTACCTGTACCCAGCCCCCCTGTACGGCGACAACGCCGAGTTCAACTCGGCCTTTGGCGCCTACGACCTGCTGCAGAATATCTACAACTTCAACGGCAAGATGACGCCCGGCACCTACCAGCAAGGCACCGGCGTCGACGACAGCAAGTTCTTTACTCCGCAGGGCATGGCCCGCACCGGCGTGCGCTAAACCCCAGGACCCGCGGTCGCTGCCTGGCAGCACCCGCGGCCCGGTTCGACAAAAAAAGGCCGACAGCCCTGCTGTCGGCCTTTTTTCTTTTGCGCTGATCCATCGAAACATAGGAAAATGCGCAGCCCCCGGTTACCGCCGACTCACCTGCCCGTCACAGGAGCCCGTATGTTCAGGATCAACCAGTATTTTGATGGCAAGGTCGCCTCCATTGCCTTCCAGAGCGCCACCCTGCCCGCCACTGTCGGGGTGATGGCGGTCGGGGAGTTTGAATTCGGCACCAGCCAGAGGGAGACGATGACCGTGGTCAGCGGCGCCCTGACGGTCCGCCTGCCGGGAAGCGAGGAGTGGACCACCTTCAGGCAGGGGGAACAGTTTGTCGTGGGCGCCGACGAGACATTCCAGCTCAGGGTTGGCGTCGAGACCGCATACCTCTGCACCTACGGCTGAGCGGCTTGCGCCGCAGCGCAAACCGCTCGGTGATCGGCGGGCCGGCCCGGTGACCCCGCTCAACCCCCGCCAGCGGGAGGCGGTGCACTACATCGACGGCCCCCTGCTGGTGCTGGCGGGGGCCGGCAGCGGCAAGACCAGCGTGATCACCCGCAAGATCGCCTACCTGGTGCAGGCCTGCGGCATCAACCCCACCCGCATCGCCGCGGTCACCTTCACCAACAAGGCGGCGCGGGAGATGAAGGCGCGGGTGGGCAGGCTGCTCGGCAGCGGCAATGCCGAGAGCCTGACCGTCAGCACGTTTCACCAGCTGGGCCTGAAGATCATCCGCGCCGAGCGCCAGCTGCTGGGGCTCAAGTCCGGCTTTTCCATCTTCGACGGCGAGGATACCCGCGGCCTGATCCGGGACCTGCTGATCCAGGAGCACGGTGCCGAGGGCGAGCTGGCGGGCAGCATCGCCCAGCGCATCTCCCACTGGAAAAATGACCGGGTGCTGCCGGAGCAGGCCCTGGCCGGTGCGCGCGGCCCTGCCGATATACTCTGCGCCCAGGCCTACCTGCGCTACCAGCGGGCCTTGAAGGCCTACAACGCGCTGGACTTTGACGACCTGATCCTGCGCCCCACCATACTGTTCGAGCACCACCCGGACATCCTCGAAAAATGGCAGCAGCAGCTGCACTACCTGCTGGTGGACGAGTACCAGGACACCAACACCAGCCAGTACCTGCTGGTGAAGCAGCTCGTCGGCCTGCGCGGCCAGCTGACGGTGGTGGGCGATGACGACCAGTCGATCTACGCCTGGCGCGGGGCCAGGCCGGAAAACCTGGCCCTGCTGCAGGCGGACTATCCCGGGCTGAAGATCGTTATGCTGGAGCAGAACTATCGCTCCACCGCCCGCATCCTGAAGGCCGCCAACGGCCTGATCGCCAACAACAGCCACGTGTTCGAGAAACAACTGTGGAGCGAACTGGGCTACGGCGAACCCCTGCGGGTGATCCGCTGCAGCAGCGAACAGCACGAGGCCGACCAGGTGGTGGCGGAAATCCTCGACCACAAGCTGCGCAAGCGCACCCGCTTCGGAGACTACGCCGTGCTCTACCGCAGCAATCACCAGTCGCGCCTGATCGAGCTGGCCCTGCAGCAGCAACAGGTGCCCTACCATCTCAGTGGCGGCACCTCCTTCTTCGCCCGCAACGAGGTGAAGGACATCATGGCCTACCTGCGCCTGATCCTGAACGAGAACGACGACAATGCCTTCCTGCGCATCGCCAACGTGCCGCGCCGCAAGCTGGGTGCATCCACCCTGGAAGCGCTGGGTACTTTCGCCAATGCCCGCCACTGCAGCCTGAGCCAGGCCTGCGGCCTCATCGGCAGCGACTGCATAGCGGAGGCCGGGCTCAGGCGCCTGCGCGAATTCCGCAGCTGGATGGCCGCGATCAGCAGCCAGTGCCAGGGCGAGGGGGGCGTCGCGGGTATCCGCCAGATGATCCGGGAAATGGACTACGAGGACTGGCTGCACCAGCTCAGCTCCAGCGAGGATGTGGCCCGGCGCCGCATGGCCAATGTGCACCTGCTGGTGGACTCCCTGCAGCGGGTGATGAGCAGCGAACAGCTGCCCCTGGACGAGGCCATCTCACGGCTGGTGCTGCGCGACCTGCTGGAGCAGCAGGAAGAGGAGCAGGCCGGGCCCGACAGCGTGCAGCTCATGACCCTGCACGCCGCCAAGGGGCTGGAATTCCCCCACGTCTATATCATTGGCATGGAGGAGAACCTGCTGCCCCACCGGGTCAGTGTGGAAGAGGACAATATCGCCGAGGAGCGCCGCCTCGCCTACGTCGGTATCACCCGGGCCCGCCAGACCCTGACCATGAGCCTGGCCATGAAGCGCCGCCAGTTCGGTGAGACCGTGACCTGTGAACCCAGCCGTTTCATCGCCGAACTGCCCGCGGACGACCTGCAGTGGCAGGGCGGTGACGCCGACACCGCCGGAGCCAACGAGGAGCGCGGCAAGGAAACCCTGGCGGGGCTGAAAAACCTGTTAGGCTGATGCGACCACCAAATCACCGAGGCATTGCAATGAAATTTCCCCGCCAGGGCCGCGCGCCCGACGTACTCCTGGCCGAGCTGCAGGCGCAAAAATCCAACGATGTGCGCTGGCAGGAGGGCCGCGTGTTCGCCTACATCTACGATGCCGGTGAGGAGGCCAGGCAACTGCTGCAGGATGCCTTCAGCCTGTACATCATGGAGAACGGGCTGGATCCCACCTCCTTTCCCAGCTGCCTCGAACTGGAAAAAGATGTCATCGGCATGGCGCTCGACCTGGTCAACGGCGGCGACGATGCTACCGGCACGTTCACCTCGGGCGGCACCGAGAGCATCCTGCTGTCGCTGAAAACCACCCGGGACTACTACCGGGACGTGCGCCCTGAGATTACCCGGCCGGAAGTGCTGATGCCCAAAACCGCACACCCGGCGTTCCACAAGGCCTGCCAGTACTTCGACCTGAAGGCGGTCACGGTCGACGTGGACGCCAACTTCTGCGCCATCCCGGCACTGATGGAGGCGGCCATCTCCCCCAACACCATCCTCATGGTGGGCTCCGCGCCGTCCTATGCCCACGGCGCCATCGACCCGATCAGGGAACTGGGCCAGGTCGCCCTGCGCCACCAGCTGCGCTTCCACGTCGATTGCTGTGTCGGCGGCATGTACCTGCCCTTCGCGCAAGAGCTGGGCTACGATATCCCGGACTTTGACATGGCGGTACCCGGCGTGACCCAGCTGTCCATGGATTTTCACAAGTGGGGTTACGCCGCCAAGGGCGCCTCCTGCATCCTGTACAAGGACCGCGCCATCCGCCGCTACCAGATTTTCTCCTACGCCAACTGGACCGGTTACGCGGTGGTCAACCCCGGCGTCACCTCCTCCAAGGGCGGTGGCCCGGTGGCGGCCTGCTGGGCCATACTCAATTACATCGGCCGGGAGGGCTACCTCAAGCTGGTGCAATCGGCGCAGCAAGCGTCGCGGAAAATCGTCGCCGCGGTGGAGGAGATCGACGGACTGGAAATGATGGGCAAGGCGCAGATCAACATGCTCGCCCTGCGCGCCACCGACTTCAATATTTTCCCGCTGGCCGACGCCATGAAAGAGCGCGGCTGGTTTATCCAGCCCCAGTTCGGCTTTGCCAACAGCAGCGAAAACATGCACCTGTCGGTGGGGCCGCACAATGCCCACAACATCGATGAATTCGTCAGCGACCTGAAAGAGGTGACCGCGCAGGTGCGGGCCGCCCAACGGGATGCGAAGCCCTTCGTGATGCCCGAGGAGTTGCGCGAGTTCATCGTCAACTCCGGCCCCGAGGTCATGGACCAGTTGGGCGACTTGCTCGGCGGCGATGGCAGCTCCCTGCCCGCCAGGATGGAAGACATCAACCTGATGCTGAACCAGCTGCCGGCCGACAGCCGCGAGATGTTGCTGGGCGAGTTCATCAACCGTCTCTACAACCCGGAGGTAGACCCGGCTTGATCCTGTCCATGGCGGGGCACCGGCGCTGGCAATTGGCGCTGGTGCTGCTGGTCACCTTTTTTGTCGCTTACCTGGATCGCCTGAATATCACCTTTGCCGTGCCGCTGATGGCGGCGGAGTTCAGCTGGAGCGAGACCCAGACGCGGGAAAACGGCTCGCTGCTGATAGGCCTGTTCTATGCCGGCTACGGGCTGGCCAACATATTCCTCACCCCCCTCGCTGTGACGCTCGGGCCGCGCCGCAGCATCCTCATCATCGTGGTGTTGTGGTCCCTGTTCACTGCCCTGGGGGCCTGGGTCAGCCAGTGGCTGATGCTGCTCATGGCAACCCGGGTGCTGCTGGGCATCAGCGAAGGTGTGCATGTACCCATGATGACGCTGCTGACCAAGACCTGGTTTCCCTTGCACGAGCGCGCCCGGGCCAACAGCATCTTCGTCTCCGGGCTGTTCCTGGCGGTGGTCCTGTCCCCGCTCATGCTGGTGCCGCTGATGACGGGTTACGGCTGGCGCGTGGGCTTTGTACTGGTCGCCCTGTTCGGATTGCTGGTAAGCCTGCCGCTGGTGGCCTGGCTGGTGCACGACACGCCGGAATCCCACCCGGACATAGGCCGGCGGGAACTCGCCTATATCGCCGCCGGCCGCGAACAGGAAGCGCGCCAGGAGGAGGCACAGCTGTCCTGGGGCGAACTGTTCCGCCTGCCCCGTTTCCTGCTACTGGCAGCGATCGGCAGCATCAACAACGTGGTGGCCCTGGGCTTTTCCGGCTGGCTGCCCACGTATTTCACGCAATAACCGCGGGATCCCCTTCGAGGACATCACCTTCCTGGTAGCGGCGCCCTACGCGTCTTCGCTGCTGGGCATCGGCCTGTGGGCATGGCTGGGGGACAGGTTCAATATCCGGGCGCCGCTGGCGGCGCTGGGATTCGCCGGCGCCGGGATCATGATTTACACCGCGCTGCGTGCCGACAGCCTGGCGCTGGTACTGCTGTGTTTCTCCGCCGGGGTATTCCTGATCTCGGCCTTCAACGCCTGCGAATTCGCCATGCTCCAGCGCATCGTGCCGCTGGCAAAAATAGCCCCCGCCATGGGTGTATACAACGGCTGTACCACGATTATCGGCGGGGGGCTGGGGCCCTTTATCGTCTCCCCGATCATCAGCCAGAGCGGGCCCGTCTGGGTGATCAGCGCCATCGCCCTGCTCAATGCCACGCTGTTGCTGTGGGCCTGGCGCCTGATCCGCTACTGAGCGAACCGGTGCGGGCGCGGCCCTTGTTTCAGGTCGCCTGGCTTATCGACAGGGTCAGCTTGTCGACGAGTTCATCCACCTGGGCGCGGGTAATCACCAGCGGCGGACAGACCGCCAGCGCGCAACCGGCGACGTTGCGCACGATCAGGCCGTTGTCCTGGCACAGCAGGGTTGCCCGCTTGGCCATATCCACCGCCGGGGTCCTGGCCGCCCTGTCCTCCACCAGTTCCACAGCCGCGATCAATCCCGCACCGCGCACCTCCCCGACATTCGGGTGATCCCGCAGCGCCGCCAGCCGGCCCTGCAGGTACTCGCCCATGCGGGCCGCGTGGGCGTAAACATTGTCGCGCTCATATATTTCAAGTGTCTTGAGCGCGGCGGCGCAGCCTGCCGGGTGACCGGAGTAGGTATAGCCGTGGCCGAAGATGCCCACCTTTGCGCTGGGCTCCCGCATCGCCTCGTAGATATCACCGCGGATGATGGAGGCGCTGATCGGGAAGTAGGCCGAGGACAGCTGCTTGGCGAAGGTCATCTGGTCCGGCTGGCGGATATTCATGGTGTCGCAGCCGAACAGCTTGCCGGTGCGGCCGAAGCCGGTGATCACCTCGTCGGCCCAGAACAGGATGTCGTACTTGTCGAGAATGGCCTGCACTTTCTCGTAGTAGCCGGCGGGAGGCACGATAACGCCGCTGGCGCCAGTGATGGGTTCGGCGATGAAGGCGGCCACCGTGTCGGGCCCCTCCCGCAGGATCAGCTGTTCCAGGTTGGCGGTGATGCGCGCCACGAAATCGGCCTCGCTCTCCCCTGCCACTGCCCCGCGGTAATAGTGCGGGTGATCCGTGCGCAGGATACCCAGCGCCTCCAGCGGCGCATCGAAATGCGCCAGGTTGGCCGGCAGGCTGGTGAGGGCGCCCGCCGCGACCGTCACCCCGTGGTAGCCGCGCTCGCGGGTGATGATCTTGCGCTTCTGCGGCTTGCCGATGGCATTAAAATAATAGCGCAGCAACTTGATGTGGGTGTCGTTGGCGTCGGAACCGGAGTTGCCGAAGAACACCTTTGCGTCGCGCACCGGCACCATGGCGGCGAGCTTGTCGGCAAGGTCGATACCCGGCTGGTGGGTCTTGCCGCCGAACATGTGGGTGAAGGACAGGCGCGACAACTGGTCGCTGATGGCCTCGATCAGCTCCCTGTTGCCGTAACCCAATCCGGTACACCACAACCCGCCCATGCCCTCCAGGTATTGCTTGCCCCGGTTGTCGTAGACATAAACGCCCTCACCGCGATCGATGACCAGCTGTTCGGTGGCCATCAGGTTGGTGGTGGGGTAAATAACGGCGGACATAAACGACTCCTCAGAAATCCTGGTGTACCGTATAGCATTCCGTGTGCGGGAGCGCCCTGAAGACTCTTTTGCGGGCCCTGCTGCGGTGCGGCTAGTGTATATTCTATAGCTGCGGCGACAATCGAAATTTTAAATCCAGGAAGCGGCAAGCATGCCCGGCAGTGCAGTGACGATCGACCACATCCGGGCCGCCGCAAGGCGGATCGCGCCCTATGTCCACCGCACCCCGGTGCTGTCGAGCCGGCTGATCAACGCCGAGGCGGGTTGCGACATCCTGTTCAAGTGCGAGAACCTGCAGAAAGTCGGCGCGTTCAAGGCCCGGGGCGCCCATAACGCGGTGCTCTGCCTCACCCGGGAACAACTCGCCCGGGGGGTTGCCACCCACTCCTCGGGCAACCACGCCGCCGCGCTGGCGCTGGCAGCCAGCCACTTCGGCGTGCCGGCCTACATCGTCATGCCGGAAAACGCCCCCGCCAGCAAGGTGGCGGCGGTGCGCGCCTACGGTGGCGCCATTACCTTCTGCGAATCCACCCAGGCGGCCCGGGAGAGCACCCTGCAGGACCTCTGCGCGCGCACCGGCGCCAGCTTTATCCCGCCCTACGACCACGCCGACGTGATCGCCGGCCAGGGCACCACCGCGCTGGAACTGGCGCAGCAGCTGGACCCCGCCCCGGATTTCCTGCTCACCCCCGTGGGTGGCGGCGGCCTGCTCGCCGGCTGCGCGGTGGCCAGCCAGGGCGCTGCTGCCGAACACGCGGGTGATAGGCGCCGAGCCGGCCGGGGCGGACGACGCCCAGCGCAGCTTCAGGTCGCGCCAGTGGCAGCCGCAAGCGGCCCCCGACACGGTGGCCGATGGCCTGCGCACCGCCCTGGGCCAGCTCAACTTCCGCCTGATCCTGGACCATGTCGATGACATCCTCAGTGCCGATGACCCCGCGATCATCCACGCCACCCGCCTGGTCTGGACCCGGATGAAGCTGGTGATCGAGCCCTCGGCGGCGGTGGGACTGGCGGTGGTGCTGCAGCACGCCCGCCGCTTTGCCGGCAAGCGCGTGGCGATCGTGTTCAGCGGCGGCAATGTCGATATCGACAAGCTGCCCTGGTGAGCGGGGCCGCCGGGAACGCAGCGGGCCCATGAGCGGGCTGCAAAGACTTGTCTGCATTGTCGTACTGCTGGTAGTGCTCGCGTTGGCCGGCAGCTGGCTCGCCCTGCGGGCCTCCCTCCCCCGCGTCAGCGGGCAGCTCGCCATGCCGGGCCTGTCGGCGCCAGTCGGCATCGACTTCGACACCTGGCAGCGGCCCTATGTGCAGGCCGCCACCCTCGGCGATGCCCTGCAGGCCGAGGGCTGGCTGCACGCCAGCCACCGCCTGTGGCAGATGGAATTGCTGCGGCGCGCGGGCCAGGGGCGCATGGCCCAGCTGCTGGGGCCTGGCCTGCTGGCGACCGACGAGGAATTGTGGCGGGCGGGCGTGCCCCGGCTGGCGGCGAAACTGGAAGCCAACGCAAGCGCGGCGTCACTCTGCGCTGATCGATCGCTACCTGGCCGGCGTCAACGCCGCCATCGCCGACTACCGCGTGCTGCCGCCGGAGTTCCTGCTGCTGGCAAGCGGCTGCCCCCGGTGGCAGCGGCGGGACGTGTTCGCCATCGGCGCGCTGATGGCCTTCCAGTCGGCCAACAATATGGCCAATGAGTTGTTGCGCCTGGCCCTTGCCCAGGCCGTCGACGCCGCTCGGCTGGCGCTATTCCTGGACGATCCCGCCGCAGCGAACGGCTATCCCTTTGTCGTCGCAGGCAGGGGTGGTGCCGGGCTGGCGGCTGCCATGGACCGCCTCGCCACCACCGACCCGGACAGCAACCCGCTGCTGCCCCGGCTCGGCTTTGGCAGCAACGGCTGGGTGGTCGCCCCCGAAAAGAGTGCCAGCGGCGTCGCCCTCTACGCCTTCGACTCCCATGACGAGCTGGGCCTGCCCAACCTGTTCTACGAGCTGCACCTGTTCTTCGCTGACGGCAGGCAGTTGCGCGGCTGGTCGGTCGCGGGGCTACCCGGGGTGATCAACGGCTTCAACGAGAGCATCGCCTGGGGGTTCACCAATAGCGGCGACAGCCAGGACCTGTTCGTGGAAACCCGCTCAGCCGACGACCCGCTGCTGTTCCGGGACGGCGCACAGTGGTACCGCGCCGAAGTGGAAAACGTCTCGATACCGGTCAGGGGCGCCGCGCCGGCCACAGCTGGCGATCGTCCACACCCGCAACGGCCCGCTGATCAGCGACGAGCCCGCCATCAGCCTGGCCTGGACCGTAAACCGGATCGAGGAGCCGAACCTGGACAGCCTGCTGGAGCTCAACCTGGCGCGCGACTGGCCGGCGTTTACCGCTGCCCTGGACCGCTTCCCCGCCCCCACCCTGAACGCCACCTACGCCGACGTGCACGGCAGCATCGGTTTTCGCACCGCGGGGGTGATTCCCCGACGCGGCAGGGGCGATGGCCTGCTGCCACTGGACGGCAGCGACCCGGCTAACCGCTGGCAGGGGATGGTGCCGGCGGCGCAGATGCCCGCAGTATCCAACCCCCCGGAGGGCTTCCTGGCCGCCGCCAACGCCAGGGTCAACCCGGCGGGCGAGGGGCCGCTGGTCTCGGCGGACAATGCGCCGCCCTACCGCATCGCCCGCATCCGCCAGGTGCTGGGCGCCGGGTCGCAATTGACCCTGGGCGATATGCAGGCCCTGCAGCTGGACCGGCTGGACGGCCAGGCCGCGCTGCTGCTGCCGAGCCTGCTGCGGGAGACTGACGCCGCGGCCCTGGATCCCGCGGCGGCGGAGGCCCTGGCGCTGCTGCAGCAGTGGGCCGCCAGCCCCGTGGCCGGGCCGGGCAGCGCCGCCGCCCTGGTGTTCCAGCAGTGGTACCTGGCGCTGGCGGAGCAGGTATTCGCAGCGCCCCTGGGTGAGTTGTATCCGCGCCTGTTGCAGCGGGCCTACCTGCTGAACAGCGCGCTGGATCGGCTGGTGCTGCAGGCACAGCCGTCGCCCTGGTGGCGAAACGACAAACGGGGGCTGATCACGGCGGCGCTGAATGACGCGGTTGCCGCGCTGGCGGATCGCCTCGGCCCCGGGCCGGCGCGCTGGCGGCTGGACCAGCGGCTGCATGTGGCCCTGCGGCACCAGATAGCCACGGCGGTACCTGCCCTGGGCTGGTTGTTCAACCGACCTGATGTCCCCTGGGGTGGCAGCAGCGCCACCGTCGGCCGCGCCCGTTACAACTATGCCCGACCGTTCGAAGTCGACACCGCCGCCACCGTGCGGGCGGTAGCGGAAATGACTGCCGCGCCGAGGCTGCTGTCTGTGATTCCCGGCGGCCAGTCGGGTCACCCCCTCAGCCCTCACTACGCCGACCAGTTCCCGGCCTGGCTAGCGGGGGAGCTGTATCCAATCGCCCCCCAGGCGCCAACCGCAAGCGCCGGCCGGCTGACCCTCTTGCCGCAATAAAAGTTACCGGAATAAAAAAAGGCCGCAGAGCTTGCGCGCTGCGGCCGCGGTTCGAGCTACGGCGGATATTACTGGCTGCCGGCTACCATAAAATCGACCGCGGCGATCACTTCCTCGTCCGAGCAGTTCATGCATCCGCCCTTGGCCATCATCGACGTGCCGGCGACCCCGTTCACGCCTGAGCTGTGCAGGGCATCTGCGCCCTTGGCGATGCGATCCGCCCAGGCCGCCACGTCGCCCAGTTTCGGCGCGCCACCGGCGCCCGTCGCGTGGCAGGCCATGCAGGCGGCGTTGTACACGTCCTCGCCGGAGCGCGGGCCGCTGCTGGCGGTGGCCGCCGCGCTGGCGCAGCTGTTGTCGCCGACCATGCAGTTTTCTCCCACCGGCCTGATCCGCTCTTCTATTGCCGTGCGCTGAGCGTCGGTCAAATCCACGGCGGCGGCGCTGAAGGCCAGGCCGAGGGCAAATACACTGAAAGCAATTCGAGTTATCACAACACCGTCCTCTCTTGAGTAGGCGCGCATTATAGCCAGTTATCCCGGTGGCGGAAACTCACCGGCCGGGCGGATCCGGGCGGGGCCTGGACAGACCCCCGGGAGCGGCTGGCCGAATATGCCCGCCTTTGGCGCACCGCGGATGGCGCGGGCAACGACCGCTGGCGCTATAACTGGGCCATGCACCCGAACGCTCACAGGCTATCAGATCGCGGCCACCACCGCGGCAGGACTGCGCCAGTGTCCGCGCTCCTGGTCGCCCTGGCGGCCCTGGCACTGCCGGGCTGCGACGGTGACTGGCCGGGGCTGGCCCCGAGGGAATTGCCGCGGGGAATCAGCCCCGCGCCGGCCGGGACGGCAGCGGCGCTGCCGCCCCCATCCGCACTGCGCCTCGAGCTTGCGGGCGACCACTTCGACAGGCTGGACTTTCTCGCCCTCAGCGGCTGCGCCCTGCAAGCCAACCTGGGCAGGCGCAGCGGCCGTCTGGGTGCCGGGGCGCGAGACTCCCAGCGCCTGCTGCTGGACCTGGAGTACCTGCGGCTGGCTCCCGCCTGCATCGACTTCCAGCGCGCCCGGGGTGACCGCGCGCTCGCCACGGCATTGGAGCAGGCCGGGGCACTCAAACGCCGCCAATTGCCCGCCGCGATCTACAACGCCACCCTCGGCAGCGACGAATACAGGGAGTTCTGGGAGCGCCCGGCACGCGCCCCTGCCGACGAGTCCAGCGGCGCCGCAAGCGCCGGCCTCCAGGCCATCAGCAATCAGGTACGGCGCTGGCTGGCAGGTGACTGGCGCACCGACAACCGGGAATTCGAAATACTGCTGGGGGAAGTGAGATCGGGCGCCGGCGCTGCGCTGCCGGCCGCGGGGCCAGAAGGTGCCGGTTCCGAGCGCTGCGATCACCCGCTGCTACCCATCCTGGAACTGGAACAGCAGCTCGCCGCCGTCCTCCCGCCCGCCTACCGCGAATGGCGCGGGCGGCGGGACAGCTATTTCCGCGGCGGCTTGTCGCCGGAAACTCCCTGCCAGCGCTTCACCATGCCCGTGTCGAGCCCGAACAGGTCCAGGATTCGCCCGATGCTGTGATCGACAATATCGTCCACGGTCTGGGGGGAGTTATAGAATGCCGGCATCGGCGGGCAGATGATCGCACCCATGGTCGCGGCCTCGTGCAGGAGCCGGGTATGGCCCACATGCAAGGGCGACTCCCGCGGCACCAGCACCAGTTTGCGTCCCTCCTTGAGCACCACGTCGGCGGCCCGCACCAGCAGGTTATCCGCATAGGAATTGGCCACCCCTGACAAGGTCTTCATAGAACAGGGCGCAATGACCATCCCCGCTGTGAGAAATGAACCGCTGCTGAGCGAAGCGGCGAGGTTCTGGTCGCTGTGGACAACATCGGCCAGGGCCTCGACGTCCTTTACGTCCCAGGCAGTCTCCAGCGCGATGTTCAGCTTCGCGCCCCGGCTCAATATCAGGTGGCTTTCCACATCGGCCTGTTCCCGCAGTGCCTCGAGCAGGCGGATTCCGTAAATTACCCCACTGGCGCCCGACATGCCGACAATCAACCGCATTTCACCCCGCTCCACATTGCACCTGCCCTGGGCCCAGCCTATACCAATCGCCGGATATTGTAATGTCCAGCCAGGTCCCGAAGAATGCTGGGCTGTTTTACCCGCGGCGAATTCAGGATAACACCCGCCGGCTGTCAGGAAACTGTCGAGGAAGGTAGATCGATAGATGGCGAGAGGTGGGGACCAGGGGCTACAATGCGTCCACGTTCCGCCGACCGGTATGACCCATGAGCCGACTTCTGACCAGCAAGCTGCGAGCCATGTTGACACTCTCCACCCTGGCGCTGCTCGCAGCCTGTGCCACCACTCCGCCCGCGCCGGTAGTGGATTTCAAACCCGGCTATGACTTTGGCGCGGTGCGCAAAATCGCCTTTTACGATCAGTCAGGGCTGGTCACCGGCAACCATCCTGTACCGATCAGCGATATGGAACGCGATCGTATCGACAGTGCCCTGGAGCAGGCCCTGCGTGCAAAAGGCTTTGAAATTCTTGAGCGCAAGGATGCCGGCCAGGCACAGCTGCTGATCAGCTGGACCCTGATCACCGATGACAAAACCGAAGTCCGCACCTACGAGACACCGGGAATCGGTGTGGGCTTCGGCCGTTACAACCGCTACAGCATGTACAATTGCTGGGGCTGCGCCCAGACGGAGGTGTCGGTGAGAAACTATACCGAGGGTACCTTCATCGTCGACATGATCGACCCGAAGCTGCACAGATCAGTCTGGCGGGGCTCGATCCAGTCCCGCCTCAAGGGCGGACTGCAGAACGACCAGGAGAAGTACAACGCCGCCGCGAACAACATCTTCGCCTCGTTTCCGCCGCCCTGATTTCCCCCGGCGCGCAAGAGCCACACCGGCGTTCCACGCCGGACGTTCCACGCGGGACGTGGACTCAACCAGGCAAGCCGGGTATCATTCCGCTCCCGAACCAACCGCCCCCTGGCGGTTGGGATGTCTAAACCGCCCGTAGCTCAGCTGGATAGAGCGCTGCCCTCCGGAGGCAGAGGTCGCAGATTCGAATTCTGCCGGGCGGGCCATTAGATTTCAGCCGGATCAGCACTTGGTCCTGCGCCCATCCATCCGCGCGACGGCAACGCCTGGGAGTTTCATGAGAAAACTCTGGCTGTGTGCCAGTATAGCGTTGGTTACCCTTGTTTGTGCCACCACCGTTTTCTTGCTGACTGCGCGTCGGCCCGAGCCATCATTTGTAGGCTGCGAGCCCAACGACTGCTGGTCAGTCCATCTTTTGGGCGCGCGCGGCAGTGGGGCAGATGGTGTCGACGTGGCGGACATAAGCGGCAATGGCTATGGCGATGTCGTATCGGGCTCGGAGGAATCCGGCCATATTACGCTCTACCTTAACCCCGGCCCTGGCGCAGGCGCCAACACAGCCTGGCGCGCCATCGACATCTCGGCGGGCTTGCCCATGCGCGGTATCGAGGACGCCCATTTTGTCGATCTGAACGGAGACGGCATAATGAACGCAGTGCTATCCAGTGTGGAAGGTCGGGTGCAAAGACTGGCGATACATCGGCCTGGTGGTGCCGTGGATGACGAGGAGAACTGGGTTGTAGAATTGTTACCGATCGAGGCCCGCTACATGAAAGCGGTCGGCGGCGCGTTGGGAGCCGGGGGCATTGAGGTGGTTGCCGGTAGCCGCGAGGGGGGCGGCAAAGATCCCGCGGTGTATCACTTCAGCCATGCAGGGGGAGAGTGGCGCGGCAACCGCCTTGGTGAGGTGGATTTCAAGACCACCGGACTTGAACTAATCGATATCGACGGCGATGGCTGGACCGACATTTTGTTTGCCGGGCGCGGAGAGCTTGTGTGGCTGCAAAACCCCGGCGCCCACACCGATTACCCATGGCACCGCCACATTCTCGCCGAGGGCGTATCCGAGTTTGCAATCTGCGATTTGAAGCAGGATGGGGAATGGGAAATTGTTGCCGCAACCGGCCGCAGGTCCGGCATGGTGGCTCGCTGGCTCCGGCGCGACCTCGCTGTCGCTGGAAGATGGCACTCCTCGCCCATCGGCACCGCAGGGGGGCATGGCAGGCCGGGACTGGAAGGGGAGAAATTCGCCATAAAAGGCGTAGCCTGCGGCGATCTGAACAAGGATGGCAAGGTCGACCTGGTTTTTACAGCGAGTGGAAACGGCCATGGTGTATTCTCCCTGTCCCATGATGGCGACCCTGCCTCAGGGCGGCCCTGGGAAATACGCTATCTCGTCGGATGGGCGAGTAGAATGAAGTACGACAATGTGATACTGGCCGACGTCCAGGGCGATGGCTACCTCGACATTATTACCAGCGAGGAGGGCAAAGGCATCGTCAGCCCCGGTCTGGGCGTAATCAGGCTTGTAAACCCCCACCGGCCAGCTACCGATGAGCACCTGGCTGTGCGCGAAAGCCTCGCTCCAGACATCACTGAAGTGAGCGGTGCACAGTTGCTGCGCAGTCAGTAATACAGACAATAAAGCCCGCGGGAATTCTCCCGCGGGTTTCAGGGTGCAGACTGCTGTGGTGTTACTTGCCGCACTCCGTGCGGGTCGCGACCACACGACCGTCCCAGTGACTTTTACCGGATCTGCAGTTGGCGTCCATGCGATAGGCCAATTGCACCTCATCGTCAACTCGAGAGGTGCGTTCGGTGGATAACGCTATGTCATCAATCGGAACCAAGGGCCCGCGACATGTCGTCCAGAAGCGCCTGCGGCGAGACCGGTCGACCTAGAAACTCCTCAATGACTTCCTTCGAGGTTTTTTCAAGGCCGAAGCGGTAGAGGCTTTCGCTCACTTTTTCATACCAGAGCGGATTGCCCTCGGTGTAGGGCCCGTACAATTGCGCTGCGCGGGCTCGCAAGTCCGCAATCACGATAGCCCCTGCCGCGTAGTTCATCATATAACCGGGTGAGTCGATCAGCTGGCCGCGAACGGCCCACCAGGCGAGATCGGGGTGGGGCTTGATGCGAAAGTACCTCTGGGTAATTTCACCCCATACCTGGTTGGGGTCGCGTTCCGGCTCCCGATGCATGCGCAGCTCGAACAGCGCCCATGCGATGTCCATTACAATCGCGGCGTATTTCGCCGTAATCGCGTCCTCGAGAGGTACGGCGGCACCGAGGTAGCGCTGTTGCCAGGGCGGCTCGTACATTTCCAGGGTGGCGATATCGGCTACGCCCTCGGTGAAAATATCGCTGTCGGGCCAGTCAGCGAAGGCGGGGCGGGTTCGAATGGCGGCGAGGTGAACTGCGTGGCCCGTCTCGTGTAACAGTTCCGCCAAATTGTCGAGCCCGCCGCCCTGGTAGCTAGCGAAGACCCAGGGCTCGGCGGTCGTCCAGGCGCCGTCTTCGAAGCGAGGTCGGCGACCAAAGGTCGTGAACGCGACAGGGTCCTTGCTCGGCCGCGGTTCGAGGTCGTAGCGCAATTGCAGGGCGAGCGGGTCGGCCCCCAGGTCGCGGTAAAAGCGGTCGTTGATCGCCCGCAGGGCGTCCAGGGGTATGGCCTCACTCAGCACCCGGCTGCTGCGGCCGGTGTTGTAAGTAAAATCCCAGGGCTCGATCACCGTATCGGGGGTGATATCGTGCCACTTCTGCAGCACTGCCATCATCCACTGCTCCATCACCGCAGGCTCAATGCCAATGGTTCGCACTGATGCCCCCAGGGTTTCTCCCTCGCTCTTCATCCGTGCTGCGTTCAGGCGGACGAGCGTTCTGTAGGGACTCTGAGGCCCATTATCGCCATTCACCGATACCCAGACTGGCTCCAGGGCCCGCCACAAACTCTCGCGCCGGGATGGCTCGTCCGTTAGCGGCAATCGGCCGAACACCGTCAACCTGTCCAACGGCTCGCCCTCGAATGACAGTGACTGGGCAGCCAGTGAAAAGCAGTGGTACATACGACTCGAGAGTGCCTGGTAACCGCCCTCCCCCTTTGCCACGGTAAGCGGGTCGTAACGACAGTCGACCATCTCATCCGCGTCGCTGTTTGCTGCGGCTGAAGGTCCTGCGCTTGCCATCTCAGGCAGTCCCGTGGCCAGGGCCTGTCGCATCGTTGCCAGCGCCAGCAGGTCTTGCCGGGACAGCGGTTCAACAGCGTTTCCGGCAAGAGCCCGCTGCAGCCGGCCGCGTGAAGCATTGTAAGCTTCGATCAGCTTTGCCATGTCCCTGCCGGCAGTGGCATCCCGGTAGCGAAGAATATCTATCTGGTCAGCCATCGCGCGAGTTTCTGCATAGAGTTGCTCGATCACGCCGATGGAAGGTGCGGAATCGGCGGCCGTCGATTGCTGGCCGTCGGCGCTAGCAGTCGGCAATGCAAGCATGGAAACAAACAGGGCAAGCACTGCAGGAATCCGGAATTTATACCATTTCATTCTCAACGGAACCCGCAATGGCCTTTCAGACAATCCGGCACGATAACATCTACAGGGCGGTCGTAAATGCTTTATCAAATGGCGCGCCCTCAAGAACCAGGGTGGTCTCATTCGATGCAGACTTAAAACCCAGCGACCGGTAAAACCCGAAAGCCTGATCATTGCCGCCGTGAACACTCAATCTCATATAACTGGCTCCCTGCTGTCGACCTTGCTCAATCGCCGCGGCAGTCAATTTTTGACCCACCCTTGCGCCTCTGGCTCCTGCTGATACGAAGAGGTCCTGTACATAAATTCCGGGCGAGCCTCGCCAGGTGGAAAATTCACTGAAGTACAGGATGAATCCCAGTGGGGCTTTACCCCGCCAGGCGATAATGGCCTCAAAAGCCGGGGGAGACGCGAAGCCATAAGCTACGAGTGAAGCGAGGGATCCACGAAAATCCTGCTCTTTGCCCAGATCCCTGGCAAGCTGTTGCAGCAGATCGAACAGCACCGGCGCATCATCTACACCGGCTTTGCACAACCTCAGTTCAGACATGTTTTCGCACCTCTATCCTGTGCCGACCCTTGAGCAGCAGGCTCTCCCGAACTTCAGAGGGGTTGGCGACCTCATGTCCCAGCGCCTCGATAATGCTCCTTATACGACTGACCTGTTCGGCACTGCTGCTTGCCAGAGCGCCCGACGGCATGGTCAGGCTATCTTCGAGGCCCACCCTCACATTGCCACCCAGAATGACCGCGAGTGTGGCCAGCGGCATCTGGTGCTGGCCGGCCGCCAGCACGGAAAACAGATAGCTGTCGCCCAGCACGCGGTCAGCCGCCGCTTTCATGGCCATCAAGTTTTCCGGTGACGCGCCGATGCCACCCATCACACCCAGGACAAACTGTACATACAGAGGTGCTTTCACCAGGCCCTGGCGCAGGTAATAGCCGAGGGTTTCGATATGGCCCATGTCATAGCACTCGAACTCGAACCTGGCTCCCTCGCCCTCGCCCAACTCCCGCAGAATGGCTTCGATGTCCTCATAGGTATTCCTGAAGGTAGTTTTTCTCGTGGCTTCCAGCAGCGCCGGCTCCCACTCGTGTTGCCAGCGGGCGTACTTTCGCGCCAGGGTGAAAATGCCAAAATTCATGGAACCCATATTAAGCGAACACATTTCCGGCTTTATGTGCCGGGCGGGGGCCAGTCGCTCCTCGAGCGACATCAGTGAACTGCCTCCTGTAGAGATATTCAGCACGGCATCACAGCCCCGGTGAATCTCTGGAATGAAATCCATGAAATGCCCGACGCTGGCGCTGGGTCGACCGTCAGCAGGGTCGCGGGCATGCAAATGAATAATGGCTGCGCCAGCCGCGGCGGCATCCATAGACGCCCTGGCGATCTCGGGACCTGTCACCGGAATATGCGGGCTCATGGTCGGGGTATAGATTGAGCCGGTGACCGCACAGGTAATAATCACTTTTCGTTTCATTGTTCCCAACCTTTTGCTGGCGAAGTGCCCCATGGTACCATTCTGAAAAATTATACCTATAAACTCAACTCGGGTTTTTCTGTGGCCGACCCCACCAACTTTTCGGCGGGAAGATTCGCCGCCTGTCCGGGCTCGGCAAATGCCGCAAAAAGGTCGTTTTTGTTGGCGTTATAACAAACCGCCAATGCTACCGACATAAAGCAACGCTCTTATGGTGTCAGCGCCCGGGACGCAGTGGAATAGTACTATGGACTCGCATCTCTTCTACCAGACTCGCGACCGGCGCCCGCTGCTCGATCGAGCCGATGGCATTTACATGTGGGATGTCAATGGCAAAAAGTATATCGATGGTTCCAGCGGCGCGATGGTGTCAAACATCGGTCACAGCAACCCGGTGGTGTTGAAGGCGATGCAGGCGCAAATGGCCAAGTCTACCTTTGGCTACCGTTTACATTTTGAGAACGAGCCGGCCGAATTGCTTGCCAGGAAAGTCGCCGAGCTGAGCCCCCCCGGTCACAACAAAGTGTTTTTTGTCTCCGGGGGTTCTGAAGCAGTGGAAAGCGGGATGAAGCTGGCTCGCCAATATGCCTATGCCCGCGGTGAGAGCGAGCGCTGGAAAATTATTTCCCGCTCACCCTCCTACCACGGCGCCACACTCGGCGCCCTGTCTCTGACATCCTACACGCCTCTGAATGCACCCTTCCTGCCCATGCATGTGGCCATGCCAAAGGTGCCTGCTCCACGCTGTTACCTCGATCGCGACCAGTTAAGTGATGAGGAGCGTGGATTGCGGTACGCGCAGATGCTCCGCGACAAGATATTGGCGGAGGGCCCGCAGACCGTGCTGGCATTTATCATGGAACCGGTAGGTGGCGCCTCGACCGGAGCACTGGTGGCGCCCGACAGCTACTATGGTCGCATTCGGGATATCTGTGACGAATTTGATGTGTTGCTCATTTACGATGAGGTCATGTCTGGCGTTGGCCGCACCGGAAAGTTCCTGGCAGCGGAACACTGGAATATCAACCCCGATATTATCGTCACCGCAAAAGGTTTCGGCGCCGGCTACATTCCCCTCGGCGCATTGACCGCAAGACAGTCGATTGTTGATACCGTGCTGGATGCCGGCGGCTTCCAGCACGGCTATACCTACGCGGGCAATCCCATCGCCTGTGCCGCGGGCCTGGCGGTCATTGCTGAAATTGAGCGACAGGAGATGATGTCCAACACGGCTGCCAGGGGCGCGCAGCTGCTAGCGGGATTATCTCAGCTGAAAGACAAATTTGCATTTATCGGCGATGTCAGGGGCAAGGGCTTGCTCACCGCCTTTGAACTGGTGAGCGATCGCGCAACCATGGCGCCGCTGCCAGCTTCCCTGAACGCCTTTTCAGTACTGGTTGAGCTGGCTTACGAACGCGGCCTGATTATCTACTCCCGGCGTTCCAGGGGCGGGCTTGCGGGTGACCATTTCCTGGTGTGTCCGCCTATGATTACCAACTCGCAACAGGTGACAGAGATTCTGGCCGTTCTGGATGATAGTCTGGGCAGCCTGGCAACACTGTTGAATCTGCCGACATCCAGGCATTGAGGTTCCCCTTATGAAATGTGTGCTCAGTGCCCGCCAGACCAAACACTACCCCGAGAGCTTTCTCGTCAACGGGGAACGTCAACCCAACCCCGAGTCCCCCGACCGGGTCGATCGATTACTGGAGGGGGCACTGGCTGCTGGCCTGGAACGAACTGAACCACTCGACTATGGCCTGGCCGTCATTGCCCGCGTGCATACCCCGGAGTACCTGGTCTTTCTCAGGAACGCCTACAAGCGCTGGAGTCGCATTGCCGGGGCCGCCAGCGAGGTCACTCCCAATATTCATCCCACCAATCGCGATTGTGTCTATCCGTCATCGGTCGTGGCCCAGGCGGGCTACCATATGGCGGACGCTTCGGCCCCAATTGGCGCGGACACCTGGGACAGCTCAGTCGCCAGCGCCTGGACCGCTATCCATGCCAGCGAGATCGTGATGGCGGGCGATCCTATGGCGTACGCCCTGACGCGACCTCCCGGCCATCATGCGGGAGCCGATATCGCCGGCGGATTCTGCTATTTGAACAATACGGCCATCGCCGCAGAACACCTGCTGCAAAAATATCAATCAGTTGCGATTCTCGATATAGACCTGCATCACGGCAATGGCACCCAGTCGATTTTCTATCATCGCTCCGACGTGTTGACCGTGTCACTGCACGCCGACCCTGTCCGTTTCTATCCGTTTTTCTGGGGCCATGCCGCGGAGCGCGGCACGGCTGCCGGACTTGGCTATAATTTGAACTTGCCGCTGCCCCGGGGCGCCGGCGATGAGGTGTTCCTGAAGACACTGGAGGAGGCCTTTGCGAGAATTGAATCATTCGCGCCTGATGCGCTCGTGATAGCGCTGGGTCTGGATACATTTGAAGGTGACCCGATTGCCGGGCTCAGCATCAGCAGCGCCTGCTACGGCGCAATCGGCCGGAACATCGCCAGCAGGCTGCGCCTGCCCACCGTAATCATCCAGGAAGGTGGCTACCCCTGTGAGGAACTGGCTGGCAATCTCACCCGTTTCCTGGCAGGTATGCAGGCGGGGTTAACGTCATGAGAAGAGCTGCAGCGCAGTTCGCGGTTGATGTTGACACCATCCCCTTATGGATGGCGATCCTTCCGCTTTTAGTCCTGGTATCTTTACTGGCAGGCGCAGTCAGTCTTTTCGGGAATGATGCCGCTTCCGGGCCCAACCAGATCGGCTTGATGATCGCTGCAGCAGTCGCCACGGTGCTTGGAATTTTTCGTGGGCAGTCATGGGCGGAACTCGAGCAAGCACTGGTAGACGGCATTATGCTCGCAATGAAAGCTTGTCTGATTCTACTGATGATAGGTGCACTCATTGGCAGTTGGATGCTTGCGGGTACGGCACCCGCGATTATCCATCTTGGGCTAGGTGTACTGGACCCTGCCTGGTTTTATCCCGCCGCAATGTTGTTGTGCGCACTGGTTTCAGCAGCGATAGGAAGTTCATGGACCACTGCGGGAACTGTCGGTCTGGCTTTAATCGGGATTGCCAGTATCTTTGGCCTATCGATTGAAATTACCGCCGGCGCTGTCATCTCGGGTGCCTACTTCGGCGATAAGATGTCGCCGCTGTCCGATACCACCAACCTTGCCCCCGCCATGGTGGGTGTCGACCTGTTCGTGCACATCAAACATATGTTCTGGACTACCGCCCCCTCCTTTGCAATAGCGCTCGGCCTGTTTACCTGGTTGGGATGGGGAGCTGAAAACGCAGGTATGGGTGAAAGCGCCATTGTTACCGCGCGCACCCTATTGGCACAGCATTACGCCCTGGGATGGCCGGTATTTTTACCGCTGCTGTTACTACTGGGACTATCCCTGGGAAGGGTTCCCGCCTTACCCACTATTGTTCTCGGTGCAGTCGCCGGATGTGTTATCGCTGTGCTCTACCAGAACGAAGGCAGTCGGCTGTTCGGAGATAGCTCCGGTACACTTTCCAGCCGGGTGGCGGTGATCAAAGCCCTGTGGATGTCGGTCAGCACCGGCTACACCGCCAGTACCGGCGATCCAACACTGGACCAACTTCTGTCTCGCGGCGGCATGAGCAGTATGCTTAACACCATCTGGTTGATTATTGCAGCCATGTGTTTTGGTGGAGTCATGGAGCATACGGGGTTTCTGCGCCGGATAGTTGTAACAGCGTTAAAGCGTGTGCGCGGCGCCGGCTCCCTTGTTTTCACCACGGTAATTACGTGTATTGGCATGAATATAATTGCCGCTGACCAATACATCTCCATTGTCCTGCCGGGACGAATGTACCAGATGGAGTTCAAGCGCCGTGGCCTGGCGCCGGAAAATCTCTCCCGCACACTGGAGGATGCCGGCACAATGACTTCAGCGCTGGTACCATGGAATACCTGTGGCGCCTTTATGGCGGCGACCCTTGGTGTGGCAACCCTGGACTATCTGCCCTATGCATTTCTCAACCTGTTGACCCCGGTTATCGCAATTGTCTTCGGTCTATTGAATATTCGAATCACCCCTTTGGCGGGTGAGGCCTGACATGATCAAGGGGGCCGAGGCGACTGGGCTACTGTTCATTGGCGTACTGCTGAGCACCGTAGCCCTGTCGGCTCAGGCGCAACGGGCGCGCGACCTGGGTATCCCATTCGAAGGCATTCCAGGGCCGCTAAACACCATAACCGATGTGGCAGGCGTGACAGTGGGTCACAGCACCCTGATCGAGGATACCGCCGACGGTCACGCCATACGCACCGGCGTCACGGCAATCTTGCCCCGCGGCCGGGATAGCCTGATGGAACCGGTGATGGCCGCCACTTTCGCGCTCAATGGAAACGGCGAGATGACCGGCAGCGCCTGGGTGGAGGAATCCGGACTGCTGGAAGGCCCGGTCATGCTCACCAACACCCATAGTGTGGGCACCGTGCGTGACGCCACCATCGCCTGGCGCATCCGCGCCGCCGGGCCCGATGCCAGCGGCTATACCTGGTCGCTGCCCCTGGTGGCTGAGACCTGGGACGGCCATCTCAACGATATCAACGGCTTTCATGTGCAGCCCCGGCACGCCGAGACGGCGCTTGAGGCTGCGATCGGCGGGGTCGTTCCCGAGGGGAATGTCGGCGGTGGCACCGGAATGATCTGTTATGAGTATAAGTGCGGTATCGGTACTGCATCCCGCGTTGTCGAAGCCCTGGACCGTGCCTACATGGTAGGGGTACTGGTGCAGGCCAACTACGGTAGACGCGATGACCTGACGATCAGCGGCGCGCCCGTGGGCCGCCACATGCGTGAGCACCGGGTCTACACAGAGGAGGACCCGGAGGCCCCGGAGACCGGCTCCATCATTATCGTGGTGGCCACGGACGCGCCCCTGCTGCCGCATCAACTGAAACGCATGGCAAAGCGGGCCAGCCTGGGCCTTGCGCGCATGGGATCTATCGCGGGCAACGGGTCGGGAGATATTTTTGTCGCCTTTGGCACGGGCAATCCGGCCGGCCACACCGGTGTACAGCAGGTGTCGATGCTAGGCAACGAACACATGGACCCACTTTTCGCTGCCGTCGTGCAGGCCACCGAGGAAGCCATCACCAACGCCATGGTCGCCGCCCGCGATATGGTGGGCGAAGGCGGTGGCTACGCCAAGGCGATCCCCCATGCGCAATTACAGCACTGGCTGGAACACTACCGGCGTCTTGACCAATGATGAGGTTCCGCTGCTTTCCCCCGACGATCGCCGCGGGCATTCTCGCGCTGTTTTCAACCGCGGTCTTTGCCATGAGCCTTGATCTGCCGGAGGGTATCGTGACCCATCCGGACGGAAGAAAGCCGGTCGAAAAGCTCTACCAGGCCTACACCTCACTGATCGAAAGCGGCTGGCAGCTCGATGTCATCGTCCAGTCACAACCATCCGGACGGGCGTACGCATTGCCTGTCATTGCGCTGCGCAGCCCGCAGGGCGGGGATGCATGCTGGATTCTGTCCGGAATTCACGGCGAGGAACCCGCCGGGCCCAATGCGATAGCAGAATCGATTGAGGCCATAGCGGCACTGGGTGAGCGGCAGGCGGTGGTGCTGATGCCATTGAATAACCCGCATGGCTATGTGAATAACTGGCGCTATCTCAATATGCCCAGTTACTCGGAGACGATCGAGGGGCAAAGTGTTGGGGATTCCTCCCACCTGCTGGCAGATATGGAAAACCCGCACAGGGCCCGGGCAGGCTCCCCCTCCAGTGTGGAGGCGGATGCCATCACACGCTATATATTGAAGCACTCCGCACATTACCCACCTGCGGCCAGCATCGACCTGCATGAGGACAACCTCATCGATCAGGGCTATGTCTATTCCCAGGGCAAACTGGGTAGCGCTGACCCGCTCGCGCTCGCCGCGGTGCGCACCCTGCAGGACAACGGCATCCCGCTGAAGATGAGCGGCGAGACCCGTTTCGGCGAGCGTATCGACAACGGCATCATAGGGCCGGTCATCGACGGCTCGATCGATGAGCTGATGGCTGCCGATTCAGTTATCGTCGACGGCCGGGTACAGGCGGGACCCGCAGCGAGCACGGTGCTGGTATTTGAAACCCCGGCAGGCCAGCTCGGCCTGCAGAACAGGATCAGTGCCCACGCCGCGCTGCTCAAAAGTATCAGTTCATGTAAGCCCGAACTGGGCGAGCAGGACGCGAAGTAAGGCTATCTGCCATAAACACCCTGAATAATTGTCTATACTGCCGGACAGACTGGAGGACCGACCATGCGCATATTTGCCTCTGACCGCGACGACTCCCAGGCCCTGGCCGATGAAATGATCGCCGGGCAATTGACCAGGGAAGGTTTCGCGCTGGACAACTACTTTTACCACTCGGAGGTGATCTATCGGCGCGAACTTGCCAATATCATCTACCGGAGCTGGCTCTATGCGGGGCATGTCAGCCAGATCCCTGATAAGGGTGACTACTTCCTGTTCCAGGTCGCCAATGACTCCATCATCGTGTGCCGAGACGAGAACAATCAGGTGCACACCCTGGTCAACAGCTGCCGCCATCGCGGTGCGCGTGTGTGCGAAGAACCGCAGGGCAACAGAAAGACATTTGTCTGCCCCTACCACGGCTGGGTCTACAACACTGATGGCTCGCTCCGGCACGCACGCGACATGCATGTGGATACTGGTTTTTCATGTGAGGATTATCCTCTCAAGCACGTACACATGCATATTTCGCACGGGATGATCTTCGTTAACCTGTCCGACACACCCAATGATTTTGCCAGTGCGCTGAAAATCATTGAACCGATGATTTCGCCCTATCAGTTTGAAACGGCCAAAATTGCTGAATCGCGCACCTACAAGATTAGAGCCAACTGGAAATTTGCCGTTGAAAATTATGTCGAGTGTTATCACTGTGCCAGCTCGCACCGCAAATACGCCAAAATGCATACGCTGCGTGAAATGTGGTGCAACGTAAAAGACCAGGTAATGGCGATGCGCCAACGCTCTCCGCTGATAACCGGGCAGTCAGCTGATTTTGTAAAGGAGGACTTCCAGATTTACACCAACGCCCCGGCATTCGGCTGTGATGTCAGCCACATGCGTTACGGCTTGTATGATGGTTACCTGACAGGAAGTGAAGACGGCCAGGCTGTCGCCCCCCTGCTGGGAACCATGAAAGCTTACGATGGGGGTGCGGCTGACTTCCAGATGGGTCCACTGTGCTTTATGTTGACCTATCCCGATCACAGTGTGCTTTACAGTTTCATTCCGCGCTCACAGCATGAAACGGATTTACATGTAGTGTGGTTTGTACGCGGTGATGCGCAGGAAGGAAGGGACTACGATCGCGAGAAACTGACCTGGCTATGGCATAACACCACTCTGGAAGACGAATATATCATTTCGCGCAATGCGGAAGGTGCGCTTTCCAGCGGCTATACACCTGGCCCATTACACCCGGCATTCGAGGTGGTTCAAGCCGCTTTCATCCGCTGGGTACTGCATGCGATCGATCGGCGCCCGGACAAACCAGCGCAGGTGTTGCGCACCATCCGGCAATCATGAGCGATTCATTCAAGAGCGTTGCGGCAATGCTGGCCGATTTGCGGCCGGTCGACCCGGTTTATTGCGTTTATCCGCATTTGTATCATGCTGCCGCGCAGGAGTTCCTGGCGGGCTTTCCGGGTCGGGTACTGTATGCGATCAAGGCGAACAACGAGCCTAAAGTCCTGCGGGCATTGTTCGATGGGGGGATTCGGCACGTCGATTGCGCATCCCTGCAGGAGATCCGCGAGGTATATGCGCTCTGCCCGGATGCGCAGTGTTACTTCATGAATCCGGTACGCTTGCGCGGCGCGGCGCGGACCGCACAGCAGGAGTTCGGCGTGCGCCATTTCGTTGTCGACCATGCCGAGGGCCTCAGGCTGCTGCTCGCCGAGATCGATCCCCGCCAGGCGGTGATTTTTGTTCGCCTGGCGGTGCATCACCAGTCAGCGATGGTCGACCTGTCCAGCAAGTTTGGCGCCACGGCCGAGGACACCCTCGCCCTGTTGCAGGCGGTCGCCGAAGCCGGTGCCGAACCAGCCTTGGCCTTCAACGTCGGCTCCCATGTCATGAGCCCCGACGCCTATGTACATGCCATCAATACAGCCATCGGTGTTCTTGAGCGCCTGCCGTTCAAGCTGCGGCTGATCGATATCGGCGGCGGTTACGCCAAACCCTACCCGGGCTTTGCAGCCCCGCCCTTGTCTGACTACTTCGCCGCTATCATAAAAGCGGCACGCTTTTCACTTCTCGATAATGGCGAACTCCTGGCGGAGCCCGGCAGGGCACTGGCCGCGCCCGGACTGTCCGCTGTCGTGGAAGTGTTGCTGCGCAAGGGCGACAAGCTGTACATCAATGACGGTATGTACGGCGTTTTCTGGGAGCTGCGCTACGATGCCCATGACCGCTACCCGGCCCGGGCCTGGCGCGGCGCAGAACCGCTTAAGGGCGCAACCCGCGCTTTCCAACTCCTTGGACCGACCTGCGACTCGGACGACAAGTTGCCGGGGTTGGTGGAGTTGCCTGCCGATATCGCCGTCGGCGATTACATCGAATTCGGCTCGATTGGTGCCTACAGTCTGGGCGGCCGTTCCGATTTCAACGGCTTCTATAGCAACCTGGTCGTCAACATCACTGATCCGGAATCGCACCCTCCGGGATGAGTCCTCAGGCTTTCACTTCGATGCAAGATCTCGCAGCAGGCTGAGGTAGAACGTGATCCCCGGCCCGATGTTGAGCAGGGGTATGCGTTCATTGAGACCATGCGAATAGTCGTCGGAATCCTTTATCATCGTCGCGCTTGCGCCATAACTCGGCACACCCAGCGCGCGGTACCACATCGAGTCGGAGGCGCCAACCGCCTGGTGCGGGACAATCGGCACATCGCCCCAGGCCGCCTTGACAGCCTTGCCGGCTGCCTGCAGGAAGTCCTCGCGTAGGGGTGAGGCGGCGGCTTCGATCGAGGTCTCCCCGGTGACATCGACAATGGTGACCTGCGGGTCGCCAATGACCTGCGCAAGCTCATTGCGGACGTCCTCGCGCGAATGGCCCGGAAAGATGCGGCAGTTGACATTGGCGGTGGCCCGCTGGGGCAGGGCATTCACGGCATGGCCGCCATTGACCATGGTGACCAGCGCAGGTCGTGCCAATCTGACCGACATAGGACGGGTTGGCGCGCAGTACGGCGAGCGCGGCCTCGTTCTCGGGGTCGGCGAGAAATGCCTTCAATGCCGCCGCGAGTTCCGCGTCCGGCTCGACTACTGACTCGAGCGGCGAGGGAGCCGCGGGTGATCGGGTTGGTTTCGGGCTTGAAATGATAGGCGCCGATTTTCGTGAGTGCCCGCGAGAGCTGGACAATCGCATTGTCGGGCCTGGGTTGCGAACTGTGACCACCGGGGTTGCTCACCCCGAGCTGGTAGTCCACATAGGTCTTCTCCGCGCCCTGCCAGCTCCACGCAATCGGCTCGCCGGTCTCCTCGGACAGTCGACCGCCACCCCCGTCGACATTGAGCACGATGTCCGCGTGCTTCAGTCGTTGGGCGATCTACCCGGGACGTCGCCATGGTGGTCTCCTCATCGCCCGAATAGGCGACCACGATGCTTCGCCTGGGCATGAACCCCTGGCGCCGCAGTTCGATCATGGCACTGAGCGCCAGCGATGCGCCAAATTTGATATCGCTCGCCCCGCGCCCGAAGAGGTAACCGTTCTCAACCACCGGGGTAAAGGGATCGCGCTGCCAATCCTCCGGCCTGGCCTCGACAACATCCATGTGAGCAGATATCACGACAGGGCCGAGCGACGGGTCGCTGCCGGGCCAGGTGGCGATCAGATAGGCCGTGTCCTCGAAGGGCACGATCTCGACATCCTCCTGCGACCAACCGCCCGCCACCAGCGCATCGCGAAACAGTTCGGCTACCTTGACCGTCTCATTGCCCTCACCGCGCACCGAGCGCAGCGTGATCGCCTGTTTCGAGAGGTCGAGAGTCTGCCTCGCGGCCTCAGGGTAGTCATCCGCCGCGACAGTCGCGGCGAGCAGCAGAGCCGGGGCGAGCACAAAGCCCAGGGGAAAAACAGCACGGTTTTTCATTGCAATATGTCCGTTATATCCAGGCCCCGACCATGCTCCCGATGATGCCCCGGGTCCGGTAGGGGGTACTCGTCCGAGAAAACCGCGCTATAGGAATGCTCTGCTATGGGAATATCGCGCAGATACAGCTCGCCCTCGGGCCGGTCCAATTGCCTTGCATAATTGTGCCCGGAATAAACGGCGTGCACCAAGGCACCAGCCGCCATGGCATCGCCGATTCGCTGCACCGATTTAATACCTGCCGCTGCAAGCTCGTCACGGCGCGACATCAGCCGATGGTAGAGCCCATCGTTCGGCAGGCGCAAACCCACGATCACTATGGATTTTACCGCCAGCAGGCTGGCTCTGCCGGTAAATATATTGGTCAGACGTGCCCGCACACCATCGAAATCGGTCAGGAGTGCCTGGGTGTGAACCTCGACACCACCTTTATCCAGGGCCTGATGCACATAGGGCAACTCATTGGTCATAATCGTCCAGGCGGAGGCGTGACCCGCCGGCGTGGCATATGACACCTGTAGACCCTGCTGAGCCAGGGACTCTGCCACCACGCCGCCCAGATAGTAGTTGTCGAAGTCGTAAACCAGTACCGGGCCTTGCGGCACCACGCCCGCCGCGAGATCGTCCGGTGTGTATACATCGGGTCGATTCAGTTCACCGGCTGGTATTTCCTGCGAGGTATAGAGAGATTTTGTCCAGGCGGCGCCGGTGGCAATGGCGACCTGTTGATGGCCCAGTCCCAGAATGTCGTCAACGCCCAGTTCACTGTCGAGGTAGAGTTGGACGTTGGCCATTTGCTTCAGGGCGTAGAGCCGGTAGTCGGTGACCCGGCCCCAGGTCTTGAGCCCGGGCAGTTGCGTTTCGTAGATCAATCGCCCGCCCATTTCACTGCGCTTTTCCGCAACGCGTCACCTGGTAACCACGTCTGGCGGCGACCAGGGCGGCCTCCAGCCCGGCGGGGCCGCCGCCCACGATCAGGATGCGATCATCACTGCCGGGCCCGGCAAATTTCTCGGGGTGCCAGCCTTTTCGCCATTCCTCGCCTGCCGTTGCATTCTGGGTACAACGCACGGGCACCCCATCATGCCAGCTGGAAATGCAAATGTTACAACCTATACACTCGCGGATTTCATCCTCGCGCCCTTCGTTGATCTTTTTGGGCAGGAACGGGTCGGCGATCGATGGCCTTGCACCGCCGATCAAGTCCAGCACGCCGCGTTTGATTTGCGACACCATGGTGTCTGGGGAGGTAAATCGACCGACGCCTACCACGGGTTTGCGGGTGACCTTTTTTACAAATTCGATGACCGGTTCATGGGCGCCCTCATCGCGGAATCGAGATGCGCCGCAGTCAGTCGGGCTGGAATCCATTTTCACATCCCACAAATCCGGCAGGTCCGCCAGCAAACTGACCACTTCATGGGCCTGGGAGGCGAAATGGTCACTGGGCCTGGCGCGCAACTCCTCCAGGCTGATGCGCAGCGCCACCCCGCAGGTATCACCTACCGCTGCTTTGGTGCTCTCGATGAGTTCACGCACAAAGCGCACGCGATTGACCACGGAGCCGCCGTACTCATCGGTGCGCCTGTTGTACTCCTCAAGCAAAAACTCGTAAGCCAGGTAGCCCATACCCGCGTAGATATACACAATATCAAAGCCAGCTGACCTGGCGCGTTTTGCCGCCGCCACCTGCCACCGGATCACATCACGGATATCTCTGCCATCCATGATCCTGGGCCTTAACTGCCCCATAAAGCCTACGTGGGTAGCGGCCCAGGGAATGCCTGAGGGCGAATAGGGCGCTATGCGGGACGTCCGATTCATCACCGATGCGCCGCCATGCCACAACTCGATCGCAGCCAGGGAGCCGTGCTCATGGATGGCCTCACAGGACAGGGCGTGGGCGCGAACATCGTTGTCGTCCCACAGCCTGGCGAAAGGCAGTGGGCTATCATCGGATGAGGGGTGGGTGGAAACCGCACCGGTGGAGACAACGCCCCAGCCGCCCTCAGCCTTGATCCCCCGGAACGCCGCCCTGACGCGGGGATTGGCTTCCGTCATGCCGCTGGCATGGGGTACCTGATAGAAGCGATTTGGCGCCGTGACCGGCCCTATAGCCACGGGCTCGAACAGAACATCGTAGCGTGGATTTCTACTCATCAAGCTTGATCCTTTTTTTGCCTGCCAGGCCCGGGTGTGATCATGGTAGCAGGACTGCGCGAATGCCCAGTCTGGCCGGCCGTTAGTCCGACTGGTCCATCTGCATGTCGGCACGAGAAAAGATAATGAAGGTTACCGACAGCACCGCAAAGGCAGCCCCCGATGCTATCGCCACTTTCCAGCCCAGCGTGGCGGCGATAGCCGACAGCAGCAGGGCGTTGGCAAAGCCCATCAGATTGGCGCCGGTATTCAACAGCCCATAGACCGCCCCGGCGTGGCGGCCACCGATGGCCGCACCGTTCGCCCCGAATGCTCCCTCGGTAAACTGGTTGAAGAAAAAGCAGGCGCCCAACATGAACGCAGCTACATAGGCATCGGGATGCAATGCCACGCCAATCAGCAACAGCGCGGAGGCGCTGCAACCAATCACTATCGGCATCCGGCATCCCCAGCGCACACCGTATTTCATACAGAATCTGTCACCCAACCAGCCGCCGGTGAATGCGCCAGCTGCACCAGCCAACCATTGCGCCGAGGTGAGGAACCCCGCCTCCTGGGCTCCCATTTCGCGTACGGTCACCATGTAGTAGTAGCCCCAGCTGAAAACCACGTAGAAGACAAAATTCATCGAGGCATAGCTGAGCGTGACCAACAGGGCGTCCCGGTTTTTGAGTACCCGCCTCCAGGCTGCTTCGGTACACCCCTCGGCAGCCCTATGCCCGGCCGGCGACGTCAACAACGTCAGCTCCGCAGTGTTGACGCCCGGATGGTCCGCGGGGTGGTCACGGGAATACCACCACCACAGGGCGCCTGCTACGAACGCGAACGGTGCCAGTGCCAGGAAACCCGCGCGCCAGCCATACTGATCGATCAGCCAGGGCAATGCCGAGGCAGTGACTGCCAGGCCCACCGTCAAGCCGGCACTGGTCAGCCCATTGGGCAGCGCCCAGCCTCCCGGCGGGAACCAGCGCTCGATGGCGGCCACCATGATGGGAAAGACCGGCGCGTGGGAGGCACCCACCAGAAACTGGACGGTCAGCAGAAATCCTATGACCAGGTATAACGGGGCTACATCCCGTGCGGGTGTAAGGCTGGTGACAGCAATGAGCACGGCCCAGGCTATGGTGATGGCCGCCATGGTGAAGCGGGGTCCCCGGCGATCACCCCAGTATCCGCCCGGGAACTGGAACAGCGCGTAGCCGAGCGGGAAGGCGGCCATGATCCAACCCCACTGAACTTCGGTCAGTTGCAGGTCTTGCACCATCGCCGGGCCGGCGATCGACAGATTGCCCCGCAGTAAATAGGACACAAAACTGACGAACACCAGGATAGCCATGATGCGCCAGCGAACATTGCTGGGCCGCTGCCGATCACCGGTGTCAGATACTGGGCCGCGCCCTGTCATCCACCTAACCCCAAGTTAAACTTCCAGCAGACATAATGAACCAATGCGGGGCACGCCACAAACCTCCAGAAACCGAAATACAGTCACTCATGTCGGAGCCCCTTCCTGCTTCCAGAGTGACAATTCAAGCTGGAACCGGGGGCAGATTCTGGTCAGAATGTGCAGACTACCTTTTCGGCGAGCTTTTCCCGATGTCCACCGTTGAGCTGAACATGCTCGAGGGGCTCGAACCCTCCCTACCCTCCTCCTGGTACCTCGAGGATCGCTATTACCGGCTTGAAAAGGAGCACATCTTTTGCAGTGACTGGGTCTGCGTCGGCCGCGAGGAGGAGGTTCCGAACTCGAATACTCACCGGGTGCTGGACCTGTTCGGCGAAAGCATCTTACTGCTGCGCAACCGCGAGGGTGCCCTGAAAGCGTTCTACAACGTCTGCCGTCACCGCGGTGCCCGCCTGTGCGCGGGGCGGAATGACGATGACTCCATACTGGCGCTGAAAGGCGGCGTGGTAGGCGGCCGCAACATTGTCTGCCCCTACCACGCATGGACTTACGACCTCGACGGGCAGTTGGTCAAGGCCCCCTTTATGGACAGGGCGAGTGGCTTTGATGTCAGTGCCGTGCAACTGCACCCGGTCGCCGTGGAATGCTGGGGAGGCTTTGTTTTTCTCAATCTCACACCCGCCACGGCCCCGCCCTTTGCAGACGCCATAGCGGTTGCCAGCCGGCGCTTCAGCAATTACCCGCTGCGTGACCTGCGCGTTGCCCGCACCATTTCCTACGAGGTCAACGCCAACTGGAAAGTGCTCTGCGAAAACTACAATGAGTGCTATCACTGCGGCCCAGTACACCCGGAACTGTGCCGCATCGTACCTGCCTTCCGCGAGTCCGGAGGAGCTGGCCTTGACTGGGAGCGCGGCGTACCCCATCGAGAGGGGGCCACTACGTTTACGTTCAGCGGGGAATCCAGCCGCCGCAGTTTTCCGGGCCTGAGCGCGGACGAGCAGGTGCTGCACAAGGGTGAGCTTATCTATCCCAACCTGTTCCTGAGCCTGGCCCGGGAGCATGTGACGTATTACATACTCAAGGCCGTCGGACCGGGCAGAACCATGGTCGACTGCCATTTCCTGTTCGAGCCCTATGAAATGGACAAGCCGGATTTCGACCCCTCGGACGCCGTGGACTTCTGGCATCTGGTCAACCGGCAGGACTGGGCCATTTGCGAGCGGGTACAGCAGGGCATGTCCGCTCGTGTCCATGAGCGCGGTGTATACGCCCCGATGGAAGACTACAACCTGGATATCCGCAAATATGTGCTGGAACGCCTGGGTCCGCATCTTGACAGTAAATGAGCCGCATCTGGTTACTCGGGGAGATTCATTCATGATCCCCAATTCCGGACCAAGGCACACCTGGCGTTCGGGCTGGTTGCTGGCAGTGGCCAGTCTTTTTTGTGCGCTGACCGTCACTGCTGCCGAGCCGGCATCCACCCCGGACTACGAGTACGAGCTGGAAGAAGTGTGGATCCCCATGCCCGATGGTGTGCGCCTTGCCGCGGACCTGTATATACCGCGCGGTGGTAAGCCTGGGGAAAAGTATCCGGTCATTCTCGAGTACGACCCCTACAGGAAAGACGAATCGCGCGGCGATCGTTTCCCCATTTACGCCTATTTCGCAGAGCGCGGCTACATCGTGGCACGAGTGGATATACGGGGCACGGGCAGCAGTGAGGGTCGGCTGGTTCCCCATGAATACTCGGATCGGGAACTGGACGATGGCGAGAAGGTTATCGAATGGGTGGCAGCTCACCCGCTCGCAAATGGCAAGGTGGGCATGTTCGGAATTTCATGGAGTGGTTTCAATGCCATTCAGCTGGCGATGCGCGCAGCCGCCTGCCCTGAAGACAATCATCCCGGTTGATGCTACCGAGGATCTGTACCAGGACGATGTGCACTACATGGACGGAATCATGCACATGGACAGCTGGGAGATGTCGCAGGACCTGTACAACGCGCTGCCAGCCCCGCCGGGTTATGTTCTGGACCAGGACTATTTCGACAATCGCTTTGATACCGACCCCTGGATGCTGACCTACAAAAGCCAGCAGCGCGATGGGCCGTTCTGGGATCGCGCATCGGCCAGGGACAAGTATGCATCCATTCGAATTCCCTCCTTTCACATCGGCGGCTGGTACGACGGCTATCGGGACAGCTTGCCGCGTATGCTGGAAAACCTCGACGCGCCGGTGAAAGCGATGATCGGTCCGTGGATCCACACCTGGCCGCATGAGCCCTACCCGAAGCCGGGCATGGAGTGGCGTCATGAAGCCGTGCGTTGGTTTGACCAATGGCTCAAGGGCAAGGACACCGGGATCATGGATGAGCCTGCTTTTGCCATCTATGTACGCGAATGGCATCCTCCCGGGCCGTATCTCGAGCATGCTCCCGGGCACTGGCGCTACGAGGATGGCTGGCCCATCAAGCGGATAAAGAACCGCACCTATTTTCCTCAGCGCAACCATGACTTGTCGAGCGAGCCATCGCACGGTGTAGAGCACAGGTTGCGCTACCAGCCATCCAGCGGGGTTGAAGCCGGCGGGCCGGTTATGTGGTGGGGAGATATCGCCCATGATCAGCGTCCGACGGACGCATTCAGCCTGGTGTATGACTCTGAGGTTCTGTCGGAAAGAGTGGAAATCCTGGGTTTCCCCCGCGCTTTACTCAAAGTCTCGGTAGACGCGCCACACGCTAACTGGTTCGTTCGCCTTTCAGATGTTGCCCCTGACGGTAGTGTCACGCAGGTTACCGGCGCCGGATTTAACGGGGCCCACAGGCAGTCTGCGCGCTCACCGCAGGCCATTGAACCCGGGAAGGTATTCTCGCTGGATGTCGAAATGCACTTCACCTCCTGGGTATTTTCACCGGGCCACCGTATCCGATTCGCAGTGAGCAATGCCCAGTGGCCGATGATGTGGCCGACGCCATCTCTGATGACCAGCAGCCTGTATCTTGGCGGGGAAGACGGCACCCGGTTCCTGCTACCTGTCGTGCCCGCAGGTGAACAGCGAGCTCCGCAATTTCTGCCAGTGGCCCAGAGCGCGCAGCTCAAGGGTTACGAGTCGCTTGAAACGGCCACCAGCTCAGGCTTTGGCGAGGTAGAAACCGTGACCCGCGATGTGCGCAATGGGGATGCCCTGGCTGTGGCGACCAACGCCAGTGCAACGCGTTATCCCTGGGGTATACAGTCCACGCAGGAACGCATTGAACACAGGACCTCAGACCAGCACCCGGAGTCCACATCGATGAGCGGCGACTTTGAGATAAAGATGGAACTCGAGAACAGGGTCCTGCTTCTGGAAGGGGAGTCGGTTTTCTCCAGCGACCTGGATAACTTTTACCTGAAGTATACCCGGCGCCTGAGCGAGAACGGCGAACTCCTGCGCGAACGCACCTGGTCAAGAACATTTGCGCGAGATCATCAGTGAAGATCGCGGGGGTGCTGGCTTGACAATACTGATCGCCTCCTCGGTCGTGCGTGGAAGTCGGCAGGGGGAAAGCCACGGTGGTGTCTACCTGGTTGATACACAACGCAATAGCTTCGAGCAGGTTATCGACTGGAATACCCCGGATATCGACTGGCAGGGGCGAGGCTGGGACCGTGGCCTGCGGGGTATAGCCTTTGACGGCGCGCAGGTCTTTATGGCCGCCAGCAATGAGCTGTTCGTTTACAGCCCGGATTTCAGGCTGCTCGCTTCCTATAGCAACCCCTTTCTGATGCACGCACACGAGATAGCTGTCCATGAACGGCGGCTGTATCTCACCTCTACCGGTTTCGACAGCGTCCTGGGATTCGACCTTGACCGCCGCGAATTTTGCTTCGGTCTGCAGGTTCAGCGCGTGGGCGGCGCATTCCAGGCCCGCCTGTTTGACCCCTTGGGTAATCGGGGTCCGGCGGCGTCCAACGACTTGCATATCAACAGTGTATTCTGCAACGCCGACGGCATGTATATCAGCGGCCTGAAGACCGCATGTTTGCTGCTGTTACCAGGGCGGCAAGCTCAAGCGCTGGGCGAGCCTGCCGCGCGGCGTTCACAATGCGCGTCCGCTGGGCGATGGCGTGGTGTACAATCATACCGATGCGAACCAGCTGTGTTGGCAACTGCCGGGGCGCAGGCTGAGCCTGCCAGTCCCGCAGTTTGATCCGGATTCGTTGACGCATGCCGGCGTGGATGAACTGCGAATTGCCCGGGCAGGCTTTGGTCGAGGGCTGTGTGTGCTCAACAACAATCTGGTCGCCACCGGCTGCTCCCCGTCCACCGTGGCAGTACATGATCTGGAGCAGCAGAAGACGCTGAGCGTCACCACCCTGACAAGGGACGTGCGCAACGCCATTCACGGTCTGGAAGAGTGGCCGTACTGAGGGTACAGATTAGCTTGATTCCAATTGCGAACCGGTTATGAACACGAAGTATTCGTCCTCATTCCTTCACCTCGTGCTGGGCCGGCTGGTGTGGCTGGCTTTACTCGTCTGCCCCCTGGCGCAGGCAGAGGGACAGCCGCTTTCCGTGCTCAGTTTCAACATCTGGGGTGGTGGCCTCAACCAGGGTGAATCCATCGCCGCCACCGTTGCTGCGATACGGGCGACAGATGCCGACCTCGTCGGCCTGCAGGAAGTCCGCGCCGAGTCTGACCCCTGTACGGGCGAGCACTGCCCGGCTAGAGGGGAGGCCGTCAGCGTGGCCCTGGCGCGGGAGCTGGGGTATCACCATTACGAACAGCGCAAGGCCAACGACGCGCTCTGGGCCAATGCCATTCTCAGTCGCCACCCCATCCTTAACGCAAGTGAGCACGACCTGGGTGTGCAGGTCGACGTGGCGGGGCGCAAGGTGGTTCTGTTCAACATCCATGCCACCGATTATCCCTACCAACCCTACCAGCTGTTGCGTATCCCCTACGACACCGCGCCGTTTCTGGAGACCGCGGAACAGGCGGTTCAATCCGCACGGGAAGCCCGGCAGAGCGCACTGGATCTGGTACGTGCCGATCTGCGCTTTGCCAAGGGCGCGGACCTGGTGCTGCTGACCGGGGACTTCAACGAACCCTCCAGGCACGACTGGACGGCACGCGCCGCAGCCACAGGACGACACCCCATGGCTGTGGAATGGCCCACCACCGCCGCCATCGAGCAGCTTGGATTTACCGATGCCTACCGCGCAGCCCATCCGGACGAAGTGGCGAGCCCGGGTTTTACCTGGTCACCGCTCATCCGGGAAGGCGCCACGGATGACCATGCCGACCGCATTGATTATGTATTCGTGCGCGGGCCGAGCGCGAAAGTGATCGACGCAAAGGTGGTGGGAGAAGACAGCGCCAAAGCTGATCTGGTTGTGAACCCGTGGCCATCGGACCATCGGGCTGTACTGGTTGAACTGGAGTTCTGACCGCGGTGGATATGACCTGTCCTTGCCCTCCCGGATGCGAGTCCCATGAGCGGCGCTGACCCGCGGCAGAGCTTCAAGCAGGCCAATGCGCAGCTGCGGGCCGGCGATGCCGTGGGCGCCGTGGAAACCTGTCGCAGCGGCCTGGCAGGCGCGCCAACCGATGTGGATCTTTTAACCTTGTTGGGCGTGGCGCTGTTGAAAACAAAGCAGCCGCGAGACGCTCTGGGGCACTTGGAGCAGGCGACTGCGCTGGCGCCGCGCTTCGTTCCCGCCCTGGAAAACCTGGGTAAGGCCATGCTGACACTCGGCCGCTTCGAGGATGCCGCCGAGCAGCTTCAGCGCGCGGCCCGGATTGCGCCAAATTCTGATTCGATACGCCTGAAACTGGCGCATGCGCTGGCGGGTCTTGGGCGCGGCACGGAGGCGGATGAGGTATTTGAACTGGCCTTTGGCCTGGCGCCGGAGCGAGGCAAGCTGGCAAAGGCTGGTGAACACCTGCGGCAAGGTCGTCCGGTCGAATGTGAGGCCATATGCCGGGATTTGCTGACACGCAATCCGGAAGACGTGAACGCAATGCGCCTGCTGGCCAAGGTAGCGATAGCGGCGGGGCGCTGGCGCAGGGCGGAAAACGCCCTGTACCGGGCGCTGCAGCTCGCACCCGCCTTTGACGATGCCCGCCTGGACCTGGCGCGGGCACTCAAGGAACAGGACCGGGTGGAGGAAGCCGTCGATTGCACCGGCGAAGTGGTCGAGCGCAATCCCCGTCATGCCCCGGCCTGGTACCTGCATGCGAGCATGCTGGCGATCATCGGACGATATGAGGAGGCACTGGCAGCATATGAGCGAGCTATCGCATTGCGTCCTAACAATCCGCCTGCCTATATCGGCATGGGACACCTGCTCAAGACACTGGGACGCCAGGCGGATGGGATCGCGGCCTATCGCACCGCCATCGAGCAGCAACCGGATTTTGCTGAAGTGTACTGGAGCCTCGCCAACCTGAAGACGTTTCGTTTCAACGCTGAGGAAGTCCGCGTGATGGAATCGTATGTCGCGGGAGACCAGTTGGACGATGACGCGCGGATACACTTTCTGTTCACCCTCGGCAAGGCCTACGAGGACCAACGCCAGTTTGAAAAGTCTTTCGAGTATTA
Source organism: uncultured Gammaproteobacteria bacterium (assembly GCA_963700715.1). GTDB lineage: Bacteria > Pseudomonadota > Gammaproteobacteria > Pseudomonadales > Halieaceae > JARRPM01. Next base: position 51,061 of record CAVOYP010000015.1, read on the forward strand.
CCAACAGGCCTGCGCGCAACAGCGGATGCGCATAGTCTATGACCCGGTCGAGACCCAGCTGCTGCACGAGCGGATCCGCAGCATATTCAGCGCGGATTTTATTGCATCACGGGCGGGCCAGGGTTGCGACGACCCTGCGCCGATATTTATTGTCGGCCTGCCGCGTTCCGGCTCGACGCTGATTGAGCAGATACTGGCCAGCCACAGCCAGGTGGAAGGTACGGCAGAATTGCCCGACGTGGGGCGGGTGATCAGCAGCCTGGGCAGGCAGGGGAATGCCAGGGCCTATCCGGAAGCAGTGGAGGACATGGAGGCCGAAGACTGGTGGGCTGCGGGCGAGAGTTACCTGCTGCGCACAGAACGGCACCGCCATGGCCTGCCGCGTTTCACCGACAAGATGCCCAACAATTTTGCCAACATCGGCATGATCAAGTTGATGTTGCCCAATGCCAGAATCATCGATGCGCGCCGCCACCCGCTGGACAGCTGCTTTGGCAGCTTCAAGCAGCATTTCGCCCTTGGCCAGGCATTCAGCTATGACCTGGAGGAACTGGGGGAATTCTACCTCGAGTACCGCGCCATGATGCGACACTGGCACCGGGTATTGCCAGGGCAAGTGCTGGAGCTGCGCTATGAAGACATGGTGGCCGACCAGCTGACCCAGACCCGGCGCCTGCTGGATTTCTGTGGCCTGCCCTGGGAGGAATCCTGCCTCCGGTTCCACGAAACCGAACGGGCGGTGCGCACGGCCAGCTCGGAACAGGTGCGCCAGCCTATCTATGATTCATCGATCAACCACTGGCGTCATTTCCAACGCCAGCTGCAGCCCCTGGTTGACGTACTCGGCAGCGAACTGGATGAGTGGGACCACTAAGGGCCTGCCCACAGGCCGATAGTCGCGACAGGCCCTGCGAGGCACTACTCAGTTAAAGTAACGGCGAACGTTTAAACCAAGTGTGCGCGGCTGGCCGGTAATGACCCTATCCCTGCCCCAGAACAAATCGGCCCCGGTATCGCGCAGGATCGTCTGCCGCTCATCCGTGAGGTTGTCCACGAACATCGAGATTTCCCAGGTACTGTTGTTGACCCCACAGCGCAAATCGAAGGTATCGTAACTGGGATTTTTGGCGCGCCCCCCGTAACCGGTGCCCGTTGGATCGCCGTCATTATCCACCAGGCGATTCCAGGACGACCCGGTGTAGCTGTATTGCAGGCGCAAAAAGGCGTCAGACCCACCCAGCACAGCCACCGGCGTTGTATATTCGGCGTAGGCGGCCATGTTGTCCTTCGATGCCAGGGGAAGCTGGGTGCCACCGGGTATGAACAGTGCAAAGTCATCGGGTGCGCGCTCGTCAGACACCGCAATTTCATCGGGGATTTCCGCCGTGAACAGGTGGGTGGCCACCAGTCCCACGGTCCAGTTTTCGTTGAAGAGGAAACTGGTATCCAGGTCCACCCCCTCGACCTCCGCGTCCCCCACGTTGGCAATAACGGTCTGGAATGGTTCATCAAACGCGAAGGAGGGATCAGTCAGTTCCAGTTGCATGTCCTCCCATTTCTGGTGGTAAGCAATCACGTTGACCTGCAAGCGACCGTCCAGCCAGCGGCTTTTAATACCGCCCTCGTAGTTCTTTAGCAGGTCGGACTCATACTGTACGGGGAGTGTCGGCTCGCCACGGGCGCGGTTGGTACCGCCGGCACGGTAACCTTCGGAGTAGAGCGCGTACAGCATCTGCTCCTCCCCGAGAAAGTACTGCAAAGCCACTTTGGGCAGCCAGCCATCGTCACCCCCGTCTGGCGTTGTTACATCGGTTGGGCCGGTACCCGGCAAGGTCTGGGTATAACGACGGTCGATTTCGGCGTCGTACCAGCGGGCGCCCAGTAGCAGCTTCCAGCTCTCGGTCAGGCTGATGGTGGTTTCACCAAATACCGCATAGTCCGTGCGTGTGCTCTCTTCACCCGAAGCATAACTGATATCCGTGGGCTCGATGTCGCCGTACAGCGCCCGATAAGCCGCGAAAGCCTCGGTGTCAGTATAGCCGTCGATGTGGGTGCCGTATTCCCATTCCTGGTCGGCTTCCTGGTAGAAAAAACCCAGCGTCCAATCCCACCGTGAGGTGCTTCCGCTCAGCCGGGTCTCCCAGGTCCAGCGTTTGTCGGTCTGATCATTGCGGTTGAAACCGATGGGATCACCATCATCCACGTCATAGCCGACGCCATTGAGCTCACAGGCGGTGGCGAAATCGTAGGTATTATAGGCCGCATACTGCGTAGCGCAGTTGCCGCGCCCGTAAAAGCCCAGTACCGAGTGGTAATACGCCACGCCACTGGTGCCGTCGATGGTATAGGCGGTGTCCCGTTCGAAGTAGGCCAGCGCCGAGTCCAACTGGGCGAACCCAAGGTCGCCCTCCACACTCAACTGGTTATTCCACCACTTGTCGTCCCAGCGCTCATCGAAAAACTTGACGGTCTCGAGGTCGCCGGCTGTGGGGTCATAATCATTGAAGCCCTTGACCTTGGAGTCACTGTAATTGACGATGTCGGTGACTGACCAGTTGTCATTCACCAGCCACTTGATCGAGGCGCGCCCGCCGACCCAGTCGGCGCTGTTAATGTCGTTGCCTACGACATTGGCGTTGGTTTTGCTGCCGGGCACCTGCTCGCCGGTCTCCGCATCAAGGCGGCCCGGGCTGCTGCCCAGCACATTGTCGATGTAGCCGGCGTCCTTCGCGGCGAACCCGACCAGGCGCACGGCCACCTTGTCCTGGAGCAGCGGTATATTGACCATGCCGTCGACATCCCAGCCGGTATCGCCTTTTTCGATACTGTGAGTACCGCCACCGGCATTCGCCTCGAACTGCGTTACATCCGGTTTGGCTACGATATAGCGCAGTGTGCCCGACTGGGAACTGGCCCCATACAGGGTGCCCTGCGGCCCCGCCAGGGTCTCGATGCGCTCCAGGTCGATAGGCCGGATATCAGGGGACTGGGCACCGGTAGTAAGTGGTTGTTCATCGAGATAAATCGCCGCGGAAGAGTCGGCAATAAAGGGTCGCGGCGAATCGGCCAGCCCGCGAAACACAATTTTGCTGAGGCCGGGTGACGCTCCGATCACTGTCAGCGAAGGCACGAATCGGGCGAGATCGGCCAGGCTGGTAATCCCGGCCCTGCTGATATCCTCGGCGCTGAATGACTGGATCGACTGGGGAATATCCTGGATATTCTCATCGCGTTTGCGGGCGCTGACAATGACTTCCTCGAGCCGGACGTCATTGTTGCCAGTCTCGGCCTGGGCGTAGACCCCACCGCTGGAACCAGTGGCCAGCGCGGCAGAAATTGCGCTGTACAAGGTGCGGCGTTTCCAACTGAGGGGCTTTGACGTATTGCCTGCGTCTGTCATCTGAGGTACCCAGGTCCAGAAAGGTGCACGCCGGCAAGCCGCCCCGGCCAAATTGTAAGGGAATTCTGCAGGCATGACCCGCAGGTACCCTACGTTCAAATTGTTATATAAACTGTTGCGCTCGCGCTTGCATCAGACGCATCAGCTGGCCAGAACACATAGCTTGGAAACTATCCCAGGGCCGAGAACTTGTCAACGCTATTGACACGGTCCCGACCCGCCGCACCGGTCAGCAGGAACTCGCCAACAGGGGAACAGGCCGCCGGACGAAATATCCAATGCTAAAAATAGGTCAAGCCAGCGCCTTGGCCTTGAGGCGCGCAAACTCCTCCGCCGTGATGGTGCCCGCATCGAGTAAGGCCTTGGCATCGCCGATCTGATCCGCGGGTGACTTGCCTGCCACTTCTCGAATATACCTGTCGGTATCTGACTTGACGCGCTCCATTGCCTGCTGCTGCCTCTGCGCCATGCCACGGCCATGCCTGAGAAGGAAGAAGAGCGCGGTGAGAAACGGCACAAAAATCAAACCGGCAATCCACAAGGCCTTGCCAATACCACTCATCTCCTGGTTGCGGAACAGATCCGAGACGATGTGAAAAAGGACTATCAGATAGGCGACAAAAACAAAAACCTCAATGATTACCAGGGATGTAGCCCAGAAATTTTCCATAAATACCCAGCGCTCTCGATTAATTGAACGAAGCGTTCATACTGAGGTACAACCAGCATGCGCAGTAACCAGTATCACAGAGCGCAGCGGGAAAATCCACGGTGACTCGCTACACGGCGCAAGACAGGCACGTGATCTGTTACATCCGGAGCCGATAGGATAGCCTGATGCCATTACTACTGCTGTGACATGGAGCCGTGATGAACCTCGAAGTATGGGAATTACTGAGCTATATCGTGACGGTGATCGGCCTGCCACTGGCCATCATCGTATTCGTGGTGCAACAACGCAAGGAGCGACTCAACGAAGCGTTACTGGTCTACGAATCGCTATCCGACAGTTACCAGATGTTCCTCCGAGTGGCGCTTGAACACGCTGACCTCCACCTCTTTTCAAAGTCGAAAACGCTTGTCCTCGGCCCGGAACAGACCGAGCGCATGATGGTGATCTTCACCATGCTGGTGTCCCTGTTCGAGCGAGCATACATATTGATATACGACGAGCGAGCAAGCGGTATACAGCGGCGGCACTGGAACTCCTGGAACGACTACATGCGGGAGTGGTGTGCGCGGGAGGATTTTCGCGACGTTCTCGATACCCTTTTAATCGGGGAAGATGCGGATTTTTGTAGTTATATCCGGAACCTTGCTAAAGAGACGGTCGTGGGACGGTAAGTTCTCGCCAGCTCTTGCGAAGCTGTTGTCTCCAGGCACCTCAGGTTCTGGCGAAGTTGCTTGCCCCAAGCCCATTTCTAGTGCACAGCAGGGGCAAACTCAAAACGTTGGCAAAAGCCAATTCCAAGGCCTAGAATGTCGCCTCGATTCACACACCCTTGAAGGAGCGATTATGATCAACGGCAAACTTACCCGCACCCTGGCGTTCGCCTGTGCCGGTCTGCTCTGCAGCATCCCGGCAATCAGCCATGCGGAGATAGACGTAGACATACGCGGCAATAACGAACGCACATCGATCAAGAGTATCAGCGCGGTTATCGCCGAGATCGACCCCAAGACCCGGGAAATCACCCTCGAAGGGTCGCTTGGCAACTATATTACGCTCACCGCCGGACCAGAGCTGGCCCGGTTTGATGAACTCGCGGTGGGTGACATGGTGAATGCCACCTATACCTCATCCATCAGCGGTGAGCTGCGGGAACCCACCGAGGAGGAGCTGGCCAATCCGATGAAGGTTATGGATGCGGCCGCGGTTACCGCCTCGAAGGATGAGGACCCGGGTGCGGCCGTGGGCGTCACCGTACGCGCCGTCTGTACCATCGAGGGCATGAACCGAGCCACCAAAACCGTGATGCTGAAAGATCCGGACGGGGATTTTCATATCATCGAGGACGTGGATCCCGCCAAAATGGCGGAGGTGAACATCGGCCAGACAGTGGTCGTCACTTACACCGAGGCCTTTGCGCTGAGCCTTGATAAACACACCCCAGCGAAGTAAGTGGCGGGGTTGATCCGGCGACGGCAGTCGCCGGGCTATCGCAACATCGAACCGATGGCGCCAGCGGTAGCAACCGCGCATCCTTGACACGCCCACGGCGATTCTAAAGAATCGACGGGTAATAATAATTAGCAGCGTCGCCCTATGAACAATTACCTTGTTCGCGCCGCCTCTATGGAGGGCGTCCGCGCCACTATTGCCAGTCTCGGTGGCGATGCGGACGCGGTCCATTTCCCCCATGCACCCCCGGATAACCTTCATCCCTACCGCCGGGTGTTCGACTGCCGTCTGGTATTCAACGCGGATTCGCTGCAGATGATATTCAGGGCTGACATCCTGGACCGGCCGCTGAACAATGCCGATCCCCGGCTGCACCGGCTGCTCGAGGAACACCTCAGCAGCCTCAGAAGTGCGTATCCCGACGACTACTGCGGCCAGGTGCGGCACCTGATCAGCCAGGCCCTCACCACCGGCGCCTCAAATAACTTTTCATTAGCCCGGCCATCTGGCATCTTGTTGCCTCCTGCGAAGAACCGCACCGGGGAAGCTGTTTGAGCCCATCACCGACGAAATATTTCATCACCGACCTCGACCTGTTACGGGCAGTGTCGATTCTGCCCGTCATGGTGCACCACGCCAATTACAACCTGTTCGAGTGGACCACTCCCGGCACTGTCAGGTTTTACCAGTACTTCGGCGGCGGCTTTGGCGTCGACCTGTTCTTTGCCATCTCCGGCTTTATTATCGCAAAGGACCTGGTGCCGCGACTGCAAGCCTGCAATTCCAATGCCCAGTGGTTGGGCGAAAGCCTGTATTTCTGGATCAAGCGCGCGTTTCGCATCCTGCCTTCCGCCTGGTTCTGGCTGGCACTGATACTGCTACTGAGCGTGGTGTTCAATTCAACGGGAGCCTTCGGCGCGTTCAGGGCGAATTTCGAGGCCACCATTGCCGGCGTGCTGCAGGTTGCCAATTTCCGCTTCGCCGCCGCCCTCGGCAACTTCCACTACGGCGCCAGTTTTGTCTACTGGTCCCTGTCGCTGGAGGAGCAGTTCTATATCCTGTTCCCCTTCGTGATCTGGTTCGCCCGCCGCTACCTGGTGCATATCCTGGTCGCTGCGATAGTTTTTCAACTGGTGCAGGAGCGCTCGGTGCTCGCGCTCGTCCTGCGCACAGACGCGCTGATGATGGGAATCCTGATTGCCATCTGGTCGACGCACGACAGCTACCGCATGGTGGAGCCGGTGTTCCTCAAGAGGTGGGCCTGGGCAGGTTTTGCCTTCATGGTTGGCGTGGTCATCTGCCTGGCAGCGCTTTCCGCCGGTGACAAGGGCCTGGTTATCGTACCGCTGAATTTCAGCCTTATATCGCCGCTGTGTGCCCTGCTGGTGCTGTTGGCCTCCTATGACAGCGACTATCTGATGCCGGCTGGAATGGTGAAACGAGCACTGCTGTGGGTCGGCGCACGCTCATATGCCATGTATCTTTGCCATATCCCGGCATTTTTCGCCACCCGCGAGATCATGCATCGCCTGCACCCGGACACCCGGTTCGGGCCCGAGGATTTCTGGGTGTTTATCGCCATCGCAACCGGCCTCATCGTACTTTGCAGCGAGTTGAATTTCCGCCTGCTGGAGACCCCCCTGAGGCGGCGCGGCAGGCGTATCGCCCAGGAGTTGCAGGCCCGCAGAAGGGCCGCTGTCGCGGAGAAGATATGACGGGGAATACAGACTCAAGCGCCAACGCCAGGCCACAACCCGCCCCGTACCGCCGGCCACTCTTTACCCGCTTTCTGCAACTGCTATTTGCCAGCTCGAAGAAACACGCTTTCCTGGATCGCCCTTATTTCGGCCTCGTCATGGCGCTCACGCCGGGCAAATGGAAACGGCCCTTCGCCAACTACATACTGGAACTCAGTCCGCATTACTTTCTCCCGAACTGGGAAAAAAAATACCCCCCGGAGTGGCCGCACGCCCAGAAGGTGGCAGCCAATGCCAGGGAGGGGCTTGCCTACCGGCGCAAGATCGTTGATGCCCTGATCGTCCCCCATGTCAGCCCTGATACCGCCATGCTGGATTTCGGCTGTGGTCCCGGCGTCGTCGCGAACATGGCCGCGCCCTTCGTGCGCAGGATGATCGCGGTAGATGTCTCCCGCGGGGTAATAGCGATCAGCCGCGCGCTGGACCACCCGCCGAACGTCGAATTCATTGCCAACCGGGGCGATGACCTGGCTTTCATCGACTCTGGCTCGCTGGATCTCGTTTTCTCGTTCGTGGTGCTGCAGCATCTGACACCGGGCCAGGTCAAAAGCTTTCTCGCGGAGTTTTACCGGGTGTTGAAACCTGGCGGCAAAGTCGTTTTGCAGATCAAGCTGCGCGAGGCGGGCGAGCCACGGCATGACCCGGGTGTCGGCGGCTGGCTGCATCGACGAACCATGTTGCGCATGGTATTTTATACTCGCGCCGAGATGCAGCAAATGATGCGCGAGAGCGGCTTTGGCGAATGCGCAGTCGCCAACCTGCGCGACTACGAAGGCTTCGGCAAAGAACTCGACAATGGCCAGATTGTGATCGCGAGCAGACCCGCATGACAGGCAATCCCACCCGGCCCGGGGCGTCGCGTCACCTACCCCTCGAACTCCTGGCGGTTTCGACTGATGCGTAAAACCATCGACGAACTGCAGATGTTGCGGGGCTTCGGCATACTTGCGGTTATCGCGCATCACAGCGCCACCAGCCTGTTTGCGTGGAAGAGTCCGGAGGTGAACAGGTTCCTTGCCTATTTCTCGGCCAATGCCGCCCTGGACATGTTCTTCGTGATGTCGGGTTTCCTGATCTTCCGGCTGCTTCACAGCGAGCTGGGCAAGTCAGAGGACCGCTACCACTCCATCCAGATCAGCTGCATTTTCTGGTTGCGGCGCGCATGGCGACTCCTACCCGCGGCATGGCTGTGGCTGGTTATCGCCATGCTGCTGGTGATATTCGCCAATCAATCGAACGCGTTCAATGGCGTGAGGGAGGCCTGGGGGGGAGTGCTTTCAGCATTCCTGTTCGTCGCCAATTTCAAGTTCGCAGACTGCTTCATGATGTACTCCTGCGGCCCGACGTTCCCCTACTGGAGCCTGTCGCTCGAAGAGCAGTTCTACCTGTTTCTGCCCTTGCTGATGATTTTCAGCGGCAAGTGGCTGTTGCGCATTCTGCTGGTACTGCTGTTCACCCAGTACTTCGTTCCAGTGCTCACCCTCCCGCCCACCTTCAGGCTGCAGGGCCTGCTGCTCGGCGTGCTGATGGGCATATGGTCGCTAAGCCCAACCTACCGCATCTTCGAACCGGTTTTCCTGAAGGACAATCCCTGGGTGCGCCGCGTGATAACCGGCATGCTGGTGGTATGGATGTGCACGATGAGTCGCCATGCCATTCCGACCTACATGGTTTTCCAACTTGGCGCCCTCAACGGGGCTGTCCTCATCTACATCGCCTCATTCGACAGCAATTACCTGTGGCAGGACGGCTGGCTGAAACGGCTGGGGCTGTGGCTGGGCGATCGGGCATACGCGATGTATTTATGCCACATACCACTTTTCTATCTCACGCGGGAGTTTGCCTACCACATCCTGGGTCCGGATGTTCCACTGGGGCCGGAGCACTTCTGGTACCTGCTGGTGGGGAGCATGAGCATGATCCTGGTGCTGAGCCACTTGACCTTCACCCTGCTGGAGAGACCCCTGCGACGCCGGGGTATGGTGATCGCGGCCGACCTGGAAAAGCGCCAGGAACTGGACCGGGCGGCGCTCAGGGCGGGGCAGGCCAACCCGCCGGCCTAGCCACTTGCCGGGCGCCTCAAGGCCCCGCCTCCAGTTCCATCATGATCGCCAGCTGCTGGCGCAGGCGCTGGTTTTCCTCGCGCAGTCGCTGCAGGTCCTCGATCAGCTCCAGCGCCAGGGCAACAGCCGGCCAGTCCAGCTCCAGGTCACGTTGCAAGCGGCAGGCGCGCTGCACCGTGCCCAGCATCTGCGGCTCGAACAGCCACTGCTGGGGCTGATCGCCCCGGGGTTGCACAATGCCGCACTCAACGATGGTGATGACGGTCTCGGTGCTGAGCCGCGCACTCTGGGTGAGCTCTCCCAGGGTCAGGTAATAGCCGGTCTCACTCATACGGTTTTCCCCCAATGTTCTCTCGGGTCATAGCTGGATACCTCGGACAGCTGGCGCCACAGCGCCTGCTCGCTGTCGCTGGCGGCAGGCGGCATGCTTATGCGCAGCACCACATACAGGTCGCCGCGGTTGTCGCCCTTGCCCAGGCCCCTGCCCTTGATGCGCATGCGCTTGCCGTTCTGGCTATTGGCCGGCACGGTAAGATTGATACCGCCCTCCAGGGTGGGCACCGTTAACTTGCAGCCCAGGGCCGCCTCCCAGGGCGCGATCGGCACGGTAATGGTCAGGGTGGCGCCTTCCACCAGGTACAGGGGGTGCGGCGCAAACCTGACTTGCAGGTAGAGGTCGCCCGCCGGAGCATCGCCGATGCCGGGAGCACCCTGGCCCTTCAGGCGGATACGCTCCCCCTCGATAACCCCCGCGGGGATCTTCACCTTGAGGGTGCGCTGCTGCCGCACGAGATGGCCCTGCTCATCAAAACCGGGAACCTCGTAGCTGATGGTGCGGGACTCTCCCCTGCAGGCGTCCTCCAGGAAAATCGCCAGGGTCAGTTCGACATCCTCGCCCCGGCGGGCGAAATGCTGGCGCGAGTAACCCTGGCGCGAGCCATGGCGCGACTGGCCGAATATCTGCTCGAAGAAGTCGGAGAAGCCGCCCTGGAAATCGCCGGCGGCGGAGTCGAAACCCCCCGGCTGCCAGCCCGGGGGCGGCTGGAAGGGACCCGCCCCGCCCTGCTGGCGCAGCATGTCGTACTGGGCGCGCTTGTCCGCATCCTTGAGGACTTCGTAGGCCTCAGCCAGTTCCTTGAACTTTTCCTCCGCGTGCTGTTCGGTGCTCACATCGGGGTGGAATTTGCGGGCCAGGCGGCGATAGGCCGCCTTGATGGTTTTGTCATCCGCGTCGGGATCGACTCCCAGTATCTGGTAATAGTCCTTGAATTCCATGGCCGGGTCGTGATTTCCCCTGGAGTTGGTGGTTGCAGCCTGGCAAGCCGGTGATGAGCCAATGGTGAGTGAAAGGATAGATCGACCCGACCCTAAATGCCACGGCCTCTGGCGTCGCGGCATAACCCAAAGAGGGCGATTTTCCTGCTATCCTCCCAACTCCGAAAACCGTGGAGCAGGGCGCTGACCCGGGCTCCCGACAATAAGAGGACGCCGGACATGAACACGCGTATCGCCGCCACCCTGGCGGCACTCATCGCCGCAGGCAGCGTGATGGCGCAGCCTCCCGCCCAGCCCACCCGGCTGTACTGGGGCGACACCCATCTCCACACCTCCCAGTCTTTCGACGCCTTCCTCAACCTGAACGAGTCCGCCGACCCGGACACGGCCTATCGCTGGGCCAGTGGCCTGCCGGTGATCCATCCCTACAACCGCACCCGGGTGCGGATAGACACCCCGCTGGATTTCCTGGTGGTGTCCGATCACGCCGAGGCCATGGGGGTATTGCGCGCCATCATCAACGGCAACGAACAACTGGGGGAACTCTCCGGCTGGGATGCTGTAAAGCGCTGGATGGCGATCCAGGCCATCCGCCTCGCCAGGCGTGCGGGCCATGAATGGAGCACAGCGGTATTCAAGGACCAGTTGCCCCTGCGGCTGGATAACTGGGGCTCCAACCCGGTACTCGACCCCGGCAATCCACCGATAACGACTATTCTCGGCGATGTTACGCCGCAGGTGGTCGCCAGCTGGAACGAGATCATCGACGCGGCGGAGGCGCACAATGACCCGGGGCGCTTTACCGCGCTGCTGGGCTGGGAGTGGAGCTCCACCCCCGCGGGGGCGAACCTGCACCGGGTGGTCATAACCCCGAACGGGCGCGCCGAAGCCACGCAGTACATGCCCTACGGTTCTGACCAGAGCCAGTATCCTGAGGACCTGTGGGCCTGGCTGGAGGCCACCTCGAGCGCTACGGGCAGCCAGTTTCTTGCCATCCCCCACAACTCGAATATCTCCAAGGGCTATATGTTCGCCGCTACCACCCTGCGCGGTGAGCCCATGACCGAGGAGTACATAAAGACCCGCAGGTTGTGGGAACCGGTGGTGGAAATGACCCAGATCAAGGGCGATTCCGAGACCCATCCCAGTCTTTCACCCGGGGATCCCTTTGCCGGTTTCGAACCCTTCGAGTTCTATCTGCAGCAGGAACCGGAGCCCTATCGCGCCGCGGTGGGTGACTTTATCCGCCCGGCCCTGGGCCGGGGCCTGCAGCTGGGCCAACGCGAGGGCGCCAATCCCTACCAGTTCGGGGTGATCGGCTCCACCGATGCCCATACCGGCCTGTCCAGCTCCGAGGAGGAAAACTTCTGGGGCAAGATGGCCTACGACTCCATCCCCGAGAACAAGAGCGGCGGGGCGCTTGAAGGCACCCGGTCCACCGGCTGGGATATGTCGGCTGCGGGCATGGCGGCGGTGTGGGCCACGGAAAACACCCGCCAGGGCATTTTCGATGCGATGAAGCGGCGGGAGGTCTACGCCACGACCGGGCCGCGTATCGCCCTGCGCCTTTTTGCCGGTTGGAATTTCGCACCAGCCGATGCCGAGTCCCCGGACCTGGCCGGCCTCGGTTATGCCGGTGGTGTGCCGATGGGAGGCGAGCTCAACGGCGCAGCTGCCGCCGGCAGCGGTATCAAGCTGCTGATCAGCGCGTTGAAAGATCCCAGGGGCGCCAACCTCGACCGGGTCCAGGTCATCAAGGGCTGGGTGGATGCGACGGGCGAGAGCCGGGAAAAAATCTTTGACGTGGCCTGGTCCGGTGAGCGCCAGCCCCTGCCGGACGGTTCACTACCCGCCGTGGGTAACACCGTGGATGAAGCCGCGGCCAGCTACAGCAACAGCATCGGCGCGGCGCAGCTCGCCACCGTCTGGGAGGACCCGGAATTCGACCCTTCCCTTCCCGCATTCTATTACGTGCGGGTATTGCAGATTCCCACACCGCGACACTCGCTCTATGACGCGGTGGCACTGCAGATCCCGCCGCCGCAGCAACTCCCCACGGCCATCCAGGAGCGGGCGTACAGCTCACCGATCTGGTACACGCCCTGAGGCGACCCTCTGCCCGGCACGCGTCATTGCGGCTTGAAATTGAGCCTGCGCTGGTTGAGGTCGGCGGTGATGGTATCCATGGCCTGCTGCTCGTATTGCCGCAGGCCACTGAGAATCATGCGCTTCCTGCCACGCCCGACGACATCACCGGAATCGACCAGGTTGAATGCCATCTGCACCTCGCCGCGCTTGCCATTGACCACGACCTCATTGTGATCGATTTCCAGTGAGGGCGAGTGGATGTCGAGCCGGTCCAGATCGATGGTCATGCTCTCATACATCACCATCGGCCGATCCGGGTTGATCATCACGTTCTCTGTCGCCAGCAGGGGCACCAGTATGTGCGGGAAGGTATGCCCGGAGAAGGCGACGTAATTGCGGGTGAGCTGGTCGATCAGCTGTATGTTCCGGGTGGTGTCGCCAGCGCTGTGAACGGTGAGGTACTGCCGCCCCTGGGTGTCATTGATAGACATCCGGGGGGCGGGTTCGGGCAGCACCAGCTCGATGCCCTCGACCACCATGCCGGTAAACGTGAACTCCATATGCTGGCTGAGACCATAGCGGGTAAGGATGATGGCGAACAGCAGGTCACCGGGTATGCAAAAACGCCGTGCGTCTATGTCATGTATCGGGTTGAAGTCGTCCGCGACCTGCTTGGCGAAATTGCTGCCCTGCTCGCGGCTGAAGCTTATCGTGCCGTTGTTGGCCGTGTAGTAGCGGTCTATCAACATAGTGCGCCAGTTGGCTTACCGTAATGGGGACGGGCGCGAGTCTAGCAGGAATAGCCGCGCCAGCCCACATGACACCGCGGCAGCGGGCCGGGCCTCAGAGCCAGTCGCGCAGGCGATAGTAGAGCATGCCCAGCGCCACCAGCTGGCCGCTTAGCGCCTGGCCAAAGGGGATGCGCCAGTGGCCGACGCGCTCGAACAGGTCCAGCCGCTCCAGGGTGCCGCCAATGGCATCCGCGAGGATTTCACCGGCGGCGTGGGTCATATTCACCCCGTGACCGGAATACCCCAGCGAGTAATACACGTTGTCATGCAGGCGCCCGATCAGCGGTACCCGGTTGACCACGATGCCGATACTGCCGCCCCACTCGTAGTCGATACGCGTTGTGCGCAACTGGGGAAACACCTTGTGCATGCGCGGCTCGATGCTGGCCCGGATGCTGGACGGCACCCTGCCGGAATAGTTGCAGCGGCCGCCGAACAGCAGGCGGCGGTCGGCGGAGAGGCGGAAATAATCCAGCACATGGTTGGGATCGCAAAAGGCCATGTCCAGGGGATTGATCTCCTGCGCCTGCTCCTCACTGAGCGGCTCAGTGGCAATGATGAAGCTGCCGGCGGGAAACACCTGCCCGGAAAGCCGCCGGGTCTCCAGTCGCTGGTAGGCGTTGCCCGCAAGCACCACCGCGCTCGCCCTGACCCGGCCGCCAGCGGTCCTGGCGGCCGGCCGCGGGCCGTGCTCGATTGCCAGCACCTCGCAGCCCTCAAACAGTTTCACCCCCAGGCGGGCAGCCGCCGCGGCCTCCCCCAGGCACAGGTTGAGGGGGTGCAGGTGGCCGCTGCGCCGGTTGATCAGGCCGCCGATATAGGCGTCGCTGCCCAGTACCGAGCGCATCTCATGCTTTGCCACCATGCGCACATCGGCGCCAAAGCCCCGGCGCTGCAGTTGCTCGTGGTAAACCTCGAATGCGCGCAGGTGGCGCGGCTTGAGCGCCACGTCCATGTAGCCATACTTGAAATCGCAGTCGATCGCGTATTTCTGCACGCGCTCGGCAATGATCGCGTTGCCGCGCCAACCGATATCCCAGATCAGGTCCGCCGCCCCAGGGCCAAGGCGCTGCGCCATCAGGGCCTCGCCGCTGAAGCCGCCGATGACCTGGCCGCCATTGCGCCCGGAGGCGCCCCAGCCGATGCGGTTCTGCTCCAGCACCACCACCGAATAGCCGCGCTCGGCGAGGGTGAGGGCGGTGGCAATGCCGGTAAAGCCGCCGCCCACCACGCATACGTCAGTCTCGATATCACCCTGCAGGGCGGGATAGTCCGGGGCGTGGTTGCGGGTGGCCGCGTAGTAGGAATCGGGATGGGGCTGGCTGGTCATAGGCTGTCTTCCTCCGGCGTCGCAGCGGCAAGCATCGAGACCGCGCGCGGTTCCAGCGGCCGCTCGATGACAACATCCCCAGGGCGCAACTCGAAGCCCCGCAGATACGGGTGGGAGTCTCCGGGCGCGATGCAGCAAATGGCCAGGCGGTAATGATCGTCGGGCTGCAACAGGCAATACCAGGCGGGTTCCGCGGCCAGCGGCGCAAGCGGGACAATGCGCCCGGGCGCAACGCTCCCGGCTACTGCGACGGGGTAGCGCAGGGTAAAGCCGGTGGACTCCAACTCGCGCCCGAGAGACCCGCCAACGGCCTTGATACGGGCCTCCTTGAGGGTCCAGTAATCGTAAAAGCGACTGCTGCGCCCGGCGGCGTCGCAGGCCTGCAGGTCCGCCAGCTCGGCGGCGCAAAAGAAGCGCCTTGCCAGCTTGAGCACGTCGCGCCGGGCATCGCAGTATTCAAGATCAACCCCGACAGCCATGCCGCCACTGACGACCAGTGCGAGCCAATCGCCGCTGTGGCTGAGGTTGAAATCGAGCTGGAGCGCCGGTGCCGCCAGCTCAGGCCTGCCCTGCGGGCCGCGGCTGAACCGCAGGCGCCCTGGGCTCGCAGCGGCGTAGCGCGACAGCACCGTGCGCTGGAATTGGTCGGAACCGGTTACCGTCTCGCGACGGCAGAGCCACAGGTGAAGTTCGCCCGCGGATGGAATTGCCCACGCCTCAGAGGCGCTGGATTTTCTTGCCGATAACCCGGTCACGCACTTTCCAGAACAGGCTCACCGGGTTCACCACCACGATGAATATCCGGCGCAAGCGGCCCTCGGGGCAATTGATGGCGCGCACGGCATGCCAGGCGTGGTCGGTGCGCAACATCAAGGAGCTGTAATTGCCGATGGACTTACACTCTATGGCCGCGTCGAACTCGTCGAAACCCGGGGCCGAGTCGTAGTCCAGGCGGCCGCCGTCATCGAGCACCAGGGTGGCGCCACCCCAGGCCGGGTCCCAGTCATCCTTCGAGTTGAAATAGAAAAGGTGGGAGCCGTGTTCGCGACTCGAGTCGCAGTGGGGGGACACGTCACAACCGGAGGGCGTGTAGTGCCAGTGAAACCGGAACTCGATCTTCTTTGCCCCCAGCAGGCGCGCAATCTCATTGCGATAGGCGTCGCTGCGCAACTCGCCGATAAACGCCTGCCAGGGCTGCGGCACCGCCATGCCCGGCTCGTATTCCAGGGAGTAGCGATCGTGCGGCGCCTGTCCCGCCCTGCGCTCATAACCAAAGTTGTGCTTGAACATCTCCAGCGGCGGCATGTTCGCCAGTAGTTCCTGGAAGCCGGCCTCGGTCAGCACGCCCTCGTGGTTGTAATACGGGTAGGGCTTTATCTTGAGAAAGTCGGCCCGATCCAAACGGCGCAGTTGTTCAATATCCAGGTATTTCATGCGGCCCTGCCTGCCAGCGGCGGTGTGCGCGCCAGTACCTCGAAGGCATCGTGGCGCACGTGGTTTTTGCGGATTTCATCGCGCACAAGTTGCTCACTGACGTGCCCGCAGTCCAGGCACTCCTGCAACAGGCCGAAGAAGAACGCCTCCTGCTGCCGGTCCGGGTGCTCGTGGTAGCGACCCAACAGGCCGTACTCGCCGAAGACATTGGCCCGCAGGCGATTCAGCGAGGCCAGCAGCGGCTTGTCCTTGAACTTGTCCGCCGGGGTGAAATCCACCGGCAGGCCGGTTTTCCAGGGCTGGGTGCGGCGCTTGGTGTTGTGCAGCAGGCGGGTGTTGGCGTCGAGATGGTCGAAGTCGTTCCAGTAGTCCTCGAGGTAGCCGACGGTGGCGGGGTCCTCGTAGGCCAGCACCATCCACTCCTTGTAGTCCTTTTCCGAGCGGAACAACTGGCCGAACATTTCCTCGGCATTCCAGTGGGTCAGTTGGGCGCAATCCAGCAACATGACGCTGGTAGCCACCTGGTAGCCCTTCTCGGACTTGTCGGAGCGATGGCGGCCCATGACGGCCTTGCCACCCATGTCCCGGTCGAGCAGTTCATAGACATCGCCGACCGCGAATACGTCCGGGTCGGTCACCACGGCCCTGCCCTGCCAGTTCATCAGTTGCGGCGGCAGGAAACGCAGCGGCGTGAAAGACTGCAGGTCATCCATGTGCCAGACCCGGGTCGTACCCCCGCGCAGGAAGCTCTGGCCCTCCCGGGCCGCCAGGAACGGGTGGTCACGGGTATGGATAAAGCGCACATCGAACTTGTCGGCGTGGCGGGAATTGCGACGGAACGAATACTCGGCCACCAGCGCGCCCAGCCACTGGCGTTCGTTGGTATGAATGAAGACGCATTTGTCCATCAGCCGACCCCCCTGCCCTCCGCTGCGGTATAACCGAATACGGGTAACAGGCGCGAATCTACCATCGCCTCCAGCTCCGCCACTTGATCATCGTCAAAGTAATCGCGGTAGCCGCCCACCTTGGCTTTGCGCACCTTGAAGGTGTTGGGATCGTTGACATCCTTGGCCTGCACCCGGCTGCCGCTGCGCCAGAAATAGTTCTCCTGCTCCTTCTTGCGCAGGTTTTCCACCGAGGCGAATTCGGCGGTATCCCTCAGATACTCCGGGTTGGCCTGCATACCCAGGAACTCGACGATACGCCCCATCTCCCGTTCGGGGCTGGCGCGCAGGTCCTCGTAGCGCACCACCAGCAGCTGCTCGATCTTCGGCAGTTCCCGCGCCCAGTTGTTCATGAATTCGATAATATGGGACAGGCCCTGGTTCTCGTCCTTGACGAAATCGTACACAGATATGGCCGCCTCGTGTTCGGGGTACTTGTTCATGGCCTTCTTCTCAGGGCGCATGCGGTACTTCCACTGGAAGAACTGGGAAACGGCCACGTCGATGGGATTGCGCACCAGCAGCACAGTTTTCTTCCTGTAGAAATCCTTTTTCGAGTCGACATTACCGGTGTAGCCGCGCAGGTAATTGTCGTGGGTGAAGAATATCTTGGGGATGTCCTTATTGAGGCGAGTGTAATTGTCGAAGCCCATCAGGATATTGTCAGGCAGCTTGTAGACCAGCTGGAAATAGCGGGAGATCATCACCCGCACCCAGGTGCGGCCGCTTTTACCGTAGGACGCGAAGATGTACTGGCAGCGGTTATACTTCCAGAATTCCTCGCGGCCGCGGCGCCAGCGTTCCAGCTCGTGGGCTTTTGCCTCGGGCAGGAAGATGCAGGCAACGCGGACCAGCCATTTGATCAGCCGCTTGATTATCATGTGCATGGTATGCGTACCTACTCCCCTGGGCGGGGCGGATGACGTGGCGAAGGGTATAGGATGATCAAGCCATTCTCAAGATTGTGTGGTATTTTTAACGGCTTTCGGCCGGCTGTCGCAACTATTTGAAATCTATGAAAT
The DNA here is from genome assembly GCA_963700715.1 of uncultured Gammaproteobacteria bacterium. Lineage (GTDB taxonomy): Bacteria > Pseudomonadota > Gammaproteobacteria > Pseudomonadales > Halieaceae > JARRPM01. Next base: position 69,290 of record CAVOYP010000015.1, read on the forward strand.
TCAAGGCAATCCATCGGTTCCTTCTGGACCGGGGAATGGCGTACATTTACGCGCTGTTCGTCGCCGGCTACTTCCTGTTGCCGATGGCGTCGGGCCATCGGCGGCTGTATTACCTGCTGGTCGTGCCGGCCATTGTGCTGCTGTGGCGGGAGCTGGCGGACTTTTACCGTCGCAATGTACTCGCCGGGTTGCTGTTGCTGTTCGCGACTTACATGACGGCTACCCTGCTGTGGACCGCTGACTTCGAGGCAGTCGCGGCCCTGCAGACCCTGGGCCTTGCCATCTGCGTGCTGGGCTTCTGCTTTGTCAGCGGCTACCTGTGGGTTCGCCATGCCGACCTGATGGACCGGCTGGCCCATCGCGCCACCTGGCTGGCCGCAGCGGCTGCGCTGGTATCAATAATCGCCTGGTATATCAGCCACCCCTTTCCGATATCCCGGCTCGAGCCCCTGGGCGTCATGCACCACCAGAATAAGGCCGGCTCCGCCTACGGCGTGTTTCTGGTGCTGTGCATGCACTACATCTTCACCGAGCGCGGGCGCGACCACCGCGCAGTGTACAGTGCGCTGGCGCTGGTGCTGCTGAGCCTAGTGGTCCTCACCCAGTCGCGCACGGCCATGACCGCGGTGTGCGTCGGCCTGGTTGTCCTGGTGGGCTACCGCGCCCTCGCGGTGGCGGCGGTGGGCATGGCCGCCCTCTGGGCCCTGATGGCCAGCAACCCGGAAGTCTGGGTGAAACGGGTGGGAGACTTCTCCTTCAGGCCCGGTATCTGGGAGCAGGTGCTGGTGGACATGCAGGGTTACTGGTGGTTCGGGCACGGCTACCTGGTAGACCCCCGGGTGCCCGCCTACGGCAGGCTGTTCGACCACGCCCACAACGCTTACCTGGCCACCCTGCGCGACGGCGGCCTGGTCGGGCTGATGCTGCTGGTGGCCATACTGGGGGTCGCACTGCACTGGGCCTGGCAGCTGTATCGCCTGCGCGGGGAGCGGATCTACCTGGCACTGCTGCTCTACGGCATGACCTCGGTCGCCATGGATTACGACCGGCTGTTGCTGGAGCCCCGGGAATTGTGGCTATTCTTCTGGCTGCCCGTGGCGCTTATCATGGCCTCACACCCGGTTCGCCACGAACCGGTTGGCATTCGCTACCCGGGACACGACCGATGAGAAAACTGCCCTGCCTACGCCTGCTACCCGGTGGCCTGCTCTGCCTGGCCGCTCTGGCCACCCTGCCGGCGGGCGCCGCCGACGGCGACCCCGCCGCCCTGCCCGCGTGGCAGGTACTGGAATACGAACAGCAGGCCTTTTTCGTCACCGCCCGCTCGCGGATCGAGGTTGTCCCGGACAGCGCTGACCCGCAGCGCTGGCAACTGACTGCCAGCAGCGCGGTGGCGAACAACTCCGAGGAAGTGGTGCTGGAGCTGGCGGCGGACGGCAGCGCCCGCCACCGCGCCCGCCTGAGCCGGGGCAAGAGCAACGAGCAGCGCTACAAAACCTATGAGTACCTGCCCGAGCACATCCTGCGCGTGCGCAGGGACCCGCCCGCCGGGGCGGCCGACCAGCCTCCCGGTGAATGGCCGGTGAGCAATCGCAGGAAGATCGCCTATCCCCCCGGAGCTGACGGGTTGCCGGTGACCGACGCCTATGCCCTGCTCCTCCTGGCGGCGCGCTTCCTGACCTCCCCGGGCGCCGCGGCGGACGTGGTGGTCAACACCGAATTCAATTTTTACCTCGTGCGAATGAGCCGCAGCGATGGCCGGCCGGTGCAGGCCAGTTACGAGGTGGCCGGCGGCACCAGCACCGGCCAGCGCCCGACCCGCGGCGTGACCCTTGCGGTGAGTCCACTGGGAGAGCAGGTCGATAAGCCCGATTTCAGCCTGCTCGGCTTAGGTGGTGAGATCACCATCCTGTTCGACGAGGAAAACCTCCTGCCGCTGCAACTGCACGGCACCGCCCCGCGGATCGGCCCCGCCGAAATCAACCTCACGAGGGCGACCCTGCGGGACCCCGCGGCGTGAGTCGTGGCGCCGGCCCGGTGGGCCTGATCAGCAACCCCGCCAGCGGGCATAATCGGGACCAGTTCGAGCGCATTCACTCCCGCGTGGCCGCCTGCCCGGCCATATCCCACCTGGTCACCCACAGCATGGCCGATATCAACCCCGCCCTGGCCGAACTCGCGCGGCAGGAGGTTCGCGTGCTGGCGATCAACGGGGGCGATGGCACGGCCTCCCGCATACTCGGCGAACTGCTGGAGAACAGGCTGTTCGAGCACATGCCCCTCATCGTGCTGCTGCCCGGCGGCACTGCCAATATGAACGCCGGCGATATCGGCGCCAGGGGCTCGCTGTGGCGGGCAACGCAGCGCTTCTGCCAATGGTGCGAGGGGGAGCGCGCCACGGCGGGCCGGCTGGCGCAACGGTCGCTGCTGCGGGTGTTGGTAGAGGGCGCGGCGGCGCCCCGCTACGGCATGTTCCTCGGCGGCGGCGCGGTTATCCAGGGTACGGAGTACGCCCATCGGGAGGTGCACGCCAGGGGCCTGCGGGATGACTTCAGCCTGGCACTCAGCACCGCGCGCACGGTGTGGGGGGTGCTGCGCAACGATCCGGCCTTCAACCGCCACGTGAGAGTGCAACTGGCCCTGGACGGTGGCGATGCCGTCACCCACGACACCCTGATCCTGGCCATCAGCACACTCCACCGCCTGGCCTTCGGCATGCGCCCTTTCTGGGGCTCGGGTCCCGGCGCAATCCGCCTCACCCTGTTCGAGCAGGGCTGCAGCCGGTTTGCCCGCACCTTTTTCTCCATTGTGCGGGGTCGCCCGGGTCGCAACGCGGTGCCCGAATCCGGATACATGAGCCACAACGCCGATGCAATCCGCCTGCACCTGGACGGAAAGCTCAACCTCGACGGGGAAATCCTGGTGGCCAACGGCCGGATCGATATCAGCGCCAGCACACCGCTGGATTTTCTCACCCTGTGAACGGCAGCCCCATGAATGGCTCTACCGGTGAGTGACGACACGGTCGCCGGCTACCCACGGGTAACGGGCCCCGATGCGGCCACCGACCCCGCCCTGGGCAAACTGCTGGCAGAATTGCAGGCGCGACACCACGGCGCAATCTGCGCCACCCTGCTGTACGGCTCCTGCCTGCGCAGTGGCGATATCTACGACGGCCTGCTGGACCTGTACCTGGTTTGCGACGGCTACCGCGCCGCCTATCGCAGCGCATTCCTCGCTGCCGCCAACTGGCTGCTGCCGCCCAATGTGTTTTATGCGGAGTCGACGCTGGGCGAGAAGACCCTGCGCAGCAAGGTCACCGTGATCTCCCTGGCGGATTTCCGCCGCGGCTGCTCCCGGGCCTGGTTCGAATCCTATATCTGGGGCCGCTTCGCCCAGCCGACCCTCATCCTCCACAGCCGCGATGCGCATACGCGCCGGCAGATCGAGGAATGCCTGCTGCAGGCCGTACGCACCCTGCTCATCAACAGCCTGCCGGTACTGCCGCAGGAGGGTGACGTCACCGACCTGTGGGAGCAGGCCCTGGCCCTGAGCTATTCCACCGAACTGCGCACCGAGCGTCCGGGGCGGGCCATGGAGCTGGCCCGGTCCGCCGCCCCTTTCTATGCCGCGGTGACGATGCACCACGCCCCCTCGCTTGGCCAGGGCTTTGCGGTGTATCATAGCGGCGCTAAATTGCGCTACCACAGCCGCGTTTCCGGCGCCCGGCGCCTGGCAACGAAGCTGGCCTGGTCATTGCGCCGGGGCCAGGGCAAGCTGCTTTCGGTAGCGCGGCTGGTAAAGGCGCTGTTCACATTTGAGGGGGGGCTGGACTATATCGCGTGGAAGCTGGAACGGCACTCAGGGCAGCATATCGTCATACCCGACAAGGTTCGAAGGGCGCCGCTCATCCACCTGTGGGGATTCTTCTGGGGACTGTACCGCCGCGGTATATTCAAATAGCCCATGACCATTACCCCCACCGCCTCCCAGCGGGTAGCCATCTGCATCTGCACGCACAACCGGGCCGAAGTGCTCAAGCGCCTTTTGCTCGACCTGCGCGATATCGAGCTGGGTGATACTGATCCCGCCGCGGTCGAACTGATTGTCATCGACAACAACCCCAACTCCGCCACCCGGGATATCTGCGAGCTGACCGGTGCCAGCCTGCCTATCAGGGTGCACTACAGCACCGAGCCACATCCCGGCATTACCTGGGCCCGCAATCGCGCCGTGGCGGTCGCCCTGGAGCGCGGCGCCGAATTCATAGCCTTTATCGACGACGACGACGTGCCGCTGCGCGACTGGCTGCAGCAGCTGCTGGAACGCCAGCGGGCCACGGGCGCGGACCTGGTGTTTGGCAGCTGGGTACTGGATGAGCAAATGCCGGAGTGGGCGCGCGAGACAGGTATCTTCCGCTCGCCGAGCAAGTCCAAGCAGGACAAGAAAGGCGGTCGCTACGGCCTGCCGGACTGCGCCTCCACCTGCAACCTGCTGGTGAGCAGGAATATCCTCGAGCGCGTGGCCGCGGCTGGCCCCGTGTTTTCCCATGCCTTTTGCAACAGCGGTGGCGAGGACAAGGATTTCTTCATCCGCGCCCACCAAATGGGCGCAACCCTCGCTTCTGCGGAAAAATCGATCATTCACCGCATTCACGGGCCGGGGCGATACACCGCCAGGGGCCTGATCCGGCGCGGCTTCAAGAACGGCTGCTCACAGGTGAACATGGCGCGCTATCACGGTGACGGCAAACGCCGCCTGAGGCTGCTGTCCACGGCCCTGGCCAAAATGCTTATCTCTTTGATTATGTTGCCTTTTTCCATCTTCTCCAAAGGCGCGTTCATGCACAGCCTGTACCGCGTGGCCAAGGCCGCCGGGGTGCTTTACACGACCCTGACAGGGCGCAGCATGAAGTACTATTCACGCTGAAAGTAGCGCCCCCAAAATGGCAAAAAACAGCCTGCTCCTATATAGTTGCCCGGTGTAGAACGGACCCCGCAACCCTATGAAAGCCTGCGTATTTATCCAGACCAATCACAAGCAGATCACCGGTGCGATCGTGGCCGAACACGCCCTGCGCCGCTATTCGCGCAACAACGAAAAATTCGACGTAAAGATCATCGACAGCCGCGACTACCCCATGTTCGCAGCGCACGAGGGCCAGGAATACCTGCGCGACGGGGTCAAGCGCACCTGGCTCAACGACGACCTGCAATCCTTCACCCCCACCCGCTTCATGCCGCCGAAACTGATGGGCTACGAGGGCCGGGCCGTGGTCATCGACCCGGACATTTTTGCCGCCGCGGACATCTGGGAACTGCTCAGCCGGGACATGAAGGGCAAGGCCATCATGTGCCGCATGCGCTCCGGCCCCAAGGGCCTGGTGGATCGCTGCATGGCCAGCAGTGTCATGCTGCTGGACTGTGCCAAACTCAGGCACTGGGACGCCGAGCGATCCTTCGAGGCCATGTTCAACTTCACCCAGGATTACCAGCCCTGGATCTGCCTGCGCGAGGAAGACCGCAGCACCATCGACTTTTTCGAACCCGAGTGGAATGACTTCGACAAATTCACCACCGCCACCAAAATGCTGCACACCACGCGGCGCAAGACCCAACCCTGGAAGACCGGGCTGCCCACTGACTGGCGCCCGGCCGAGCGCTTCCGCCTGTTTCCGCCGGTGGCCTGGGTGATGCGCGCCCGCCGCAAGCTGTTCGGTGAATACGCCTTCCTCGGCAACTACAAGCAGCATCCCGACCAGAACCAGGAGGATTTTTTCTTCGGCCTGCTCAAGGAATGCCTGGCAAATGGCAGGATCACCGAGGAGTTCCTGCGCCATGAGATGGCGCAGAACCACGTCCGCCACGATGCCCTGGAGGTGTTGGCCCGGACGCCGGACCTGCCACCGGCGCCACTGCACCCGCTCAGCGCCCTGTCAAAAGCCGCCTGACGGCTGTCGCCGTTGCCGCCAGTTCCCGGGCCGCCAGCGAGCCCGCCAGCTCGTCGGATTGCGCCGGCGCCAACAGTTCAGCAGATGCCGCGGCGATAGTGCCCGGTTCCAGCCAGCGGGCCAGCCCCCCGGCCACCAGCGCGGCCTGGATATTGCCGATCTCCCGCCGCATGCGCAGCGGTCCCAGGCGCATCGCGATGCGGTGGCTGAGGGGCTTGTAGCGATAGCTGTGCGCCAGCCGCCACCAGGGCCGCGAACCATCGCCCACATCGAAGATGAACAGCGGCCGACCCATGGCGGACGCCTCGCCGAGCATGGACATGGATTCGCCGGTGACGACAAAGGCATCCGCCAGCGCCAGCAGGCCGCGATAGGGGTTGACGCCCTCCCCGCCCCAGCGATAGCAGTAATGGGGTACCGTCAAGCTGGATTGCAGGGCATCCACCGCCGGCACCGGGCTGCGCGGGCTGTCGGTGACCAGCAGGGAACCGGCGCAGGCGGCGGCCAGCTCGTTCGCCAGCATCCCCAGGCGCGCGCCTTTTTCGGTCGTCAGCACGAAACGACCGCTGTCGCCGCCCACCAACAGCGCAATCCAGGGTCGCGGCAGGCCGGCCAACTGCGGGCGCAGGGCTGCGCCCGCCTCCTCCAGCTGCTCGCGGCCAAGCCGGTGCAGGGGCAGGCTGTTGTGCAGGACATTGTGCCGTTGTGGCAGGAAATACTGGGGCGTGGTGACCACCAGGTCCCATGCGTCGAGGCCGGCCCAGGGTCGCCCCATGTGCACCAGCGCGGACTTGCCCCCGGACTGCTGTTTTATCCAGCGGGCCACCGCTTCGTTGCGCCGACCGGCGCTGATGACCAGGTCGGGCCAGGGCGCCTCCAGGGCGCTTGATGCGCCCCGGTCGATGCCCGCCAGGGTCGCGCCGCACCCCAGGTGGACCAGCAGCTCCCAGGGGCGCGCCCGGATATGCTTTTCCTCATAGCCGTAGCCCAGTTCGTCGGCGAGGGCCCGCACCTGGGTGTTGTCACCGGCTTTGGTGCCGAGCAAACACCAGACTGCGACCGCTTGATGTCTCTCCAAAATATTGCCAAACCCTGTCGTTTATCCGCCCACGCGCCAGCAGTAAACTAACACACTGATACGCCAAGGGAAGCCAGCTTGTGAAACCGACCGTTTTCATCCACACCAACCACAAGCAGAAGCTTGGGGCGGTCGTGAGCCGCTATTCCCTGTTACGGAACTCCGCCCACGCCGACCAGTTCGATGTCAGGTTCATCGAGGTGAAGGACTTCCCCTGCATGGCCCAGCGCGAGGGGCAGTTGTACCTGCGCGACGGCGAGATGCGGCCCTGGCTCAACAACGACCTGCAGTCCTTTACTCCCCTGCGCTTCGCGCCGCCGCAGCTGATGAATTACCAGGGCCGCGCCGTGGTCATCGACCCGGACGTATTCGCCCAGGGCGACGTGTGGGAACTGCTGAATCGCGACATGGGAGGCAAGGCCATCATGTGCCGGCCAAAATCCGGTCGCAAGGGGCGCAAGGGCGCCTACGCCAGCAGCGTGATGCTGCTGGACTGCGCCAAACTGCAGCACTGGCGCTTCGAGGAGAATTTCTCGGCGATGTTCCAACCGGCCCAGCGGGACTACATGGACTGGGTGTCCCTCAAGCTCGAGGATCCGGCCACCATCGGCCTGCTCGAGAACGAGTGGAACGACTTCGACAACCTGACCGAGCAGACCAAGCTGCTGCACAATACCAAGCGCAAGACCCAGCCCTGGAAGACCGGCCTCAAGGTTGACTACCGCCCCGCCGATACCTTCCAGCTGTTCCCCCCGCGCCACTGGCTGCGCCGCGCCCGCCGCGCCCTGTTCGGCGAGTACAAGTTCGCCGGCACCTACGATGCCCACCCGGACCCGAAGCAGGAGAAGTTCTTCTTCGACATGGTCAGGGGCTGCCTGCAGGACGGCGTAGTCACCGAAGCCCAGCTGCGCGACGAGATCGCGCAGGGACACTTGCGAGCTGATGCGCTGGAGCTGGTTAGGGCGGCTTGACGGCTCGGCTTGCCAAGTCGGTCACAACCGGGGTCTGTCGCCCGAAACGGCCGCAGCTCCGTCAACAAACTCGGCTGCTGCGCAACTCGACCAAAATTGCTGCGCAATTTTCGGGACTCGAACAGTGCTCGCAGAAAGCCCCGAGTTTGTTGACTCCGCTAAGCGCGACCTGATTGTTTCGAGCGACAGACCCCAGTCGTGCCCTCAGATCGAGCTCGAACTGCGACTTGGGTATGAGCCGATCGGAAGGGCGCGGCGGGGGCAGCTGCTCGAAACCATCAGGTCGCGCCTAGCGCAGTCAAACAAACGTGGGGCTTTCTGCGAGCACTGTTCGAGTCCCGAAAAATTCGCGAAGCAAATTTGGTCGAGTTGCGCAGCAGCCGACGTTTGTTTGCGGAGCTGCGGCCGTTTCGAGGCGGTCTTACCCCAGCCGTGCCCGCCTTCGCAGCCGGAGTCCTGCGGAGCTGCGACCGTTTCGGGCGGCAAACCCCGCTTGTGCCCGGCTGCAATAGCAGAACCAAGCGATCAAGAATTCAGCTATACCGAAACAGCGGATCCAGCTCTGCGGCCAACCGCGCATCGATGGCGGCGACTTCTTCGTCGGTAAAATAATCGCGGTAGCCGCCGACCTTGGCGCGGCGGACTTTGTAGCTGTCGGGATTGTCCTTGTCGCGCGGCATCATCCGGCCGCCGGCCAGGCGGAACTGCTCCTTGCTCTCCATCTTCTTCATGTTTTCGTAGGAAGAGTACTCGACCGCTGCCTCGACCTGGGCGTCGGTGGCGTCGACCTGCATGAAATCCAGCAGCCGGCGCAGTTCCTCCCGGGTGTTGCTGCGCAGGTCCTCGTAGCGCAGCAGGTGGAAAGCCTTGACCTTGTCGGCTTCGGCGGCCCACAGGTTCAGGTAGTCGGTCACGGCTTTCATGCCGCCGCCGTTGTCACCCATGACAAAGTCGAACAGGCTGATATCACTGCCCTGCGGCGGGTAGTTGTTGATGGTCACCTTGGAGGGCTTGATGCGGAACTTCCACTGGAAAAACTGCGACACGGCCACGTCGCGCGGATCCCGCGCCAGCAGCACCACCCGCTTGTCGTAGAAGGGTTGCTTGCTGCTGAAGTCGCCGGTGAAATCCTTGATGTAGTTGTCGTGGGTAAAGAATATCTTCGGCACCGCCCTGTTAAGGTTGTGGAAATTGTCAAAGCCCATGATGGCGTTTTCCGGCAGCCGGTACATGACCCGGAACAAATGGGACACCATCACCCGCAGCCAGGTGCGCCCGCTCTTGCCGAAGGACACCACGACGACGTCCGCGCGCTGCAGCTTGTCGAACTGTTCTACCCCCCTAAGCTTGCGCTCGGCCTTGAGTATCTCGGCTTCCGGCTGGCCCCGCATGCGCCAGTGCAGCCACTTGCGGGACAGCTTCTTGTGAACGGTCTGCAGCCCCTGCCGCAGGTTCTGGAAGGCAAGATTCAGCACTGCTCACCCCCGTAGCCGAAGATCGGGTCGAGCTTCGCCACCATCGTATCGAGCTGCCGGCACTGGGCGTCGGTGAAGTAGTCGCGATAGCCGCCCACCTTGGCCTTGCGCACCTTGAAGGACTGCGGATTGTCCTTGTCACCGGGTTTGACCCTGGCGCCGCTGCCCTTGAAAAACTTTTCCTGTTCCATTTTTTTCATGTTGTCGTAGGCGGCAAATTCCACCGCCTCCTGCACCTGCGCAGCGCTCACCGGGGTGCCGGTAAACTCCAGGATGCTCGCCAGCACGGCGGCGGGGTCAGCGCGCATATCCTCGTAGCGCACGATGAGCACGTCTTTCAGCTCGGGAATGGCCCTGGCCCAGCCATTGAAATAATCGACGATACGCGGCAGGCCCGCATCCGCGTCCAGCACAAATTCCCAGACGCCGATGTTGGCGCCATGGGGCGGGTAGTCATTGATGAATTTCTTGTTGGGGTGCATGCGAAACTGCCACTGGAAGAACTGTGACACCGCCACATCGCGCGGGTCGCGCACCAGCAGCACGATGCGCTTGCCCAGAAAATGAGCCTTCGATTCCCAATTGCCGGTGTAGTCCCGCAGGTAGTTGTTGTGGGTAAAAAAGACCGCCGGCAGCTGCGGGTCGAGTCGCTTCAGGTTGTCGAAGTCGAGCAGCTCGCGGGCATCCAGGCCGCCCTTGAGCTGGTAGGCGCGGGACAACATCACCCGCAACCAGGTTCGCCCCGACTTGCCCCAGCTCATCAGCACCCAGTCGCTCTGCCGGAGCTTGATGAACTCCTCGCGACCGCGCAGCCAGCGCTCGATCTTCTTGCGGCGCGAGGCCGGCAGCCAGAAGCACAGCAGCATTATGAGGTGGCGAACTACAGCCCGTGCGGTATCGGCCATAGACCTGGGATCCTCGCTGGCATGGTATGGGGAAGAAAACGCAGAGGCCGCGCATATTACCGCAAAACGCCTGTAGCCGCACCCGCGGGGCCGGAGCCGATTGCCGGCACTATTAACATCCATTTGCCGCACTATTAACAGGATGACCCGCAGCGGCCGGCTTGCCGCTGCCGCGGACGGCAACTAGAATGCGCCCATGTCAATGCTCAACCTCCAAGCCCTGCAAGCGGCCGAGCTGCACACCGACCCCTTTGATTATATGGTGGTGCCGGGATTCCTCAGCCCGGAGGTCGTGGCCCGGGTCAATGCCGACTATCCCGCCATCGAAACCGCCGCCAATCATGAGCTCGACAAGCTGCAGTACGGGCCCGCCTTCGGCGACCTGATGGAAGAGCTGCGCGGCCCGGCTTTTGCAACGCTGCTGGGTGAACGCTTCGACATGGAGCTGGCATCCCTGCCTACCACAGTGTCGGTGCGCAAATTCTGTGAGCGGACCGACGGCAACATCCACACCGACCACAAGAGCAAGGTGATCACGGTGCTGGTGTATTTCAACGAGCGCTGGGACCACCCGGACGGGCAGCTGCGCATGCTGCGCTCGAAGGACGACATCGAGGATTACACCGCCCAGGTAGCCCCACTGGGGGGAACGCTGCTGGCGTTTCGTCGCACCGACCACTCCTGGCACGGGCATACCCGCTTCGTCGGGGAGCGCCGCATGGTGCAACTGAACTACCTCGATGAGAGCCCGCTGGCGGTAGTCACCCAGCGCATCAGCCGTTTCGGCACCCACTTCATGAAGAATGTCCTGCGAATACGCTGACGCGCGGAACTTTTACACCGGGGTTTACAGGCCGTGATTTTCAGGCTGTCTTTTTTAGGCAGTCTTTTTTAGTGAGAAAACAGCGCCTCTATACGCTTGACCACGGCCCCCACATCATCAGGCAGCCCTGCCCCTCGCGGCGCCCGTAATGGCTGGCCCGCCCAGACCGCGAGACCCTGCCTGACCAGCATGCGGTGAAAGGCGCGAAAGTCACGGGTGGCGCACAGAATCTTGAACACGTCGATGTAATAGACCCCGCGGGCCAGGCGGTGGCGCAGGCGATCGCCGAGAGAATCCCGACGCGGGTTGAACAGCCAGTGCGCCAGGGAGCGGCGCAGCTGGTCGATCGCGCCCAGCGCGCCCACCGGCAGGGGGAATATCGCCAGGGGTTTGCGCAGGTAGATCACCTCCACCATCATCGACACGCTGTCGCCGGTGACAATGAAGCCGTCGGCGCTGCCAAGCAATGCCCGGTAGGGATTGTCGGCGGCGCCCGCCTGCCACTGGAAGAAGACCGCCTGGGGCGGCAAGCCTTCCCGCAGGACCTCGATCACCTCGGGTGTGGTGCGCCGGCTGGTCGTCACATAGGGCGTGCCGCCCAGCTCGTCCACCACCCAGCGGGCGGTCGCGACCAGGTCCTGCGCCACCTTGCGATTCATGATAAAGGGGTTGGTCTCGCCGCCGATCAGCAGGGCAATCAGCGGCCGCTCGAGCCCGGCGAGCCGCGCCCGCCAGGCCTCCGCTTCGACCGCCACGTCCGCCGCGCTGATCCGCATCAGGGGCAGGGTGGTCGGCAGGAAATTATCCATTGGGGGCATCTGGTTTTCGGCGCTGGCGATCACCAGGGAAAAATCCAGCATATGGCCGGACGGCTTGCCCACCAGTACGATCTTCGTCCTGTTACCCGACTGCCGGCGGATCCACAGGGCCACCATCGAGGGGCGCCGACCCACCGTGAGGATCAGGTCGGGCCAGGGGCCTTCGATGGGGTCGGATTTCGCCGGATCGATGTGGTCCAGGGACGGCCGGTAGCGCGGCTTGCCCAGCACCCACTGCGGCAACATGTACACGTGCTTGCGCTCCACCGGCCAGGGCAGAGCCGCGACAATGGTTTCCACCTGCCCATTGTCGCCCTGCTTGTCGCTGAGCAGCACCCAGGTGCGGGGTGACACTTCAGGACCCCGCGCCGTCCTGGCAGTAACCCAGTTGCGGCAGGATCCTGTCGCGCACCAATGCTTCCAGCTCCGCCACCTGCTCGGGCGGGAAATCCTCGCGGTAGCCCCCGACCTTGCCGCGCCGCACCTTGAAGGTGCTGGGGTCTTCGGGGTTCACCAGTTTCATGCCGCCCTGGCTGAAGGTGCCGCTGGTTTCCAGCTTCTGCAGGTTGTCGAAGGAGCCCCACTCCACGGCGGCGCGGATCTCCTGCTCGCTGAAGTCCTCGCCCATCAGCTGGATGATTTTCTGCAGTGTCGGCACGGGCGCCGCGCGCAGCTCCTCGTACTTGACCAGCAGGCCTTTTTCCAGGGCCTCGACATTGCGCGCCCAGGTGTTCTGGTACTCGATCAGGCAGGGCAGCCCGATGTCCGAATGGCGCACGAAGTTCCACATGTCGATGTTGTGCCGATCGATGGGATGGGCGATGAAATGATTGATCAGTTCCTGCTTGGCGCGGGACTGGCGCTTGGTGAACTGGTGGTACCAGGACACCGCGATATCGATCGGGTTGCGCGCCAGGAACAGGACCGGCTTGTGCCTCAGGGGGTTGTCCGGCGCACCTGCCGCCAGCAACTTACCCACCTCACCCTCGTAGCTGTAGTAGCCGTTGGTGGCCGCCAGGCGGGGTATAGCGGGAATCTTGCGGGCGAACTCATCGGTGTTGATGAGCTTCGACTCGGGCAGGTTGTAGCGCAGCTGGTAAAGCCGCGAAATCATGACCTTGAGCCAGGTGTTCCCGCTCTTGGGATGGCCGATGATAAGGAAGCTGGCGGCGTGCGCCTTGGCCAGCTCCAGCTCCGCCAGGTACTTGCGGCGCAGGGCCACCCGGGTGCGGGCGGGCAGGGGCTGCGTCGGTATGAGAATCAGCGCCTTCCTGACGCCGTCACTGAGATTGAACATGTGCGGGTACCCGCCTTGCGCAAAGCGTGCAATTATGGGCCAAGCCAATGAGAATGACCAGCTGGGCACCGCTTGGGGTACAATGGCCGCCACCTGCTAAAGGACCAAAAACCCGTTGATTATCGATCGCCACATCAGCCTGGAAATCCTGCGCCCCTTTGTGCTGGGGCTCGGCCTGCTGGTACTGGTCTTCGTCGGTTTCTCAGCCGCCAGGCAACTGTCCGCCGCCGCCGCCGGCCAGCTCGAAATGCTCGCGGCGTTCCAGCTGGTGGGGCTGAATACGCTGGTCACGCTGGAAGTACTGATGCCCTCCGCATTCTTCTTCTCGGTACTGGCCGCCATCGGCCGCCTCTACCGCGATTCAGAAATGAGCGCGCTGTATGCAGCCGGCGTCAGCCGTGCCAGGATTCTCGAGTCAGTGCTCAAGCTGGCCCTGGTGATCGCGCTGATCACCGGCGTCATCTCGATACTCGGCCGTCCCTGGGCCTTTCGCACCAGCTATGCCCTCGAGTCTCGCGCAGCAGCCCAGTTCGACCTGAAGAAAATGGCGACCGGCGAGTTCGTCAACATGGGCGGCAGCGACTACGTTTTCATCGCCACCGACCTCGACCTGGAACGCGGCCGGCACAAGGGCGTATTCCTGCAGAAGACCTATGAGGACGCCCAGCGCTCGGAAATCATCGTCGCGCAGGCCGCAGAGTTGCCGGTACTCAACCCCGGCCAGCCCATGCAAGCGGAATTTTTCGAGGGCTACAACTACCTGCTGGATTTGCAGAACACCCAGGACGTCACCCTGAAGTTCGACAATCTCATCGTGAGGTTGGATAACCAGGAGGCCCAGGAGCAGTACCGGCGCAAGGCAGAGACCACGCTCAACCTGTCGCGCTCAGGCGAGCCCAAGGACATAGCCGAGTTCCAGTGGCGTATCACCACGCCGTTGGCGACCGTGCTGCTCGCACTCATGGCCGTACCCCTGGCGCGCTCGGCCCCGCGGGAGTCCCGCATGCGCAACGTGCTGATCGCCGTCGCCATTTACATCGGCGTTTTTGCCACGACCAGCCTGGTCCGCACCGGGATTGAGCAGAGCCGGCTCGAAGCACTTCCCGGCCTCTGGGGAGCCTACCTGCTGCAGGCACTATTGCTGGTAGTGCTGGTCAGGCAACCCTGGATGCGGCGGCGGTGATCATCGAGCGCTACATAGGCACCAACCTGGTGAAAGGCTGGCTGCTGGTGCTGCTGGTATTGGGCGCCGTGTTCGGCCTGATCGGCTTTATCCAGGAGCTGGAGCGCACCCGCTTCGACTACAACGCGCTGGCAGTGGCCCGCTATACCCTGTTCATCCTGCCCCAGCAGCTGGTGAGCCTGGCACCCGTCATCGCCCTGCTGGGCAGTATCGTGGCGCTGGCGAGCCTCGACCGCTTCAACGAGCTCACCGTCATCAGCTGTGCCGGCTTCTCACGGGCCAGACTGCTGGGCGCCATCGCCCTGCCCACCGCCCTGCTGATGGCGCTACTGTGGCTGTGCATGGAATTTGTAACGCCTCCCCTGACGCAATCTGCCGAGGAGCAGCGGCATGCCCTGCGCTTCCGCAATGCGGTGAGAATTCCGGATGGCGGTGTATGGGCGAAGAAGAGCGGCAACCGCTATATCCATCTGGACAAGATGCACCAGGGGGGCATACCCGGGGACATCTCCCTGTTCGAATTTGACGATGCCGGCAGGCTCACCCGCGCCCTGCGCGCCGAAACCGCCGTGGTCAGCGAAAACCGCATCTGGTTGTTACAGAATGTGCGGGAGAAACTGCTGGTGAACGGGCAATTGCTTACCCGGCAACATCCCACCCTCGAGATCGACAACCTGTGGTCCCCGGAAGAGCTGCCGACCCTGTCCCTGGTGGAAAGCGACAGCAACAATATGCGGCTCTCGGTACTTCGCACCTACAGCCAGTACCTCGCCGACGGCGGCCAGCCCTATGAAAAATACCTGAACACCTTCTGGCAGAAGCTGCTGATGCCGCTGACCGTCGCCGCGATGGTGCTGCTGGCCACCCCCATAAGCGCAGGCCTGGGAGCGAAGCGGGACCGCAGTTTTGGCCTCAATATCGCCATCGGTGCACTGGTGGGCATCCTGTTCTACCTGGGCACCCAGATCGTGTTCGCGCTGGGACAGTTGCTGGGGCTCAACATTCCGCTGGTGGCCCTGGCCCCAACGCTCGTCATCCTGCTGTGCGCCGCAGTCATGCTGCGCCGCATGCACTGGTAATCCCCGCATGCACACTGCCCGCAGATCCGGCCGCAGCGTACCGGTCCCGACCACCCCATCCGGAGCCAAGCCGCCATGGGCCTGATGCTGAATTTTTTCCGCGCCTATCCTTCGCAGACCGTGCTCATGCTGCTGGCCCTGCTGTTGTCGGGTGTTGCCGAAGGCGTCGGCCTGTCGGCGCTGCTGCCCATGCTCAACATCGCCCTGGGTTCAGACGCAATGGCGGCAATCCCCGGGGCCGCCGCCGCCAGCGACAACGATTTCGAGCAGGCGGTTCTCGACGCCATGGCGTTCGTCGGCATTGCCCCCACCCTGGGCAATATGCTGTGCATCATGGTGGGCGGCGTCGCCCTGAAAAGTGCGTTCCTGCTGGTGGCGCAACGACAGGTGGGCTACACCGCAGCCCAGGTGGGCACCGACCTGCGCCTGCAGATGCTGCGGGCCGTGCTGCGCAGCAAGTGGGAGTATTTCCTGCACCAGCCGGTGGGCAAATTGACCAACGCCCTGGCCACGGAGGCCCAGCGCGCCTCCACGGCCTTCGTCAACGGCGCCACGGCCATCACCTTCCTGATCCAGGCACTGGTGTACGCTGCGGTGGCTTTCGCCCTCTCCTGGAAGGCCTCGCTGGCGGCGATCGTGGCCGGGGCGGTGGTGATCGGCCTGTCTCACTTCCTGGTCCGTCTCACCCGTCGCGCAGGCAAGCGCCAGACCCGCCTGATGACCTCCCTCATGGCCAATCTGACGGACACGCTGCAGTCGGTCAAACCGCTCAAGGCGATGTCCCGGGAGCATCTGGCGGACCAGGTCCTGGCACATGATACCAACCAGTTGAACCGGGCCCTGCGCCGCCAGGTGATGTATGGCGCTGTGCTCGACTCCGCCCAGGAGCTGATGTTTACCGCTTTCATCTGCCTCGGCGTCTGGGTGGCGATCGAGCATTTTGCTATGGACCTGGCAATGGTGGCGGTGCTGGCAGTGGCCCTGGGGCGGGCATTTTCCTTTTTCGGCAAGGTCCAGAAGCAGCACCAGAAACTGGCCCAGGGCGAAAGCGCCTACTGGGCGATGCTGGCATCCATCGACGCCGCCGAAGAGGCCCGGGAGCAACTTGGCGGCGGCGCCACGCCTCGCTTCGAACAGGGCCTGCAGTTCAGGGATGTGGTTTTCCGCTACGACTCGCAGCACCCGGTTTTCGCCGGCCTTAACCTGGATATCCGGGCGGGATCAATGACCACACTGGTGGGCCCGTCCGGGTCCGGCAAGACCACCATCATCGACCTGGCGATAGCGCTGCTGCAGCCCCAACAGGGCGCGGTACTGCTGGACGGGGTGCCGCTGCCGGAGATAGATATCAAGCAGTGGCGCGGCCTGATCGGCTACGTGCCCCAGGACACCCTGTTGTTGCATGACACCATCCTCCACAACGTGACCCTGGGCGACCCGCAACTGACGGTTGCCGATGCCGAGGCGGCGCTGCGTGCCGCCGGCGCCTGGAACTTTGTCAAGGAGCAGCCGCAGGGCCTGGAGACCGTGGTGGGCGAGCGCGGCGGCAAGTTGTCCGGCGGCCAGCGCCAGCGCATCGTGATCGCGCGGGCGCTGATCAACCAACCGAGGTTGCTGATTCTCGATGAGGCCACCAGCGCGCTGGACCCGGAAAGTGAAGAGGTAGTACGGCAGACCATGGAGGGGCTCAAGGGTCGCCTGACTATCCTGGCAATCTCCCACAACCGGGCGCTGGTGCAGGCGGCGGACCATGTCTACGAGCTGGAGGGCGGCAGCGCGCGCCTGCTCGACGCGGCGGGCCGCTCAGGCCTGGCCAAATAAGCCCTGCACTGCCGCCACGGCCCGCTGCATATCCGACTCCGCCGGTACCACCGAGGCACCGGACTCCTCGTCCAGCCAGAAAGCGCGACTGCTTGCACGCAACTGCTGGTGCACCAGGGTGATATCGCGGCTGAGGGGGCGCCAGAGCCAGCGCATCAATGCCGCATACAGCGTCGCACCGAGGCGGAAGTCGACATCGACATCGGTGTCGCCGCGCATACCCCCCAGGTCAAAGATCTGCACCGGGCGCCCTGTGGCGCAGGCTTCAGATAACATCGCAATACTGTCACCGGTAACCACCAACCGGTCCGCGACTGCCAACATGCCGAAGTAGGGATTGGCCGGGTCGGAGGCCTGCCAGCGGTAGAAGTAATTCGGCACATCCAAACCCGCCTGCAGTGCGTCAATCGCCGCAGCGCTGGTACGCGAACTGGTGGAGACCAGCAGCGAACCCCCGCCCTGGCGCGCCAGGGTGGAGGCCTGCAGTGCCAACCGCGACGCCGCCCGGGGCCCCAGGGTGAAAGGCCCGCTGTCACCGCCGGCTATCACCGCAATCCTGGGACGTGGCAGGTGGGCGAAGGCGGGAGCCCACTGCTGGCGCGCAGTCTCGAGCCGCTGCGGGGTCACACTGTGCAGGGTCAGCATGTTGTTGAGGACATTGCCGCGGCGGGGCACGCGGTACTGCGGTGTGGTGATTACCAGGTCGAAGCCGCCCAGCGGCCCCCAGGGGCGGCCCACATGCACATAGCGGGTGCGGCCGCCGGAGTGCGCGCGAATCCAGCGACACACCGGCTCGTTGCGCACCCCGCTGGAGATGACCAGGTCCGGCCAGGGCGGCTGCAGCATCCCCCGCGACTGATTGGTGATGCCGCTCAGGCTGGCGCGCCCCAGGACGTGTTGCAGGACCATGTGCTTGCGATAGTCCAGTTGCTTGGTTTCGCAGGGCCAGCCAAGGGCGTCCACCAACGCGCGTACCTGGCTCTGCTCTCCCGCCCGGTAGGCGTCGATCAACCAAATGACTGGCATTACCAATATTCCGTGGGTATAGTTCCAGCCTTCGAAATCTAGCGACTTAGCCCCGGTCGCGCAAGGGCGCGGACAACATGACCGAATATCAAGAGTGCCTCGAATTCCTCTACAGCGCACTGGCGACACAAAACAAAAAAAATATTGAACTGACCGAATCGACCCGGATGGTCGCCGATATCGGCCTGAGTTCCCTTGAGGTCATGGAGTTAATTGAGAAGATTGAAGATCACTTCGACATATCGATTCCCCTCAACATCCTGCCCGACGTCAACACCATTGGCGAACTCGCAAAAAAAGTCGGGGAACTCAACCCCTGAGCAGTGCGTAAAAATACCATCTATAAGCATGTAATCCGGCACTGCGGGAACCGCGGTTGTACACTAGGCTGTGCGGCTGTTCATCTACCATGACCACGGGGTATCCCCATGCTTTTTGACAAATTCCAGACCATGGCCGATTTCCAGGCCGAGCTTGCAGGGCGCGGCGTCACGCCCTTTGGCGCCGTCACCGAGCAGATCCTGTCAGCCACCGAGGGCGTGGTCGAGGGTCGCAGGGTTATCCTGGCCGGCACCAACAACTATATGGGGCTGTCCTTCGACCCCCGCTGCATCGCCGCCTCCCAGGCCGCCGCCGCCAGATGGGGCACCGGCACCACCGGCTCCCGACTGGCCAACGGCTCCTTCGCGGAACACCAGGCACTGGAGCAGGAAATCGCCCGCTTCTACGACGTCGGCCATGCCATCGTGTTCTCGACGGGCTACGCCGCTACCATGGGCATGTGCGCCACCCTGGCGGGCCCGGGCGACGTCATCCTGCTGGACGCGGACAGTCACGCCAGCATCTACTCCGGGGTGAAGCTCAGCGAGGCGGATATCATCCGCTACAAGCACAACGACCCGGACGACCTTGCCAAGCGCATGCGCCGCCTGGGCGACCGGGCCGGCCAGGCCCTGATCATCGCCGAGGGCATCTATTCCATGCTGGGTGATGTCGCGCCCCTGAAGGAAATCGCCGCGGTGAAACGCGAGTACGGCGGTTACCTGCTGGTGGACGAGGCGCACTCCATGGGCGTGCTGGGTGCAACCGGTCGCGGCGCGGCGCAAGCGGCGGGCGTCGAGGCCGACGTGGACTTCACCGTCGGCACTTTCAGCAAGAGCCTCGGCGCCATCGGCGGCTACTGCGTCAGCCCGCACCCTGAACTCGAAGCGATCCGGTTCTGCATCAAGGCCTATATTTTCACCGCCTCGTCATCGCCCTCGGTTATCGCCTCGACCCGGGAGGCCCTGCGCATCATTGTCAGCGAGCCCGAGCGGCGCCAGCGCGTGTGGGACAACGCCAACAGGCTCTATGCGGGACTGAAGGCCCTGGGCCTGCCGGTGGGTCCCACCGCCAGCCCGGTAATCGCCGTTGAAATGCTCGACCGCTCCCGCACCATCGACTGCTGGAAGGCGTTGATGGAGGCCGGGGTCTACGTCAACCTGGTCATTCCACCCGCCTCGCCGTCCACCAACTTCCTGTTGCGCAACAGCGTCAGCGCGGCCCACAGCAGCGAGCAGATCGATACCATCATCAACGCCTATGCCGGCCTCAAGGCGGCGGGACTGTTCGAACCGGCCCGGGCGGCCTAAGGCTCAATCCGCATGGACAAAATCATTATCACCGGCAATGGGCCATTGCATGGTGAGGTCAGGGTTGCAGGAGCCAAGAACGCGGCCCTGCCAATCATCGCCGCCTCGCTGCTGAGCGCGCAGCCCCTGCACATCGGCAACATCCCCGGCGTGCGCGATATCGACACCGCGCTGAAACTGCTCACCCTGCTGGGCTGCCAGGCGGAGCGCTCCGGCACCGACCTGTCGCTCGATACCAGCAAGGTGCACTCGGTGTACGCGCCCTACGAACTGGTCAAAACCATGCGCGGCGCCATCCTCTTGCTGGGACCGTTGCTGGCCCGTTTCGGCGAGGCGGACGTATCCCTGCCCGGCGGCTGCGCGATCGGTTCCCGCCCGGTCAACGAACACATCACCGGGCTGCAGGCCCTGGGAGCCGAGATCACGATCGAGGCGGGCTACATCAAGGCCAAGGCGAAGCGCCTGCGGGGCGCCCATTTCACCTTCGATATCCCCTCGGTCACCGCCACCGAGAACCTGCTGATGGCCGCGAGCCTGGCAGAAGGCACCACGGTGCTGGAAAACTGCGCGATGGAACCGGAAGTCGGCGACCTGGCCCGGCTGCTGGTCTCCATGGGGGCGAAAATCCAGGGTGCGGGAACCAGCACCATCAGCATCGAGGGCGTCGACAGCCTGGGCGGCACCCACCACCGGGTGCCGCCCGACCGGATCGAGACCGGCACCTTCCTCACGGCTGCCGCAGCCACCCGGGGCAGTATCCGGGTGCTGGATACGAACCCGGATTTTCTCCACCACGTGCTGGGCAAGCTGGAACAGGCGGGAGCCAGAATCGAGCTGGGCCCCGACTGGATTCACCTCGACACGGCCGGCAAGCGCTGTCGGGCGGTGCATATCAACACCGCCCCCTACCCGGCATTTCCCACCGACATGCAGGCCCAGTTCATGGCGCTGAACGCGCTGGCGGAAGGGTCTGCCACGGTGGTGGAAAACATTTTTGAAAACCGCTT
This sequence comes from uncultured Gammaproteobacteria bacterium, assembly GCA_963700715.1. GTDB lineage: Bacteria > Pseudomonadota > Gammaproteobacteria > Pseudomonadales > Halieaceae > JARRPM01. The sequence continues at coordinate 90,354 of CAVOYP010000015.1, forward strand.
CATGCACGTCGCGGAGCTGCAGCGCATGGGCGCCGATATCGAACTGCAGGGCCACACCGCCATCGTGCGCGGGCGCGAGCGGCTGCAGGGCGCACCGGTGATGGCCACCGACCTGCGGGCCTCCGCCTCCCTGATCATCGCCGCCCTGGCCGCCGACGGTGAAACCACCATCGACCGGGTGTATCACCTCGACCGCGGCTATGCCAATATCGACAGGAAACTGGCGGAACTCGGGGCGCTTATCACGCGGGTCTGAGTGCCGTCCGGAGGCAGCCATGCAGCGCTTCGCGCAGATTTCCGATCCCCACCTGAGTTCCCTGGAAGGGGTTTCCGCCCGCGACCTGCTGAGCAAGCGCGCCCTGGGCTACCTGTCCTGGCGCCACCGGCGCCGCTTCGAGCATCGCCCCGAGGTCCTGGCCGCGCTGGGGCGCGACCTGGCGCGGTTCAGGCTCGACCAGCTGCTGGTCACCGGCGACCTCACCCACGTGGGACTGCCCGCGGAGTTTCGCCAGGCCCTGGCCTGGCTGCGGCAACTGGGCGAGCCGACGGCGGTGGCGGTGATTCCCGGCAACCACGACGCATCGGTCGCGAGCCCCTGGCAGGACACGTTCGCCCTGTGGCGGGACTATATGGCATCGGATGCCCCGACCGGCCAGCCGGACAGCCTGGCGAGCCTGTACCCGAGTTTGCGTGCCCGCGGCGATATCGCCTTTATCGGCCTGAACACGGCCTGCCCCAAGCCACCCTTCATGGCCACTGGAACGGCGGGCGCTGCGCAGCTGGCGCGGCTGCCGGCGCTGCTGGATGGCGCTCACGCCAGGGGCCAGTTTCGGGTCGTCTACATCCACCACTCACCGCTACCGGGTAAGGACAGGTGGCGCAAGCGCCTCACGGATGCGCAGCGGGTACAGGACATCCTCGCCCGTCACGGCGCGGAGCTGGTGCTGAACGGCCACGGGCACCGGGCCTACTATGACGAACTGGCCACCACCCACGGCAACGCGCCGGTGATCGCGGTGCCCTCGGCGTCGGCGCTGGGACTGCATGGCGGCAATGTGGCGAGCTACAACTGTTACGGCGTGGAGCGCTGCGACGGGGGCTGGCGGCTGGCGATAGATGCGCGCGACTACCTGCCGGCCAGCGGGGAATTCAGCGCCGGACAATCGCGGCAGATTACCCTGGCGCGCTAGACATTATGTAGTGACCTATGCGTTCTCCGCGGCGGCCTTTGCCAGCGACCCCTTGACCAGCACCAGGTCGGCCACTGAATCCACGTCAATGGCGGCGTTGGCATAGGGCAGTATCACTGCCCGCATCCGCAGGCCCAGGCGCTTGCTCAGCTTGGCCAGGGCCTCCTCCAGCGATAACAGGCCGAGGCGGTAGCGGATCACCGCCCGCCAGCCCAGCAGGCCGATCACCACCAACGGCTTTTTTCGCTGCTGCTCGATGCGGCGCCAGAAGCGGGCCGCCCGGCGACCCTCCGGCGTGATGAAGGCGAACAGGTTGCAGCCGCAGAAATCCCCGTCGCTGAAGCGCAGCACGGTCTTCTTGATGCCGGGATAGGCCTCGAGCACGAGGGCGTGCGGCGCCAGGCCCACGGCGACGTCCACATCGTCCGCCAGGCTCTGGCGGCCAAAGGCATCGACTATCTCCGCGGTGAGCAGGGGGTGATCCGCCGTGGTCAACAACACCGCCTCGTCCGGGCCGAGGGCCTGCATGGCCTGGTAAGCGCTGGTGCTGGGGCTGACGCCCGGCTCGCTCCAGATCACCTCGGCATCGGCAACCCAACGCGCCAGTTGCTCGTCCTTGGCCACCTCGCTGGCCTCGGGCCCCGACAGCACGATCTTGTTCACCACCCGCGACAGGCGCAGGGCATTCAATACCCGGCGCACCATGGGCATGCCGTCCAGGTCGATCATGGCCTTGCTGCCGACCTTGGTGTGGTTGATCAGGGAATCGGCCTTGGTCCTGTCGCCTGCGAGCACGATGGCGGTGAGCTGGTGTTGTTCCGGATTCAGTTGCATAGGTCAGAGGTCTTTTTCGTATACGCGGTAGCGCTTATACGCCTGCCCGCCGATGGTTTCAATGATGTTGCGCATGCCGTCGTTGTCTTCCAGGATCCAGCCCATCTCGACATTCTTAACCCCCCGGGCATGCATCGCCCTGCGCACGGCATCGATCACCATGAAGGCGAGGGTGGGACCCAGGCGCGAGTGCTGGAAGCTCTGGCGCACCCCCATCAGGGGGATGCGGGCCGTGCGCGGATGCCTCACCTTGAGGCGCCACAGCAGTTTGGCCCAACCGAATGGCAATAATTTCCCCTTCAGGTCCCGGATCGCTTCATTGAGGTTCGGCAGCGCCACGATAAAGGCGACGGGCTCGCCATCGTACTCGGCGATCTGGATGTAGTCATCGGGCATCAGCCTGGCCAGGGTCAGCACCGTCTCCTCCCATTCTGCGGCCACCAGCGGCACGAAACCCCAGTTGTGCGCCCAGGCGTCGTTGAAGACGTCGAGCATGATCGCCGCATCCTCCTTGAGGTGCTTGCGCCGTGCCGGGCGCACCTTCACCCGGTCCGACACCCGCTGCGCCAGCCTGGTCATCACCCGCGGCGGCTCAAAGTCCGGCCGGATATGGTAAGCGAGCAGGTCCCTGACCCCCCGCAGGCCCTGGGCTTCTATGCCGGCGCCATAGTAGGGCCGGGCATGCCCCATGAGCACGAAGGGCGGGGTATCGAACCCCTCGACCAGCAGGCCGACCTCCTCGTTGATGTGCAGATTCAAAGGGCCGCGTAGCCTTTGCATGCCCTCGCCGCGCAGCCAGTCAGCGGCCGCCCCCAGCAGGGCAGCGAATACCGCGGGATCATCCTCGCATTCGAGCATGCCGAAATAGCCGGCGCCATCAGCGTGCTGGCGCAGGTGCATTTCATCGATCTGGGCAGTGATACGGCCCACCGGCACACCCTCGCGAAACGCCAGCCAGGCGCGCCAGCGGGCGTGATCGAAAAAGTGATTGGCGGGTGAGAAACGCTGGCGCTGCTCAAAATCCAGCGGGGCGACCCAGGCCGGATCATCCGCATACAGGCGATGCGGCAGGGCCAGGAACTGGTTCCACTGGGTGCGTTCCGTCACCACCTCGAGCGCGATGACTGGCTCCCCGGTCTGGGCCATACAAGCTCCTGGCTGGCGCCCATTCAGGGCAGAGCGCGGAGTATACAACCGAATCCCCGCCGTGCGAACCGAAGTGGTAAAATTCACTTATAAAACAAAAGGTTGTGTAATTCTAGACCCAGCCACCCGAATGCCCCCGGCGGGGGCACTAGTCATTATTGCGCAGGCTTCAATGGTATTATTTCCCATGAGGCACGGACCCGAAAATGCTAGAGTTGCGCCGTGTCTGGTAGCCAGTCCAGGTTACCAGGTGACAAGGGCAGATGGTGATGGAAAAGCAACAATACCGGCCCGCAATATCCGCAGTTTCTTGACCTGAGCTTCACTCCTCGGCCATTCGGAGGGTGAAGTGTTTTAGCCATTTTGGCATGCAGCATCGGACAGGCTGCCACCATCGAGGATTTGATTTTGTCGTCAACTGAACTCACAGCCACACCGACGAACCATTCCCTGGCCTTCCGCGCCGCCGATTTTCCTACCCTGACCGCTGCCCTCGACTACGCCGCCCAGGGTGACACCGGCGCCAATTTCTACACCGGCCGTGGCGCCATTTACACCGTCATGCCGTACCGCGAACTGCGCTCACAGGCCGTTGCGCTGGCGCACAAACTGCTGGGCCTCGGCCTTGAGCCCGGCAGCCGCGTGGCCCTGGTCGCCGAGACCAATCCCGATTTCCTCTGCTTTTTCTACGCCTGCCAGTACGCTGGCCTGATCCCCCTGGCCCTGCCGGCCTCAGTGAAAATGGGTGCCCACCTGGCCTACGTGGCACAGTTGCAACGCCTGCTGGAAGCCAGTGACGCCGCGGTTGCCGTGGCCTCCGAGGGCTATCTGTCGTTCCTGCAGGAAGCCAGCGAGGGCCTGGGCCTGCGCATGGTGGGCGCACCCGCAGCCTTTCACGCCCTGCCGCTCAGCGAGCAGGCCCTGCCGCAGGTGCAGCCGGAGGATATCTCTTACATCCAGTACACGTCTGGCAGCACACGCTTTCCCCGGGGCGTGGTGATCAAGCATGCCACGGCGATGGCGAACCTGCGCGGCATCATCACGCACGGCCTGATGATGAATGGCGACGACCGCATGATGTCATGGCTGCCGTTCTACCATGACATGGGCCTGGTGGGCTTCATGCTGGTGCCGATGGCAGCCCAGGTTTCGATCGACTACCTGGACACCCGCGAATTTGCCACGCGCCCGCGCCAGTGGCTGGAGCTGATGACCCGGTCCCGCGCCACCATCTCCTTTGCACCTTCATTCGGCTACGATCTCTGCGCCCGCCGCGTACGCCCTGGCGACCTCGCCAATTACGACCTGAGCAACTGGCGGGTAGCGGGTATCGGCGCCGAGATGATCCGCCCCGAAACACTGGAATTTTTCGCCGAACTGTTGCAGCCCTGCGGCTTTGATCGCCGCGCCTTCCTGGCCTGCTACGGCATGGCCGAATGCACCCTCGGGGTCAGCTTCTCGCCGCTGGCGACCGGCTTCACCACCCATCACATCGACAGCGATCAACTGGCTGACAACCACCGCGCCGTGCTGGTGGCAGACAGTGACAATCCCGGGCGCGGGCGCCACTTCGTCAACTGCGGCATCCCCCTGCCGGATTTTGAAGTGCAGATCCGCGATGGCGGAGAAACCGTGCTGGATGACTGGCACAGCGGCGTAATCTACCTGCGCGGCCCCAGCGTCATGTCCGGCTACTTCCGCCTGCCGGAAGAAACCAGCCACGCTCTCGACGCCGACGGCTGGCTTAACACCGGCGATATCGGCTACCTGGTCGACGGCGTGCTCACCATCACCGGCCGCAAGAAAGACCTGATTATCATCCACGGCCGCAATATCTGGCCGCAGGATCTCGAGCACATCGCCGAGGCAGAACCCGAAGTGCGCTCAGGCGACGCCGTGGCATTCTCCATTCCCGACCACGAAGGCGAGGAGATGTGCGTGTTGCTGGTGCAGTGCCGCGAGACTGACCAGAAGAAGCGCAACAACCTGGTGCGCCGCCTGAGCGCGTTGATGCGCCTGGAAATGGGCCTCGACTGCTATGTCGAGCTGGCCCCGCCCCACTCCCTGCCCAAGACCTCCTCGGGCAAGCTGTCCCGCGCCAAGGCGCGCCTGGACTTCATCAGCTCCCACCAGGCTGACAACCTGAATGCGGTCACCGAAGAGTTCCGCCTGAGGGTCGCATCAGCCTGATCCCCCGCGGCAGCCCGATCGCCGTTACCGGCGCCACGGGGTTTATCGGCACCGCACTGTGTGCCGAACTGCTGCAAAAAGGCTACCTCGTCCGGATCCTGGCCAGGTCCCCTGCCAGGGCACAGCACCTCATCCGCCAGGGCGCCAGCCTGGTCAAGGGCGATCTCGACGATACGGATGCACTGCAACAGCTGGTGGCCGCCAGCGCCGCCGTCATCCACGTCGCCGGTGCCGTCAGGGGCGCGTCCCCCCGCGAATTCGATCACATCAACGTCACCGGCACCGCCAATGTGCTGGCCGCAGTCGCCGCGCAGGCCAATCCCCCGCGCCTGCTGCTGCTGTCATCGCTGGCGGCCCGCGAACCTGGCCTGTCCTGGTACGCGGCCAGCAAGCGGGCCGCTGAGGGCCTGCTGCTGCAGCGGCCTGACCTGGACTGGGTGATCCTGCGCCCGCCGGCGGTATACGGGCCCGGCGACCGGGAGATGCTGAGCGTGTTCAGGGCCATGGCCAGGGGTATCGCACCGGTACCGGGCGATGCCGGGGCCCGGATCTCCCTGCTCCATGTCGCGGATCTGGTCGCGGCCTGCCTGGCCTGCCTGGAAACTGCCGCGGTCCGCGGCCAGACCCTGACGCCCTGCGACGGCAGGGCCGGGGGCTACGACTGGCGGGAAATGGCGGACCTGGCGGCAGCCGTGTGGGGCCGCAGGGTGCGCCTGTGGCAGGTGCCGCGCTGGCTGCTGGACGGCGCCGCCTGGATCAATGTGAAGAGCGCCAGGCTGACTGGCCGGGCACCCATGCTCACGCCGCCGAAGCTCAGGGAGCTGCGCCACCGGGACTGGGTGGCGGACAATTCAGCCATTACCCGGGTCACCGGCTGGCGGCCCGAAATCGACCTGCGCCGGGGGCTCGAGCAACTGCACAAAGCGGAACTATGACCGCTAATTCCGGGCCTTTCCACCCTCCTGCCTGGGCTATAATCCGGGGCCACATCAAGCATGTTTCCACAGGGTAGATCGGAGCCTTGGCTGAGTTCATTGTTGGCAACTCGCTGCGCAAGCTGGCGCGGGAGCACCGCTTCCTGCAGCGCCTGCTGTGGCGCCTGGACTATGCCCTGGTCTGGCTGGTGGCATGGCTGGCGCGACGGCTGCCCATTGATACCGCCTCCCGTTTTGGCGACCGGGTGGGCGCCTGGGTCGGCACAAACCTGAAGCGTAAGACGGCGATTTTCCGCGCCAACATGGCAGTGGCCTTTCCCGCGATGACCGCTGCCGAACTGGACCAGTTGGTGGCCCGCGCCTGGGGCCAGGCCGGTCGCGTACTGCTGGAATATCCCCACCTGGACAAGATTCTCAGGGAAGACGATCGCCTGGTGATCGAGATCCGGGAACCGGTTGCCACCTACAGCGACCCGGGCAAACCCTGTGTATTCGTCTCCGCGCACCTGAGCAACTGGGAAGTGGCCTGTTCGGCGATGGCCAAACTGGGCATCCCCAACGCCAGCCTGTACTCGCCGCCCACCAACCCCCTGCTGGACCGCCTGCTGCTGGAGTCGCGCCAGGCGTTGAATTGCCAGCTGCTGCCCCGGGACAGCAGCGCCCGCCTGCTGATGCGGGCACTCAAGGAGGGCCGGTCGGCGGGGATCGTCATGGACAGGCGGGTGGAAGACGGTGCACCGATCCGCTTTTTCGGCCACGACAAAACCTCGACCCTGTTGCCCGCCAAGCTGGCCCTCAAGCAGCAGTGCGACCTGGTGCCCATCCAGGTAGAGCGCCTGCAGGACGCGCGCTTCCGGGTGACGTTTCACCCGCCGGTGCGCCCCTCCAATCCCGGGGCCGATGAAACCGCCCGCGCGACGGACATGATCCAGCAGGTACACACGCTGTTCGAAGACTGGATTCGCCAGCGCCCCGAGGACTGGTTTTGCTCCAAGCGCCTGTGGGCCAAAAACACTGCAACCAAGCCAACAGAGGTAAGCGGCCGTGACGCCGACATCGATTCGTATGCAGCCTGAAAAACAGCACCAGTCCATCCGCCTGTTCGAGAACGACCTGCTCGAGCGCCTGTCCCACGTCCACCCGATCACGCCGCTGTTGATGTGGGGCCCCATCGCCGGCTACCTGATCTGGCGCAGCTTAGCCCTGTACCAGCTGCCCCTGCTGCCGGTACTGGCGATTGGCGTGGCCGGCGTGTTCACCTGGTCACTGAGCGAGTACTGCCTGCACCGTTTCCTGTTCCACTTCCCGGCGAAGAGCAAGCTCGGCAAGTGGCTGGTCTTCCTGTTTCACGGCAACCATCACGAGGACCCGAAAGACAAGACCCGACTGGTCATGCCCCCCGCCGGCGCCATTCCCATCATGCTGGTGTTGTACCTGCTGTTTGGCCTGTTCATCCCACAGCCCTGGATCCAGCCGTTCTGCGCCTTTTTTATCATCGGCTACCTGATCTACGACTATATCCACTACTCGACCCACCACTTTCCGATGCGCAACCCGGTGGCCAGGTATCTCAAGCACTACCACCTGAAACACCATTTCTCCGGTGAGGGCGGCCGCTACGGCGTCAGCTCACCCCTGTGGGACAAGATCTTCGGCACCGAACCCGGGTCAGGGTTGAGAAAACCGTCGGTGCCCCAGTTTTACCTGATTCCCAAGAAGCTGGCGCGCAGGGCACCGTTTCTCGTCTCTATTGCGCAGTGGCTGGAAGCGCGCCTGTTCGCCTTGATCTTCTGGTTTATGCGCCTGTTGTCGCTGGAGCACGCCAGCCGCCTGGCCGGGTTCGCCTTCGGCCTCGTCGGGCCCTGGGGTGACAAAGCCGCCAAGGCCAAAGCCAACCTGGCTGTAGCCTTTCCCGACTCCAGCCCGCAGTGGCGGCAGCGGACCACGCGCCAGATCTTCCGCAACCTGGGTGTTTCCGCCGCCGAGCTGATCAAGCTGGAGGATATCTGGGATCAGCGCGAGCAGCGCCTGGAGTTCGTCCTCCAGCCTTTGGCCGCTGAGATCATCGAGCAGAAGCGGGCCGCGGTGTTCGTCAGCGCACACGTCGGCGCCTGGCAGGTAACGAACCTGCTCTCCCTGCGCTACGGCCTTACTGTCAGCACCGTCTATGCGCCTGAATCGAACCCGGTGCTGCGGGACATGATGCTTGAGCTGCGCAAATCTTTGGGCGTAAAGCTCGTTCCCAGCGACGCGGGCGTGCGGCCGTTACTGAAGGAGTTGGCCGCGGGCCACAGCATTGGCCTGGCCATGGATACCCGGCTGGATACCGGAAAACTGCTGCCCTATTTCGGCCGCGATGCGCTAACCAACACCAGCGCGGCCCGGCTCGCCCTGCGCTCAGGCGCCGCCCTGCTGCCGATCCGGGGGGAACGCCTGCCGGGCAGCCGCTTTCGCATAACGGTGTACGACCCGCTGGTCAACCAACTGCCGGACGCGACACCCGAGGAACAGGCAGTCGACCTGAGCGTGCAGATCAACCGCTGTTTCGAGACCTGGATCAGGGAGTCTCCGCAGCAGTGGATCTGCCTGAAGCGGCGCTGGCCGAAGGCGCACCGGCTGTAGCGGCCTGACTGTCCTGTGCCTCGGGCCAGAACAGTTCCGGCAGGCAGTGCCGCTCGAGAAAGGCCACCTTCTCCGGCGCCAGGGTATCCCGATAGCGGGTCAGTACCGCTCGATCGATACCGGTGCTGGCGCCAAAGGAAGAGTTGCTGCGCCCAACCTCCCCGCCCTGGGTGTACTCGAGCACCCCGGGCAAGAAATCGATCCCCGCAAACTCGCACACCCGTGCCATGGAGGCCCGCGTATCGGTTACCAGTTCCTCGAAACGCAGGCGCAGCGCGGGGCCGAACGCAGCGGCAAACTCGTCGATTTCCTCCCAGTAGCGATTCTGCCGCTGGCAGAAACGACGCAGGTTCAGGGTGGGGTTGCGCACCAGCTTCGAACTGAGGTGGGCCCGTGGATCGCGCACCAGGAAGATACCGCGCACATCATAGCTGCGCGCCAGCAGGCGACCGACCCGGCTGAGGTCACTGTTGTTGGGCTGCAGCGCACAGAATATCACCCGCAGGCGCGAATCCCCCTCGACATGGCCCAGCGCCACCGCCAGCGCCTCCACATGGTTGCGCACCAGGCTGTCGACGCTGCCGCGTTCGTGGTGCGCGCTGATATAGCGGTAGTAGGCGTCCAGGTCCAGGGAATCCTCGGTGCCAAAGACCTCGGTACCGTGGCCGGCATTGATACGCTCCAGGTGGCCGTCTTTCTGCAGCTGGCGGTAAAACTGCGGGGCGGCGGCGCGGGAGCTGAGCATGCCGCGCCAGCGCAGCAGCGGATGGCGCGACAGGTGGCGGACGAAGTAATCCTCGTCGGGCGGCAGCAGCAACTGGGGATGGTGGTCCAGCAACCCGCGCAGCAGGTGGTTCCCACCCCTGGGAGGTGCCCCCAGGATCAACAGTTGCGGCTTACCGGTGGTTGCGGTCATCAGTACATCAGGCGTTCTTTTTCCGTCACCAGTTCGGCGCCGGTCAGCAGGCGGCGCAGTTTCTTCGCCGCCATTTTCAGTGGCCGGTATTCCTCGAACACCACGATGAATACCTTGCGATAGTAGTTTTCCGGGCAGTTGATGCGCCGCACGCCGTGCCAGGAGTTGCCCTGGCGGCCGAAGATAATACAGCGGTTGTCGCGGGTATCGGCCGGGTACTCGGCGATGAAGTCGTCGAAACCAGGGGCGTTGTCGGCATCGATTTTGCCGCCATCATCGAGGATGACCGTCTCACCGCCCCAGTCCCACTGCCAGTCGTCGAGGGTATTGAGATAGAAGATCTGGGAGCCGATCTTGCCCTTGGAATCGCAGTGGGGAGACACTTCCCCGCCGTTCGGCGTGAAATGCCAGTGAAAGCGGAAGCGCACATGGCTGACATCCAGCATCCGGCAGACAAAGCTGCGGTAGCGGTCGCCGCGCAGTTCGGCGATCAACCCGGCCCAGGGGGCAGGCAGCTCCATCCCGTCCTCGTAATCCAGCACATAGCGGTCGTGGCTGGCCTGGCCGTGTTTGCGCTGCTTGCCGAAAAAGGCGCGAAACCGGGAGATGTCGGGCATGGTCGCCAACAGTTCGGGAAAGCGCTCGTCCCGGATGAAGTGCTGGGGGTTGACCCAGGGGAAGGGCTTTTGCGCCTGGAAGGCCGCCGGATCAATCGTATCCAGCACCGCGGGGTTCAGGTACTGCAGGTTAGCCGAGCTCATCTCACACCAGCTGAAATCAAAGCAAAAGTATACGACCCCGACCCGGCCATGGACAGTGACAATTTACCCGACGCCATCGATCTGTGCGGGTACCAATGCATCGGGGAGCGCCACCGGCGCCACCCCGTTGCGATGCCTTTTCGTCCCCGCCTCGGGTACACTCCACATCCCGTACCCAGCGGAAACTGATCCCGTGAAATTATCGGCCTTCGGCAGCAAATTCGCCGGCGAGTCGGGCATTGTCGAGCTGATGGACGACCTCAGCAGTGCCCTCAGCCAGAATCCGGACATGATATTCATGGGCGGCGGCAACCCGGGACAGCTGCCCGCGGTTGAGGCGGTATTCCAGCGCCAGCTTCAGGCCATCCTGGCCGACCCGGCGCAACGCCACAGCCTGTTCGGCGTCTACCAGGCGCCCCAGGGTGACCCGCAGTTTCGCCGGCAACTGGCGAGCTTCCTCAACCGCCAGTTCGACTGGGGGCTGGGCGCCGACAACATCGCCATCTCCAATGGCAGCCAGTCCGCCTTTTTCGTGCTGTACAACATGTTCGCCGGGGTCATGCCCGATGGCAGCCGGCGCAGCATCCACCTGCCGCTGGCGCCGGAGTACATCGGCTACGGCGATATCGGCCTGGGGGCGGACTTCTTCAGCGCCACCCGACCGGGCATCGAACGGCTGGATCAGCACCTGTTCAAGTACCACGTGGACTTTTCCCATCTGCAGGAGGCAGAGGCTATTGGCGCCCTGTGCGTGTCGCGCCCCACCAATCCCACCGGCAATGTACTCACGGACGAGGAAATGAGCCACCTGGATGCGATCGCCCGCTCCCGGGACATTCCGCTGATCGTCGATGGCGCCTACGGCTTGCCGTTCCCCAATATCGTGTTCACCGAGGCGACGCCGCAGTGGAACGACAACACCATTCTCAGCCTGAGCCTGTCGAAGCTGGGACTGCCCGGGGCGCGCACCGGTATCGTCATCGCCCGGGAGGACATCATCCGCGCCTTCACCAACGCCAATACCATCGTCAGCCTGGCCTGTGGCAACCTCGGCCCCGCCCTGGCCGGGCCACTGTTCGACAGCGGTGAGATCCTGCGCCTGAGCCGGGACCATATCGAACCCTGGTACCGGGAGCGCTCGCAGCAAACCGTCCGCTGGTTCCGCGCACAACTGGGCGACCTGCCCTACCACATCCACAAGCCCGAGGGCGCCATCTTCCTGTGGCTGTGGTTCGAGGGCCTGCCCATCACCAGCCAGGCACTTTACCAGCGCCTGAAGCAGCGCGGCGTGCTGGTAGTGCCCGGCCACAATTTCTTCGTCGGCCTGCACGACGAGTGGCGACACCAGCACGAATGTATCCGCGTCTCCTATGCCAGCGACAGCGAGGCGGTCAGGCGCGGGGTAACAATCATTGCCGACGAGGTCGCCCGGGCCTACCAGGCTGGATAGGGGATAAATCGTCAGTTGAGGAGTCTGTAGCCCCTGCCCCGCAGGCAATTCTTCACCACCCGCACTTCATCCTCGGCCCCCTCGCTGGCCCCCTTGGCGCCGCCGCCGACCGCGCCCACCCCGGCGGCCTTGCCGGCATCGCCGGTGATTGCGCCGATCAGGCCGCCCACGACCGCGCCGGAGGCCGCGCCGGTGGCGACTTTCTTCCCGGTCTGCACCTCGCTGGAATAGGCGCGGCACTCGGCCAGGTCCTGCTGGTAGCGGGCCATGTCCACGCCCTTGGTGTCGATAATGATTTCATCGGTGGTGGTGCAGGCGCTGGTCAGCGCCAGCAGGGCAACAACTGTAATGGGGTAGCGCATGATCATCCTCTGGCCGGCCGGGGGCGGCGGTTTCATGTTGTGCCTAGGCTACCACGCCCTGCTCCTGGTTGGTAAACGGGGGCGGATTGCCGAGCTGCCTGTCCAGCAGGTCAATGAAACCCATGACCTTGCTCGACAGGTGCCGGTGGCGCGGGTACAGCGCGGTCAACTGCAGGGGCAGCGGTTCATGTTCAGTGAGCACGGTGCGCAACTGGCCACTCTGCAACCAGGCGCCAACAATGAACGTCGGCAGCAGGGCGATCCCCTGGTGGTGCAGTGCCGCCTGCGCCAGCACATCCCCATTGTTGGACCACATGGCGCAGTTGATCGCGACGGAAATCTCTTTCCCCGCGCGCGTCAGCAGCCAGCGCGCACCCGACTCCTGGTAGCCGTAGTGCAGGCAGCGGTGTAGCTTCAGGTCCTGCACGGACCTGGGCTCCCCACGGGCGGCAAGATAGTCGCCGGAGGCGCACAACACCAGGCGCACCGGGCAGATCTCGCGCGTGACCAGGCTGGTAAAAACGCGCGGCGCGCTGATGCGGATGGAAACATCGAAGCCCTCTTCAATCGGGTCCACAAACCGGTCGTTAAGCGCCAGCTCCACATGCACATCGGGGTGGTCCGCCATATAGGCTGCGACGATGGGCGCGAGCTGCGAGGCACCGAATGACATCGGGGCATTGATACGAAGTTCACCCCGTGGCATGTCCTGCAGCTCCGATACCTGGGCGATAGCCGCATCCAGGTCCGCCAGGATGGGCAGGCAGCGCTGGTAGAAAGCCTGCCCGGTTTCGGTGGGAGAAACCTGCCGGGTACTGCGCCGCAGCAACTGCGCGCCCAGCGCCTGTTCCAGCTTGACGACCTGCTTGTGTACCACCGACCGCGCCAGCCCCAGTTCCCGGGCGGCCGCGGCGAATCCCCCGGACTCCACCACCCGGGTGAAGGCCCGCATACCGTCAAGGAGGTTCACACATATGTCTCCAAATAGGTTACACAATGTAACAAATATGACTAATTGTTCTTTATATGGCAACAACACATACTGCCCTCCTGGACAGGCTTTTACATAGAAGGAGGCCAGCAATGCAAACAGTACGACGCAGTGACGACCGCGGTGTAGCCCAATTTGGCTGGCTGGACAGCCGGCACACCTTTTCCTTCGGCCACTACCACGACCCGAAATTCATGGGCTTCGGTCCCCTGCGGGTGATCAATGAAGACCGCGTGCAACCCGGGCGCGGTTTCGACACTCACGGCCACCGGGACATGGAAATCATTTCCTATGTAGTCAGCGGCGCACTGCGGCACGAGGACAGCCTGGGCAACGGCTCCATCATCCGTCCCGGCGATGTGCAGCGCATGACCGCGGGCACTGGCGTCAGGCACAGCGAGTACAACGCCTCGGATGAAGAACCGGTGCATTTCCTCCAGATCTGGATACGAGCCCGAGGCACTTGACCTGCCGCCGGGCTATGAACAGAAAGCCTTCCCCGCTGAGCAGCAGACCAACCGGCTGGCACTGGTGGTGGCACGGGGCGGCCGCGACGGCGCGGTCAGCATCCACCGGGATGTGGACATTTACGCCGGCCGACTGGATGCCGGGGCGACCATCGGGCACGCGTTCCGGGCGGGGCGCTCGGGCTGGTTGCAGGTGGTGCGCGGTGAACTTCGCGCCAATGACCTGGTTCTGCAGGCAGGCGACGGTCTGGCCCTGCGCGAAGTACCTTCGTTGGAGTTGAAAGCAATCGGCGCCAGCGAACTGCTGTTGTTCGATATGGCCTGATATCCTCTCGACACAACGGACTCGATGGCTTGCGCGACACAGGGGAGGCGACATGCCCGGCTTTGAACAACTGATGCTGTTACTGCTGGCGGCCGTGATCGTGGTGCCGCTCGCGGCGCGATTCGGCCTGGGAGCGGTGCTGGGCTACCTGCTGACCGGCGTGATCGTCGGGCCCTGGGGCTTTGCAGTCATCGGCGAGGTCGAACAGGTCATGCATGTGGCGGAGTTCGGCGTGATCCTGTTGCTGTTCGTCATCGGCCTGGAACTGCGACCCAGCCGGATGTGGGCCCTGCGCAGGACCATCTTTGGTTTCGGCAGCGCGCAGGTCGTGGTCTGTAGTGCCTTGTTGGCTGGCTTCTCCTTACTCACCGGGCTGCCGCCTGTGGCCGCGGTAGTGGCGGGCCTGGTGCTGGCGCTGTCATCCACCGCATTCGCGCTGCAGCTGATCGCCGAGCGCGGCGAAATGACGGCGCGCTGGGGCCGCGCGGCCTTCGGCACGCTGCTGTTCCAGGATCTCGCGGTAGTGCCCCTGCTGGCGCTGCTGCCGCTGCTGGGTTCGCGCGCCAGCGGGGAGTCACTGTCCTGGACCGGCGTGCTGGTGTCTGTTTCCGCCCTGCTGGCAGTGGTCCTGGGCGGGCGCTATGTACTGCGCCAGGTGCTGCGCGTGGCGGCGCTCAGCCATGTGCGCGAGATGCTCACCGCGACCGCGCTGCTGGTGGCGTTCGGCACTGCGTTCCTGCTGGAGGCGGCGGGCCTCTCCATGGCGCTCGGCGCGTTTATCGCGGGGGTACTGCTGGCCGATTCCGAGTTCCGCCACCAGCTGGAGGCCGATATCGAGCCCTTCAAGGGTTTGCTGCTTGGCTTGTTCTTTATCTCTGTGGGTATGTCGCTCAATCTCGGCCTGCTTGGCTCGGAAGCGAGATCGGTAGCACTGCTGGTGGTCGGCATCGTGGCGATCAAGCTGCTGGCGCTGTTCGCGCTGGGGCGCTGGTATGGCCTGCAAAATCGGGAGGCGGCCAAACTGGGTATTGCCCTGTCGCAGGGCGGCGAGTTCGCCTTCGTTCTGTTCGGCCTGGCACTGGCAGTCGGCGTGATGACTGCGGCGCAGGTTGACTTGCATGTCGTCGCCGTGTCGCTGTCGATGGTAGTCACACCGCTGTTGTTCATCGCCTATGACAAGCTGGATTCCCGCGAGGCGGAAGCGCCCGCCTACGACAACATCGTCGACGATGAACCGCCGGTGATCATCGTCGGCTTCGGCCGCTTCGGCCAGGTAGTGGCGCGCATGCTGGCCGCCATGAAAATCCGCTTCACCGCATTGGATGCCAGCCACCAGCAGGTGGATTTCGTGCGCAATTATGGCAATGAGATTTACTATGGCGATGGCTCGCGCATCGACCTGCTGGAAGCAGCCGGCGCGCAGCGCGCGAAGATTCTGGTGCTGGCGATTGACCAGGTCGAGCCGTCCGTCGCCGCCGCCGCGCTCATCCGCGAGCAATTCCCTCATCTGAAGATGTTCGCCAGGGCGCGCAACAGGCAGCACGCGTATCAACTGATGGATCTGGGCGTACAGGTTATACGGCGTGAAACCTTTCTCTCGGCTGCCGATATGGGTAGGGAGGTATTGCAGGCGCTGGGCATGGACGGCCGAGCAGCGCAGGCGCTGACCGCGCGCTTCGTGGAGCACGACGAGCGCCGCCTGCACGAGCACCACAGCCTGCACAACGACGAGGAAAAGATGCGCAGCCTGGCGAAGGAGGCGGCGCGCGAGCTGGAAGAGATGTTCGCCCGTGACGCCAGCGAGCTGCTGTCACCGGACGAACAAAAGGTCTAGACATCGGAGGAGCGCGAGATGAGTTACCAGCAAGCAGATGAAGCTAATTGCAGTCGCCAGGAGGGCGCGATAGCCCTGCTGATCGAGCCGCGAGCCGACGGACCTGGGCGAGTTCAGCGTACGCCGGGCGCTACCCTCGCGCGAGCGCCGCATGGTCGGGCCATTCGTGTTCTTCGATCACATGGGACCGGCGGCGTTTCCGCCCGGCAAGGGCATCGCCGTGCGGCCGCATCCGCATATCGGCATCGCGACGATTACCTACCTGTTCGAGGGCGAGATCATGCACCGCGACAGCCTCGGCGTGGTGCAGCCCATTCAGGCCGGCGCGGTCAACCTGATGGTCGCCGGTCAGCGGCATCGTGCATTCGGAGCGCGCGGGCGCTGACCTGGAGGTGCTGTCGCATCTGCATGGCATACAGAGCTGGATTGCGCTGCCAGCGGCCGAGCAGGAATGCGCGCCCGCGTTTACCCACTACAGCGCGGCGCAGCTGCCGCAGGTAGACCTTGGCGGGGCGCGCGTTCGCATCATCATGGGAGCGGCGTTTGGCGAGAGCTCGCCGGTGCAGACGTTCTCCGACACGCTGTACCTGG
Source organism: uncultured Gammaproteobacteria bacterium (assembly GCA_963700715.1). Taxonomy (GTDB): domain Bacteria; phylum Pseudomonadota; class Gammaproteobacteria; order Pseudomonadales; family Halieaceae; genus JARRPM01. The sequence goes on from CAVOYP010000015.1 coordinate 106,968, forward strand.
ATTGCGCGCTCGCAGGCCGGCGCGGAACTGGCGCTGCCCGAATCTGTCGAGGAAATGGCGTTTTATGTCGCCACAGGTTCAGTAGCGGCCGGTGCGGTGGCGATAGAGGCCGGCGAAATGGCCGTGGCCTGTCCCGGACGCGCCCTGACCGTGCGCGCGTTCGCCGACTGCCGCGTCATGGTCATCGGCGGCGCCAACATCGGTCCCCGGCACATCGAGTGGAATTTCGTCTCCGACTCGCGCGAGCGCATCGAACGCGCCAAGCAGGACTGGCGCGAGCGGACGTTTCCCGCCCGTGCCGGGCGACGATGAATTTATCCCCTTACCCAACTGACAGGAGAATCACATGAGCAGAGACGCGAATCCCGAGTATCCGATCCACCCGCTGTTGAGCGCGCGGCACAGTCCCTACGCGTTTGACCCGGCGCGACCGGTGAGTAAAGCCACTGTGCAATCCCTGTTTGAAGCGGCGCGCTGGACCATGTCGTCCTACAACGCGCAGCCATGGCGCTATATCGTCGGCATCAAGGACGATGGCACGGACACCTGGGAGAAGGTGCACGCCTGCCTGGTCGAGGGCAACCAGCCCTGGGCGCGCAACGCACCGGTGCTGGCCCTGGGCCTGGTCAAAACGACCTTCGACCACAATGGCAAAGCCAACAGCGCGGCGGAACACGACCTGGGCGCGGCTTCGGCTTTCCTTACGATTGAGGCGGTGTCGCATGGGCTGTGCGTGCACCAGATGATCGGCATCGATCCGGGCAGGGTCATCGCGACCTTCGCGCCCGGCCCGGACATCAAGCCGCTGACGGCGCTGGCGATCGGTTTTCAGGGCGAGCCCGGGCACATCCCCGAAGCCTATGCCGAGCGCGACCGCAAACCGCGCACACGTCTGCGGCAGGGCGAGTTTTTGCTGTAGGACGCATGCAGTGATAGCGCGGGCCCGTCGCCTGGGTCCGCGTAGCGGAGCAATCCCCGCGGCGCAACCCGGATTCCGGCTTGAGTCACAAATGTGTAATGAATCCCTGCTAGTGTCGAACGCCGACCCAGCCAAAGGAGATTCCACCATGAACAAGCCTTTTCTTGCACCTACCGCCCTGGCCACAGCACTGCTGTCCGCCTCGTTCGCGATGGCCGCCCCCCCAGTCAAGGAGATAGGCCTGACCTTACTGGGCACCTACGCGCAACCCTTCCCGGCCGACGCCTTCGGTGAGAGCGCTGCGGAAATCTCCGCTTACGACCCGCCGAGCAAGCGGCTGTTCGTGACCAATGGCGCAGAGGGAACCATCGACGTTCTCGACCTGTCAAACGCGTCAAATCCTGTTCTACTGGATCAGATTGACGTCTCCGGCCCCATCGGAACCGCTGGCTTCGTTGGCGATGGCGCTAACAGCGTGGCGGTAAGCGGTGGCATCGTGGCGGTCGCGGTACAGGCGGACACGGTAACTGATCCGGGTGCGGTGGCGTTCTACACTACCGATGGCACGTTACTGAATGTGGTCCCCGTGGGCGCCCTGCCCGATATGCTGACGTTCACCCCCAACGGCAGGCATGTCCTGGTCGCCAACGAGGGCGAGCCAGACGATGGTGTCGACCCGGAGGGGTCCGTCAGCGTGATCGATCTGAGCGCGGGAGTGGCCAGCGCCACCGTGCGCCACGCCGATTTTAACGATTTCGACTCGCAATTGGCTGAACTCAGGAACTCGGGCGTGCGCTTGTTCCCGGACGTCGCCGTGGAGCCGGTAGCCGGCAAGATCAGCGTGAGCCAGGACCTCGAACCGGAATACATTGCCTCGGATCGCAAGGGTAATACCGCGCTGGTGACCCTGCAGGAGGCCAATTCGGTCGCCGTACTGGATATCCAGCAGGCAAAGATCACCGGTATCGTTGCCCTTGGCACCAAGGACCACAAAGCCCCCGGCCATGGTCTCGACCCCTCGGATAAAGACGACGAGATCAAAATCGGTGCCTGGCCGATCAGGGGCCTTTTCATGCCCGACGCCGTCGCCAGTTATCAGGTGCGCGGCCAAACCTTCTACGTGACCGCCAACGAGGGTGATGACCGGGGTAGTGCTGATCCGGCAGGCCGCGGCGACGTCATTCGCTTCAAGGATATCGGAAAGGTCAGTTCTTTTGGTCGCAGTGCGCTAATTCCGTCCGCAGGTCTGGCGGCTAAAATCACCACAGGCCTTCAGGCGGACGCCCAACTGGGCAGGCTGAACATCTCCACCATCGATGGCATCGATGCGAATGGAAATCTGGCCGAGTTGTTCAGCTACGGTGCACGCTCCTTCAGTATCTGGGACTCAAAAGGCCAGCTGGTCTGGGACAGTGGCGATGCACTGGAGCAGCTCACCGCAAGCTGTATCCACTCAACTTCAATGCCTCCAACGATACCAACGCCTTTGAAGATCGCAGCGACAACAAGGGCCCCGAGCCGGAGGCGGTCACCATCGCCAAGTTGTGGGGTCGCACCTACGCCTTCGTCGGCCTGGAACGAATCGGCGGTGTCGCCGTCTACGATATTGGCAATCCCAGGGCGCCGCAGTACGTCAACTATGTCAACAACCGTGATTTCGATGCCTCTGATGAAGAAATGGAAAGTGGGATGGGTCTGGACCTGGGGCCTGAAAGTGTGGTGATCATCGAGCAGCCGGACAGCCCCACCGGTGACCCCCTGATGGTGGTGGCCAACGAGGTCAGCGGTACCGTATCCATTTTCAACATCGTCAAGCTCAACGGCAACAACACGAAGGACAAATAGATCGCTGGCAAGACTGGCAAAAGGGCGCACCGGGTTGCGCCCTTTTTTATTGATCAAAGCAAGCATACCGTCGCAAGGCCGAGGAACATAAACAACCCCATGCTGTCGATGGTGAAAGTCACCAGCACGCTGGACCCCACCGCCGGATCCCTGCCCAACCTGACCGCGATGAGAGGTACCGGGGCGCCGACCTTGCCCCCACAGGCAAGTTGAGGATCACTGTTTGACCATCTTTTGCCACTGCTCGCCCATCGCCGCATTTTTTGAGTCGAGTTCTTTTCAATGTTTCAGTAACCTGTACTGCGAGAAGCGAGGCTCTGGGTGTTACTGATGCGGATCTACACAAGGCCAGCTGGTATCGGCTGGTTTGGCGGTCGTCCGATACGATGCCAGATTCTCGCCGTCTTACTGCTTGCGCTGGCAGCCTGTTCCGACGGGAGTGGGGTTTGCCCGGTTTCCGGCAAAGGTGACCAGGCGCCCAGTGCGGGATGCTTCAACACGTCGGCGGAAGGGCTGCTCTTGGTACAGGGCCTGGACAGCAGGGTGAGCCTGCCTGGCGGGAGCAGCAGACCGGGCGAGTCTGCCCAGTGCACGGCATTCAGGGAAACCTGGGAGGAGACTGGCCTGCAGCTGCAGCCCCGGGAGATACTGCAGATATTCAGCACCGGTTTTCACCTCTACCGCTGTGAGCGGGGTGAGCTGTCGGGCGAGATAGACCCGCCGCCACGATTGGAAGTTAAAGCGGCATTTTACCTGCCAGCGGACCAGTTCGATCGCTATGTGTGGCGCTATGACGACCAGAAGGAGCTGTTGCGGCCTATGCTTTCGAGCGAACCCGGCAAAGCCAAGGGCGACCAGATCGCCACGCCAGCACACCGCGGAATGCACTTGAAACCGCTTATCATCGGTCACAGAGGCGCCAGCGGTCACACGCCCGAGCATACATTGCATGCCTACCGATTGGCTGTTGCCATGGGGGCGGATATTTTTGAGCCTGACCTGGTCATCACCAAAGATGGCGCATTGATCGCCAGGCATGAAAATGAGATTTCCGAAACCACTGACGTCGCGGATGTTTACCCGGATCGCAGAACCGTGAAGGTCATCGACGGTAAAAGAGTTGAGGGGTTCTTTACTGAAGACTTCACAATTGACGAGATCAGGACACTCAAGGCCAGGGAACGCTTGCCTTTTGGCAACCAGGGCGAGAATGGCTTGTATCCTATAGCAACTTTTGAGGAAGTACTGCAGCTACGCGCGGAGTTGTCGCAAGTTCACGGCCGGGAAATTGGTGTCGCCCCGGAGCTTAAACACTCCACTTACTTCAAAAGTATCAATCTGCCATTGGAAGACAGGTTCATCGAACTCATCAGGAAGTACCAGTTGGAAGGAGTCGGCGCTCCGGTCATGGTGCAGTCCTTTGAAGTGTCGAATCTGAAGTACCTGCGCGAGCAACTGCCCCACATCCAGCTCGTGCAGCTGCTGGACGAGGTGCAGGAGCGTCCGGCCGATCAGGCGGCAATAACGTACGGGGACATGGCGACCGAAGCAGGTATGGAAGAGATCGCCAGGTATGCCGATTGGATTTCGCCCTGGAAGCCGTACATTATTCCGTTTGATCCGGACACAAAGCGGCTGCTGCGGCCGACCCGCTTTGTTGAGCTGGCTCATGGCCAGGGTTTGAAGGTGGTCCCGTATACCTTTCGCAATGAGAATCAATTTTTGTCGATCGAAGATCAGGGACGCCCGGAACAGGAGTACTGGCGGTTTTTTGAGCTGGGTGTCGATGCGGTATTTTCTGACCACCCCGACACGGCCGTGGCCGTGCGCAGTGAGTTTTTGAAGAATAAGAAAAGGTTCACGCCCGCTTCATCGACGGTTCACCTGCAGCCCGCACCCTGAGGTCGCGCCCGCAGATTGCGGTATGCATGCCACTCAGAAGAGAGAGGATGCGTGAGATGAACAGATATCCATTCCATTTAAGCGGAGCCCGATTGGTGTTTTCGGGAGCGCTTGCCGTGTCAGCGCTATTCGCGCTGGCCGACGAGGCAGTGCTGCTCCGGCAGACTTCGGCAGCAAGGTCGAACATCTGCTGAACGCGCAGGTCCAGCAACAGTTCGGCTTCGGTGCGCCGACCACGGCCGCGGACGCAAGCGACAATGGTCTCACGCGAGAACAGGAATCGGCCCAGCAGCGCCAGGATCTCGCGAAGGGCCTGAAAGCCGAGTTCGTCGCCCGCAACGTGGCCTTCAGTGGCGACATGATTTCGTTCTGGCCCAATGACCTGAACTATACCCACCTGATGGTCTGCATCGAGCAGGGCCGCAGCCCCGCCGGCGTCGGCCCTAACACCGGACGTAATGCGGGCGTGCAGCGCATCAACGTCACACCCGGGCCTGACTACGGCAAGGTCGAGACCATTCTCTACGGAATGGCGGTGTGCGACGGCATCCGCACGACCCAATGGGGAACGGTGGTGGCGACCGAGGAGACCGATGACGGCGCCGCGTACGAAATACTCAACCCGCTGCAGACCACCGGCTACTGGATCGCCGACCGTGGCGCCGCAGGCGCAGATGCGGATATTCGCATGGCCTTCAATGACGCGGCTCGCGAACAGCGGCGAACAGCGCATCAAGAAGCGCACCGCGCTGTTACCCAGGCGTGGGAAGGTCTCGAGTTCCTCGACACCGGCGTGATGATCGGCGGCGATGAGGAGCGCTCGGGTTCCTCAGGCCCTGACCAGGACGGCGGCGCGATCTTCCGCTTTGTTCCCGAGGACCCTTACGCCTGCGCCGGGACCCCAGTGCGCCCGGGATTGCTGTGCGGCAACCCCGTCGGCAGTCTTGATCAGTCGCCGCTGGTCGCCGGCACCAACTATGCGATGGTCACGCAATGTACCGGCAATGGGAACATCGGCCAGGGTTGCGAGTATGGCCGCACCGCGGCCTGGGTCGAGATTACCGATCCCGCCAATGCACGCAGCGAAGCCAATGCGAACGGCGCCACGGGTTATTGCCGACCGGAAGACCTGCATATCGATCGCGAGTCCCCCATGTTCAAGGGCGGCGACGGTATACTCTGGTGCTGGACCAACACCTGCGGCGGTACCGACGGTGAGACGCTCTGCGTGACGGAGACCAATGCGCAGGCGGCGGCTCGCGACGGGTGTAACCGTCGACAACGGACTGGGTACTTTCTCCTACCTTGCGCGGAACCACGGAGCGACATCGCACGCCCGAACGTCACCCGCTTTCGTGCAGAACGACGCCCGCATGCGCGCGCATGACAACCTGGAGTTCCAGCCGGTCACGCGCAATACCTACATCATCGAGGACGCGACCTGGGGTGAGATCTGGGCCTGCCTGCCGGATGGCACCGACCGGGATCTGGGCAGCGACGGTTGCGTGTCGATGCTGAGCGTCAACGACGCGTCGGCGGAGCCGACCGGGTTCATCTTCGACGGCACTGGCAGCGCGGCGTTCTACATCGTGCAGCACGGCGAGCAGCCGGCATCGCTGCTGGACTTTACATCCAACCCTGTGATGGGCGTACCGACGATCTGATCAAGACTCACCGGCTTCAAGGTGAAGTAGCAAATCGACGGAGCTGAGCTTGCGCAGGCCCCGTCCCCCTCGGCCCCGCCAGTGCGGGGCCTTTTTTTGCCCGGGCGAACACTGCCGGAACAGCCCAGCGCTAATTGCTGGGGCACAAGCTATTGCACACTCGCAGGGGTCTCGACAGCGCCGCTACCTGGACGTCGGTACCCCTGGTGGACGTGGCGCGCAGCCTGGCGCGCGCGCTGCAGCATCCGCTTTAGCTGCCGCAGAGCCGCTCTGATTTTCGGATAGTTGCCCGACTCGATGGACAGCGCCAACAGAACCAGGGCAGCGAGTGAAAACACGATCGCCACCAGAAGTATATCCTGCAGCGGAATCGCGCTGATCAGGGAATCGCTATATGCTGTTTGCATGATGAAGCTCCTTTGCCGGAGCGCGACTCAGTGCGCGCTACTGTCGGCTAAATGGGTGAATTCGGTTCAGTACTGGGCGACCACCCCTTCCCGCTGCCGGAAGCGAAGCAGTTCCCTGTTATAGGCAGCGGCGGACGCGCTGGCCCGGTCGACCATTTTGTTGTGGCTGCGATCACTGAAAGCCAGGTCACGGCAATCGAGGTAAGCCTCTATGGTCTGCACGTAATCCCTGACGGCGTTCATCGCGTCATACATCGACTGTTCGCTGGCCGCCGCGCCGTCGGGTATTGCAGGGGCCTTCGCCGGTACGGCAGAAGGGCAGCCGGCCGCAGCGTTGAAGCTGAAGAGTAAAGCGGTAAGTGCAATAGCCTGTTTCATGTTCCCGATCTCCCGGTTTGGTTTAAACGCCGCGCAGAAGCACCGCGTGTTACCAATATACGCACAAAACAATGCCCGGAGTGTTACGGTAACAAGAATTTTTTGTGTAATATCTCACTGAAAAATAAGGGAATAGTTATAGTTCCAGCGATCCCTGTGCCGCAACAGGTAACAGAAAAGCGATCAAAAGGTAACATTTGGTGCAAGTGGGTAGGTAGAGCGCTGTCACGGTGCGCGCGGGAGGCAGGCCCACTGAGCCGATGCTGTCAACTGGTGCAGTCGGCCGGTTTGCGGCACCCTAGTGGAGCTAACGGGCAGGCTATAAACAGTACCCGGCCACCCACAGGGTGCCCGGGAAACATTGGCTGACTAGGGTTTGTAGTTGGTCATGCCCGGACCGGTCTTGTCATAGACGTTGAAAAACTCGTCGGGCATGATCGTGGCCACGCCGCCTTCGGGGATTTCGATCAGGTCTTTGTCCAGGGTCAGGACCCTGACTTTCCAGCCCGCGGGGAGTTGCTTGAACTGGCTCTGGCCGGCGGCAAAGAATTCGTCCCGGCTGTATTTCGGCGCAATGCCCTGCTGGAAGCCTTTCATGACCCAGGTGTTGCCCTCGGCATCGTCGAGCAGAAACACGGTGGTACCCTTGTTCCAACCCAGGCCGCTCTTGCGGGCGATGGTCATCGGCTGGTAGGGCGAGTCTTTCCCGATCCCGCCGTCGCCGCCGACGTTCAACTGGGCCACCCAGGTCATGGGCATGCCGCCAAAGTTGCGTTCCGCGCCCACATCCACCTCAATCCAGTCCGGTTGCCAGAGCTTCGGTCCGTTCAATGAGGCACTGAGCAGGCCCTGCTCCTGCTTGATCTGGTCCAGGTCAAGGCCTTCGACCAGCGCCTGGGGCGCGGTATCGCGCGAGGCGGGAATGTCCCTGCCGGTAAGCATGGTGTTGTAGCAGGCGGCGACCAGCTTTCCCGTCTTTGCTTCACGGCCGGCAAGGAACAGCTCGATGTAGCGTACCTGGTGCATATTGTCGAAACGCTGGAATTTGGCGCCAATGCCGTCGCTCAACAGCTCGGGTTGAGCCGGGGAAGCCTCCTGCGCGAAAGTCCGCGGCGTGGGGCTTACCAGCAGGAGGGCCAGCGCTATCCGCACTATGGCTGTTCGGGTCTTCATGCAATTCTCCTCGGGTTTTGTCAGGTTGAGGTGGTCATGATTGAGACGCCTGTCTCCGACTCAGGGAGTGTAGGCGCAGGCCTTGTCGAAGCCGCAGCCCTGGTAGGCGTTACCCAGGTTGTCCCACATGATATGCGCCTGGCCGCTGGCCCAGCGCGGCTGCAGCGCAAGGTCCTTGTCCAGCACCCTGGTTTCAAAGGTCCAGCCCGCAGGCAGTTGCAACTTGCTGCCTAATTGGTCCAGCGTCTCCAGGGAGAGGGTCCTGTCGATCTTTTTGCTGAAGACCTGCAACACCCAGGTGATGCCATCGGGCGTGCGCAGCAGGTACACCGGCTTGCCCTTGCGGTACAGCCATTCGGTGTCACGGGTGATCAGCGCCGGCGTGTAGGGCCTGGATTCCTGCAGGTTCTTCATATCCTGCAGGGTCATGGTCGCGGCCCATTGCGCCTTAACGCCGTGAAAATCCACGGTCTCTCCAGCGGTAAATAAGGTCATCCTGTCGAACACCCAGTAGCGACCGGTATTCAGGCGCACCGCAGGCACGTTCATTTCCGTCGCCAGTTGCGCGGTGTCTAGCTTGTCCGAACGCTCCTCGGTGCAATCGTCAACGGGGCTGGAGTTGTAGATGTGGCCCAGTGCATCGGCCGTGGTGCCCATCACGGGAATCACTTCGCACCAGACCGTGCCGCGCGCGTTGTCGCGCACTGCGGTGACGCCCTCGACCGGGCCGGGCTTGATCCTGATTTCTGCATGGACGGCGGCGGTGGCCGTAACGACTACCGCGAATCAGGAACAGTTTGAGTGTGCGCATGGAGTTCTCCTGTCAGGTGGTGCTGCGGTCAATGGTTGAGATAAAAGCTATCCGTCCGCGCGTACGACGGGCGGCACCTTCCACTCGCCCCTGAGTATGGGTTCCCTGGGCCCATAGGTACGCAGCATCAGGCACACCGGCCCGGATACCGGCAGCCAGTTGTTTTCCCACCCGATGCCCGGCGAATCCTTGCGCAGATGCAGTGTCAGCGACTGGTCGGCATTGCGCTTAAGGCGCGGCAGCATGGGCGAGTTGATCAGGTAGCGCTTGAGCGGATTGGGCATGAAACTGCGCGTCTCGCAGTCGTAGGCTGTCACCGACCAGAAGGCATCGACCGGCGGCAACTGATCGGCAGCGAAGGTCAGCGTGTAGTTATGGCTGGACGCGTCAATTCTTTCGCCATTGGCCAGGGCTGTGGCCAGCACGTAGCGCGCCTCGTGGGCGTTGAGTCCGTAGGGGCCGAACCTGGCCAGGGCAGCGCGCTTGAGCGCGTTGCCGCCATAGCTGGCGCTATCGATGTCAAGCGCGGCCTGCGTCCAGCTCCAGCCATCGACGGGCGGGCTGGCACTGGCAACGGCCTGGTCGATCTTCTGGTTGCCCGCCTGCACGCCCGCCATCAGCTCCCCGGGGTACTTCGCGGCAATGGCCCTGAACTCGTCGAAGTTGCCATTGCCGATGCCGATGCTGGCAAGCCTGGCGCGAATGTCCTGGTCTTCCGGTCGCGCCGGCTGAAACTGCAGGGCGAAATCGAGGTAGGCGAAAAAGTTCTTCCTGGCCAGCTCGTCGTCGATGGGGGGGAAATCGATGGCCGCCGCGGCCGGTGGCGGCACGCTACCGGTGTAGGCGGACAGGGTGCGGATGCGCACCTGCGCCTGGATGGCATTGACGCGCGCCACGTCCTCTTCCCCCACAACCTGAACGCGGGTCAGCGCCAGGCCGAACCAGGTGGGCAGGCGCAACACCCGGCTAATGCCCTCGGGGGTCTCGCCCTGCCAGTCGGGGCCGACGATCAGGTAATCGCCCGCCTCGCGGCCGGTGGACCGCGTGCCGAGGATGCCGTAGTTCAAGCCTGTGCCGTCTACCAGCATCAGCGAGTAGTAACGCCCCGGCTCGACCTCCGGCAGCGAAATGACCACCGGTTCGGCACGGACATCGAGCCAGCCCATGGCGAACAGCGTGTCATTGTTGGGATAGGGAATGGCCACGTCGGCCGGCGTCAGCAGCGTGTTGACGGTCTTGATCTGGTTGAACGGCGCCTTGTATTCGCGGTTCCCGGTATCGATCGCATACGAATACATCACGCGGTAGTCGATGACGATAGGCAGGCCGAAGATGTAGGCCTCTTCGGCAATCGCCTGGATGCGGGCCGCCTCGGGATCGGATGGCGCCACCGTCTGGCCATGGCTGGCTGAGGCCGCCATCACCAGGAGACTGCCAAACAGCAGGTGGCGACAGGGCTGGATCAAAGATTTCATTATGTTTCCCGGGTCGGTTAGAACTGGTGATTACCTGACCAGTATAAGCTATAGGAGAGTTGTAAAAGGCGCTCACGAGCGGGATTCTTTTGCCACCCCGCTGCGCCCGCTGTTTATGCCGCCAGCGTTTGCCCTGGTCGCAAATTCCAAATTTCCGGTCATACTCGTTTGTTATAGTGTGCTCCCAATAATAATCACCCTCCGGCGCGCAGCGCCTGCGCCCGGACCCGATCGAGGCCTGTTATGACCGCGTACCAGACAAACCCTGCTCAGCCTGATCTTCGCCGCCCCCCTTGCCGCATTCGCGGCGGGTGACACCAACCCGGCGCCGGGCGGCTCCGCCAGCCCGCCCTATTCGCCCTATGCCGATGTCGACTATCCCACCGACGTCTACTTCGGCGACACCCATGTCCACACGGCGCTGTCTGCCGATGCGGGCGGCGCGGGCACCACCCTGATGCCCGCTGACGCCTACCGCTTCGCCAGGGGCGAGCAGGTAACCTCCAATACGGGCCTGCCGGTGAAACTGGCGCGCCCCTATGATTTTTACATGATCACCGACCACTCCGACGGCATGGGCGTGATCACCGACCTGATCGCGGGGGCGCCGAACATCATGGCGGATCCCGATGGCCGTGAGATGCACGAGGCCTTCAAGCAGGGAGGCAAGGTGGCGATGCAGGCCACCCAGCGCCTGATCAGCCAGTTTGCCCAGGGTACGCTGTCGCCCGTGCTCAACTACCAGCCGGGCAACCCGGCCTATGCCCGGGTATGGAAGGAGCTGATCCAGACCGCGGAGGATTTCAACGACCCCAACCGCTTCACCACCTTTATCGGCTACGAGTGGACCTCGCTGGTCAAGGGCAACAACCTGCACCGCAACGTCATTTTCCGGGATGGCGCCGAGCAGGCCGGCAAGGTTGTGCCCTACACCACCACGCCGCCCCTGGGCAGCCCCAACCCGAAAGACCTGTGGGCCTGGTTGCAGGATTACGAGGACAAGACCGGCGGCCAGGTCACCGCCATTCCCCATAACGGCAACCTGTCCAACGGCATGATGTTCGCCCTGCAGGATGATTTCGCCGCTGGCGCGCCCTACGACAGGAACTACGCCGAGACGCGGCAGAAATGGGAGCGGCTGTACGAGGTCACCCAGCTCAAGGGCGATGGCGAGGCGCACCCGCTGCTGTCGAACGAAGACGAGTTTGCCGACTATGACAACTGGGACTGGGGCAACCTGGACCTCTCCGCAGCCAAGACCCCGGACATGCTGCCGGGCGAGTACGCCCGCTCCGGCCTGCTGCGCGGCCTCGAGTTGCAGGCAACGCTTGGCGTCAATCCCTTCAAGTTCGGCATGATCGGCGCAACCGACACCCACACCGGCCTGAGCACCGTGGACGATGACAACTTTTTCGGCAAGTTCCCGCTCTACGAGCCCAACCCCGGGCGCGCACTGCATGAGGCGAAGGGCAATGAAGAGCTCGGCCTCGGCTATAAGGGCTGGCGCTACTCCTCATCTGGAATGACCGCCGTTTGGGCCACCGCCAATACCCGCGGCGCCCTGTTCGACGCCATGCAGCGGCGAGAGGCCTACGCCACCACCGGGCCGCGCATGCGGGTGCGCTTTTTCGGCGGCTGGGATTACGAGCAGGACGATCTGTTGCAGCGGGACCTGGCGCGCGTCGGCTACGGCAAGGGTGTGCCCATGGGCGCCGACCTGAAGGCGGCGGCTGCGGGGGCGCAGTCGCCGCGCTTCCTGGTCTACGCCCAGCGCGACCCCATGGGCGCCAACCTGGACCGGGTGCAGGTGGTCAAGGGCTGGCTGGACGCCGGCGGCAAACCGCGGGAAAAAGTCTACGACGTGGCCTGGTCTGGTGAGCGCAAACCCGGCGCCAACGGCAAGCTGCCCCCGGTGGGCGACACCGTGGACCTGGCGATCCCGAGCTGGACCAACACCATCGGCGCCGCCGAGTTGGGTGCCGTCTGGACCGACCCCGACTTCGAGCCGAAATTGCGAGCCTTTTACTACGCCAGGGTCATCGAGATTCCCACCCCGCGCTGGACCGCCTACGACCGGGTGAAGTTCAAGCTGGATCTGCCGGCGGATGTTCCGCTGAAAACCCAGGAGCGGGCCTACACCTCGCCGATCTGGTACAACCCGCAATAAGCGGTGGCAGCTCCACTGCGGCAGTCTCCACTGCGGCAGCAGCCACTTGTTGCCCGGCAGGGATCCCCCTATATTGGTCCCATGGTGAGATGGCGTTTGCAAAAAGGACTGGTCGGCGCGTTAGCGACCATTCTGCTGTGCTACTGTTTACCGGCGGCGGCCCGGGAAATCTCGAGTTCAGCGATCGTCAACGCAGACGGCAGCCTGCGCATCAGTGGCAAGACTGTCCATCTGTACGGTATCCATATTCCCAGGTCGGGCGATACCTGCAGCCGGAACAAGGTGCCACCTTTTTGCGGTTCACGGGCGGCGATAGCGCTGGACTTCAAGATATCAGGCTTTGTGCGCTGCGAAATCATGGATACCAACAGCGACGGCAGCCTGGTGGGATGGTGTCGGGTGAAAGCCTCACATTTCAGCCAAGGCGAGGACCTCAGCGCCTATCTGCTTGAATCCGGCTGGGCGGTGGCGCTGCCGGATGCCTCGATCGAGTACCAGACCCTGGAAAAAATCGCCCGCTCCCGCCAGCTCGGTGTCTGGGGGACACCGGTGGACAGCGCCATCCGCCGCCCCTAGCGGGTTCGCCCGCTCATCAGCCCCCCGGCAGCATCCGCCGGAGGGTGTTGTCTTTCAGGAAGTAGTGGTGAAACAGTGCCGCAACAGCGTGCAGCCCGATGAGGTAATACCCGAGTTCCCCGATCGTTGTGTGGATTTCCTCGATGTTCTCCGCCAGCGCCTCGTTTTCCGCGATCAGTCCCGGCAGTTCCAGGCCGTAAAAGGGTACCGGCTTGCCCTCCCCGCTGAGGATCAGCCAGCCCAGTACCGGCATGCCGAGCATGAAAGCGTAAAGAGCCAGATGTACCAGCTTCGCCAGCAGCGCCTGCCAGCGCACGGGCTGCGGTGTAATGGCGGGCACAAGCTGGAACAGGCGCAGGGCGAGGCGCAGCCACACCAGCGCAAATACCGTGAGGCCCAGGGTGAAGTGCCAGCTCTTGAGCGCCTCGCGCGGATCGCTGCCCTTCGGGTAGAACTCGCGCAGCTCCATACAGGCGAAAACCGCCACCAGCAGCAAAAACATCAGCCAGTGCATGGTGATGGATAGCGCGCCGTAACGGTCCCGGGTATTGGTCATGGCCATAGTTGAATTCCCCTTCTCAGGAAGTATCGGGTGGAAATCATCCACCAGCCACGCGGGGTTGTCGAGATGACTTCGGGTGATTATTTACACTGCAGACCCCGGCAACGCGTGGCGGAAAAGCCCCCACAAATTCAACATCCGGCGCCAACCGGCTATAGTAACGCCCCCGCAGCCTCGAGCCTGCCTTCGCCAGAAGCAACTGGCACAACGACCGGAGCCCGCCATGACCTACAACACCCTGCGCTACGAAGTGGCCGACAATATCCTCACCCTCACCCTGGACCGCCCCGAACAGCTCAACGCCTTCACGGTGGAGATGGCCAACGAGCTGATCGATGCCTTCAACCGCGCCAGTGATGACGACGCGGTGCGCGCGATCGTGGTCACCGGCGCCGGCCGCGCCTTCTGCGCCGGCATGGACCTCAACGCGGCGGGCAATGTGTTCGGCCTGGATGAAAAGCTGCACCCCACCATGGAGGACATGCACAGCCGCCTGGATGATCCGCAGATGATCGCCAGCGTGCGGGACACCGGCGGCCGCGTGACCCTGGCGATCTATGACTGCAAGAAACCGGTGATCGCGGCCATCAACGGCGCCGCCGTGGGCATCGGCGCCACCATGACCTGCGCCATGGATATCCGCCTGGCCTCCGAGCACGCCCGCATTGGCTTCGTGTTCAACAAGATCGGCATCACGCCCGAGGCCTGCTCCACCTGGTTCCTGCCGCGCATCGTCGGCATGTCCCAGGCGCTGGAGTGGTGCTATACGGGTGACATCCTCAAAGCCGAGGAAGCCCTGGCCGGCGGCTTCGTGAAGGCGGTGTTGCCCGCGGACAAATTACTGGAGGAAGCCTACCGGATCGCCGGGCGCATCGCACAGCACAGCCCAGTGGCCATCGCCCTCACCCGCCAGATGATGTACCGCAACGCCGCCCAGCCCCACCCCATCGAGGCGCACCGGGTCGATTCACTGGCCATCTTCTACTGCAGCCAGAAGAGCGGAAAAGAGGGCGTGGCGTCCTTCCTGGAGAAGCGCGCCCCGGTCTACACCGACCGTGTCTCCACCGATATGCCGCCCTTCTACCCCTGGTGGTGAAGCCGCGCCAGAGCGGCGCGTCGGCGCTCACGCGTCGATGATAATCGGTAACTCTTCCAGGCCGCGCAGCAGGATATTGGGCATGTACTCCAGCTCGGCGGGATCGCAGGCCAGGGAAAAATTGCTGCTGCGCTCGAACAGTTTTTCCCAGGCGACGGTCATTTCCAGCCGGGACAGGTGTTGGCCTATACACACATGGGTGCCGAAACCGAAGGCGATATGCCGCTTGGCATTGCTGCGTTGCACATCGAATTCCATGGGGTTTGCAAAGATCGCCTCGTCGTGATCGGAGGAGAAGTACTTCAGTAATACCATGCTGCCTGCGGGGATGGTGGTGCCGCCAAGACAGTAATCGGCTTTGGCGACCCGCCACATGTTGGAGGTGGGCGTGGCCACCCGCAGGGATTCCTCGACCAGGTTGGCAATCAGCGAGCGATCCTCGCGGATCATCTGCTGCTGAGCGGGGTTGAGACAGAGCTGGCGCATGCCCTCGGCCAGGGTTGCGGTGGTGGTTTCATTGCCCGCCACCAGAAACTGGGTGCAATGGGACAGTTGCTCCTCGATCGTCAGCGGCCGCCCCTGGTAAGTGGCGTTGGCAACCAGGCTCAGCAGGTCGTCGGTGGGGTTGCCGCGGCGCTGGTCCAGGGCGGCGACAAACCAGTCATATTCATCCTTCAGCCCCTCGTGGGCGGCAAGCAGCGCCTGCTTGTCGCCTACCTGGGACAACACGGTGACATTGTCGACGGTCCACTTGAACGCCAGCTCGCGCATGTCGAGCGGCATGCCCAGCACATGCATGATGACCGACAGCGGCAGGGGGCGGGTAAAACGCTCCACGAAATTGCAGGGCGAGCCCAGCGGCAGCTGGTCGAACAGGCTGTCAGTCAACTCGGTGATCCAGGGGCGGTACCTGGCAACATTGTTGAGCAGGAAGAAGTCCTTCAGTTCATTGCGATAGATCTCGTGTTCAGGATCATCAATGGTCAGCAGTGTGCCCCGGCCGAGGTTATAGGTTTTGCTCATCACCGCGGCGACATCCGCGTCGATGCTCTCACCGGCGCCCTTGGCCAGGGCGAAGTCATTGGAGAACACCGCAGGATTGCGGTGGGCTTCGCGCACCAGCTCGTAGGTGGCCACCACATACACGCCCGATGCCGGGTCACGGTACACGGGGGCGGTATCGCGCAGGGTCTTATCAAAGTGATAGGGACACTTGAGCGTCTGACTGTCGAACAGCGGCATGTCCGCCAGGGCGCGCGTATCGTTGCGGGTTGGTGCTGTCACGGTGTGTCTCCGTCCGGGTTGGCGGCCAATTATGCGGGCCGGCCATAAAACAGTCAACGCTGACTGTTATCGGGGACTGTTATCAGGTGCCAGGGCGCTGCCCCGCCCCGCCAGCGCCCTGATATCCCGGCCCACGTAATACAGCACCGGCACCAGGAACAGGGTGACGAAGGTGGCGAACATGACCCCGAAGGCGATGGAAATCGCCATGGGCTTGACGAACTGCGCCTGGATAGAGGTTTCCAGCTGGATGGGCGCCAGGCCCATGAAGGTCGTCACCGAGGTCAGCAGCACCGGCCGGAAACGGCGCACGCCGCCCTCTACAACCGCCTGCTGCCAGCTTTCCTCCCCGCTGCGCAGGCGCTCGTTGATATGATCCACCAGCACCAGGCTGTCGTTGACCACGAGACCGGACAGGCCGATCATCCCCACCGCCGACAGGATGCTCACACTGCTGCCGACAATCAGGTGACCCAGGATCGCCCCCGTGATGCCGAAGGGAATGACCGACATGATAATCAGTGGCAGGCCGTAGCTGCGCAGCGGGATTGCCAGCGCGGCGTAGATCATGATCAGGATGGCGATCGCGCCTACAGTGAGCGAGTCGGTGGTCTCGGCCTCCTCCTCCGCCTCGCCGGCGAGGCGGCTGGAGACACCCGGATAGCGGGACAGGATCTGCGGCAACACCCGGGTGGCGATCTCCTGGTTGACCACGCCGGGTTCAATCCGGGCCTTGTCCACGTCGGCCTCCACATTGACCACCCGCTGGCGATTGAAGCGATTGATCACGCTGACCCCGGTGCGCTCCCGGGCCTCTCCCACGACCTCGAAAGGCACCTTGCCGCGCCCGGGTACGTCAATCCACATGGAGCGCAGGGATTCTATCGTGGCCCGCTCCCCGGCCGGAAAGCGCACATAGACGCGGACCTCGTTGCGACCGCGCTGCAGGCGCTGGATTTCGGCGCCGAAAAAGGCCTGCCGGACCTGCGTGGCCAGCTCCACCTGGCCCAGCCCCAGGGCGTCACCCTCGGGGGTCACCTGGATATCCAGCTCCGGCGCCCCGGCGTCGAAGCTGTCGCGGATGTCGAACACGCCCGCATAGCCCGCCAGGGCCACCTTCAATTCAGCGGCGGCGGCGCGCAGGGCCTCCAGGTTCTCCCCCGCCAGCTCGACATTCAGCGCCGAACCCGCGGGGCCGGCATTGGCGTTGAAGATCAATGACTGCACGCCGCTGAGTTCACCGAGACTCTCGCGCACCCACTGCGCCAGTTCCACCGAGTCGATATCGCGCTCGGTGCTGGGCAACAACTGCACGGTCAGCTTCGCCTCGGTATCCGCGGTGGACAGGGTCATCAGCTCCAGGAGCACCCCCGGTCGGAC
>CAVOYP010000016.1:0-308862 GCA_963700715.1 uncultured Gammaproteobacteria bacterium
GGGCTGGCGGTAAAAACTGGCTGTTATACGTCACCCCGACCAGCGCCAGCGCGGACACGGCCGGGCAGCTTTATGCAGGCGTTCGGGCCCCCCTGGACCAGGTGGTCGAACCCTTCATGGAACAGGTTGAGCTGTCTATCGCCGCCACGGCTGCCTTGTTGCTGTTGCTCGTGCCCTTCTCATGGTTGTTTGCCAACCCGATAGTACATCCTATCCGGCAGCTGGCAGCCGAAAATGACAAGGTCCGCAAAAGGCAATATGACCAGGTGGAACGGGTCAGCTCCCGCGTACTCGAGCTGGATGAGCTCTCCGAGTCCATGGTCAACATGGTCGAGGCGATCAGGCGCATGAACTGGCGCAGCGCAAACTGATGGACTCCTTTATCGAGCTGATCGCCCAGGCGATTGATGACAAGTCGGCATATACCGGGCGGTCACTGTGAGCGAGTACCGGAACTGGCACTGATGCTCGCCCGAGCGTGCTTCCGACTCGGCCTCCCCGCATTCAGGGAGTTCCAGCCTGGCCACCGATGATCAGTGGCGGGAATATCGCATTGCGGCCTGGCTGCACGATTGCGGCAAGATCACCACGCCAGAGCATATCGTCGACAAGGGCAGCAAGCTCGAGACAATCTACAATCGCATCCATGAAGTGCGAATGCGCTTTGAGGTGCTGTGGCGCGACGCCGAGATCGACTACTGGCAAGCGGTGGCGAAGCAGCCGGGGGAATCCCGGCAGCGGCAGCAGCCCTGCAGGCGCAGCCAGCAGCAATTGCAGGAGGATTCTGCTTTGTGGCACGCTGCAATGTCGGTGGTGAATTCCTCGGACAGGCAGAGCTGGATCGCCTGCGCGAGATCGCCAAAACGACCTGGCAGCGACATTTCGACGATCGTATCGGCCTGTCCCCGACCGAGGAACTGCGGCTTGATGCCGAACCATCGCCCCTTCCCGCCACGGAGACACTGCTCAGCGACAAACCGGAACATCTGATCAAGCGAACCGGCTCAACAGATTATCCCGCCGGAATTCGGCATCAATATGGATATACCGGAGCATCTGTATAATCTCGGTGAGGTCTATAACCTGTCTATCTCCCGCGGCACCCTCACGGCGGAGGACCGGTTCAAGATCAACGAGCACATGATCAGTACCATCAAGATGCTGGAAAGCCTGCCATTTCCGCAGGAACTCAAAAATGTCCCGCGCTATGCATCCACCCATCATGAGACCATGAGAGGTTCTGGCTATCCGCGAAAACTGTCCGGGGACGAGCTCAGCATCCCGGAACGCATGCTCGCGGTTGCCGATGTCTTCGAGGCACTGACTGCATCGGACCGCCCCTACAAGAAAGCCAAGCCGGTCAGCGAAGCGCTGGATATCCTGCATCGAATGGTTCTCGACAACCACATCGACCGGGACTGTTTTGAATTGTTTGTCCGGGAGGAAGTGTATTTGCAATATGCCAGACAGTATCTTGATCCAGCGCAGATCGATACGGTGGATGTGTCGAAGTATCTGGTTGGGTTGGGGGTCGGGTTCCGTTGAGGGCCTGCCCCGCTATATCGGGCACCTACAGTGGGTCGCAAGCGGTGCTTGCGATCGCCCTGCGACGCCTGCGGCGCCCAAACCCCGTTCCTGCGGAACAGGGGTTTTCACATGGGCCCGATATTGAGTGACACTCGATCATCACATTCCTAAAAAACAAAACCCCCTGCAGCTGAGCCGCAGGGGGTTTTCTTTTTTAGAAGCCTGGCGATGACCTACTCTCACATGGGGAGACCCCACACTACCATCGGCGATGCATCGTTTCACTTCTGAGTTCGGGATGGGGTCAGGTGGTTCCAATGCTCTATGGTCGCCAGGCAAACTGGCTCGAGGGAGTTCGGTCTTACCTGCTGCTGCAGCGCCGGCGTCCTCTCAAATAGGGCGGTAAATCAAGCCGATTTTCAAATCCTTCTCTCGTTGCCTACACCATGACCTGCACACAACACCCGTCGTCTCTGCATTACTACAAATAACTTGGATTATATGGTCAAGCCTCACGGGCAATTAGTACTGGTTAGCTCAACGCTTTACAACGCTTACACACCCAGCCTATCAACGTCCTGGTCTTGGACGGCCCTTCAGGACCCTCAAGGGGTCAGGGAGAACTTATCTTGGGAGGGGCTTCGCGCTTAGATGCTTTCAGCGGTTATCCTGTCCGAACGTAGCTACCGGGCAATGCCACTGGCGTGACAACCCGAACACCAGCGGTTCGTCCACTCCGGTCCTCTCGTACTAGGAGCAGCTTCCCTCAATTCTCCAACGCCCACGGCAGATAGGGACCGAACTGTCTCACGACGTTCTAAACCCAGCTCGCGTACCACTTTAAATGGCGAACAGCCATACCCTTGGGACCGGCTTCAGCCCCAGGATGTGATGAGCCGACATCGAGGTGCCAAACACCGCCGTCGATGTGAACTCTTGGGCGGTATCAGCCTGTTATCCCCGGAGTACCTTTTATCCGTTGAGCGATGGCCCTTCCATACAGAACCACCGGATCACTAAGACCTACTTTCGTACCTGCTCGTCTTGTCAGACTCGCAGTCAAGCGCGCTTGTGCCTTTACACTAACCTCACGATTTCCGACCGTGATTAGCGCACCTTCGTGCTCCTCCGTTACTCTTTGGGAGGAGACCGCCCCAGTCAAACTACCCACCACACACTGTCCTCGATCCGGATTACGGACCTGAGTTAGAACCCCAACATTACCAGGCTGGTATTTCAAGGTCGGCTCCACGATGGCTGGCGCCACCGCTTCAAAGCCTCCCAGCTATCCTACACAAGTAAGGTCAAAGTCCAGTGTGAAGCTATAGTAAAGGTTCACGGGGTCTTTCCGTCTAGCCGCGGGTACACTGCATCTTAACAGCGATTTCAATTTCACTGAGTCTCGGGTGGAGACAGTGTGGCCATCGTTACGCCATTCGTGCAGGTCGGAACTTACCCGACAAGGAATTTCGCTACCTTAGGACCGTTATAGTTACGGCCGCCGTTTACCGGGGCTTCGATCAAGAGCTTCTCCGAAGATAACCCCATCAATTAACCTTCCGGCACCGGGCAGGCGTCACACCGTATACGTCCACTTACGTGTTTGCACAGTGCTATGTTTTTAATAAACAGTCGCAGCCACCTGGTCACTTCGACCAGCCCAGGCTCAGGGAGCAAGTCCCATCACCCAAACCGGCGTACCTTCTCCCGAAGTTACGGTACCATTTTGCCTAGTTCCTTCACCCGAGTTCTCTCAAGCGCCTTGGTATTCTCTACCTGATCACCTGTGTCGGTTTACAGTACGGTTCCTTCATATCTGAAGCTTAGAGGCTTTTCTTGGAAGCATGGCATCAACCACTTCGCGTCACCTCGCAGTGACACTCGTCATCAGCTCTCAGCCTTGATCGCCCGGATTTACCTAAGCAACCAGCCTACAACCTTAAACAGGGACAACCAACGCCCTGATGGCCTAGCCTACTCCGTCCCTCCATCGCAATATAAAGAAGTGCAGGAATATTAACCCGTTTCCCATCGACTACGCATTTCTGCCTCGCCTTAGGGGCCGACTCACCCTGTCCCGATTAGCGTTGGACAGGAAACCTTGATCTTCCGGCGGGGGAGTTTTTCACCCCCCTTGTCGTTACTCATGTCAGCATTCGCACTTCTGATACCTCCAGCAAACCTCCCGGTTCACCTTCAACGGCTTACAGAACGCTCCTCTACCATGCGTGCACTTCCTTAAATCCACTCGCTTCGCTCGCGTCTTTAAGCGTGCCCGCCGATTTGCTTCGCAAATCCGCACGTCATCGCTCTCAGTACGCAGCCCAACACCTGTCCCTGTGTCGGCCAACGGCCAACTCCACGTTCGGGAGGGCTTGGTCGTCGGCTAACGCCGACGACAAGCGTCAAGCTTGAATGAATTTAAGTGAAGTACACGCATCCGCAGCTTCGGTTACCAGTTTAGCCCCGTTAAATCTTCCGCGCAGGCCGACTCGACTAGTGAGCTATTACGCTTTCTTTAAAGGATGGCTGCTTCTAAGCCAACCTCCTAGCTGTCTAAGCCTTCCCACATCGTTTCCCACTTAACTGGTATTAGGGACCTTAGCTGGCGGTCTGGGTTGTTGCCCTCTCGACGACGGACGTTAGCACCCGCCGTCTGTCTCCCGCGATTGTACTCCTGGGTATTCGGAGTTTGCATGGGGTTGGTAAGTCGGGATGACCCCCTAGCCCAAACAGTGCTCTACCCCCCAGGGTAAGACGCGAGGCTCTACCTAAATAGATTTCGAGGAGAACCAGCTATCTCCGGGCTTGATTAGCCTTTCACTCCGATCCACAGCTCATCCCCGTCTTTTTCAACAGACGTGGGTTCGGTCCTCCAGTGCCTGTTACGGCACCTTCAACCTGGCCATGGATAGATCGCCCGGTTTCGGGTCTATTGCCTGCAACTATGACGCCCTGTTAAGACTCGGTTTCCCTACGCCTCCCCTAAACGGTTAAGCTCGCTACAGACAATAAGTCGCTGACCCATTATACAAAAGGTACGCAGTCACAGAACAAGTCTGCTCCCACTGCTTGTACGCATACGGTTTCAGGTTCTATTTCACTCCCCTCTCCGGGGTTCTTTTCGCCTTTCCCTCACGGTACTGGTTCACTATCGGTCAGTCAGTAGTATTTAGCCTTGGAGGATGGTCCCCCCATCTTCAATCAGGATAACACGTGTCCCGACCTACTTGTCGCAAGCTCAGTACCACATCTTGGTTTTCGTGTACGGGGCTATCACCCTCTATCGCCGCACTTTCCAGAGCGTTCCACTAACCAACATGCTATCACTTGCAGGCTGTTCCCCGTTCGCTCGCCGCTACTGGGGGAATCTCAATTGATTTCTCTTCCTAAGGGTACTTAGATGTTTCAGTTCCCCTCGTTCGCCCCCTGCACCTATGTATTCAGTACAGGGTACCTGGCTTGCACCAGGTGGGTTTCCCCATTCGGACATCCCCGGATCAAAGTCTGTTTGCCGACTCCCCGAAGCTTTTCGCAGGCTACTACGTCCTTCATCGCCTCTGACTGCCAAGGCATCCACCGTATGCGCTTAGTCGCTTGACCATATAACCAAAGTTATCTGGACAAAGACTTTTCCCCGACCCCCTCAACACAGGCCGGGTACTTCATAGACAGGCACCGATCAAAGTGCCTGCCCGCCGGATGTTGTGACGCTTAAGTCACAGTATATTTACAACTCGTTTGGCCGCGCCGAATTGATTAAGCGCAGCCAGAACTTTCTATCTAAGGATTTCTCTTGCCACCCACAGCACCCAAAAGCGCCGCCAGTGCCAAGCTCAAATCCATAGACTCAGCTTGATTTACCTTGTTAAAGAACATTCCGGTGCAAAACCAGAAAAAAACCTACTAACCAATAGGCTTTTTTCTGATTCCAGTGATGCGTACTGGTAGGCCTGGGCAGATTTGAACTGCCGACCTCACCCTTATCAGGGGTGCGCTCTAACCAACTGAGCTACAGGCCTATAATCAACCAGTTGGCCACCGGCCGGAGCCTGAGGTCGGTGACCTCACCCGCTCTCTACCTCAAGCGGGGGTGCGCTCTAACCAACTGCGCTACAGGCCTTCAACTGGTGGAGCTATGCGGGATCGAACCGCAGACCTCCTGCGTGCAAGGCAGGCGCTCTCCCAGCTGAGCTATAGCCCCTCAAACTTGTCTTTTCCACACAATTAGCGCAAAAAATCCTGCGTTACCGACGCATCAACCGAACAAATGAAGACAAATGTGTGAGCACTCATCAGGTAGTGCCAACATCGTTTAAGGAGGTGATCCAGCCCCAGGTTCCCCTAGGGCTACCTTGTTACGACTTCACCCCAGTCATGAATCACTCCGTGGTGATCGCCCCCCCGAAGGTTAGGCTAACCACTTCTGGAGCAACCCACTCCCATGGTGTGACGGGCGGTGTGTACAAGGCCCGGGAACGTATTCACCGCGGCATTCTGATCCGCGATTACTAGCGATTCCGACTTCACGGAGTCGAGTTGCAGACTCCGATCCGGACTACGAAACGTTTTGTGGGATTGGCTCACTCTCGCGAGGTTGCAACCCTCTGTGCGTTCCATTGTAGCACGTGTGTAGCCCAGGTCGTAAGGGCCATGATGACTTGACGTCGTCCCCACCTTCCTCCGGTTTGTCACCGGCAGTCTCCTTAGAGTTCCCGCCATTACGCGCTGGCAACTAAGGACAAGGGTTGCGCTCGTTACGGGACTTAACCCAACATCTCACGACACGAGCTGACGACAGCCATGCAGCACCTGTCTCTCGGTTCCCGAAGGCACCAAGGCATCTCTGCCAAGTTCCGAGGATGTCAAGACCTGGTAAGGTTCTTCGCGTTGCATCGAATTAAACCACATGCTCCACCGCTTGTGCGGGCCCCCGTCAATTCATTTGAGTTTTAACCTTGCGGCCGTACTCCCCAGGCGGTCTACTTAGTGCGTTAGCTGCGCCACTAAGAAATCAAGTCTCCCAACGGCTAGTAGACATCGTTTACGGCGTGGACTACCAGGGTATCTAATCCTGTTTGCTACCCACGCTTTCGCACCTCAGCGTCAGTATCGAGCCAGGAGGCCGCCTTCGCCACCGGTATTCCTCCACATATCTACGCATTTCACCGCTACACGTGGAATTCTACCTCCCTCTCTCGTACTCTAGTCGGCCAGTATCGAATGCCATTCCCAGGTTGAGCCCGGGGATTTCACATCCGACTTAACAAACCGCCTACGCGCGCTTTACGCCCAGTAATTCCGATTAACGCTCGCACCCTCCGTATTACCGCGGCTGCTGGCACGGAGTTAGCCGGTGCTTCTTCTAAAGGTAACGTCACAGCTACGTGCTATTAACACGCAACCTTTCTTCCCAATTGAAAGTGCTTTACAACCCGAAGGCCTTCTTCACACACGCGGCATGGCTGCGTCAGGCTTTCGCCCATTGCGCAATATTCCCCACTGCTGCCTCCCGTAGGAGTCTGGACCGTGTCTCAGTTCCAGTGTGGCTGATCATCCTCTCAGACCAGCTAAGGATCGTCGCCTTGGTGAGCCTTTACCTCACCAACAAGCTAATCCTACGCAGGCTCATCTGATAGCGCGAGGCCCGAAGGTCCCCCGCTTTCCCCCATAGGGCGTATGCGGTATTAGCATGGTTTTCACCATGTTGTCCCCCACTACCAGGTAGATTCCTACGCGTTACTCACCCGTCCGCCGCTCTACTCAGCCCGAAGGCCTTTCGCGCTCGACTTGCATGTGTTAGGCCTGCCGCCAGCGTTCAATCTGAGCCATGATCAAACTCTTCAGTTTAAATCTTTTACCTCTGCAACCATCCCCCGAAAGGAACAACCGCAAGAGGGAAGGGTTACGCGAGTACCTCGCTTTACCCTTCAAATCATCGGCTCAGATACAACTCGAAATCAAATATTCATAAATGAATTAATGAGTCACTTGTTGTATCTGAATAGTCGTGACAACTATCCCAACAAGTGCCCACACATCTGTCTTCATTTGACTGTTAAACAACACCCTACCGCCAGGGGAGGGGTTTCGCTACAGGGGATAGCCCTGACCGAGGAGGCGCATTATACGGATCGAACCTCCCCCTGCAAGGGCTTTTACAGAAATATTTCAGGGTCTCTGAAATGCGCTTTGCTGCCGCTCAATTATCGACCAGAACTGGCCCTCCATGCGGCGATTCTCTACGACAAAAACGGCTTCCCGACGGCCGCCGACTGTCAAGCTCGTCGGCGCTTACGCCACTTCATGAACTGTGACAGCGGCCCTGAAGCGGCATAGGCGAGGAACGCGAACAGCAGTACCCGCGGTGGGTCCAGGGTAACAAGACCGAATACCAGCACCATCGCGATCATGACAGCAAACGGTACCCTGCTGCGCAAATCTATAGTCTTGAAACTGTAATAGGGAATATTGGCGATCATCAGGAAACCGACAACAGCAGTCAGAAGGCCAACCGCAATCGCCAGCTCAAGAGGCAGCGCGGTGCCCACCAGGCCCGCTTCAAAACACACCCAGACCACACTGGCGATAATGCAGGCCGCCGCAGGACTGGCCAGGCCGGTAAAGAACTGTTTGTCAGCGGTATCGATCTGGGTGTTGAAACGCGCCAGGCGCAAGGCGGCGCAGGCAACATAGATAAACGCCACGCTCCAGCCAAACTTGCCCAAGTCGCCCAGTGCCCAGCTGAAGATCACCAGCGCCGGGGCGACGCCGAAGGAGACCATGTCGGAAAGACTGTCGTACTCGGCACCAAATTTGCTGGAAGTATTGGTCAGGCGGGCGACGCGACCATCGAGTCCATCGAACACCATGGCCACGAATATGGCCATCGGAGCCGCTTCGTAATTCCCGCGCATCGCGGCGATGATGGCGTAAAAGCCGGCGAACAGCGCGCCGGTGGTGAACAGGTTGGGCAGCAGGTAGATCCCGCGGTGGCGGATCGTTCGCCCGTTGATAGATTCTTCCTCCTCGTGCTCATCCACCAGCAGGACGAGGCCGGGCGCAAGCCCCCCGGGCTGTGCTTCCTTACCTGTCTCTGGATGAGCCTTATGCCCATCAGCCACTGCGCCCGGTTCATCCATAGCACCCACCACCGAAAAAATGCCCACCTATACTATCAAACCTGCACCCCATAGGTATGCCCCGCCACATCCCACAGGGATTTCACCAGGGGGCTCAACAGTCGCTGCTTCAGGCTGCACAGCCCGATCGTCAGCGGCGGCAGGCCAGCGGGGAGCGCGACCTGGCTGACCCGGGGGGCCAGGCCGCTGGCCTCGACCACAAGTTCGGGTGCAATCCCGATACCCAGCCCCAGGCTTACCATGGCCACAATGGCTTCATGCCCGGCCACCTGGGCGTAGACCCTGGGGCGAATGCCTCGCTCGCGCAACCAGGCGTCCAGGATCTCCTTGGTAATCCCCCGCTCGGGCACAATGAACGGAATGTTGGCCCAGTCATAGCCTGGAGAAGACGTCTCCCCCGCGTCCACCAGCTGGCGCACGGCACACTCGGCGGTCGGCGCCCACAGCTGCAGGGGCGACTCCAACAAGGGCAGGAAATCGAGGCGTTGCGGCAGCTGCGCGGGGCGCCCGCTGACCGCCACATCATCCTGGCCGGTCAGCACGCGGCTGACGCCGTCAGCCTGGTCGCCGGTATGCATCATGATTTCCACCGCGGGGTGGGCCGACCTGAAGGCCTCCAGTATGGGCGCCAACACCCTGTAGCTCGCCGTGACCGAGCAGAAGAGGCTGACTTCACCCGCCAGCTCTTCCTCGCTGCCGAGCTTGCGGCGCAGGCGTTGCCAGTCGGCGATCGAGCGCCGGGCGTACTCCCGGAATTCGCGCCCGGCCCCGGTGAGCCGGACCCTGCGGTTATCCCGCTCCAGCAGCGGCTGGCCCAGTTCATCCTCAAGGCGCTGCAGGGTCCTGCTCACGGCAGACACGCTCATATGCAACAATTCGCCGCTGCGGCTGAAGCTGAGGGTTTCCGCCAGCGAGAGAAAGACGGCCAGGGCCCGGGTATCCATAAGTCACCTGTTATTGCGAAATTAGCAACACAATATTACCAATATAGCGTTTTACGCAATATATAGTTTCGCGTATGGTGTGCCCCGATATCGCAAACCCACACCCCTGAGGACTCTCACCATGGCACAGAATTACTTCAACAGCCTTCCCCTGCGCCTGCAGCTGCAGCAACTGGGCAAGTGTCGCTTTATGGACCGCTCCGAATTCGCCGATGGCGTCAACAAGCTCCGCGGCAAGAAGATGGTCATCGTCGGGTGCGGCGCCCAGGGCCTGAACCAGGGCCTCAACCTGCGCGACAGCGGACTCGACGTCGCCTATGCCCTGCGCCAGAGCGCCATCAGCGAAAAGCGCCAGTCCTGGAAGAATGCGAGCGAAAACGGCTTCAACGTGGGCACTTACGAGGACTTGATTCCCGGCGCAGACATGGTGCTCAACCTGACACCCGACAAGCAGCACACCAGTGTGGTCAAGCAGATCATGCCGC
This sequence comes from uncultured Gammaproteobacteria bacterium, assembly GCA_963700715.1. Taxonomy (GTDB): domain Bacteria; phylum Pseudomonadota; class Gammaproteobacteria; order Pseudomonadales; family Halieaceae; genus JARRPM01. Next base: position 10,099 of record CAVOYP010000016.1, read on the forward strand.
TGATGAAGAAGAACTCCTGCCTGGCTTACTCCCATGGTTTCAATATCGTGGAGGAGGGCATGAAAATTCGCGAGGATATCACCGTCATCATGGTTGCCCCGAAATGCCCCGGCACCGAGGTGCGCGAGGAGTACAAGCGCGGCTTCGGCGTGCCCACCCTGATCGCCGTTCACACTGAAAACGACCCCCGGGGTGAGGGCCTCGAGCTGGCCAAGGCCTATGCCGCAGGCACGGGCGGGCACCGCGCAGGCGTACTGCAGTCGTCGTTCATCGCGGAAGTAAAATCAGACCTGATGGGCGAGCAGACCATTCTGTGCGGCATGCTGCAGACCGGCTCAATCCTGTGTTTCGACAAGATGGTGGAGAAGGGCATCGATCCCGGTTACGCCTCCAAGCTCATCCAGTATGGCTGGGAAACCGTGACAGAGGGCCTCAAGCACGGCGGCATCACCAATATGATGGATCGCCTGTCCAACCCGGCGAAAATCCGCGCCTTTTACCTCGCGCAGGAGTTGAAAGACATCATGCGTCCGCTCTACGAGAAGCACCAGGATGACATCATGACCGGACACTTTTCCAGAACCATGATGGAAGACTGGGCGAACGACGACGCCAATCTCTTGAAGTGGCGCGCCGCAACCGCGGAAACCGCGTTTGAGAAGGCAACCAACACCTCCAGGCAGATCAGCGAGCAGGAGTACTACGATCACGGCATCCTGATGGTGGCCATGATCAAGGCCGGCGTGGAACTGGCTTTCGAGACGATGGTATCGGCAGGTATTATCGCGGAGTCGGCATACTACGAGTCGCTCCACGAGACCCCCCTGATCGCCAACACCATCGCGCGCAAGAAACTTTACGAAATGAATGTTGTGATTTCAGATACCGCAGAGTACGGTTGCTACCTGTTCGACCACGCCTGTCGCCCGCTGCTGGCTGACTTCATGAGCAAGATTGACACCGATGTTATCGGTCGCGGCATGGAAGGGGACAACGGGGTCGACAATGCGGAACTGATCGCGGTGAACGACGCGGTTCGCCGGCACCCGGTAGAGAAAGTAGGCAAGACGCTGCGTGGCCATATGACCGCGATGAAGCGAATTGTCTGACCGGCACCGCTCCGGGAGTTCAACCCGGGATGGCTTGCGCAGGCAACTGCTTTCAGTTCGAATGTAATCAACCGCTGCCCGCGCAAGGGCTTTGGGCAGCGGTTATGGCATAAAAGGACGCGGCATGAATTCCCCATCAAACCGAGAACTGCAGGACGCCGGCACCGACCCCCACTGGGATGCCGCCCTGAGCGCGCAACTCTATGGCATCAACAGCTGGGGAGCCGGTTATTTTGGTATATCCGCCGAAGGCGAAGTCCAGGTCAATATCGATGTCGAGGGCAAACCGGTAGCGGTAAGCCTGATGGAGATCGTGCGGGGGATGCATGACCGCGGCCTGCACATGCCCACCGTCCTGCGCATTCGCAATGTGCTCGATCACCGGATTGAAGTTCTCAACAAATCATTTGCCAAGGCGATAGCCGACGGCGGCTACCGCAATCACTATCGCGGCGTCTACCCGATCAAGGTGAACCAGCAGTGCCACGTAGTGGAAGAGATCGCCGATTACGGACGCCAGTACAACCATGGGTTCGAGGCGGGCAGCAAAGCCGAGCTGATTATTGCCATGGCGCAGCTGAAGGATTCTGACGGTTTCATCATCTGCAACGGCTACAAGGATGCGGAATTCGTTGAGCTTGGCCTGTATGCGCGACAGATGGGCATTCCGTGTTTCTTTGTCATCGAGACCCTGTCGGAACTTCCCATCATCGTTGAACGCAGCCGTGCCCTTGGCGTCGAGCCACTGATAGGTGTTCGCATCAAGACGACCGTTGCGGTGGACGGCTACTGGAGTCAGGACAGCGGCGACCGGTCGATATTCGGGCTCTCTACATCCGCACTCATGCGCCTGGTTGACGGCTTGCGCGAGGCGGGCATGCTGCACTGCCTGCGGCTGCTGCACTGCCACCTGGGTTCGCAGATTCCCAACATACGCAATGTGCGCAGCGGTGTGCTGGAGGCGTGTCGTTTCTACGCCGGCCTCGTGCAGGAAGGTGCGCCGATGGGCTATATCGACCTGGGTGGCGGCCTGGCAGTGGACTATGAAGGCGCCTGCACCAACAGCACCCACAGCATGAATTATCGCCTGGACGAGTACTGCGCCAATATCGTGGAGAGCATTTGCGAAACCCTGAACCCTCTGGAGATCGAACACCCTGTCATTATCTCGGAATCCGGGCGCGCCACGGTAGCCTACTCCTCGATGCTGCTGTTCAATATCCTCAATGTCAGTACCAGCACGCCGATGGCCGGGCCTGCACAGCTGCCGGAAGATTGCGCGGAAACGCTGAAGAACCTGCTGGACATCCAGACCAGGCTGTCGTCACAGAACTTCCAGGAATGTTACAACGACGTCCTGTTCTATCGCGACGAGTTGCGCGAATTGTTCCATCACGGCCAGGCCACCCTGCGCGAGCGGGCGCTGGCTGAAAATATTTTCCTGGAAGTCATGCATCGCATCGCTGCCATGCTGCCCGGTCTGCAGCGGGTCCCGCCGGAGTTACAGGATCTCCAGGAGCAGCTTTCGGACATCTACTATGGCAATTTCAGCCTGTTCCAGTCCCTGCCGGACATCTGGGCGATAGACCAGCTGTTCCCCATCATGCCGATTCACCGCCTCAGCGAGAAACCCACCCGGTCGGCAATACTGGCGGACCTCACCTGCGACTGCGATGGCAAGATAGACCGGTTCTCGATGCCCGACGGGGAGCACAATGTACTGCCAGTGCACGAGTTTATCCCGGGCCAGGAATATTACCTCGGCGTGTTTCTGGTTGGCGCCTACCAGGAAACCCTGGGAGACCTGCATAACCTGTTCGGCGACACCAACGTGGTGAATGTCGCCCTCCACGCCGATGGCAGTTTCGAGTTTGCGCGGGAATTCCACGGCGACAGCATCGCCGATGTGCTCAGCTACGTGGAGTATGAACCCAAGCAGCTACAGGAGAATTTCCGCCTGGTTGCCGAGAAAGCAGTGAGGGACGGCAAGATCAACGTTGCCCAGCGCAGCCAGATCGTGCAGGCTTTCAAGGCCAGCCTGCACGGCTATACCTACTTTGAGAATCACTGACCCGCAACTGCAAGGAGTGGAATGATGTCCAGGGTAATGATTATAGGCGCCGGCGGCGTCGGCGGCGTGGTCACACACAAGTGCGCGCAACTGCCCGAAGTGTTCACCGACATAGTGCTGGCCAGCCGCAACGAGGCCAAGTGCAAGGCCATCGCCGCCCAGTTGAGCCGCCCGATCCGCACGGCCCAGGTGGATGCAGACAACGTGGCCGAGCTCACTGCGCTGCTGAAGCAGGAGCAGCCGGAACTGGTCATCAATGTGGCGCTGCCCTACCAGGATCTCAGCATCATGGACGCCTGCCTGGCGGCCGGCGTGCACTACCTCGATACCGCCAACTACGAACCGAAGGACACGGCCAAGTTCGAGTACAGTTGGCAGTGGGCTTACCAGGATCGATTCAGGCAGGCGGGGCTGACGGCCCTGCTTGGCAGCGGCTTCGACCCCGGTGCGACCAATATGTTTACCGCCTACCTGGCCAAGCACTACTTCGACGAAATTCACGAGCTGGACATCATTGACGTCAACGGCGGGGACCACGGTTATCCGTTTGCCACCAACTTCAACCCGGAGATCAATATCCGGGAGGTCACGGCGGATTGCCGCCATTGGGAGAACGGGCAGTTCGTAACTACCACGCCGATGTCAAAGATGGCGCGATTCGAATGCCCGGAAGCTGTGGGCAGCTTCAATATCTACCGGCTCTACCATGAAGAACTCGAGTCGCTGGCCAGGCATTTTCCCAGCCTGCGGAGGGCCCAGTTCTGGATGAGCTTTTCTGACAATTACCTCAAGCACCTCGAGGTCCTGGGCAATGTGGGCATGACCAGCATCGAGCCGGTCGACTACCAGGGGCACAAGATCGTACCAATCCAGTTCCTGGCGCAGCTGTTGCCGGATCCTTCCAGCCTCGGGCCCCGCACCAGGGGCAAGACCTGCATCGGCTGTATCGTGCGCGGGCTCAAGGACGGCCGGGAGCGGGTAATGTACCTGTACAATATCTGCGACCACCAGGAATGTTACCGCGAGGTCCAATCCCAGGCGATTTCCTATACTACCGGTGTCCCCGCCATGATCGGTGCGAAGATGATCATCGAGGGCAAGTGGCGGCAGCCCGGCGTGTGGAATATCGAGCAGTGCGACCCGGACCCGTTCATGCACGACATGAACCTGTATGGTCTGCCCTGGACCGTGGTCGAACTCGATCCGGGTTTCCAGCTGGAGCTGGTAAAAGGCAAGGACCTCTAGGGCCCCATAGTGCAATTCACCGACTTCAGCCAGCTGGACCTGAGCCGCCTCCCCACTCCCTGCTTCGTGGTCGACGAGGTCGCCGTCGAGCGCAACCTGCGCATCCTGCGCCAGGTCGCAGATGCCAGCGGCGCGAAAGTGCTGGCAGCCCTGAAGGCATTCTCGATGTGGCACCTGGCCCCACTGGTGTCGCGCTATCTTCACGGCAGCTGCGCCAGTGGGCTGCATGAGGCCAGGCTGGGCAGCGACTACTATGGCGGAGAGGTGCATGTATTCAGTGCGGCCTACAGTGAGGCCAGCCTGAGGGAAATCCTGTTGCTCGCGGACCATGTGGTATTCAACAGCTGCAGCCAGTGGCTGCGCTTCCAGCCCCTGTTGCGGGCCGCAAAATCCCACCGCCCGCAGCTGCAGTTCGGCTTGCGGATCAATCCAGAACATTCGGAGGGTGCGGTTCCGATCTACGACCCCTGCGCACCCGGCTCGCGCCTGGGAATACCCCTGTCACAGCTCGATGAGAGCGTCCTGGAGGGAATCAGCGGGTTGCACTTCCACACCCTGTGCGAGCAGGACTTCCCGCCACTGCAGCGGACGCTGGCCGCGGTCGAGGAAAAATTCGGGCACCTGCTGGCGCGCATGGAGTGGGTCAACTTCGGCGGCGGGCACCATATCAGCCGTCCGGGCTACCAGCTCGATGAGCTGGTGGCGAGCATCCGTGAATTCAGCAAGAAATACGCGGTACAAGTGTACCTGGAGCCCGGTGAGGCGGTGGCTATCGGCAGCGGCGTGCTGGTCGCCGAGGTGCTGGATTTGGCGTGGAACACGCTGGACCAGGCGATCCTCGACACCTCCGCCACCTGCCATATGCCGGATACCCTGGAAATGCCCTATCGCCCGGATATCATCGGCGCCGGGATCGCCGGTGAATTCCCCCATACCTACCGCCTGGGGGGGCTGACCTGCCTGGCGGGTGACGTGATCGGGGACTACAGTTTTGCCGAGCCCCTGCAGGTTGGCCAGCGCCTGGTGTTCGGCGATATGGCCCACTACACCATGGTCAAGACCTCAACCTTCAACGGCACCCAGCTGCCCGCCATTGCGGTCTGGAATTCCAGCACCGATGAACTGACGCTGGTGCGGGAATTCGGCTACGCGGATTTCCGCGACCGCCTGTCCTGATGCCAAGCGTCTAGAGCAGCGCGCTGTAGTCCGCCTGCAACTGCTCGAAGCTCAGGCTGGAGATGAACCGCGAAAAGCTCATCCAGGTGGCAAGGCCCTTGAGATCGGCAAAATGCGGCGGCAGGAACTTGGGCGGCACCACGACTCCCTCATCCATCAGCACCCGATAGGCTTTGACGTCCTCGAGCGTGACCTTGCCACAAAACAGTACCGGGAGGTTATCCAGCTTGCCTTCACTCATGGCCAGACGCATGAAGTTGTAGGTCTGGATAAAGCCGCGCATATAGGCCAGATCCTTGGTGAAAGGCCTGCCCTCGGGGGTACTGCCACGAAATATCCTGACTGCGATCGCATAAGAGTCGTCATCCGACATCTCGTTACTGCGCAGATAGTCGAACACCTCGACAAAATTCGCGCCCTCCTCCGCCAGGGTAACGGCGCGAACGCGGTTGATCAGCCGATACAGTCGCGACGGGCTGGAGCGCATGGTCAGGATCTCGGTCAATACCGCGAGGCCCTCCTGGGTGGTGGTGGACGAGGGCGGACCCTTGCCCAGGAAGGTACACCAGGGCTGTGCCATGCCGTTGAGCGTGGTGCCCAGGTGTACCCAGCCCTCATGCACCTCGAGCACATCGATATCCAGCGCATTGAACCTGGCATCGCTGCGTATTTTCAGGTAGTCGGAGCCCGCGGCGGCATCGGCGGTCATCTGGTCATTCAGCAGCACCCGTATGCCGGCGTCCGGAAAGGCGTTAATCAGCCGCGTATTGAGCATCTCCACGGCGCGCTCGGCGCTGATCGTTTTCTCCGCTTCCATCATGGACTGGTTTTTCAGCAGGTTTATCAGGGTGGCTTCCATGGTCGTGCCCAGGTCCGCAAGGGTCGGGTCGCCGGCATGAAACACGTCTGATGCCGAACCATAGAGCTCCTCGGAGTAGACGCCGAAGTCCGGCGTTCCCCGCGCCTCCAGCAGGCGAACGACTGTCTGGTACTCCCGGCAGATGCGCCGCATGATCGTAGCCAGCGGGTTCAACTGGCCGAGTTTGCGGGCGATATCCCTGTCAATCTGGTGAAAAACATTGCGCGCTGCCGCGGGATCGAACTCGAGGGGGTTCTTGCGCTGGTAATACGCCGTATCCACCGCCGGCAGGACCTTGCAGTCACTGGCGAAAAATTCGCTGCGCACGCTGTTGCACCACTTTATCCCATCGAGGATCCGGATGGGTCGCTGGGCTTCCACGATACGGTCCGACAGCTCCCGCACCAGTTCGAGGTACCTGGTATTGTTCTCAGACATGCGCACTACTCATCGGCCTCGCCCCTTTACTCACGGATACTGGCGCCATCAGCGCTTGCGCAGGATTACTGCGGTGCGCAGCCTGCTGGCCCCGAATAAACTCATGGAGGCAAAATCGGCTCGCGCAATGGGCACATGCTGGCATTCGATAGAATCGCGATTTTCATCGGCAATTGTCAGGTGCGGCCCGATTTCCAGGTCCGGGTCGTGAAAATACAGGCAGTTTTCATCAAAGCCGCTGACAACCACCCAATGGGGAGCCTTGCGGTTGTCCAGGCGGTAACTGGAGATGAGTATCAGCACGTTGTCACCCCTGGCATAGCAGTCTGCCAACTTGCGCTGTCCGATGTCGGCAAACCGCACGGGTAATTTCTGCTTTTTCGCCTGCGCGATAAACGATTCATGCACCAGGCTGATGACGCGCTTTTTATTCGGGTCGCGCACCCCATCGACGAACAAGGGCCCTCTTCTGCTGATCCAGACTTCGGCAGCAAAACCACGGGCGGTCGCCGCCAGGGCCAGACCCACGGGATGACAGCCACCGTGGCCGGATGTCATGAAAATCGTGGTCGCCTCCCGCCAGATCTCCACCTCTTCCAGCTGGCTGGGGGAGTACTTCGGATCGAGACCGTTCATCGCCATCATCAGCGAGGCGGGGCCACAGGTGAAAGGCGTTGTCTGGGAAATCCAGGGAATGGCCCGGTTCTGGTTGACCGGACGCAGGCGGTGAATGCATTTCTCCATGCGCAGGGCGTCGCTGCGGTCCTCGTAGTAGCCCTGGTAAAGGCCGAACTGCGTATAGCCGAGTTTGCGGTATAACTGGATTGCCGCCTCATTGTTATTGGCAACCTCCAACCGCATATACAGTGAGCCCGCATCCCGGGCGGCCTGCTCGGCCTGATCAATCAACCTGGCGGCGAGGCCCTGCCCGCGGCACGCCGGGTCGACCGCCAGCGAGTAAAGACGGGCGAGTCGGGTTCCGCGCCGCTGGATAACGAGGATATAGCCGCCCAGTACGCCCTGGTTATCGCTGACCAGGAAGACACAGCCCTTGTGTTTGATCCAGCGCTTGAAAGAGCGCCGGCTGAGGCGATCACCCTTAAAAGCGAGGGCTTCGAGGCGCAGCAGCTCCTCGATATCCGTCGCGATGACCCTGCGAATAAGGCTCATGGTGCTCCCCAGGCAAGGGTCTGGCGGTACCACGCGGCCAGCGCCGCCAGGCAGCGCTCGGGGTGGTGGTAATTGGGCTGCAAGCTCATTGTTACTTGTTCCTCGAGCCACGAAATATATCCCGAGCTGCAATTGACTACCAGCCGGGGCTGTAAAATACTTGCGTAGTACCCCGCGCGCCACCGCCCACAACCCGGATCCAGTCGATGTCCCAGACCCTCATTGTCATCCATAGCCTGAAGGACTGGACGCCCTATTATCCCAGCCAGCAGGTCATTGCCTTCAGCGAGTACATGAACGGCAAACACCTGCGCACCGCGCCGCGCACGCGCATCATCAACCTCTGCCGCAATTTCGATTACCTTTCAGAAGGGTATTACTGCTCACTGCTGGCAGAAGCGCGCGGCCACAATGTCATTCCTTCAGTGCGCACCCTGAACGACCTCAGCAAGCGCGCGCTCTACCGCATCCACATAGATGACTTCGGTGAAAAGGTATACAACTCCCTGAAGCAGGCCGATCCTGCTCAACCAATAATCCTCCACAGCTATTTCGGGCGCACCGAGGACAAACGCTACCACGACCTGTCGGAAAAACTGTTTGAATCCTTCCCCTGCCCCATCCTCGAAATAACCCTGCGCTGCCGCAAACGCTGGGAAATCGCCAGCCTCAAGCCGAAATCGCCAAAGCAGCTGAACGAGGTGCAGGCCGGCCACTTCGCTGAGGCCCTCAACATTTTCAGCAGGAAGGTCTGGCGCAAACACAAGAAGCAAAAGGCCGCCCGCTACGACCTGGCGATTCTGTGCGATCCGCTTGAGGTGATGCCGCCGTCGAACAAGGGCGCGCTCAAGCGTTTTATCCGCGCAGGCAAAGAGATGGGCATCGACTGCGAGGTTATCCGCCAGCGGGATTACCTGCGGCTGCCGGAATACGACGGGCTGTTCATTCGCACCACGACCAACATCGACCACTACACCTACCGTTTCGCCAAAAAGGCCGAGAACGAGGGCCTGGTGACCATCGATGACAGCACTTCAATCCTGCGCTGCACCAACAAGATATACCTGGCCGATCTGTTCAGGATCCACAAGGTGTCTGCACCCCGTACGGTGGTCCTGTACAAGGACCAGCCGTCCCAGCTGCTGGAGCTGGAACAGTCCCTGGGCTTCCCCATCGTGGTAAAGATCCCCGATGGGGCGTTTTCCAAGGGTATAGAAAAGGCCCGGGACCCCACGGAGCTCGGCCGCAATCTGCAAGAAGTTGTTTCGCCATTCCACCCTGTTACTGGCCCAGGAGTTTCTGTACACCGAATTCGACTGGCGCATCGGGGTGCTGGATAACCAGCCGCTCTACGCCTGCAGGTATTTTATGGTGAAGGACCATTGGCAGATTTATCGCCACGGCAACCGCACCGACTCGGGGGGCTTTGAGACCCTGCCAATTGCCGACGTACCGCACTCCGTGGTGGAAACCGCCCTGAAAGCCACCCGGCCAATCGGGTCCAGCCTTTACGGTGTGGACCTGAAAGAGCGCGACGGCAAGGGCTGCGTCATCGAAGTCAACGACAACCCCAATATCGACAAGGGCGTCGAGGACAAGTACCTGGGAATGGACCTGTACCGCCGCATCATGGGCACCATGCTAAAACGCATGGAAGCCCGCCGCGGCCATTAATGTTCTCGGTGAAAAGCCTCGGTCGGCAGGGCGCAGCCTACAGGCTCAGGACTTTCTCGCCGCGGGAGATGCCGGCCACACCCGAGCGCACCACCTCGAGTATCTCCACATCGGCCATCGCCGCCACGAAGGAGTCGAGCTTGTCGCTGGTACCGGCCAGCTGGATCGTGTAGACGTTGGGCCCCACATCCACGATCTGGCCGCGAAAAATATCGGTGGTGCGCTTCACCTCTTCCCGCAGGGCGCCCTGGGCCCGCACCTTGATCAGCATCAGGTCACGCTCGATATGGGCGCCCTCTGTCAGGTCCACCAGTTTCACCACATCAACCAGTTTGTTGAGGTGCTTGGTGATCTGTTCGATCTGCTTGTCATCCCCGAACGTGGTCAGGGTCAGTCGCGACAGCGTGGGATCGTTGGTGGCCGCCACGTTGAGGGTTTCGATGTTATAGCCCCGCTGGGAGAACAGGCCGACCACGCGGGACAGTGCACCGGGCTCGTTTTCCATCAGCATTGAAATTATCCGTCGCATGTCAGGTCCTCTCGTTCTTGCTCAGCCACATATCTTTCATCGAGCCATGGGGCGCCACGTGCATGGGATAGACGTGCTCCATCGGGTCGATGATGATATCGAGGAATACCAGTTTGTCCTTCATGGCAAAGGCCTCCTCCATTTTTGCGTCGAGGTCGGCCAGTTCCTTCACCTGCATGCCCACGTGGCCGTAGGCTTCCACCAGCTTGACGAAATCAGGCAGCGAGTCCTCGTAGGTACTCATGGCATAGCGGCCCTCGTACTGCATATCCTGCCACTGCTTGACCATGCCCAGGTAATTGTTGCGCAGATTGATGATCTTCACCGGGGTGTTGTACTGGGTACAGGTCGACAGCTCCTGGATGTTCATCTGGATACTGCCCTCGCCGGTGACACAGGCCACTTCCATCTCGGGAAACGCCAGCTTGACCCCCATGGCGGCGGGCAGGCCGAAGCCCATGGTGCCCAGGCCACCTGAATTGATCCAGCGCCGCGGCTTATCGAAACGGTAGTACTGGGCCGCGAACATCTGGTGCTGGCCCACATCCGAGGTCACGTAGGCATCGCCGTCCGTCACCCGGTACAGGCTTTCGATCACCTGCTGGGGCATGATCATCTCGCTCTGGCCGTAGCGTCGCCCGGTCCACAGTCCATGTTTGGCGCGCCATTCATCGATTTGCTTCCACCAGCGCTCCAGCGCTCCCTGGTCCGGCAGGTCCGCCTCTTTTTCCCGGACAGCGGCGATCTGGACCAGCATTTCCTCCAGCACCGACACCACCGGGCCGACGATGGGAATATCCGCCGTCACGGTCTTGGAGATCGAGGCGGGGTCCACATCGATATGAATGATCTTGGCGCCGGGGCAGAACTTGCTCACGGTGTTGGTTACGCGGTCATCAAAGCGGGCGCCGACCGCCAGGATCACATCGCTGTGGTGCATGGCCATATTGGCCTCGTAGAAGCCGTGCATGCCCAGCATGCCGAGGAACTGGCGGTCGGTGCCGGGAAAGGCGCCCAGACCCATCAGGGTATTGGTCACCGGGTAGTTCAGCTCCCTCGCCAGGCGGGTCAGCAGGTCGCTGCCGTCGCCCTGCACCACGCCACCACCGGCATAGATGACCGGGCGCTTGGCGGCCAGCAACAGTTTCGCCGCCTTCTTGATCTGGCCGGTGTGGCCGCGCTGGGCCGGCGCATAGGAACGCATTTTCACCGTGCGCGGGTAGCGGTACTCGAATTTCTCGTCCGGGCGGGTGAGGTCCTTGGGAATATCGATGACCACCGGACCGGGACGACCGGTGGAGGCGATGTAGAACGCCTTCTTGATCATCACCGGCAATATCTTCGGCACGCTTCACCATGAAACTGTGCTTCACGATGGGCCGGGAAATACCGATCATGTCCGTTTCCTGGAAGGCGTCCTCGCCGATCAGGTGGCTCTGCACCTGGCCGGACAACACCACCATGGGAATCGAATCCATGTAGGCGGTGGCAATACCGGTGATGGCATTGGTGGCGCCGGGGCCGGAGGTGACCAGCACCACGCCGGGCTTGCCGGTGGCACGGGCATAGCCGTCCGCCGCATGGGTCGCCGCCTGTTCATGGCGCACCAGTACGTGGGGCACCTTGCAGTCCTTGAACAGGGCGTCGTATATGTGCAAAACCGCGCCACCGGGATAGCCGAAAATGTACTCTACACCTTCGTCTTCCAGAGCGCGGGCGATCATTTCGCCGCCGGATAACAACTCCACAATCAATCTCCCATAATACCAGACGCCCGACGCGTAACCCTCGCCGGAACATTCTCAAATCATGTGTGGACGTTGCTGCGGAAATACCCTGAACAGGTACTTCGGTTGGCGACGCCACCCCCTTCAAGCTCGATACACTGCCCGGGAACATACCCCCGGCGACACTCCTGGGGGAATACGATCACGAACGCCCGTGTATCGGTCGCCCTGCGGGGTAGCGCAGTGTCTGGCCCTCAACCCGGCCGATGCGGCACAGGTTGAATACGGGACTTACAAACAGCTGCACCGAATAATGGGATCGACGCAGTGGGCCAGAGATCGAGGGTACTCGACGTTAGCCGTTGCCATTTGCAAGACGCGCCTATTGTTCGCAGGAACACCGCCAAAGTCAATCGCCGCGGCCATGCATTACGCCCCAAAGCGCATTGCCTCTGGCTGGCCGCTGGGTTACTTTAGGTTTCAAGGGCGTGCAGTACCGGGGGATTTTGATGTGAAAACCGCAAGACACGTTTGCCTGGCCGCACTCGCGGCGGTCGCGGTGGTGCTGGGCAGCACCGCGGCCGGTGCCGATGGCACCTACTATCGCTGGCTGGATGAGCGCGGCAACCCGGTCAACAGTGACCGGCCACCGCCGGCGGGAACGCCCTACGACGTGGTCTCCACCAGGTCCAAGCTGAAGCGCGAGGTGGGTGCCGGCGAGGGTGCGGTGCCGGCGACCGTGGAACCCACCGTCGGCAATGAGTTTGAGCCGGTAAAAACCCAGGCAGAGCCGGTGAAGAAGAACCCGGAACAGTGCAAGCGGGCCCAGGAGAACCTCGAGACGCTCAATACCAAGGTGCGAATCCAGATTCGCAATGACCAGGGCGAGCTGCGACCGCTGAGCGAGGAAGAAAAAGAGGAGCAGCGCAAGCAGGCCATGGATACCATCAAGGTCCACTGCAACTAGCAAGCTGCGCCGCGCCTGCACCCGGATGAAAAAGGCCCCATGTCGGGGCCTTTTTACTGTCAGTACACCGTCAGCCGCGACTGAATGTCGTCTTTGCGCCGTCGAAATCCACCGCGATCGTCTGGCCGGGCTCGAAATCTCCCGCCAGGATGCGCTGGGCCAGCGGGTTTTCCAGCAATTGCTGGATAGCCCGCTTCAGGGGCCGGGCGCCATACACCGGGTCATAGCCCACCGCCACCAGGTGATCCATGAAGGCCGGGCTGAGTTCGAGCCCCAGTTCGCGTTCCGCCAGGCGCTGCTCCAGGGAGCGCAACTGGATCTCGGCGATGCCGCGAATCTGGTCCCTGCGCCAGCGGGTGGAACACCACCGACTCGTCTATCCGGTTGATGAATTCCGGGCGGAAGTGGCTGCCGACCACGTTCATCACGGCGGCTTTCATGGCCTCGTAGTTTTCCTCGCCCGCCATCTCCTGGATCAGGTCCGACCCCAGGTTTGAGGTCATTACCACCACGGTATTGCGAAAATCCACGGTGCGGCCCTGGCCATCGGTCAGGCGGCCGTCCTCGAGCACCTGCAGCAGGATATTGAACACATCCGGATGGGCTTTCTCCACCTCGTCCAGCAACAGCAGGGAGTAGGGCCTGCGGCGCACGGCCTCGGTCAGGTAGCCCCCCTCCTCATAACCGACATAGCCCGGGGGCGCGCCGATCATCCGCGCCACCGAGTGCTTCTCCATGAACTCCGACATATCGATTCGCACCATGGCGTCATCGCTGTCGAAGAGGAAATCCGCCAGCGCCTTGCACAGCTCGGTCTTGCCGACACCGGTGGGCCCGAGAAACAGGAAGGAGCCGTTGGGGCGCTTGGGATCGGACAGTCCCGCCCGGGAGCGGCGCACGGCATTGGATACCGCGGTCACGGCCTCGTCCTGGCCCACCACCCGGTCGTGCAGGGCGGACTCCATGCGCAGCAGTTTCTCCCGGTCACCCTCCATCATCTTGGACACCGGGATGCCGGTCCAGCGGGAAACCACCTCGGCGATTTCCTCCTCGGTCACCTTGTTGCGCAGCAGCTGTGTATCCCGGGTCTCCCCCTCCTGGGCCAGGGCCAGCTGCTTCTCCAGCTCCGGCATGCGGCCGTACTGGAGTTCCGACATGCGGGTCAGGTCGCCGGCGCGGCGCGCGGTTTCCAGGTCCAGCTTCGCCTGTTCGAGATCGCTCTTGATCTGGGCCGCGCCCTGCACCGAGGCTTTCTCGGCCTTCCAGATTTCCTCCAGGTCGGAAAATTCGCGCTCCACCTTGTCGATTTCCTTGTCCAGCAGCTCCACCTGCTTGAGCGCCGCCGCGTCCGTATCCTTCTTGACCGCCTCACGCTCGATCTTGAGCTGGATCAGGCGGCGCTCCAGTTTGTCCATCACCTCGGGCTTGGAGTCGATTTCCATGCGGATACGACTGGCGGCCTCATCCACCAGGTCGATCGCCTTGTCCGGCAGCTGCCGGTCGGTGATATAGCGCTGGGACAGCTTGGCAGCGGCGATGATCGCGCTGTCGGTGATATCCACCCCGTGGTGCACCTCGTAGCGCTCCTTGAGGCCGCGCAGGATCGCGATGGTGTCCTCCTCGTTGGGTTCATCCACCAGCACCTTCTGGAAGCGGCGCTCCAGGGCGGCATCCTTTTCCACGTACTGGCGATACTCGTTCAGGGTGGTGGCGCCCACGCAGTGCAGTTCACCGCGCGCCAGGGCGGGCTTGAGCATATTGCCCGCGTCCATCGAGCCCTCGGCCTTGCCGGCGCCGACCATGGTATGCAGTTCGTCGATGAACAGGATGATCCTGCCCTCCTGCTTGGACAGCTCGTTGAGCACGGCCTTGAGCCGCTCCTCGAAATCGCCGCGAAACTTGGCGCCGGCCAGCAGGGCACCCAGGTCCAGCGACAGGATGCGCTTGTCCTTCAGCCCCTCCGGCACCTCGCCGTTGACCACGCGCTGGGCCAGGCCCTCGATGATCGCGGTCTTGCCCACGCCGGGCTCGCCGATCAGTACCGGGTTGTTCTTGGTGCGGCGCTGCAGCACCTGGATGGTGCGGCGGATCTCGTCGTCGCGGCCGATCACCGGGTCCAGCTTGCCCTGTTCGGCCCGCTCGGTGAGGTCGATGGTGTACTTGTCCAGCGCCTGGCGCGACTCCTCCGCTTCGGGATTATTCACGGCCTCACCGCCGCGCACCTGCTCGATGGCGGTCTTCAGCGCCGCCGCGGTGACCCGGCTGGATTGCAGCAACTGCGCCGGCGGGGGTCTTGCTTTCCAGCATGCGCCAGCAGCACCAGCTCGCTGGAGATATAGGTATCGCCGCCCTGCTGGGCCAGTTTGTCGGCCACGTTGAGTATCCGGCCCAGGTCGTTGGACAGGTGGACATCGCCGCCGGTCCCGGTCACCGTGGGCAGCGCTTCCAGCGCTGACTTGCACACCGGTGACAAGGCCGGGCAGGTTCGCCCCCGCTTTTTGCAGCAGGGGCCTGGCAGAGCCGCCCTTCTGCTCCAGCAGGGCGCTCAGCAGGTGCACCGGCTCGATAAAATTGTGGTCCTTGCCCAACGCCAGGGACTGGGCATCCGCCAGCGCCAGCTGCAGCTGGTTGGTCAATTTGTCCATTCTCATCCGAATCTATCTCCGTCGCGGCCCACCACCGATTGCGGCGAGGCCAGTTTCCATGGCTATTTAATGGGGGCAAATAGCCCTGATTCAAGTGCGGGATTGACGGCAGGATGGGGTACGGCGGCGGAAAATCAGCGCGGATTGAGCAGGATCAGGCTGGCCATGCGGCCTGTCAGGCCGTCGCGGCGGTAGGAGAAGAACTGGTGCGGACTGGAAAAGGTGCAGCAGTCCCGCCGTACACGGCGACAGGACCCAGGGCCGCAAGACGCAGCCTCGCCAGCGCGTAGAGATCGGCCAGGTAGTGCCCGGGCCTGGCCTCGCTCGGGACAAAACAGGCGCTGGTTGCGGCCTCGCCTGCGGCGGGCGCGGCCTGCCAGGAAGGCGGCGCGAACCTCGGGGCCCACCTCAAACGCCCCGGGGCCGATGGCGGGGCCCAGCCAGGCCAGCAACTGCCCCGGGTCCACCGCCATGGCCGCCACGGTGCGCTCCAGCACGCCCTCCAGCAGTCCGCGCCAGCCCGCGTGGGCGGCGCCGACCACGTCCCCGGCCCGGGAACAGAACAGCACCGGCAGGCAGTCCGCCGTCAACACGGCGCAGGCGAGGCCGGGAGAGCGGCTCCAGCTGGCGTCGGCGTCGGGGCATGTGCCGCCCCCGGTGGCCTCCACCACCTGGCTGCCATGCACCTGGGACAACCACTGCACGCTGCTGCCCGGCGGCAGCAGCTCCGGCCAGCAAGGCGCGGTTGGCAGCAACCGCAGCGCTGTCATCCCCGACATGAGCGGCCAGGTTCAGGCTGGCATAGGGCGCGAGGCTGTGGCCGCCACCGCGCAGTGTGCTCAGGGCGGTGACCGCTGCCGGGGCCGGCCAGTCGGGACTAATACTGGGGCTGCGCATGGGCGGCGACCGGATCCTCCCGCTCGAGAACGTCCAGCAGCGCCAGCATATCCGCCGGCAGCGGGCACTCGAAGCGCAGCTCTTCCCCGGTTTTGGGATGCACCAGTCCCAGCACCTGGGCGTGCAGGGCCTGCCGCGGGAAGCCGCGCAGGGCTTCGATAAGTTCGCCGGAGGCACCCTTGGGTATGCGCGGCCTGCCACCGTAGAGCGGGTCGCCGACCAGGGGGTAGTGCCGGTGGGCCATGTGCACCCGGATCTGGTGGGTGCGCCCGGTTTCCAGGTTGACGGTGATGCGGGTGTGGTGGCCGAAGCGGCGGCGTCACCCGGTAGTGGGTGATAGCCGGTTTCCCGCCGGCGGCCAGCACCGCCATTTTCTTGCGCAGGCGCGGGATGGCGACCCATGGGCGCATCCACCGTGCCGCCGCCGGTCATGGCGCCGATGCAGACGGCGCAGTACTCGCGCGTCACGGTGCGGGCCTGCAGCTGCGCCACCAGGTGATGATGCGCCGCCAGGCTGCGGGCCACCACCATGATGCCGGAGGTCTCCATGTCCAGGCGGTGCACGATACCGGCGCGGGGCAGCTGGGCCAGCTCCGGCGCATGGGCCAGCAGGGCGTTGACCAGGGTGCCGTCGGCATGGCCCGCGGCCGGGTGGACGACCAGCCCGGCCGGCTTGTTCAGCACCAGGATGCTGTCATCCTCGTAGACGATGTCCAGGTCGATGGTTTGCGGCTGCCCAGCCCACCTCCGCCGCCCATTCAGCGGCGACGACAAGGGCATCCCCCAGGGATACCTTGTCGCGGGGGCGGCGCTGCTCCCCGCCTACCCGCAACTCCCCCGTGTGGATCCAGGTCTGCAACCGGGAGCGGGAATACTCCGGGAACAGGCGCGCGGCCGCCTGGTCGAGGCGCTCCCCGTCCAGTTCAGCCGGCACCCTGGCGGCGAGTTCTATGGTTTCCTTCATCGCATTTCCTGTTTGAGCACCCGGCCGCCTGTGGTTAAATACCGCAGCTGGTAACCGTTTTCCGGCGTGCATCTTAGCATGCCCGCCCTGTCCCAAATTGGTGAGATCATTGAAATACATCCTGCTCCTGCTCGTCAGCCTGGCCCTGTGGGGTTGCTCCAGCAATGACGAGCTTCCCGAAATGGCCGATACCGGGGAGCAGGACATGTACCGGCAGGTCCAGGAATTCATCGCGAACGAAAGCTACAACGAGGCGGTGCGCGGCCTGCAGCTGCTGGAATCGCGCTACCCCTTCGGCAAATACGCCGAGCAGGCGCAGCTCGAGCTGATTTACGCCCACTACCAGGCCTATGAGCACGAGGCGGCGGTGGAGGCGGCGGACCGCTTCATCCGGCTGCACCCGCAGAATCCCGAACGTGGACTACGCCTACTACATGAAGGGCCTGTCAGCCTACTCCAGCGACCGAGGACATTTTCGACCGCTTCGTGCCCACGGATACGACCGAGCGCGATACCAGCCACGCCAAGGAGGCGTTCGCCGAGTTCTCCCAGCTGGTGGCGCGCTTCCCCGACGAGCCCCTACGCGGCGGACGCCCGGGCCACGCATGGTCTACCTGCGCAATATGCTGGCCCGCCACGAGATACTGGTGGCCAACTATTACTTCCGCCGCGGCGCCTACCTGGCGGCCACCAATCGCGGCACGCTACGTGGTGGAGAATTTCCAGCAGCACCCCGGCAGTCGCAGACGGCCTGGCGGTAATGGCCCAGGGCTATATCCTGCTCGGCTACGACGACCTGGCCCGTGACACCATCGCCGTGCTGGCCTTGAACTACCCCGACCATCCCTCGCTCGACGAGAACGGGGAATTCCAGAGCGTCTATACCCTCGACGGCCTGCAGCGGTCCTGGATCAACAAGGCCAGTTTCGGCCTGTTCGACCCGCCCCAGCCACCGCAGTTCGATAGTGGCCCGGATGTATAGCACCTTGCGTAACGCGTTCTAGTCGCCCGATCGTCCAGCCCGAGGTGATCGGGTAGCGCCGGTCGCGGCCGAAGCCGCGGCGGGTGATACGCACCCCGACCGGCGCCTGGCGGCGCTTGTACTCATTGATATCCACCAGCCGCAGCACCCGCTGCACCTGCTCGCGGTCCATGCCGGTGGCGATGATCGCCTCGGCGCTGAAATCCTGCTCGACGTACAGCTCCAGGATGCGATCGAGTACATCGTAGGGCGGCAGGCTGTCCTCGTCTTTCTGGTCAGGCGCCAGCTCCGCCGAGGGCGGGCGGTCGATGACCCGCTGCGGGATGCAGGGCCCGAGGGAATTGCGATAGCGGCAGAGCTCGAACACCAGGGTCTTGGGCACGTCCTTGAGCACATCGAAGCCGCCGGCCATATCGCCGTAGAGGGTGGAGTAACCCACCGCCATCTCGCTCTTGTTGCCGGTGGTGAGCACCAGCAGGCCCTTCTTGTTGGAGATGGACATCAGCAGCACGCCGCGGCAGCGCGCCTGCAGGTTTTCCTCGGTGGTGTCCACCCGGGTGCCGGCAAACTCCTGTGCCAGGCTCGCCATGAACGCCTCGTAGATCGGCTCGATGGAGATCACCTTGTGGTTGACGCCGAGCAGCCGCGACTGCACGGCGGCGTCCTCGACGCTCATCTGCGCGGTGTAGCGAAACGGCATCATCACCGCCTCCACCCGGTCCGCCCCGAGGGCCTCCACCGCCACCGCGAGGGTCAGGGCCGAGTCGATACCACCGGACAAGCCCCAGCACCACGCCGCGAAAACGATTCTTGTTGACGTAGTCGCGCACCCCGAGCACCAGGGCCTGCCAGATGGCCGCCAGCTCATCGCAGCGGCGGCGCAACGGGCAGGCCCGAGAATCACGGCCGGGCCCGCCGCCGAAGATCGACCTGCAGCGAGTACTCGCCCTCGTCGAAATTGGGCGCGGCCGCCGCCACGCTCGCCATCCGCGGTGACAGCGAAGGAGCCGCCGTCGAACACCAGCTCGTCCTGGCCGCCCACCTGGTTGACGTAGACGATCGGCAGGCCGCGACTGCCGGGCGCGGCGGGAAACGAGATCCCAGCGCTCGCCGCGCTTGCCCCGGTGATAGGGCGAGGAATTGATGTTGAGCAGCAATTGGGCACCGGCGGCGGCCGCCTGCAGGGTTGGCCGCTCCTCCCAGATGTCCTCGCAGATACTCAGGCCCACCCTGACCCCGGCGATATCGACCACGCAGGGCTCGGTGCCGGCGCGGAAATAGCGCTTTTCGTCGAACACCTGGTAGTTCGGGCAGTTCCTGCTTGCGGTACTCGCGCGACGATTTTGCCGCGGTGCAGAACCCCGGCGACATTGTAAAGAACGCCGTCCTGCCTGCGCGGGTAGCCGACAACGGCCCAGGCGGGGCCGCGTCATCGCGGCCAGGATGCGCTGCAGCGACTGCTCGACCCGGCGCTCGATGCTGGGCCGCAGCAGCAGGTCTTCCGGCGGGTAACCGCTGAGCGTCAGCTCGGGAAAGACGACGATGGTCGCATCCGCTGCGCTCCCGGCCCGACCGATGGTTTCGATCACCCTGGCGGTATTCCCGGCAAAATCCCCGACCAGCGTGTTCATCTGTGCCATCAGGATATTGAGGGTTGTCATCAGCCATCCAGGGTGAAGGAGCAGGGCGCTATTGTCGCGAAAAAGCGCAGGTCATGGCCAGTGCATTCTGGCACCGGCGGCCCCGACGCAGGGTTAGGGAAAGGGTGGGCACAAGGGTACGCTGACTTCTCTCCCCTGCCTGTTACACTAGCGCCTTTAAACTCCCGCTTTGGGCAGGAACAGGCAAGCCCCACGTGACCCGCCCGGCCATACTGACGCGACCGACACCCCACTCACCGGGGCAGCAGAACCTGGCACTGTTCAGGATTTACATTGCCTACCGCTCCCTGCTGTCGGTGGTGCTGCTGATCATGCTGGTGAGCCCGAATACCCGGCAACTGGTGGGCTCGCTGAATCCCACGCTCTACCTGGGCATTGCCCTGGGCTACCTCGCAACCAGCGTGCCGCTGGTGGGCTCCCTGTCCTCGCGGCTCAACCAGAACCAGAAAATGCTGTTCCTGATTTTCCTGGTGGACATCGCCGCAATCATGCTGCTCGCCGACAGCAGCGGTGGCATGAGCAGCGGCCTGCCGATCCTGCTGGTCATCACCGCCGCCGCGAGCGCGGTGCTGCTCACCAATCGCACGGTGGCCACCCTGGTGGCTGCGATCAGCGTGATCGCCCTGTTGGTGGATACGATGCGCCTCGTCCTGATCGATGTCGCAAGCCCCAGCGCGCTCTTCCCGGCGGGCCTGCTGGGAGCGCTGATGTTCGGCGTGTCAATCATGGTGCAGGCCATCGCCGGGCGCCTCGGCAAGGCCGAGGAGCTCGCGCGCAACCGCGCCAGCGACCTTTACAACCTGCAGCGGCTCAACGAACAGATCGTCCAGCACATGGACACCGGTATCCTGCTGGTAAACCACGACGGACTGGTGCGGGTGATGAACAAGGCCGCGACCGGCCTGCTGGCCCCGGAGCGCCCGGTGGCGGTGGAGCAGGGTCGCCAGCTGGCGGATTACAGCACGGAACTGGCCTACCAGTTCGAGCACTGGAAGGACTCGGGCCAGCACCGGGCAAGACCCTTCAGCGTGCTGGATGGCGCCCCGCCGGTGATCGCCCACTTCCGCGAGCTGCAACCCAACGCCCGCGCGGAGGCACTGGTCTTTGTCGAGGACTACACGCCGGTCACCCAGTACGCCCAGTCGCTCAAGCTCACCTCCCTGGGGCGGCTGACGGCCAGCATTGCCCACGAGATACGCAACCCGCTGGGAGCGATCAGCCACGCCGCGCAGCTGCTGCAGGAATCAACGGAGCTGTCCGAGAGCGACAAGCGGATGGCGGATATCATCCAGCACCACTGCCTGCGGGTGAACCAGATCGTCGAAAGCGTCATGCAGATATCCAGGCGCGAGCCGCCCAAGCCCGAATACATCATGCTGTCGACCTGGCTCAACGACTTTGTGGGCGGCTACCTGAAGGCGCTGAACCGCCCGGCGGACATCTCCATCGAGTGCGACTACCGGGAGCTGCTGGTGGAGTTCGACCCGGAAAACCTGCAACGGGTGCTGGCCAACCTGCTGGACAACGCCCTGCGCCATAGCAGCATGGCCACCGGCCAGGAGACCGCCAGGATCGTCGTCGGCCTGGATTTCACGGCGCACCAGTGCCTGATCGACATCATCGACCCGGGCAGCGGCGTGGCGCCGGCGGACCAGGCCAAGTTGTTCGAGCCGTTTTTTACCACCGTGGCGGCGGGCAGCGGCATGGGGCTGTACCTGTGCAAGGAATTGTGCGAGATCAACAATGCCGACCTGAGCTATCGCCCGACCAACCGCGGCGAGAGTTGCTTTCGCATTTCCCTCAACCAGCGTGCGCTATAGCGGGGATCACAATGACCAGGCAACGTGTTTTGATTGTGGACGACGAGCCCGACATCCGGGAATTGCTGGATATCACCCTGAGCCGGATGGGGCTGCAGACATTCACGCGCTGCCACCCTGGGCGAGGCCCGGGCCAGGGTCGCCGAAGTGGAGCCGAACCTGTGCCTGACCGATATGCGCCTGCCGGATGGCAATGGCATCAGCCTGGTGGAATATATCCAGCAGGATTTCCCCCACATCCCCGTGGCCATGATCACCGCCCATGGCAGCGTGGAAGCGGCCATCTCGGCGCTGAAGGCCGGCGCCTTCGACTTCATCAGCAAGCCGATCGAACTGGACACGCTGCGCAGACTGGTGACCAGCGCCCTGCAACTGGAGGGCGACACCAGCCGCGCGGACCATGCGGTTGACCATGACCTCATCGGTTCCGGCGCAGGCCATCACCCAGCTGCGCCGGCAGATCACCAAGCTGGCGCGCAGCCAGGCGCCCGTGCATATCCACGGCGAGTCCGGCAGCGGCAAGGAAGTGGTCGCGCGGCTGATTCACAACAACGGCCCCCGGGCTGCCGGTGCGTTCGTGGCGGTGAACTGCGGCGCCATTCCCGCGGAGTTGATGGAAAGCGAGCTGTTCGGACATACCAAGGGCAGCTTCACCGGCGCCAGCCAGGACAAGATCGGCCTGTTCCAGGCGGCGGCCGGCGGCACCCTGTTCCTGGACGAAGTGGCAGACCTGCCGCTGGCCATGCAGGTCAAGTTACTGCGCGCGATCCAGGAAAAGGCC
The DNA here is from genome assembly GCA_963700715.1 of uncultured Gammaproteobacteria bacterium. Taxonomy (GTDB): domain Bacteria; phylum Pseudomonadota; class Gammaproteobacteria; order Pseudomonadales; family Halieaceae; genus JARRPM01. The sequence goes on from CAVOYP010000016.1 coordinate 32,814, forward strand.
GTGCGCCCGGTGGGCGCCAACGCGGAGGTCGCCACCGATGTGCGCCTGCTGAGCGCCACCCACAAAAACCTGGCGAAGGAAGTTGAGGCAGGGCGGTTTCGCAACGACCTGTTCTACCGGATCAACGTCATCGACGTCTATGTGCCCAGCCTGCGCGAGCGCATCGAGGATGTGCCGGAGCTTGCCGAGGCCCTGCTGCAGCGCATCACCCGGGAGGACGGCGGCAACCCGCCGGTACTGGAACAATCCGCCATCGCGGCCCTGTGCGGCTATAACTTCCCCGGCAATGTGCGCGAACTGGAGAACATGCTGGAGCGGGCCATGGCCCTTTCTGACGGCGCCGCGATCACGGCGGATGACCTGCAGTTCTCCGGCGGCACGGCACAGCGCAGCGCCGGTACGAAGACCATTGCAGGCACTGACGCAGTTGATGCAGCGGACGGGCCGACCAGGACGGCGGCTGACACCGGCCCCGGATATCGAGGCCGCCTACGGCAATCTCGAGGGCTACCTGGAGTCAATCGAAAAACAGATCATCAGCAAGGCCCTGGAGGAAACCCGCTGGAACCGGACCGCGACGGCGAAACTGCTGGGGATCAGCTTCCGCAGCCTGCGGTATCGGTTGAAGAAGTTGGGGTTGGAGGATTAGCCCGGAAGCGGGGCCGACGCCGCTTGCTTACATCGGCACACGCTCGAAAAACTGCTGGAATTGGTAATCGGCAAATTTCTCCTCACCGCGGCGGATGCACTGGACTACCTTAGTGGCCGGGCTGCGGGTCTTGTCCATGGTAAATGCCTCGGATCCCAACGCCGCCTGTTCAGCCAGCAACCTGGTATCAGCCTGCACCAGGACCAGGCCGATAAGACCGCCTGCCGCGATCACCTGGCAGGCATACTCACCGCTGGGCATGGCCGCAAAAGCATTCGTTGCGGAAACAGAAGGCAGCAACCATAAGGCAAGCCAACATGGCTTTTGTCCACTTGGGCATTGTCATCTTCACCACCTCAATCAAATTGTCCTACCAACACTCGGCTGCCGCAGATCCCGTGGCCGTTTTCGCGCCCGTGGAATCCACGGTAAAACTTGTACACTTTGCATCGTCGGCCTGCGCGCCCCCGGCGACAGGCGTCGCGGTGAGGATATAGCAGGTCGCAATCGGGCAAGCGGTGTCGGGCGTCTCGACGTCAACCGTGTAATGCCCCTCCTCCGAGACCATCGGATCCGCGCCAAACCCCAACTGCGTCATATCCTCGGTGTAAGTGGAGCGGTCCAGCATAAACCGCTCCTGCCTGTTGGCAGCATCCATCAGCCCCGCCTTGGCGTCCGCGCGGCGCCCCTTGCTCATGCTCTCCTGGTAGCCCGGCAGGGCGACCGCCATGAGAATGCCGACGATCACGATCACCATCACGAGCTCGATCAGGGTAAACCCGCTGCACCGGCGATAAAAACCCCTTGAGACTACTGCACTCATCAGTAGTCTTCCCGGTACCAGTAGGAGCCATACGGGCCAGGGATCGACGCTCCGGTGAGGAAGGGGCTGCTTATCTCCCCACTACCGCCGCTACCCGGAGGCAACAACAGGCGGATCTCCCCGTCGCTGCCAAAATGCGGCGAAGGCGTGTCAGGCAGGATATATCCTATCTCCCAGAAGCGCTTGGTATTGGTGTTGGAGTTAAATGTCTCGTCCGCTGCAGCATTTATCAGACTGACAACATACAACCTTCCGGTGCCGGGCACGGGGTTGCAGGTCTGGGTCTCACTGGGTTCGGGCGTGAAGGTGGTGAAATAGACGTTGCCCCGCGATGGTTATTGAGCGCGCCAGTGCTTTCTCGCCACTTCGCGCCAGCGGATTCCCGCTTGCAGGGTCGGGATCAGCCTGCAAATCCAGGCGCCAGCCATTTGCTTGCGGCCAGCGCCGCCTGGGCCGCAGCCTTCTGGTCTGCAGTGCCGGTCTGGATAATATTGGACGTGACATCATAGAGATCATTCGGATCAAGCGGTAGCTGGCAGCGGAAATCAACACTGGGCGGGTGGCGTTACAGTCGCTAGTCGTGGGCGCCGCGGTAAAATAGGGGTTGATCGCCCGGTCCCTGAACATATAGAACTGGTTATCCGCCGCGGGCTTATGGGATCGTTCGGGTCATCCATCTCATTGGGATTGGTGCGATCGCCACTGCCGATCAGGATGGCGTCAAAGGCCGCCCCGGCATAGGAGGTACGTACAACGTCCGGGGCGTTGAAGAAGCGCCTGTCGGTAGCCGCAGTGCCGCCATTGACGGCGGCCAGCTTCACCGCGCGCCAGGTGTTCTGGCTGCTGTCGGGCAGCGCGGCGCCCGGGAGGTCGACCCGCCACACCTGTCCGCCGGTATCCGCGAAATAGATACGATCGGTCAGGTGCTCGCCGTTGCTGTCCAGTACGGTGACACCGCCGCCACTGAGTGAACCAGCCCGACTTCCTGCAGATTGGTCGCGGAATTGGCCGTGCGGCGTCATGCTCCATACCAGCGCGCCAGTGGCCGCATCGACAATGAATACCCCGCGCCCCATGGCATCGGCGGTACGAGAGCCCGGAGGAGTCCTTGTTGGCTGTCATACCCGGCCCCGAACACCAGCACCGGCTTGGGTATTGCCCTGGTCGTCCGTATACCCGGGTATCGCGTCACCACCGGCACCGACCAGGTCTGGCCCAGTTCGGCGAAACCGGTAGTGCTGGATCGATTCGCCACAGCATTTCCGGGCTATCGGGATTGGAGATATCCAGGGCGTAGAGAATGCGGCCGCCCCGGCGCAGGCCGAAATACAGGTAGGCCTTGTCGCCGGTCGGTTGAATCTGATAGTGCCGTCCCTGTTGCGTCCAGCGTGTAAACCACCGCCGGCGCATCGATACCGTAGACATGCTGGGACGACACCGGATTGACGGCGGCGCTGCTGAGTACCGGACCCAGTTCCTTGGCAAAGAACGCCCAGTCTTCCTGACCATCGCATTGTTGAACATATGCAGAAAGCCGGCGTTGGTGCCCGACAACAATGCGCAAATCCGGATTGGCAGGGACTAACGTCGCCGGTGCGCACCCCGTAGTTCACCACCAGCGGCTTGCTGTGCAGCATGTCCGCCAGAATCCAGGGACGCGGCTCGTCGGTCACGCCGTCCTCGTCCTCGTCAGATATATCGTAACCGGCAGCCCCAGTCGAGAATCGCGTTGAATTCGCCCTGATAACAACACCAAAGAAGGCGTAAAGTGCGGCATCGTTCGGAAGCCAAAGGCGGCGGCCGTCATATTGGTCGAGCCCGAACGGCTGCAGTGCTTCATCGGTTCCCGTGTTGCTGTAGAGCGTACGCGTGGCCGGATCGCGCGCCGCCAGCAGGGCTCCGACACCCCCTTGCGTCGACCGTGGACCCGTCAACGGTCCGAACTCCAGACCGTGGTGGCGTGGTCTTGATCTGCCGGCGCTGGAGGGTCTATCGCGTGCATCACCATTGTCGTCGACCAGGATCGCAGCGCCTGAACTCAAATCAATATTCAGCCGCTTGATATTGCCGGGCCAGTCGATCCTGCTGTCCGGCTTGAACATGGCGAAGGAACACCTCGTTGCGGCTCTCGGTACGGGTAAAGGTATCCACCGCCACCGCCGGGGAGGTAAAGGTCGTGTCGGTGGAAAGAATATCCCCGAGGATATCCTGGAAGGCAGCGGCCAGTTCTTCGGCGTTATCCGCGGCAAAATACTGCCCGTCTCCCTTCGTGGCAGCATCAGTTAGCAGCGGTCGCCGTCGGTCAGCCGAACCCTATGGTATAGGTGAACGCGAACTGTTCGCCTGGAGCTGTCCTTGTCGAGGTCGTTCGTGGCCATATACTCGGCCAGTTCCGGCAGACAGTTCTTGCGTTTCAGGTAGGGATGGTTGTTCCATCAGTTTCAAGGAGCCATGGTCACTCAGGTAATTCTGGCAGGTCTTACCGGTCAGGTCTCGATGGCGGAATTGGCATCGAGTCGTGGTGGGCCTTCCGTCCGTCATCAGGATGATGTAGGTGGACGCGCAATCCGCCAACGGGACTCTATAGGTGCTTCCGCCGGGTCTCTTCGGCCAGGTCGTCTGTTAGGCCACGGAAGTGCGGTGAGGTCAGGGGTTTCGTTTCTTTCCTTGCCGTAGACAACGGGTTTGCCGCCAGGTAACGGTAGACTTCCATAGTCGTTTCGCACAGTGGGGTAAGCCCCGTCAGCCAGTGTGTCGTTAACAATCATTGTCAAATTGTCGCGGTCCGCACCGGTCATACCGGCAATCAGTCGATGCACAACCCGGCCGCCGTCGTAGGCATCGATCGTCTAAATCGCGTCCCATACCGCCATTGGACATTCGTTAAACAACACCAGGCCAAAATCGATGGTCGTATTGGCCGCGACCAGGCTGGCAATCACATTTTGGGCTATTTCCAACCGCGTCTGTCGTCACTCAGTGAGCCATCGTGGTACTAGTCCATATAGTGCGGGCTGTAAAAAGTGTAGTTCGGTCACCCCATTTCATCCGCGGATCAGGGAAAGCACCGTATTCGGGACCATCAGTAGCAGGGTTGTATTGCGGGTAACCATCGGCGAGACCCGGGATTGGGGGGATTGGCTGTGATCACATCCGCATCGCAATCAGTATGCGGGGGGTTGTGTACACCAGCGTAGGCCCAGCTAGCGCTGCCCAGCCGGGAAACAATCTCCCCCCCAAAGTGAAACAAATTTGCTCGTTCCATCGGGGAACCAGCGCCCCGCTCGAGGAAAAAACCGTTCGCCTGCAACGGCGCTAGGAACTCGCGCAGCGATTGGCCGATGCCAAGAAATAATTGTCTGAATTCGCTGGCCGGCTTGTTCCTCGGTTGACCAGTACATCCTGTCGGCAGGATGTTTGTTGGTACCATCATAGGTATAACTGGTGTTGTCGGGATCGTAGTCGGGCGCTGTCCCTCCACCACTGTCGACATACTGCCGGAATCGTCAAACATAATCAGCACCTGGGGACGCCCGCCTGAAGTTCCGGTATAGGTCGTGCGGTATATCTCGGTATCATCGGCGTTAACACCACCGCTCTGGATCAGCACCACGAGGCTGGCAGCCACAAGCGTGCGGCCATTTTCTCCATTTCCCGCTCATCATGTGCGTACCCTCCAAACCATTCATTGCCACCCTCTGCACCGGACGCCCCGCCGCGGCTTATGGGGTGCCACTGCCAATAATTGTTTTCACCACGCCCAGCTCTACCTTGGTGCGGGCCTCCCTTGGCGACTTCGTGTTCCGACGTGATGCGGTAATAATCGCAGTCAAACAGACCCACGCTGGAAGCGACTCGACATTCTCGGGCAGGCGGTCGCGGCGGTCGTGAGAAAGACATCGACGTCCACCGAGCCTGGCCGTCTTTGAGGCCGCGCCAGGGGATCTCGGTGACGACACCCGCGAACGGATCCTCGGTCATCAATCCCCCGTCGAACGGATCGTTGGCGGTACCCGCAAGCGAGAGCACGGCCATAATCCCCGCCTCCGCCGACTGAAAGGAAGAATAGGAATCCTGCAGGTTGGCCGACATCTTCAGGCCTATCGCGCTGTTGCTGGCGGCGATCACGCTTATCACCGTGACCACCAGCAGGAACAGCAGCGCAACCACGAGCGCGACGCCCTGCTGGCGCGGGGAACATATGCCGGTTCTTCATGCACCACCTCGTATCATCAATTTCAGGTTCCGCAGCGAAACGCTGGTATGGCTCATCAGGCGGCGGAAATTGTCGTTGAAGGGACCGACGGTCGACATCTCCCAGCTGGTAGGTCTTGTCATCGGTGTACTGGACATCTCCGGTGGCACTTCTGACCAGCATAAACACCTCCACCGACTCGACATCCGCCCAGTTGCCACCGGCCTCGATCGCCGCCGGATCCTCGTAGGTATCGACTTCACCATCGTTGTCACTGTCGTAGCCGAACAGCAACTGCAGGTTTTCCACGCCCTCGGCGAGATCCTCCGTCGTGAATTCCATGGCATCGAGCGTCGCGTTGTAGGACAGCACCCTGCGACTCAGCTGCGGCACATCACCGGGCTTTCCTGCCGGATATAGAACACCTCGTACTGGTACTCCCAGGCCGTGCCACCGGGAATCTCGCCTCCGATGGTGATAGTGGGCGGAGGTGTCGCTGCCATCAAACAGCAGACCGCTAACGTTATTGGTCATCACGTAGGTTCTGCCATCTTCCAGGCCATGCGGGGTATCAATGACGCCATCGCTGGGAGGGTCGTTGGGGTCGCACTATCGCGGGGACCGTCAGAAAAGGGCCGCGGCAAAGCACGCTTGATCACCAGCACGTCCGTGCCGTCACTGCCGTCGGCTAATACAGCCCAGCGCGGCAGCCGCTTGAGTCGACTGTCGCCGCGTAACCAAGCCGGGTCAGGTTGTAGGCGCCGGCCGCCCCGGAGCAATCTCCCTGCCACGGCGCCGTCAGGTCTGGGTCCATCTCAACCTTGTTGGCGGTGACCTCGCCCAGGAAACCCATATGGCGCAGGGACTCGCCCACGATCTGCTCGGCAAAGCGGGCATTCTCGGTCAGCGCCGCCACCTGCTCGACTTCCGTGTAGGACTGCCTGGTCGCGAGGTAAATAGAGACCGCGCCGGCGATCAGCATCAGGCCCAGGGTCAGGCCCACCATCAGCTCGACCAGGGAAAAGCCCGCCTGGCGAGGCCGCGTGCTCCCGCGCCGGCCATGCTCAAAACTCCTCCTCGTCGACCACATAGGTATTGGTCACCACCTGGCGGCGATAGGGGTCGGTGCCGGCTGCATCGCCGCCACAGGCGACTTCGCCGGCTCTGCACCGCATCGTAGGATTCCTTGAGGCCGCGCCACTGGATAATGACACTGAGTTGCCCGGTTCTGGCCCGGTCCGGGGCGGCGGTAAACACGATGCAGCCACGGGGCTCGATCAGGCCGGCAGTGTTGGTCCCGCTTATCTGCGCGCCCGCACCCAGCAGCGCCTGCTCCCAGGCCCAGAGGTCATGGGCCGCCAACTGGGCAGGCGTGCAGGCCGCCGACCCACAATCCGGGCTTGGTTCAGTCGTGGGGGTAACACCAACAGGGCTGCCGGTGCCAATGTTGATACACCGCCATACCCGCCGGGTTGACCCGGATGCGCTCGACGATGGCATCGGCAATGGTGACCGCCCGGGTATGCTGAAGGGCGAGCTGTTGGGAGGACTTGGCCATGGCCTGCAGGCTGACAATTCCCAGCAGGCCGACCGACAGAAGCACGAAGGCGATCAGCGCCTCGATCAGGGTGAAGCCGCGCTGGCTATGCCTGCTGCGATCACGTTTGAAAGAGAGTAAAGACAATTCGCGCTCCTCCATCACCATGGGCAGGTGAAAGCCGGTGGATCATTGGGGTCGAGGGCACGCACCACCCCCACCGCGGTGACAGCCAACCGCGTGCGCATCAGGCTCTTTCCGGTCATCGCAAAACGTGAACACCCCGTCGAACCTCTGCGCGTAGCCCCTGGCTGTCGAATTGGACCCGGTTGGTACTGGCACTGCTGATAGGCAAGATTGATCGGCTGCTCGCTATCTTCAAGCCTTGAGATGAAAATCCGGTCGCCGTCGGGCGAGTTCGGGTCGTCAACCGCACCATCTCCGTCGACATCGAGGAACGCAATATAACCCTATTCCAGTTCCAATCGCCGCCACAGGTCAAGCGCCATCCTCGCTGCGACAAAGCGTGACAAAGTTGCGCTGGGCCAGCGCCTCCGAGCGCGCCCCATTAAGCGTGGCGCGCAGCGCGTAGACCTCGGACAACATGCGATTATTCTTGATAAGTTCATAAAACCCGGGCGCGGCAACGGCGAGCAACACCGCCAGCACCACCAGCGCCATCATCATTTCGACCAGGGTAAATCCGCCTGTCCTGGCTATGCTCATGCGCAAACCATCTCGTCCCAGCCACACTGCTCAATGTTCTGTACACAGCATAATCTTACAAATCTAAAGTTTTTTTGTCCTCGCTGTATCCGACGACAGGCGGTTTGGGGCGATAAGCGGTAGCGATTCAACCCAAATGGGTCAGCCGGGCTACAAAAAACAGGAGTCCCCGACGACATGGTTCCATTGACCGTGGCCTCAGCTTCGGTTGCGCAGTAAATCCCGGAATAGGCAAGATCAGGCGACGAGGGAGCCGCTACCAGCACTCGCCCGGACTGGATGCCTGCGCACCACTCACCGCCCGGATCCCGGAGTGGGCAAGGGAAAAGGCCAGGCACTGGCTGTCACTGGCTCTGGCGGTTCACCGGCGTCGCCACCGCGCCGCTGTAGTTGCCGTCCGTCAGCTCGAGGCTGATGTGATAGGAAGCCGCGCCGGGTTCGACCGCCTCTCCCCGGCTGTCGACGTGGTATGGCTCGGGCAGGCCGAGGCCGCCCAGGTTGATGGCGTAGCGCTTGTGGTTGACGAAGTACTGCTCCTGCCGGGAGACAACATCGAGCAGCGTTGCCCTGGCCGCCGCCCGGGTACTCTTCAGGACCATGGACTGGTAACCGGGCAGGGCGACAGTGAGCAGTAGGGCGGCGATCGCCAGCGCCACCAGCAGTTCCACGAGAGCTGAAGCCGGGCCGGCGGCGCGGCGCTGGTTCTGACATTGGCATCGGCTACCTCCGGCTCACTACAGGCTGTCCACCTCTGCCTCGCGCCAGTAGGACCGCCACCAGTGCCTTCCCGGTACAGACAGCAGTGGACTCCCCGCCAGCCCATTGCCCGGGACCAGTAACTGGTTGCGGTAGGGCACCACATCCGCCGGCAGGCCCGGGCCTATTGCCTGGAATCGCAGCGGCGGGGTATCCGCGGACCCCGGCCCGGTGGCGGACATCAGCTGTCCGGCAGGCGTGAGTGCGGGGGAGCCATCGCGCAGGGCCACCGCGTACAAGCGGGCGCTGCCCTCCGCCGGGGCACAGCTATCCTGGCCCTGCGCCGGATCCTCCCCGGCGGGGGGAACATAGGTGGTAAAAAGTACCCGGCCGTTGGTCACCAGGGGCGTCGACAGGCCTTTTTCCCCGGGGGAGGTCAATTCGAGCTTCCAGCCCGCTGCCAGGTCCGCGCCGCTGCAGCCTGTTGTCGCCACGCCCTGGCAGTCCCCGGTGATATCCGCCAGCGTTTCCTGGGCGATTGCAGATACTGGAGCAGGCAGCGGTTCAGTGCCCACACCCGCCGCCCGCCGGTCCTTGAGCAGGTAGGCATAATTGCGCACATCGACCTCCCGCGGCGCCTCCCGGTTTCCGGACAGGAGCAGCACCCCGTCGTAGTCCCCGGCGCTGTCCCGACTCTGCACCACGTCGGGCGCGTGGAAAAAACGCCGGTCGCCCTCGCCGCTCCCGCCCAGGTCCGCCAGCAGGCTGAGATACCAGGTGCGGGGAGCAGGCGCCCCGGAGTTCGCCGCCGGGCGACCCTGCTCAGTGAAGTCGATACGCCAGACCTTGCCGCCGCTGTCCCCCACGTAGGCGCGATCGTCCACCCCGTTGCGGTCTGAATCGATCACCGTCAGCGGTGAGGGGATACTGTCGGTCAGGGTGGGCACGAAGTGCAGCTGCTCACTCGATACCGGGTCCGCACCGCCGCCGGGGCCCAACCGCCCGCCAGATGAGGCGCCCGTCCGCCGGATCCACCACGTAGATGGCGTTGCCGATCAGGTCGCTCCCGGCCCCCGCATCCTTGCCCACCCGCTCGGCGCCATCCCAGCCGCCGTTATAGCCCCCTGCAAATACCAGCAGCGGCGTTGGCGCCGACGCCGCCGAGGTCCAGCCTGGCCACCCGGGGGGTGGAAAACGTCAGCGCCAGTTGCTCGAATCCGGGCGTGTGGTTGTCGATCTTCCAACTGAAGCGCGGGTGGTCCGGGTCGCTCATATCGAAGGCATACAGCCCGCGGCCGCCGCGGCGCTGGCCGATGACCACCGTGACCGCATCGCCGTCATCGGTTTCAATGCTGCCGTCCCGGTCCCGGTCCAGGACCAGCGCGACCGCCTCCCCGTCCATGCCATACAGCACCGACTGCGGGGTATCAGCCAGGCTCTGAGCCAGGCGGCGCTGCATGGCCAGCAGCTCAAGCGGGATAAAGGCCCAGGTCTCACGGCCGGATTCATCCCCCGCTGCCGTCGTGTTCTGCAACAGGTGAACGAAGCCGTCATTGCTGCCGAAGACAATGCGGATGTCGGGATTGTCGGCGCTGTGGGCGGTACCGGGCCTGGCACCATAGTTGATGGCCAGGGGACGGGAGTGCAATGGCGCACCGAGCAGCCAGGGGCGGGACTCAAGGCGATCGCCATCGCCATCGCCATCGAAACTGTCCTGGCCGCGCATCCAGTGCAGCAGGTCGAGCTCCTGGGCATCTGTGAGCTGATCGGCCGGGTCCAGCCGGGCAGAGATCTGCGCGAGGACTGCAGGGCTGGCATCCAGGGGCAGCAATTCACCCGGCTGCTGCGGGTCCAGGGTAAATACCTGACGGGCATCCGGGTCGGCGTTCACCGCGCCCACCGAGCTCGACTGGAAGCCGGTCACCCGTTGCCCCGCCCCGCCCCGGGTGACCGAGCGCCCATCCCGCCCGGACACCTCCTGCAGCTGCGCATCAAACGCCAGCACATCCGCTCCCAGGGGGTCGGTCCAGAAGGTCAGCGCGTCCGGCAGGATCTGCCCATCCTGCGGTGACAGCGCCGGTTTTGGCGGGTTCGTCAGCGGCGCCTGGGCGACGACCTCACCCGCTCCGGCGTCAGCTTCGGCGCCAGGGCTCCCCGCCAGCGGCACGACTTTCAGCTTTTTGACGTTACCCGGCCAGAAGGGGCCGGGCTCGGGCCGGAACAGGGCGTAGTAGATATCCCGCACGGTGTCAGGGCCGTCGGGAGCATTGACCGGCGTCGCGCCCGCCACCAGGGTCCTGCTCCCGCGTGCGGCGGCATCTTCACAGGCGGCGTCGGCAACGCCCGCCCCCAACCAGTCCCGGTAGATATCGATGTCGTCCGCCCGGGGGCTGGTGGCGATAAGCCCCGCCAGCACCGCGTAAAGGGCCAGGGTCAGCAGCATCTTCATGGCACCGCTCCCACTACCTGGGGCGATGCGGGCAGTCGCAGCAGCAGACCCTGGGCGATGGTGGCCCGGCCCAGGCCGGCGGCGCTGCCGTCATAGCTGACCTGCACCTCGAGTTTTGCCACCCGGTAGTAGACAGTGCTGCTGGCCTGCGCCTCCGCCAGCACGGGCATCCGCTCTTCCAGCGGGGCGACCCGGGTCACGGCGACATCGGTGATGCCGACGGCGGGCAGCGCCCCGCTTTCCAGCGCCAGGCTGTAGTCGTCGCAATCGGTATCGGCGGAATCCGGCAGGCACCGCCGGTAGCCCACGCCGCCCGCAGGCACAGTGCCAACAGCGCTGGGCAGCACCGCATCCACCACTGCCAGGGCTTGCTGCATCGCGGCCGTCCTGGCTTCGTCGTTGCCGGCCATATGCAATTGCAAGAGGTTGCTGCGCGCGACGGTCGTGGCGATGATGCCCAGCAACAGCAGTACCAGCAGCGATACCACCAGTACCACTCCCCGCTGCGCAGAATGAGGTTGCACGCCCCTCACAGACTGAATCCGCCCTGGTTGCGCAGCAGCACCGTGGTCTGCATCAGCCGGCGGTAGTGACCGTCCCCGGCCGCCGCCACCTGCCGGCGTCCCAAAGAATAGCTGCGCTGATCGCGGTGCCCCGGCAGCGGGTGAATGCTGCGCAACAGCAGGTAGATACGCGCAGCCACCGCCGTCTGCAGTTGCGCCGCATCCGGCGCTGGCTCATACCGGTCGGGGAACTGGTCGCCGTCGTCATCGATGCCGAATTCCAGCTGCAGGTTCTCGACCCCCTCGACCAGGCACTCGGTGGGCGCCATGCCATTGGCTGACCGGCCCAGGCGCTTGCGGCACAGGGCGGGCACGCCGTCCCCGACCGAGCGGGAGTAATTGCGCAGGAACAGCACCTGCGGCAGGTACTCCCAAAGCTCCCCCCGCGCCTGCAGGCCGGCGCCGCCGCGCTGCAGCTGGTAACTCGCGTAATCGGGCGCCGCCAGCAGATAGAGATCATCCGCGTTAACGCTACTGCCTGGCACCGCCCCCACCGCGGCCGGGGCGCTGGCGCTGCGGCGGGTCAGCAGGATATCCGAGCCGGGGATGTGGCGCCCCGCCAGCAGGCAATCCGCCGGCAATCCCGGCCCGCCAGCGCCCGGCTCGCCGGCAGTGTTCACATCGTCCAGGTGCTCCAGCGCCCGTTGCGTTTGCATCAGGTGATCAAAACAGGGGCTGCCGGATTCGACCGGCGGGACGCGGGTGGCGGGCAGCAGGGCGGCGAGATGGCCTGCCATGGCGAGTTCATAGGTGAGATAGCGCATAGCGTGGCGCCCGTTCTCCTGCAGGCGCGCCAGTTCCTCGGCCTCCAGATAGCTCAGCTTGCTGTGCAGCAACAGGTTCATCGCGCCGAAGCACAGCACCACGCCGATCGCGAGCGCCACCAGCAATTCCACCAGGGAGAGCCCGCGGCACCGGCCTGACCAGCGCGCCATCATTGGGCACCGATCCATGTGCTCATACCCAGCCACTGGCGATCGGCATCCGCAGGGCCGTAGCTGCCCACCCCGCAGGCGGCCTCCCCGGGCGGGGCCGAAAGCAGCCGGAAGCCCTGCCAGGCAATCTCCACCGCCACCTGGCGCCCGTTGACCCTCACGCAACCGGTCGGCCTGACCAGCCCGCCGGCCCCGCCACCGGTCGCGACGCCGTCCAGCGCCTGCTGCCACTGCCACAAGTCCCAGGCGGCCCTGGCGGCGGGCGAGCAGCCACCCATGTCACAATCGGCGGTGGGCGGTGGCAGTTGCGCACCGCTGGCCTCACCGATGCCGGTGCTGGCGTAGGCTGGCAGCGCCAGGGGGTTGGCACGCAGGCGCGCGAGCAGGTCCGCGGCAAGGGCAGCCGCCTCGGTGCGCTGTATCGCCTCATAGCCCATGCGTTTGGCGGCGATCTGGAGGCTGCCCAGGCCGAGGGCGCCGATGGCGAGCACCAGCAACGCAATGGCGACTTCAATCAGGCCGGCACCTTGCTGGCGGTAGCGCATCAGATAAGGGCCGCGGGACACTGCCCCTCCCCCCGGGCGGCCCGCGCCCGCCCCACGGTATTGAGCACCACCGCCCATGGCTCCGCCCGGTAGCCGGCGGGCGGGCACACCAGCCAGGACAGGTTGCGACGGGAGCTGCCGTCGGGCAGGTAGGTGACGGCATCCCCGGCCGCGACAGTGCCGGCGAGGTTGCTCAGGCTGTAGCCGGCCGGCAGCTGCTCGAAAACCCTGATGACCTCGTCGGCCCCCGCGTCCACCACCTGGTCCCGGTCGCGATCGATGAACACGATCCAGCCATCGGCAAGGCGGTCGCCGCAGCTGGCAACGCCCGTTGCCGCCATCGCCGACGGGCACAGCGTGACCGGGATATTGCGCAGCACCGCCTCGCTGCGGGCCAGGTTTATGGCATCCAGCAAGCGGCTGGTTTCAGTGCGCAGTCGGCTGCCCTGCACCATCTGCTGCATCGCCGGGGCCACCACGGTCGCGGTGACCCCGAGTATCACCAGGGCGATCATCAGCTCGATCAGCGTCAGGCCCCGGTGGCTGAATTGGCGCGACATCCTGTCCACGGCACATACCTCCTGCGTGAAAAGGTATGCGCTGGCGCGGGTCACAAGCGAGCGAATGGCCCGAGTTGGTGGAAGATGAACGAAAGGGATTGGCGCGGGGCGGAAACTACAGGTTTTTCGCCTCGATGCGCAGTTCGCGCGGCAGCGAGAAGGTGACGTTTTCAGGGCGCCCGGCGAGTTCCACCGGCGCGCTCGCGCCCAGGGCGCGCAGGCCCTCCAGCACTTCGCGCACCAGCACTTCCGGCGCCGAGGCGCCGGCGGTAACGCCGATGCGGGTCTTGCCCTCGAGCCAGGCCGGGTCGATATCGGCGGCGCCGTCGAGCAGGTGGGCCTCCGCGCCCATGCGCTCGGCGAGCTCGCGCAGGCGGTTGGAATTGGAGCTGTTGGGCGAGCCCACCACCAGCACCAGGTCGCAGTCTGCGGCCAGCTGCTTCACCGCGTCCTGGCGGTTCTGGGTGGCGTAGCAGATATCGTCCTTGCGCGGGCCCCTGATCCGCGGGAAGCGCCGGCGCAGGGCGTCGATGACCCTGGCGGTATCGTCCATGGACAGCGTGGTCTGGGTGACATAGGACAGCTTGTCGGGGTTGTGCACCTCCAGGCGTTGCGACCTGCTGCTCATCCTCCACCAGGTAGATCTGGCCTCCCGCCCGCTGGTCGTATTGCCCCATGGTGCCCTCGACCTCGGGATGGCCGCGGTGGCCGATCAGCACACATTCACGCCCCTGGGCACTGTAGCGCGCCACTTCGATGTGCACCTTGGTCACCAGCGGGCAGGTGGCGTCGAACACTTTCAAGCCGCGGCGATCCGCCTCCCTGCGCACCGCCTGCGACACGCCGTGGGCGCTGAAGATCACGATGCAGCCGTCGGGCACCTCATCCAGCTCATCGACGAACACGGCGCCGCGGGCGCGCAGGTCCTCGACCACGAATTTGTTGTGGACCACCTCGTGGCGCACGTAGATCGGCGCGCCGAATACCTCCAGCGCGCGGTTGACGATATCGATAGCGCGATCGACGCCGGCGCAGAAGCCGCGGGGGTTGGCAAGGCGGACATCCATCAGTGTAACTCCAGGGGTTCAACCCGGTGCACCAGCACATCAAACAGGATATTGCGCCCTGCCAGGGGGTGGTTGAAGTCGACGGTCACCTCGTCCTCATCGAGACCGATGATGAGGCCGGGCAGCTCGCCGCCACCGGCATCCGCAAAGGAGAACACGAGGCCGACTTCAAGCTCGCCGTCACCGGCAAACCGCGAGCGCGGCAGGTACTGCACATTGTTGTCATTGGGCTGGCCGAAGCCGTCTTCCGGGCTCACCGTGAACAGCCGGCGCTGGCCGGCGCACATGCCGAACAGCAGGCGCTCGAAGCCGGGCAACAGGCTGCCGTCGCCGACCACGAAGGCCACGGGCTCGCCGCCGAAATTGGAATCCACCTCGGCACCGTCCTCGAGGCTCAGGGAGAAATTGAGGTGAACCCGGGTTCCCTCGCTCACGGGCAGGTTGCCAGCTGTCATCTGGAATCGAGACCCCGCTGCGCCGCTTCCCCGCCCTCCTGGCCGAACAGGCTGTCAAAGATCATCAGGGCCGCACCGACACTGATCGCCGAATCGGCGATATTGAAGGCCGGGAAATAGCGGCCGCCGTAGTGCACGGAAATAAAATCCACCACATGGCCGAGCAGCAGCCGGTCCCACACATTGCCCAGGGCACCGCCCAGGATGAGGGCCAGCGCCAGCGCCAGCAGGCGCTGCTGCCGCGGCATGCGGTACAACCAGACCACCAGCACGGCGCTGATCACCACCGCCACCACGCTGAAAAAATAGCGCTGCCAGCCGCCGGCGTCACTGAGGAAACTGAAGGCGGCACCGGTGTTGTACTGCAGGGTGAGGTTGAACCAGGAAAACACTTCCCGCGGCCGGCCGTATTCCAGGGCGCTCTGTGCCAGCCCCTTGGTGTACTGGTCCAGCACGATCACCAGCAGGGCAAGGCCGTACCAGTACAAACTGTAAGCGCCGTTACGCATAGCGGCGCCGCTCGCCTTCGCCGCTGACATTTTCCACGCAGCGCCCGCAGAGGGTGGGATGGTCCGCCAGCTGGCCGACTTCGGGGCGACGATGCCAGCAGCGCTCGCACTTGGCGTCGCTGGAGGCGCTCACCACGAGGCGCAGGCCGGCCAGCTCCGTGGTGGCGGCATCCGCCGGCGCCGCCGCCAGCGGATGCAGTGTCGCGGCGGAGGTGATCAACACGAAGCGCAGCTCATCCTCCAGCAACTGCAACTGGGCCAGCAGGGCGGGCTCCGCGTAGAGGCTGACACGGGCATCGAGCGATCCGCGCAACTCACCTGCACCGCGGCGCGCCTCCATTTCCCTGTTCACCGCCGCGCGCACCGCGATGAGCTGGCGCCAGTAATCGCGCCCCATGGCATCGCCCTCGGCCATTGCCTGCAGCCCCTGGTACCACTGCGCCAGGAACACCGACTCGGCGCGTTCGCCCGGCAGGTTCTCCCAGATTTCCTCGGCGGTAAAGCTGAGGATGGGTGCGACCCAGCGCGCCAGGGCTTCACCAATGTGGTACATGGCGGTCTGGGCGGAGCGGCGGGCAACGCTGTCGGCGCGGGTGGTGTACTGGCGGTCCTTGATCACATCCAGGTAGAAGCCGCCGAGATCGATGGCGCAGAAGTTGTGCAGCTTCTGGTACATCTGGTGGAACTGGTAGCTGTCGTAGGCCTGCGCCAATTCCAGCTGCAGCGTCGCCGCGCGGTCCAGCGCCCAGCGATCCAGCGACAACATGTCGTCGCAGGCCAGGAGATCCGTCGCCGGGTCGAAGCCGTCCAGGTTGGACAGCAGGAAACGCGCGGTGTTGCGAATGCGCCGATAGGAGTCCGCGGTGCGCTTGAAGATTTCGTCGCTGACCACCAGCTCGCCGCGGTAATCCGTCGCCGCCACCCACAGCCGCAGGATATCCGCGCCGAGGTCATTCATGACCGCGTTCGGGGCAATCATATTGCCGATGGACTTGGACATCTTGCGACCATCGCTGTCCACCGTAAAACCGTGGGTGAGCACGGCCCTGTAGGGCGCCTCGCCGTAGCTGCCGATGCCGGTCAGCAGGGAGGACTGGAACCAGCCGCGGTGCTGGTCGGAGCCCTCCAGGTACAGATCCGCCGGCGCCTGCAGGCCCTCGCGCCGGCGCAGCACGCAGGCGTGGGTGACACCGGAATCAAACCACACATCCAGGGTATCGGTGACCTTGTCGTAGTCAGCGGCCTCATCCCCCAGCAATTCGGCTGCATCCAGCTCGAACCAGGCGTCGATGCCGCGCTGCTCCATGCGCTGGGCCACCTGCTCCATCAGGGCCAGGGTCTGCGGGTGCAATTCTCCGCTGTCCTTGTGAACGAACAGGGCGATGGGTACGCCCCAGGTGCGCTGGCGGGAAATACACCAGTCGGGGCGGTTGGCCAGCATGGCATCGATCCGCGCCTTGCCCCACTCGGGCAACCACTCCACCTGCTCCACTGCCGCCTGGGCCTGCGCCAGCAGCCCGTTCTGACGCATGCTGACAAACCACTGGGGAGTGGCCCGGAAAATGATCGGCGTCTTGTGGCGCCAGCAGTGGGGATAGGAGTGCAGGTATTGCTCGTCGTGCAGCAGCACGCCGCGCGCCTGCAGCAGCTCGATGATCGCCGCATTGGCCTTCAGCACATGCTGGCCGGCAAAATACTCGGTGTCCGGCAGGTAGACGCCGTTGGCCGCCCACCGGGTTGTAAACCTCCAGGCCGTAGTGCCGGCCCACGACAAAGTCGTCCTGGCCGTGGGCCGGGGCGGTATGCACAGCGCCGGTACCGGCTTCCGTGGTGACATGGTCGCCGAGGATGACGGGGACCTGGCGCTCCAGGAAACAGTGCTGCAGGAGCTGGTGTTCCAGCGCGGCCCCCTTGCACCGGCCGAGCACCACCAGAGCGGGCAGGGAAAAGCGCGCGACACAGTCCTGCGCCAGCGCCTCGGCCACCAGCAGGGCCCTGCCCTGCCCCTCGATCAGGACGTAGTCCAGCGCCGGGTTGAGGCAGACGGCCATGTTGGCAGGCAGCGTCCAGGGCGTGGTGGTCCAGATGGGCAGCGCGATCTCGCCCGGGTAGCTGGCGCCGCAGGCACTGTTGAACGCCGCCGGATCCAGCGCTGTAAAGGCCACGTCGATGGCGGAGGACTGCTTGTCCTGGTACTCCACCTCGGCCTCGGCCAGGGCGGAACCGCAGTCCGTGCACCAGTGCACCGGCTTGAAGCCCTTGTGCAGGTGGCCGTTCTCGACAATGCGGGCCAGGGTACGGACGATGTTCGCCTCGAAGGCGAAGTCCATGGTGAGGTAGGGATTGAACCAGTCCCCCAGCACGCCCATGCGGATGAAATCGGCGCGCTGGGCATCTACCTGCCGGGCGGCATATTCCCGGCACTTCTGGCGAAACTCCGCCGCGCTCACCTTGACCCCGGGCTTGCCGACCTTCTTCTCGACATTCAGCTCGATAGGCAGGCCGTGGCAATCCCAGCCGGGCACATAGGGCGCATCGAAACCCGCCAGGGTGCGGGACTTGACGATGATGTCCTTGAGGATCTTGTTGACCGCATGGCCCAGGTGCAGCTCGCCGTTGGCGTAGGGAGGGCCGTCGTGGAGGATGAATTTCGGGCGCCCGGCACTGGCCGCGCGAATCTTCTCGTACAGCCCCATGGCGCGCCACTGCTGCAGTCGCTGCGGTTCCCGCTGGGCCAGGCTGGCCTTCATCGGAAAGTCCGTGCGGGGCAGGTTCAATGTGTCTTTGTAATCACTCATAGTTCAATCGCAAGCAAACGTCACTGCCGGCCCAGCCAGGCCCGCGCGTTTCCTATGTCCCTGGCAATGTTTTCCCGCAGCTCATCCACTGAGCCGAATTTCTGTTCAGCGCGCAAGCGGTGCCTGAACGTGACTTCTATGTGCTGACCGTACAGGGCGACTTCCCGGTCCAGCAGATGCACTTCAAGGTTCGCCCTGATGCTGTCATCCACCGTGGGGCGCACACCCACATTGGCGACCCCGGCGGCGCCGGCCAGGCCGGCGCCGCTGACTTCGACCACGTACACCCCCGCCAACGGCGCCCGCAGGCGGTCCAGTTGCAGGTTCGCGGTGGGCGCACCCAGGGTATGGCCCAGCTGGCGACCGTATACGACCTTGCCCGAGATGCTGTAGGGTCGACCCAACAGGCGCTGCGCCGAGGCGAAGTCGGCGGCTTCCAGCGCTTCGCGGATGCGGGTGCTGCTCACCCGCTCCCCATCAATCGAAAACGTGGGCGTGGGCCTGGCCTCGTAGCCGTGGCGCGGGCCCTGCTGCCGGATAAATTCCAGGTCTCCCTGACGATCGTTGCCGAAGCGGAAGTCGTCCCCCAGCACCACGTAGCGCACACCCAGCCCGGCGACAAAAATATCGTCCAGGAACTGCTGGGCGGACATGGCGCGCAGGCTCTCCTTGAACTGCACCCGCAGCAGCCTGTCGACGCCGAGGTCACGCATGGCGAAAAACTTTTCCCTGAAGCTCATGATCCGCGCCGGCGCCTCCAGCGGGGAGAAATACTCCCGCGGCAGGGGCTCGAACACAATGACCAGCGAGGGAACGCCGAGCTCCCGCGACTTGTCCAGCAGGTGCGTGATCACCGCCTGGTGACCCAGGTGCACGCCGTCGAAGGCGCCGATGGTAAGCACGCAACCGCGGTGTCTGGGCCGCATATTGTGCAGGCCGCGGATCAATTCCATCAGATTCGGAAATACTCAGTCAGGCCAAACGCGGCAGTATAGCGAATGTGGTGGTACTCGCCTATGTCCGCGCCGCCTGCGCCGGGCCAATAATACCCCCGACAGTCACAGGGCCGAGGGCGTCCGCAGGTGGCGCAGGCGCGTGCCCAGCAGGATGTGGATACCCAGGTACACCGCGACCCCGGCACCGCAGAGCAGGGCCATCTCCAGCGCCCGGCGGTACCAGCCCCAGGCCAGCCACTGTGCGCTGGGATAGTTCATGAACACCAGGGTGGCGAGCATGCCGGCGGTGGCGAGGCCCAGCCGGAGACTGTAACTGCCCCAGCCGTGGTGAACCTGGTAGACCCCATCGCGCAGCAGGCCCCGCAACAGCAGGCCCGCATTGAGGAAGGCCGCGACCGACGTGGCCAGGGCAAGGCCCATATGCCCCGCGTTCATGAAATGCATCAGCGGGAACACAAACAGCAGGTTGAGCACCATGTTGACGACCATGGCGATAATGCCGATTTTCACCGGCGTCGCGGTGTCCTTGCGGGCGTAGTAGGCGGGCGCCAGCACCTTGATCAGCATGAACGCCACCAGGCCCACGCTCAGGGCCTGCAGGCTCAGCGCCGACATGGCCACATCCTTCGGCGTGAGTTCCCCGTACTGGAACAGGGTGATGAGTATGGGCTGGGCCAACAGCACCAGGGCCACCGTGGCGGGCACCCCGATCAGCAGCACCGAGCGTATGCCCCAGTCCAGGGTCAGGCTGAACTGGTCCTCCCGGGCCGCCGCCCGATGGGCCGACAGATTGGGCAGGATCACCGTGGCGATGGCGATACCGAATACCCCCAGGGGCAGTTCGGTCAGGCGGTCAGAGTAATACAACCAGGACACACTGCCGGTGGGCAGGAACGATGCCAGCACGGTGTCGAGCAGCAGGTTGATCTGGCTGACGGAGACGCCGAACAGCGCCGGCACCATCAACTTGAGGATCCGGCGCACGCCCTCGTCCTTGGTGTCCCATCGCGGCCGGGGTACCAGTTCCAGCCGATACAGGAAGGGCAGCTGGAACAGCAGCTGGATAATGCCGGCGAAGAACACCCCCCAGGCCAGGGCGTAGACGGGCTCCGCGAACCAGGGCGCCGCCACCGTGGCGGCGAAGATGAGGCACAGGTTGAGGAAAATCGGGGTGAACGCCGGGACCGCGAAGCGGCCGTAGCTGTTGAGGATGGCCCCGCAGAACCCGGTCATCGAGATCAGCAGCAGGTAGGGAAAGGTGATGCGGATCATCTCGTGGGTCAGCAGGAATTTTACCGGCTGGTCGATGAATCCCGGTGCGAACAGGGCCGCCACCAGCGGTGCCGCCACAATGGCGATCGAGGTGACCAGCAGCAGGCTGCCACCCAATACCCCGGCCACGCGATCGATAAGCGCCTTGACGGCGACAATACTGCCCTCCTGCTTGTAGTCGGCCAGCACCGGCACGAAGGCCTGGGAAAAGGCGCCTTCGGCAAACAGGCGGCGCAGGAAATTGGGAATCTTGAAGGCGACGAAGAAGGCATCGGCATTGGCGCTGGCGCCGACAAAGGCCGCGATGACGACATCGCGCACCAGTCCCAGGATGCGGGACAGCATGGTCATGCCGCCCACCACGGCGCTGGCGCGCAGCAGGCCGGGCGTGTTGTCAGGGAGAGCGCCAGGGCGAGCGCCGGGGAGCGGCTCTGGCACAGGGTCCTTGTCAGTCTCAGGCATCATTGCTTGTGGGCCGGGCGTCGACGCTCAGCGCCAGCGCTCCCTCAGGGCATCGCCATGGATCTGCAGCCACTGCAGCGCAATCAGGGTATGGCCATTGGGAATGCGGTTGGCCGCCAGCAGCGCCAGCGCCTCCCGGCGGCTGACCGAATGCACCAGGATGTCCTCGCCCTCCGCCGCCAGGCCGTGGACACCACCGGTGCCTGCATGGCTCACCAGGCCGCAAAACAGCCGCACCTGCTCGCTGCAGGCGCCGGCGCTGGGCATGACGGTGGCGATCGGCAGCAAGCGGGACAACTCGCAACCCGCCTCCTCCATTGCCTCCCGGTGGGCAACGTCCTCATCGCTTTCGCCGGGCTCCACCACGCCGGCGATCAGTTCCAGCATCCAGGGGCTGTCATTGCCGCGCAGGGCGCCGGTGCGAAACTGCTCCACCAGCACCACCGTGTCGCCAACCGGGTCGTAGGGCAGCACACCCACCGCATCGCCCCGCTCAAACAGTTCCCGCACCTGCGGTTCACTCCAGCCGCCGCCGAAGCAGCGATGCTGCAGGGTGAGGCGGCGCACGGCGAAATGCCCGGAAAAGACCGTTTCGTCTTCCAGGATCCGCACATCCTGCGCGCCGAAGGTGAGTTCGAGGGCCATCAGAAGCGGCCCGCTGTGTACCAGTTGACATCCCGGGAGTGCCTGTCGACCTGTTCGACCACGTCCAGGGTGAGGGCGAACAGGGCCATGCGCACCAGCATGCCGTTATCGGTCTGGCGGAAGATGGCGAGATTGGGGTTGTCGTTCAGGTCTTCGTCCAGCTCCCGGGCATTTTCCCGGGAGTCCCGCGGCAGCGGGTGCATGATCACGGTGTTGGGTTCGCAGTGGTGGGTGTAGATACTCTGGTTGAGACGATACCTGCCGCGGTACAGGTCCGCTTCCGCCTGGGTGCTGAAGCGCTCTTCCTGGATCCGGGTGGAGTAGACGATATCCACGTGGGAGATGCTGGCTTCGAAGGCATCGGTCTCGATGACATCGACCCCGGCCCGTCGCATCTCCTCGACGATCTCACCCGGCATGCGCAGCTCGAGCGGTGACACCAGCGTCACCTGCACGGCGTCGAACAGGCACAGCAACTTGCTCAGGGAGTGCACGGTACGGCCGAAGCGCAGGTCGCCCACCATGGCGATGCGCAAG
This sequence comes from uncultured Gammaproteobacteria bacterium, assembly GCA_963700715.1. GTDB lineage: Bacteria > Pseudomonadota > Gammaproteobacteria > Pseudomonadales > Halieaceae > JARRPM01. The sequence goes on from CAVOYP010000016.1 coordinate 55,193, forward strand.
CGGTCGACACCGCGGCTGCGACCGGCCAGTTCGCTCCTGATGGTATAGAGGTCGAGCAGGGCCTGGCTGGGATGTTCGTTGCTGCCGTCACCGCCATTGATGACCGGCACCCGGCTGGCGGCGGCAAACTCCGCCACGGAACCCGCCTGCGGGTGGCGCATCGCGATCACATCGGAATAGCCGCTGAGTACCCTGGCGGTGTCGTACAGGGATTCGCCCTTGGCGATCGCCGAATTCTCGAAGCCGGTGGTCTCCCTGACCTCGCCCCCCAGCAGGTTGAAGGCGCTGCCAAAACTCACGCGGGTGCGAGTACTCGGCTCAAAAAACATGGAGCCGAGAATGGCCCCGTCCAGCACCCGGGTGACCCGGCGCCGCCGGGCGTAGGGCTCCATGCGGTCAGCGACGGCAAAAATATGCTCCACGTCAGCGCGCTCGAACTGCTGCACCGAGAGGATATGGCTGCCGGCAAACTGCACAGGGGCTCTCCTGGAAACGGGTTTCGAGTCAGCGCGCGACCCGGGTAGCGCGCATTATACGAGGGGGTCCGGCTCCTGCCCATGGGCGTATTACCGAAGAAATTACCACTCAGGCCAGCAGGGCGTCGGCGTAGTCCTGCAGCTGCCGCAGCAACTGCCGCTGCGGCTCGGCGAGCGCGCCCGTGGCCAGCAGTTGCTCGATGCTGGCCTGGAACTCCTCCATGCAGATGCTGGCGCCCGCGCCGGGTTCGGTGAGGCGCGCGAAGCGGTACTCCTCCCAGCGCGCGCGCTCCTGCGGGGACAGGCTCTGCGGGAAATTCCTGGCGCGGTAGCGAAACAGCATCTCCGGCAGGCGCGGGTCCTCGAAGGGGAAGCTGGCGCTGGCCAGCTCGGCGGGACTGCTGGCGCGCACATCATCCATCACCCGCTTGTCGCGGTCGTTAAAGAAGTCGCCGCCGTAGAGCATCAGGTCGGGGTCGGTCGCGGGTTCGAAACGGCGGGCGCTGAACACCGCCTGCAGTTTTGCGGTAAAGCCCGCGGCGTCCCTGCCGCGAAATTCCCGCAGCAGCGCCAGGTGCCGGTGGCAGCGCTGGGTGCTGATACCCAGGCGCTCGGCGGTGGCCGGGTCCGCCATTTTCGCGGTCACCAGCACCGGGCAGCGGTTGATGTGCACCGTCTTCAACCCCGGCCTGTGCGCTCCTTCAGGCAGGTCGCCGGCGCGACTGAACAGCAGCTCACCCAGCTGCTGCGGATCCAGTTCGAACAGGGGCGCCGGGTCGGCGTCGAGGTCAAAGCAGATCACCTCGTTGCGATTCACCGGGTGCAGGGCCAGCGGTGCGATAAGGGCGATGTTGTGGCGCTGGGCGCCGAACATGCCGGACACGTGCAGCACCGGTTTCATGGCGGCGATATCCAGCAGGGCCTGGACCGAGCGTTTATCGCGGTGCCCGAACACGTAATCATACAGCCGCGGCTGCCGCTGCCGGACCAGCCGGGCCAGGGCGATGGTGGCCTCCACGTCCGCCAGGGCATCGTGGGCGGCCCCGTGGCTGATGCCATTGGCGCCGGTGAGGTCTTCCAGCCGGAAGCTGGGCAGGCCATCCTCGCGCAGGGGCCAGGCGATACCCTCCGGGCGCAGGGCGCAGGCCGTGCGCACCAGGTCGATGATGTCCCAGCGCGAGTTGCCGTGCTGCCACTCCCGGGCATAGGGGTCATGGAAGTTGCGATAGAGCGTGTAGCGGGTCACCTCGTCGTCGAAGCGCAGCGAATTGTAGCCGGCGCCGCAGGTGCCCGGGCGGGCAAGTTCCTGCAGGATACGCTCGATGAACTCGCATTCCGGGACGCCCCGTTCCAGCGCCAGCTGCGGGCTGATGCCCGTGACCAGGCAGGCCTGGGGCTGCGGCAGGAAGTCGTTCGCCGGGCGGGCGTACAGCACCAGCGGCTCGCCGATCCGGTTCAGGTCAAGGTCGGTGCGCAGGCCGGCAAATTGTACTGGCCGGTCCCGGGAGGGATCCGCGCCGAAGGTCTCGTAATCGTGCCAGTACAGCGTATCAGGCAACGGTTATCGCCTGTTCCGCTATCTTCGCCTGCCAGAATTTCGGGCCCGTCTCGTGGACCGAGATGCCCCTGCTGTCCACCGCCACGGTCACGGGCATATCCTTCACCTCGAATTCGTAGATGGCTTCCATACCCAGTTCCGCAAAGGCCACCACCCGGGCGGAGGTAATGGCCTTGGATACCAGGTAGGCCGCGCCGCCCACCGCCATCAGGTAGACCGCCTTATGCTTCTTGATGGCCGCGATGCCGGTGGGCCCGCGCTCCGCCTTGCCGATCATGCCCAGCAGGCCGGTGTGCTCGAGGATGAAATCGGTGAACTTGTCCATGCGGGTCGCGGTGGTGGGGCCCGCGGGGCCCATCACCTCGTCGCGCACCGGGTCAACCGGGCCCACGTAGTAAATGAAACGACCCCTGAGATCCACTTCCTTGGGCAGCCCCTGCCCGCTCTCGATCAATTCCTTCATTTTCTTGTGGGCGGCGTCGCGCCCGGTGAGCATCCTGCCCGACAGCAACAGGGTATCCCCGGGCTGCCACTGGGCCGCCTCCTCCCGGGTGACCGTATCCAGGTTCACCCGCCGCACGCCCTCGCTCGCCTCCTGGGTGATCTCGGGCCAGTCGTTGATATCCGGGGGCGTCTGCAGCGCAGGGCCCGATCCGTCCAGCACGAAATGCGCGTGGCGGGTGGCGGCGCAGTTGGGAATCATGGCCACCGGCAGGGACGCCGCGTGGGTGGGGTAATCGCGAATTTTCACGTCCATCACCGTGGTCAGGCCGCCCAGCCCCTGGGCGCCGATACCCAGCTTGTTCACCGCCTCCATGATTTCCAGGCGCAACTCCTCCACCCGGTTGGCGGGGCCGCGCTCGCGCAATTCGTGGATATCGATCGGATCCATCAGCGCCTCCTTGGCCAGTAGCGCCGCTTTCTCGGCAGTGCCGCCGATGCCGATCCCCAGCATGCCCGGCGGGCACCAGCCCGCGCCCATGGTGGGGATCGTCTTCACCACCCAGTCGACAATACTGTCGGAGGGATTGAGCATGACCAGCTTGGACTTGTTTTCCGAGCCGCCACCCTTGGCCGCCACCCGCACGTCCACGGTGTCACCCGGCACGACTTCCATGTGAATCACCGCGGGGGTGTTGTCCCGGGTGTTGCGGCGCGCCCCGGCAGGGTCCTCCAGGATGGAGGCGCGCAACACGTTGTCGGGGTTGGTATACGCCCGGCGCACGCCCTCGTTCACCATGTCGGACACCGACAGGGTGGCGTCCCATTGCACCTTCATGCCGATCTTGAGGAACACGACAACAATACCGGTGTCCTGGCAGATCGGGCGATGGCCCTGCGCGCACATGCGGGAATTGATCAGGATCTGCGCCATGGCGTCCCTGGCCGCGGGGTTCTGTTCACGCAGGTAGGCCTCGTGCACTGCCTTCACAAAATCCACGGGGTGATAGTAGGAGATAAACTGCAGCGCATCGGTGATGCTGTCGATGAAATCGTCCTGGCGAATGACGGTCATGGTGAACTCCTTATTGCGGTGGCGCGGCAGGGACGACGGGTCTGGGCTGGGCTCGCACCGCCGCTTGCAACTCGACCAGGCTGGCATTCACCTGCTTGCGGAAGACGTTGATGGACTGGATCGACTCCTCGCTGCCCTGCACTCGCTTGCCGAGCTTGGCCACGTCGAGACCGACCCGGTTGACCGCATCGGCCAGGCGCTCCACCTCGGTCTGGTTGGCCCTGGCACTGGCGATAAGACGTTCCAGGTCACCCGATACGCTCTTCAGTTTGGCGATATCGCCGGTGGCGCTCTTGATCTCACCCTGGGCGCTGGCGACGCCGGCGGTGGCAGCGTCCACCTTCCTGGCCTGGCTGGCGCTTTCCTTCTCCAGTTTGGCAAGGCGGTCGCTCGCCTGTTTCCAGACATTGTCCCAGAGCTTGCGCACCTCGGTATCAAGTTCGCGGATCTTGGCCGCCTGCACCTCGGCATTCTGGCTCATGCCCTGGTCGGTGTCGGACAACCTGGCCTCCAGGTCCCCAATGCGCTTGGCGTAATCGTCGGCCCGGGCCATGGATTCCTGCAAACCCTGCTGCAGTTGCCAGGCCCAGGCGCAGGCCACCGCGGCCACCACCAGCGAGACCGCCAGCCCTATACGCGCCAGGGGACCGGTCCCACCGCCCGCTGCCGGACGCTGCACCGGGGCGCTGCGCTGGGGCCCACTGCTCTTGCCCGGGCGCGACCGGGATGCGCCGACCGGCTCGGGCCCATCGCGGGTGGGGACTATCGAGGGGATGTGGTCGAGATCATCCTGGGTCATGGGGCGTACACCTGTTACAGCCAGTGGCGCCGATTATACATAGCGCCCACGGGGTCAGAAACAAAAAAGCCGGGCGGGGCCCGGCTGCGGTTTGGCAGGCTGTCAACTAGACGAAATAGAGCAGCGCCCACAGCGCCGCGGTCAGGCCGATGCTGCAGTGGATGACGCCCCTGACAGTGGCCAGCGGGCCCAGCTTGCCGAACAGGGCATTGGCTTCCAGCAACAGGATCAAGGCCACACAAGCGTAAAAGCCGGCGCCGCCGGCGCCCTCGATATACAGGTGCTTGGAGCCCAGCATACCGAACAGCATGGGGGCGGAGAACAGGGTGTTGGTGCGCGAGGCCAGGCCCGCCTTGGCGGCGGCTGCAGGCCCTTCACCCGGGGCAAGCCCGAGCACGATCTTCTGCTTCGGCCAGATGATCAGCCAGACGTTGAGGAACATCAGGGTACCGGCCAGCGATCCCACCCAGATGAGGGGGCTGGCGGCGAAGTTGCTGAAGGCCTTGATCGACATCAGCAGGTACAGGCCGGTGAGGAAGGTAAACATGGCGCCCCAGCGGAACCACCACAGCGCCCGCGGCGCCAGCTTCTTCATGGCATCGGCCTTGGCGCCGGCCTCGGCTTCCTTGAAGTATTCGGTCTGCACGAAATTGAAGTAGTACAGCATGCCTATCCAGGTAATGCCGAACAGAACGTGTGCCCACCTGAAAACAAATTCAACAAATCATCATCACCTTATCCCCTTCTTTTTTGGCGAAACTTGCCACAGCATTATACACCCTGACCGGCAAGTTGGTATTCCCATGGCAATCATGGTTTATCTGTTACCCTTGGCCAAGTCAACAACCTGGGCAACTCTCTCCTGGACCGGATGTTCCTCTTGAAAAATGAAGACGACACTGAAAAGCATGTTTGAACGAATGGCGACCAAACCATCATCCGGACCAGCTGCTGGCAGCGTCCGAACCATAGCCGTATGCGCTGCCCAGGTTCCCTTTTTCAGAGGCGGAGCCGAGTCCCATGTAGATGACCTGGTAGAGCAGCTGAAGTGCCGTGGTTACGAGGTGGAGTTAATCAATATCCCCTACAAGTGGTATCCACATGCACAATTGCTCAGGAGCATGGAGATATGGCAAAAACTGGACCTCAGCGAATCGAACGGCAAGAAAATCGACCTGGTCATTGCGACCAAGTTTCCCTCCTATTTTATCCAACATCCACGCAAGGTAGTCTGGCTGATCCATCAGTACCGCCAGATGTACGATCTGCTGGATAGCCCCTACTCCGCCTTTGATATGGGCAAGCGCAGGGAAAGAAAGCTGCGGGAAAAATTGGTCGCCATGGATACCGCAGCCCTGGCGTCCTACCCGCGCAGGTTCAGCAATTCACAAAACACGGCGGATCGCCTGCTGAAATACAATGGACTGGAGGCCGAGGTGCTTTATCACCCGCCACATCTGCAGGGGAGATACAAAAGTATCGACTATCAGGGGTACATACTGTCTGCGGGGCGCCTGGACAAACTCAAGCGCATCGACCTGCTGCTGCAGGCAATGCCGCATATGAGCTCCAGTATACGCTGCAAAATTGCAGGAGCCGGGCCTGAAAGAGAGGAGCTGGCGCGGCTGGCCAGGGAACTGGATGTCGAGGACCGGGTGGATTTCCTCGGATTCGTCTCCGACGATGAACTGATTCAACTCTATGGCGAGTGCTCGGCTGTGTTCTTTGCTCCCCGTGACGAGGACTATGGCTACATCACTCTGGAGGCCTTCCTTGCCAGAAAACCCGTCATTACCGCGGCTGACTCGGGAGGGCCCCTGGAGTTCGTCGAGCATGGCACCAATGGCCTTGTTCTTGCGAGTCTTGATCCCGAAGCAATGGGCCGGCAGATAGAGGAACTGGTCAGCAATAAGCAACTTTGCGAACGATACGGGCAGTCAGGCTATCATCGCGTCGAGCATATCAGCTGGGAGCCGGCAATCCGGGCACTGGTGGGAGAATCGTCGCTACCGGCACACCCGATAACGCGGGGTGGGCCCTCCATGCCTCTCGCGACATACCATACGTCCTGAATATAAAAAAAACCCGGCATATAGCCGGGTTTTTTCTGTCGATGGGCTGCTTACATCATGCCGCCCATGCCGCCCATACCGCCCATGCCGCCCATATCGGGCATGCCGCCGCCGGCACCCTTCTCTTCCGGATGGTCGGCGATCATCACCTCGGTGGTGATCATCAGGCCGGCAACAGAGCCGGCTGCCTGCAGGGCGACGCGGGTCACCTTGGCAGGATCGAGGATACCCATCTCGATCATATCGCCGTATTCACCGGTGGCAGCGTTGTAACCGTAGTTACCCTTGCCCTCGTTCTTGACGTTGTTCAGCACGACTGAAGGCTCGCCACCGGCGTTGGCCACGATCTGGCGCAGCGGGTTCTCCATGGCGCGCAGGGCCGCGGTGATACCGTGGTTCTGGTCCTCGTTATCGCCTTTGAGCTTGCTGATGGCCTGCACGGCGCGCACCAGGGCGACACCGCCACCGGCAACCACGCCTTCTTCAACGGCCGCACGGGTTGCGTGCAGGGCGTCTTCAACGCGGGCTTTCTTCTCTTTCATTTCGATCTCGGTGGCAGCGCCGACCTTGATCACCGCCACACCGCCGGCCAACTTGGCGACGCGCTCCTGCAGCTTCTCGCGATCGTAATCGGAAGAGGTGTTCTCGATCTGGATACGGATCTCGCTGACACGCGCCTTGATGGCATCGTGGTTACCGGCGCCGTCAATGATGGTGGTGTTGTCCTTGTCCATGCTGACACGCTTGGCGGTACCCAGGTGCTCCAGGGTAGCGGACTCCAGGTCCAGGCCGACTTCCTCGGAAATCACGGTGCCGCCGGTGAGGATAGCGATATCCTGCAGCATGGCCTTGCGACGGTCGCCGAAACCGGGCGCCTTACATGCAGACACCTTGACGATGCCGCGCATATTGTTGACCACCAGGGTGGCCAGCGCCTCGCCTTCCACGTCTTCGGCCACGATAACCAGCGGCTTGGACGCCTTGGCGACCTGCTCCAGCAGGGGCAGCATTTCGCGGATATTGGAGATCTTCTTCTCGACCAGCAGGATGTAGGGGTCTTCCTGGTCGGAACTCATGCTCTCCTGGTTGTTGATGAAATAGGGGGAGAGGTAGCCGCGGTCGAACTGCATGCCCTCAACCACGTCGAGCTCGTTTTCCAGGCCGGAGCCTTCCTCGACCGTGATAACGCCTTCCTTGCCGACCTTATCCATGGCCTCGGCGATGATGTCGCCTACCTGGGTGTCGCTGTTGGCGGAAATGGTGCCCACCTGGGCGATCGCCTTGTTGTCCGCGCAGGGCGTGGACATCTTCTTGATCTGCTCCACGGCCGCCGCAACCGCTTTATCGATACCGCGCTTGAGGTCCATGGGGTTCATGCCTGCGGCGACCGCCTTGAGGCCTTCGTTGAGGATAGCCTGGGCCAGCACAGTGGCTGTGGTGGTGCCATCGCCGGCCTGGTCAGAGGCCTGGGAAGCTACTTCCTTCACCATCTGCGCGCCCATGTTCTCGAACTTGTCCGCCAGTTCGATTTCCTTGGCCACGGATACGCCGTCCTTGGTGACGGTGGGTGCGCCGAAGGATTTGTCCAGGATTGCGTTGCGGCCCTTGGGCCCCAGGGTCGCCTTGACGGCGTCGGCGAGAATGTTCACGCCCTTGAGCATGCGCGAGCGAGCTTTGTCGCCAAAATATACATCTTTAGCTGCCATGATCTGATTCCTTTAATTTACCAATTCAAATGTTGTGAGATGCAGGGAAACGCTTTCCCGACCCTTTACTCGATAACCGCGTAGATTTCGCTTTCACCCATGATGATCAGCTCTTCGCCATCCACGTCGATGGTGTTGCTGCCGGCATACTGGCCAAACACGACTTTGTCGCCAACCTTCAATGCCAGGGGACGAATGCTGCCATTGTCCAGCGCCTTGCCCTGGCCAACCGCCACGACCTCACCCTGGTTGGGCTTCTCTTTAGCGGAGCCGGGCAGCAGGATGCCGCCGGCGGTGGCTGTTTCCTCTTCCTTGCGACGGACGACTACACGGTCGTACAACGGACGGATTTTCATCTCTATTACTCTCCTGGTGACAGATATTTATGGATACCCTCGCGGGGCTGGGCTCAACTATTGGGGCATTAAACCTGAATTCAAGGCCCCGATTAGCACTCTTTTCAAGAGAGTGCCAATTCTAGTCAGGGGCGGAAGGGAGTCAAGCGCTGCCAGGGCCGCCTGAAAGCCCTGGTAATTTGTATATATTTATTTATAAATCAACAGGTTAAATGATTTAATCGCCATCGAGCCGGCGGAACTGGCCCTCGATGGTCACATGCTCGTCCGCGTCGCGCTCGGGGGCGTAGGGCTCGGGCCGGGGACCTGTCAACCAGCCGGCCAGCCGTCGCCGCAGCGGGCCGATCACCACGATGAGGGCGGCAACATCGGAAATCATGCCGGGAATCATCAACAGCACACCCGCCAGGCCCAGGGCCATATCGTCCAGCAGCAGCCGGGGGCCCACCAGCTGGCCCTGCTGGCTCTGGCGCAGGCGCTCGACCATGCCCCGGCCCTGCCGCTGCAGGAGGGCGATGCCCAGCAGCAGCGTGAGCAGGACATAGCCCAGCGCAAACAGGGCGCTGGTCTTGATACCCAGCTGTATCAGGCTGAACAGCTCCAGCCAGGGCAGAAGGATGATAAACAGGCGCATGCGCGACTCTCCGTTTTGCGCAGTATGGAGTCTGGGGGACATTTTACAAGGCGGCTGCCCGCATGCCTGATGCGCGGCGCCCCAACAGGGTGGGTCGCCGCCGGCCGCCTTTGCCCGTCATTACACCGGTGATAGAATCGCGCCGGCCCGCAGCGGGCACAACGCCCGAGGGAAGGACACATTGTCGGTGCAACTATCCGTAGATCGGGCCGTTAACCGGGCCTACCTGGTCCTGACAATCGCCCTGCTTGCAGGCCTGTCCGCCTACCTCTTCCACCCCACCCTGTTCCAGGACAGGTCCCTGGTGCACGGGGACAACGTGCACCATGGCTATTCATTCCTGAAGTTTCACCATGACCTCCTCCAGCAGAACCTCTCACCCCTGTGGACCCGGCTGATTTACGGCGGCCATGCCCTGTTCGCCGAGGGCCAGGCGGGCCTGAGCAACCCGATCAATTACCTGGTGGCCTGGCTGCTGCCACCCGAGTTCGGCCACAACCTGCTGCACTGGCTGGCCATGACCGCATTCGGCATCGGCTGCTATGGCCTGTGCCGATCGCTGACACTGAGCCCCCCGAGCTCGCTGTTCGCGGCGCTGGCGGCGGGGTTTTCCAGCCTGGCGATCCATACCAATACCAGCATGATCGCTGTCGAGGCCATGGTGTGGGTACCCTGGACCATGTGGGCCTTCGAATCCTGGCTGCGGGATCCGCGCCCCGGGCGCGCGGTCCTGTTCGGCCTGGCGACCGCCATGCTGGTGTTTTCCGGTTATCCGCACTTCCTGCACGGTACCGTTGTCTACCTGCTGGCGAGCCTGTGCAGCCTGCTGCTGGGCGGCCCGCTGCGGGCGACGGTTCCCCGGTTCATAGGCACCCACTGGCGCAGCGGCCTGCTGGCGATCGCCGTCTGCGTCGCCGTCTCAAGTGTTCAGTGGCTGCCGCTGCTGGAACTGGCCTCCCTCTCGCACCGCAGCGATGGGGTTGGGATCGTCGTTAACGGCACCACCGAGTTCCTGCTGCGGGGCCTGCTCTACTCCACTGATAACTTCAACAGCTCGGAGGCCATTGCGCCCGCCTGGTTCCCCAACACCGGCAGCCTGCTGGTCTGCCTGCTTGCCTCCGGGTGGCTGGTTGGCACCTGCAGCGCCCGGGTGAAGGGCCACATCGTCGCCACCGCGCTGCTTATGATTCTGGGCTTCGGCACCCTGTCCCCGCTGTATCGCTTTATCATCGACTACAACCTGATTCCCGGGATACGCAGCTTTCGCCTGATGTTCCCCTATTTCATCATAACAATCGTCGGCGTGGCCGTACTGGCGGCCAGCGCGCTGGACGACCTCGGCAGGCTTACCCGGGAGCAACTCGCCACGCCTGCCCCCGGGGCGATCATCCGCGCCGGCGCGCTCCTGCTCGCCTGGGGCGCGCTGCTCTATCACTTCCACACGGACCAGGCGCCGCTGGCCAACTACCTGGTAGCGGCGCTGGGCCTGGCGGGATTCGTGCTGCTGGCCGCTGTCGACAGGCTGCGCCTCTACCCCCTGTATGCCTGCGTGCTGCTGCTGGCGGAAATTCTCGGGCTCAAACTCGCGCCCTTCGGCACGGTGGAAACCGGGATGCTGAGCCGGGAGCCCCCCGCCGTGAGTTACATCCGATCCACCCCCGATCACGACCAGTACAAGCACTACCAGCTGGGCCTCGCATCCCTCACCTTTTCCAACCCCTACTCCTGGGAGCTGGGAAACCGGACAAGGGGTGAGCTCAACAGCCTGGTGGCATCCACCAACCTCGTCTGGGGGATTCCCTCGTTCAGCGGCGCGCTGGCCCTGAAGTCCGCGCCCAAGCCCATGACCAACGAGATCGTGGAACGGGAACTCGAAGGGCAGGCTGACGACAGACCCGGCAGCAGGCTGATGGACATCCTGTCGATCAAATGGCTTTCCGACAGCCGGCGCGGGATAACCCCCAGCCGGCACCTGGTGCCAATAAAAGACCCGACGGGCAATGTGATCGTCTGGGAAAACCCGTACGCCCGGCCGCTGGTACAGACCTATACCCAGGCACGTTTCGTTGCGAACTGGGAGCAGGCGCTGGATGCCCTGCGCCAGGGTGCGGCGGATCAGCTCTACGTCGAGGCCGACCCCGGTGAATTCGCGGACCGCCAAAGCGCCGGGTGCAGCTGGCGAAATCGTGTTGAAAACACTGAAGTCTTCGGACACCCGGTACCGCTTCGTCGCAAACTCCGAGACGGGTTTCTGGCTGTTCCTCGCCGATACCTGGCACCCGGGCTGGCGCGCGAGGATAGATGACCAACCGGTGCCGGTGTACCGGGCCCAGGTACTGGGCAAAGCGATTTTTGTGCCGCCCGGGAAACACGGCGTGAAAATCTACTTCAAATCCGCCAGTTTCAGGCTGGGCGCCGCGGTATCGGCGGCGGCGCTGTTGGGCCTGCTGGTTTACGCCGCTGATCGTCTGCGGCAGGCACGTGACGGCGCGCCGCCAGCGGCGCTGATCGACGGGAATTATTTCTGCAGCTGGTAGGTGTATGCGCCGGCGAAGGGAAAACGAAAACCCGCGGGCAGCAGCGCCTCATAGACCTGGCCCGCGCGGCTGAAAATCGCTGCACCCAGTTTTTCCACCAGGTCGGAAGAATTGCGACGGGCGCCAATGGTGGTCTCAACCCGGGCAAAACCGATAGCACGACACATCCGCTCGAAGTGCGCGGGCGCAAAATCGTTGAGATGCATGGGCGCGTACATGAGCGGGCGCCGCAGCAGTTTGGCAAAGGGAAAAAAGGGCCGGGTGTAGGGGATGCGGATGATCGCCAGACCCTCGCTGGCCAGCAGCCCATGGATGCGCTGCATCATCGCGCGCGGGTCGAACACATGTTCCAGCACATAGAACGAGGTGATCACGTCGAAGCTGCCCGGCACCAGATCGAGGTCCTCGAAGTTGGCGGCGTGGGCTGCGATGTGCGGATAGTGTTCGCGACAATAGCCGATGGCATTGGACGAGGGGTCGACCCCGGTGGCCTCCCACCTGGACGCATCAAACTGGCTGAGAAAGTGCCCGTAGGAACTGCCGATGTCGAGGATTCTACCACTGTCCCGGTGGGCACTGATCTGGCGGTAGATGCTGGCAAAGATCGCGGACATTTCACCGCCCCAGGATTCCGGCAGGCCATCCTGGTCCGGGTAGTACTCCTCGTAAAAATCCTTCAGGTCGGCCATGCACGGTCTGGGATTCACGAACACATAGCCGCAACCGACACAGCGGGTGATTGCAAGATTGTTTTCCCTGGCCACAAGCGTGGCGTCGCGTCCGTCACACACCGCGCAGGGAAGTTGCTCGAGCGCCCTCTTCGGCGTATACGGCCGGTAAAAATAATTTTGGTTCATGGGCCGAAAGTATATAGGTTATAGTGATGCTGTCGAGCCGCGCGACAAGCAAATGACTCCCCATGAAACTGCTTGAAATACGTACTGATGCAGAGGAACTGCAGGCCTGTTCCCGTCTGCTGAAAGCGGCGTTTCCCCACGCGACGCACCACAGCGCCAGGTATCTTGAGTGGCTCTATCGCGACAACCCGGCCGGCACTGTCGTTGGCTTCAACGCCTGGGAAGCGGACCAGCTCATCGGCCACTATGCCTGCATTCCGGTGGACCTGCGGCTGGATGGACAGGCCTGCCAGGGCTTGCTGGCGCTGCACACCGCCATGCACCCTGCCTACCGCAATGCGGGCGTGATTTACAGCCTCGCCCGGAAGACAATGAAGCTGGCCACCGAGCGGGGCTATGCCTGTATCTACGCCGTTGCAAACGCCGCCAGTACACCGATTTTCGTGAAGGCCCTCGGCTTCCAGTGCGTGTCGCCACTGACCGCGGCAATCGGTTGGCGCAGGCTGCGACCTGACTGGGGTGCTGCACTGGCAGCCAATCGCTTCAGGCGCCACTGGAGCGCAGCCGGTGCCAGCTGGCGCTGCGCTAACCCGAGCAGTGCTTCCGGCCTGCAGCCGGGCGACCCGGGCAGCATGGTGTTCACCGCAGCTACACCCTATCCGCTGGTGCGTGCCTACGGCCTGATGCCCGTGGAATCAGCCCTGCCCGCCACCGGCAAGCCGGCCGGTCGCGGCCTGAAACTCTTCCTTGGGCTGCTGCCGCAGGGAACATGCCGCTTTGCGGGCTACCTGCCCATTCCCGAGCGGCTGAAGCCCTCGCCCCTCAATTTCATCTACCGCCCGCTGGGCGCTGCCGCCCCCGCGCAACTGGAGCGCAACGACATCATCCTCGGCTGCCAGGATTTCGATGCCTATTAGCCCGGTACCGCTGCCGTGAACCTGTTTCTGTTTGCCCATCAGGATGACGAATACGGCGTCTATCCCGTGCTGGAAGAACTGGTCGCCGCAGGCGAGCCGATACGCGTCGTTTACCTGACCAGCGGCACCCTCGATGGCCGACCATGCGCGCGGCGCAACCGCGAAAGTACCGGGGTACTGGCGCGGCTCGGGATACGCGGGCAGGACATCCTGTTCCTCGGGACGCAGCTTGGATTGCCGGACGGAAAACTGTGCCAGCACGCCGAGCGCGCGGCCCTGGCGCTGCTGGATCATTGCGGCGCTGCGAACCGCCCAACCCGCATCTACACGCCGGCATGGGAGGGGGGACACCAGGACCACGATGCCACCTGCATCATCGCCTGTTACCTGGCCCGGGCGTTTTCCTGCATTCAGGCGAGCCGCCAGTTTCCCCTTTACCACGGGGACGGGCTGCCGGGCAGCCTGTGGCGTACCTTCGCGCCACTGCCGGAAAACGGAGCGGTGGAGTCGACCCGGCTGGGCTGGCGGCAACGCCTGCGCTACCTGCGCCTGCCCCTGCTGTATCACTCCCAGTGGAAGACCTGGCTGGGACTGTATCCCCTGTACGCGCTGAACCTGCTGAGCCGCGGCCGACAGTACCTGCAGCCTTTGAGCCCGCAACGGCTGGGCCGGGCGCCACACCCGGGGCAATGCCTGTACGAGCGGCGCGGCTTCTGCAACCGGGAAGAGTTTGGGTATCACACGAAGGCGTTGGTTGATAAAATCACCGCTGATTGAAACAGCGCGGGCTCCGCCGCAGCGGCCGGGCCTGCCTTCCATCCATCGAGGCATGCAATGCGCACACTGATCCTGCAGACCATGGCGGAAGTCGCCGAGAGCGCCGACTGCACCCTGGTCGACGACCTCGGTGACGCTACCGTGCTGCTGGAATCCGGCCTCGATTCCCTGGGCTTCGCCATCCTGGTCGCGCGACTGGAGGAGGAGTTGGGCCGCGACCCTTTCACCGAGCAGGAAGAGGTGGTGTACCCCAGGACCCTGGGCGAGTTCATTGCCATTTATGAGCGGTGAAACCGCCTCCCTGCTGGGAATGATCGAGGCGCACCCGGAGCGGGCGCTGATCATTCACCACGACCAATCATTCACACCGGGCTCACTGAGCCGGGCAGCTCGCGACATCAGGACCCGTCATCCGCAACTGCAGGGCGCGAATGTCGCCCTGCAGTGCGCCGATAGCGGCGACTTCCTGGTCCGCCTGATCGCGCTGGACGGCTTTGCCCGGGAGATACTCCTGTTGCCCCCGTGCCTGTCCGGGCCCGCGCTGAAAGGCACGCTCGGCCGCGCGGGGAGCACCCACCTGCTCGATCACACCGGCGCAAGCCCGGTCGCGCCGCCGTCGCCGGCAGCTGCAGCCGGCGGCGAGACGCTGTGGCTGTTCACCACCTCCGGCACCACCGGGGAGCCCAAGGTGTTTTCCCATACCCTGCGCAGTCTCACGGTCAGTACCCGCACAGGCCGGGGCAGCGCGCGCGAGTGCCGCTGGGGGCTTGCCTACCAGCCCCATCGCTTTGCCGGTATCCAGGTCGTGCTGCAGGCACTGGCCAGCGGCAATGTGCTGGTGCTGCCGCCGCCGGGGGATATCAACGCCAGCATGGAGGCGTTTGCCAGGCACCGGGTCAACACACTCTCGGCCACACCGTCCCAATGGCGCAACTTTCTCAGCCACGGCGCCCTGCGCGGATGCGCCCTCGAGCAGATTACCCTCGGCGGGGAAATCGCCGACCAGGCGATCCTCAGCGCGTTGGCGCGGCAATTCCCGGCTGCGCGGATCGTGCATATCTACGCATCCACCGAGGCCGGGGTCGGTTTCTCGGTAGCCGATGGCAGGGCGGGCTTTCCTGTCGCCTGGCTGGACCAGGGCCCGCCCCTGCAGCTGAGGATATCCGCCGGCGGTTCACTCCTGATCAGGAGCCCCGCCCTGTCCCAGCAGTGAAGCACTGCTGCCGCGCCTGACCGCAGACGGCTATCTCGACACCCAGGACCAGGTCGTTGTCAGCGGGGACAGGGTCTATTTCCTGGGCAGGGCGTCCGGCGTTATCAATGTCGGCGGCAACAAGGTTCATCCGGAGGAGGTGGAAAGCCTGGTGCGCGAAGTACCGGGCGTTCGCAATGCGCTGGTGAGTGGCAGGCGCAGCCCGATTATGGGCCAACTGGTGCTGCTTGAAGTGCAGGCGGACGATCTCTCTGTGGCCGCATGCGCGGAGCTCAAGCGGCGGATTCGCGACCACTGCCGCCTGCACCTGCCAAAATACAAGATACCCGCCCTGATCAACATCGTGCAGGAGCTGGCGGTGTCCGAATCCGGCAAGGTCGAGAGGAAGCACTACGGATGAAAGTTGTGGTTGTCACCGGAGGTACCCGGGGGCTGGGCCTGGCCATCGTGCGCCGCCTGCTGGAAGAGGACTACCGGCTGGTGGCTGTCGGTCGCAATTGCAGCGGGGAACTCAGCAGCCTGGTTCAGGAGAACCCCGGGCGGGTGAGCTTTGAAGCCTATGATTTTGCCGAAACCGCAGGCATCCACGAATTCGCGCTCCACCTCGGGCGCCAGTACGGGCGCATCTACGGCCTGGTGAACAATGCCGCCCTGGGACATGACGGCATACTGGCGACCATGCACGAACAGGAAATTTCCGCGCTGCTGAAGGTCAATGTCGAGGCGCCCATACTGCTCACCAAGTACCTGTTGCGTCCCATGCTCATCAATCGCGGCGGGCGGGTCATCAATATCTCTTCCATCATGGCCGGGACCGGCTTCAGCGGCCTGGCCGTCTACGGCGCGACCAAGGCGGCGCTGGGCGGGTTTACCCGTTCCCTGGCGCGGGAGGTCGGCCGGGCCGGCATCACGGTAAATACGGTCGCCCCGGGATACATGCAGACGGACATGACCGGCAGCCTGCAGGGCGGGAAACTCGAGGCCATCAAGCGCAGGAGCCCGCTTGGAAAACTGGCGGGGGTCAGGGACGTGGCCGAGGGCGTGGCCTACCTGATGGGGGAATCGGCCGCCATGGTGACCGGCACTACCCTGACCATCGACGCGGGCAGCACGGCGTGACGGTTTGCGGGAACGGGGATCCGCGATGATTGCGGTCGTCATACCCTGCTACCGGGTGGCCAGGTCGATCCTGCAGGTCATCGCCTCCATCGGCCCGGAGGTCGAGCTGATTTACGTTATAGACGATGCCTGCCCCGAGTCGTCCGGCAAGCTGGTGCAGGAACAATGCGCCGACCCGCGGGTGCGGGTGATATTTCACGAGCGCAACGAGGGTGTCGGCGGCGCGGTCATCTCCGGCTATCGCGCCGCGGTAGAGGACGGTGCCGATATCATCGTAAAACTTGACGGAGACGGCCAGATGGACGCCTCCCTGATTCCCTACTTCGTCGAGCCCATCCAGAGTGGCGAGGCGGACTACACCAAGGGCAATCGCTTCTATGAAATCGGCAGTGTCATGCGCATGCCGCTGGTTCGCCTGGTCGGCAACGCCGGGCTCTCATTCCTGACCAAGCTGTCCTCGGGTTACTGGGGCCTGTTCGACCCGACCAACGGTTACACCGCGATTTGCGCCAGGGTCATACCTTACCTTCCGCTGGATAAAATCGAGCGCGGGTATTTTTTCGAGAGCGACATGCTGTTTCGCCTGAACACCCTGCGGGCGGTGGTGGTAGACCTGCCGGCCGACGCCATCTACGGCGACGAAATCTCGAACCTGAAGATCGCCCGGGAACTGCCCAGGTTTGCCTTCAAGAACCTGCGCAACTTCGGCAAGCGTATTGCTTACAACTACTTCATACGAGATTTCAGCTTCGCCAGCCTGCAATTGCTCCTGGGCGTATGCCTGACGGGTTTTGGAGTGGTGTTCGGCCTGCTCAAGTGGTGGCAGGGCCTGCAAATGGAGTCACTGGCGAGCGCAGGCACCGTGATGCTGGCCGGCCTCAGCGTGATGATCGGCATCCAGATGCTGCTCGGCTTTTTACAGTACGATATTTCCAACCAACCCACTTTCGCTTTTCAACGCAAAATCAAACCGCGGGCCCTCGATCGCCAGGTGTCCAATCGCGGCGGGGCGCCAACATGATTCTGAGTCCAACCCAGTGGGCCGCCGTCATCTGCGTGGTCGGCATGAGCCTCGGCCAGGTACTGTTCAAGGTCAGCGCCAATTCACTCAACGCGTCGGGTTCTATCTTTGTACCCAGGACATTCATCATCCTGGCGGCAACCTTCGGCGTGTACGCCCTGGTTTCAGTGGGCTGGGTATGGGTATTGCGCAAGGCCCACCTCGGGGAGGTTTTTCCTTTCTACTCCCTGGCCTACATCCTGGTGCCGCTGGCAAGCTACTACCTGTTCGATGAACGCTTCAGTAACGGTTACCTGTTGGGCGTCGCTCTCATCATAGCGGGCTTGTTGTTGTGCGGGCGCGGCTAGGCCCGGGCGGCTCTTTTTCAGGCAGTGCCCAGGGGTTTGGACAGGATGCCCTGCCCGGCGCTATCGACCAGAGAATCTGGCTGGTGGTAACGATGATTCCCGCGGGGAAAGTGGCTACCTATGGCGATGTCGCGCGCTTTGCGGGCATGCCCGGCGCCGCCCGGCGGGTGGGCAGGGCATTGCGCGCCCTGCCCGCGGACACCGGTATCCCCTGGCACCGGGTAGTCAACGCGCAGGGCGAAATTGTCGTTCCGGCCGGCGGCGCTGCTCGCGCCACACAGCGCCGCCGGCTGGAAGCGGAGGGTGTCGGCTTTTGCACCGACACAAGGCTCAAGCTGCGCCAGTACCGTTGGCTGCCGGTTTGATGTTGCGGCCCGCGCTTGACTGCGCCAGCTTCCCGCGGGAGGCCTGGCGCCAGGTGACGCTCGATGCGCCTGGGGAACTTGCGCTCTACGGCGCGCAAAACCGCGGCTTCCTCGATGTGACTCTGGCCAATGACTCCGCGCAGGCACTGATCCCCGGCGCCGATCATGCGATCGCGTTTTCCTTCCGGCTGCTCGATCAACGCGGGGAAGTACTGCCACTTGAAGGCAACCGCACGCCGCTTACCCGGGTGATTGAAGCCGGTACCAGGCATACCCAGAAAGTCGCGGTCAGCATCCCCGCGCGAATACCTCGAGGCTGCGGCAGTCCGTGCGGATCGGCCTGGTGCACGAGGGCCAGTACTGGGTCGAGAGCCTGTATCCGCAACATCCGCGCACGGTCAAAATCGAGCCCCGCGGGGAACTGGACAGCCTCGAGGCGCGCCTGGCGGCGGCAGGCCAGCTGTGGCAGAGCGGCAGGGGCAATGGCCTGCGCTGGCCCTATGGCTCGATGATGGTGTCCGAGCGCCACAAGTTACTTTACATACCCGTGGCGAAGTGCGCCTCCACCTCGCTGAAATCGATGATGGTGGAGCTGGCCGGCATAGAAAGACCTGACATCGCCAGGGAACTGGATGTCCATTTCATCACCGACCGCTTCAATACCGGCGTGCAGCTGAAAGACAAGCCCATAGAACTTGCCCGGGACATCCTGGCATCGGACCAGTACCTGAAATTCGGCGTAGTGCGCGATCCGTTCGAGCGACTCGCCAGCGCCTACCTGGAGAAATTCGTCCACCATCGCGCGAGCAGGAGCAACCTGTCCCATACCGCGCCGCTGCTGCGCGAGGTGCAGGGCTACGGCCAGTTCGACGCCCAGGCCGGGATCAGTTTCGATGAGTTCGCGGCATTTATCCTGCGCCAGGACCCTACGATCTCGACCCGCACTGGCGGCCCCAGTACCTGTATTTTCTCGGGGTGAAACATGTGAGCCGGATTTTTCGCCTGGAGCATATCGAACAGCTGGCGCAGTACCTGCTGCAGCAGCTGGGGATCGCGGTACCGCTGGGCCACGCCAACGCAAACCCCCGCTCCGATCGCGTGCTGGCCGGGGCCAGTGGGCTGCGCGCCGGCGAACTGGACGACCGGGGATTCATTCATCCCGACTCGTTTCGCTCGAGCAGACACGCAGCCGCGATCCGCGAGTACTACCGCGAGGACTTCGCGCTGTACGACGCGGCGGTATAGGGACGCCGGGGCCTGCGCCAATGGAACTGAACGCCGGCGTTGCGCCAGCAGGGAAGCCCGTCACTGGGCCTGTAGGACAGCCCATGCCGCGCCTGCCCGGGCTGGACGGGCTGCGCGGGCTCGCGGTGATCGGCGCGATCCTGTTCCATGCAGGATTCAGCTGGGCGCAGGGCGGGTTTCTCGGGGTCTCCACCTTTTTCGTCCTGTCGGGTTTCCTCATCACCAACCTGCTGGTGCGCGAGTGGGACGGCAGCGGCAGTATCCGCCTCGGCCGCTTCTGGGCCCGGCGCTTTCGGCGCCTGTTGCCGGCGGCGCTGCTGACCCTGGCACTGGTGGCACTGCTGTGGTGGCGGCTGGGTACGCCCGAGCAACTGGCAAAGCTGAGGTGGGACCTGCTCGCCGCCCTCGCCAACGTGGCGAACTGGCGCTTCTACCTGGCCGGCAGCAGTTACGCCGACCTGTTCTCGGCGCCGGGCCCGCTGCAGCATTTCTGGTCACTGGCGATCGAGGAACAGTTCTACCTGCTGTTCCCGCCCGCGTTCATTGCCCTGGCCCGGCTGGGAGGGCGCCGCCTGCTGGCGCCGGTGCTGACCGCCGCCATCGCGCTCTCCATTGGCCTCACGCTCGGCCTTGGGGATAACATCGACCGCATCTACTACGGCACCGACACCCGCGCCGCCGAGTTGCTCATCGGCGCGCTGCTGGCACTGTGGTGGTCCAGCCCCCTGCGCCGGATTCCCGCGCATGCCGCCCCTGCGCGCAGCGGCGCTGCCCGCTCCGGGTTGATCGACAGCGCCGGCCTCGCCGCCCTCGCGCTCATGTTCTGGAGCTGGTGGGCAACAGGCAATACATCGCCGGCACTGGGTTGCGGCGCGCTGCCGGCCTACGGCCTGCTCACCGCCTTTATCATCTACGCGGCGACCCTGCCCGGCGCGGTGGCCCGCTTGCTCTCACTGGCGCCCCTGCGCTGGATCGGCCTGATTTCCTATGGCCTCTATCTCTATCACTGGCCGGTCTTCCTGCTCCTCGACGAGCAGCGCCTGGACCTGGCCGCCGCGCCGCTCTTCGCCGTCAGGATGCTGGTGACAACCGCGCTTGCCCTCGCCTCCTACCACTGGCTGGAGATGCCGGTCCGCCGCGGCGCAGTGCTTCGATCCGACCGCGCCGCCGCGGTCGCGGCGGCTGCGGGGATCGGCCTGGTCGCTCTCTGCGCTGTCCTGGTCACCCTGAACCCGCCGCGCAGCACCATACCCTATGCCGACACGGATCTGCGGGATTTTCCGGCGGCGTCAGCACCCCTCACCGGCGCCGCCGCTTCCAGTGCGGATGCGGCGGGCGGCGCGATCGCCGGTACGGTGATGATCGTGGGCGATTCCGGCACGGTGGACGCCTCACCGGCCCTGCGCGCGGCCTTCGAAGCCGCGGGTGCCAGCAGCGTGATCGAGAAGGCCTTTCCCGGGGTCGGGTTGAGCAACCCGCAGCTGCCCTGGCGCGACGCCTACCGCAAGCTGGTCGACGAGCACCGGCCGGGCCTGGTGATCATGATGCTGGGCGCCTGGGACATGCCTTTCGTGAAAGCACAGGGTGATGAGGCCTACGCCCGTATCGTGGACGAGGCGGTGGCGATCCTGACGGCCCGGGGGGCAAGGCTGCTGTGGCTGTCGATACTCCCCGGCGGCGCGACCCCGGACCGCGCCGTCAATCGGGTCTACGAGCAACTGCCGGCGCGCTTCCCCGGCCAGGTGGCCTACGCCGACATCGAGGCTGCACTGCGCGCCAGCGAAGGCTCCAGCCAGGCGGTGACGCTCGAGGGTGCAGAAACCTGGCCGCGCGCCTATACCGCCGCCAACGGGGAAACTGTGCTGCTGCGCAAACCTGACTTCTGGCACCTGTGCCCCGCCGGCGCCGAGCGCCTCGCGCTTGCAGTCAACCAGGCAGCCGTTGCGCTGGGCTGGGCCGAGCCGGCGCGGCCGGGGTGGCAGCAGGGCAGCTGGCGCGCGGATCCGCGCTACGACGATCCCCCGGGCGGCTGCGCAGCCAACTGAAGGGCCTGGGAACCGTATCCGTCCACCGGTGCATCATATCCGCCAGAAATCCGCCGGCTTGCCCCAGGCTTCGAGGAAGCGCAGCGAGTCGGGCAGTATCCGCTCCCGCACCAGGGCCAGGGAGCGCTCGTCCCAGTGCACGGGCTTATTGAAGGGGCGGCGCAATCCCAGCGGCCTGAGCAGCCTGTCCTGCGCCTCGGGGCTCAATTTTGCAAGCTTGAATCCCGACCAGTGCCAGGTGCGCAGGCGGCGCAGGACCCGGGTATCGTAGAGCTTGGAGCTGCCCTCGTTGAGACGCAACTCCTCCACCGCCCGAAAGCTGCTGTCCACACCCAGGTGGCGGAAACACCGCTGCATCTCGCGCTGGGGCTGGCTGCGCAGGTCCTCCAGGAACAGCACCAGGATGGCCTCGCCGCCGAAAGCGTCGACGTATTTTGAAATGCGCTCGAAATACAGGCTGTCCAGGATCATCTGCGGAAAGACATCCAGGCATTCGGCCATGCCGAAGGGCGCGTTCAGGCCGAACTTCACCCCGCTGTGATGCATTTCCCGGTAGCTCGACTCGATCCGTTGCAGGGGATTCCTGGCGATGAAGATGAATCGACAGTCCGGGTTGTTGTCCCGGATCCTCGCTATGGAAACATCCTCCATGGTGCTGTCGCTGTAGCTGACGCTGCCCTCTCCCAGCAGCTGCCCCGGCAGTGCCGGCGAGAAATGCTGGATATAGTCGGCCTGCTTGCGGGGGAAGTCCTTCGAACTGAAGTACCAGGGTTCCTTCAGCTCCGGTATGTAGATGCCCGGGTGCTGTGCCAGCATCGCGCACAGTGTGGTGGTACCGCACTTGCTGAAGCCGGGAACGAGGAAGTCGATTTTAATCATCGGCCCACTGTGCTCAGCGCGGCTTGCGCGCCACGATGGTCTGCGACTTCGGCAACAGCTGGTTGAGGGCGTCCCGGATTTTGTGGCCCTCGGGATGCTCATGCACCAGCTGCCACAACTGTACCCAGTGCTCGACTATCGGGTGCTTGTTCGCCGTTGGCAGGTCGCCCCCCGGCGTACAGGTCATCCACGACAGCGGCCAGAACATGCTCCAGAAACAGCCGCTGAAACGGTGGCTTTCGATCTCAAGTCCCTGCTCCAGCACCAGCGTTGCAAAGTCCTGCGCCGAGAAGACCCGTATGTGGTTCGGCGCCTCGAAATACTGCGGCGGCGCGGTGGCGCGCACAAACTGCTCGGCGCGCCCGTCGGGCACCGACAGCAACAGCTGCGCGCCCGGCCTCGCGACCCGGATCAACTCCTGCAGGAATCTGACAGGGTCGGGCACATGTTCCAGCACCTCGGTGCAGATCACCAGGTCGCCAAGGTCGTCAGCCAGCGGAATCGGGTCGCAGTCGGAATGGACTGCCTGGTAAGCACGCGCAGGGGATACCTTGATACGCGCCTCGGTGCTGGCCAGCCGCGCCGCGTCCCGGTCGATGAAGATGACCTCGGCGCCCTGCGCCGCCACGAAACCGATAATCCCGCCTTCTCCGCAGCCCACATCGATCACCGTGTGGGCGGCGTCGATTCGGACGCCCCGGGTAAGCTCTGCCGTCTGCCGGTTGAACCAGCCCTCGCTCTGGCGCTCGCGCATCCAGATGTAGGCCGGGGATGAGCGGGTATCGTCACTCATCGTGCGGCTTGCGCGCCACGATAAACTGGGTTTTGGGCAGCAACTGGTTGAGCGCGTCCCGGATCTTGTAACCGTCGGGATGATCCTGCACCAGCTGCCACAGCTGGACCCAGTGCTGGATTATCGGGTGCGGATTGTTGACCGGCAGGCCTGTGCCGGGCTCGCAGGTCATCCACGACAGGGGCCAGAACACGCTCCAGAAGCAGCCCGTGAACTGGTGGCTCTCGATCTGCAGGCCCGCATCGAGCAGCAGCTGCCTGAACGCTGCCGCGCTGAAGGTGCGGATATGATTGGGTTCCTGGAAACATTCGACCGGCGCGGTAGCGCTGTAGAATTGCTCCGAGCGGGCGTCCGGGACCGACACCAGCAGCTGCGCGCCGGGCTTCGCTACACGGACCACCTCGGCGAGGAAGCTCACCGGGTCCGGCACATGCTCCAGCACCTCGGTGCAGATCACCAGGTCGCCACTGGCGCCTGCCAGGGGAATGGGGTTGCAGTCGGAGAGGATTCCCCGGTGCGCGCGCGCCGGGGACACTTGCATGCGCGCCGCGGTGGCGGCCAGCCGCGCCGGGTCCTGGTCGATGTAGATCACTTCCGCACCCTGGCTGGCGACAAAGCCGACGAAACCGCCGTCGCCGCAACCCACGTCGATCACCGTGTGCTCCGGCCCCACCCGCACGCCCCGGGTGATCTCACCGGTCCTGCCGTTGAACCAGCCCTCGGCTTTCCAGTCGCGCATGCCGATGGCGGACGCCAGCGGTTTGTTACCTTCACCCATGTTTCACCCGGCTGTCATGACATTGCGGACGCAGTATACGCCCGCGCGCCGCCCGCGAGCGGTTTGCGCGCGACGATGGCCTGGGTCCGCGGCAACAGTTCATTCAGCGACTCTCGCACCCGGTCGCCCAGGGGATGCGCCTGCACCGCGTGCCAGAGGCGCGTCCAATGATCCGGAATGGGATGGGGATTGTCGATACCCGAGTCCGCAGCGGGATCAGTGGTCAGCCAGGACAGGGTAAGGTACAGGCTCCAGAAGCAACCCAGCGCCTGCTGGCTCTCGATCTCAAGCCCGGCTTCCTGCACGAGATTGCGAAACGCGGCGGCAGTAAAGATACGGATATGGTTGGGTTCCTGGAAATAATACGCAGGTGCGGTGGCCGCCACCAGCTGCTCGGAGCGGGCATCCGGCACGGTCACCAGCAGGCGGCCACCGGGCCTCGTGACCCTTATCAGCTCCCGCATGAACGCCGCCGGGTCCGGCACATGCTCCAGCACTTCCGTGCAGATCACGAGATCGGCGATGGCGTCCTCCAGCGGAATCGGGTCGCAGTCGGATGCAATGGCCCGGTAGGCCCGTGCCGGGGATTGCCTGATGCGCTCCTCGGTGGCGGCGAGCCTATGGCTGTCACGGTCGATGAATATCACCTCGGCGCTCTGCCCGGCGCAAAAGCCGATCAGGCCGCCATCGCCGCAACCCACGTCGACCACCGTGTGGGACGACCTGATGCGAACACCCGGCGCCAGCTCCCCGGTCTTGCCGTTGAACCAGCCCTCGCGCACACGCTCGACGAGGCCGACCTGGGATGCGCTGGGCGCGCTCACTTCTGTCATTGCCGTTTGCCTTCCACCACGCTGCCGATAAAGGCCGCCAGGTCCCGGGATATCTTCTCACTCGAAAAGTTCTGCGCCACCGCCCGGGCGGCAGCGGCCGCCATTGCCAGGTAGCGGGCCCTGTCCTGTTCCAGCAGGGCGGCGCTGTCCGACGAAGCACTGGCGCAGCGAATCCCAGGAAATGCGCTGGGTGGTGGTGCGATAGGCCCGGCGTGGATCTATCGGCCAGGCCTGGGGCTCGAGGCTGGAGCGCACGATGAACGCGTTGTCCTCGTTGATATACATTTCCATGGCGGTATGGTTCGGCGCTATCGCCGGAACGGCTTCGGCCATGAACTCCAGCAGTGGCAGGCACTGGCCCTCGGCGCTGGATGCGTTCACGTAATAATCCGTCGCCCGCACCAGCTGGCGCAGCTGGTCAACCGCGAGAAATCCGTGCAGCGCCACGATCCTGCAGCTGAAGGGATGCAACTTGGAAAACAGCAGCAGCAAATCGCCCATGAAGACCGACTTGTTGTGGTGCGACATTTTCAGCACCAGCGTTTTCCCCGGATCCGCCCGGAACGCCCAGCAGAACGCCGTGACGATATCCTTCCAGTTCTTCCTGCCATCCTCCGGGTTGAACACCGAGGTATACACCGTGCCGTCCAGTTGCAGGCTGACGGGGTCGCCGCCGGATTCGGCGGCGGGCGCCGCGGGCAGGGCCGCGCCGGCGCTCGTCATCGCCTGGGCGCCGATGCGCCGCAGGGACAGCCTGCTCAGGCCCAGGCCCAGGGTGCGGTGGTCGCGGGCCCCGGGCAGGGGTACGGCGGTCAAGCCGCAAAAATGGATGCTGCTGGCGCCGGCGGGCAGGGAAAAGCGCAACGGAAAACTGCGCATTTCCCCTGTCAGCTGCAGCGACCGGGTACAGTCCCCGATGCTGACGTCGATGGTGCGACCCTGGTTCTCACCGTAGCCCACCATGGCCAACTCCAGCTCGAAGTCTCCCTGCACCTGCCAGGGCAGGATGATTTCCGGCGTGGGTGTTCGCGACCAGCAACCCCAGTCCTCCTCCGCGTAAAAGCCCACCAGGTACTGCCCCGCCGACTCGCCCTTGGAGACGAAGGCCCAGTTCACCTCCGTGCCGTCCCACAGGGCTTCACCCCGGCCAGGGCCATCCGCCCCGGCACTCCTGACGGTGACGCGCTCCTCGTCGATATCGCACTGGCGGGAATCGACCAGGGTCGCCTCAAACTGCAGCGCCGGCCGGGTCGCACCGCGCTCGCGGGCAGGCGCAGGCTGGCCAGGCTCCTGCGCATCGACCGGCGCGGGTATGGTGACAACCCGCACGCCGCTACCCACCTGCCGGCGGATCACCCGGGTCGCATAATCGGAGATGGTTATCACATTGCCGATCTCCCGCAGGGCCGTCACCCAATTGGGCGAGGGGCCGTCACTGTCCCAGTCCTCGTCGGGAATGCTGCCGAACTCCCAGGCCATGACGCAGACGGTGGGGCAGCGCAGCCCGCGCTGCGTATTGTGGGGCGGCGTGAACGAGAGAAAGACGGCGCCGGCGCCAGCGGCCTGCGCCTCGGCGTAAATCGCATCCACCTCCAGCGCCGGATTGTCGACGAACCGCACGTCCCCGAGCGAGCGCAGCAGCGGCAGGTATTTCTGCAGGATGAAGTAATAGCTGTAGTCCGCCTTGCCCAGGTCCCTGCTGACCGTGCTTGCCCTGGTGCCGGAGTAGACCGCGATAATCATGTCATTGCCCCGCATCCTGTGGCAGCTGGCCCAGGACCTTTTCAAACCGGCTCCTGGCAACCGCCATGGAGCAGTAAGCCTGCTGCGCCTGCGCCGCGGCATCCGCCAGCGCGCGGTAGCGGCGCCGGGACTTCCGGTACAGCCGCGCGCTGGCGGCAAATGCGCCGACCAGGGACTCCCAGTCGACTCTCTGCCACAGGGTTCGAAATACCTGCCGCGGGTCCTGGGGCCAGAAAGTGAGTTCCGGGGAGGACTCCACGATAAACGCGTTGCGTGGCGTGATGTACTCGCGCATCGCCGAATTACAGGGCGCCACCGCCGGTACCCCGGCGGACATGAATTCCATCAACGGCAGGCACTGACCCTCGCCGCGGGATGCGTTGACGATGAAATGGCTGTGCAGCAGCAACTGCTCGTACTGCTGCTGCGACAGGTAGCCATGGATGAACACCAGGCGGCAGCGGAAGGGATGCAGCTGTATCAGGAAGGTGAAGATATCCTCGTAGAGTTCATCGAGTTCATGGTAGGTGATCTTGATCAGCAGGGTTGCAGCGGCATCCTCGCGAAACGCGTAGACAAAGGCCGTGATGATGTCCTCCCAGTTCTTGCGGCCATCCTTGGGATTGAAGATGGCCGTGTAGAGTACGCTGCGCGGGGTTCGAATGCGCCGGGCGAGATTGCGTGGCGCAGGCCAGTCACGCAGGGATGCCAGCAGGGCCCGCGCCCTGTGCGCGCCGTTCCAGGTTTGCTTCTCGGGTAGCAACGGCCGCAGGGATATGCGGGCAATACCCAGCCCCAGCCACCTGGGGTCGTCCGGGTGCTCGCCGGGGCCCAGTCCGAGGCCGTTGATAGCGATATAGTCCGTGGGCGCAATATCGTTGAAATCCAGCTCGTAGCAGCTGCGCCCGTCCTCCAGGGTGAGCGCCTGGCGCCCGGCGCCGAGGCTGACATCGACCTGGCGCCCGTGGTTATGCAGGATGTGGAACACTTCGATCAGCATCCGAAAATTGCCCGCCACCGCGACCGGCAGCTGGATCGCGACATCGCTTGAGGATGTCCACCGCCCCGGGGGCTCGCAGTCATAAAGCCCCGCGCACACCAGCGTGTCCGCGGCCATGTCGATCTCGAGACCGCCGATCTCGAGACTGTCGATATCGAGACTGTCTCTCCCGGTGGACGCTTCACCGGGGGACGCCGCCTCCGGGGCGGGCGCTTCCGGCGCATCCGCGCCGGCCGGGGCCGACCGCCGGATACTGATTTCGGCGAGGCCCAGGCCGATGTCCCTGGGGTCCGCTGCGCCCACCGCCCGCTCCACCACGCCGACAAAGGCCAGCACATTGGTGGGGTGGTCGATGCTCAGCCGGAACACATGGGTTTGCATCAGCTCCGAAAGCAGCAGGTCCGCGCTCGCGCCGCCCATTTCCAGGCGCAGGCGCTTGCCGATATTCTGCATATAGCCCCTGAGCCTGATGCAAAGTTCGATCTCGCCGTCGATGGCGCAATCGAACAGCACCCAGGGGTAGCCGGAGCGCGACCACACGCCCCAGGGTTCGGCTTCGTTGAAGCCGATCAATGTCGGGCTCTGCTCGCCGGCCGCAAAGCGGTAGGCCAGCGGTTCACCGCTCCAGCGCTCACTGAGCAGCCGCCGGCCGCTGCCGGCCATGTCCTGCCGGGGCCTGATGGCGGTATTGCTGATCAGGTAATCATTGCTGTCGATGATGGTGCAGTCGAGGTTGAGCCCGTCGAGTCCCCGGGGCGGGGTCTTCCTGCGCGTTTCCCGTATCCCCTGGTAGCTGTCCCAGATGGGCGCGGGTATGGATTCGATGGGGTAGTCGGCGCCCAGCTGCGACCTGACCACGGCCACGGAATACTGGGAGTGGGTAATGGCGCTACCGCTGCGGCGCAAGGCCCTGACCCAGTTGTCTTCAGGTGAGGAAAACGCTTC
This sequence comes from uncultured Gammaproteobacteria bacterium, assembly GCA_963700715.1. Taxonomy (GTDB): domain Bacteria; phylum Pseudomonadota; class Gammaproteobacteria; order Pseudomonadales; family Halieaceae; genus JARRPM01. Next base: position 83,724 of record CAVOYP010000016.1, read on the forward strand.
ATCCGGCAGGGTGCTGTATTCCCAGGCAAAGACCGGTATCACCGGGCAGCGACTTATTGCCGCCACCTTGTTGGGCGGGGTGAAGGACAGGTAGACGCAACGGTGTGCCTGCTGGCGCAGCGCCACCTCTTCATCGGTGGGAACCCGCTCGAGCACCTCGACCTCGCCGAACTCGCGCAGCAGTGGCAGGAAGCGTTGCATGACGAAATAGTAGCTGTAATCCGCCATCCCGAGACTGTGTTCGATACTGCTGCTGCTCAGCGGCGAATACACCAGGAACAATAGCCTGCGCTGCGTTTTCACTTCGACCCGCCCTGACCGGGCTGTCACGCCCTGTTGAACTGCACTGCTCACTGGAACAACAGGCCTGCCATCAGCACCGCCGACTGTTCCCAGCTGTAGCGCCCGGCTTCAATAAACGTTTGCTGCCGCAGCCGGGCATACAGCCCGGCGTCACGGCAAAGGGTGTCCAGAGTATGCACTATTTCGTCTTCCGACAGCGGGTCCACACACAGGCCCGCGCTGCCGGCCACTTCTGCCATGGCCGAATCCCGGGAGACGATCACCGGAACCCCCAGGGACAGGGCCTCCACCACGGGCAGGCCGAAGCCCTCGTACAGGGAGGGCATCAGCAGCGCGTGGGCGCCGCGATACAGGCCGCGCAGCGCGCGTCATCCACCCTCCCCAGCAATTGTACCTGCTGCCCGAGGCCCAGCTCACGCACCAGGCCGGCGATATCCTCCCCGCCCCAGCCGCCGGCGCCGACAATTTTAAGCCCGCGCGCCCGCGGCGCGTGCTGCACGTAACGGCGGTAGGCCCGCAGCAGGCGGGGCAGGTTCTTGCGCGGCTCCAGGGTTCCCACAAACAGGAAGTAGGCGTCCGCACCCGGCGCGGCGGGCTCGCCTGCGGGGCCTTCGCCCGCGAGCATACTGGCGTTGGGCACCACCGTCACCCGCGATGCGCACTGCGGAAAATAGTGTTCGAGCCGGTGCCGGGTGAACTGCGACACCACGGCGATCGCGTCGGCCCGGGCCAGCGCCCGCGGGGTGAAAAAATTCTCGATCTGGCGGCCCGGGAAACGCATGGTCTCCCCGCAATCCTTCCACACCAGGTCGTGAATCGTCAGGGCGGTGCGCACCGCGCGCGGCAGCAGGGGCAACTGGTGGCGCGGCCCCCAGAACACCTCCACCCGGTCGCGCCTGGCCCACAGGGGGAACAACACATGGGCCAGTTGGCCCGCGCGCAGGGCGGAGGGAACAGCGGCGCTGCGATGGTGCACATTGGGCAGGTCGAGGCCGTCCACGGCGTAGCGCTGGGGCGAGTAGAGGAACCACTCACCCCCGCGCCGGCACATGCGCAGCAGCAACTCGCGGGTATAGCGGTAGATGCCCGTACCCGGGTGGCACAGGGGGCGTGCGTCCACCCCGATGCGGGGCCCCGCCGGCGCAGCGCTGCCCGTTGCGCTCATCTGTCGAGTTCCCGCAGCACAGCCACGACGGCGGCGGCGGTGCGCTGCCAGGTATATTGCGCACTGCGCGCCAGCCCCTGGGCAACGGCCCCGGGCCGCCAGGCCTCGTCCTCCAGCGCCCGCTGCAGCGCCGCCGCCATCGCCTCGGGGTCCTGCGGATCGGCCTGCAGGGCGCAGCCCGCGCACAATTCGGGCAGGGCCGAGCTGGCGGCGCAGGCCACCGGCACGCCGCTGGCCATGGCCTCCAGTACCGGCAGGCCGAAGCCCTCGTAAAACGAAAAATAGCCGAATGCGGCGGCGCCCGCATAGAGCGCGCCCAGCTCCCGCTTCCTCGACATAGTCGAGGTAAACCACCTCCCCTGCGCCGGCCAGGCGGCGGATGTCCTCCATCAGCGAGGCGCTGTTCCAGCCGTAGGCGCCGGCGATCACCAGGGGGTAGCGCCGGCGCAGCGCCGCCGGCAGCAGGCCATAGGCCCGCAGCAGCCCGGCCAGGTTCTTGCGCGGTTCGATGGTGCCGACGCTGAGCAGGTAAGCGCCGGCGCGCAGCCCATGCCGCGCCAGCACCGCCTCGATGTCAGCGCCTGCCCGCGGCCGGAAGGCGGCATCCACCCCAGGGGAATCGCCGTCACCCGGTCCTCGCTGAGCTGGAACAGCTGCAGCAGTTCAGTGCGGACAAAGCCGGAATCGGTCACCAGGTGATCGGCGCGTTCAACCGCGGCGTGAATCTGCTCACGCAGGTAGTTGACCCGGTCGCGCGGATGAAAGTCGGGAAAGTGGAACACCGACAGGTCGTGCAGGGTGACCACGGACAAGCCACTCGACCGGCGGGGCGCTGAAATTCGGGGCAATAGAGTATATGGTCATCGTAGGCGCGCAGGCCCTGGGCCAGCGCCCTGGCCCTGCGCCGCCGGTAGGGGCCGAGCACAAGCTTGTAGGGCAGCAGCGGCCTGATCCACTGGCGCCAGCGGGCGGCGGGCGCCGGGGGCGCCAGGCCTGCCGGGTCAAAGCTCGTCCAGTACCTGATCGCCGCGCAGGTAACGCAGTTCGCTCCACGCCCGCCGCCGGCAAATGCCGCGCCAGTTCCAGCGCATAGCGGCCGATACCCGACAGCGGCAGGCTTACCGCTGATACGTCGAGCAGGACTTTCACGCGCCGGTCTGGCGCGGTACATCCACTCGCAGGGTATCCGCCAGGGGAATCAAGCTCGAGTTCGCCTATCGCCGCCGCCAGCTTGCGGTTGGAACCCACCAGCCGCTTCACCTCGTTGGCGCGCACAAAGGCCGGATTCACATCCACCTCGATGCGGTACCCGGCCAGGTCCGCCAGCATGGCCAGCACATCCTCGATGGAATAGGCCTCGCCGGAACAGACGTTATAGACCTCGCCCGGGATGCCGCGCTCAAGCAGCCGCGCATAGGCGTTGGCGACCATGCGACATCGTAGAAATCGCGGTACACATCGATATTGCCCAGCTCCACCCGGGGCAGCGCGCCGGGCAAAATGATCCACCAGCTTGGGCAGCAGGAAAGACGGCGACTGGCCGACCCCGGTGTAGTTGAACGGGCGCGCTATCACGATGGGCAGGACGTCTGCCGCCACTGCCGCGCCATCAGCTCCATGGCGTACTTGCTCACCGCATAATCGTTTTCGGGCTGTGCCGGGCAGTCTTCGTCCAGCGTGGATACGGCGGCATTGCCATAGACATTGGCGCTGCTGGCCAGCAGCACTTTTTCCGCGCGGTGTTCTACAGGCCGCCAGCGCTGCCAGCAGGTTGCGACTACCGACGATGTTGCTGGTGTAGATGTCACTGACGTCGCCGTGGGCGACAAAGGCGATCGCGGCCAGGTGCACCACGACGCTGGGCTGGATGGCGGTCACCACCTCCGCCAGTCGCGCGGCCGTCGCGCAGGTCGACGACTGTGCTCACCGGCGCTGCTCGCGTGCCTCTGGTCCAGGCCCACCACCTCGTAGCCCAGCGCTTCCAGCTCCCGGGCCACGTAGCGCCCGGTGAAGCCCGCACAGGCCGGTGACCAGCGCCCTGCCCTGTCATGGTCAGAACGAGACCCCGCGCTCAACCCGCGCCAGGTCGGCCTTTACCATCATGTCGCACAATTCCTCCAGCGTGACCACCGGCTCCCAGCCCAGCACCTCCTGGCCTTGCTGGCGTCGCCGATCAGCAGGTCCACCTCGGCGGGGCGGTAGAATTCGGGGTTTACCGCCACCAGTTCCGCTGCCGGTGCGGGTGCAGAGCCCGCGCTCGAGTTCGGCGGCGCCCTGCCACTCCAGGGTCTTGCCCACGGCCCTGAATGCCATATCGACGAAGTCCCGCACACTCTGGGTGCGGTTGGTGGCCAGCACATAGGTGTCGGGCTGCTGCTGCTGCAGCATGCGCCACATGCCATCGACATAGTCACCGGCAAAGCCCCAGTCGCGCTGCGCATCGAGATTGCCCAGCTGCAGGCAATCGAGCTGTGCCCAGCTCGATCCGGGCTACCGCGTCGGTGATCTTGCGGGTGACGAACTCGCGTCCGCGCAGCGGCGATTCATGGTTGAACAGGATGCCGCTGCAGCCGAATATGCCGTAGGACTCGCGGTAGTTCACCGTCATCCAGTGGGCGTACAGCTTGGCGACACCGTAGGGGCTGCGCGGGTAGAACGGCGTGGATCCTCGTTCTGCGGCACCGCCTGCACCAGGCCGAACATCTCCGAGGTGGAGGCCTGGTAAAAGCGGATGGCCGGGTTGACGATCCGGATGGCCTCCAGCAGGTGTACCGCGCCAATGCCGGTAATCTCGGCGGTGGTCACCGGCTGGTCGAAGGACACGCCGACAAAACTCTGGGCGGCGAGGTTGTACACCTCCTCGGCGCCGCTGCGCTCCAGCAGGCGAATCGCGGCACCGGCATCGGTCAGGTCGTAATCGACCAGTTCCAGGTTTTCATGACCCAGTATGCCCACCTCCGCCAGGCGCCAGTGGTTGACCGAACTGGTGCGCCGGGTTGCTCCCCAGACGCGATACCCCTTGTCCAGCAGCAGCCGGGCCAGGTACGCCCCGTCCTGCCCGGAGATTCCGGTGACAACCGCATTCTTCATAGATGATTCCCCGAATTAGAGCTGTCAGGCGGGCATGTGGCGACCGCGGTTTCTATCGCGTCCCGGAACAGGCGTGTGTCGGTTTCATTTTCGCACATCGACGCGATGATGCTGACCAGGCTCCTGGTCCAGCATCCGGTAGGCCAGGCGAGTGTCACTGAGCCGGCCGGCGAAGCCCGCCAGCGCCCGGGCGTAATCCCGGGCGGAGTGGGCATCGCGCAGCTGTTCCCAGCCCCCGCCGGCCTATCTGCCGGTACTTGGCCGGATCCGACGAGGGCGTCTTCCAGCAGGGCGAGCAGGTCGGCGCTCTCATTGTCCACCGAGATTTTACAGACCAGCATCGTCGGGCAGCTCGCCGTACCAGCCCACGTCGCTTACCAGGGTCGGCAGGGCCGCCGACCAGTAGCGCAGCTGGCTGGCCGAGGCCTCTCCCATCGTCGGCCAGCGCAAGTTTATAGCGAAGTCGGCATGATTGCAACGCCTCGTCGAGTTCGCGCATCGCTGACATAGCCGCGCAGGCGAACGTAGTGCAGCGACCCCGAAATGTTCGGCGTATTGCAGCAGCTGGCGGTGGTTGCTGATGTTGCCGAACAGGTCCAGGCTGATCCGCTGCGGGCGCTCGAGCCGGCCCCAGGCCTCCATGAATTCGATCAGGCGACGGTTGGGGCCGACGTGGCCACAGAACACGAAACGCAGGGGCTCCCCGCTGCCGCGACCTGGGCGCAGGCTCCGCGGGCGCGGCCGCGGGCAGGTTCAGCTGCAGCAACGGCAGCCCGGGCGGCAGCTGCGGCTGCAGGATGTCGCGGGCGTAGCGCGAGTGCACCACCACCCCCAGCGCCCCGGCGACAAAGGGCTGGAACAGGGGGTAGCGCGCCACCATCTCGTTGTAGTCCGCGCCGGATTTCTCGCTGCGATTGACCAGCGCCCGCACCTCGTCGCCGTACTGGCGGCACATCATGCTCCTTCCACAGCCCGGGATCGTCCCGCTGGTGCGAGAGGTGGCGGGCCAGGTCCACCAGGCTCAGGTCGTGCAGCACCACCAGGCCAGGCTCCTGCAGCGAGCGCTGGTAGATGGGCAGGTGCTGCGGGTTGTTACCAATATGATAGACCGGCAGGGGCGCCACGCCCTGTTCGGCATGCTCGTCGCCCCGGCTCAGGTTGCCACCAGGGCGCGCTCGCGGCGCCGCTGCCGTCGTCAACCGCCGCGACAGTGGCGAACTCCTGCAGCAGCGGCAGCAATTGCGCGCTGTAGCGGGCGATCTCACTGGTCGCCGCGTCCAGCGGGGAATACCAGCTGATATTCATGGGCGCAGCAGCTGCTCCAGGATTTTGTCCCAGGACAGGTCGATCTGCTCGATGCGCTCGCGCGCGGCCGCACCCAGGCGCTCGGCCTCGCGCCGATCATTCCATACCCGGCTGATGGCCAGCGCCATGGCGCGCGGATCGGCCGGTACGATCAGGCCATTGCGTTCGTGCTGGACAAATTCCGTGGCGCCGCCCGCATCCTCCAGGGTCAGCACCGCCTTCGAGGACAGCATGGCCTCGGGCGTGACGTAGCCGTAGTCCTCGTCCACCGGGGTGAATATCACCATCAGGGCGTTGGCGTAGAGGTCGAATTTCTCCTCCTCGGAAACACGCCCGCGCCACTCCACCTTGGCGCTGACACCCAGTTGCGCCGCGCGCTGCTTCAGCTTGTCCAGGTAGTGCGGGCTGTCCGCCTCACCGGCAAAGACCACCTTCACCGGCTCCGGCACATGCACCAGCGCCTCCACCACCAGCTCCTGCCGCTTGATGGGAGTGATGCGGCTGGGAAAGAAAAAATAGTCGCCGTAGCTGTCCACGCGAAAGCGCTCCATGGCGCGCGGCGGCGGGTATAGCACCTCCGAGGCGATGTTGTTGTACTGCTTGAGCCTGCCGGTGACATTGCGGGAGATCGTGTAGACGCTCCTGCAGCGGCCGATGGCGGCGTTGTCCTCGCGGCGGATCAGGTCCCGCAGCGCCCTGCCGTCCGGCATGCCGGCAAGATCCGACAGGCTGGAATCCCACAGGTCGTAGGCCGCGCGGTGCTGGTGCAGGATCCACAGTGACATGTCCGGGTGGGGTATCAGCCACATGGGAAATTTCAGCGCGATGACCTGGTCGATCGTCAATCCCGTTGAAATTGCTGACATCCATCAGCTTGGTGGCGAGCATGGTATTGGCCAGGGTCTGCTGCGGGTACCACTTGAATGGCAGGGTCAGTATCTCCGCCCGGTGGCCCGCCGCCTGCAGCTGCGCCTCCAGGTCCTCGGCCAGCACCTCTGCGCCGCCATAGCAGAACGGTACCTGGGTGTTCAGTATCAATACATTCATGCAGTAACCAGTCGGGCCGGGATATCAGGGGTTGAGGTGGCGGATGATCTTTGCCAGGTGCTCGTTCTGGAAATCGACGATGGCCTGGCTCCTGTCATCGGCGTCATTTTTCTGCATGGCGATGAGGCCCCGCAGCTGCTCTATATCGCGCTGCATGCGCGGCAGGTAGAGCAGGGCCCGCAGGTAGCGCGGTATCACTCCCGAGCAGCGGCAGCGCGCACAGCCGTTCGATGGCGAAGGCGCGCAGCAGCCCCTTGACCACCGTGGCGTGCTGCTTGCCCTCGGCGCCGTAGCGCAGCCTGAACAGCAGCTCCAGGCGCGATATCTGGCCGCTGTGCAGCAGCTGCAGCCGCGCGTTCGAGGCCCTCCACGTCGGCGTCGCGCTTCAGCAGGACCAGGTAGGCATTCTGCACGAACTGCCGGTCGTAATAGGCCAGCAGCTCCCCCACCGACCAGCGCTGGCGCTGGTAGTCCCGCCCGACTGCCGCCGCGGTCCCGGCCAGTTGCAGCGGCCTGAAGCGCGCGCCCGCCAGGCGGGGCACGTCGCTGCGCTCGTGGCGATTCTGTTCGATACGATTTTTGATCAGCGCTTCCATGCGATCGGCCTGGCCCGTCATACGCCCGCCATCTCCGGCTCGTTATCTTTATCTGCAGCGCGATTGTAGTACAGCCGCAGGTCCCAGGCGTAGCAGGCCTTGATCACTTCCAGCAGGGCCGCGTCCACCAGCTGGGCGCACCACAGGGCGGGATCATCCGGCAGGTCGCCCGGCAGGGTATCCGCATGGCGCGCCTGCCGCGGCGGCCCGGCGCCCGCCCAGGCCGGGATTGCAGCGGCCGCGGCCTCGATGCTGGACCGCCCGGCCGGTGAGCGCGGCGAGGTCGGCCCGCAGGGTCGCCAGTTCCTCGGGCCGATAGAGCCTGCTGTAGGTGTTGGCCCAGGCGAGATAGCGATACTGCGGCAACCACAGGGGGTCATCGTAGCGGCCGCTGCAGACGCCCTCGGCGAACTGGCGAAAGCTGATTCCCAGGCGGCAGTCCGGCGCCTCCCGCCCCTGGGCATCGGCCAGCAGCTGGTACATCGGCGGCCGCAGCGGGGAGCTGCTCGCGCTGCTCGACGAAATACTGCCGGTAGATCTGCACCAGGCGGATAACCGGTTCGTAGACGATGGCGAAGCGGAACCAGTCGCGCGCAGCGCCGATCGCCGCGATCTGGTCCTCGCTCCTGTCAGCCAGCCGCAGGCCCGGTGGCAAACTCCGCGCTCACCCGCTCGATACCCAGTGCGCGCAGCGCATCCCGGTGCGGCAGGCCGGACAGTTCCAGCATCAGGCGCTGGATACCGGCATCCAGCGCGCCCGGTGTCGGCATGTACAACAGGCGACAGGGCTCGGCCAGCAGCATCCGGTCCAGGGGCCAGGGCAAGTGCCGCGGGCCCCGCGGCAGCCACAGGTCGGCTGCGTCCTGCCACCGCCACTGCCGGACTTTGCGCCGGCCCGGCTTGAGCGGCAGGTTGCGCAGGCGCCGCAAGCGCTCGCGCCTGTCGCCAAGCTGCAGCCACAGGCCGCCATGCTGCGTTTCCACCCACTGCAGCAGCGCCCGGTCTTCGCTGTTGAGCGCACGCAATCCGCGCGACCAGTTCCTCGTCCTGCAGGTAAGGGGCGGCGTAATTGTCCTGGCTGCGATTGACCCTGGCCGGGGTCTCCTGGGTCCAGTCCAGCAGGTCCCACAGCTCGCGCTGGAAACGGTCGTAGCTGGCGACGGTGCCGATGGCGACATCGCGGCCCTCCAGGCTGCGGCGCACCGCGGCGAAGGTGGCGCGGCCGCGGCTGAGGTAGCGGCACTGGTAATTGCTGATCTGCTGGCGAAACGGCCGGCAGTCGCGGATGGAGTTGAGCATGGAATCCGGGTCGATCCCCCGGGCCAGCAACTTTTCCAGCAGCTGTGAGCGGGCCTGTCCATCGCTCCAGGGCTCGATCACCGCCAGTTCCGGGCGGGTATGGTAGACAAACAGCGAGATGGCCCGCTCGATGGGGTCGCGCAACAGCGCGCAGTACAGCGGATCGAGGTGGCGCGGGTAAAAGGACAGGCGCTTGTGTCCGCCCACCACGAAGCGCTCCCCCACCTGTGCCCGCGGGTAGCGCCAGATACCCGGCGCGCAGTCCTTACCTATCCAGAACACATTGCCCGCGCCGTAGTACTGGCTGAAGGCATTCAGCTGGCTGGTACCGGCGGTCTTGGGAATATGCAGGAAAACCAGTTCGGGCCGGGTCATATCAGGCAGAGGCGGCGCTGGACCGGCCGGCCAGAATGCGACGATAGGCGTCCGCATAGCGCGCGCCCATGCGGCGGCCGGTGAACAATTGCTCGTAGCGCTGCCGGGCCTGGCGGCCCATCAGCTGCGCTGTTTCCGGGTGCAGGTGCAGCTCATCCATGGCCTCGCGCAGCGCCCGGCTGTTCCCCGGCGGCACGACCAGGCCGGTCTGCCCGTGAATGTTCACATGGCTGGTGCCCGAGCCCACCTCGGCGGAGATCAGGGGCCGCGAGCTCATGGCGCCCTCGAGCAGGGTGACGCCGAAAGCCTCGGAGCGCAGGTAGGAGGGAAACACGACGGCGCGGCAGAGGCGGAACAGGGCCATCTTTTCCCGGTCGGGAACGAAGCCCGCAAAGATCACGTTGGCAAGGCCCAGGCGCCGGGCCTGCTGGCGCAGCTCGTTCTCCACCGGCCCGCTGCCGACGATGACCACCGTGTAGGGCGCATCCTGGATGGCGTCCAGCAGGATATGCAGGCCCTTGTAGTAACGCAGCACGCCGACGAACAGGAAAAAATTCTCGCCGTATTTTTGCCGGGCCACGGCCAGGTCCCGGTTCTGTTCGTGCAAATGGGGATAGGAGGGTTCGTCCAGGCCGATGGGGATCACCTCCACCTTGGAAGCGTACTCGGTCAGCACCTCGCTGGTGGCGAAATAGTTGGGCGAGGTCGCGACGATCATGTCCATGGCGTCCAGGTAGCGGCTCATCAGCGGACGGTAGACTGACAGCAGGAACTGCTGCCGGACGATGTCGGAGTGATAGGTGAGAATGGCGGGCCGCCGCCGCCCGGCCAGCAGGTACATCATGTCGGAAAACGGCCAGGGGTAGTGGTAGTGGACGATGTCAGCCCACTCCACCTCCCGGGCGAAGCGCCGCATGCCGGTCAGGGCGAAGCCGCAGGAGGCGATCTCGAAGGTCTTGCTCACCCGCACCACGTCCGCTTCCACCCGCGGCAGGGTGTGGGGAAATGGCTCATCGCTCAGGGTGAACACCCGGCTGGTGACGCCGTGTTCCCCCGCCGCCAGGCAGATCTGGCGGATCACTTCCTCCAGCCCGCCCTGGGAGTCGGGGAAATAGGTCCGGTAGACGTGCAGCACTTTCATGCCTGTTGTTCTCGGTGCTGTTCCCGGACTGCCTCGCGCCAGGGCGCAACCCACAGCAGCAGCAGCATGCCCGGAATCGCCAGCAGCGCGCAGAGCAGGAAAAAACTGACCCAGCCGACCTGCTCCACGATAATCCCGGTGCTGGCGTTGGCGAAGGTGCGCGGCAGCGCCGCCAGCGCGGTGAACAGGGCGAACTGGGTGGCGGCGTAGGTCTTGCTGGTCTCCCGGGCGATAAACGCGGTAAAGGCAGCGGTGCCCATGCCCACGCCGAGGTATTCGAAGCTGATCACCGCCGCCAGCATCCACAGCACCGGGCCGCTGTTGGCCAGTATGGCAAAGCCGAGGATGCTCACCACCTGCACCACGCCGAACAGCCACAGGGCGCGGTTGATGCCGATCTTATCATGATCAGGCCGCCCACCAGGCCGCCGAATAATGGCCGGCCACAGGGCCGCATGCTTGGCCACCAGGCCGATCTGGGTCTTGCTGAATCCCATGTCCAGGTAAAACGGCGTGGCCAGGGCGGTGGCCATGTTGTCGCCGATCTTGTAGAAGAACATGAAACCCAGCACCAGCAGCAGGCCCGACCAGCCGCGGCGGCTCACGTACTCGGCAAACGGGGCGATGACCGCCTGGCGCAGGCCCGTGCCGGTAGGCAGTTCAGATTCCGGTTCCGTCACCAGCAGGGTCATCACCAGCGCGACGGCCATGAACGCCGCGGTGATCCAGAACACGCTGGACCAGGGCAGGATGTCGGCCAGGATCAGGGACAGGGAGCCCGGCACCAGGCTGGAAATGCGGTAGGCCTGCACATGAATGGCGTTGCCCAGGCCCAGTTCCTCGTCGGGCAGGATCTCCCGCCGGTAGGCGTCCAGGGCCACGTCCTGGCTGGCGCTGAAAAAGGCCACCGCCACCGCCAGCCAGGCGATCAGCCAGGTGGACTGGGCGGGCTCGAAAGCGCCCAGGATGCCGATGGAGAGCAGCAGGCCCAGCTGGCAGAGCAGCATCCAGCCCCGGCGCCGGCCCAGGAACGGCGGCATCCAGCGGTCCATCAGCGGCGCCCAGAGGAATTTCCAGGTATAGGGAATACCCACCAGGGCGAACAGGCCGATCTCCGTCAGCGATACGCCGCCGTCCCGCAGCCAGGCGGGCACCAGCTGGAACAGCACGTACAGGGGCATGCCGGAGGCGAATCCGGTGAACACGCAGATCAGCATGCGCCGGTTGAGCACCGCCTCGCGCCAGCGCGGCTTGCCGTTCACCGCTCACTGCAGCGGGCTCTGGCAGCGGCGCAATCTCACCGAGCGGATTGGCGTCAACTCCCACAGGTCCTTCTCCGCCAGGATCAGCAGCATGGCCCGGGCAAACAGGCTGCGGAGCGGGCTGCAGGCGCGCGCTGTCGAAATGCGCGAACAGGTCGCGCAGGCTGTCCAGTACCAGGGAGGGCTCGGTCTGGTAGAGCGTCATCTTGTCCGGCGGCGGTATCGGCCGGGTGAACAGCGGGGCACCGTCCAGGTATTTCTCGGACAGGCGCTTGTTCACCTGGATCCAGGCGCTGCGAAAATCGCGGTACAGCCCGCGGTGAACGTAAATACAGTCCGGCACCGGCTCTTCCGGGCAGACCTTGAGCAGCAGGCGCAGCACGGCCTCGTTCTCGCCCTTGTCGAAACCGACCCGGTTGAGGCACAGCTTGATGTACAACTGGGTCGGGCCGAGGCTTTCGTTGGCGCTGGCGCCGGCCGATTGCAGTGGCGCGATGCCTGTGGCCGCGCAGAAGTCCTCGATGATATCGCCCCCCACCCACTGGGCGGCCTCGTAGGGGCTGATCACCATGTTTTCCCGCCCTACCGCCCTGCTCCAGATATCCAGCAGCGCGTCGTAGTCGTGCTGGAAAATCTGGTGGGTCTGGTAGAACTGGTAGGCATTGTGCGCCCACTGGCGCGCGCCCTTCACATCCTGGTTGAAGAAGGAACTGTACAGCTGGTCCTGGCGGCGCAGGTACACCACCACCTTCAGCTCATGCCCGCTGAGCCGGTTGCGGATGTCCGCCAGCATGTCTTCCAGGCGCTGGGTCTGGCCAAAAAACAATTCGGAGCTGAGGATGATCTTGTCGATCCGCTGCTCGTGCTGTTCGATTTCCCGCTGCAGGTCCCCCCAGGCCTCACCGCGGGTGCGCTCGCCGTACCACAGGTCCGCCATGGTGTGGCCCTGGTAGGCCTGGATCAGGTCGCAGACCAGCGTGTGATGCGCATCGCCGTGGCGCAGCAGCCTGGGGTAGAGCACGCCCCGGGACAGCAACGGCTTATAGTTGGCGGCCAGCATGCCCTGCAGGGTGGAGGTGGCGGTCTTGGGGGCGCCGATGTGAAGGTAGACAGTGGCCATGCGTTATCCGGGACAGTATTCCCGCTCACTCCTTGTAGACGATGTCGTGCATCGGGCGCGACGACAGGCGCCGCTTGAACGACTGCTTCAGGCGGAACGGCACCAGCGCCACGCACCTTGCCACCAGGGGCGTACGGCTCAGGCGCCAGATGCCGCGCAGCAGGCGCTCGGAACGGGACAGCCCCGCCCGCACCAACTGGTAATTGTCCGCCAGGCTCTCCAGGGTCGCGGGCTCCAGGCTGCCCTGGCGCAGCGGCACCGCCTGCAGGTAGGCCGCCGCGTAGAAATCGTTATCCCCTTCACTGCGCTCGCCCGTGCCGGCAGGGGCGGCACCCACGTCCAGCGCAGCCGCCGGCCAGCAGCCCCTGCCAGAACGCCAGCCAGTCGGGCACTGACCGGTCCCAGGGGATTATCGCACTGAACGCCCGCCCCCGTACCCGCTCCGGGAAGGCGCCGATGTCCGGCACCACCACCGGCAGGCCGCAGTGCAGGGCGATACTCAGGGTGTAGCTGTAGGTCTCCGGCCACAGGGCGGGGTACCAGACCAGGTCCGGCTCGAATCTGCTCGACCAGAGCGTACACCTCGTCATTCCGATAGGGCCCGTGGGTCACCACGGCCTCCCCCAGCGCCCGGTAGGCGTAGCCCAGCAGGTGGAACTCGATGGCCTGGCCGGCCATGCCCTCGGCCACCGCCTCCAGCGTGTCGGCGCCCTTCTCCCGGCTCAGGGCACCCAGCACCAGCACCCGCAGGGGCCGCCCGGAGGGCAGGTCCCAGCGCGGCGCGGGCCAGGGCTGGGACAGCTGGTAATCGGGATGCCAGGCCGTCACCGCGCTGCGCAGCGTAAAGAACCGGCACAGGCGCTGGCGCGCATCGGCGGAGGGAAAAATCACCCGGTCGGCATTCTCCACCAGCAGGCGCTGGTTGTCCCGCCATTGGTCGGCGCTCACACCCGGCGGCAGGGGATAGTGGCCCGCACAGCGCCGGTCGAAATCCTCCAGTGCGTCGCCGACGAAGCGCGCCTCGCTGTCGGTCAGGGTGGGGTTGCCGTTGACCAGGTAGTAGTCGTGGATGGTGAGGTCATAGCCGCAACCCAGGTCCGCGGGCAGCAGCCACAGCCGGGGCGGCAGGCCCATGGTGTGATGAAAATGCACCCGCCCGACCCCCAGTTGCGCCAGCAGGCGCTGCAATGTGTCGTATTCCCGGGGCAGCTCGAAGTGCAGGCCGTCCAGCAGGCGGCGCGGGCCGTCGTAACAGCTCAGGGTGACCGACTCGCCCTCCCGCTCCGGGGTCAGCTGCAGGAACAGGGCCCGGCCCCGGTACAGCTCCACCAGCTCCTCGACGTGCTGCTGGGCGCCGCCGCCCAGCTTGTGGGAGATCATCAGCACCCGGGGCAGCGGGCTGGCCGCCACCAGGGCCAGCAGGGCCCTGCCGCGCAGCGCCCGGGCGGGGTCCGCCGCGAGGTAGCGCTCGACATCGCCGGCATAGCGGGGATGCTTGCGGGCCAGCAATTGCTGGGCCCGGTCCACCCGGGCCTGCTGCTGCGCGCCGAAGCTGACCCCGCCGGCGTGGTAGACGAAGCAATTGGCCAGGTGCAGGTTGCGCCAGCCGGCCTTCTCGGCCCGCTGGCACCAGTCGTTTTCCTCGCCGTAGCCGTGGCCGAAGGTCTCCAGGTCGAAGTAGCCGATGGCGTCGAGGCAGTCGCGGCGCAGGTACATGCAGCAGCCCACCCCGGTCGGCACCGGGATCGCATCGCCCGGGCCGAACTCGCGGGCGAAACAGGCGTCCAGCTCGGCCACGGACAGGCCGAACAGCAGCGGGTTATCGCGGCAGAAATCCGGGAAACTGCAGATCGTCGCGTTGTTCGAAAACGGCGTCAGGCTGCCCACCCTGTCATTGTGGTAGGCGGCCTCTCGCATCCGCCGCAGCCAGTCGTTGGCCACTTCCACGTCGCTGTTGAGCAGCACGATGTCGCGTTCGGTGTCGTATTGCATGCCGCGGTTGGCGGTAGCCACGAAACCGAGGTTGTGCGCGTTTTCCAGCAGCACCAGCTGCGGATGCGCGGCGGCGAGCTGGCGCAGGTAGGCGGTGATAGCGGGCTCGGGCGACGCGTCGTTGATCACCAGCAGCCGCGCCCAATCCGGGTCGATGCTCGCCAGTGCCGACACCAGGCAGCGACGGGTTTCTTCCAGCCCCCGGTACACCGGGATGACGACATCAACCCTGCGCATGTTGCCTCAGGCGCCTGATCAGGTAGCCGACACCCGGAATTTTGCTGACGCTCTCCAGCCGCTGCTTGATCCAGGCCAGCTCGGCGTCGCGCTCGCGCAGCACCTGCAGGGCATGCGAATGCTCGTCGCCCAGCTGCGACAGGCGCCGGTCGAACTCGCGAATCTGCTGGTCGCGCTCATCGATGGTGGCGAGCGCCACACGGTGCTCGGCGGCCAGTCGTTCGATATCCGCATCGCGTTCATCGAGGGTGGCCAGTGCCTGCCGGTGCTGCGCCGACAAGGCCTCGATGTCGCGGTCGCGTTCATCCAGGGTGGCCAGGGCGGCGGCGTGCGCCCGCCCGATCCGGTCCAGCTCCAGGCCCCGGGCAGTGAGCCCGCGGGCGAAGTCGCGCAGGGTGTCCTCCAGTGGGTAGGCCGCTTCGATCTCCCGCGCCAGCGCCGCCAGGTCCAACTGGCCGACGTCCGCCCGCGTCAACAGTCCG
This sequence comes from uncultured Gammaproteobacteria bacterium, assembly GCA_963700715.1. Lineage (GTDB taxonomy): Bacteria > Pseudomonadota > Gammaproteobacteria > Pseudomonadales > Halieaceae > JARRPM01. The sequence continues at coordinate 99,138 of CAVOYP010000016.1, forward strand.
CCCTCCTCATCCGCGCGCTGGTGGCGCAGGTCCGGGCGCACCGCGGCGGCGAGCCCGCCGGCGCCCGGCAGCTCGAAGCCCAGGCGCGCCATCACCGCCGCGCTGTCGTGCAGCAGGTCGTCGTAACGCAGGTACTGCGCATCCGCCGGCACGGTGCGGTCGATACAGGCCCGGTAGTCCAGCAGGAGGCGCAGGCCATAGCCCGGCGGGAAGCCGTCACGCCGCTGCAGGGAACGCGCCACCTCGATCGGCGCGCGGCTGATCACGCAAACCCGGGCGCTAATACCCAACTCGTTGCAGAGACCGAGCCAGAACGGCAGGGTGAGGCACAGGCGCGGGTCTTTCACCGCCTGCACAGGCGCAGCGCCAAAGCCGCCGCGCAACAACCCGGCAGCCTGGGCCCGCAGCGCATTGAAACGCGCATCGGCCCAGTCGGCCCGGGCCAATTGCGGCGCGGGGGCATACCAGCTGGAATCGAGCAGGGCCAGCAGTTGTTCGTTGATCGCGACCACGCCGGCGTCTTCCCAGAAGCCCTCGTCGTTGACACCGGCCATGGCATCGAGCAGGCGGTCGCCGAAGGAGACCCCGCAGGCGGCAAGCGCCGCGCACAGGGCGGAGGTGCCGGAGCGATGCATGCCGAGTCACCAGAAGAAGGCTTATGGATGGGCTCATGGCGTTTGTTCGAGTTCTGGCGTTGCGCCATGCTACCACGCGGCAGGCGCACATGCGAGCACTGCCTGCCGGAAAATGCGGGCCGGATCGGTGCTCCGCTGCAGGGTCTGCAGCGGGGTGGTTTCATCGGGGGGTTTTGTACGGTGCCAAAATCGCTTCAACAGCGTCCTTATCGATATAGGTCTCATCAGTAAAGCGAAAACCCGCATCGAACTGCTTGCGGCCGCAGTCGATGTACTCTTTGCGCAAGCTGGCGATGATCTCGTCCTTAACCTCTTCGTAGGGCTTGTAGTGCGCCTCTTCAATATCGTCCAGCTGGATGATATGCAGGCCAAAGCGTGTAGTCGACAATACCGCTGCGCCCGCCGACCTTGTCGATCTCAAATACCGCTCCCAGAAAATACGGATCGATCTGGGTCTCGTCGACTGTTAACCAGCGATCGAGCTTGCCGCCCTTGTCCTTGTTAGCACGGTCATCAGAATACTTGGCGGCAAGTTCAGAGAAGTCAGCGCCTGCCTCCAACTCGGCAAGAATCATTTTCGCCTCGTCGCGCCGCGCGTCCCGGTCACACGCTGCCTGGATCACAAAGCAGTAGAATATGTGACGCCTGGCGCGACTCGGCAACCAGTGCGAACTTGTCCTTCTGGGTCTGGTAGCGCTCCTGCGCAAGTGGCGTCATGTCGGGTATCTCCAGCGAGGCCAGGTACTGGTTGACTACGAACTGGCTTTGCAAATTCCTGATACTCAACTGAAGCCGCCAGTAGGCGTCGGCATCGGCTTCGGCTTCCGGTGGCTCCGCGGGTACCAACGCTGCCAGTTTCTTGCTGGCGAGCGCCATATTCAGCAGCTCGATGCGGTCACCCGCATCATTCGCCGCGGCCTGCTGCATATCCGGGCCCCAGAATTTGACAATGTGCTCCAGTTCCGCGCGCGACATCCCGACACCCTGGTCTTTCACTACGGGTTGCAAATCCTGTGAGGTGGCGCTCCCAGCGGTAAGCAACAGACAGAAAAACAACAGCGCCTTACAATTCGAATTCATAGCGGTAAAACACTCCTGACATCTACAAAAAAAAACCGACGCCGGGAGGCGTCGGTTTCCGGGACTACTACGAGCAGGACAGGTGCTTAGAAATTGCCGCCTGAAGTAGTGTAGCTGTGGTCGACCGAACGGCCGTAGTTCGCTTCCGGGTTGGATGGGAAGCTACGCTGCCAGGCTGCGAAGCCAATGACAGGCACATTGCCGGTAGCAGGGATACACAGCGGCGCTTGGGCAGAGTTCGGAGCCAAGGTCGGTGCGTTGTCCCACTTGGTGGTGCCCGGCCGGACCTGACATATCCTCTGGGTCCAGTCTTCCGTGCTTTCTACAGCCAGTGAGGCCCAACCGAATTCACCCAAAACACTGGGATCAACCGTAGTGTTGTAGGTGCTGGGCAGAACCGGGGGGTTGCCATCGGTCCACTGCACCACGTTCACCTCGTAGGGGAAGATCAACGCGTTCTCGGTGCCGGGAGGTGCCGGTGAAATAACCAGGTCGCCGTCTTCGGGTTCAATCTCACCCTCTTCACGATCGTACAGGGTAAGCAAAGCAGTCACCGGGATATCCCGGAAATCACAGGCCGCGACTGACTGGTCACCGGCAATGTTGGGATCGTCAAGCTTCGCACAGTTATCGAAGTTGGTTCCGGCACCCGAAGCCCAGGTCACGTAGTCGATCATGGTGTACTGCCCGGGCATGGTGACAACCCAGTCGGTAGACACATTGCGCGCAGCGGCAACGGACCAGTCGTTCAGGACAGTGGATACACCCAGGACATTAGCCGAACGCAGGGAGTTGTACTGAAACCGCAGGGCCAAAGCGCCGGGGCCGACTACTGGCAAGAACGGGCCGCCATCCAGGTCGGGGTAGTCAAAACCAAACACGTCACCGCTGAACAGGCCGGTTTCCTGGTTGGTCATCCAGGGCTGGTCTGAGAAGTCGGAGATGTGAGTGGCGTTGCCGCCTATCTCGGTACCGGCAGTCGCATCACGGAAGAAGTAGGACACCTTCAGGACGTTGTCGGGATCGCTGAAAACGTTCTGGCACACACCTGCGGAAAACGGGGCGCCGGTCTGTACGACACCACTTGAGGTGAGACAGGTTGCTCCTGCGGCCACATACGTTGCTACTTCAGCCGCTGTTGCTGCCTGGTGGGTGATAGAATTGCTGATGTTTCCCTTCTTGGTCGGGTCAGCCCCTGTGGTACGATTCAGGTTGGCAAAGAAGTTGGATGCCACGCCGGTGCAATTTGCAGGCACGCCGTTGGAGCCGTGCTTGGCGGCTATCGCCATTGGCGACCTGGAACCGATCTCGCCCATCCCTATTACTTCGATATAACCTTCGTCAGCACCTGCGCGGAAGATGATGGGCATCGGGAATACGCCGTCAGCGCGGATCGGGGCGGTACATGAGTTATCATCGGTGCGGAACGCAAGGGGGCCGGCGGAATCGTCGATAAAGCCAGTCCACTCATCCTTCGGAGACAGGATCAGGTTGAAGTCGAGGGCGTCAGCTGAGTCGGAACCCCGGCGCAGTCGCAGCTTAACTACTTGGGTGTTGTCGGATGAGTTGATGATGTGCACACCAGTCACCCAGTTATCCTTGACCGTGTAGTACGGAATAATGCCCAGGTCACCCAATTGACCAATAGACGTAGATGTTGCACTCGCCACGCCCGCGTAACCAGCTGTAACACTGGCCACCGCAGCCGCAAGGCCGAGAGGTTTGAAGATAGCTTTCATAAGGAGACTCCTAGTGTCTTTTTGTTTCACAACTTTGAAGTTTGTCAGTTGCTAGCGCTATTAAATTGCCAGCTGCGTCTCGCTGTCAACGCCAACTATTACCTAAACGTCTGCACTAAACCACCATTCGCCATCAATGAACATCCACTTCTCACGAACGGCTACCGGCAAAGCACCTAACGCCTGGGAAGCTGTTGAGGTTTGTTTGAGCGGCTTGGACATGACCCTCGCCGTCACACTCGCCACAGCTGCAGCGGCATCATAGTCAACCACTTCAACCCCTGTCAACCGCCGATCAACCGAGTAGGAAAATTGCAATACATACAACTCCTTGGGAAACACACTTCGGTAATTGGGTGTGCAAAATTCCCAGACCCGGGCGTAGTCGCGCGCGGACAGCGCCTGCCAGCGCTCCTTCACACGCTGCTCCAGCGCCGCCACCTGCTCCGCCGTCATGCCCTCGGGGGGGGCGGCCCAAGCCAAGGGCACCAGGGTCAGACCCAACATCAGCGCTACAAACGCCCCGCTCACAAACTTGATCTGTTTGCCTAACATACTGTGTTTACTGCCTTTTTTGGTAAATTCGCGCGGATTATACAGGACTGCCCCGGGGGCACAAGCCGCGGTTTGCTGGCCTGGCTCGCAGCTAACACCTGGCCTCGCGCAGCTGCAGGGCCTGGCGATACAAGGCCATATCCGCCGCATGCCAGGCCTCGATTTCAGCCCTGGCGGCAGCGCTTAAAGGGGCCTGGTGTTCGCCTTCCCCGGCCGCAGCCCGCCGGTTCAACGTGTGGGCCTGCATTTTATTCCCCAGCACCTGCTGTGAAAAATACCGCAAATCATCTGCGAAAAACTCGGTAATCCCGATGAAATCCAGCCGCTGAAGGGGAAAGCCCCAGAGAAACTCCGAATAGACGTTTCTCAATTCCGGGGCCAGGCAGAATCGCTGCAGGGACCAGCCCTCTTCTATTACACGCCGGTGCAGGGCGGATGTCAGCCGGGAGGCGGGGACATAGGCGCGCTGCCAGTAATAATAGTGGGAGACCAGCCGCGCCACGGGCTCGCGCAGCCAGGTCACGAAGGTACAGGGCAGGGTGCGGGCGAGCTCGAGGTATTTCAGGGGCAAGAAGTGGCCGTGCACGCAGGTGACGCCAGCGAAGTCCGCCGCCTGCGCCGCCCGGCCCCAGTCCAGGGCCTGCTGGCGCCGCGCATGGGCCTCCTGCGCCAGCGGGTAATCCTGGTAGTCGTGGCGAAAGCCCTCCCCGAAACACGCTTCCAGGGAGGCCCGGAAACTCAGGCCCGCGGTCTTGGGCATGTGGACGGAGACCAGCACGAATCAGTTGGCGGGCAGTTCGATCAATTCCATATGGCGGATCTGGGAGCGCATCTCGTCGCTGACCTCGCGCAGGTCCTGCTCGTTATAGATGGCCTTGGGCGTAATGATGACCAGCAGCTCGGTGCGGCGATCCTCCTTGTCGGTGGTGCCAAACAGGGGGCCCAGCACGGGGAGCTTGTACAGCAGGGGTATACCCGATTCGGTGTTGGTGGCATTTTCCCTGATCAGGCCGCCCAGCACTATGGACTCGTCGGAGCGCACGGACACCCGGCTCATGATGCTGCGCTCGAGGAAGGCGCGCTGGCCGGTGGCGGAATCTATCGCGCCAACATCCGTCACCGACTGCTCGATCTGCATTGTGACCAGGCCGCCGGCATTCACCGACGGGCGCACGTTGAGCTGGACACCGGTGTCCTTGTACTCCACCGACTGGGTCTGGACGCCGCCATCGGTGGTTGTGGTGGCGGAGAATATGGGCACCTGGTCGCCCACGTGGATATAGGCGTCGTGGTTATCCAGTACCATTACCGACGGGGACGAGATCACATTGATCAGGTTGTCCTCGGCAAGTGCGTTAAGCACCGCATTGATATTCCCGGCGCTGTCGGCCACCGCATAGGAAAAGCCCGGCACCGTGGCCGACAATATATCGGATGCGCCTTCCGTCAGCAGGCCGGTCCCCTTGTAGCCGTCACCGAGCGCGTTGTTGAAAGTCCACTCCAGCCCGTAGCGCATCTTGTCGGTGAGGGTAACTTCGAGAATGCTGGCCTCGATGAGCACCTGGGTGGCCTCCACATCGAGCTGGTCCAGGGCGGTCTTGATCAGCCGGAACTGCAGGCCGGTGGAGTAGATCATCAGCGAGTTGTTCTCCTCGTCCGCGACCACCCGCACATTGCCGAACATCGGGTTGTCCTCACCCCCGGCCATGGTCACGGTGGAAATGCTGCTGCCTCTGTCGCCGCCTGAGCCGCTGAACCCCGACTGAGATCCACCTGCGGAACCGATAGAAGATCCACCCTGGGAACCAAAACCAGATCCGCCCTGGGAACCGAAAGAAGATCCGCCAGAGGAGCCGATGGACTCCCGGGCCATGCCGGGGGCTACCCCGGACCTGCCGCCAAAGCCGCCGGAAGTGCCGGAGACGGTGTCCGCAATGGATGCGCCGGACTCCTGGGTCATAGTGCCGGAGTAAATACTGTTCAACAATGTTGCCAGCCGCTCGGCGGAGGTGTTCTGCACCGGGTAGACATGCAGGCGCATATCGGCTTCAGAGTAGTAGGCCTCGTCCATGCGCTCGATCCACTTCTGCACGATGTCGAGGTAATGGGTGCGGGGCGTTACCACCAGCAGACTGTTGAGGCGCTCGATGGGAATGACCCGGATCAGCCTGGACCAGTCACCGCCATCGCCGTCCTCCCCACCACCGCTGGATAACAGCGCGGAAATCGCCACATTCACTTCCGCCACGCTGCTGTTCTGCAGCGGGAAGATGCCCACCGACATGCCCGCGAGCATATCCACGTCAAAGGTCGACACCATGTCGAGCCAGCCGTCCAGTTGGGCCCGGGTGCCGGCCAGCATCAGGAGGTTGCGCACATTGTCGATGCGCACAAAGGCTTCGGGGTCTGCCACCGGCTGCAGGATCTCGGCCATATTGGCGGCACTGATATATTGCAGCGGCACGATAACGGTGCTGAAACCGGCGCCCGCGCTGCGCGGGTTGGATACGCCCGGCGCCAGCTTCGCGCCGTTGGCGGAGCCGGTCACCAGGTAGCGCCCGTCGCTGCCGCGGATGATCAGCACATTATTGGCGCGCAGCAGGGACTCCAGCACGCCGAACAGTTCCTGCCGCGGGATCGGCGTGCGGGTGCGCACGGTCACCTCACCGCTCACCGGCTGGTCGACCACGTAGTCCAGTTGCAGGATATCGCCCATGATGGCGTGCATCACCTCGCTCAGGGGCGCCTGCTCGAAATTGATGCTGACGTCTTCACCCACGAACCTGATCGGCTCTGTCACCGGCGGCATTCTGACCTGCTGGTCGGTGCCGCGGAATAGGGTCGGGGCGCTCGCCTGTTCTTCTTCCGCCGCCGAGTCTGCCAGCGCCGCCGCAGAGGTGGCCAGCGGCGCCGCGGCATCCACTTTTGGCGCCACCTGGGCCGCCGCCGCGCGGTATCCGGGGCGGTGTCGCTTGTGGTGCAACTGGCCAGCAGCATGATGGCCGCAAGGGCATTAAGTTTCTTCAGCATGGATGTTCCCACTCGTCCCGTGTGTTTTTGCGCTGTTGTTTTCATTATTTGCCCCTGTCCCTGGGCCCGAGACCCAGGGTCCGCTCTGCGTCGGCCTCAGCTGCGGCCGCCGGAGCCGGCGTATCCGCTGCGGGCGGCGCCACCGCGGCCGCCCCAGGTGCACGCTTGCGCAGCTTGACGCCCGGCGCTGGGTTCCGCGCTTCGCAGCTTATCGCCCGAAGATCCCCCGGATGCCTTGGCCTTGCGCTCGCCCTGACTAGCGTCTGCGGCGGCCGCGCGGGGCGGGCGTGCGGTCACGGTGCCCTGCTGCAGGGCCAGGGTTTCGCTGCGCTCGCCGTTGGACACCACCATCGTGTGGGGCGTGATCGACTCGATGGTCCAGCCTTCGACAGTATCTCCCAGCAATATACGCCGCTTCTGGTCCTGCACCAACGCGATGACGCCCGCCTGCTTGCCGCTGCCGAACAAACCCAACAGTTTCACGCCCTCCAGTTCGCCCGGCCGACTGCCCGGATCGGCCAGGGTCGCCACCCGGTCTACCGGGCGCCGGCCGCTCCAGAACAGGGGCCGGGAGATGATCTCGTTGCGCCCGACGGCGGCGACAAGCGCCGGGCCCACCACCGCCGGCACCTGCAGCGAATCCGCCGCGGGCGCCACCGGTTCGGGGGCCGCCAGCGTGAGCAAGCGCAGCGCGCCCCAGGCCAGTTGCAGGCACAGCAGCAGAGCGAGCAGCAGGGCCACCAGTTCTATGCGGCGCAGGGTCCGCAGGGGATCATCGCCGACCCGGTAGCGGCCGCTGAGCTGGCGCAGCCAGTTCACTGCGCAGCCCTCAGCGACAGCACCTGGATGTTGGCGGTAAGCAATTGCTGCGCGCTCTCGCCCTGGCCCCGGGCGGCCCGGGCGGGATAGACCTCCAGGGATTCCACCAGCACCAGGGGCAGGTAGGCGGCAATGGCGGCCAGGGCCTCATCCAGGGCCGGCAGGTCACCGGTCACGGTCAGCTTTACCCCGACGTAATCAAAATTGCCCTGCGCCCGCGCCGGCAGCACCTGGCTGTTGCTGACCGAAAGCCCGGCCTCGCCGAAGATATCCCGCACATTGGTCTGCAGCGCGGCGGCCACGGTGGCCTGGTCATCCGTCGCCGGGTAGACCAGCTCCAGCACCTTGGAATCGACCGCGGCGGACGCGGCGCGCAGCTGGTCCTCATAATCGATCAGGCCCTGCAGGCGGGCAACGCGCGGCTCCAGGCGCTCGATACCGGAGTGGGCATCCCGGTACATGCCCCAGAAACCGACCATGGCGTTGAGGTAAACCAGCAGTGGCAACAGCAGGGTGCCGCCGCAAATCAAGGCGGTGCGGCGGTGTGATCGCAGCCAGCTCATTGCGCCACCTCGTCAGCTGCCCGAAAGTTGAGATAGAACTGTTCCTCGCCGTCCGGCAAACGGGTGATGGCCTGGGGCGCCACCACGTCGCCATAGCCGGGCTCATCCGTGAGCAGCTGCATCACCTGGGCCGCGTTTCCCGCCCTGCCGCGCAGGCGTATGTCGGGCCCCGCCATGGCAAAGCTGCTGATGGCGGTATCGTCACCCAACAGGCGCGTGAGCCGCGCCAGCTCCGCGTGGGGATTGGGGTACAGGGCCACCACCTGGTTGGCGGCGCCGATGGTCTCATTGGCCACCGCCAGCAGCGCCTTCAGCCGTGACGCTTCCGCGGCCTTGTCGGAAGCGGCGGCGAACGCCTGTTCCAGGTGCTGCAACTCGGCGCCCTTGAACGCGGCCGCCGCGCCGGCCATGGCCAACAACAGCAGGGCTACCGCCGCCAGCAGCCCGGCGCATTGCAGCAGGCGGCGGCGATAGCGCCGCTGCCGCAGGCCTTCACCAAAACCCTGCACCACCACCATCACGCCTGCGACGTCGGCCCATACTTCCTGGTCACCGCCGTCGCGGGACGGGTATTCGCGGCTGAGAAACCCCTGGGTCGCGCTGGCACTGACAATGGCCAGCGCAACCTGCAGCGCGGACCCCTCCCGCGTCACCACGCTCCAGCCCCAGCGGGTATCGGCGCCGCTGAACGGGCTGCTGGCCTTCACTTCCAGTCCCAGCAGGGTGTCTAGCTCACCCTCCGCCTGCAGCGGCACCCGGATCTGCTTGCTCAGCACCAGCTCGTCCGGCAGCAGTACCGCCCTGCAGCCAGTGCCCACGCTGCCGGCAGTGGGCGCACCCCCCTGGTACCAGGTAGTGCCACCGGTGGCCTGCAAGGCCACCGGCTCATCCAGCCGCACCCGCACCGGCGAATCGTGCGCCCACAGGAAATCGCGCCAGGCCGCGGTCCAGTAGCCACCGAGATGGCGCATGTCGTAGCCGAACAATTCCCAGTTCTGGCCCTTCTCAAGCATCTGCTGATCCACCTGCGAGGTAACTGTCTTGCGCCAACACCCGCGGCGGTTCCGTGCGGGTCGTGTACCAGGGCAGCGCGGTGGCGGGATTCGTCCCCAGTGCCACCCAGCGCCGGCGCAACCAGAGTGTATCCCCGTAGCGCACGATGGCGTCCGCCCGCCAGGCGCTCGCCGTAACTGCCGCCTGAGCGCCCGCCGCACGGGGGTAGCTGGCAGCCGCACCGCCGCGTCGCGGGCGCGCGATCTCCGCCTGGGCAGGGTCGGCCTTTGCCAGCACCTGCAGCAGCGCCTCCGGCGCGAGCGCCCAGTCAGTAGCGCCCTGGCCAGGCCCGCCCGCGACGATAAAATCCCTCACGGCGTCGAGCAGGGCGCGGCTCGCACCGGGAACGCGCAGCAGATCCTCGATGGCATCGAACCTTGCGCCACCCTGCCCCGGCCCGGCGCCGCGCGACTCTACCACGCTTTGGGCCAGCAACCGCGCGTCTTCCTCGCCCAGGCCGCCCACCAGACCGAACAGGGCGGCCAGCACCTCCGCCGGGGCGCTGTTCAGATCGACCAGGCCGGCGCTGGGCACCATTGACACTCTCACCTCGATATCCCCCAGCCGGTAATGGCCCAGCGGCAACTCGCCGCCCTCGGCCTGCGCCGTCAGCAGATCGACCATCATCAGCTGGATGGCCCCGTCGCCCGCCGCCACCGCCTTCGCCCGGGCCACATGCAGCTGGGCCATGTGGGTATCCACCCGGGCCTGGGCGACGATTCCCGCCACCAGCAAAGACATGCCGGCGATAAACCAGACGACGATAGCCAGCGCGACGCCGCGCTGCCGCCTCGGTGCCGGGCCCCGGCCCTGACCAGCATGACCAGCACGCCAACGCACTACTGCGGCACCTGCATGATCAGCTCCGGCCAGTAGCGGTTGGCGGCCTTCACCTGCAGGCGCACCCAACCGACCTTGTCGCCCTTCTGCCATTGCTGGTGCCAGTCGCCCTGCATCGTCTCGCGCCAGGACACCTCGAACGCCTGTAAACCCTCCACCAGCGTGCGCGCCTGGGCCTGGCTCCAGTCTTGCGGCTGACCGGAGGCATCGCCCTCCTGCCAGCGCAGCACCAACCGCTCATCTTCCCGGGCCACGCGCAGCAGGTAACTGCCACCGAAGCGCTCGCCGATCAGGATGGTCGACTTCCAGGCGAGGCCATCCGGCGCCAGCTCCAGGTAGGCCGATTCCCGGCTGCTGCCCCCTCCTCCCAGCGCCAGGCCACCACCGCTGCTGCTGCCGACCGCGGCAGACTCCATGGTATCGCGCAGGAAGCTGCTCACGGCGCGCATCCCATCGACCCGCTCCGTCATGCGACCCAGGCTGACCTGGGTATTGGCCAGGGTGCGCAGGCCGGTGATCGTCGCCAGCATAACCAGGGACAGGATGGCGAGCGCCACCACGACCTCCACCAGGGTGAAGCCGGCGCTCACACTCCTGTCACTGGATACCGATCTCATGGTTCCAGTGTCCCCTCAACCACCGAGTTGAGCACCACTTCGCGGCGCCTGACGCCATCCTGCCAGCGCACCGCCACCTCGATATCGTACAGGCTGGCCGCCACCAGGGCGGAGCGCTCGAGGTCGATCGGCCGTGTCGCCACCCGCCAGTTGAACCCCCCGGCGGTCTCGCCGCCGCTGCTCACGCCGCCCGGGGGCAGCACCGCATAATTTGCCAGCAGGGTGCGTGCCAGTTCCACGCCATAGGCGTAGCGCTCGTCGGAACGCACATTGCGGGTGGCGCCGCTGGCCGCCTGGTAGAGCGCGCCCAGGGCCAGGCCCAGGATCGCCATGGCCACGACCATCTCCAGCAGCGAGAAGCCCCCTGCGCGGCTGTGGCCGGACCCCCAGGCGCCGCCGCGGCGCCAGGCCGCCGCTCGCGACCCGCCCGGCACGATGTCAGTCGACGCCATAGGCCACCTGGCGCACGCTTCCCACCAGCCAGTCAACCGCGACCGTCGCCCCGCTGCCATCGGGGCGCATCATGTCGATATCGCCGCCGCTGGAGCCGCCCTCGGGGTAGAAGCGAATCACCCCGGCGCGCTCGCGGTTCAGCTCCCGGGTGGCGTGCACCACCAGCTTGAATCCCTCCGGCAGCTGCGTGAGCTCGCCGTTCAATTCCACGGTATTGGCAACGGGGTCGATCGCGACGTCCTGGGCGCGGCCGGTGTTGATCGCCCTGTAACGGGCGGAGGCCAGGGCGGTAATGACATCCCGCACCGCCTGGCGATACTGGATTGACTCATAGGAGCGCACGGAAGCGGGTACCGCCACCGCCAGCACCAGGGCCACGATGCTGATCGCCGCCAGCAGTTCGAGCAGGGTGAAGCCATGCTGTTGCAGCGGCATCTGCCTGACTGTGTAGATCGTCACGGGATCGCTACCGGCACCGGGCCCGGCCTATTTCCAGTTGCCCACATCCGCGTCCTCGCCCTCACCGCCGGCCTGGCCGTCCTGGCCGTAGCTGAAAATATCCAGCTCGCCGTGTTCGCCGGGATACTTGTAATTGTATTCGCGGTTCCAGGGGTCCAGCGGCACATCGGATTTCAGATAGGGCCCGTTCCAGCCCGCCGCGCTGGCGGGCTTCTTCACCAGTGCAGCGAGGCCCTCCTCGGTGCTGGGAAACCGCCCCACGTCCAGCTTGTACATCTCCAGGGATTGTTCCAGGTCCTTGATCTGGATGCCCGTGGTCTTGGTCTTGGCGCCGCCCAGGGAGTTCAGCACCCGGGGCCCCACCAGGCTCATCAGCAGGCCCAGGATCGCCAGCACCACCAGCAACTCCATCAGGGTGAAGCCGCGCTGGTGCCCGCCGGGGACTATGCGCCCGGCGGTCTTGGCGTGGGGGGACTTGCGGGCGGTAAAAAACATCGCGTTGAGTTTCAGCATCATGACTGCGGTTCCCTTGCTAGCAATTATTATCCCGGCGCGGCGAGCTCACACCGCCAGGTCGTTTACCGACAGAATACCCATCAGAATCGAGATGATAATGACGGCAATCATAAATCCCATGCCGAGAATCAGCACCGGCTCCAGCAGCGCCAGCCCCCGCTTCACCCCCGACTGAACGTGGCCGTCGAATACCTTGGCCAACTCCAGCATCATCTGGTCCAGGCTGCCGGATTCCTCGCCGACCCGGGTCATCTGTATCACCATCGGCGTGAACATGCCCGTCTCCGCCAGCGCGACAGACATGCGCTTGCCCGCCTTTACCGCAGGGGGCAGCACCTGCAGCGCGTGCTTGATCACCCGGTTGTCGACGGTGTCGATGGCAATGGATATCGCCTTGAGCAGCGACACCCCGTTGCCCAGCAGCGTTCCCACTGTGCGCGCAAACTTCGACACCTCGAATTCGAAAATAATTCCGCCCGCCAGCGGTATTTTTAACATTCTGCGATCGAGACTGGATCGGCCCTCCTCGGTAGCCGCCCAGCGCCGAAGGTAGAAAACAATGCCCGCGAGCAATAGCAGGACCACCCAACCGTAGGACTTGATGAAGTCCGCGGCATCGACCACCAGCCGCGTGAGCAGCGGCAGGGCGTCTCCCATATCCTCGAACAGGGACTGGAACTGGGGCACCACGAAACCCAGCATCAGGACAATCGACAGCACCGACACCACCAGCAGGATCGCCGGGTAGATCAGGGCGGACACCACGCTGTCGCGATTGGCCTTGGCGTTTTCCAGGTACTGCACCAGGCGGTCCAGTACCGCCGACAGCTGGCCGCTGGCCTCGCCCGAGCGCACCATGCTGATATAGAAATTGCCGAACAGCGCTTCGTGGGGCGCCATCGCATGGCTCAGGGCCTTGCCGCCCTTGACCGCGGTAAGCAGTTCCGTCAACAACTGCTGCATCTGCGGCAGCGACGCCATATCGATCAGCACTTTCAGCGCCCGGTCCAGCGGCATACCGGCGCGCAGCAACACCGCCAGTTCGCTGGTCATGGACAGGATTTCCTGCCGCCCCGGCGGCTTGCCCGCGGCGCGCGCCGCGCGGGCGTCGCGCTCGCCACCGGCTTCCAGCTTCAGCAGGGTGAAACCCTGACCCCGCAACTGGCGGGAGGCCAGCTCCAGGCCGTCCGCCTCGATCACCCCGCTCTGGGTCTTGCCGTCGCGCCCGATGGCCCTGTAGCTGAAATGGGGCATGGTCAGGGATCAGGCCGATACGGGATCGACGAAGGTCAGCTCGACCGGCTCGATATCCACGGCCAGCGCCGCCAGCGAGGGCCCGTCCTCGCTCTGGTCCTGGGTGACGCGCAACACTTCTTCCATGGACGTCTCGCCCCTGACCACCTTGCGCAAACCGTCCTCGTACAGGGTGACCATGCCCTGGCGCCTGGCCGCGGCGTGCAGGAGCGTGGCGTCGGCGCCGCTCATGATGACCCGGTGCATCTCGGCGTCGAGGACAAACAGCTCGTGGATACCGGTGCGGCCGGCATACCCCGTATGGTTGCAGGCCTCACAGCCGCCGGCGCGAAACAGCTGGCAGCTGTCGCCCTGCACATAGCGGCGCAGTCCGGTCTGCACGATGTAATCGCGCTCCACTTCATGCGCCACCTTGCAGTGGCGGCAGAGGGTGCGCACCAGGCGCTGGGCCAGCACCCCGTTCACCGACGAGGTGATCAGGTAGCGCTCCACCCCCATGTCCTCCAGCCGGGTGATCGCGCTGGCGGCCGTGTTGGTGTGGAGGGTGGAAAGCACCAGGTGCCCGGTCAGCGCGGACTGCACGCCGATCTGCGCGGTTTCCGTATCGCGCATCTCGCCGATCATGATGATGTCCGGGTCCTGCCGCAGGATCGCGCGCAGGGCGCGGGCGAAATTGAGGCTGATCTGGCTCTGCACCTGGATCTGGTTCACCCCCTGCAGCTGGTACTCGACGGGATCCTCCACCGTGATGATTTTCAGCGACTCCGAGTCCAGTGAGGCCAGCGAGGCATAGAGGGTGGTGGTCTTGCCAGAACCCGTGGGCCCGGTGACCAGCAGCACCCCGTGGGGCCGCGCGAGCAGCGCCTGGTAGCGGCCCAGGGTGTCTTCACTGAAGCCCATGGCGGGCAGGTCGAGGCGGATACTCTCGCGGTCCAGCACCCGCATCACGATGCTCTCGCCGTGCACGGTGGGAATGGTCGACACCCGCAGGTCGATCTCGTGGCCTTTCACCCGGGTCATGATGCGGCCGTCCTGGGGCAGGCGGCGCTCGGCGATATTCATCTGCGACAGCAGCTTGATGCGCGAGGCGATGGCCGCGGCCAGGCTGGCCGCGGGCGGGTCCGGGTAATCCTGCAGCACGCCGTCAACCCGGTAGCGCAGGTGCAGGCCATCTTCAAAAGGTTCTATGTGAATATCCGACGCGCCCATATCCACCGCCCGGTGGATCACCTGGTTGACCAGGCGAATCACCGGCGCCTCACTGGCGAGGTCCTTCAGGTGCTCGATGAACTCGTCGTCGCTCTGGCCGCCGAACTGGTCGTCGCCCGCTTCATCGCCGGAGTCGCCGCGCTGCTCCTGCAAATAGAGCTGCAGCGCGCGGTTGATATCGCTCTCCAGGCCGAGGGCGATCTGCACCGGCTTGTCCAGCGCCATGGCAAGGGCCTTGGCGATGAAGGGGTCCTGGGGCATGGCTGCCGCGAAGCGCGCCTGCTGCGGTGTGTCGGCCACCGGCACCACGGCGTTGCTGAGCAGGAAATCCTGGGCAACCGCCTCCAGGTGGATGGGTGACTGCGGGTAATCGGCCGCGGCCAGCAGGTCGATGGACAGTTGCGCTGACAGGGCCGCGGCCACATCTGCCTCGGACACCAGCCCCAGCTTCACCAGCACCTGGCCGAACACGCCGCCCATTTCCGCCTGGGCCAGCAACGTCCTCTCCACATCGCGCTCGGAGATCTTTCCCTGTTCTACCAGCAGTTCGCCGATCTTTTTCATTGCTCAACACGTTCCTGGCGGAATTGGGCCAGCGACGGCTGCGGGCAGCGCTCATCGGGCAGCGGGATTGTAACACGCCCCCACGATGAAACGCGCCCCGGGCGGCGCGTCGCACGGGGCAACAGGACCAAGATCCGTTGCGGCTGTTCAGGCGCGCTGGCTGGAGCAGGAGACGATCTCCCCGGTCATATAGCCGGAGTAATCCGAGGCCAGGAACATCATGACATTGGCCACTTCCCACACTTCGGCGGCGCGGCCGAACGCTTCTTTGGCAGCCAGTTCCTCCAATAATTCCATGGGAGTGGTCTTTTTGAGGAATTCGTGGAAGGCAATGGAGGGGGATACCGCGTTGATGCGCACCCCGAAATCCGCCGCTTCCAGCGCGGCGCAGCGGGTCAGCGCCATCACGCCGGCCTTGGCGGCTGCGTAGTGACACTGCTCCTTCTGGGCGCGCCAGCCCAGCACCGAGGCGTTGTTGACGATCACCCCGGCGCCGCGCGGCTGCATTTTCCTGAGCATGGCCCGGGTCATGCGCATGGTGCCGGTGAGCGTGATGTCCAGCACCCGGGACCACTCCTCGTCCGCCATGTCCACCAGCAGGCGGGTGCCGCCGAGTCCCGCGTTGTTGATGAGGACGTCCACGCCACCCATGTTTGCTTCCGCCGCATCCACCAGGGCCTGCACCTCGGCCTCGGCCGTGACATTGGCGAGTTTGCCGTACACCGCCTCCAGCCCCGTGGCTTCGCGCAACTTCTCCACCGCCTGCTGCAGGCGACCCTCGTGAATATCGCTGATCATCACCGCCCGGGCGCCCTCCTCCGCCGCCCGGGTGGCGGCGGCAAAACCGATGCCGGCGCCGGCCGCAGCGGTGATCAGCACCGATTTTCCAGCGAGCAGGTTGTGGCCCTTCACATAGGGGGGTGGATCCTTCAGTGCCATGACAAACTCCTCAATATTTTACTAGTGGCGCCCTGCAGCGTCTCAGCCGCGCGGTTCTTTCGGCATGCCCAGCGCGCGCTCCGCGATGATATTGCGCTGGATCTGGTTGGTGCCGCCGTAGATCGTATCCGCGCGGGTGAACAGGTACAGGGACTGCAGGCGGTTGAGCGCGTAGGGCGCGGCGTCGAGTATCTCACTCTCCGGGCCGAGTACATCCATCGCCAACTTGCCCAGGTTGCGGTGCCAGGTGGCCCAGTAGAGCTTGTAGATCATGGCCTCGCGGCTCAGGCTGCCATCGTCGCCGCCACCCGACAGCATGCGCATGCTGTTGAAGCGCATGATGCGCAGTCCCACATGGGCATCCGCGATGCGCTGGCGCAGCGCGGGGTCGGCGGCGGCGCCATTTTCACGGGCGATTCGCAGCACTTCATCGAACTCATTCTGGAACAGCATCTGCTGCCCCAGGGTGGACACGCCCCGCTCGAAGCCGAGCAGGCCCATGGCCACCTGCCAGCCCTGCCCGGGAGCGCCGACGATGTCGTGCTCGCCGCAGACCGCGTCGTCGAAAAATACTTCGTTGAACTCGCTGGTGCCGGTGAGCTGCTGGATCGGTCGCACCTCGATACCGGGCTGGTCCATGGCCAGCAGGAAAAAGCCCAGCCCCTTGTGCCCCACGGAGGCGGGATCGGTGCGGGCGATAACAAAGCAGTACTGCGATTCGTGGGCCAGGGAGGTCCATACCTTCTGGCCGCTGATGAACCACTGGCGGCTGGCCTCGTCGAAGCGCGCCCTGGTCTTTACATTGGCGAGGTCGGAACCGGCGCTGGGCTCGGAGTAGCCCTGGCACCACAGGTCCTCACCCCGCAGAATGCCCGGCAGGTAGCGCTGCTTCTGCTCCTGGCTGCCGAAGGCGATGAGGGTGGGCCCGGTGAGGGTTTCGCCGATATGCCCCATGCGCCCGGGGCCGCCGGCGCGGGCGTACTCCTCGTTGAAGATCACCTGCTGCTCGATGCTGGCACCGCGGCCGCCGTACTCCCGCGGCCAGCCGAGGCCAGTCCAGCCGCCCTGGTGCAGCTTGCGCTCCCAGGCCTTGCGCTCCTCGACACAGCTGTGCTCGTCCCCGGGTCCGCCGCGAAAACGCACCAGCTCGAACTCACCGCGCAGGTTCGCCGCCAGCCAGTCGGCCACTTCCGCGCGGAACTGCTCATCCGCCGCACTGAAACTCAGCTTCATGCCAGCGCCTCCCGCTTCTGCCCGGGCGCCGTATCATCCAGCAGCAGGCGCGCCAGCCGCTCCCGGTGGAATGCGCCGTCGCCGAGAAAGATCTCGGTCGACCTGGCGCGCTTGAAATACAGCTGGATGTCGTACTCGGCGGTGAAGCCCACCCCGCCGTGCAACTGGATGCCGCAACCGGCGTTGAAAAAGTAGGCGTCTGAACAGTAGGCCTTGGCAATGCTGGCGGCCTCCGCGAGCTCAGCGCCCAGCGGGCCGCCGCCCAGGGCCTCATCGGCGACGCAGGCGGCGTAGTAGACCGCAGAACGGCTCGCCTCCGCCCTGACCATCATGTCCGCCGCCTTGTGCTTCAGCGCCTGGTAGGAGGCGATCACCCGGCCGAATTGCACCCGCTCCTTGAGGTAGGCCACGCTGATGTCGAGCGCCTGCTGTGCGCCGCCCACCTGGTCGGCGGCGATCGCCACCGTGGCGAGGTCGATGATCTTCGCGAGCTTGGGCCAGGCGCCACCGGCCGCACCCATCAGGGCCCCGGCGGGAACGAAAACATCGTCGAGCACGAGCTGGGCCTGGCGCCGTGTCTGGTCCATCGTGGGCAGCCACTGGCGGCTGAGCCCCGCAGTGTCGGCGGGAATGACAAACAGGCTGATGCCGTTCTCACCGGTGCTGCCTGCCGCCCGGGCCGCGATGACCAGCAGCTGCGCCGTGTGGCCGTCGGGTACATAGCGATAGGTGCCATCGATGCGGAAGCCCTCGCCCGCGGCTTCGCAGACCACATCCACCGCGGCGGCATCCCAGCGGCCGCTGCTGCCGGTGTAGGCCAGGGTGCCGGTGGTGCCGGCGGCGATCAGCGGCAGGTACTGCGCTTTCTGCTCCTCGCTGCCGGCGACCAGCAGGGCATTGGCCGCCAGGCAGGCGCTGGCGTAGAAGGGCGCGCACAGCAGGTAGCGGCCCATCTGCTCGAGGGTGGCCACCAGCTCCACGTAGCCCAGCCCGAGACCGCCGTAGGCCTCGGGAATGTGCATGGCCTGCCAGTACATTTCCTCGCAGATCCGCTGCCACAGCTGCGGGTCATAGCCCTGCTCGGTGGCCATGGCGCTGCGCACGGCGGCGGAAGTGGACACTTCCCCGAGGAAGGCCTCCGCGGTGGCGCGAATCATCTGCTGTTCTTCGCTGAATCTGAAATCCATTGCTGTGACCGCTGTCAGTTCCCGTTACAAATCAGGTGCCGTAGACCTTCTGGGCCGGCACTTCCTTCGCCAGCAATTGCGCGATGGCGTCCTTCACTTCCGCCGGCTCCCAGCGCGCGCCCTTGTCGACGCCCTCGGTGGTGCGCCAGCCGTCGGCGATGGAGATCTTGCCGCCCTCCGCCTCGAACACCCGCCCCGTCACGTGCTTCGATTCCGTGGACACCAGCCAGGCGACCAGCGACGACACATTCTCCGGCGCCCAGTAGTCGAAACTGCCGTCCGCCGGTTTCGCCATGCGCTGGGCCATCTCCGGCACCGCCGTGGTCATGCCGGTGCGCGCCGCCGGGGTGATGGCGTTGGCGGTAATGCCGTAGCGCTGCAGCTCCGCCGCCTGGTTGAGGGTGAGCGCTGCGATACCCGCCTTGGCGGCGGCATAGTTGGACTGGCCGATGGAACCCTGCAGGCCGGCGCCGGAACTGGTGTTGATGATGCGCGCATCCACCGCTTTGCCCTCCTTGGACTGGCCGCGCCAGTAGTGCACGGCGTGGGAGCTGATGCAGAAATGCCCTTTCAGGTGCACGGCCATGATGAGGTCCCAGTCCTCCTCGGTCATCGAGGCGAACATGCGGTCGCGGTTGATGCCGGCGTTGTTCACCACCGCGTGCAGGTCGCCAAACGTCGCCAGTGCCTGTTTCACGGCATTGAGGCTGTCGTCGTAGTTGGTGATGTCGGAGGTATTGACCACCGCCCTGCCGCCCGCGGCGCTGATCTCCTCAACCACCTTGCTGGCCGCCGCCTCGTTGATGTCGTTCACCACCACGCAGGCACCCTCACTCGCCAGCACCCGCGCATGCGCAGCCCCAAGCCCACCCCCGGCGCCGGTGATGATCACTACCCTGTCTTTGCATATCTTGCTCATTTGTTGCTTCCTCTCTTTTCTCGCACCTGGCGACACTGCTTAATGTTCTCTAACTCGTCGCGCCGAGCGCACGGACTGATCTCGCTGGACACGCCGCAAGTACATCCATGTAGGCTCGGCTTCGGCCATCCATGGCCTCAGACGGTCCAGCGAGATCAGTCCGTACACTCGGCGCTAACACTGTTCCCGTGATGCGGAGTTTTAGAACCAGGCTAGCCTCGAGTGTACTGGCTGCCTACCCGGGACCGTTGAGCGCATGGATGCGCGATACGAGCCCCCATGGATGGGTTCACGGCGAGTCCCGGGTGGGCAGCCAGTACACTCGAGGCGACCACCAGGAACTGACCCAAAAATCCTACGGCACTCCGGAGGCAGAACCCACGAACAACACCGAAAAACCTACAACCGCTCAATGATCGTCACGTTCGCCTGGCCGCCGCCCTCGCACATGGTCTGCAGGCCGTAGCGGCCGCCGGTGCGCTCCAGCTCGTGCAGCAGGGTCGTCATCAGCTTGGTGCCGGTGGCGCCCAGCGGGTGACCCAGCGCGATCGCGCCGCCGTTCACGTTGGTTCGCTCGTGCGGATAACCCGTCTCGTGCAGCCAGGCCATCGGCACGGAGGCGAAGGCCTCATTGATTTCCACCAGGTCGATGTCCTGCAGTTTCATCCCGGCGCGCTTCATCGCGTAAGCGGTGGCGGGGATGGGCGCGGTGAGCATCCAGATCGGGTCCTCCGCGCGCACGCTCATGTGGACGATGCGGGCGCGGGGAGTCAGGTTGTAGCGCTTCAGCGCCGCCTCGGACACGATCAGCATGGCGGACGCGCCGTCACAGGTCTGGCTGGACACACCGGCAGTGATGGTGCCGCCCTCCGCCAGCGGCTGCAGCTCGGCCATTTGCGCCAGCGAGGTGCGGCGCGGGGTCTCGTCCATGCTGATGCCGTTGAGGGGCACGATCTCCCGGTCGAAGCGGCCCTCCGCGATGGCGCGCAGGGCCCGGGTGTGGGACTCCAGGGCGAAGGCCTCCATCTGCTCGCGCGACAACTTCCACTTGTCGGCGATCATCTGGGCGGAGTTGAACTGGGACACCTGCACATCGCCGTAGCGGGCGCGCCAGCCCTGGCTGCCGGAGAAGGGATCGCTGAAGCCCAGGGGCTGGGCCGCGATCATCGCAGCGGAAATGGGTATTTTCGACATGGTCTGGACGCCGCCGGCGATCACCACATCATTCACACCCGCCATGATGGATTGGGCGGCAAATGACACGGCCTGCTGGGAGGAGCCGCACTGGCGATCGATGGTGGTGCCCGGGACCTCGTCGGACAGGCCCGCGGCCAGCCAGCAGGTGCGGGCGATATCCCCGGCCAGCGGGCCGATCGCGTCCAGGCAACCGAACATCACGTCGTCGTAATCCACATCCGGGATGCCGTTGCGTTCGACGATCGCCCGCAGCACGTGGGCGCCGAGGTCGGCGCCGTGCACTTCGGCGAGGCCACCGCGGCGTTTTCCGGTGGGGCTGCGCACTGCGTCTACGATATATGCGTCTGCCATGTCTTGAGTCCTCTGTAGTGATTAGGAGTGGTTGCGATTCAGCTGAAGGTTGCGCCGGCGCCCAGTGCGGCGCCGTCGGCGAAAATGTAGTCGGCGATGCGCGCCTTGTGAAAGGCGGTATCGCCCCAGGTGTTGGCCAGGGCCCAGGCCTTCTTCATAAAGATGTGCAGGTCCACTTCCCAGGTGTAGCCCATGGCGCCGTGCACCTGGATACTGTGTTTCGCCGCCAGGTTGGCCGCCTCGCAGGCCATCAGCTTGGCGTGGGACACGGCGCGCGTCGCGCCGGGCTCCTCGTGCGCCAGGCTGTAGGCCGCCCGGTGCACCGGCGCCCGGGCGTATTCCAGTCGCACCGCCACATTGGCCATGAGGTGCTTTACCGCCTGGAAGGAGCCGATGGGTTTGCCGAACTGCTGGCGGTCGCGGCTGTAGGCCACGGCCATGTCCACCATGCGCTGGGCCAGGCCCAGGGCCTGGGCGGCACAGCCAAGGGCGCCGCGATCGAGTGCCGCCGCGGTGAGCGCCACCGCCTCCGCCCCGCTGCAAAAGGGGTCTGACCCCATTTTCATTTCCACGGCGTAGAGGCGGCGGGAGGGGTCGACGGATGCGTTGTGGCGCAGCGCCACCTGCTCCTGCGCGAGCGCATACCAGGCCTCGCCCCGCTGCAGCAATAGCAGATCCGCCACGTGGGCATCCTCCACCAGCAGGTTCTGCTCCAGGCCCACCACCACCTTCGCCTCGCCGGCGGCAATGCGCGGCAGCCAGGTCGCGGCCAGGTCCCCGCCCACCCGGCGCAGCAGGGGTGCGGCCACCATTGCCGTATGCACCAGCGGCTCGGGCAGCGCCACGTAGCCGCACTCCTGGGCCAGCAGCACGAAGTCCAGCTCGCCCATGCCCAGGCCGCCGTATTCCTCCGGCACGCACAGGCCCGCCAGGCCCAGCTCGGCGAGCTGCTGCCACAGGGCGGGATCCCGGCCATCGGCTGTTTCCCAGGCGGCGCGTATCCGCGCCGGCGTCACCTCCGCAGTGAGGAAATCGCGCACTGACGCCTGGAACAGCAACTGGTCCTCTGTAAACGTAAAATCCATACTCTACCTCGGCATCCCCAGCATCCGCTCGGCGATAATATTGCGCTGTATTTCATTGGTGCCGGCGTAGATCGGGCCTGACTGGGAGAACAGCCATCCGTCCAGCCAGGTGCCCACGCCCGCGGCGTCCGGCGCGTGGGGCAGCAGCTCCGCCCGGGCGCCGAGAATGCTCATGGCGGTAGCGTGCATGTTCTGGTCCAGCTCCGACCAGAAGATCTTGTTGGTGGAGGACTCGGCGCCGATCCTGCCGCCCTGGCCCAGGCGGCAGGCGGTCTGGTAGGTGGCGAGGCAGTAGCTCTCCGCATCGAGCCAGGCGCGGATCACCGCGTCTTTCACTGCAGGATCGCGCTCTGCCGCCGCGCGATTGGCCCGGTACAGCTCCACCAGGCGCCGCGCGGTTTCCTGGAAGCGGGCCGGCGAGCGCAACATCAGGCCCCGCTCGAAACCGGCGGTGGCCATGGCCACCTGCCAGCCTGCGCCCTCGTCACCGAGGCGATTTTCCTCGGCGACCTCGACCTCATCGAAGAACACCTCGGCAAAACCCGGCAGGCCATCCAGTTGCGGAATCGGGCGCACGGTGATACCCGGCGTGTTCAGGGGCACCAGGATAAAGGTCAGGCCGTGATGGCGGGTGGACTCGGGATCGGTGCGGAACATGCCGAACAGCCAGTCTGCCCAGACCGCCCGGGTCGACCAGATTTTCTGGCCGTTGATCACGTAGCGGTCACCGCGCAGATCCGCCCGGGCGCGGATGGCGGCCATGTCGGAACCGGCATTGGGCTCGGACCAGCCCTGGGCCCACACTTCCTCGCCGCAGGCCATCTTCGGCAGGATGCGCGCTTTCTGTTCGGCGCTGCCGTATTCCATCAGGGTGGGGCCGAGCAGGAAGATGCCGTTCTGGTTGACCCGCAGGGGCGCGCGCGCCCGGTAGTACTCTTCCTCGAATATCAGCCAGTCGACCAGGTCGCAGCCGCGCCCGCCGTATTCCACCGGCCAGGTGACCATGCCCCAGCGGCCCTCGTTGAGCCGCGCCTCCCACTGCCGGTGCTGGGCGAAACCCTCGGCGGTGTCGAAGGACTGCAGGGGGCTGGTCGGCACGTTCGCCGCCAGCCATTGCCGGATCTCCGCGCGGAAATCCTGCTGCTTTACCGTGTATGCCAGATCCATAGTCTTTCCCGGCCTAGAATTTTGCGTCGCGCTTGGCGACAAATGCATCGCGTGATTCCTGCGAATCGCCCATGGTGTAGGCCTCCAGGGTGAAGCCCTGCTCCCAGCGGTACTTGTCCTCCAGGTTGCCGTCCTCGATACCGGTGAGGGCCTCCTTGGCCAGCTTCACCATGGCCGGGGACTTGGCCGCGATCTTCGCCGCGATCTCCCGCGCGGTGGGCATCAATTGCGCCAGCGGTACCACGCGCTCCACCGCGCCCAGGCGCCAGGCCTCCTCGGCGTCGATGAATTCGCCGGTGAAATACATGTAGCGCACCTTCTGCACGGGAAACATGCGCTGCAGGTGGGCGCCGCCACCCATGGCGCCGCGGTCGATTTCCGGCACCCCGAAGCGCGCGCACTCGGAGCACAGAATGATGTCCGCCGCGCCCGCCATGCCGATGCCGCCCCCCAGCACGAAGCTGTGGAGGGCGACGATGACGGGTTTCGGATTGCGGTGGATGGCGCGGAAGGTCTCGTAATTGCCCTTGTTTACCGCAACGATCTTCTGCGGGTCCGCCGCCAGCTCCTTGATGTCGACACCGGCGCAGAATCCCTTGCCGGCGGCGCCAACAATAATGACGCGCACCTCTTCATTCGCCCCCAGCGCGTCGAGCTCGGCGGCTATGGCGAACCAGCCGGCGCTGTCGAAGGCGTTGACCGGCGGGTGGTCCAGGATCATTTCGGCGATGCCGCCTGCGATGCTTGTTTTAAAGGGCTTTGACATGATGGACCTCCTGCAAGTCAGTGAGTGCCGGCGCGCTGCGCCAGCGCGGCGAGGCGCGTTTCCGCCTCCGCCACAATCGCGTTGACCAGGTCGGCACAGCTGGGCAGGTCGTTGATAACGCCCGCCACCTGGCCGCTGGGCAGCACGCCGCGGGCGGGCTCTCCATCCACCATGGCCTTCTGGATAATCATCGGCGCATTGGCGGACATGATCGCCTGGCTTGCGCTCATCTCCTCGTCGCGACCCATGGCGAGCGCCGTGCGCAGCAGGCCGCCGAGTGACGCCCCGGTATGCTTGCGAAACGCCAGGCCGTTGCGCAGGGCGATCCACAGTTTGCGTAGGGCGCCGGCCCGCTCCAGCTCCCCCAGCAGTTCATTCATGATCATGCGCTGGGGCAGCCCGTCCATGGCGCGGGAAACAATGATATCGGCCGGGTTAGCGCAGTCGACATAGCGCTGCAATGTCGCCCGCGGTACCGGGCTTTCCGCGGTCATGAGAAAGCGGGTGCCCATGGCGATGCCATCGGCGCCCCAGGCCAGGGCGGCCACCAGGCCGCGCCCGTCCTTGAAGCCGCCCGCCGCCACCACCGGCACTTTCGCGCCCACCGCATCGACCACCTGGGGAATCAGCAGGGTGGTGGGCACGGCGCCGGTGTGGCCGCCGCCCTCCCCGCCCTGCACGGTCACTATGTCGGCCCCCAGCTCCACGGCCTTGATGGCGTGCTTGGGCAGGCCCACGGTGGGCATGCAGATAACGCCGGCATCTTTCAGCTTGCGGATCATGTCGGGGCCGGGTGAGCGGGAGTAACTCACCGCCCGCACCCCGTGGCGGATCACCAGGTCGACGATGCTCGCCGCGTTGGGCTGGTACATGTGGAAGTTGACGCCGAAGGGCGCGCCGGTAAGTTCCTTCACCCGCAGGATATCCCGCTCGATCTCGGCGGGCGGGATGGTGGCGCCGGCGAGAAAGCCAAAGCCCCCCGCGTTGCAGCTGCCCGCCACCAGCTTCGGGTCGGCCACCCAGCCCATCGCGGTCTGCACGATGGGGTAGCGGCAGCCCAGCTTGTCCGTGAGGCGCGTCTGCAGCATGTCAGCTGCCCGCCCCGGAGCGATCGCCCGGCGGGTTGTCCTTGATCTGCTGGGCGCGCTGGTTGTGCGGGTCCAGGGCCGCAATGATCGCCAGCTGATCCGCCGTGGGCGCGGGGGTCACCGGCACCTGGGCCGGGACCTCCAGCTCGAAACCCGTGTTCTCCCGCACTTGTTGCACGGTGATCCCCGGGTGCAGGGACAGCAGGCGCATGCGGTGGTCGGCGCCGCCGAAGTCCATGACGCACAGGTCGGTCACCACCAGGCGGATATCCACATCGTCGAGCGCATGCCCCCTCGGCAGCCGCACCGGGTTGTAACCGATCGAGGACACGAAATCGCACTCTCCCGTCCACGAACACCTTGCGGTTGTGAGCCGGCACGAAAAAGCTGTTGGGATGGGAGATGGAATTGCCGGGGAAACCCCGGGCGCCCAGCATCATCACCTTCGGCTGGCGGTAGCTGCCACCCAGGGCCGAGGTATTGGACTGGCCGAAGCGGTCGATCTGGCTGGGGCCGAGCATGGCGTGGCGGCGCCCGCTCCAGACATTGTCAAAAATCCTGGAGAAGCCCATCCAGGTCTCGTTGGCCTGCACGAAATCGCCACCGCGCGCACCCAGCGGGTTGGGCTCGCTCAGCAGCCAGGCCTCCGAGTCCGTCATCATCAGGTCCGGGTTGAAGGTTTTCATCGCCAGGCTGGCGGCCAGGCGCGGGATCACGCCGATGCCGGTGGCGAGCACTTCACCGTCGTGGCGAAAGGCCTCCGCGGCGGCCGCGATGCACAGTTCCGCGAGGGTGTAATTGAGGGTGTTGCCGCTTGCTGTATTGCTCATCTGGATCTGGTCTCCGTGGCGCCTGTTCCGGGGCGGCTCAGTAGGTGGGCAGGGCGAGGGCGCGAATCGCGTCGAGGCCCCCGACATTGCGCTGGTAGTCCTGCTCGGAAGCACCCAGGTACTGATCCAGGTAGGCCGCGATGCCAGCCTCCCCCGCGCTGGCGGTGTAGGCCCTGAAATGCGCCACGTCGAAGCCGTACAGGGGGCTGCAGGAGGTGGGATGGGCGCCGCCGGGAATGTGCACCACGCCGCTGGTGGCCGCGCGCTCCCAGAACACCAGGCGGGCCTGGGCCGGGTCGCGGAAAAAGTCCGCGTCCACCAGTTCATCGCAGGAGACGAAGGTCCTGCTCGCGGCCCGGGCGTACCAGTCATCCATGTAATGGTCCGGGCCGGCGATCTGGCAGACACCGCGGGCGTCCGCCCGGTCCACGTGAATCAGCGCCGCGTCCAGCTTGAGCGCGGGCATGGCCACCCACTCCTTGTCGTCATACGGGCTGTCGATCAGTTTGATATCGGGATTCTGGCGGATGATGTCGGTGCCAAGCCCCACCTGGGTGGGGATAAAAGGCAGACCCCAGGCCGCCGCCCGCAGGCCCAGCAGCAACATGCCCTCGTCGATCTCCATCACCTCGATGGCGCCGGCCTGGCGCGCCTGGCGGAAGTAGGGTTCCAGCGGGATGAAGTCCAGCGAGACGAAAGCGAACACCAGCTTTCTCACCCTGCCGGCCGCGCACAGCATGCCCACATCGGCGCCGCCGTAGGACACCAGGGTCAAATCCTTCAGGTCGGAGCGCAGGATCTCCCGCACCAGGGCCATGGGCTTGCGCCGCGGGCCCCAGCCGCCGATGCCGATCGTCATGCCGTCCTGCAGTTGCGCCACTACTTGCGCCGCTGTCATCTGCTTGTCCATTTACCTGCTTCCCATTCAGCCGACTATCCGCGCCATGCGGTAGTCGTGTTTCACGAAATTCACGCCCAGGGTGCTCTCGGTGCGCCGCACCCCTTCGATGCTGCCGATGTGCGTGTGCACGAAGCGCGCCAGGTGTTCGGTGTTGCGCACCATGGTGATCGCCAGCAGGTCCGAGCGGCCCAGCATCACGCCGACAAAGCCCAGCTCCGGCACCGCCGCCAGGGCGGTTGCCACGGCCCGGGTGCGGCTGCTGCGCTCCACCTCGATCCAGATATAGGCCAGCAGGGCGTCGCCGAAACGGTCGATATTGGTGACAGCGGTCAGGCGGATCAGCTTGTCCTCCTCCATCCGCTTGATGCGGGCCCGAACAGTACCCTCGGTGACGCCCAGCTCGCCCGCAATCTGGCCGTTGCCGAGGCGCGCATCCCGCGACAGGCGGGACACGATTCCCTTGTCCACTTCGTCCAGCCTGCGCCGCGACGCCAGCGCACCCGGCGCGGAGCCGGCGGTGAAAAAAACGGCTTCCGAGAGGGATTCGTCGTGGAAAGGCACCCAGTCCGGCTGGTTCTTGAGCACATCCAGCGCCAGCGCGGGGGTCAGGCGCCGCACGCCGGGCACCGCGGCCAGGCGCTGCCCCACCAGCTCATTGAGCGCCGCCTGGTCTTCACTCACCACCAGCATCTCGATGTCCTGGGCGCCGACCACCACGTTGACGGAAAACACCTCGGGAAAGCGGGCGAGGTCCCGCGCAACCGCTTCCGGCGAGCGCGCCTCCACCTGCACGCCGATGGCCAGCAACATGCCGAAGCCCGCCGCCTCGATGTCGGTCACCGCCACCACCCGCATCGTGTTGGAATCCTCCAGCCGCCGCACCCGGGCCCGCACGGTGTTCTCGGTCACGCCAAGCTCCCGGGCGATGGCCCGGTAGGGCATCCTGCCGTCGCCGCGCAGCAGGGCGATGATCGCCTGGTCCATGTCGTCGAGGGCGATCATGGTGGCCGCGGCCGCGGGCAGCGCGCTCAAGACGTTTCGCCCGCGGCCAGCTGGCGCAGTTCGGTCTTGAGCACCTTGCCGCCGGCATTGATGGGAAAGGCATCGAGGAAGCGCACCGAGCGCGGCACCTTGTAGTTCGCCATATTGGCCCGGCTCCACTCGATGACCGACGCCTCGTCCAGCTCCGCCCCCGGAACCGGCACGATATAGGCCCGGGCGACCTCGCCCAGGCGCTCATCTGGCACCCCGATCACCGCCGCGCGGGCCACCCCGGGCATGCTGCAGAGGCTGTTCTCGATCTCCGCCGGGTAGCAGTTGAAGCCGCCGACGATAAACATGTCCTTGATACGATCGGTGATACGGATATAGCCGTCCGCATCCATCACGCCCACGTCGCCGGTCCTGAGCCAGCCGTCCGGGGTGATGGTGCGGGCGGTTTCCTCGGGGTTATCGAGGTAGCCGCGCATCACGTTGAAGCCCCGGCACCAGATCTCCCCCGCCTCGCCGGCGGGCACCTCGGCGCCCTCGGCATCCACGCACTTCATCTCGACCCCGTCCATGGCCCGGCCGGAGCTGTGGGAGATGCGCTCGGCGCTGTCGTCCGCCCGGCAGATGGACACCACGCCGCAGGTCTCGGTGAGGCCGTAGGCGGTGACCACCACCTCGAAGCCGAGTTGCTCCCGCATCTGCTGCACCAGTGCCACCGGCACCGGCGCCGCGCCGGTCACCGCCAGGCGCAGGCTGGAGAGGTCGTAGTCGCCCCGGCGCGGGTGCGCCAGCAGGGACTGGTAGATGGTGGGCGGCCCCGGAATCATGGAGATGCGGTCGCGGGGGATGCGCGCCAGCACCTCCTCGAGGTCAAAGCTCTGCACCGGCAGCATGTGGGCGCCCCGGATGATCGCCGCCAGCCAGCCGGCCTTGTAGCCAAAGGAATGAAAAAACGGATTGATAATCAGATAGTTATCGTCCGAGCGCAGGCCGACCGTGGCACTCCAGGTCTCGAAGGTGCGGATATTCTGGCCGTGGCAGGTGACCACGCCCTTGGGCTTGCCGGTGGTACCGGAAGTGAACAGGATATCCAGGGTGTCGTCGGGCGTGAGGGCGGCGGCGCGCTGCTCCACCGCGCTCAGCGGCACCGCATCCCCCGCGGCGAGGAAGTGCTCCCAGGCCCTGGTGCCGGCGGTCTCGCCCGCGAGCAGCACCGTCTGCTCCAGCGCCGGCAGGGCGTGGCCCTGCAGCTGCTCGGGATACTTCACCCCGAGGAACTCCCCGACGGTGAACAGCAGGCGCGCGCCGCTGGCCTGCAGGATGTACGCCGCCTCGCCCCCCTTGAGCCGGGTATTCAGCGGCACCAGCACCCCGCCCACGCTCTGGGCGCCGATGGCGGCAATGATCCACTGGTAGATATTCGGGGCCCAGATCGCGATGCGGTCGCCGTGCTCCAGGCCGGCGGCGATAAAAGCCCGGGCCGCCCGGATCCTGGCGGCATCCAGTTGCTCGTAGCTCAGCCGCACCTCGCCGTCAGTGACGGCAATCCGCCTGCCGTAGGCAGCCGCCGCCTCGGCGACGACCTGGGGCAGGGTGCGGGCTCGGTAGTGGTCTGCGGGCATAGCAATCGCCTGTGGCGCAACCGGGGATGGGTTAGATGGCTATATTAGGCAGGTTTTGGCTATATGGCAATAATTATTCGTAATTATTTATATATTATTTTACGAATAATAACTTCAAATCACTCCGATGCCGCAGCGGCTGCCTCATACCACCGCTCGGGACCGTCTGAGGCCATGGATGGCCGAAGCCGAGCCCCGCATGGATGCGGGCTTAGGCGTGTCCCGAGCGGTGGTATGAGGCAGCCGTTGCTCTGCAGTTAGCTCCAAAAAATCGTGAGCGGGATGACATAAAACCTTCGAATTTGTCACTCGCCTGGCCAAGGACCCTACCCCGGAAACGAATAGTCCTTGAACATCTCCCGCAGGGTCACTTTCTGCAGCTTGCCGGTGGCGGTGTGGGGCAACTCGTCGACGAATTCCACCGCCTCCGGCGTCCACCATTTCGCGATCTTGCCGTCGAACCAGGCCAGCATTTCCTGCGCGGTCAGATCCTGGCCGTCGGCGTTGCGCACCACGATCAGCAGGGGTCGCTCGCTCCACTTCGGGTGGAAATGGCCGATAACCGCGGCTTCCGCGACCTTGGGGTGGTCGGTGGCCACGTTTTCCACCTCGATGGAGGAAATCCACTCGCCGCCGGACTTGATCACGTCCTTGGTGCGGTCGGTGATGGCCATGAAGCCATCAGGGTCGATGGTGGCCACATCCCCGGTCTCGAACCAGCCCGCCTCGGCGTGGGCGCTGGAAGCCTCCAGCTTGAAATAGCTGGAACAGATCCAGGGCCCGCGCACCATGAGGGAGCCGAAGGCGACACCGTCCCAGGGCTGCTCTTCACCGCTGTCGTCGACGATTTTCATCTCCACGCCAATGATCGGCCGGCCCGCTTTCTGGCGCAGCCGGGCGAATTCCTCTTCGCTGTAGCGCTCCCGATTGGAGGGGCTGTTGTTCACAGTGCCCAGCGGGCTCATCTCGGTCATGCCCCAGCCGACCCGGGTTTCCACACCGTACCGGTCCAGATCCTCCATGACAGACAGCGGGCAGGCCGCCCCGCCGACGATGATGCGCTGCAGTGACTCCACCCGCTCGCCCGAGGACTTGAGATAGGCCAGCAGGCCCAGCCAGACCGTGGGCACACCGGCGGACAGGGTGACGCCCTCCTCGTTGATCAGCGCGGCCAGGGTCGCGCCATCGCCCATCTTGTTGCCGGGAAATACCAGTTTGGCACCGGCCATCGGGCAGGCGTAGGGCATGCCCCAGGCGTTGACGTGGAACATGGGCACGATCGGCAGTACCACGTCCCGGCGCGAGATCCCCATGGCGTCGGGCATCATGGTGGCGTAGGCGTGCAGCATGGTGGAGCGGTGGGAGTACAGCACGCCCTTGGGGTTGCCGGTGGTGCCCGAGGTGTAGCACAGGGCGCAGGCGGTGTTTTCATCCAGCTGCGGCCACTCGAACTCCGTAGCGCCGGCGGCCACCAGGGTCTCGTAGCAGAGGGCATTGGGCAGGCCGGTTGCGGGCATGTGCGCCTCGCTGGTGAGGACAACCCAGCCCCTGACGCCGGGACACTGCCCGGCCAGGCCTTCCACCAGCGGCAGGAAATCCGGATCGAGGAAGACGTACTGGTCCTCCGCGTGGTTGATGATGTACACCAGCTGCTCGGGGAACAGTCGCGGGTTGATGGTATGGCAGACATAACCGCTGCAGGCGGCCGCGTAGTAGGTTTCAAAGTGGCGGTAGTCGTTCCAGGCCAGGGTGGCGATGCGATCGCCCTGGGCCAGTCCCCAGCCGGCGATGCTATTGGCCAGTTGGCGGGTGCGGGCAAAGGCCTCGCGATAGGTGTAGCGGTGGCGCGGGTTGTCCCTGGTGACGGAGACTATTTCGGCGCCGCCATTGACGCGCTCCGCGTGCTCCATGATGGCAGTGATTGACAGGGGCATGTTCATCATCAGGCCGTTCATTCTTGTATCCTCCTTTATTTTTTTGATTGCGCGCTGGAAATCATCAGGGGCGAGGATTATCCCCGATTTTTTTCAGCCATAGTAGGCACAGCAGGGCGACGCAACAGAAACCGGCCCCCGCCAGGAACGTCGCCGCCGCCCCGAGCTGGTCCCACAGCAGGCCGGCCAGCACGCTGGCGACCAACAGGGCCAGGCCGGATACCAGGTTGAAGGCGCCGAAGGCGGTGCCGCGCAAGTCCGCCGGCGCGGTATGGGCAACCATGGCCGCCAGCAGGCCCTGGGTCATGCCCAGGTGCAGGCCCCAGAGGGCCACCCCGAGCAGCACCATCGCCCAGTGATTGCTGGCCGCCAGCACGAGGTCGGCGAGCAGCAGCACCAGCAGGCCGATGGCCAGCAGGGTGGTATGGCTCATCCTGTCCGCCAGCCGCCCCACCGGGTAGGCCGACAGCGAATACACCACGTTCATGACCACCAGCACCAGCGGTATCCAGCTGACCGCCAGCCCTCCCTGCTCCGCCCGCAGCAGCAGGAAGGCCTCGCTGAAGCGCGCCAGGGAAAAACACGCCCCCAGGATCACGACACTCCAGTAGGCACGGGACAGGCGGTGCAGGTTCTCGCGCCGGATCGGGTTGATGCCGCGGCCGGGGTGGGCCTTGGCGGGCTCCTGTACACCCAACACCAGCACCAGCACGGCGAGCAGGCCCGGGATCACCGCCACCCAGAACACCGCGCGGAAATCGTTGGCCCACAGCAGCATCAGGCCCACCGCCAGCAGCGGGCCGAGAAAGGCGCCCACCGAGTCCAGCGACTGCCGCAGGCCGAAGGCCGCGCCGCGCATGTCCGCCGGGGCGAGGTCGGCAATCAGGGCGTCCCGCGGCGCGCCGCGAATGCCCTTGCCCGTGCGATCGATCAGGCGGGCCACCAGCACCATCCCCGCGCCGGGCGCCAGCGCAAACAGGGGTTTGCTGAGCGCGCCCAGGCCGTAGCCGATGACCGCCAGGCCCTTGCGCTTGCCCCAGTAATCACTGAGGGCGCCGGAGAATACCTTGACCACCAGCGCCAGGGCTTCGGCCAGGCCCTCGATGACGCCGACCACCAGGCCGCTGGCGCCGACGGCGGTGACCAGGAACACCGGCAACAGGCTGTGCACCATCTCGGAGGAGACATCCATGAGCAGGCTGACAAAACCCAGCGCCCAGATGGCGGCGGGCAGGCGGGTGGTGCTGGCGGGCAGGGTCGGCTCAGGTTTCATGCGATTTAGTGCGGCCAGGAGAACGCGGGCAACTGGCCAGCCGGAAATACCAGCCGCCCGCTCCCCTCAGGCAGGTTCCCAGGTGTCATCCGCCGCATGGTGCGCAGCGCGCCCTTCCTGCTGCAGCTTGATCAGGTGCGCCGCCAGGGAGAGCTTCGCCATTTTGTGCAGGCTGGTGTCGACATCGTCGTAGACCACCTTGACCAGCTCATCCAGCGGTACCCGGCCCAGCTGCGCCAGGCCGCTGACGACCTTGCTCTCGCGCTTCAGGCGATGCTTCACCAGCCACTCCACCACCCCGCGGGAATCCTCCATGACTTCACCGTGTCCCGGGGCGATGAATTGCAGGGGATAGCGCAGCAGCAACTGCAGTGACTCGATATAGGCTTTCATATCGCCGCTGGGCGGAATGATCACCACGGTGGAGCCGTTCATGATGTGGTCGCCGGCAAACAGCATGCCCTCCTCCTCCAGGAAGAAGCAGTAGTGATTGCTGACATGACCGGGGGTGTGCACCGCGCGCAGGGTGAACTCCGGCGTGGCCAGCACATCGTCGTGCTGCAGTTCCCGCGCCGGGGTGAACGTGTTGTCCTGGAACATGTCGTCCGCCGGCGAGGCGCCGATCACCTGCGCGCCGGTGGCCCTGGCCACTGCCTGCCAGGCGGGGGAATGATCCGGGTGGGTATGGGTGCAGACGATCCAGCGAATGCGATCGCCGGCGGCTTCCAGTATCGCGTCGATGTGGGCGGGAATCGCCGGGCCCGGGTCCAGCACCGCGACCTCGTCATCGCCCAGCAGGTAGGTATTGGTGCCCGGCCCGGTCATTACGCCGGGGTTGGGCGCCACCAGTCGCCGTACGCGGCTGTTGAGACGAAAGGGAATACCGTGCTCGAGCATCGCCTCAGACCATGTTGTCGATGGCGACGTCGGGGTTGACGTCGGCCTCGTAGTCCACGCCCTCCACCTCGAAGCCGAACAGCTGCAGGAACTCACGCTTGTAGCCGTCAAAATCCGACAGCTGGCGCAGGGTATCGGTATTGATGCTGTTCCCACAGTGCGGCCACCGCCGCCTGTACGGCCGGGTCCAGTTCCTTGCGGTCGGCCCGCAGCCGCCCCTCTTCGTCCAGGTAGGGATCGCCGCCGTAGAGGGAGTCGCGGAACAGGCCGTCGACCTGCTCGATGCAGCCCTCGTGCATGCCCCGCTCCTTCATCACCTTGAACAGCAGCGCCAGGTAGATCGGCATGGCGGGAATCGCGGCGCTGGCCTGGGTGACCACGGCCTTGAGCACCGATACCCGCGCGTCCCCGCCCTTCGCCGCCAGGCGCTTGCGAATATCGACCACGCGCTTGTCCAGGTCCTTCTTGGCGGCGCCGATGGTGCCGTGCCAGTAGATATCCCAGGTCAGTTTCTCACCGATGTAGGTATAGGCGGTGGTTTTCGCGCCATCGGCCAGCACGCCGGCTTCGTCCAGCGCGTCTATCCACATCTGCCAGTCCTCGCCGCCCATCACCGCCACGGTGTTGTCGATCTCCTCCTGGCTGGCGGCCTCCAGGTGGAAATCCTGCACTTCTTCCTTGTCGGTATTCACCCCTTTCTGGGTGGCGGGCGCGCCGATAGGCTTGAGGGTGGAGTTGTGCACCACGCCGGTGACCGGGTGCTGCCGGCGCGGGGCGGCCAGGCTGTACACCACCAGGTCTACCTGGCCCAGGTCGGCCTTGATCGTGTCGATGGTCTTTTGCTTGATCTCGTCACTGAAGGCGTCGCCATTGATGCTCTTCGCGTACAGGCCCTGCGGCTGCGGCGAACTGGTGAAACGCCGCGGAGTTGTACCAGCCCGCCGTGCCCGGCTTGGCTTCGGTGCCCTCCTTCTCAAAGAAGATGCCCAGGGTGGCGGCGCCGCAGCCGAAGGCGGCGGTGATGCGCGACGCCAGGCCGTAACCGGTGGAAGCGCCAATCACCAGCACCCGCTTCGGGCCATTCGCGATCGGGCCGCGGGCTTTCACGTAGTCGATCTGGCGCTTGACGTTGGCCTCGCAACCGGTCGGGTGAGTGGTAATGCAGAGAAATCCGCGTACGCGTGGCTTGATGATCATGGGCGCATCTTTTTCCATGGGCCTGGGAGCGAGCGATGGAAGTTTAGCATAGGGCGCCTGCGACCCACGGCAACCGCGGCCCTGCACCGCCGCCTTGTGTTCGGCACCCACTTACAGTTCAATACCTGCCCCTGTGATGCGACCCGATGCTGCCGATGCCGGACTCACCCCTGCGCTATGCCACGCCCCCCGCCTGGACCGAGGCGGTGATGGCGGATTTCGACAGCTTTCCTGCTCGACCATGCGACCGCCGAGAAAAAGGCATCGGGCATGGCGATCTCCATGCTGTCCCACTACCCGGACCGGATAGAACTGGTGGCGGCGATGGCGGACCTGGCGGTTGAGGAGTTGACCCACTACCGGGAGGTGGTGAAGTGGATTCACCGGCGCGGCCTGCTGACCGCGGCGGACCGCAAGGATCCCTACGTGCTGGCCTTTCGCGAGTCGATCCGCACAGGGCAGCGAGGTCTACCTGCTGGACCGCCTGCTCACCGCCAGCATCATCGAGGCCCGCGGGGCGGAGCGCTTCGCCCTGGTGGCTGCGGCGCTGCCGCCGGGCGCGCTGAAAAAATTCTACCAGTCGATCGCCCGCTCGGAGGAGCGCCACTACGAGCTGTTCCTCGACCTGGCGGGCAAGTACCTCGACGCCCAGGTGATTGCGCCGCGCTGGGATGAACTGCTGGATATCGAGGCGGGCATTGTCGCCGCCCTGCCGATCCGGGCGGCACTGCACTGACAGGCCTGCGCCGCGAGCTGCCCAAGGTGTCTGCCGGACTCGCCAGCCAACGCTACCTGCAGCGCCATATCGAGCCGGGCCTGCCGCCATCCCCGCAGCCGCTGACGCCCTGGCGCCACGTCCTGGTCATTCCCGCCTACCGGGAGCGGGCCGATCTGCTGCAGCGCCTGCTGGATTTACCCATGGGCGCGGGACAGGCGCTGGTCATCCTGGTGCTGAACCGACCGGACTCGGACACTGACCCGGAGGCCAACAGCGAACTGCGCGCCGCCGTGCTCGCTCTCCCCGCCGGCAGCTGTCACGACGTGCGGGAGCTGAACACCCGGGCCGATCTGTACCTGCTGGATCTCGACACCATGGCGGGGCCGCTCCCGGCAGCCCAGGGCGTGGGACTGGCGCGCAAGTACGGCTGTGACCTGGCGTTCAAGTGGATGTGCGAGGGCGGTATCAGCGGCCGTTGGATCTGCAGCACCGACGCGGATGCAACGCTGCCGCCCGGCTATTTCCAGCAACTGGAGAACCTGCCCGCCGGGGCTGCCGGCGCCACCTTCCCTTTCTGGCATGCGCCGGGTGGACGATGAGTCCTGCAACCTGGCCACCGCCCTGTACGAGCTGCGACTGCACCACTACGTGAGGGGGCTGGAGTACGCCGGCTCGCCCTACGCCTTCCATACCCTCGGCAGCTGCCTGGCGGTCAGCTTCGAGGGCTACGCGCAAGTGCGCGGCTTTCCGAAACGCTCCGGCGGCGAGGATTTCCACCTGCTGAACAAACTCGCCAAGACCGGCCCGGTGATCCGGCTGGCGGGCGACTGCATCGAGCTGGCGTCACGCCACTCGCAGCGCGCGCCCTTTGGCACCGGCGCGGCAGTGGCAAGGATCAGCAACGCCGGGATGCCGCTGACGCTGCCGCTGTTTTATCACCCGGCCTGCTTTGCAGCCCTGCGCGCGCGTGCTGGCGGCGGCCGCGCAACTGGCGCAGCAGGCACGGGCGGATTGGCCCGCCCTGCTGGCGGCGCAGGAAATCGATCCATTATTGCAGCGGGCCTGCTGCAGTACCCTGGACGCCCTCGGACTTGCGGCGGCGCTGGAGCACTGCCGCCGCCAGGGCAAGACGCCGGAACAGTTCCTGCGCCAGTTCCACCAGTGGTTTGACGGGTTGCGCAGCCTCAGGTTCATCCACGGTATTCGCGACGCCGGCTGGCCCAATTGTTCACTCGCAGAATTGGACGGGCTGGCGCCGGGGTTGTGGCCGCCGGGAAGCGCGAGCGGAATCGACGAGCTGCGCCAGGGCATCAGCCAACACTGGGGCTGGGCCCGAAAGGCGAGCTGACAGCAGCGGGAACGGCTTCTGCCAGGCCGGCGCAGAACTCACATCAGCAGTTGGCGGATATCCCCGAGCAGCGCGACCAGCTGCGTCATGAAGCGGCCGCCATCGCCCCCGTTGATGACCCGGTGGTCGTAGGACAGGGCCAGCGGCAAGAGGGTGCGCGGCGCGAAGGCCTTTCCATCCCACACCGGCTTGATCGCTGCCCTGGACACCCCGAGAATGCCCACCTCCGGCGTGTTAACGATGGGCGTGAAGCCGGAGCCGCCGATAGTGCCGAGACTGGACACGGTAAAACAGCCGCCCTGCATCTCGCCCGGGCCGAGCTTGCGCTCATGGGCCTTGGCGGCGAGCGCCATCACTTCCTCAGCCAGCTCCCAGATGGTTTTCCTGTCCGCATCCCGGATCACCGGCACCACCAGCCCGGCGCTGGTATCCACTGCCATGCCGATGTGGATGTAGCCCTTGTACACCAATTGCTCGCCCCCCGCCGCCAGCGAGCTGCAGAACTTCGGGTTGTCCCGCAGCGCCACCGCGCAGGCCTTCAGGATAAACGGGAGTGGCGTGAGCCGCGTACCGCGGCGTTCGGCCTCGCCCTTGAGGCCGGCGCGAAACTCTTCCAGGGCAGTGATGTCCGCCTCGTCGAACTGGGTGACGTGGGGCACGTTAAGCCAGCTGCGCTGCATATTCGCCGCGGTGAGTTTGTCCAACTTGCTGCGCTGGGTCACCTCCACCGGGCCGAATTTGGCAAAATCGATCTCGGCTACCACCGGAATACCGATACCTGTCCCGCCGCCCGCGGGCCTGTCACCCAGGGCTCTTTGCACGAACTGCTGCAGGTCTTCCTTGACGACCCGGCCCCGGGGACCGGAACCGGATACCTGTTGCAAGCTCACGCCGAACTCCCTGGCCAGCTTGCGCACGGCCGGGCCCGCATACACCCCGCCGCGCTCATCCGGTGCCGATTCCGCCACCGCCATCACCACCGGCATCGCTTGCGGCTGGGGCACTGCGATTGTCGGCGCGGGCGCGGGCTGCTGCGCAATATCCGCGGGCGCTGTTGCGGGAGCGGGAACCGGCGCGGCGGGCGCGGGCTCCGCGGGCGGCGTCGTATCCTGGGCCGCAGCGCCCGCCACCTCGATGATGGCGACAGGAGCACCCTCAGCCAGCTGCTGGCCCTGGGACACCAGCAATTCAACCACCGTACCGGCCAGGGTGGAGGGAATTTCCATCGATGCCTTGTCGGACTCCAGCACGATGAGCCCCTGGTCCACCGCCACCTCATCGCCTACGGCCACCAGCACTTCGATCACCTCGGCGGCTTCGGCGCCGCCGATATCCGGCACTGTCACTGTTTGTCTTGGCATAGTATTTTCCCGGGCCTTCAACTCGTAAACGGGTCTTTCTTATCCGCCGGAACATCCAGCGAACGCATTGCCGCCGCCACCTGCGCCGCCTCGAACTGCCCCTCGTCCGCCAGCGCCTTGAGGGCGGCGATGACGATGTACTCCCGGCTCACCTCGAAGAACTGGCGCAGCTTGCGGCGGGTATCGGAGCGGCCGTAGCCATCGGTGCCCAGCACAACATAGCGACCCGGGACAAACTCCCGCAGCTGGTCCGAGTACGCCTTCAGGTAGTCGGTGGCCACCACCACTGGCCCGGCCGAGCCCTGCAACTGGCGGGTGAGGTAGGGCACCCTGGGCTCTTCCTGGGGATGCAACATATTCCAGCGCACGGCGGCTTTGCCCTCCCGCTGCAGCTGGTTGATGCTGGTGAGGCTCCACACATCCGCCGCGACCGCATAATCGCGCTCGAGAATAGACGCGGCCGCCTCGACCTCGCGCAGGATGGCGCCCGCACCCATCAGCCGCACCCGCAGGCCCGACCCGTCCGCGCGCCGCAAGGGGTACATGCCCTGGATGATCCCGTCCTCGACGCCGTCGGGCATGTCCGGCTGGGTGTAGTTTTCATTCATCGTGGTGATGTAGTAAAACCGGTTCTCGCCCTCCTGGTACATGCGGCGCAGGCCGTCCTGCAATATCACCGCCAGCTCGTAGGCATAGGCCGGGTCGTAGCTGACGCAGTTGGGAATGGTGCCCGCCAGCAGGTGGCTGTGCCCATCCTGGTGCTGCAGGCCCTCGCCGTTGAGTGTGGTGCGACCCGCCGTGGCGCCGATGAGGAAACCCCGGGCCTGGCTGTCTCCCGCCGCCCAGGCCAGGTCGCCGATGCGCTGGAAACCGAACATCGAATAAAAAATGTAGAAGGGCACCATCGGATAGGCGCTGGTGCTGTAGGACGTGGCAGCGGCCAGCCAGGCGGAAAAAGCCCCCGCCTCGTTGATGCCCTCCTCGAGGATCTGCCCCTTCTTGTCCTCCTTGTAGAACATGACCTGGCCGGCATCATGGGGGGTGTAGCGCTGGCCCACCGAGGAGTAGATACCCAGCTGCCTGAACATACCCTCCATACCGAAGGTGCGCGCCTCGTCGGGCACGATGGGCACCACCCGCTCGCCGATCACCTTGTCTTTCACCAGGGTGGAAAGCATGCGCACGAAAGCCATGGTGGTTGATACCTGGCGCTTGCCGCTGCTTTTGAGCTGGCTGTCGAAGGCCGCCAGGGGCGGCGTTGCCAGCAGCTCGGGTTGCTTGCGCCGGGTGGGTATCGGCCCGCCCAATGCGGCGCGGCGCTCGCGCATGTAACGCATCTCCGGGCTGTCCGGCGGCGGCCGGTAGTAGGGCACGTGCTGCAGCTCGGCATCGGAAATGGGGATGGCAAACCGGTCGCGGAATGCTTTCAGGCTATCAATGTCCAGCTTCTTGAGGGAATGGGTCTCGTTGTTGGCCTCCCCGGCCTCCCCGGTACCGTAGCCCTTGACCGTCATCGCCAGGATCACGGTGGGCCGCTCCTGTTCCTCGCTGGCGGCGGCGTAGGCGGCGTAGACCTTGTAGGGGTCATGGCCACCCCGGTTCAGGTACATGATGTCGTCGTCTGACAGATCGGCCACCAGTTCCAGCAGCTCGGGATACTTGCCGAAAAAGTGCTCCCGGGTATAGGCACCGCCGTTGTACTTGTAGTTCTGCAGTTCTCCGTCACAGACCTCGTCCATGCGCTGGCGCAGCAGGCCGGTCTTGTCGCGCTCCAGCAGCGGGTCCCACTTGCGGCCCCAGATCACCTTGATCACATGCCAACCGGCACCCCTGAACACGCCTTCGAGTTCCTGGATGATCTTGCCGTTGCCCCGCACCGGCCCGTCCAGGCGCTGCAGGTTGCAGTTGACGACAAAATGCAGGTTGCCGAGTTTCTCCCGGCCCGCCAGGGAGATGGCGCCCAGGGACTCCGGCTCATCGCACTCGCCGTCGCCCAGGAAACACCAGACGTTGCGGTCGCCATGGTCCACCAGGCCGCGGCTCTGCTGGTACTTCATGATGTGCGCCTGGTAGATCGCCTGGATGGGCCCGAGGCCCATGGACACGGTGGGAAACTGCCAGTAATCGGGCATCAGCCAAGGGTGGGGATAGGACGACAGGCCGTCGCCATCCACTTCCCGGCGGAACCTGTCCAGCTGGGCCTCGTCCATGCGGCCCTCCAGGAAGGAGCGCGCATACATGCCGGGGGCGCTGTGGCCCTGGTAGAACACCAGGTCACCCGGATGCCCGTCGGCGGTGCCGCGGAAGAAATAGTTAAAACCGACGTCGTAGAGTGTGGCGCTGGAGGAGAAACTGGAGATATGCCCGCCCAGGCCCTCGTCGTTGTCGTTGGCGCGCATCACCATCGCCAGGGCGTTCCAGCGCACCAGGGAGCGAATACGGCGCTCCATGAAAAGATCCCCCGGCATCATCTTCTCTTCCGCCGGGGCAAGGGTGTTGACGAAAGGCGTGGTGACTGCGGGCGGCAGGCGCAGACGCCGCTCCTTGGCGTGCTTGGTCAGTTCCTGCAACAGAAAGGAGGCGCGCTCGGGGCTGCCGTGCCTGGCCACATCGTCCAGGGCCTCCAGCCACTCACGGGTCTCCAGGGGATCGGAATCTTCCATCATGCCAGTTACCTCTCGTGGCCCTGGCGCGCACCGGCAGAGCTCGCCGATCAAACCAGTTTCAAAATAGAATTGTTATAACATCCGTGCCGAAAAACCCCCTGGCAAACGCCCTGCCCCGTCCTGGCGGGGCCGCTGAGTGCACTGCAGGTCACTTGAACTGTACAGTAAGCAACCTGTCATTGGAATATTGGTTCTTTTTTAGAACTTTAAATAACAGGCCGCCTGGAGCAAAAAAAAGCCCTGCGCGGACACCCCTGGGGGCCGGGAGGGCTTCTGTGGCGCTCACGCCAGGCTTCGGCTCAATCGCCCAGGTAGGTCTGGTGGTCGCGCTTGATATCCGCCGCCGCATCGAAGCGCTGGAAATCGCCTTTCGGCAGCCGCTTCCAGCGCCCCGGAGCCGCCACCTGCAGGGAGTGCGGCCGCTCGATGTAGACCCGCTGGAAGTAATCGTTCCAGGACGCCAGGGTGAAGGACTCCACGGCTTGCGCCAGCTGCTGGCGGCCGTCGAATCCATACTGCTTGTTGGCGATCGACTGCCAGTAAAATTCCGCCCGCTCCCAGAGGTTCTGGTCGGGGTGGAGGATATCGCTGATCAGCGCCGCCTTGTGGCGAGCAAACTGCTTCTCATCCAGCGCCGCGGGGACCGATTCCAGGAAGGTGCGCATGGCGCCGTAGACCTTGTCCGCATCCGCCACCGGCG
Organism: uncultured Gammaproteobacteria bacterium; assembly: GCA_963700715.1. Lineage (GTDB taxonomy): Bacteria > Pseudomonadota > Gammaproteobacteria > Pseudomonadales > Halieaceae > JARRPM01. Next base: position 140,893 of record CAVOYP010000016.1, read on the forward strand.
ACTGTATCAACATCACCAGCCCCGGCACCTGCAGCTGCGGCCAGTCAAACGCACTGACGACATAGCCCAGTTGCTGGTCGGTTCGCAGTTGCTGGAAGAAGCCGGACTTGATGATCTGCGCGGTCAGCGCCGAGGCCGCCCTGTCATGCCACTCATCGGCTGCACCCTGCAGATACCAGGCGACGACCGAGTCGTCATGCGGCAGTTGCACTGCATATTGCACGGACTCACCGGCACCGAGCTTCAACACCCGCAGGTCCGGCAGCGCGGGTGCGGCCGCAGCGGGAATCAGCTGCGAGAGGAGGGCAGAAACCTCCTGCACGACCGCCGGCTCGTAATTGCCATAGATCATGACCTCGGCCGAGGCGCTGCTCCAGAAGCGGCGCACATAATCCTCCACCGCGGCCATATCGAGTTGCTCCAGTTCGGCGATCAGGGCCTGCTCACCCCACTCCCCGTACATCACCGCCTCGCGCAGGTCATTCATCGCCTGGCTGGAGGGGGACGCCGCCACATGGTTCTGCAGGGCGCGGATCATGTCCTTGCGGATATTGTCAAAGCGCGCCGGGTCGAAAGCCGGGTTCGCAGCGACCGCCAACAGCTTCTGCAGCAACACGGGCTGCTTGTCGTTGTAGCCGGTAACGCGCAGGCTGATGCCCTGGGCATGTTTGTAGAAGTCAAAACTGAGTCCCGCCAGCATCGCAGAGTAGGCAAACTCATTCACATCGTCCTTCAAAAGGGCGGTATACAGCAGCGCAGATGCCGCCTGCCGGGCGTCCTGCCCTACTTCGGGCGAACGAAAATTGATATAGGTTGCGCCCTTGGGTACCCGGAACTCATGGTCCTGCATAAACCAGATTTTCTGGCGGTCGCGAGCCAGGGCTACCGTCGGCTGCGCCGGGTGTTCGCCCGCCAGCGAGACCAGGGCAACATCCTCGGCGATGAACTCATTGGGCCGCGGCAGGTGGAACTGATCGGCACCGGTTGGGTCCTGCCACGCAGCCAGCTGTTCACCGGACAGGGTCTGGCGCGAATACGGTACCTGGTAGTAGGGCGTGACCTGGTCTACTGCCGCGCTCTCGTCGCTCAGGCTGACCACGACATTGCCGGCGTTGATCTGCTGCAGCAGGCTATCAATCATGGCCTGATCGTAACGATCCATCAGGTAAGGTCCGCGCAGTATGTCGAGGGGCGCATAATCGTGCATCCCCGCGGCGGTGGCGCTCACATAGCCCATCGGATCGCCCTCCTGCTTGAAACGGAAACTGAGATCCGCCAGGCGAGTCTGCTCATCGTACAGCCACTGCTGCGCACCTTGCTGCCGCAGCATCTCGGTGTAGGCAAAGAACAATTGCACTACCCGCTGATAGTCGGCGACACCCTTTTCCGTGAGGGTAATACTCACACTGAACAACTCGCCGCCGGGCCAGGAAAGGCCGGAACCGGCGGCCAGGCCCTCCGCCAGTCCCTCGGCCTTGAGCCGGGACAGCAGGCTGCCCTCCCCTTCGTGTCCCACCAGGTTGGCCACGTAGGAGACCGGCTTTACCGCGTATTCCCCGCGGTAATCGGGAATGGGGAACAGCAGGTCGAGCTGGCGCAGGCTGGCCTGGGGCTGGACCTGTACCAGCATGGGCAGGGCTTCGGGAGCAAACAGCGGCGCGGCAATGGTCTCCCGCTCAGGGGCGGTATTGGGCACAGCGCTGAACAAGGGCGTCACGAGGGACTCCAGCTCATCGAGCGACCCGGGGCCTAGCACGACGAGACGCATGATATCGGCGGAGTAATGTGCCTTGTAGAAACGGATGAGCTCGTCGCGCACCGCGGAGTCAGGGTTGTCGCCCAGGGTTTGCAGCGAACCGACCGAAAACTGGCTATAGGGATGCGCAGGATTCATCACCGTCTGCAGTACATCGAGACCCCGCCGCGCGTCGCTCTTGAGGCCCATCTGGTACTCGGCCTCCACCGCATTCTTCTCCCGGTCGACGTAAGCGCCATCGAATCGCGGGGCGATGAAGAACTGGGCGAAGCGATCGAGAGCCTCGGGCAGGTACTGGGCGTTCACGTCGAAAAAATAGTTGGTGTTCTCAAAGCTGGTGTAGGCGTTGCGGGTGCCGCCATGCTCGGTGATGTATTCCTCGTACTCCGCCGGGTCGGGATACTTGTCGGTCCCCAGGAACAGCATATGCTCCAGGAAATGCGCAAGCCCGCCGCGGCCGGGAGGGTTGTCGCCGCTGCCGACGGCAACATCCAGGGAAGCCGCCGCCTTGACGGTATCGGGGTCGGAGATCAGCAGCACCTGCATCTCGTTGGGCAGGGTCAGCAGCCGGTACTGGTAGTCGTCATTGGGGCTTTGCACCGGCTGTTGCGCCGGTTGGGGAGCCGTTGCGCAGGCGGCGAAAACCAGGGCAATGAGAAAGCCAAGCAGGGGGGTCAGCCCCCGCCGTATGAAATTGGCGGGCATTAATTACTCCATAGCAAGTTGAGTTGCTGCTTCAGGTTTTTCCAGTTCCGCAGTCGGCCAGGCATTGATAATGGCCTTGATCAGCGTCGCCAGTGGAATGGCGAAAAACACCCCCCACAGGCCCCATATGCCCCCGAAAAACAGAATGGCCAGGATAATGGCAACAGGGTGCAGGTTCACCGCCTCGGAGAACAGCAGGGGAACCAGCACATTCCCGTCCAGCACCTGGATGATCAGGTAGACCGCACAAAGGTAAAAAAATTCAGAGCCCATGCCCCACTGGAAGAAACCGACCATGACCACGGGCAGGGTAACGAGGATGGCGCCTACATAGGGGATGATCACTGACAATCCCACGGCAAGGGCGAGCAGGGCCGCATAGTTGAGCCCCATCACGGCAAAGGCCACGTAGCTGACCGCGCCGATAATGATGATCTCCACCACCTTGCCCCGGGCATAGTTGGCAAACTGCAGGTTCATCTCGCTCCAGATACGCCGCAGCAGGGGGCGCTCCCGTGGCAGGAAGCCGCCGCACCAGCCGAGCAACTGCTCTTTGTCCTTGAGGAAGAAAAATACCAGCAGGGGAATCAGGATAAGGTAGACCAGGACGACGAAAAGGCCGGGAATAGAGGATACAGACAATGTCAGTATGGCCTGGCCCAGGGCAGCGAATTCGGCTGCGGCCAGCGCCACCAATTCATCGATCTGCACCGCCGAGATGAACTCAGGATAGCGATCGGGGAGGATGCTGACCAATTGCCGGGCCTGCTCCAGCATCCCCGGCATTTGGGTCACAAGGCTCGCCAGCTGGCGCCAGACCAGCGGCAGCAAGCCGAGGATGATCGCGAAAAAGGCCCCGACAAATACTACATAGGCCACGCTGACGCCCAACCAGGCGGGCGCGCCATGGCGCTGTAAGCGGGTGGAGATACCCTCCATGAGGAAAGCCAGCACCAGGGCGGCCAATACCGGGGTGAGGATATCCCCGATGGTCATCAGCAGCAGGACAGCAACGGCCAGCAGCACCAGCAGCAGGACAGATTCTTCCTCGAACAGGTAGCGCCTGTACCACTTGTTGAAAATATCGAGCATGGTGCCTTCCCCTGGTGGAGCTTCAGTTCTTCTGGATGAGATACCGGTAGACACCGCCGACCTCGTCACTGGCGAGCAGACTATGGCCGGATTGTTGAGCGAACACCCGGAAATCCCGTACCGATCCCCGATCGGTCGCCAGCACCTGCAGGCGCTCCCCGACCGCCATGGCATTCAACGCCCGCTTGGCCTGCAGCAAGGGCATGGGGCAGGCCAGGCCCCTGGCATCAAGCTCTACCGGCTTTGGGTCAGTCATGATTGGCGTGAGTCATGGCGCGAAGGGCCCGGGCAATAGGCGGCACAGTATAGCCATACCAGGACACAGAATGAACTTTTGTCCATGCTGTTGTCCAATCCGGTGTTGCCGCCGCTGATACTAAACCGATTGCCTCCCGCCCGCTCGCCTGACGTACAATGCTACCCTTCTGCTACAGCCCTGATCGTGGTGACGCCCTGCCGTGTTTGATTTCCGGGAAATGAAAGTTCCGGCTGGAAGGCTGGTGCCGGCTATGCTGCTGGCATTGCTCCTGGCAGTGCTGCTGTCACCCGGCATCCCCGCGCTCGCCCAGGACCAGGACCTCAACCTGCCCAATCTGGGCGAGTCGTCGACGAGCATGTTCTCGGCAGAATACGAACACCAGCTGGGACGCGCCTGGTTACGGATATTTCGCAGCCAGGTGCGCACGGTGAATGACCCGCTGCTGCACGACTACCTCGAGCACCTGGTGTACAAGCTGGCGTCCCACAGCAAACTTGAGGACCGGCGCCTGGAGGTGGTGATAGTCGACAGCCCCGAGATCAACGCCTTTGCCGTGCCGGGTGGCATCATCGGCATCAACAACGGGCTGCTGCTGTATGCCCAGAGCGAGGATGAACTGGCCACGGTGCTAAGCCACGAAATAGCCCACCTGAGCCAGCGCCATTTCTCCCGCGGCGTCGAATTCCAGCAAAAAAACCAGCCACTGACACTCGCGGCGATGATCGCCAGCTTCGTCCTGCTGGCTACGGCGGGGGCGGACGCCGGCATGGCGGCCATGTCGGCCACCCAGGCCGCGGCCCAGAGTTCAGCCCTGCGCTACAGCCGCACCAATGAACAGGAAGCGGACCGGGTGGGCATGCAGACCCTGGCGGAAGCCGGCTTCGATCCCCAGTCCGCGCCGGCCATGTTCGAGCGCATGATGCAGGCCTCCCGCTACGCCGGGGGCGACCGTGTCCCGGAGTACCTGCGCTCCCACCCCCTGACGGAGAACCGCGTGGCCGACACCCGCAACCGGGCCCGGCAATACCCCCGGCAGGAGCCGACCGAATCCCTTGACTACCAGCTCATGCGCGCCAGGGTCAGCAACCAGCTGGCCACCTCGCCGGAAGAGGCCGTAAACAAATTTCGCGGCGAGCTGGCCGGCACGCCCCGCTCCGCCGATGCGGCGAACTATGGCCTGGTGCTGGCCCTCACCGCGGCCGGCAAGGCCAATGAGGCCAGGCTGGCGCTGGACGGCATCTGGTCCAGGGACCCAGAGCGCATCGAATACATCATCGCCGACGCCAGGATCGACATGGCGCGCCGCCAGCCGGAAAAAGCCGTGTCGAAACTGGAGGCCCGGCTGCAGCTCGCCCCCGGCAACTTCCCCCTCACCATGGCTTACGCCGACGCGCTGATGGCGGACGGCAAGCCCCATGTCGCCGAGCCGGTACTGGTGGCCCAGAGCAAGCTGAACCCCAACGACCCCGGCCTGTGGTACCTGCTCGCGGAAATCCAGGGTCTGTCGGGGAACATCGTCGGCCTGCACCAGTCGCGGGCGGAGTACTTTATCCTGAACGGGAACCTGGACCAGGCCGAGAAGCAGTTGACCTATGCGCTGAAGCTGACCCGCGGCGACTTCCTGAACAGCGCAAAAATCAACCAGCGGCTGGCGGATATCGCCCAGATGCGGGCGCAGATGGACGGCTGAACCCGGGCTGGCGCCTGCGTATCAGGCGTTGCCCTTCACCGGGAGATGCTGGGCGGCAGCAAAATCCAGCATCCTGCGCAGGGGCACCATGGCTCGCGCGCCCACCTGCGGATCCACCACTATCTCGTTGTCGCCGCGGTCAAACACGGCAGCCAGGGCTTCCAGGTCATTCATCGCCATCCAGGGGCAGTTGGCGCAGCTGCGACAGGTGGCGCCGTCGCCGGCGGTCGGGGCGATAATGAATTCCTTGTCCGGAGCCTGTTGCTGCAGCTTGTAAAAGATGCCCTGGTCGGTGGCGACGATAAAGCGGCGGTTGTCCATCTCGACGGCGGCGCGGATGATCTGGGTGGTCGAGCCTATCCGGTCGGCCAGATCCAGGACGGCACGGGGCGACTCGGGGTGCACCAGCACGGCGGCATCGGGGTAGACCTTCTTGAGGTCGGCGATACCCCTGGCCTTGAACTCCTCATGCACGATGCAGGCACCGTCCCACATCAGGATGTCCGCACCGCTCTGCCTGCGCACATAATCGCCCAGGTACCGGTCCGGCGCCCAGATAATCTTCTCACCGCGATCCGCCAGGTGCTCGGCCACCGCCAGGGCAATACTCGAGGTCACCACCCAGTCAGCCCTGGCCTTTACCGCTGCCGAGGTGTTGGCATACACCACCACCTGGCGATCGGGGTGCTGGTCGCAGAAGGCTGAAAATTCCTCCACCGGGCAACCCAGGTCGAGGGAACAGGTCGCCTCGAGGGTGGGCATCAGCACCCTTTTATGGGGCGTCAGGATCTTGGCGGTTTCGCCCATGAACTTAACACCCGCCACTACCAGGGTCCCGGCGGGGTGGTCATGGCCGAAACGCGCCATCTCCAGCGAGTCGGAGACACAGCCGCCGGTTTCCTCCGCCAGCGCCTGGATGGCGGGGGCGGTGTAGTAATGCGCGACGATGACCGCATTCTCCCGCTGCAGTGCGGCCTTTACCCGGCCTCGCAACTCCTCCTCCCGCTCCGGGCTGAGGCGTTTCCTCTCCTCATGGTCCAGGTGGTACTGCACCTGCTGGCGGATGATCTCCAGTTTGTCGGACGCAATGCTCATAGGGCTTGATACGTTGGGCGGCTGGAAAGGGACGGGAAGTCTAGCATAGAAGCGAAAACCGACCATTTCACCCTGGGCGCACCGACCGGGGTGGTAATTTTCAATAAACATTCACTAGAACTTCTCTCAAATATTCCGTATAACCTCATGTTATATAAAGAATAAAGTGGTACCAAAAAGCTTGGGCGGGATTGATCCGCCGCGAGCGCAATGGTAGCGCTGTCCGCGTGACCAGCCAGGGCGATTGAGTGGATCTGCACACGATACTGATTATCTCCGAGCATAAGACCGATCATCTGATCCTGTCCGCGTGCCTCGAACGCGCCGCGCCCGCCAGGTTCAAGCTGGCCTCCCCCAACCTGATGCGACGCCCTCTGGAAGCACTGCTGGACCCCGCCATCGACGCGGTGATCATGGCCGGAGGTCCGGAAACCGAATACCTGCTGCGACTTGCCCAGAAGAACAACGCCTCAGCGCCGATTGTGCTGCTGCTCGACGAGGTCACCGATAAAATCAGCGCCCAGCTGCGCGATTACGGCGCGCAGGATTATCTCGTGCGGGGGCAGTTGCAGGACCAGCTGGTCCACCGCATTCTCGATTACAGTATCCAGTTGAAGCAGGCCCGGGACCAGATCCGGCAGCTGTCCAGCCGCGATACACTCACCGGCGCGCTCAATCGGGCCGGCTTCCGGGCGCACCTCGAGCGGGCCATACACCGATCGGAACGCTATGGCTTCAACACCGCCCTCCTCTACATCAATGTAGACCAGTTCGCCAACATCAACGATAACTACGGCGAGGCCGATGGCGACCTGATGATCAAGACCATCTCGCGCCGCCTGATCAACAAGATGCGCAGCACCGACAGCATCGCGCGCCTGGGTGGAGACGAATTTGCCGTGGTGCTGGAGGACGTCAGCTCCATCGCCGATGTTGAGCTGATTGCGGGGAAAATGCTCGGCTCGATCTCCGCGCCGATGATTCTCAGCGAGCAGCAGGTGTCGGTTGAGGCCAGCATAGGTATCGCTTTCTTTCCGGATGATGGCAGGGAGTTTTCCGACCTGGTCGACAATGCGCGCAGTGCGATGCAGCAGGCAAAGAGCGTCGCCGGCGGCAAGTTCCTTCGTTATTCAGAGCAGCTGCTGTTCGATGTCGCCGGTGGCAACTCACTCGCCGCGGAACTGCGAACCGCGGTGCGCAAGAACCAGTTCGAGTTGCACTACCAGCCTAGGATAGACCTGAGCGATGGGCAGCTAGTGGGCCTTGAAGCGCTGCTGCGCTGGAACCACCCGGAAAGAGGCCTGCTGTACCCGGGAGAATTCCTCTGCGCATGCGAGGACATGGGACTGATGAGAACCATCGGCTACCAGGTCATCCAACACGCCTGTTCGGCGCTGATATGGCTGGGCGAACAGGGTTTGCGCCACGTCGACGTGGCGGTGAACATTTCCTTCTCCCAGATCCAGGACAACCGCTTCCTGGACATAGTCCGTGACATCGTAACTCGCAGCGGCGCAGATGCCTCGCGGCTGGAATTCGAACTGACCGAGTCCACCATCCTGAAGAGCCCGGGGGCAATCAAAGAACGCATGGATGAGTTGCGCAAGCTGGGTATTTCATTCTCCCTCGACGACTTCGGCACAGGCTTCTCCCAGCTTTCCCACCTGACGGAGCTGCCGATCTCGGCCCTGAAAATAGATGCCTGCTTCGTTCGCGACCTGCCGCGCAACCCGCACCAGGAAGCCGTGTGTACCATGATCATCGAGATGGCCCGCCGGCTGGGAATGCTGGTAATTGCCGAAGGCGCCGAGACCCATGAACAGGTTGAATTCCTGCGCAAGAATAACTGCCAGCAGGTGCAGGGTTTCTATTACAGCCCGGCGATTCCGCTGCAACAACTGCCTCGCTTCGTCCAGGAGCAGCGCTTCAAGCGCCGGGAAAGACTATTTTCCTGAGACCGGTTTGTCGCAGTGGTGCATCACTGCGACAAACTCAATAAACCACCCGGTTGCGACCCGCCCTCTTTGCCCGGTAGAGCATTTTGTCTGCGCTCATTACCACCGCGTCGGGCTTCGCGTACTCCTCGCTGCGCTGCGCCACGCCCGCGCTGATTGTCACAGCAACATCGGAACTGCCGATCCGGGTGGCACCCCGCCTGCGAGCGCCATCTTTGGAGCGCAGCGGCCGTCGATCGCGATCGCGAATTGACATCCGATAGTCGGAAATCTGCTCCCGCACCAGGTCCAGCGCGGCCGCGGCTTCTTCCACTGACTTGCGGGGAAATACGATGCAGAATTCTTCACCGCCATAGCGGTACGCAGTACCGCCGCCGACACGGCTGATATGGGACGAAACCATACGCAGCACCTCGTCACCCACATCGTGACCGTGGGTATCATTGAATTTCTTGAAATGATCCACATCGAGCATGGCGATACAGTAGCGGCGGCCCAACCGGGCGAGGTGCTCGCCGAGCGCCCGGCGGCCCAACAGGCCCGTGAGTTCATCGCGGTAGGCCATGGCATGGGTGCTGCGCAACAAGCCCCAGACCAGGCACAGGCCGGCGGCGACGCACATGACAGTCGATATGTCCTCCAACTGCAGTAGCGCCAGGGTGCAAAAGAGCGCGGCCAGGACTCCAATCAAGGCCGCCTCAGTTTCCTCGTTGCGCAGTACCACCAGTACGAGCCCCACCGCCAGTACCAGTGCCATCAGCAGGGTTGCACCGAAAGAGAGGACATAGCCCTCTGCCGGGCGCGCACGGTAGTACCCGGCAGCGGCTTCACTGCTGCCGGGAAGCCAGGCAGCGAGCAGGAAACAAGCCAGGGCCAGGAACAGGAACAACAGGCCGGCCGCCAGCCCCTGCAGATTCCAGATACCCCTCTCCGGCAGCAACAACAGATAGAAACTGAGCACAGGCACGGCCAGGCTGACAGACAGGTAGAGATGGGCGGCGTCAGCACGGGACAGGCTGACCTGCATATCATTCTGGACCAGCCAGTAAAAAACACCGAGACCGAGCGTCGCCAGCAGCAGGCGGCAGCGATTGAACTGGTAGGCGAGGAAAAGGGCCGCGGCACACAGCAGGTAGGGCATAAAGGCCAGAAGAACTCGCGTCTCCGCACCCAGCTCATCCATAAAAGCGCGTAGCCAGAGCGCCAGGCCGACAAGCACCGCTGGCAGCAGCAGCCGTATCATTGCCGCCGGATAGATCTCCATGGCGCCCGCTGGCGTCTCCCCTGGTCCCGTTGCGCACCCACCTGCCAGTGCAGTGCCGCCGAATATGTCATTATGCCCGTTCGCGCTAGGCGCGAGGTTCAACTGATGATAGCCTACAACCACTACAAGAAGCATTACCCGGCGAGAGATGTCAAACACCGAACAGCCACGCCATCGAGCAAAAATCCTGGTCAGCGACGACGACCAGAACGTGCGCCTGTTGACACGCCAGTGCCTGGAGGCCGAGGGCATGATCGTGGTCGAGGCCGCCGATGGCATCGAGACCCTGGATGTGTTCGTTCGCGAAAGGCCGGACCTGGTTTTCCTCGATGTGGAAATGCCGGGAATGACGGGCCTCGAGGTTTGCGAGCGAATTCGCCAGCTGCCACAGGGTGAGACCATTCCCATCATGATCGTGACCGGCTCCGACGATCGCCAGTCCATCGATGCCGGATTCAATGCGGGTGCTACCCAGTACAAGACCAAGCCGGTCAACTGGTCGCTGCTGGGCCGCGATGTGCAGTACATGTTGCGGGCGAGCAATGCTTTCAACGCCCTGAAGCGACAGGAGGATCGCCTGCGCTACCTGGCCTACTACGACCCGCTGACCAGCCTGCCAAACCGGCGCAGCTTCAACGAACAACTTAGCCGTATTCTCAAGCGCAGCCAGCGCCACAATTCCAATGCGGCGCTGCTGTTCATCGACCTGGACAATTTCAAGCGCATCAACGACTCGATTGGCCATGGCCGTGGCGACCGGCTGCTGGTAGAGATTGCCAAGCGGCTGACCATGGAGCTGCGCGAGGACGATGCCATCAACTACTTCTCGGACCAAAGCGCCGAAGGGGAGGAAGAAAGCGGGACCGCGAGCACGGAGATCGCCCGCCTCGGAGGCGACGAATTCACAGTGGTGTTGTCGGATGTCAATGACAGTGTCGACATTGAGCGTGTTGCAAAGCGCATACTCAATGTGCTTTCCGAACCCATTGCCCTGCAGTCACACAACCCGGTTGTTACCCCCAGTATCGGCATCGCGATTTTTCCGCAGGACGGCAGAGACCCTGAGACCCTGATCCGCAATGCGGATACGGCCATGTACGTCGCCAAGGCCGACGGCCGCGCCTGCTACCGGTTTTACGATGAGAAGATGAATTCTCGAGCGATCGAGCAGCTCAAGATGGAAGAGGAGTTGCGCAACGCCATGCGCAACCACGAACTCGAATTGCGCTACCAGCCGCAGATAAACACCCGAACCGGCGAAGTGGTCAGTATGGAAGCCCTGGTGCGATGGAAACACCCCGAGCGCGGTATGGTGTCGCCGCTGGAATTTATTCCGGTGGCGGAGCGTACAGGGCAGATTATTGAGCTGGGTGAATGGGTGATGGGCGAGGTCGCGAGGCACTGCCTGTACTGGGACTCGCTGGGAATCAGGCCGTTCCGGGTATGCGTGAATATCTCCCCGCTGCAATTCAACCGGCCGGACCTCACTGAATGGATAGCGGGCTTCCTTAAGCGCGCGAAACTGGCACCGGATCGGCTTGAACTGGAGCTTACCGAAAGCGCGATCATGACAGATGCCAAAACCAACATCGCGAAATTGGGCTCACTCAAGGCTCTGGGCCTGCACCTTGCGGTCGATGATTTCGGCACTGGATATTCCTCACTGAGCTATCTCAAGCGGTTCCCGATCAACACCCTCAAGATTGACCAGAGTTTTGTCGCAGACCTGCACAGCCCTGACGGCGCGGCCATTGTCGACGCCATCATTGCACTGGCAAAAACCCTCAACCTTCGGGTCATTGCCGAAGGCGTGGAAGATGAGTACCAATTGTCGTACCTGGTAGCGAAACAGTGCGACTTACTGCAGGGCTTTTACTTTGCCCGGCCCCTCTACCCGGAAGATGTGCCCGATATGCTGCGGCAGGTCTTTAGCTGGGAAATATTCAGCTCACACACCAAACGCGTCAGCTAAAACCGCCGCAGACGATGGTCCGTCGCATTTTTCTGGCTTTCGCAACCACAGCTGTTGCATTACTTGCGCCAGTGGCCAGTGCTGCGGAATCCGCGGGCGAGGCGGAAATACTGAGCGTCTTCCTGCAGGGAAGCTCAGCAGCGGAACTGCGGGCCCTGGTGGAGGCACAGGGCGGCGAAATAACCCATGACCTCCCAATCATCGACGCGGTCGGAGCCAGGCTTAGCACCAGTCAGTTGGAAAAGGTGCTGGAGTCAGGCAAGGTGGCCCGCTTCATGGACGACCTGTCTTTGCCCCGCGAGCGGCAGGATGATCCGCCGGAAGCCGACGAGGACTGCCAGGTACGCGGCTCAGTGGAACTGGATATCAGTGATTCGAGCGTCAGCTGGCGGTTGTACAACAAAGGCGCAGCGCCTGCCGCCCTGCAACGCCTGAACCTGGGCTGGCCCGCCCAGCTCGGCGCTATTGACACGATCACCCTTGCAGGCAGGGAGCTCGACCCGGCCCTCTATGCGGGTGCCAGCCCCGGCGTCGCCCTGATCGAACTGGGCGACAATCCGAACCATAAACTGTCCCCCATCAGCGGTTTCGAAAAGCTCAAGCTGGAATTCCGCTCCGCGGCAGGGCAACCGCTACATCAAAGGGATTTTTCGGTAGAGGCAACCTTCGCGGGGGATTGCATTGTTGAGCTGGTACCCGGGTACGACGACAACCACGAAAATTTCCATTACAACACCGTTGTCGGCGTGGACGCCCTGCACCGCAACGGCATTACCGGCCGCGGCGTGACCGTTGCCGTCGTGGACTCGGGCCTGTGGGACCACCCACACCTCACCAGTGACACCCGGGGTAAACCCCGCGTACTTGCCAGGTTTGACGCCATTGCCAACAGCGCCGGGGGCGAGGTATTCGACGAAAGCGGCCACGGCAGCCATATGACCAGCATCATCGCCCACAGCGGCGCTGAAACCCGCGCGGGCATCCCCACTGGCAGCTACAAGGGCGTAGCCCCCGATGTCAACCTGGTGTCCGTAAAGGCGTTTAACGTCGCAGGCCAGGGGGACTTCCTGGATATTATTCGCGCCGTGCAATGGGTGGTGGACAATCGCGAGACCTACGATATACGCGTACTCAACCTGTCCTTCTCATCCCGACCCCGCTGGCAGTACTGGCTGGATCCGATCAACCAGGCGGTGATTCGCGCCTGGGCGAATGGCATCACAGTGATCGCCGCCGCGGGCAACGAAGGCCCGGATCCGATGACCATCGGTTCACCCGGAAACCTGCCATTTGTTATCACGGTGGGTGCTGTCACCGACTCGTGGACCGCAACCGACAAGGACGATGACTATATCCCGGATTTCTCCTCTCGCGGCCCCACACCCAGTGGGCACATAAAACCCGACATCGTCGCGCCGGGGGGACATATGACGGGCCTGGTCCGGCCGGGCTCGACACTGACACAGGAACACCCCGAGTACAGCTTGCGCACCGGGGAATTCGTCATGACCGGCTCATCCCAGGCGGCTGCACTGGTCTCCGGGGTGGCGGCCCTGTTGTTGCAACTGGAGCCTGCGCTGACCCCGGATGACATCAAGTGCAAGTTGATGACCAGTGCCGAACCGGCGATCAACCGGGACGGCCTGCTCGCGTACAGCCCCTTCCAGCAGGGGCAGGGCTATCTGAATGCCGCCAGGGCAGTGACGCTTGGCCAGCGGGGCTGCGGCAACGCCGATATGGACATCCAGCGGGAATTGAGCGGGACCGAACACACCCAGGGGCCGGCAATAGTCGATGCTGACGGCGTGCCCAGCCTGCCCGGCCTGGGCACCATGCTCTCACCCGAGCCGGCCGCAGAAGGCCTGAGCAAGACCCGCAAGTGGGGTGTAAAGGCTCATATCGAACGCGATGAGCCCTCCCCGACGCCGGGCGCGACCCCTGATGGCGGGCTGCCATCGAGTTGGATGCAGCTATACCTGGACGAACGCGAGGCCATCGAAAGGCTCTCCCGGCAAGAGCCCAGGTAAGACCACCGAAAGGCCCCACTTACCCCGCTTTTCAGGCTCCCGGCGGATACCCCCGAAGGGTCAAGCCGGCCCCATCAATTATCTGTACTTTTCCGTTATATTACCTGGACTTGAGACCAATCATGCGACCCGGCCCCAGGCCTCTTTTCCGCCCCGACCCGGGCAGCTACCCCAAAGAGGGTATATACCTCCCTTCAATTGACCACCTCCACCCCGTATAACAGAGTCAAGCATCCATATAAGAGGATGTGAACAGAATCGCAGAGCGGGATTCACGTGGTGGAACTGCATCACAAATTGCAGCGAAAACAAACATATTGAAGGCGGGCACAGACCATGAATACGATCAGAACTCTCGGTTTCACAGGCGCAGGGCTCGTTGCGGCCGTGCTGCTTGCCCCGTATATCAGCGTGGCGGAGATGAGTCCTGCAGCGAGCAGCGGCGATGTCGGGTCTGGCAGCGCGGTGCACAGGGTCAGCCATTCGCTGGCAGGTACCGAAAGTTATTCGTCCGGTGGCCCATCCGGCTACAAGTGGGGCCGCACGCTCGAGCAAAGCCCATCCAGCGCCGATTGGTCAGCCTCAACCGCCACTCGCGGCGGCTACAAGTGGGGCAATTCTTCCGCCTCTGAGCCGACCAACAGAACTTACGCTGGTACCGCGTCCTACACCTGGGGTGTCCAGGGGTATGCGGATCAGGCCGGGTATCGCTGGGGCCTTAAAAACTACGCCGACCAGACCGGGTACCGATGGGGCCTGAAGAACTATGCCGACCAGACCGGGTACCGCTGGGGCCTGAAAAACTACGCCGACCAGACCGGGTACCGCTGGGGCCTGAAAAACTACGCCGACCAGACCGGGTACCGCTGGGGCCTGAAAAACTATGCCGACCAGACCGGGTACCGCTGGGGTCTGAAAAACTACGCCGACCAGACCGGGTACCGCTGGGGTCTGAAAAACTACGCCGACCAGACCGGGTACCGCTGGGGTCTCAAATAGGACACTTTGTTCAGGTGAGTGTTTATTTAGATCAACATACCGGACGGGACCTATGGTCGAAATTGTTAAAATCGAAATTTGCGTGCTCTAAAATTTTTCAATTACGCATTCACTAAAATGGGCCGAAGGGGGTAGCCACTCTTGGGGCCCTTGTCCTTTTAACTGAAAATTACATTCCGTACCTTTTACAGCAGTAACTGGTCTAATTTTAGTATATCCATTAGACTCTGGGCATAATTCAGATGCGCGATAGCCCTTTCTATGAGGATACTAGCTCTGGTATTCATCCTGTTGATGAGCCAGTCCTCCGTCACAAATGCTGAGAAAATCAACCAGCCCATTGTTATCGATTTCAGTACCGATCCGATCTCAAGGCTGCTGACACAGCAAACTGTCATACAGATATTCCAGGACTCGAGGGGCCTACTGTGGGTGCTTACCCAGGAGGGCCTCAACACGTATAACGGCCTGGATCTTACGAACTACAGATACGCCACGAAAGATGCCAGGTCCATCTCATCCAATTCTGTAACTGGCATAGCTGAAGACCGCGAAGGGACGCTGTGGATCTCAACTTTGGGAGGCGGCCTCAACCGATACAATACAGCCGAGGAGAGCTTCTCCGCCCTGTATGCCGGCGGCGAGAAGTCTGCCTCACCATTTTCCAACGATATCTATACCCTATTTCTCGATAGGGACGGCATTCTCTGGCTCGGCTACGAGAACGCGCTTGGCACATTCAATCCGAAGACCGGGAAATTCAGCCACTACACCTCCGAAAGCGAGGGCCTGCCTACGCTGGGTTCCGTCAGACAGTTTGATCAATCCCCGGATGGCACGCTCTGGGTGGCCACCGAAGAGGGGGGCCTGCTGGAGATAAACCATGCTTCTGGCCGAATTGTATCCCATCGACACGACCAGAGACTTTCCAGCTCGCTTTCCTCCGATCAGCTAACGAGCGTCCTGGTGGATTCTGAGGACAAAATATGGGTTGGCACCAAGTCGGCCGGTGTCACGGTTATTGACACCAAGAATAATACATCACGGCACTACCAGCATGATGAATCCGACCCTGGTTCGATCTCGTCCAACAGTGTTTCAGCACTTTACCTGGACGCTGACGGACGAACATGGGTCGGGACTAGAGAAGGGCTTAACGTTTTTGATGAAACTGAGCAGCGGTTCGTAAGATTCGATCGCGCGAATACTGAACTGCCGTCAGATATCATCACCGCTATACACCAGTCTCGAGAAGGCAAGTACTGGGTGGGCACGTTCTTCGGACTCGCCTCCGGTACTACTAAACTCTTCCCCACGGTCGATACCCTCTTCGGCGAATTGTCCAGCAATTCGGTGAACGCTTTCAGCCAAACCGCGGAGGGAAGCATCTGGGTGGGAACCGATGACGGGCTCAACCGCCTGAGGCCAGGTGCAGAGACATTCGAATGGATCAACGAATCGACCATTCCCAATGTCTCCAGCCCCGATGTAATGAGCCTTTACGCAGATGGCAATGTTCTATGGGTGGGTACCTTCAATGGCGGCCTGAATAAATTGAATCTGGAAACCAACGAGATCGAGGTTTTCAGGCACAGCCAGACTGACCAGAATTCCCTGGGTGCGGACGGCATCACCTCCATCCTGCGAACGCGGGAAGGCCTGTTGCTCGTGGGAACGTTCGGCGGTGGCCTGAGCGTGCATAGGCCGGAGGGCAATGACTTCCTGACGTACAGGACTGTCCCCGGAAACCCGACGAGTATCAGTAGCAACAAGGTGCTGGCCCTGTTCCAGGATTCATTCGGATTGATCTGGGTCGGAACCGAAGGGGGTGGGCTCAACAGGTTCGACCCTCATTCCGGCAGTTTCGAAACCTTTTTGCCTGACAACCTGAATCCGGCGAGCATCTCGAGCGATGTAGTCTGGGCATTTCACGAGGACAAGGACGGGAATTTGTGGATCGGCACCGCTGGTGGCGGCCTCAACAGGTGGGATGCGATTGATCGTGAGAAAGGCGTGAACAATTTTCGTCATTACTCGGAAAATATCTCCCTACCCAGCGCGAATATATACGGCATTCAAAGTGACCTCAGCGGTGCGCTCTGGCTTTCACATAATCGAGGCATCACCAGGCTTGTTCCGGAGACCCTGCAGACGCACCAGTACGGCATTAAAGACGGCCTGCAGGACGCCGAGTTCAATATGGGTGCAGTATTCCGGGCGAAATCGGGCGATATCTACTTTGGTGGCAATCGCGGCTTCAATGTCATTCCACCCGGGGGGATCGAGTCCGAGCGAGTTCCCCCCAAGGTGTCGATATCAGACATTCGAGTGATGAACCAGAAAAGGATTTTTGACGTCCCCTATCATGCAGTTGAAAAAGTTGAACTGGGTTACCAGGATCGCATTCTGTCTGTCGACTTTTTCGCAGCCGACTACTCCAACCCGGAGCGGGTGCAGTACGCCTACAAGCTCGAAGGAATCAATCCGGATTGGGTTATCTCGCCGGAGGCTCACCTGGCCTCATTCACCACGCTACCCGCGGGAAAATATACGCTTAAACTGGCGGCCGCCAGCCCTGATGGGGTATGGAACTGGGACGCCCTGAGCCTGCCAATAGTGGTGAAGCCACCACCGTGGGAGAGCCCGCTCGCCTATGCGGTGTACCTCATTATTGCGCTTTCCCTGATAGCTCTTCTGCTGAAACGCCAGCAGGCGCTGAACAGATTGGCCCTGGAGCGTCAGAGGGAATTGGAGGCCAAGGTTGAGGAACGCACGGCGGATCTGCAGGTGGCTCGGCAGGCAGCGGAAGAGGCCAATAAAGCCAAGTCCAATTTTCTCGCTACCATGAGCCACGAAATCCGCACACCAATGCACGGCATGATCGGCATGACCGAATTGCTGCTGCACACGACCTTAAGTGAGCAACAGCGCAGGTTTGCGGAGGCAGCCCACAACAGCGGAGCGGCGCTGCTGGAACTCATCAATGCCATTCTTGATTTCTCCAAAGTCGAGGCCGCAAAGGTCGAGCTGGAGCTCATAGATTTTTCCCCCGTCGATCTGATAGATGAAATCTGCTACTTACAGGCAGAACCTTGCCACCGCAAGGGCCTGTCAATAGTGAGCCTATTCGACGAATCTGTCCCTGCACGACTTGAGGGTGACTCGACAAAGATACGCCAGGTGGTCATGAACCTGATCAGCAACGCCATTAAGTTTACTCTGGAAGGTCGCGTCAGTGTGATCGTCTCCACTGTTTCAGACCACGAGGACACGAATTCAATCACTCTTTCGATAGCGGTAAAGGACACCGGGATCGGCATGAGCATAGAGGCTCAGTCCAAGGTGTTTGAGGCATTCACTCAGGCTGACACAAGCACCACCCGGCAGTATGGAGGAACAGGTCTGGGGCTCACCATTTCCAGGCAGTATGTCGAGCTGATGCATGGCAGTATTTCCCTGGATTCAGAACCTGGCAAAGGCAGCTGCTTTACAATTCTACTGCCTCTACGAAAATCCAGCAGCGTGACCCCGGTCAGGCGTGATCTGCGTGGGGCCACCGCTGTTCTTTTGTGTGAGGATCAGGGAACCGCAGACATGGTTGCCTCGCACCTCACTCGACTGGGCGCCAGGACCCTGGTGCTTGAAGAAGAGGCCGCCCTGGGTAGATCCCTGACGCAAGACGAGTTCCTGATCGTCGATGACCAGTTTCTCATCGACCATCCGCAGGTAATTAGTCGAGTCCGCGACATGCGCGATAGCAGAGTCCTGATTCTCGTGCCATTGGCAGGCTCGCCGATTCTCTCCAGGCTTGACGGACTGAAGATGATTACCAAGCCCGTAACGATTCCATCCCTGTATGAGGCAGCCAGGGGAGTCGTTGCCACGTCCCGTTCGACTGACAGAAATGCTCATGCCAGCGTGTCAGAGCTACCAGGTGGAAAAGGTCGCGTACTTGTTGCGGAGGACGTGGAAACAAACCAGAGAATAGCAACTGAAATGCTGGAGTTACTCGACTTCGAAGTGGACATAGCGGAGAACGGCACCATTGCGGTGGAAAAGTTCAAAACGGGCTCCTACCGGGCAATCTTCATGGACTGCCAGATGCCCGTGATGGACGGATTTGCTGCAACCGAGGAAATCCGCCGTATCGAGAGGGCCGGGCAGCTAGCCCCCACACCGGTGATCGCGCTGACGGCCGGCATCGGCAAAGAGGACCGACGGCGCTGCGAAGCAGCGGGCATGAGTGATTATCTCTCCAAGCCGTTTTCCCTCTCTGAGTTGGGCGCGTGCCTGAGCCAGCTGAGTAAAGGCGCCCTAAGTCGAGACGGCCAGGGACATCAGGGCAGCCTGGATATACCCACCGGTGATGCGGGCACAAAAGACGCGCAGAATCTCGACGCTGAAATATTCAACATGCGAGCCATCGATAACATCCGCGAAGTGGAGAAGCAAACAGGTAAACCCCTGCTGCCAATCATTTTGACCGGATTCAAGGATCAGATGGACGAGAAGTTGAGACAGATACGCTGCAACCTCAACGATGGCGATGTGGAGAATTTATCTCGTACCGCACATGCCATAAAATCCATGAGTGCCAATATTGGCGCGGAGCGGGTACGCTCAATCAGTGCCATGATTGAGTCAAAGGGAAGAAAGGGTGACACTTCAGATGGCTACGAGGCGATCAGGATGTTGCAGCTGGCGTACACAGAGTTCGTCGAGGAATTCGACCAGGCGTTTATCGAGAGCTGATATAATTGGTGGATCACCCAAGCGCGAGGCGGGTCGCTGAGCTACGCTTGCCGTTGTTCACTCGTTTCTTGGGCAAGGCGCCCATGGGTTGGTCATAGCGCTGATGATTTAATTTTTTGTACATGATGGTCGAAATATGCGTCTATGATCAACTGAAGAGCCAGTAAATTGACAATTCAAATGCATCATTGCAAAGCGTTAAGCTCAACAGGCTATCTGGTATTGATCTTCGGCTGTATCCTCGCTTTCCTGTCGTAGCAATGCCCATCCCCAGCAGGTCTATACGGCTCAACTTTGGCCCATCAGCGAAAAGCTAAACCAGAAAACAATATTAAGTGTGCTCCAGGCCACGGATGGCACACTCTGGATTGCCACTCTGGCCGGAATCGATCGCTACAATGGGGTTGATTTATACGAGTATCGAATCCACAAACCACAGGAGGGCCATATCGCCAGTTCACAGATCCTGGGGATCATGGAGTCCACTTCCGGGGAGATTTACGCGGCGACCACAGATGCCGGGTTATTGCTATTTCGCGAGAGCGAAAACAGATTCGAACAAGTGATTTTGGATGCTGGACTGCAGGCCAATTCCGGCAGAGTCACCGCCGCCTATTCCAGTTCTGACGGTGAACTGTGGATGGGCTATGAGAGCGGACATATTGTCCGCTATACCCCTGATTCCCATACTGTTGGCAGCATCCGGCTCAGTCGGGGCCAGAAAGTAACTGGCATCGAGGAAACCCTCGACGGCGAGATGCTGGTCGCATCCGCCAATGGCGAAATTTTCAGCATATCTTCGGATCTTCACGCCGCCAGGCCCATTCCACTGAAACAATCTTGCCTGGACAGGTTTTCTGAGCTTGGCAAAATCACCGCGGCAGAGGGCAATTCACTGTGGCTGGCGACCCGAGGGAACGGACCCTTGCTGCTGGATATGACGACAGGGAACTGTGGCTTGCCGCATTCCGACAAAGTCGCTGTGAATCAGCTCGACCGTGCGGTTATCCACGATATTCATTTCGATCCGCTTTCCAGATCAGCTTTGATCGGCAGCGATCAAGGATTATATGTTGTTGGCTCTAGGTTAAATGCGACGCTCATCTCCACGGATAACTCGAGTATATCGGATAACAAGGTACTTTCTATATTCCACGGCAATGGCGAAGGCTTTTGGATTGGCACATACGCCGGGCTGAACTATATGGTTCCTACTATTTTTGAAACACATAAAGAATTGAGTAACAGGAAATTGGGCTCGATAATGGCAGTAGACAGCTTGGCAGATTCCGGTGTCTGGATAGCATCCTATGATGGACTGCTATTCCGTGACGGCGCCGCGACTGACCATCAGGAGCTGGCCGAAATATTTCCTGCATCGGTGCTTGCAGACGGGAACATCATGACGATCACAGTTGATGCGCAGGGCCTTTGGATTGGCTTCCGCGCTACCGGGCTGCAATATGTCCGCTTCGCTGACCTCGATTCACCCTATTTTTGGTCTACCGGGCGTCGCTCTTCGCTCTCTTCGAATTCTGTTAGTGCAATACTACCCTACGAAGAAGGTCGAACCTTGATCGGCACCTATGGGGGTGGAATCAATATCGTTTCTCTCACTCATGACACAGAGGTTTTCCCGGCGGGTGATAACAATGTCATCTTTCTCCACAGGACAGGAGACGGCACTGTCCTGGCAGGAACAGAGTCTGGGCTGTACCGATTCGACGTTGACACTGGCCAGGCTATTGAACTTAAGTTGCTTGAGACTTATGGGCCGGGCCATACCAAACCAGTCATCTGGGATCTGCTGGAGACAAGCAATGGAGATACCTGGCTGGCAACAATGCACCATGGACTCTTCGTTTCAAAAGATGAAATTTCAATAGCCATCTCTGAACGTACTTTCGCCCCTGTCACTGAGTCGACGAATTTCTGTAGCATCGCCTACGCGATAGAAGAAGACAACCAGGGCTATATCTGGTGCTCAACAAATTCCGCACTGGTTAGAGTCGACCCGATTTCCCACGAGACACGGGTTTTCTCCAGGAGTCAGGGGCTACAACTGTCAGAATTTGACTTCGGCGCTTCGCACAAGGATGAGGACGGATACCTGTATTTCGGCGGCAGTGAAGGCTACGTAAAGTTCGACCCGCGGTCGATAAAACCGGTTCAGGGTGAATCAGCATTAGCCTTTACTTCTATTAAAATGCCCGACTCCAACATTCAATCCATGTCGACACTGCGAAACACCCAGAGCGTCCAACTAACCCACAAGGATAGGTTCATACAATTTGAGTTCAGCGTGATGGACCTGGTGGATCCCGAAAACAATCAGTATCGCTACAGGCTTGAAGGGTTCGATCAAGCCTGGGTGGAGAATGGAAACCGAAATTCGGCTACCTATACCAGCCTTCCAGCCGGGCGATATACACTGCATGTCCAGGGCGCCAATTCCGCAGGCGTATGGAATCGAGATGGGCTATCCATCGAGGTTGAGGTCCTGCCTGCGCCCTGGTGGACCTGGTGGGCGTTCACTCTCTACGCACTGGCTCTTTTGTTCATCACTTGGCTTTTCCTGCGCACGCACTGGAGCTTTGCGCTTCAACGTGAGTCTCGACTGCAGGCACGGCAGAATCTGGAAGCGGAGCAACATGCCGAAGACGAGATGCAGGAGCAGCTGGAGATTCATGATGAACTGGTGAAGTCGGTTTACCGCCACAGTGTATACACGCTAGGTCTGGTGGCTGAGTTGATATCAACAAAGGGCGCGCATCTGGCTGATGAAACTGCCTGCGAAGTCATCCGGTCAAGCGTGAGCAGGGTTGATGCCCTGGCGATGCTGGAGGAATGCCTTTACTACCAGGGCGAGGTACTGCTCGCCGACCTGAACAAGTACACGAACATCCTGGTTTCCAGGCTTCTCAAGCACGCCCCCGTGGGGGCGGAGAATATTACGACAACCAATGAAGTGACATCCAGGCCGTTTCCTGTAGCGCAGGCCTCGCCACTGGCCATCATTCTTTTCGAAGCCATCGAGAATGCGATTCAGTATGCATTCGAGGATACATCCCGTGTGAACTACCTTCACATCACACTCGGACCCGACCAGGCCGACGATACAGATGCCAACTTCAGGCTCGTCGTGCGGGACAACGGGCCGGGTATTCCGCCCAATATCGACCCGATGTCGGCGCCGTCATCCGGGCTCTTGATCGTCGCGTCCATGGCACGGAAACTCCGGGGGACAGTCCGTGTGGTCAATAAAGACGGTACGGTGCTGACTCTCGTTTTCCCCCGGGACATCGGGCAGTGAAAAAACCCGCGGCGCCTTCATCGGTGATCAATTACCGCTGAACCGCGGCGGCCGCTTCTCGCGCTGGGCAGCAAGCCCTTCGCTGAAGTCCGCAGAGCCCGCACACAGCGCCGTCAGCTCCCTGACCTGACCCTCATCGACGGTTCCAGCCATCACCTGGCCCAGGATATTCTTCATGGATCGTACTGCCAGGGGCGCCAGCCCCGCTATCTGGTGGGCCAGCTCGATGGTGGACGCAGTAAACTTTCCGGGCAGTACCAGGTAGTCCAGGAAACCGATCTCCAGCATGCCCCTGGCATCAAACTCTTCAGCCGCCAACAATATTCGACGGGCAACGTTGAGGCCCAGGCCCTGCACCAGGCGCTGCACGCCACTGGACGGATAGCAGATACCTATAGCGGCTGCGGGAACCCGCATGCGACTACCTTCCACCCCCAGCCGAAAATCACAACTCAGGGCAAGCTCCACACCCGCCCCGAACACATTGCCATTGAGTGCACATATGGTCGGCACTGCGAGACCCGCCAGCCGGGCTGTCGTGGTCCGGAAGCAGTCGGCGCCAATAGCACCGGCGCCCAGTTCCTGCAGCGATGCACCGGCGCAGAAGGTCTTGTCTCCCGCGCCAGTCAGTATAAGCACCCGTACCTGCCGGTCGGCGCTGACGGCGTCCAGATGCTCCTGGATGGCGACCAATTGCTCTGCCCCGAGCGAGTTGTGGCGCTCGGGCACATTGATGGTCAGGCGACCTACGTGGCCCTCCCGACTGTACAGGACTGAATCCGCCATCTCCTATCCCCCGACCAGGTTCGACGCAAAGTGTCGCACAGGCCAGTAGAGGCCGCCAGCGCCCCGGTCGCCCGCAGCTGGCCGCCCGCAGCTAGCCGCCCGCAGCTAGACACGCCCCACACAGGCCACGATACTGTGCACAACACGGAGATTCCAATATGCACAAACGCTGTACCTGGTGCGGCACCGATCCACTCTACGTTGATTACCACGACAACGAATGGGGGATCCCGACCTTCGATGACACCAGGCTTTTCGAGATGCTGGTGTTGGAGGGTGCCCAGGCCGGGCTCGCCTGGATTACCGTCCTGCGCAAGCGCGAGGGGTACCGGGAGCTGTTCGACGACTTCGATGCCAATCGCATCGCCCGCTACACGGATCGCAAACTGGAAAAGTTGTTACTCGACCCGCGGATCATCCGCAACCGCCTGAAAGTCTACGGCACCCGCCAGAACGCGCGCGCATTTCTTGCGGTCCAGGATGAAATCGGCAGTTTCGCCGACTATATATGGCGTTTTGTTGACCACAGGCCCATCCAGAACAACTGGCGCTCCCTGCGGGACGTTCCAGCCACCACTGCGGTTTCCGACCAGATCAGCAGGGACCTGAAGAAGCGCGGATTTACCTTTGTGGGTTCGACCATCGTTTACGCGCATATGCAGGCTACCGGCATGGTCAATGACCACACCACCGACTGCTTCCGTCGCCGCGAGTGCAAGCAACTCGCGGCAGGCCTGGCGGCCTGACCCTGACCTGCCAGACTTTGCCCGGAGTCATTTAACTTGTCCGTTTCCAGGCCTGCCCGAGCGCCAGGCGCCAGTCACAGTGTCTGGCGCCTGGCGTGGCCCACGATTATCTCCAACCTGCTGTTCAACACGGTAGGGTTCATCCATATCAAGATTGTCGCCGGGCTGGGCACCAGCGAAGTGGCTGCGGTAACGACCGGACACCGGGTATTCTTTCTCATCCAGGCCATCCTGATGGGCGTATCCGTTGCCTCGACTGCGTTGATAGCGCGCAGCTGGGGGGCCGGGCGTGTCCGGGAGGCCGCGCTGGTGAACTGGAACGCCATGCTGCTTTGCCTCCTGCTGGCGGGCCTGCTGAGCCTTCCCATACTGTTTGCGCCCGAGGTGATCGCCGGCCTGTTCCGCCTGGACGAGCACACCACCACCTCCGCCGCCGGCTTCATTTTCTGGCTCGGCGTATTCAGCCTCGCCGCCGCCGCCAACCTGGTTCTCTCATCGGATTTACGGGCCACCGGTGATGTCATCACTCCCCTCGTGTTCCTGTTCTTTAGCTCACTGCTCAATGTCATATTCGCCTACGTGCTGGCGTTCGGGCTGGGGCCGTTTCCGCAACTGGGGGTGTCCGGGGTGGCGCTCGGCGGCAGCTTTGCGGGGATGATTGTCACCTTGTGCTTCGTCGCCCTGTGGTGGCGCGGCAAGTTCAACCTGAAGGCGACGAAACAAGCCTGTATTGACCGGGCCACCGTTCGCCAACTGGTCAGGATAGGCACGCCCGCCATGCTTGAGCAGGGGCTGGTGCAGGGGGGTTTCCTGGTTTTTTTCGGCATCGTCGCCCGCTATGGCACCGAGGCCTATGCGGCCTACGGGATCGGCATCACCCTGGTCGCCTTTGCCATCGTGGTCGGCTTTGGTTTCGGCATCGCGGCCGCCACCCTGGTCGGACAACAGATCGGTGCCGGACGACCCGACCTCGCCGTGGCGGCGGGTTGGCGCTCCCTGCGCCTGGCACTGGTCACGATGGGCGCCATGGCGCTGGTACAGGTCTGGTATGCGCGAGAACTGGCGAGCTTCATGATCGCCGATCCCGAGGTCATCGAGCTCACCGTGGTGTTCATTTACATGCTGGCGGCATGCCTGCCCATGATGGCCTGCGACCTGACCCTGGCCGGCGCCTTGCGCGGAGCCGGTGATACCCGCTTCCCCCTGAAATCGACGTTTTGCGGCATGGTGTTCGGGCGCCTGATTCCAGCCTCGATTTTCCTGTCGCTGGGGCTGTCCGTGTACTGGATTTACTCGGTGATGCTGCTGGACTACAGCATCAAGGCGTGCATGCTGGTGATGCGCTACCGCTCCCGCAAATGGCTGGGGCGCGGCGATCCTGACACCTACCCGCCGGAATCGCCCGCAGTATAGACAGCGACAAATAAAATACTTAAAGTTCAAAACTTGGAATCGCCGGTAGGTACACACTCGCCGGCTCATCCAGTCCCTTTTCCCAGCGCGGAGTTTCAAGGTATGGCAGAAGACAGGACTTCCGCCCGGCACGCAGCGCCGTCGCCTTTCAATCGCACGGTGCAGCACGACGCCAAGCGGCTGGCCATCCTGTCCCAGGCGGCGCGCCTGTTCAACTCCAAGGGATCCCGTGCCACTACGCTGAAAGATATTGCTGAAAACCTCGGCCTGACCAAAACCAGCCTGTATTACTACGTCAGGACGAAGGAAGAGCTGATCTACCAGTGTTACATGGCTGCACTGGATTTCCACCACGGCATTCTGGATACGGTGGAAGAGCGCCACACCGCGCCAGCTGAGCGCATATCCGCCTATTTCCTCCTGCAATTCGACCACTGGCTGGCGGCTTTTGAAGGCCGCGGCCCTCATATCGCCGCGCTACTGGAGATAGCGTCCCTGCGGGGCAGCCACCGGCAGGAGGTGGAAGCCCAGTACATCGCGATGTTCAAGCGCCTGCGGCAGTACCTGCGCGATGGCGTGGCGGACGGCTCCCTGCGCGCATTGGAACCCACCGCCACAACCCGGGCGCTGCTGGGTTCGATCGACTGGGCGTTTTCATGGCTGCACAAGATACCGCCCGCGCAAGTGGGCTCAACCGCATTGCAGGCGGTCGATATACTTACCCGTGGCCTGTATGGCGGCCACGGTGAGTATGCGCCTTCGGCGCTGGATATGGACGGGCTGGGCACCCGGCCACCGCAAGGATTCAACCGGGAACAGCAGAATCGTCTCAAGCAGGATGCGTTCTATAAAACCGGTACCTGGCTCTTCAACAGGAAGGGCTTCGATGGCACCTCGCTGGATGAAATTGCTGAACAGCTCCACGTCTCCAAGGGAGCCTTTTATTACCACATTCGCAACAAGGAAGACCTGCTGTACAACTGCTACGGTCGCTCCATTGACCTGGTTGAGAATATTCACAGGCAGGTCGCCCAGAGCCACGGTTCGGGTTTGGAAAAAGTCGAACAGACCTGTCGCCGGATATTCTATTGCCAGAATACCGACGAGGGGCCGCTTATTCGCTACAATTCCATTACCGCCCTCCCTACGGCGCGCCGGCGCGAAATACTCAAACGCACAGATGCAGCCAACGAGTGCTTCGGCAACTTCCTGCGCGAAGGCATTGAGGACGGCAGCGTGCGCCCGATAGATCCTTTCATTGCCCAGAACCTGATCGCCGGCGCGGTCAATGCCTCCATGGAGTTGCACCTGTGGCGCAAGCTCGATGACATCGACGCCGCCGCCATCGATTACTTTGATATTTTCGTCAACGGCATGCTACCCAGAAAGTAACAATGTCCGTCGGCATTGCCGGAGAATTCCCTTGCCCACTGATCTGGAAAAACTGCTCACCTACCTCGAAGTCAAAGCCATCGACAAATACCTGTTTATTGGCAAAAGCCCCAGGCGACCCCCGCGGATTTTTGGCGGCCAGGTTCTCGCCCAATCCCTCAATGCCGCGATACAGACGGTAGCCGAGGATCGCACCGCCCACTCAATGCACGGCTATTTCCTGCGCCCCGGTAACCCGCTTAAGCAGATCGTCTATGAGGTAGACCCGATTCGCGACGGCAAAAGTTTTACCACCCGCCGGGTGGTCGCCAAGCAGGATGGCTGCGCAATCTTCAACACCGCCGTCTCCTTCCAGGTCAGGGAGGAGGGCCTGTCGCACCAGAGCACGATGCCGGAGGTACCGCCGCCGGAGCAGCTCCCTTCCGAGCAGGAGGAACTTGCCGAACTGGCGAAAAAATACCCGGACAAGGTAGCGGCATGGAATTTCGGGCCGATAGAGCGGCGCCGGGTGTTGCCCCGGGATCGCATCAACCCGCAGCCGCAGGCACCGGTGCAACACATCTGGTTCCGTGTTGCCGGCGAGCTGGGCGATGATCCCGGGCGCCACCAGACCCTGCTGGCCTACATCTCGGACTTTGGCCTGCTGGGCACCGCACTGTATCCCCACCCGATTTCTCCACACAGCAAACGCATCCAGGAGGCGAGCCTGGATCACGCGCTGTGGTTCCACCGTGCCTTTCGTATGGACGAGTACCTGCTCTACAGCCTCGACAGCCCCAACAGCAGTGGCGGGCGGGGCTTCAGCCGGGGAAGCTTTTATACCCGCGAGGGCACACTGGTGGCGTCGTCGGCACAGGAGGCGCTGCTGCGACTCAGGGGGAGCTAGGCACTAGTTGATCACCGTGCGCATCTGCGCGCCCAGCTCAACCAGCTCAAGGCCACCGTCGCCGCGGCGCAGATGGGTTATGGAACCGTTGTCGGGCCAGCAGCACAGGGTTGTCGCCGCTCCCTGTATCCGACCCACCACTGCATTGATCACCAGAAAGTGGGTGAATACCACGGCGGGTGAACGCAGTGCTAGCAATGCCTCGGTGGCCTGGTCACGCCACAGATTCAAGCTGTCGGGCTGTTCGTCCCAATGCTGCTGCATGAACTGCCTGAGCCAGGCCTGGCGCTCCGCCAGCGGCACCGGTGCGCGGATTTCCCGAAAGGCCTCATTCACCCCAACCGCCAGGCCAAGCTCCGCCGCCAGTGGCGCAGCCGTCTCCAGGGTGCGGGCCAGCGGGCTGCTGATCAACTCTACGGCGCGGGTCACCAGCCTGGGATGGAGTATCCGCGCGGCCGCCCTGGCCTGCTCATGGCCGAGTTCACTGAGGCCAGGATCCGGCGCCTGGGCCCAACTCGCCGCGGCCTCGCCGTGCCTCACCAGGTAAATATCCATCACAGCGCCCGTATACTCAGCGGTAAGTCACCAGGTTCTCACCCGAGCCGGCACCCAGCAGGTGCAGCCAGGATCGATCATTGAAATACGACAGTGAGGTTTTGCTGCCACTGTAGAAAATCTGGGTGACCGAGCAGTTGAATACGGGCTCGTAGAACTGGTAGGTCTGCGCGCCTGACAAGCCCAGCACCTGGGCGACAGCGGTGGCTATGGTGCCGCCGGAAGTAAAGATGCCAATGGTCTTGCCGCTGCCCTGACTGGCCATCAGCTCCTGCAGTGCCGCGCGTACACCACCGGAGTAGTCGGCCCAGCTCTGGATACGAGGTTCATCGCAGTGCGGGGACACCCAGTAGTTGAAGACCGCGTCGATGACTTTCTGGTAGTCCTTGCTCGACTTCAGGCCCCTCTCCACCAATGCCCGCAGGCGCGGGTCGCGCTTCACCAGCTCGGGCAGCAGGTACTCCAGCTGTTCATCGTTCCTGATCTCGTTGAAGCGCGGCTCGATGTGGTGCTCCACCGTCCCGGGTTGGCTGGCGATAGCCAGTTGGGCAGTCTGTCTCTGGCGTAGGAGGTCGCCGCTGAACGCCGCATCCAGGACTATACCGGTGTCGCGCAGGTATTGACCCAGCAGGCTTGCCTGGCGCTCGCCCAGGGGTGAGAGCCTGTCGTAATCCGCCTCCCCAAATGACGCCTGGCCGTGGCGGAAGAGATAGATCGTTGCCATCAGCCCCGCGCCTCGATGGCCTGGGGCTGGGCCTGCCCGCGATCAAACCTCAGCTTGCGCCGATAGGGAAAGAAGTCCTCGATATAGCCATCCCGGATGCGCTGCTGCAGGCGCTGCCAGAAGGAGGCCTCGTAGAGGTCGCCATGCAGGTGATCGAACACCTTCCGCGCCCGCTGGTTGCCGGAGAAAAACAGGCGGAACTCTTCCGGGAATATATCGTTGGGCCCCACCGTGTACCAGGGCTGGCCAGACATTTCCTCCTCCTCATTGCGCGGAGGCGGGATAGTGCGAAAATTACAGTCGACCAGGGGCACGATCTCGTCATAGTCGTAGAACACCACCCGGCCGTGACGGGTCACACCGAAGTTCTTCAACAGCATGTCGCCGGGAAAGATGTTGGCAGAGGCCAGCTGCTTGATGGCATTACCGTACTCATCCATCACCGCCAAAACCTGCTCATCGGTGGCGTCGTGCAGGTACAGGTTGAGCGGTGTCATCCGCCGCTCTACATAGACATGCCTGATCACCAGCGCCTTGCCATGCTCCTCGATCATCGAGGGAGCGACCTTATGCAGTTCCTCCATGAGTTCATCGGAAAAGCGCTCGCGGGCAAAGGCCAGGTTATTGAATTCCTGGGTATCGGCCATGCGCCCCGCACGATCCGCACGTTTCACCATGCGATACTTTTCCCTGACCTGCTCCCGGGTCATTTCCTTGGGCGGTGTGAATTTGTCCTTGATGATCTTGAACACGAAATCGTAGGACGGCATGGTGAATACGCACATGACCATGCCCTTGATCCCGGGGGCGATCATGAACTTGTCGGTAGTCTTCTCCATGTGCCGGTAGGCGCAGCGGTGGTAGTAGGTCTTGCCGTGCTTGTTGTAACCCATCGAGCTGTAGATCTCGGAGATGGGCTTGGCCGGCATGAGCTGCTGCAGGAACAGCACATACTGGGAGGGAATACTGACATCCACCAGAAAGTAGGAGCGGGTGAAACTGAACAGTACGCTGACCTTGTCGGAGCCGAACAGAACCGTATCTACGTAGACCGCGCCCATCTCGTTGTTGAGAATGGGCAGCACGATAGGCATGGAGTCACTGCCGCTGATTATCCTGCCGACGATATAGGCGCCCTTGTTGCGGTAAAAGTGGTGCTCCAGCACCTGGAACTCGACTCCTGCCCGGGTGATGTCAAAGCGCGGCGCGAGATAGGAATTGAACGCGTCGACAATATTGCGGATATCCCTGGCTTTATCCTCGTAGGGAATACTGAAGGCATAATCATCGAGCAGCTTTTCAAACAATGCCTGCAACGAGGAGTCAAGGCGATAGGTCTTGTACACCTTGCTGACATCGGTGGCGGGCATATCTCCATGGGGAGAAAAGACGAATACGTACTCGTTGCGAATCTTGCGGTGCTTGAAAACGGCGCCGTAGATGGAATTGAAAAATGTCTCGGCGATCTCGAAATTGTGGTGGCCCTCGATCATCGTGGAAAAAACTTCCCGCGCCTCGCGCCAGAAATCCAACTCATGCAGGTGTTCACCGGCAATCAACTCTACATATTCGTTGACGCGGGTGGTGTGTTCCTTGTAGAGATCGATGCGCCGGGTCGCGGCCCGCTGGATACCGTGCCAGTCGGCATTCTCAAACCACGACCTGGCAGCCAGGGTGATGTTCTGGAACTCGGCAAAATACGCCTCAAATCCATTGAGTATCGTTCGCGCGAAGCGCTCTCTCCGTTCCACCTGGCGCCGACTTCCTGTGTAAGTGAATTCTAGGGTTGCGGTGGGCCGAAGCGGCGACGCAATTTTCGCATGCCTCCCAACCAGCGGTCATAGTCATCGGCCTTGCGCTGCCGATATATCGCCACTTCCTTGTGCGGAAGAATCAGGAACTGCTCCGCCGCCAGGCCAGTTACCACCTCCTCCGCAACCTGCTGCGGCGTCAGTACGCCGTCAACTCCTGCGGTACCACCCCCGCCGTCGCCGACGCTGCCGATCATCCGGGTCGCGACCGCCTGCGGGCACAGCACCGAAACGCCGATACCATCGTCCCCATGGGTTATCGCCAGTGACTCGGCGAAACCGACTGCTGCGTGCTTGGTAGTCGAGTAGGCGGCATCGCCTACCTGGTTGAGCAAGCCCGCCGCGGATGCGGTGTTGAGGAAGTAGCCGGCGCCGCGCGCCAGCATTCCGGGCAGGCAGGCCCGGGCCGCATAGACATGGGACATCACGTGAATTTCCCACATGGCCTGCCAGGTCGCGTTTGGCGCCGACGTGGCCCACCAGGGCTCGCCGTCCAGCGCGATGATACCGGCGTTGCTGCAAAACAGATCCACCACACCATAGCGTTGCTCGACCGTCGCCACCATCGCCTGGATCTGGCTCTCATCGCGCACGTCCACGCCGAAGGCATCGCCGTCGATGGCGGCGGCGACAGCGGCGGCGCTGTCATGCTCCAGGTCGGCGACAACTACTTTGCGGGCACCTTCCCGGTGAAAGCGCTCGCACAGGGCCCTGCCGATACCATTGCCCCCACCCGTGACAACGATGACCCTGTCGCGCAATTCCACTAGAGGACTTCCCGGGCCATCAGTTCAAGCACGACCGGGTCCTGCACACTGAGCAGCATGGTGCCGATCTCTCCCCGCTTCGCCGCTGCCTTCCAGGGCGCCAGGCGCTCGGCGATACGGCCCGCCGGCCCGATCAGTGCCACCTCGTCCAGCAGCTCGCTGGGCACCAGGGCCTCGGCTTCCGCTTTCTTGCCTGCGAGGTAGAGGTCCTGGATGCGCGCGGCCACATCGCCGTAGCCCAGCCGGGTGGCGTAATCCGTGTAGAAGTTCTTGCCTTTGGCACCCATGCCACCGATATACAAGGCCATCCAGGGACGCAGGGCGTCATAGGCGGCGCTGAGATCGTCGTTCAGCATCACCATGACAAATGGGGCGACATCAAAATCCGCCAGCGACTTGCCGTTCCCTGCCGCCGCAAAACCGGCCTCCAGGTGCTCGCCCAGCACGGCATATTTGTTGGGGTCCATCCACACCGGGAATACGCCATCGGCGACTTCCGCGGCGCAGCGCAGTCCTGCGGGAGTGATGGATGCGGTGTAGATCGGGATATCCGGATTGCCCTGGAGAATGGACTTCAGGGGCTTGCCCAGCCCTGTTGTGCCGGCGCCCTTGAGGGGCAACTGGTAAATCTCCCCGTCAAATTCAACCGCGCCCTCCCGGGCCATGATCATACGCATGATCTGGATGTATTCCCTGGTGCGGGTAACCGGCTTGCCGTAAGGCACACCGTGCCAGCCCTCCACCACCTGCGGGCCGGATGCCCCCAGGCCCACGATGAAACGCCCGCCGGAGAGCTGATCCAGCGACATCGAGGTCATGGCGCACATGGCCGGGGTGCGGGCGGGCATTTGCATGATGGCAGTGCCCACTTTGATCTTGCTGGTCTGCGCCAGCACCCAGGTGGCGGCGGTCACGGCATCGTTGCCGTAGGCTTCCGCCGTCCAGACCGAGTCGTAGCCCATGGCCTCCGCCTGCCTGATCAGGTCGATCGGGATATGTATTTGCTTGCCGGAATATCCCAGCAGAAAGCCGAGTTTCATTGCGCTGCTCCTGTCGTGTTGTTATAGCGTAGGGAATTGAATTGTGCCTGGTGATAGTCGCCGTTGCCGAAAGTGGTATTGATCATCATCAGGCGCTTGGCGAAATGCCCAATGTCCAGTTCATCGGTCAATCCCATGCCGCCATGCAACTGGATCGCCTCGCTGAAAACCCGCTTGCCGGTCTTGCCAAGCAGCGCCCGCAGGGCGTGGACGGCGGTGGTGGCATCTTCCTTTTCGTCGCTCAGGGCGCACACCGCGCGATAGAGCAGTGACTTGGTCTGCTCATAGTCCATAAACGTCTCGACCATGCGATGCTGCAGGGCCTGGAAGCTGCCGATTGCCACGCCGAACTGCTTGCGGGTCCTGGTGTACTCCAGGGTCTTGGCGTTCAGCTGCTCCATGATGCCGAGGGCCTCGGCGGCGAGCGCTATATTGGCCTCCAGAATGACGCCCTGCATCAGTGCAAACCCCCGGTCCGGTTCACCCACCAGGCTGGCCGCGGGGACTTCGACAGCCTTGAGTACCAGGTTGGCTACCCGCTGGCCGTCCATCATGCGATAGGAAAGCCGCTCCACCCCGGGCGCATCGGTGGGCAGTAAAAACAGGCTGATGCCGTGCTCGTCATTCTGCTTGCCGCTGGTGCGGGCGGACACAATCACATGGTCCGCATTGGCGCCATTGAATACCACCACTTTTTCGCCGTCCAGGCGGTAGCCGCCGGCAACGGCAGTGGCAGAGGTCAACACGTCGGCGAGTTCATAGCGACTCTGGCGCTCAAGGTAGGCAAACGCCCCCAGGCAACTGCCATCGATGATTTTCGGAATATACCCGGACTGGAGATCTGCGCTGGCGCCTCTTTCCAGCAGCCCGCCGAACAACAGCACCGTCGCCAGGTAGGGCTCGAGCACCAGGCCCTTGCCCAGCTGTTCCATCACCAGCATGACATCCACCGCGCTGCCGCCAAAACCGCCATGCTCCTCGGCGAAGGGAATGGATAGCCAGCCCAGCTCGGCGAAGGTGTTCCAGTTGTCCCGGCTGATGCCCTCCTCCGACTTGGCGATAGC
This sequence comes from uncultured Gammaproteobacteria bacterium, assembly GCA_963700715.1. GTDB lineage: Bacteria > Pseudomonadota > Gammaproteobacteria > Pseudomonadales > Halieaceae > JARRPM01. Next base: position 174,956 of record CAVOYP010000016.1, read on the forward strand.
CTTGCGCACATCGAAACCGTAATTGTCCTGGATGAAGCGCGCGACACTGTCGCGCAGCATGAGTTGCTCTTCGGAAAATTGAAAATTCATGTCAGATACCCTCGATACCGGCTGTCAAAGACCGAGCACGGCCTTGGCGATAATATTTTTCTGGACCTCGTTGGATCCGCCATAGATGGTCGCGGCTCGCCCATACATATATGCCTGGCGGGCCTTGCTGCCGAAGGCATGCCCGAGCTGTGCGGCGTCGAGGTCATTGGGCAGCACCCCCTGGTAGTAGGCGGCAACGTCCATGGCCAGTGACTGCACCCCCTGTTGCAGCTCGGTGCCCTTGATCTTCAGCAGCGAAGACTCGGCGCCCGGGGCACCGCCGGAGGCGACGCTCGCCAGCACCCGCAGCTCGGTGAATTCCAGTGCCATCAATTCGATCTCGATATCCGACAGGCGCGACTGGAACAGGGGGTCCGCCAGCAGCGACTTGCCGCCATTGATCTCCCGCGCCGCATACTCGCGCACCAGGCCGAGGTTGCGCTTGGTATCGGCGACGCCGGCGATGGAGGTGCGCTCGTGGGCCAGCAGGGCCTTGGCATAGGTCCAGCCCTTGTTCTCCTCGCCGATACGGTTGGCGACGGGGACCCGCACCTCGTTGAACTCCACCTCATTGAGGCTGTGGTGGTTATCGATCGAGACGATGGGGTTGACCTTGATGCCGGGAGACTTCATGTCGATCAGCAGGAAGCTGATCCCCTCCTGCTTCTTGCCCTCGCTGCTGGTGCGCACCAGGCAGAAGATCCAGTCCGCATACTGGGCGTAGGTCGTCCAGATCTTGGCACCAGTCACCACGTACTCGTCACCCTCCAGCACCGCCCTGGTCTTGAGGGAAGCGAGGTCGGAGCCGGAGCCGGGTTCGGAATAGCCCTGGCACCACCACTCGTCACTGGCCAGGATGGGCGGCAGGAAGCGGTCCTTCTGGGCCTGGGTGCCGAAGGTATACAGCACCGGCCCGACCATCTTCAGGCCAAAAGGCACCACATCCCGCACGCCGAAGGCGGCGCGCTCGGAGTCGTAGATGAATTGCCGGGTGGCGTCCCAGCCCGTGCCGCCATACTCCACCGGCCAGTTGGGCGCGATCCAGCCCTTGGCGTACAGGCGCTTCTGCCAGTCGATCACCGCCTGCTTGTAGACCGCGGGGTCGCCCGAGGCGAGGCGCGCCTGCAGCGATGCATCATAGGACTCGGACAGAAAGGCCCTCACCTCGTCGCGAAACGCCAGGTCTTCCGGGCTAAAAGATGTATCCACTGTGATGCCTCCGCTGGGTTAGCTGATTTGACCTTTGAGTATGTTTTTAAATTTCAGGGCATGTACGATAGCGAGTCCGGGGCTACAAAACAAGGCTGGCGGATCCTGCGGCGGGCCTGACCGGGCCTGACCGGGCCTGACCTGGCCGGGCCTGACCTGGCCGGGTCAGTACAGGAGACTATAGAGCTTGCGCTGGTACTCGACAGCCAGGGGATCGCCTTTGCCGAGGCTGGCAATCGTATCCAGCAGCAGCTTTTTAGTTGCCCCCTCGCCATGGTTGCGATCCCGCCGCAGGATGTCGATCAGGCACTCCATACCCTCCCTGAACTGGCCGGCGTTGGTGTACCTGACCGCCAGTTGAGCGCGCAGGTCCAGGTCATCCGGCGCAGCGGCCAGGCGCTGCTCCAGGGCCTCTATTTCCGGAGACCTCGCAGCCTGGCGCTTGATCTCCAGGCGCGCGCGCAACTGCTCGAACGCGGCATCCTGGTCCGCCAGGCGCACACTGGCCAATACTGTGTCCGCCTCGTCCAGGCGCAGGTTTTCAATCAGCGCACGGGCATAGGCCAGGGTGATGTCCAGGCGCCGCCCGGATTCATCCCATGCCTGGCGCAGGGGCGCCAGGGCCGCGGCAAAGTCGCCGGCGTCCATCGCCGCCTGGGCCGTTTGCAACAGGGCGTCCCAAGGCTTGGGGAGGTATTTCTCCAACAGCTGGCGCACCTGCGCTTCCGGCTTCGCGCCGACGAAGCCATCCACGGGCCGGCCGTTCTGGATCACCATTACTGTCGGCAGGCTGCGCACCCCGAACTGCTGGGCAATCATCTGCTGCTCGTCGGCGTTGACCTTGGCCAGCAGGAAGGCGCCCCGGTACTCGTTGGCAATTTTTTCCAGCAGGGGCATCAGCACCTTGCAGGGCTCGCACCAGCTCGCCCAGAAATCCACCACCACGGGGCGGGCGTGGGATTCCTCAATGAGGAGTTGAGCCGCGTTGGACTCGTTGATATCAACAATGAAACTGTTCATGCGACTCCCCTGTTTACTGGCGTTTGGTCACTGCCGACCCTGCGGGCGGCGGGCTTCAGTTCAGCTTGTTCAGGCCCAGCACATCCTGCATGTCGTACAGCCCGGCGTCGCGCCCGCAAAGCCAGGCCGCCGCCCGCACCGCGCCGCGGGCGAAGGACATGCGGCTGGACGCCTTATGGGTAATCTCCACCCGCTCACCGTCCGCAGCGAAGGTCACGGTGTGGTCGCCCACGATGTCGCCGGCGCGCACCGTGGCAAAGCCGATGGTCTGCCGCGAGCGAGCGCCGGTCTGCCCCTGCCTGCCGTAGACCGCTACCTTGTCCAGGTCGCGCCCCAATGCCTTGGCGACCACCTGCCCCATACTCAGGGCAGTGCCCGAGGGGGCATCGATCTTATGGCGGTGATGGGCCTCGTAAACCTCGATGTCGACATCGTCGCCAAGCACCCGCGCAGCCATGTCGAGCAGCTGGAAACACAGGTTGACGCCGGTGCTGAAATTGGAGGCCTTGCAAATGGCCACCCGGGTCGACGCATGGTCGATCTGCGCCTGTTGCGCGGGGGTGAATCCGGTGGTACCGATGACCATGGCGACGCGGTGCTGCGCGCACTCGGCGACAGTGACCACGGTCGCCGCCGGCACGGTGAAGTCGATAAGCACGTCGATCTGGTCGATGACCTGCGCCAGGGCCCCCACCACGGGCACCCCGTTGCGCCCCTGGCCGGCCAGCTCGCCGGAATCAGCGCCGAGAAAACCACTTTCCGGCCGCTCGATGGCCGCCGTGAGTTTCAACTCGCCACCGGCGAGGGCGATGGCCTCGATCAGGGTGCGCCCCATGCGCCCGGCGGCGCCGGTTATACCGATCCTGGTGGTCATATCTTCATATCGTCAAAGAAGCTTTTTACTCCCTCGAACCAGCTGGTCTGGCGCGGTGACTGGGCGTGCCCGCCGTGCCCCAGGCTGCTCCTGAACTTCTCCAGCAGGGCTCTCTGTTCCTTGTTCAGGTTGACCGGTGTCTCCACCACCGCCCGGCACAGCAAGTCGCCCACGCCGCCGCCGCGCACCGGCTTGACCCCCTTGCCCCGCAGCCGGAACAGCTTGCCGGTCTGGGTCTCCGGCGGGATCTTGAGCTTCACCCGCCCGTCGAGGGTAGGCACTTCGAGCTCACCGCCAAGGGCGGCATCCACAAAGGTAATCGGCACCTCGCAGTAAAGGTCCTTGCCATCGCGCTCGAAAATGTTGTGGGCCCGCACCGACATCTGCACAAACAGGTCCCCGGGCGGTCCGCCCTCCGGCCCCGCCTCGCCTTCGCCCGAGAGGCGGATGCGATCCCCGGTATCGACCCCGGGCGGTACCTTGACCGAGAGTGTGCGGGTTTTTTCCACGCGGCCCTGACCGCGGCAGGCGCCGCAGGGATCGGAAATCGTCTTGCCGCGGCCGCGACAGCTGGGACAGGTCTGCTGCACCTGGAAGAAGCCCTGCTGCATACGGACCTGCCCGGCGCCGCCGCAGGTGCCGCAGGTGGTGGGTGAGCTGCCTTTTTTCGCACCGGAGCCGTCGCATTTTTCGCAGGTGCTGAGGCTGGGAACCCGGATCTCCACCGTGGTGCCCCTGACCGCGTCCTCCAGGGAGATATCCAGGGTGTAGCGCAGGTCGGAGCCGCGCTGGGGGCCGCCCCGGCCGCGGCCGCCGCCACCCCCGAAGATGTCGCCGAAGACGTCGCCGAAAATATCGCTGAAGTTGCCGCCGCCAAAGCCGCCCTGCCCGCCGCCCATGCTCGGGTCCACCCCGGCGTGGCCGAAACGGTCGTAGGCCGCCCGCTTCTGGGAATCCATCAGGACATCGTATGCCTCGGTGGCTTCCTTGAACTTGGCGTCGGCGTCGGGATCGTCAGGGTTGCGATCCGGGTGGTACTTCATCGCCACCCGGCGGTAGGCCTTCTTGATGTCCTGCTCGTCGGTACCCTTGCTGACCCCGAGTACTTCGTAATAATCGCGTTTTGACATAAACCCCTGCGGCTATTGATCCGCTTGTCTGAAATGACTACGCGGGCACCCAGGTCCCGCGTCGTCATGGTCTTGTCCAGGGCCGGGAAAACCCGGCCGTTGCACTGAAGTTGTGTAGACTCCCTTACTTCTTATTGTCCTTCACTTCCTCGAACTCGGCATCCACCACATCATCAGCCGCGGGCTCCGACTGCTGCCCACCGGCGGCTTTTTCAGCCGCCGCGGCCTGGGCCGTATACATCTTCTGGGCCACGGTGCTGGTCACTTCTGTCAACCTGGTGGCCGCGGCATCGACCGCGTCCTTCTCGTCGGCCTTGAGCGCCGCCTCCGCCTCGGCGATGGCCGTCTCGATAGCGGCCTTCTCATCGGCAGTGGCATGCTCGCCGGCCTCCTCCAGGGTCTTGCGAGCCGCGTGCACCAGGCCATCCAGGGTATTGCGCGAGGCTACCAGCTCAGCGAACCTGGCATCGTTCTCGGCGTTGGCCTCGGCGTCGGCCACCATTCTCTGGATTTCTTCATCCGTCAGACCACCAGACGCGGTGATGCGGATCGACTGCTCCTTGCCGGTGGCCTTGTCCTTGGCCGACACGTGCAGGATACCGTTGGCGTCCAGGTCGAAGGTCACCTCGATCTGCGGCATGCCGCGGGGCGCGGGAGGGATATTCGCCAGGTCGAATTTGCCCAGGGACTTGTTGCCCACTGCCTGCTTGCGCTCGCCCTGCACCACGTGAATGGTCACCGCGGTCTGGTTGTCGTCGGCGGTGGAGAATATCTGCGACTTCTTGGTCGGGATCGTGGTGTTCTTCTCGATCAGGGGGGTGGCCACACCGCCCATGGTCTCGATACCCAGGGTCAGCGGGGTCACGTCCAGCAGTAGGACATCTTTCACTTCACCGGACAGCACTGCGGCCTGGATTGAAGCGCCGATGGCCACCGCCTCATCCGGGTTGACGTCCTTGCGCGGCTCCTTGCCGAAATAATCCGCCACCTTTTTCTGCACCATGGGCATACGGGTCTGGCCGCCCACGAGGATGACTTCGTGGATGTCGCCCGGGCTGAGGCCGGCATCCTTGAGGGCGATTTTCACCGGCTCCATGGAGCGGTTCACCAATTCCTCCACCAGGGATTCCAGCTTGGCGCGGGACAGCTTGACCACCAGGTGCTTGGGGCCCGAGGCATCCGCCGTGATATAGGGCAGGTTAACCTCGGTCTGCTGGGCACTGGACAGCTCTATCTTGGCCTTTTCCGCGGCTTCCTTCAGGCGCTGCAGGGCCAGCGGGTCCTTGTGCAGGTCGATCCCGGTCTCTTTCTTGAATTCGGCCGAGAGGTACTCGATCAGGCGCATATCGAAATCCTCGCCTCCGAGGAAGGTATCCCCGTTGGTGGACAGCACCTCGAACTGGTGCTCACCGTCCACTTCGGCAATCTCGATGATGGAGATATCGAAAGTGCCGCCGCCCAGGTCGTAGACCGCGATGGTGTGGTCGCCCTTGGCCTTGTCCATACCGTAGGCCAGCGCCGCCGCGGTGGGCTCATTGATGATGCGCTTGACGTTCAGGCCGGCGATGCGGCCGGCGTCCTTGGTGGCCTGGCGCTGGGAGTCGTTGAAATAGGCCGGCACGGTGATCACCGCCTCGGTCACCGGCTCACCGAGGAATTCCTCGGCGGTCCGCTTCATTTTGCGCAACACCTCGGCGGACACCTGCGGCGGGGCCATTTTCTCGTCCCGCACCTGTACCCAGGCGTCACCATTGTCGGCCTTGACGATTTTGTAGGGCACCATCTTGATGTCTTTCTGCACCACGTCGTCGCTGAACTTGCGACCGATCAGGCGCTTGACCGCGAACAGTGTGTTGTGCGGATTGGTCACCGCCTGACGCTTGGCGCTCTGCCCCACCAGGATTTCGCCCTCCTCGGTATACCCGACGATGGAAGGCGTGGTGCGGTCGCCCTCGGCGTTTTCGATCACCCGGGGCTTGCCACCTTCCATCACTGATACGCAGGAATTGGTGGTTCCCAGGTCGATGCCAATAATCTTGCCCATTTGCTTGTCTCCAGTAGGTTGGGCAGGCCTGGCCTGCCACTCAAATTACATTGCTCTGTATATTGGCCCCAGTCGGGGAAATTCAAGGGCCGGGCGTCACAATTCTTCCCCGGCGGCGCCTCAGCCAGCTGCCTTGCTGACCATCACCATGGCGGGCCGCAACAGGCGCCCATTCAGGGTGTAGCCCTTCTGCATGACTGCGATCACGGAATTGGGCTCCACCGCGGCGTTCTCCACCATGCTCATGGCCTGGTGCAGGTTCGGGTCGAAGGGCTCACCCTGCGGGTCCACCGTGGCGATATTGAACTTCTTCAGGGCGTCCAGGAAACTCTTGAGGGTCAGCTCAACGCCCTCGGCGATGGGTTTTACCGCCGCATCCTGGCCCGCCGTTGCATCGAGCGCACGCTCCAGGTTATCCACCACCGGCAGCAGTTCCCGGGCGAACTGCTCGAGGGCAAACTTGCGCGCTTTCTCCACATCCTGTTCCGCCCTGCGCTTGACGTTCTGGGCGTCCGCGGCCGCCCTCAGGGCCGCGTCCCGGGCGGCGGCGGCCTCTTCCTCCAATCGCGCCAGCAGCGCCTGTTCAGGGGTCAGTTCGTCCTCGGGGGAATCCCCGGCGCTGCCCGCGGCGCCCGCCTCCGGCGGCTCCTGGGGGATGATCTCGTCCGGGTCTACTGTTTGTTCCTGTTCGTTTTCGGCCACGCCTGCCCTCCGTTTACGGCTGATGGGAATCATTCCAGATGCGCGCAACCGCCCCTTACCGGGCCTGCGCGCAACGGCTTATGTTGGGGATATGGGGATTGGTAGCTGCCACTTCAAGGCGAATCCGGCAGGAAGTTGACCAAGATCATCCCGGTCGGGCGCGGGCCTCAGCCGCTGAGGGCGGAGCTCAACATCCGGGCGGTCACATCGACAATGGGAATTACCCGCTCGTAGGCCATGCGCTGGGGGCCGATCACTCCCAACACCCCCAGGATCCGGTCGCCGTCGTTATAGGGGGCAGTGATGACACTGTAATTGCCGAACACCTTGTAGCCCGCCTCCTCGCCGATGAATATCTGGATGCCCTGGGCCCGGCTGCAGCGCTCCAGCAGGTGTAGCAGGTCTTTCTTCTTCTCAAAGGTCTCGAACAGGCCCCGCAGCTGGAGCATCTCCTCCGGCGTGGCGTAATCCAGCAGCCGCGATTCACCCACCACCACGCAATCGTCGTCTTCCCGCACCGGGTCCAGGGCCTGGCTGGCGAGGTCCAGTGAGGCCTGCAGGTAGCTGTCGATGCGGCTGCGGGCCTCCTCCATTTCCCGCAGGATCCGCTCCTTGACCAGGCGCAGCGGCTGGCCGGCGAAGCGCTGGTTCACCATGCTGGCCGCCTCCCGCAGCTGGGCTTCGGTGAAGGGCCGCTGGGTATGGATAATCCGGTTCTGCACCTCCCTCTCGTTGATCACCAGGATCACCAGCACCCTGTCCCCGGACAGGGGCAGGAACTCCACCTGCCGCAACTGGTGTGCCTCCTGCCGCGGCACCGTGACCAGGCCGGCCTGCGCAGTGATGCTCGACAGCAGCGCCGAGGCGGTCTGCACCAGGTCGCTGGCGGACTTGTCGGGGTTGAGCTCGGCGCGCATACGCGCGAGGGCCTCGTCGTCCAGCGGCCGCACCTGCAACAGGGTGTCGACGAACAGGCGGTAGCCCAGGGCCGTGGGCACGCGACCTGCCGAAGTGTGCGGCGAGTGCAGGTAGCCCTTGTCCTCAAGGTCTGACATGACATTGCGGATGGTCGCGGCACTGACGGGCAGGCCGGCCTCCTCCAGCAGGGTCCTGGAACCCACCGGTTGCCCATCGCGGATATGGCGCTCAACCAGCGTCTTCAACAATATCCGGGCCCGCTCCGAGATTTCAGCCATACACCACCACTTCCGCATGCCGCGCACTTTCGGTACCGGTTTTATCACAGCGCCTGGCATTTACAAAGCGGTGGGGGCCAGGGCGGTGAGCGCAGAGGGTGTTTATGCCGCCGGGTATCTACGGTATAACGGGCAAAACCTGCAGGCAGCCGCAATGCTCACCCACATCAGTATCAGCAACTACACCATCGTCTCCGCGCTGGAGGTCGATTTTACCCGCGGCATGACCGTGATTACCGGCGAGACGGGCGCCGGCAAGTCCATCATGCTCGATGCCCTGGGCCTGTGCCTGGGGGACCGGGCCGACCCGAAGACCGTGCGCCACGGCTGCGAGCGGGCGGAAATCGTCGCCGGTTTTGACATCGCCGCCATCCCCCAGGCCAGGGCCTGGCTGCAGGGGCGCGACCTGCTGACCGGTGATGAATGCCTGCTGCGCCGGATCGTCACCGCCGAGGGGCGCAGCCGTGCCTATATCAACGGTACTTCCTCCACCCTGCAGGATTGCGCCGAGCTGGGCGCCCTGCTGGTCGATATCCACAGCCAGCACGAACACCAGTCCCTGCTGCGCAAGCCGGTGCAGCGGCAGCTGCTGGACGCCTACGCCGGTCACCTGCCGCTGGCCGCCGAGGTCGAGCAGGTCGCCTCGGACTGGCTGCGGGGCCAGCGCGAGCTGGAGCTCTTGACCAGCAGCCGCAACGAGCAGACCGCCCGCGCCCAGCTGCTGGCCTACCAGGTGGATGAACTGGATGAACTCAACCTGCAGGAGGGAGAACTGGGCAACCTGGAGCGAGAACTCAAGCTGCTTGCCAACGCCGAACAGATCCTGCAGTCCTCCCACCAGGCGCTGGAGCTGTGCGAGGAACATGAAAGCGGCGTGCGCAGGGCCCTGCAGCTGTTGAGCGCCGATGCCCAGGCGACGAAGGCGGCCGCCAACGCGCGGGAACTGCTCGACTCCGCAGCCATTGCACTCAACGAGGCCGGCAGTGAGATCCAGCGCCATATCGACAGCGTCGAGATCGACCCGCAGCGACTGGCCCAGGTCGAGCAGCGCCTGGCGGCGATCTACGACGTGGCGCGCAAACACCGGGTAATGCCGGAGGCGGTGGGCGCACTGCAACTGCGTCTGCAGCAGGAATTACAGGAACTGGCCGACGGCAGCCAGCGCATCGAGCAACTGACCGAGGAACTGGCGGCCCTGGCCGCACGCTATGCCGGCAGCGCCGCCCGTCTGGGCAAGCAGCGGCGCACCGCCGCGGGCAAGCTGGTCAAGCAGGCCAGTAACTTGCTGGCTTCCCTGGCGATGGCCCAGTGCCAGCTGGAAATCGCCCTCACCCCCCGCAGCGGCCGCGACCCTCATCCCCATGGCAGCGAGGATATTGAGTTTCTGATCAGCACCATTCCCGGCGCTCCTACCCAGGCCCTGGGCAAAATTGCCTCGGGCGGTGAGCTGTCGCGCATCAGCCTGGCCATCCAGGTGGTCGCGGCCAGCAGCGGCACGGTGCCGAGCATGGTGTTTGACGAGGTGGACGTTGGCATCGGCGGCGCGGTGGCGGAAGTGGTGGGCAAGCTCTTGCGCACCCTGGCGGAGCAGGCCCAGGTGCTGTGCGTCACCCACCTGCCCCAGGTCGCAGCCCAGGGCCACCAGCACCTGCGAGTGAGCAAGCTCATCGAGGGGAAGTCGGTACAGACCAGCATGAACCGGCTGCAGGGCGAGGAGAAGATAGAGGAGATTGCGCGGATGCTCGGTGGCGTGAAGATTACCGCCCAGACCCTGGCTCACGCCCGGGAGATGCTGGAAAACTAACCCTGCCGCAGTTGGCTGATCAGCCGTCCTGCTGTTTTTTGCGCACGTACAGCACCAGCGAGTGGTCTACCAGCTCATAGCCGTGTTCAGCGGCGATTTCGCGCTGGCGTTGTTCGATGAACGGGTCGGAAAACTCCACAACCTCTCCCGAGCCCAGGCACACCATGTGGTCGTGGTGCTCGCCCTTGGCCAGCTCGAACACGGAGTGACCTGCCTCGAAATTGTGGCGTTCCACCAGGCCGGCGCTCTGGAACTGGGTCAATACCCGGTAGACCGTGGCCAGGCCCACTTCCTCGCCCGCCGCGCGCAACGCCATATAGACATCCTCGGCGCTGAAGTGCTGCGAAGTGCCCTCGGCAGCTTCGAGTATCTGCAGGATTTTCAACCTGGGAAGGGTGACTTTCAGCCCGGCCTTGCGCAGTTCGAGGTTTTCGTCGCTCATGGAGTCAGGGGTTCTCTGCGCAGGCGGTAGGCGGTATCATGCCACCCCGGTTACCCAAGTGGAAGTTTTCCGCCATGCGCCTCTTCGTTTTGCTGTTCGCAGCCGTCTGCCTGAGCGCCTGTGGTGTCGTGGGTTTCCCCGGTGTTTACAAAATCGACGTGGAGCAGGGCAATATCGTCACCCAGGAAATGGTTGACCAGCTCCAGCCCGGAATGACCCGGCGCCAGGTACGGTTTATTCTCGGCACGCCCCTGATCGAAGACCCCTTCAACCAGGACCGCTGGGATTACCCTTACGTCAAGCGCAATGGGCAGACCATACTCAGCCAAACCCGCCTGACCGTGTTCTTCGACGGCGACTCCCTTGTGAAGTATGAGGGCGACTTGACGCAGGAGCGCGAGCCCAGCCCGGATGTTCCCGAGAAGCCCGACAGCGCGGTTGAAAGCGGCTAGCCGACCTGCGGCCCGCCCCGACGTTCCCTGACCCTTGCGGCACGGGCCTTGCGCACTTCCTTGGGGTCGGCCAGCAGCGGCCGGTAGATCTCCACCCGGTCACCCTCGGCCAGCACCTGGGTTGGGGCAACCACACCACCGAAAATACCAAAGGTGGCGTTTTCCAGGTCAATACCGTCGAATTTATCTGCGATGCCCGACAGCCGCGCCGCCTCCTGTACCGTGGTGCCGGGCGCCACGTCCAGGGGCAGGATGGCCTGCTTGTGCGGCAGGGCGTAGGCAACCTCTACCCGGATAGTGTCTTTGCCCGTCATCGAATGAGCCCTGTTGTTGAGAGTCAGGCCACCAGGCCCAGCAGCGCGGCGATAAGTATCATGGCGATGGCCAGCGGCGCAATATAGCGCAGCAGGCGCTGCCACAACGCGAAAAACAGATCCAGTTCCCGGGACAACTCCACGCGCAGGATTTCCGGCCGCAGGCGCCAGCCCACCAGTACCGCCGTCAGCAGGGCGACAAGGGGCAACAGGAAGTCGGCGGTAAGCTTGTCCATGAACCGGAACAGGCTGCCATCAGCCAGCCGTGTGTACTGGTCCCCCGGGGTAAAGGAGAGCGTTACCACCAGCGCCAACAGCCAGACCAGCACGCCAACGGCTATGGCGGCGCTGACCCGCCGCAGCCGCAGGCGCTGCATCAGCACCCCGACCACCGGCTCCATGATGGCGACCACCGAGCCCAGCGCCACCAGCACCACCATGGCGAAAAACACGGTGCCAGCCAACTCGCCGAGCATGAGATTGCCAAAGGCATAGGGCAGGCTGATAAACATCAGGCCCGGCCCCATCGACGGCTCCATATTGTTGGCAAACACGATGGGAAAAATGGCCAGCCCGGCCATGAGGGCAATCGCGGTGTCGAACACCGCCACCGCGAGGATGGAGCGCCCAATGGGAAGCCGCCGCGGGGCGTAGGCACCGAAGCTGATGCCCGTGCCGACACCCACTCCCAGCGTGAACAACGCCTGCCCCAGGGCCGCGTGCACCGAGCTCCAGGTAAAATCAATCGGCTTGGTGGTAAACAGGAAATTCCGGGTGGCGGGAATATCCCCGGCGTCGAAGCCGAATTTGATCAGCCCCGCCAGCAGCACAAACAGCGTAGGGACCGCCAGCCAGGCCAGCACACCAAGGCCCCAGCGAATGCCCAGGGCGGAGACCGCCACGGCGGGCGCAAGAAAGAGGCTCTGCCAGTAAATCATCTGCAACACGTCATCCAGCAACAGCTGGAACTGCTCGGCGACCAGTGTCGCGCTGGCGCCTGCAAACAGGCCCGTGTGCATATTCCAGGCGTAGGCCAGGGCCCAGCCGGCCACCACCACGTAATAGGACAGGATCAGCACCCCGGTGATGCAGGCGAGCCGGCCCAGCAGCATCCAGTTGCGCGACAGCAGGGAGCGATCCGCCGCCCAGCGCAGCGCTACTACCGGGCTGGCGCGGCCGTGGCTGCCGATGATCACCTCGGCAATCATCACCGGCACCGCCACCAACAGCAGGCAGGCGAGGTAGGCCAGCACAAATAGGCCGCCGCCGTTCTCCCCCACCAGGAAGGAAAAACGCCAGAGGCTGCCCAACCCTATGGCCGAGGCGGACAGCATGAGAACAAAAGTGGTGCGGCTCTGCCAGCCGCCCAGCTCCCCCCGCTGCGCCACGCTCATGGTAAAAAAGCCAAAACTATCATGCGCTTAGAGTGCCCCAAGCCGCGCGATGTGAAAAGAGAAAGTTTCACGTTCAAGCCGCGGGCCCAGCCCGTATAATGCGCGCCATGACGAAGAAAAAGCCAAAGAATTCAGACAATGTGATTGCCAGGAACAAGCGCGCCAGTTTCGATTTCCAGCTGCTGGAAAGCTTTGAGGCGGGCGTGGTGCTGTCCGGCTGGGAAGTGAAGAGCCTGCGCATGGGCAAGGCGGACCTCGCCGACTCCTATGTACTGATCAAGGACGGGGAGGCCTGGCTGCTGGGCTCCCAGATCGTGCCGCTGGGCACCGCGTCCACCCACTTCGTCACTGACCCGACCCGTACCCGGAAGCTGCTGCTGCGTAAAAAAGAGCTGGCCAAAATCCTGGCTGCCACTGCCCAGAAGGGCCTGACCTGTGTCTGCACCCAGCTCTACTGGAAGGACCATCTGGTAAAGGCCCGGATCGCCCTCGCCCAGGGCAAAAAGGAACACGACAAGCGCGACACGGAAAAAGACAGGGACTGGAACCGGCAGAAACAACGGATTGTGCGGGATAACGTCAGGCAGTAATCCACCCTCGCATTAGAACACCGGACTTTAGACATACTCATTCTAAGCGCGGGCTTGCAAGCGGCCCTGTTCGTGACCATATTGGAAATGTGCCCAACGAGGTGGTTTCGCAGCCGGGTTGCAAGCCCGGACCGAACACCGAGTAGGTACATGGGTCTACGGTTCCACACCGCAATACCTTCCCATTAAGGAGGGTGCCGGCCGAGGGATAACTGCGCAATGCGGTCCCCGGCCAAGGCGAACCACCCACAGGCCGCAATTACGGGGTATTTCACCCAGGTAACTGCGGCTTTTCCCTATCTGGCTATCCATTTTCTGCGAGACGAACTGAACTTTCCGGGCGGTTAAATGTCTATTTATGCGCGTTCAGATAAATAGTGCCAACACGCGGAGAGCTTGTTGCGTTATACTGCGCGCTCACTACACGGGGGCGATACGGATTCGACGACGGTAACGAACCCTGAGGTGCATGCCGTGATGGTAGCCAATCACGTTAATCCAAAGCTGCAAACTATTAGTTGCCAACGACGACAACTACGGTGCACAACTGGCTGCGTAAGCAGCCCGTTTAACACCATCTAGTGGCTTCGGCCCTAGCGGTCTTTAGCAAGGTGCCAGCCCCGCGCTACTGACTGTCATATAGAACTGGATCGCTGTGAAGCCTGCCTGGGGCGGATCTGCTAAAAAACTACAGGATCGCCAACTACGTCCTGCCCGTTGGGCTGTAAGCGGCTAAATCAATTAACGGAAACTAAGCATGTAGAGCCGAAGGCAGAGTACTGGCGGACGCGGGTTCAACTCCCGCCGCCTCCACCAATCAAACAGAAAAGGGTCACCAGCGGTGACCCTTTTTTGTTTGAGGCGCGGCCGCCAGGTGAATCTGCGCCAGGAGGGCGCGGGTGGCCGAGCGCAGCGAGGTCTGTCGAGACCGCCCGCAGGGCCGGTGAAGAAGCAACTCCCGCCGCCTCCACCAATTCCGCAAGGGAAAACCGTCTCTCTGGGGTCCTACTCGGGCGCGACGCATCACGCTGGTGATCGCGCTTCGAGATGAACATAATGGTGGTGTTACTGTTCGTTGACGAAGCCGATGAAGCCGCACTACCACCTTCCGCCCCTGCTTAACGATGCATCCGGCCAGCCCCGGCGGGCCGGGTTCGAGTTCGAGTTCGGCAATTTGCCGATCATCGATACCGCGAAGTCGCTGCAGGCGGCGCTGGGAGGTACCCTGGACGTCAAAAGTCCCTTCGAGGCAGTGCTCCATGGGTCCAGCGTCGGCCGACTCAAGGTCGAGCGGGACATGGATATACTGAAGTCCACGCGCTATCGCAGGTGGCTGCAGAACCTGGGGATGGATTTCGGGCTAGGCAGCTTGGGCCAAGATATCGAAACCAACATCGACAGCGCCTCCCGCCTGCTGGTGCCCTGCGAATTGATCACCGACCCGATTTCTTTCGACCAGCTGCAACACCTCGACAGCCTGCTGCAGACACTGACCGGACTTGGGGCGGAGGGTACCCAGGATTCACTGATTTACGCCTTTGGGCTGCACATAAACACATCCATCCCGGACAGCTCCGCCGCAAGCCTCCGGCGCTACCTGCAGGCATTCCTGCTGCTTTGCGCCTGGATTATAGAGACCTCCGGGATCGACCTGACCCGGCGCTATTTCACCCGCTTCATCGACCCGTTTCCGCAGGCCTACTCGGAGCTGGTTCTGGACAACGACTACCACCCGACCATAAACGAATTAATGGATGATTACCTCGAGCACAACCCGACCCGCAACCGGGCGCTGGACATGCTCCCCATCTTCTGTGGGCTGGACGAGGCCCGGGTACATGCGGCCATCAACAGCGACGAGCGTAAACTGGTCAAGGGCCGGCCGGCGTTCCACTACCGATTGCCGGACTGCAGGGTAAATGAACCGGGCTGGAGCGCGGCTGGTGCCTGGAACAAGTGGGTTTATGTGGAGCGGCTGGCGGCGGACAGCGAGTTGCTGGAGGAGTTGATCGGGGAGTGGCAGGCCTGTAACAGCAGCTTTTCATTTGCGCCCGGCGCAGCCTGGGTGGCTCGCCTGACCAGCGTTCTCGCCCAGAGATTCTTTGAGCGCTGACCAGGCCCGTGACGCGACATCCGAGGATTGGGGTGACCGGGCCGGACAGGGGTGGCCAGATTGCCTGGCTGATGACCGCCCTGGCGCTGCGGCGATGCGGCGCCAGGCCACAGCGCATCACGCCGGGTCGCCGGTTTGATCGCGCGCAGCTGGACGGGCTCGTGATCGGTGGAGGCACCGATGTGGATCCCTTCCACTATGGCCAGGAAAGCGAGCCACCGGACGACGCCGATGCCGTGCGCCGGCGCAGCGCACTGGACTGGTTGGTGGGCCTGGTGCTCGCTGCCTTCCGGATCCTGTTCGCCACCCACTCGCTTCAGGACTACGATCCCCAGCGGGACCGCCTGGAAAAGTCACTTATCGAACACGCACTCCTTGAGCGCTTGCCGGTACTGGGCATCTGCCGCGGCGCGCAACTGATGAACGTTGTGCTCGGTGGCACCCTGCACCAGAAGATCGGCCACTTCTATACCGAGGAGACCCGCTATGTGCGCTCCATCCTGCCGCGCAAGACTGTCGCCATCCTGCCCGATACTCACCTGTATGAGATTCTCGGCACCGCAACCGGCTTCGTCAACGCCCTGCACAAGCAGTCCATCGACCAACTGGGGGAAGACGTCGTGGTCAGTGCACGGGAAGCGAACGGGGTGGTGCAGGCTATTGAGCAAAGCGGCCACCGCTTTTTCGTCGGGGTGCAATGGCACCCGGAATACATGCCCCAGAGCGCGATACAGAAAAAGCTGTTTCAGGGCCTGGTGGATGTCGCCACCGTACAGGCGCCCGAGCGTGAATGACGGGGGGCACGCCGGAACCGGTTGATCAATTATGATAGAGACCTATATCGGATTGTTTCTGGTCGCCTTTCTGGCCGCGAGCCTGCTGCCTGCCTATTCGGAGCTGTTGTTCGTAGATCTGCTGGCCTCGGGCCATGATCCGCTGGCCCTGTGGCTCTGGGCATCAGCCGGGAATACCCTGGGCTCGGCATTGAACTGGGGGCTGGGGCGGTACCTGTTGCACTTCCAGGACCGCCGCTGGTTTCCCTTCAAAAGCGACAGCCTGGGCCGGGCCCAACGCTGGTTCCAGCGTTTCGGCGTGTGGTCGCTGTTGCTCGCGTGGATGCCGGTTGGCGGAGACGCGCTCACTTTCATCGCCGGGGTGATGCGGGTGAGATTCAGCCTGTTCATCATTCTGACCGCTATTGGCAAGGCCACCCGTTACGCGATCCTGATAGGCCTGACCTTGCTGGCTGTCGGGGACGGCCAGGCATGATGAATACAACCCGGGAATCAATGCGTGAAGCACTGTCAGTGAGCAGGGTTTGCCAACCGTGATACTGAAAGGTTAGATTCCCGACACCCACATGAGGAACCCACCGATGATCAATGCCTTCGCGGTAATGCAAGCAAAGGGCGCATTGCAGGCGTTTCAATATAACCCGGGGCCAATCGGCAGCACCGACGTTGAGATCGACGTCGAGTACTGCGGTATCTGCCACAGCGATATATCCATGATCGACAATGAATGGGGCCGGTCCGTGTATCCGCTGGTGCCCGGCCATGAAGTCATCGGCACGGTGGCGCAGGCCGGTTCAGCTGTGACGACGCTGAAGGTCGGGGATGTGGTGGGCCTTGGCTGGCACTCCCGTTACTGTATGACATGCAGCACCTGCATGTCCGGCGACCACAATCTCTGCCTCGCGGTACAACCCACCATCGTGGGACGCCATGGCGGTTTTGCCGACAAGGTGCGCGCCTCCGCCGCCAGCGTGGTCAGCTTGCCCCCCGGCATGAATAAATCCACTGCAGGCCCCTTGTTCTGCGCCGGAATTACCGTGTTCAACCCATTGCTTGAGTTCAATATCCAACCGACGGACAAGGTCGGGGTGATAGGTATCGGCGGGCTGGGACACCTGGCGCTCAAATTTCTCAAGGCCTGGGGTTGCGAGGTCACTGCCTTCACCTCCCGGGACTCCAAAAGACAGGAAGCCCTTGCAATGGGCGCCAGCCATACCATTGACTCCACCGATCCCGCAGCCATTTCCCGGTACGCCAATTTCTTTGACCTGATTATCTCAACCGTGGACGTAAAGCTGGACTGGACAAATTTCCTGGTCACGCTCAAGCCCAGGGGCCGCCTGCACTTCGTCGGTGTCCCCCTGCAACCCCTGGATATCCCCGTAGTAGCGCTGCTGCGAGGGCAAAAGTCCGTGTCGGCATCACCGGTTGGTTCACCGGCCGCCATCGCGGCGATGCTTGATTTTGCGGCGTTTCACCGGATTACGCCGGAAGTGGAGGAGTACCCCGTTTCCCGGCTGAACGATGCCGTGGAACGTTTGCGCAGCGGCGCGGCGCGTTATCGGGTCGTGCTCAACATGCGTGGATAGCTCCCGGCGGGCAGCTCCCGGCGGGCAGCTCCCGGCGGGCAACTCCAGGCTCGAAGCTCCCGCGGGAAGCTCAAGGCAGTAAGCCCCGGACAGGCCTTCACCGGTACCACGCCCGGGGGATGGAGGCCTCCACCAGCTCCGATGTATTGACGTTGACAACGTTGTGCTCGTCGCAAACACCCCTGGCGAAGTGGGACGGGGCCAGGGTTCTCGATATGATCAAGCCTTTAGGGAAGTTTTTGCGCAGCCAGATGGCGCAGCGCAGGTTGGTCCGGTCGTCGCCTGTGGTGATAACGAACACAGGGGCTTCTTTACCGGTGATGACCTCCTTGAATACCCGCCGCCACATTTCCGGGTCGTCGATATCTCCCTCGTAGGTATGGCGGCTGTACTTGCGCTTGCCCTCCACTTCCTCATCGGCGATCATCGCCCGCTGCTTGGCATCCCGGTCAATGATTGCCACGCGGTTGAACGTACCTGAAGCGTGCTGCTCGAGCTGCTCCAGGATACTCTGGCCAAACCGGCCGAAGCCAGCCAGCACCACGGTATCCTTGTATTTCGTCTCCCTGAACCGTCGCATCAGCCGCTCCCTGACCAGCTGGGTTGCGGCCAGCTCGTACTGGTTGAAGGTGGTGCACTGCTCGACCACTTTGGCGCCTTCCAGGACTCTCAGGAAGCGCAGGTTGGACACGTGATACACGATCTTGGGGCCCAACTGGGGATCGTGCTTGAGCAGCAGGCTGGCCACCTCGAAGTTGGTCTCGTCGTTCTCACTCAGAAGCAGGAACTTGTGCGCCTTGTGCAGCGCAAAGCGCTCCAGGCGATGCAGCTGGTCCCCGGAGACCACGACGACCCTTACCCCGCGATAGGAGCGCAGGGCATCGAGACGCGGGTGCTGTGCTTCGTCGACGATAACGATCACCTGCCGCCGCTTATCACTCGCCCTGATCCGGTTGAGAAAGCTCAGGGTGAGCTCTCCGCCACCGGTAATGATCATTTTGTTCTTGATTCTCTTGACCTGCCAGACCGGGGGGCGCAGGGCGTAGAGGATGGTTTCGAACACGGCGGAAGCGGTCCATGCGGGCGCGCC
This sequence comes from uncultured Gammaproteobacteria bacterium, assembly GCA_963700715.1. Taxonomy (GTDB): domain Bacteria; phylum Pseudomonadota; class Gammaproteobacteria; order Pseudomonadales; family Halieaceae; genus JARRPM01. The sequence goes on from CAVOYP010000016.1 coordinate 193,803, forward strand.
GAAATACGCTATCCACAGCAGAACGCGACCATAAAGCGGCCCGGAGGCCGGGGTGCCGAGATCCATTCCTCCCAACACGAAGAGACCCAGGGTGTAATAGGCCTTGGTCAAGAGGTCCGCCTGTGGCACACCAGGCCTGGCGGAAACCTCCACGCCTGACAACAGTCCCAGCAAGCCGCAGCCAAAAAGGACTATTGCTGACCAGGACTTCCATGATAGTTCAGGGTCGAATCGGAAAACCGACCGCGCCATGTTTGCGTTACTCCTGTCCCGTTGGCGGCTCGCCTCGTTCTCGCATGTGACGCGATGGCGACTGGTGCCCGGCTCAGATCTGGGCATGGACAGGATGTCACATTCCCGCTTAAAAAGCGCCAGGGGGCTCATCGTATCAAGGTGTCAATAGGCACTCATCCGCTGTCCTGTTCTACTTTTCCCCGCACCCATGTTTTTTTTCCCCTACCCTTCCCCTAAACTGGGCGCCCGATTGCTCCCCGATGAGAAACCCACAATGAACGATACAGCCACAGCAGGCGGGACCGGCATGCCGGATAGCAACGCCGCCGGGGGCGATGAACTGGTCGCCTTCGCCGACTGTGAGCTGATCGGAATCAACAATGCGATGATGCTGGTGATCAACCGCCGCAACGGCAACCAGCTGATCATGGCGCCCCAGGTGGTCGAGGGCCTGAAGACCTGTACCAACTTCGATACCCTGGCGGCACACGCGGCACAACTGGCCAACACCCGCCCTGAGCTCAGCGGCAACCAGGCGATGGCCGCCTCCGTGCTGGACAATCTCAGGGACGCTGGCATGCTGCTGCGGGCCGGGGAGATCCGCGCCAGTCTCGCGCAACCGGCGCCGCGCCAACTGCCGCCCACCCGGGTCTTTATCATTACCTGCGACCGCCCCGCGGCAGTGGAGCGCCTGCTGGAATCCATGCTGCGCAATGGACAGCTGAGCCGGCACGATGCGCTTTTCCTGGTGGACGACTCACGGGCTCAGGCCAATCGCGAAGCCAACAGCGAGGCTGTGGCGCGATTCAACCTGCGCAGCGCCAGGGAAATGTTTTACCTGGGGGCGCAGGCCCAGCAGGAACTCCTGTCCGGCCTGGTGCAAGCGCTGCCCAGGCACGCCGCCGGGGTTCGCTTCCTGCTCGACCCCGGGCTGTGGCAGGGCAGGAAGACCTATGGGCGCTCCCGCAACCTGTGCCTGTTGTTATCCGTTGGCTATCGCGCCCTGGTGATGGACGACGACATCCTCTGCCAGGCCATCCTGTCGCCGCTGGCGGACACCGGTGTGGGTATCGGCAGCGGCGGCATGCGCAAGGCCGCATTCTACGACAGCGAACAGGCCCTGTTGGCTGCCGGCGAACCCGCCGGTTTCGACCCCCTGAGCGGCCACGCCAGCCTGCTGGGCAGCAACCTGGGGCACGCCCTGCAAGCCGCCAACAACGGGCCGCTGGCCGCGGCGCAGCTGCACCAGGTCAACGCCGCACTGGCGAATGTACTCACGGCCGAGTCGCCGGTCCTCGTCACCCAGTGCGGTTCACTGGGTGACCCTGGAACCGGCGGCGCGCACTGGACCATGAACCTGGGTGACGACTCGGTTAAACGCCTGCTGGCGGCGCCGCAGGGGATGACGGCGGCACTGGAGAAGCGTATCTGCTGGCTCGGCAGCAGCCGGCCCAATTTTTTCAAGATGCCCTTTATGTCGCAGCTCACGGGGCTGGATAACAGCCGCCTGTTGCCGCCCTATTTTCCCGCATTCCGCGGTGAGGACCTGCTGTTCGGCGCCATGCTGGTTGCCATGCATCACCACAGCGTGTCCCTCGAGTACCCCTGGAGCGTCCCGCACCTGCCGCTGGAACACCGTCGTTTCAATTTGCAGGACTCGATCGCCCGTGGTGGCGGCATAGCGCTGTTCGCCCGCTACCTTACGGAACATATCGACTACAAGGATACGACGGACCCGGAACACCACCTGCGCAGCCTGGCCCAGGATGCCCTGCGCATGGCAGCCCGCACCGACGCCGCCCTGTTGCTGGACTACCGGGCAGAACTGGCCAGGGGCCACGCCGACGCTCTCTACGCCATGCAGGGGCAGTACGCGCGGACGGAACAGTTCGGTTCGGCGGAGTGGCTGGCGTATTTGCAGCGGGGGATCACAGAGGTGCAGCAGGCCCTGGCTGCCAGCCAGAGTGTCACCGGTATTGCGGGCATACCGGAAAATGCTACTGAAGCGCAACTGCTGGGCGAATTCAGGGAGATGGCGCTTGGGTTTGCCGCCGCTCTGGCAGGGTGGGTCGAGATACGCGAGGCAGCCTCCGCCCTGGCCAGCGAGCTTATAAGCAGCAGGAAACTTCTGCCGCGCTGACACCTTGGATTTCTGTTTTCCACACGATTGGTTTAGTCTACGCGTTGTACAGCTCCAATCACAATTACACTTAGTTGAACGCTGCGTCTGAGGTGCTTCCCGGTTATGGCCCTTGCTTTTGCTGCTATAGTTTTCGGCCTGGCGTTGCTGGTCTGGAGCGCCGACAGGTTTGTCGAGGGCTCCGCCTCGGCGGCGGGGCATTACGGCATACCACCGCTGCTGATCGGCATGGTGATCGTCGGATTCGGGACATCCGCACCGGAGATGGTGGTGTCCGCGCTCTCCTCCCTCCAGGGGAACCCAGGCATTGCCCTGGGCAACGCCTATGGATCGAACATCACCAATATTGCCCTGGTGCTGGGGATAGGTGCGTTGATAGCGCCGATCACGGTGCACTCCGAGGTGCTGCGCAAGGAACTGCCACTGCTCGTTTTGATCACCCTCCTGGCGGCATGGCAGTTACGCGACGGATCAGTCACCCGCCTGGAAGCCGCGGTGCTGATGGGGGTATTCGCGGGCTTGATGGGCTGGACGATCTGGCAGGGGCTGCGTAACAAGAAGGACGCACTCGGCGAGGAGATAGAGCATGAGCTGGAGGCGCGAGCAATGCCGCTGGGCCGCGCGCTGTTCTGGATCGCCGTGGGGCTGGTGCTGCTGATAGCCAGCTCCCGGATGCTCGTCTGGGGGGCCGTGGAGATTGCCCATCACTTCGGGGTAAGCGATCTGATAATCGGGCTGACCGTCATCGCGGTGGGGACCTCGCTGCCGGAACTGGCGGCGACGATTATCGCCGCCCGCAAGGGCGAGCACGATATTGCGCTAGGGAACGTACTGGGGTCGAACCTGTTTAACACCCTGACCGTCGTGGGGATCGCCGGGTTGATTTCACCGATGAGCGTCGGCCCGGAAGTGTTGATGCGCGATATCTCGGTGATGGCGGGTCTCACCCTGTCGCTCTTCGTCCTGGGAATCGGTCGCGACGGCAAGCTGGGGCGTATCAACCGCCCGGAGGCCGCCGCCCTGGTGGCGTGCTACGTGGGCTACACTGCCTACCTGGTAAACACCGTTTTCCTGCAGCAATAGAGGGCAGAACTTTCCCACCCCACAGGCGCATGCAACCCGCCGCATCGCCCCTCAGTTACCCAGTGGCGCGATGCAGCAGGCTCAGGCCAGTTTCACTTCAGCTATTCGAGCTTCTTCGCGGCATCATCCACGGCGTCGGCAGCCTTGTCGGCCGCTTCGGTAGTAGCCTCGGCCGCATCGGCAGCAGCGTCACCGACGGCATCGGCGGCTTCGGCGGCGGCATCACCGGTCGCCTCGGCAGCATCGCCGATAGCAGCGCCGGCATCAGCCGCCATGGACTGCGCGCTATCCGCGGCATCTTTCGCCGCATCTTCCACGGACTCGACCGCATCTTCAGCCACTGCCTCGGCGGACTCGACCGCATCCACCGTGGCGTCTTCCGCTTTCTCCATGGCAGCGGCGGCCTCGTCTGCCATCGTGGAAGTGGTTTCCTTGACTGACTCCGCGGCCTTCTCAATAGACGATTCGCTGCGCTCCACCGACTCCTTGCTACATCCGCCGACGACTGCAGCGAAGCAGCAGGCACACAAGGTGACAACCAGTTTTCTGTAATCCATGTTCTATCTCCCCAAGGTGAATTAAATAATTTCACTAGCGACAGACGCCCGGACGGGGTTAGGGGCGCTACTGCGCAACCCCGACTGTAGCATGATTACGGCTGAAAGCATTAGACCCGGGGTACGGCCACCCGGGGTACGGCCACCCGGGGTATGGCCAATCCCGCCAGTCTGGGCTATCTTGCGAGTTGAATTATCGAAGGAGAGTACTCCCATGCTGCAGGAATTCAAGAACTTTGCCATGCGTGGCAACGTGGTCGACATGGCGGTCGGTATTATCATCGGCGGCGCTTTCGGCACCATCGTCACCAGCCTGGTCCGGGACGTGATAATGCCACCCATCGGCCTGTTGCTGGGCGGTGTCGATTTTTCTGACCTGTTCATAACCCTGAAGGATGGCAGTGCCGCCGGCCCCTACGCCACCCTCGCCAGCGCCCAGGAAGCCGGTGCGGTTATTATCGGCTACGGAGTTTTCATCAACGCGGTGATCAGCTTCCTGATTGTCGCCTTCGCCGTTTTCCTGCTGATCAAGAGCATCAACAAGCTGCAGAAGCAGGAAAAGGCAGCGGAGCCCACCACCAAGGAATGCACTTTCTGCTTCAGCAGCATTCCCCTGAAGGCGAGCCGATGCCCGCATTGCACGTCCGAGCTGGGCAGCGCCTGATTGCCCGCGGCGAACGCAACGGGAACTACAGGCGATAAACTCATCCTGGGCTGGCGCGAGTGGCTGGCCCTCCCCGCCTTTGGCATCGACTATATCAAGGCAAAGGTTGACACCGGGGCGCGCACCAGCGCCCTGCATGCCTTCTATCTGGAGCCCTTCGAGCGCGACGGCATGCCCTGGATACGGTTCGGCATACACCCCAGACAGGGCAACTCTGCGGAGGTGGTGCATTGCGAAGCCGCGGTGGCGGACCGTCGCACGGTCACCGATTCAGGCGGACACGAGGAGGAGCGTTACGTCATCCAAACCCCGGTCAGGCTGGGGGAGCAGGTCTTCATGACGGAAATCACCCTGACCGACCGCGAAAACATGCGGTTCAGGATGTTGCTGGGCAGAACCGCCATGCGCGGCCAGTTCATGGTCGACCCGGAACGATCCTACCTCATCAGGACACGACCCCGGCGCAAGCGCAGGAAAACATAAAGCGCCACCAGCCAGCGCGCGGCTGCACTGCAGTTATCCCACAGGGCAGGCCATCTCCAGCGGTGCGCGCCGATCACGGCCTGGCGCCGTTACTTGCTGGCGGCGCCGGCTTCCCTGGCCAGTCGCTCATACTCCTCGCACTGCGCTGTCGCCACCCGGTCCGGATTCTGCATCTCCTGGCAGCTGAGCGAATGCATGCTGCGCAAGCAAGCCACCGCAGGCCCATAAAGCCCATCTCCCACCGGGACTTCCCCGACCTGGCTGCGCATGGTGGCGCACATGTTATCCAGCATCGGACCCATCATTTCGCGCGCCTCAGGGGTCAGGTCCTGCTGCGCAGCCTGCTCGAGCACGCAGGTTCTCACGGTTTCGCACAAGCCCTGGGCGGCATCCGTCAGTTCATCGGCAGCGGCGTGTAGGCCAAGCGCGAACAGCAAGGCCGCCGGCAACAGGGTTCTGGTTGCAATCACGGTACTCGTCCTCACAGGAAGTTGTTTAGGGCCCAGCTTAAACCCTATGGCGGCAAATTTCAGCCACGGCCGAACCACTGGCCCACATCCGCAGCGTCTCTCAGAACAGCCCCTCCACCAGACCCCGATCGTTGATGTGAATGCTGTTGGCCGCCGGTACCCGCGGCAAACCCGGCATCCGCATGATGTCGCCGCAGATCACCACCAGGAATTCGGCGCCCGCCGCCAGCGCCAGCTCACGCACCTTTACCCGGTGATCCCGCGGTGCACCGAGCAGGCCGGGATCGGTGGAAAAGCTGTACTGGGTCTTGGCCATACACACCGGGAAGTGGCCGAAGCCCGCCTGCTGGTACTGCTCGAACTGGTCCCGGACCGCTTTGTCCGCATCGATGTCATCGGCCCCGTAAACGCTGCGCGCCACCAACCGGGCCTTATCCCAGAGACCCAAGCCATCATCGTACAGGGTGCGAAACTGGGTGTGGGGGCCATCGGCCAGCGCTCGCACCGCGGCGGCCAATTCCATCGCCCCCGCGCCCCCTTCTGCCCACTGGGTACACAGGTAGGCGCGGGCGCCGTGCTGCTCGACATAGGACTTGATGACATCGATCTCCGCCTGGGTATCGGAGCTGAAGTGATTGATTGCCACCGCCAGCGGCAACCCGTACTGGCCGGTGTTGCGGATGTGCCGCCCCAGGTTCTCGAGGCCGCGCTCCACCGCCGCTACATCTGGAGCGGAAAGCGCCGAGCGCTCCACCCCGCCATGCATTTTCAGCGCCCTTACCGTGGCGACGATCACCGCGGCACTGGGCTTAAGGCCGGATTTGCGACACTTGATATTGAAGAACTTCTCGGCGCCCAGGTCGGCGCCAAAGCCCGCTTCGGTCACGACATAGTCCGACAGCTTGAGCGCAGTGCGGGTGGCGATGATGGAATTACAGCCGTGGGCGATGTTGGCGAAGGGCCCGCCGTGGATGAACGCGGGATTGTTCTCCAGCGTCTGCACCAGGTTGGGTGCGAGGGCGTCCTTGAGCAGCACCGTCATCGCGCCCGGTGCCTTTACCTCCGCTGCGGTGACTGCCCTGCGGTCGCGGGTATAGCCAATGATGATTCGCCCCAGACGCTCCTGCAAGTCCCGCAGATCCCGGGACAGGCAGAAAATCGCCATGACCTCTGAGGCTACCGTGATATCGAACCCGCTTTCCATGGGGAAACCGTTGGCCGGGCCGCCGATACCGGTGACAATCTGGCGCAACTGGCGGTCGTTGATGTCCACCACCCGGCGCCAGCTTACCCGACGCAGGTCCAGCCGGATCTCGTTGCTCCAGTGGATATGGTTGTCGATCATCGCCGCCAGCAGGTTGTGAGCCGCGCCGATGGCGTGCATGTCACCGGTGAAATGCAGGTTGATATCCTCCATCGGCACCACCTGGGCATAGCCGCCCCCGGCGGCCCCTCCCTTGAGCCCGAAGCAGGGACCCAGGCTGGGCTCCCGCAGGCAAACGGAGGCATTCGCACCCAGGCGATTCATGGCATCGACCAGGCCGATGGCCAGGGTGGTCTTGCCCTCCCCGGCGGGTGTGGGACTCATCGCCGTGACCAGCACCAGCTTGCCGTCGGGCCGCTCCCGAAGGCTTTCGACATAGTCGAGAGCCACCTTCGCCTTGGTATGGCCGTAGGGCACCAGTTGCTGCGAAGGTATACCCAGGCGGGCCCCGATTTCCACAATGGGTCGCAGGCTGGACTCCCGCGCGATTTCAATATCGGCTTTCATAAAACGCCTTCCCCGTTATTATCCGCTGAGCGCTGTCAGTGATTCTTGCGCGGATGTCCGTGCATCACAAGCGCGCAAGCGCGGAATTTCATGGTAAAGACAGTGCACGCAGGCTGGTCTACGGTTACCATTCCTGCATCCAATCATACGAAGAGGGGTGTTCCATGAAGTTGAACCGACGAGACTTCACGTTTGCGTCCCTCACCGCGTTGAGCGCATTTGCACTGCCACGCGCATGGGCCGCCGATGCCCCGGAAAATCGTCGCTTCGTGCTGGCCTCGCGGCCAGTCGGCGCGCCGACCACAGAGAATTTCAAGCTGGAAAGCGCGCCTGTGCCGCAGCCGGGCGAGGGCGAGGTGCTGCTGCGCACTCGCTACCTCTCGCTGGACCCGTACATGCGTGGGCGCATGAACGAGGGCAAGAGCTATGCGGACCGGGTCGAACTGGGCGAGGTCATGGTGGGCGGCACGGTCAGCGAGGTCATCGAATCCCGCCATCCGAAATTTGCCAAGGGCGATCTGGTGACGGCCTACGCGGGTTGGCAGGACTATGCGCTGTCGGGCGGCGGCGACCTGATGAAACTGGACCCGCGCATAGCGAACCCCTCCTGGGCGCTCGGGGTCCTGGGCATGCCGGGGCTGACTGCTTACGTGGGCCTGCTTGATATCGGCCAGCCTAAGGCGGGCGAGACTGTGGTGTTGGCTGCGGCCACCGGTGCGGTCGGCTCAGTCGTGGGCCAGATCGCCAGGCTCAAGGGCTGCCGGGTGGTGGGCATCGCCGGCGCGCCTGAGAAGTGTAAGCATGCAGTGGAGGTGCTGGGCTATGACGCCTGTATCAGCCACTACGACAAGGATATGGCACAGCAACTGGCGGCGGCCTGCCCCGACGGTATCGATGTGTACTTCGAAAACGTGGGCGGTGCGGTCTGGGACGCGGTCATGCCGCTGCTCAATAATTTTGCGCGCGTCCCGATTTGCGGCCTGATCGCCCACTACAACCAGACCGAGTTGCCGCCGGGGCCGGATCGCATCAGCCTGATGCAGGGCTTGATCCTGCAGCGCAGCCTCAAGCTACAGGGCTTTATCGTCAGCAACTACATCGACCGGGTACCGGCCTTTATCGACGACATGGTTCCGTGGCTGGCGGCAGGGGAAAATCAAGTACCGCGAGGACATTGTCGAGGGGCTGGAAAACGCGCCCAGGGCATTTCTCGGGCTGTTTACCGGCGACAATTTCGGCAAGCTGGTAGTCAAGGTGAATTGACCCTGGATGACATCGCGCAGTCATCGGCAAGGCGCGGTGTCGATGTGACTTACTCATGAGTTCTGCGATAGAAGTCGGCACGACCGCGTGGCGCTGGGACGCTCTGGCAACCGCGGAATCATTGTGCACACAGGCCCAGAAGGCCGAGGCTATGGGTTTCGCTTCCTTTTGGTTGCCGGAAAACCACTTCGGCCAGCGCGGCGCAATCCCGGCTCCGCTGTTGTCGCTCGCCGCTGTAGCAGCGCGCACGCAGCGCATCCGTCTTGGCTGCACCTCCTATCTGCTGCCGATACGCCACCCACTGCTGGCGGCGGAGGAAGTCGCCGTGTTGGACCGGCTCTGCGAGGGTCGCCTGATACTCGGGGTGGGTCGCGGGCTTTCCAGCGCTATGTTCAGGGCGTTCGGTGTGTCAGCAGGTGACAAGCGCAAGCTGTTCCAGGCCAACCTCGCAATCATGCGCAACGCCTGGGGCGGAGGATCAATCGGCGAGGATGAGAACGGCGCGCCGATCCAACTCTCGCCACTACCCCTGCAACAACCTTCACCGCCACTGTGGGTGGCAGCTTTCGGCCCGCTCGCGCTGCAGCAGGTTGCGGCGCTGGGCCTGCCCTATCTGGCATCACCCGTAGAGTCGCTCGAGCAGCTTGAGCAGAACTACCAGCGTTATCGCCTCGACGTCGAGGCCGCCGGCCTCCCGGCGGTACACACCACGCCAGTGATGCGTACCGTATTCCTGACCGATGACGGGGCGCAGGCTGATGCGGTACACGCCGCGCTCGCGCGTAGCATGCCCGCTTCCAGCCGCCATACGCCCACGGCGGTCGATGCCTGGGCCATTGTCGGCGACCGCCAATACGTGCGGGATAAACTGGCCGAGTATATCGACCGCCTCGCGCTCAGCCACCTCATCGTGCGAGGCGGCATTCCCGGTGTCAGTGAAGAGCAGCAGTTGCGCAGCCATGCTGCCTTGCTGGAGGTCGCCGCGAGTCTCTGAGGCAGGTAAGATGTCGGCCCCCACAGGAGGAAACCACAAGTGCTCAAACGACTCGCACTCGGCCTGTTACTCACCGTCGCTCTTGTCATCTGTTCGCTGTGGCTGCTTGCAGGCATTTCACCCCGACAGATCCCTTCGGCGATAGCGCTGGCAACGGGGCTGGGAGCCAAGCTCGCCTGCTCGGGACAGTATCTCTCCGGTTTTGACCATGCGCGAATAGCGGACGACCTCGCCAGCTACTCGCCGTTGACGCGGCTGTTGGAAATCAAGGCGGGCGTTCGCAATGGCGTCGCAGCGTACATGCCGATCGGTTCCGCTGCGCTGGCGCGCTACCGACCCGGACTCGGCTGTACCCTGGAGTACGCGCACGACAGTCCACTGGATGCGGTTGTGGTGGAGCCGCCGACGATCGATACAACCCGGGTATGGCCGGCAGGAGCGCAGGCTGGCCCAGTCGATGCGCGAGTCGCCGCGCTGTTATCCGACATGCTGGCCGCGGACAACGCCGAGGGCCTGGATACACGCGCGCTGCTGGTGGTGCAGGACGGGCGCATCCTGGCTGAAGCGTATGCACCAGGCATCAGCAAGGATACGCCACTGCTCGGCTGGTCGATGGGCAAGAGCGTGATCGCCATCCTGGTGGGGCGGCTGCAGGCGCTGGGCAGGCTCTCCATGGCCGAGCAAAACCTCTTTGCCGCCTGGTCAGCGGACGAGCGCGCCGGGATCAGCGTGGAAAACCTGCTGCAGATGACCTCGGGGCTTGAGTTCAGCGAAGACTATGTACCGGGCAGCGATGCCACGCGCATGTTGTTCAGTTCTCCCAACGCGTCCGATGTCGCCATGAAGAGCCCCCTGGTACATCCGCCGGGCAGTATTTTCGCCTACTCCTCCGGCACCACCAACCTGCTGGCGCGGCTGGTGTATGAGCGCGTGGGCGCCTCAGCGCAGACGCAGATGGATTTCATCGCCGCCGAACTCGGCACGCCCCTGGCGCTGGAAGGAACCATACTGGAGCCCGATGCCAGCGGTGTGGTGGTCGGCAGTTCCTTTGTGTACGCACCGGCCCGGGACTGGGCGCGCTTTGGCCTGCTACTGCTAGACGGCGGGAAGATCAACGGCCAGCGCTTGCTCAGTCAAGACTGGGTGTTGCGTGCAACCGAACCGAATCACAGCGACAACGACCCGCGCTATGGTTATCAACTGTGGCTCAATGGCGGCGCTGGCGAATTGCGCTGGCCCTCGCTACCGGCGGAGTCCTATGCCATGCAGGGCAACCGTTCACAGTTTGTCATGATGCTGCCATCCCTGCGGGCCGTGGTGGTGCGCCTGGGCTGGAGCGCCAGCGACTACCCTGTCGATGCGAACGTGTCCCGCATTGCGGCCGCCCTCGAATTCCCATAGCAGGCAGCACCCTGAACAAAACGTGAGCCAGGGGGAAAGGCTGTGAAAAATTACCCAGGCCGCATTCTTCGATTGACCTTCACGGCTGCGCACGGCAGGATGCCCCGGTGCCTTTGCGCACCAACCCGATTTCAACCTTCAAGTGAGCACCATGATCACGCAGCAGCTGCAACAGGATTGCATGTACAGGAGTCACGGCACCGCGCCCGTGGCCATTGTGCGCCTGTGGGAAAGCGGCGTGGTTTGAGGAAGCTCTGAAGTAAATACACTTTGATAAAAGGCCTCCGAGAACCCTGATTCCGGAGGCCTTTTTCGTTTCAACCAGAAATTTTTCTCCGCCTTCAGGGTTCCCGGCCGCCGCAGGACGAGAACCGTGAAAAGGTCATTGCACAACAACATTCGCACCATTTACCTGATGGGGTTCTTCCAGAGCTTCCTGGTGGTGATCCCCGTATTCGTGCCGCTGCTGCAGGGACACGGGCTGACCATGAGCCAGGTCCTGCAAACCCAGGCCCTGTTCGCCCTGACGATCGCACTGTTCGAGGTGCCCTCGGGCTACCTCGCGGACATCTGGGGCAGGCGGCCGGTGATCCTGGCAGGCTCGGCCATCAACGCCTTCGGCTTCCTGTCCCTGTTTTGGGCAGACAGCTTCGTGGATTTCGTCGTGTACGAAGTCATTCTCGGGGTCGGGTTCAGCCTGATCTCCGGGACCGATCTTGCGCTGCTGTACGACACTGAAGTGTACCTGCAGAAGAGGGCGCGGCCCGGAGCAGCGGGCGCGGGAAAATCCCTCAGCCGCCTGATATCGCTGGAAGCCGCCGCCTCAGGTATGGCCGGTGTAGCCGCCAGCCTGCTGCTGTTGTGGTCGATGGATGGTGTGATCATCGTGCAGGTCTGCGTGGGTATGGTGCCGGTAGTCCTTGCCCTCTTGCTGGTGGAGGTGCCCAGGTACTCCCGCGAGACCAGCCACCGGGACAACCTGCGCCAGATCTTCGAGCTGCTGCTGTTGGGCAAGCCGGTGGTGTTCTGGACAGCCTTCGCGATTACGGTATTCGGGCTGCTGGCAATCTATGTGTTCTGGATCTACCAGAAATACTGGGAGCTGCAGGCGGTGCCACTGGAGCACTTCGGCTACATCTGGGCCGCGTTCGCGCTGGTGGTGAGCGTTTCGGCCCGCTTCACCGCAGCGCTGGAGCAGCGCCTGGGTACGCGGGGCCTGCTGTGCCTGATCGCGACGCTGCCCCTGGTCGGCCTGCTGGGAATGGCTTTCGGCAGCGGCTGGGCAGGAGTCCTGTTCGGCCTGCTCATCCAGGTCTCGCGAGGCATCAGCATGAGCCTGTTCTACGAGGCGCTGAACAGCCGGATTCCAGGCGACTTCCGGGCCACGGTAAATTCGCTGGTGAGCCTTGCGGTGAGGGGCATTTTTATCGTCTCCGGGCCGGCCCTGGGTTACGCGCTCGACAGCCTCGGCATGCAGGCCACACTGCTGGGCCTGGCGGCACTGTTCGCGCCACTGCTCGGGCTGGTGCTGGTGCCGCTGGTGCTGCGCATCCGCCGGGAGCGGGCCACTGCCGACGCGACGGGTCTGCCCGCCAGCTGACCGCGGCAAGAAACGCGCAGCGCGTGACTGAATTCGGGTAGAATTGGCCGGCGGAGGACAAGGCCATGCCCGAGAGCGACACTGCATTTGCGATCTGCGCCCCGTTGCTGTTCGACGGGGCGCAGCTGTTGCGCGAGCACTGCGTTGTCGTGCGCCGGGGAGCGGTGGAGTCCGTGCAGCCAACGGCCGAGTGCCCCGCTGCCATGAACAAGACAGTCCTTGCCACGGGGACCCTCGCTCCTGGACTCGTCGACCTGCAAGTCAACGGCGGTGGCGACCTGATGTTCAACAACAGTCCCAGCGAGGCGACCCTGGTCGCCATGCTCGACGCCCACCGCGCAACGGGCACCACCGCCATGATGCCGACTCTCATCAGCGACACGCGCGAGCGCCAGCAACAGGCCGTGGCCGCGGTGCGCGCGGCGCGCGCCAGTGGTCACGCCGGTATCCTGGGCGTTCACCTGGAGGGGCCGCATTTCGATGTCGCCAGGCGCGGTGCGCACCTGGCCGACATGATCAGGCAGGCTACAGCCGAGGACATCGCCTGGCTTTGCAGCCTGCGGGATCTCAAGGTCATCGTCACCCTCGCCCCCGAACACGCCCAGCCGGGGCAGATCCGCGAGCTCGCGGCGAGCGGGGTTCACGTCTGCGCCGGCCATACCAGCGCCAGTTACGAACAGATCATGGCCGCCGTGGCCGAGGGGCTTGAAGGGGTCACCCACCTGTTCAATGCCATGAGCCCGCTGGCGTCGAGGGCGCCGGGGACCGTCGGCGCGGCGCTGGCCCAGGATTCGCTGTGGGCGGGGATAATCGCCGACGGCCACCATGTGCACCCGGCCAATATCCGCCTGGCCCGGCAGGCCAAGCCCGCCGGCAGACTGGTACTGGTGAGCGATGCGATGGCGACCGTAGGCGGCAGCCGGGACGGGTTCTCCTTGTATGGCGAGGAGATCAGCAGGAGCGCAGGCAAACTGGTGAACGGCGCCGGGGCGCTGGCCGGCAGCGCGATCGGCATGATCGACGCGGTAGGCTACTGCTTTCGAGCAGTGGGCATTGCGCTGCCAGAGTGCCTGCGCATGGCCTCACTCTACCCGGCCACCATCCTCGGGCTGGACCACTGCATGGGGCGCATCGCCCGCGGCTACCGGGCCGACCTCGTCCACTTTGACGAACAGTTCAGCGTCCGCAACACCTGGCTGGCCGGCGAGCGCCGACAGCACGCCTGACCGCACTGGTTTGCCCTCTCATATTGACGCCGGGGTAAAATCACCCGATCCTTCAGCACTGTCTTTCGCCTGCGAGGAATCCCCCATGCAACAATTATCCGGCCAGGACGCCATGTTCCTGCACGCCGAGCTCGACGGCCTGCCCCAGCACATCGGCGGAGTGAGCATCTACGACCAGTCCACCGCGCCGGGGGGCAAGGTGCGCTTCAAGCAGATTCTGGCCATGCTGGAAAGCCGCCTGCACCTGTCCCCTATTTTTCGCCGCAAGCTGGCCTTCGTGCCCTACGGCCTGGGCCGGCCCTACTGGGTGGAAGACCCCGATTTCGACCTCGAATACCACGTGCGCCATATCGCCCTGCCCAAGCCGGGTGACTGGCGCCAGCTGTGCATACTGACAGCGCGCATCCACGCCACGCCCCTGCGGCGGGACAAGCCCATGTGGGAGATCTATATCATCGAGGGGCTCAACAATATCGAGGGCATCCCGCCGGGCTGTTTCGCCATGTTGATGAAGGTGCACCATTGCGCCATGGACGGCGCGACCGGCACCCAGTTCATGAATATCATGCACGACCTCACACCCCAAACCCGCGACCTCGGCAAGGCACCGCCCTGGATCGTGGAGCAGCCTTCTACCCTGGGCATGCTCGCCAGGGCCTACGTCGATATCTGGCGCAAGCCGGGACAGGTGCTCGACATGATCAAGCAGGTAGGTCCCACTTTCATGCGCATCCGCCGGGGCCGGGAGGAGGAAAGTTTCCATTCCCTGGGTGACAAGCCCAGGACTCGCTTCCAGGGCAAGATCTCCCGCCACCGGGTGGTGGAGGCCCGCACCTTCGACTTTACTGAAATACGCAATATCAAGAACACCCAGCCTGGCACTACGGTCAACGACGTGATGCTGACCATCGTCGCCGGTGGCCTGCGCCGGTACCTTGACAGCAAGGGGGAACTTCCGGACATGAGCCTGGTGACGGGCTGCCCCATCGATGTGCGCTCGGAGGAAGAGCGCTCCGCCGGGGGCAATATGGTGGGCTTCATGAACGTGAGCCTGCGCACGGACATCAAGGATCCGCTGGAGCGACTGGCGGCCGTGCACAAGGAAGCCCTGTCGGCGAAGGCCTATGCCCAGGCACTGGGCCCGCGTTTCGCGGTGGATCTCTCCGATGTCATGCCGGGCAATGTTCTGTCACTGGCGATCCGCACCGCCGCCGCTACGGGCCTGGCGGAGGCCAGCACTGTGTTCAATACCATCATCACCAATGTGCCGGGAGCACCGGTCCAGCTCTACCTGTGTGGGGCGGCGCTGGTGCGATCGATGAGCCTCGGACCCCTGTTGCCCAATGTCGGGCTGTTCCATGTTGTCTACAGCACGGTGCAGGAAAAGCGCGGCTCGGTGACCCTGTCGTTCACCGCCTGCCGGGACATGTTGCCAGACCCGGCTTTTTACGGGGATTGCCTGCAGGCATCGTTCGAGGAATTGCGCGAGGCGGCGCAGACACTTCCAGCCGGGCGAGTCGCGACAGCGCCGCAGCGGAAGACCGCGAAGAAAAAAATCGCACCGGCAAAAAAGGCTGCGCCGAAGCGGAAGCCGGTGCTGAAAAAGAAAGCTGTGCCAAAAAGGAAGAAGGCTGTCCCGAAAAAGAAGGCTAGATAAACTGCCTGACCAGCCGGTTCACGTCGACCCGCGCCTTCACCCGGCTGGCCAGCAGGAACATGCCGCCGAGCTTGCGGTGGAAATACATTGCGTCGGTGGGCGGCGCCCGCCAGAAATCGCGGAAATCGGCCACCTGCTCCGCCAGTAGCGACATGCGCCGTGCCATGTCGCTGCGGCCAAAATCGTAGCTGCCCTCGTGGCGCAGGGGCTCCAATGCCAGCAGGAACAGCTGCAGTACCAGCGCGCGGTATTCGCTGTCCTCATCCCCCATGGCATAACCGATACGCTCCGCCGCCACCACCAGCCTGTCCTCATCCTCCGTCAATGCGGCGGCCAGCAACTTGCGGTAGCCGTTGGCGAAGGACGCCTTGAAGCGGCGGGTTGCGCCAAAATCGAGCAACACGATCTGGCCAGTAGCGGACCGATACTGGTAATTGGCGAAATTGGGATCGGTCTGCACCATGCGCAGTTCGAACAATTCCCTGAACATCAGCTCCACCAGCGCCGTCATGACGCGGTCCCGCTCGGCCTGGGGCAGTTCGACGATGGTCTCGATCGGCTTGCCGCTGACATAGGTCATGGCCAGCACCGTGCGCCGGGTCAGGTCAGGGAGCACCTCGGGCACCAGGAAACGCTCGTCATCCCGCAGCAGATCACCGAAGGCCTGCAGGAACTGCGCCTCCTTGTGGTAGTCCGCCTCGTCCTTCAACTGGTGCTTGGCGTCCTCTAGCAGGGGCCTGATATCGAGTTCGGCAGGCAGCAGGCCGGACATGCGCAACAGGGCGGCGATATTGTCCACGTCGCTGTCGATGCTGGCAGCCACACCCGGGTACTGCACCTTGAGCACGATTTCCCTGCCATCCGGCGCCAGCGTCCTGTGCACCTGGCCGATCGAGGCGGCCGCCAGCGGCCTGGTCTCGAAACCGTAGAACAGTTGTTCCCAGTCGGGGCCGTAGGCGTCGGCCATGACCTTGTGCAACTGCTGGGTGGGCATGTAGTGCGCATCCGAGCGCAGCCGGGCGAGAATCTCCGCCAGCTCCCGCGGCAGGAAATCACCGGTGTCCATGGACAGGATCTGCCCCACTTTCATGGCGGCACCGCGCATGGTGGCCAGCTGATCCGCCACGCGCCTGGCGTTGGCAGGGGTCAGCAGCAGGTCCCGGGCTTTCAGGCGATTGCCGGCGCGCAGTTGCCGGGTGCCCTCGGCCAGCATGCCACCGGCAACGCCGCCGGCCATGCGCGCGACCCGGGCCAGCCGACCCACCCGCGAGGTGGGTATGGATTTCTGCCTGTCGTCTGTGCCTTTCTTATCCTTTGCCAAGACGTTCGCGCTCCCGCCAGCGGCTGATGTGGCCGGCCACCATCTCGTAGGCGTTGAATTCGGCCTCGAGCACAGAGATAAAAGTAAACACGCCGGTCAGCTTGCGGGCAATCAGTGCGAATTCCCGGGAAGGCGGCGTGAAGTGACGACTGGTGGCCGAGGCCGCGGCGCGCTTGCCTGCCCGCTGCATCAGCCGGGACTTGCCCCAGCAGTACTGCCCCCGGGCGTTCAGGTATTGTGCCGGCAGCTCAGCCGGCGGCCGCAGCGGCTCAACCAGGTGTATGCAGAAGTCGGCAAATAACTGCCGCGCCTCCTGGCTGGCATCCTCCGGCAGGCAACCCAGGCCTACCAGGCTGTCCCCGAGAAGCGCCACGTCCTGGCGCAGCCCGGCATCGATGATGCTGCGCAGGTGGTAGAGAAATTCGTCGGTACAATCGAGAATGGAGCCGAAGTCCAGCAGCACAAGAGTATCACGGGCGCGCTGGCCGGATTTGTCGTCGAGGCCCAGCAGGTAGTTACCGAAATTGGGATCGGTCTGCATGCAGCCCCAGTCGTAAAGCTCGTAAAAAAACAGCTCGAGCATCCCCAGGGCCAGGGCATTGCGCCGCGCCAGCGGCAGGGCCGCCACCTGCGGCGCCGTCACCGGCACGCCCTCCATGTACTCCAGCGCCAGCACGGCTTCACTGCAGAACCTGGGATACAGGCGCGGCACCCGGTAGCCTACGGCGCCGGCGCCGGCTTCCCCCACCAGCTGCGCCATGCGAGCGGTCAGCTCGGCCTCGCGCCGGTAATCAATTTCATTGTGCAGGTGCCTGCGCATCGACTCCAGCCAGTTGTCGAGATTGCGTCCGGCCTCCAGCCAGCGGGCCATCATCAGCATGCGCACCACGGCATCGAAATCCGAGTCGATGACAGCGGCGAGTCCCGGGTACTGGACCTTGAGGCAGATGCGCTCGCCGCTGGCGCGCACGGTGGCGACATGCACCTGGGCCAGGGATGCCGCCGCCAGCGCCTCGGGCTGGATCTCAAGCTCAGCGTAGCGGGCACCCAGGCTCGCGCGCAGCACAGGTTCCACCGACTCCCAGGGCAGCGGTTCGGTCTGGTCCCCCAGGTCGCGCATGGCCTCGGCCAGTACCGGCGGCAGGAAGTGTTCACCGAACAGGGCCATGAGCTGGCCGATCTTGACATAGGTACCCTTGAGCTTGCCGAGTTCGTTGACAAACCGCCGGGCCTCCCGCTGTGCAAATTGGGAGTCGCCATCATCCGGGTTGCGCCGCATGAGCTTCTGCAGGGCGCCGTCCATCGCCAGCGCACCTCCCGCCCGGATACCGGCCAGGGACACGACCAGCCCGCGGGGAATGACGCCGCTCTTCAGGCCGCGGGGTTTCTTAGCCATAGGTTTGCCTGGGGGCCTGCAAGGGGTTTAATCCAACAATGGGAAGTCGAGTATATACGCTGGGTCCGGAGCAGCGGTTTGCTAGCCCCGCGCTGGCAGCGCGAGGGGCTCACCCAAGGCATCTGCACGCTGGAAGGCCGGTCGCGCCTTGAGCCGTTCCAGGTAAGCCCGGGTCCGGGGCTGTAAGCGTTCGTCCAGGTGCAGGGCACAGGCCAGGTACAGGGCGTAGCCCACGGCGATGTCGGCGATGGTGAAGCGGCCATCCACCAGGTAATCATGGCTCTCCAGGTGGTGGTCCAGGCGCCGCAGGCGCGCGATAAACCACTTGGCGTAGTCGTCCCCGACCGCCTGTTTTTCCGGGCTGGGCTCGAGGTAGTAGTAGCGCATGGTCAGGGTCTGCGGGAAAGTCAGGGTGGCGTCCGCATGGTGGAGCCAGTTGAGATAGGCGCCATACTCGGGATGCTCGGGCCTGAGACCGAAGTCGTAGCGCTGGTAACGGTCTACCAGGTACTGGCAGATGGCGCTGGATTCGGTCATTTCGGTGTCGCCGTCCTGCAGGAAGGGAACCGTGCCCAGGCTGTTCACTCCAAGGTACTCCCGTTTGAACATGCGCGGGGGAAACGGCAGTATCTCCAGCTCGTAGTCCATCGCCATCTCTTCCAGCGCCCACAGCGGCCGCAGGGACCGTGCTCCCGCGCAATGCCATAACTTCATGCCCACACTCTCCCTTCTGGTTGTGCGCCGCCGCCCGGCGACCGGTTTCCTGCCGGAGCCGACAACAGGCAAGCGGGGCCAACCATACTATAGGAAGGCTCCCGGGGACATCCCGGGGGGGCAGGGTTCCCGCCTCCGGGTAATTGGGCTACGCTGCGGGCTGTCTTTCTTTGCAGGTTGCGTTGTGGGTGGCGTTGTGGACTGTGACAGCAGGATACCCGGTCGGTGACTGGTCGATGAACGGCCGACGCGCTGTTGCCCCGCTGTGGCAGCTGGCCTTCCGGGCCGGGTTCCTGGCGGCCGCCCTGTTCGGGGTGCTGGCCATGGGCCGCTGGCTCAGCTGGATGCTGTGGCCGCAAACCTGGAGCGGAAGCATCCCACCCTCCTGGTGGCACGCCCACGAAATGATTTTCGGCTTTGCCATGCCGGTGGTGGCGGGCTTCCTGTTGACGGCGGTTGCCACCTGGACCAACCTGCCCGGCACCCGGGGCCGGCGCCTGCAACTGCTGTTCGGCCTGTGGCTGGCGGCGCGCCTGCTGCTGTGGCTGGCTCCCCAGTGGCGCCTGCTGGCCTGGCTCGCGGAAATGCTGTTTATCCTGTTGCTGGGCCTCGAACTGGGACGGCGGGTGTGGGCCCGGCGCCAGTGGCGCAATATGCTGTTCCTGCCCGTACTGCTGATCCTGATGCTGCTGGCGTCGGCCAGCTACCTGGCAATTGATGACAGCCTCGCATCTACCCGTCTGCATTACGGCGCCGTGTGGATGATCACCACCTTTATCGTCATCATCGGCGGCAGGGTCATCCCCCTGTTCACTGGCAACCGCCTGGGGCTCAAGATCGAGCCGCTGCCGGTATGGCTGGACTGGCTGGCCATCGGCAGTGTCATGGCAATCGGTATGGTGACGGCATTTGCGCCACCGGCGCAATCAACCGGCCCCTGGTTCGCTGCGCTGTGCCTGGCGACCAGCGCCCTGCACTGTTACCGGCTGGGTCACTGGCAGGGATGGAAAACCCTGCAGGTACCGCTGCTGTGGTCCATGCACCTGAGCTACCTGTGCATTCCCCTGGCACTGCTGGGGCTTGCGCTGGCTGGGGATAATCCCGCTGCCGGCAGGAACGTCATCCACCTGCTGGCCACGGGCGCTATCGGCGGCATGATCCTGGCCATGATGTCGCGGGTGTCACTGGGTCACACCGGTCGCCCGCTCGAGGTCCCCGGCTACCTGGCACTGGCGTTCGCCCTGATCGTGCTCGCCGCCGTCATCCGGTCAGTGCTGCCGCTGGCCGCCCCGGGCATGACCCTGCTCTGGTGGCAGGTATCCGCCCTGTTGTGGATAGTGGTTTTCATCATTTTCCTTTATCGTTACCTGCCCATACTCACGCGCCCGAGGGCGGACGGCAAGCCGGGTTGACCAGGCTGTAGAAAGGACATCATTCCCGATGATCGATGTAAGAATGTGGGGCCGCGCCCTCGCCCAGATGCCAAAACTGTCCCAGAGCGAGTGGCTGGCCATGGATCCGGTGGCCAAATGGCTTATTGCCTGCCGCGCCTCGGTGCTGTTCATGACCTTCACCGCCTCAGCCCTCGGCGGACTCATGGCCTGGCGCGCCGGCAGCTTTGAGCTGAACCTGTGGCTGGCGACAGTGCTGGGGCTGGTGTTCGCCCACGCCACCAATAACCTGTTGAATGACTTTACTGATTCGCGGCGCGGCATCGACAAGGACAATTACTATCGCAACCAGTACGGCGTGCATGTGCTCGAGGACGGGCTGATGAGCGAGCGGCAGTTCTGGGGCTACCTGGGAGTCACCGCCGGTATCGCCCTGCTGTTGGGGAGCTGGCTGGTGTTCCAGCGCAGCGGCCTCACCCTGGACCTGATGCTGGCGGGCGCGTTCTTCGTACTGTTCTACACCTGGCCGCTGAAATACTTTGGCCTGGGAGAACCGGCCGTACTGCTGGTTTGGGGCCCCCTGATGGTGGGCGGCAGCTACTATGTGCTGGCCGGGCAATGGAGTTGGGATGTTACCTGGCTCAGCCTGGTATTCGCCCTGGGGCCGACCACAGTGCTATTCGGGAAGCATACAGACAAGCTGGAAGCAGACCGGGCCAAGGGGGTAAGGACCCTGCCCGTGATCCTGGGTGAGAAGCTCTCCCGCCATTGCGTGGTGGCCATGATCGCGGCCCAGTACCTGCTGAGCGTCGGCCTGGTGCTGGGCGGCAGTTTCGGCTGGGCGCTGCTGCTGGTGCTGGCCAACCTGCCCAGGTTGCCGGCCCTGTTCAGCGTGTTCCGCCAGCCCAAACCCGGGACGCGGCCGCCAACATACCCGGCCGAGGTGTGGCCCCTGTGGTTTTCAGCACAGGCTTTTCGACACACCCGGCACTTCACCTCCCTGTTTCTGCTGGGAGTTGTACTCGATACGCTGCTCGCGTGACCCTTATCAATCCTGTTTTTGTCAAAACAGCTTAGAGTGTGACAGTATTTTCATTTCCACGCGCCAAAGAGAGGTTCGCCCCAAATGAATGATTCGTCATCCACCGGTTGGTTCAAAAAGCTGCTGCGTCCCTCGGCCACCCTCTCGGTCCTGGCCCTGCTGGTCATCGGAATCGTCGTCGGGCTTGGCGGCGTGCTTGCATTTAACACCACCATGCACGCCACCAGCACCGAGGAGTTTTGCGTCAGTTGCCACGAGATGACCGATAATGCCCTGGCGCAGTTCAAGCAGACCAGCCATTACCAGAACGCCTCCGGTGTCACCGCGACCTGCTCTGATTGCCATATACCCCATGAGTTCATCCCCAAGATGATCCGCAAGGTCGAGGCGGCCCGTGAAGTCTGGGGCCACTTCAACGGGATCATCGACACCCCCGAGAAATATGCGGCCCACGCCCCGGCCATGAAGGAACGGGAAATAAACCGCCTGTTGGCCAACGACTCCCAGGAATGCCGCAACTGCCATGACGCCGAGCGCATGCTGCTCGCGGTGCAGAGCAGCAAGGCCCAGCGCTTCCACAAGAAGCTCCTGAGCGGCAAGTCGACCTGCATCGACTGCCACGCCGGGATCGCCCACCCGGAAAACAGCGGCGGCTGAGTCGTCACCCTCGCCTTGTCGGGCATCGATCGCAGCGACACCGGATGATAAGGCTGACCAGGGGAGGCAGGCCGGGACCGCGCGGATGCCACGTCTCTATCGTTTTGGCGGCGCTGTTGCTGCTGGCGTCGGCTGCGGTCGCGGCCGCCACTGACGCGGCCGCGTGCATCAGCTGCCATGACTTCGGGCCGGACTCACCGGTGCATTTGGTGCAGGCTGGTTCCCACAGCAGTAGCGAGGAACCCGGCGGGATGGCGGGCTGCCCAGCCTGCCATGGCGCCAGCGCTGCGCACACCCGCGCGCCCATCCGGGTGGCGCCCGATGTCAGTTTCGGTCCCCTTTGGACCTCCTCCGCCCACGACCAGGATGCCCGTTGCCTCGCCTGTCACGCATCCGGCCCAAAGGGCGAGGCGGCGCACTGGCGCGACGCCCTGCACATGCTCAACAACCTGACCTGCGTCACCTGCCACGATATCCACGCCGAGCGGGACAAGGTGCTGTTCCCCGAAGAACAGGCGCAGGTGTGCACCATCTGCCACAAAGCCCAGAAGCAGGGCATACACGGCCTGGAGGAGGACGCTGAATTCAACCCGCCCTGCAGCAGTTGCCACAACCCCCACCGCCAGCAGCCGGTGGCAACCGAGCTGCTCGAGAGCGACTCCGAGGGCTGCCGCAGCTGCCACAATCTCGAGCGCATGGACCGCAATCCCGCCATCGGCGACAAGGCGAAACGCTATCACCGCAAGATGCAGAAGCCCGGCCACAGCTGCATCGACTGCCATGCGGGGATCGCCCATGCCCCCGCAGGGCCCGCCACGGCCATGTTCCCGGAGGCGACCAGCACACGAGAGGTCACCCTGTTCTACCCCGGCATGGCCGACAGCGACTGGCTGCTGCAGGCCCACCCGGGCTCCCAGCCCCTGCGCCAGGGCAGGGGCTGCCGGCAGTGCCATCGGGGGGAAGAGGCCCTCATGGGCGCGGCGCAGGCCAGCGGTTTTGCACCTGCTTCCCGGGCCATGTCCGTCAGCTTTGCCGCAGACGCGGACAATTTGACCCTCACCCTGCGCTGGCAGGGGCCGCCGGACGATGCGGATATCGCCCTGATGTGGGGGGACGGCGGCAGCGATGCCTTCGGCCGGGCCGGGTGTTTTGCCGCCTGCCACAGCGACCTGCCCGGCATGTCCCAGGACCGCGGCCAGAACACCGGTAAGTACCTTCTGGATTCCAGGGTGCAACAGCAACGCATCGGGCAGTCCCCCGTGGTCAAGAATACAGCCGACCTGGAAGCCCTGCTGGCCGAGGGAAATTCTGTCGCGATGTGGCGGGTTCGGCTGGCCAGCGGGAACATCGAGGTCGCCACTCTGCTGGCGGATGTGTCCTGGCAATCGACGGACTTGATCCAGATCAATAAGAATTACGTCGAAGGCTACTGGACGGTGGCATTGACCGCGCCGCTGAACAATACTGGGCTCCTGAAACCTTTTACCGTCGATGGTAGGTATACCTTTGGCATCGCGCTGCACGGGGCCGCCAATCCGGGCGGGAAGCACTGGGTGTCACTGCCGATGAGCTTCAGCTTTTCCGGCGACGAAACTGACTTCAAGGTGGAGCAATAATAAAAAATGGGCGGAAACAGCGGTAGATTTCACCTTCTGTGCTGCGCACTTGTGCTTGCGGCGACCGCCATGCTCGCCCATGCGGAGCGGCCTGAGCGCCAGTGCCTCGATTGCCATGAGGATGACGCCCCGATCCATGCCATCGCCGGCACAGTGCACGGCTCCCTGGCCGGCGGCGGCAGCGAGAGCTGCGTAGCCTGTCATGGCGCCAGTACCGCCCATAAGCAGAAAGCCACCAAAAACCCGCCCGATGTGAGTTTCGGCCCCGAGCACCCCTCAGACCCCGAGGTGCGCAACGCCAGTTGCCTGGGCTGCCACAACTCGGGTGACCAGTTGTTGTGGGTCGGCAGCGAGCACCATAAGGAAAACCTGAGTTGCGACAGTTGCCACAACGCCCACGAGCGCAAGGATATGATCCTCGGCGAGCAGCATTCCCAGGAAGTCTGCCTGGACTGCCATACCGAGGTGAAGTCGCAACTTCAGCTGCCCTCGCGCCACCCCATCGCCGAGGGCAAGACGGATTGTACCGATTGCCACAACCCCCACGGGAGCACGGGCGAGTCGTTGCTGCGGCAGGTTACCCTCAACGACAACTGCTTCAGCTGCCACGCCGACAAGCGTGGGCCTTTCCTCTGGGAGCACCCACCGGTTGCCGAGGATTGCGCCCTGTGCCACAAGCCCCATGGGTCGGTCCATGAACCCCTGCTGACCGCCCGCGGGCCCGCACTGTGCCAGCAGTGCCACGCTGCGGCCTTCCATCCCGGCCAGCCCTACGGCAGCGAGGGTTTGCCCGGTGGCACTGCCACCGCCAACCAGAACATGGTAGGCAAGAACTGTCTCAACTGTCACAGCCAGATTCATGGATCCAACCATCCGTCGGGAGCGCGCTTGACACGATGATGAGCATGAAACGCCTTCCCTGCCAGTTCACAGTCGCCAGCAGCCTGGTACTGGCGGCGTGCGGCGTGGTGGCCCAGGAGACTGATACCTTCACCCCGCTCGGACTGCTGAATCGCCCGCCGCTGAAGACCGCCTGGCAGGCGGATAGCCCGCTGCTGGTGCAGCTCGGGGCAGGCTACACCAGCGACGACAACTACATGTTCGGCCAGTACAACGGCCTCAACCAGGAGGGCGCCACCGCGATCGGCAACCTGCAGTGGCAGGACTTCAACCGCGGCGACAACTACTGGCAGGGCTATGTTTCCAACCTGGGGCTGGATACCCGGGAAGGCGCACTGACCTTTGGCAGGACGGAACGGTTTTCCATCACCGCAGGCTATGACTCCCAGCTGCAGGTGAAAAGCGACGAGGGTCGAACCCCCTTCTCGGGCGGCTCCAACCTCAAGCTCCCCGACGACTGGGTGAGCGGGCTCACCACGGCGGACTGGACCAACCTGAACCGGTCACTGCACGGCTTTGACCAGGAACTCAAGCGCGAACAACTCTACCTGAAGGCGGACACCCGGCTTAACCAGAACTGGAGCGTGGACACCAACCTCTCCTACGAGGAAAAGAGCGGCAGCCAGGATGTCGGCGCCGGGATCTACATCGACGGCTCCTCGGCTGATGCCGTATTGCTGAACCAGCCGGTGGATTATGAGACGGTGGATGTTGACCTGGGTCTTACCTACAGCGACAACCGGCTCACGCTGGGCGGGAAGGTGTTCTACTCGGAATTTGATAACCAGGACGAGCTGTTTACCTGGCAGAATCCCTACAGTTCCTATGGCCCGAACGTGCGCTATCCCGCGGGGATCGGCGGCCTGGGCCTGGCCCCTGACAACGACCAGGTCGGCGGGCGCCTGACCGGCCAGTACGTCTTTGCCCCCACCATCCGCCTGCAGGTAGACGGCAGCTACGCGGTGGCCTCCCAGAACCAGGACTTCCTGGATTACAGCGTCAACCCCGCACTGGTGGTCAATGTGCCGGTGCCGCGCGGCGATTATGGCGGCGACGTGGACAGCAGTACCCTGAACAGCAAGTTGTTGCTGAACCCGCTGCCCAAGCTGAGCGCCGAGCTGTACTACAAGTACCGCGATCGGGATTACGACGCCGCGCGCGACGGTTACCAGTACATTCGCGGCGATGGCGGCAACCAGCGGGATGCTGCTACCACGGTGTACAACACCAATCACGATTATACCTCCGAGGTGCCGGGTATCGAGGTCAGTTACCGCCTGCCGCTGCGCAGCAGGCTGAGCTTCGATTACGAATACGAAAAGGTGACACGGGAGAACGCCCCCGTGGAGGAAACCGAGCAGGATCGCTACACCCTGGCTTACCGTATCCAACCCTGGTCGAATTTCACCAGCCACCTGGAGGCGAGTTACGCGGACCGCGCGGCGGATACCTATGACTGGTCCCAGGACTACTACGCGCTGCTGGACACCGAGCTGATCAATGCCACCCCGGATACCCAGCGCTATATCAACCATCCCGAGCTCATGAAGTTTTACCTGGCCAACCGGGAGCAGTGGCTGACCAAGGCAGATTTCAGTTACCTGCCCGCCGACCAGTGGAACCTCAACCTGAACCTGCAGTGGACCGACAACGACTACGACGCCAGCCACCTGGGCCTGAACTCGGACGAGTGGTACCGCAGCCACCTCAGCGCCAGCTATGTCGCCAGCGACACGCTGTCCGCCAGCGTGTACGCGGGCTATGACTATTACCAGGCCGACCAGACCGGCCGGGCCTTCAACGGCGGGCAGGAAAAGAACGCCTTCGTGATCTACCCCCCGCTGCCCCAGGCCAGTGACCCCACCCGGGACTGGGACGGTGAGTTGGAAGACACCAGCATCACGGTGGGTGCGAACCTGCGGTGGCAGGTCGCAAAGGACATCGAGTTCAGTTTCGACTACAGCTATGTCGACACCGATTCGGAGCAGAACCTGGGCACCAATGGCAGCAGCACGTTGGTTGCCAGCGACCTGCCCACCGTCAATACCACCTTGCACCACGTGCAGCTCAGTGGCATCTGGCAGGCACAGGCCAACCTGTTCCTGCAACTGGATTACCAGTTCTACGATTACAAGAGCGATGACTGGGCCTGGAATGGCGTACAACCGGACACCATCGGCAAGGTGCTGACTTTCGGTCAGGGCAACCCGAACGAACAGATCAATTATGTGGGCGCTTCAGTGATTTATCACTGGGAATAAAACCCGGGAGAGAAAGACCATGGTTACAAACACGCGCAACTGGATAATGGCCGGCATGCTCGGCCTGCTCGTCGCCTGTGGCGGCGGGGGCGGCGGCGACAGTGCCCCCGGCGTGGAGCCCGGGCCGCCAACGCCAGGCCAGCCAATCCCCCCGCAGCCGATTCCGCCGGCACCATCCCAGACGCCTTACGCCGAGGCGACCGAGTTGAAAGCGTTTATCACCAGCGTCACCATTCCCGACGACGGCCAGCCGGTGGTGAAATTCCAAGTGTCCGATGGCAGTAACACTGCGATCACGGACCTGGCAGCGAATAATGTGCGCTTCGCCATCTCCAAACTTCAGCCCAGCCCCCAGGGCAACCTGACCGGCTCCTGGCAGGCCTATATCAACCGGATCGAGGCGCCCGGTGTCGGCCCCGGCAGGGAGCCCAGGCTGCAGGCCACGACTGAAACGGGCGCCGCCGCCGGCTTCACCAACAATGGCGATGGCACCTACCAGTACCGCATGGCCAAAAACGTTAAAACCCAACCGGCCAACATCCAGGCCCAGGCCGATGCCGAGGGCCTCGATCTGAGCTACCAGCCGGGCTACACCAACCGCGTGGCGATGCAGTTCGACGGCAATCCCAATACGACAGCCAATCCCCACTTCGATTGGGTGCCTTCCACCGGCGCCACCGACGGCATTTTCACCATGGATATCGCCGCCACCGCCAACTGCAACCGCTGCCACGACCCGGTGGCTCTCCACGGTGGCAACCGCAGGGAGGTGCAGTACTGCGTCACCTGCCACAACCCGGGTTCAACCGATGCCAACAGCGGCAACACGGTGGATATGAAGGTGATGATCCACAAAATCCACATGGGCGCCAACCTGCCGAGTGTGCAGGCAGGCAAGCCCTACATTATCTGGGGGTTCCAGAACAGCGTGCATGACTATTCCAACGTGCTGTTTCCCCAGGACATCCGCAACTGCGTGAACTGCCATGCGGGCAGCGCCACCGGCGCGGACCTGCAGTTCCCCGCAGGCCAGGATTACAGCCTGGCCCTGACCTCCCAGGGGGATAACTGGGCCAACTATGCCTCCCAGGCGGCCTGCGGCAGCTGCCATGATGCGCTGGATTTCTCCAGGCATGCGGGCGGCCAGACGGACGACTCCAAGTGCAACAGCTGTCACTCCACGGGCGGTGTCGCCGGCAGCATCCCGGACAGCCACACCATCCTGACGGAGGAGGCCCGCAAACGCTTCGCGGCGGAGATCGTCGCGGTGACCAATACCGGACCCGGCCAGTTGCCGCAAGTCCAGTACAAGGTGATCGACCCGACCAATGAAGATATGCCCTACGACCTGACGACGGACCCGGTGTGGACCGCGGCCGGCGGTGCCAGCCGCCTGGCGATAGACCTGGCCTGGCCCACGACTGACTACACCAATACCGGCAACGGCCTGCCGAACGCGAGCGCAGTCAGCCTCGATGCACTCAGAGGCACGCCGGTCGGGGATGGCAGCTACACGGTCACATCGACCGTGCCGGTGCCGCCAGTTGCCGCCGACGGCAGCGGTTTGGCGGCTATCGAGGGCCATCCCGCCGTCAACATCGGCAGCCAGGAGGAGCCGGACGTGCAGCAGATCGCATTCACCAACGTGCATGAGTTCTTCAGCGTCAACGAACCCGGCGGCAAGCCCGTGCCGCGCCGGAGCTCGGTGGAACTGACCAACTGCCTGAGCTGCCACCAGAGCCTGTCCCTGCATGGCAATAACCGCACCGATAACATCGATGTCTGCGTCGCCTGCCACAACCCCCGCAACACCGATGCCGGGGTGCGCAAGGTCGCCGCCAACCCGCCCACAGACGGCAAGGATGAGGAATCCCTGGATATGAAGCGCATGGTGCACGGCATCCACGCGGGGGCAATCAGGGAGAACCCGCTGCAGATCGTCGGCTTCCGGGGATTCACCACCTATGTCTTCGAAGAGCCCTACCCGGGTAACCTCGCGAACTGCGTGGGTTGCCACACCGACGACGGCTATACCCTGCCGCTGGCCTCCGGCGTGCTGGGCACCACCGTTGACACCGGAGCGAGCCCGAGCCCGGACGACGATAAGGTTATGTCGCCCGCCACGGCAGTGTGCTCAAGCTGTCACGATGGCGAGGAGGCCGGTGCCCATATGGTGACCAATGGCGGCAGCTTCAGTACCACCCAGCAGGCAATCGACTCCGGCGAAGTGGTGGAGCAATGCAGTGTTTGCCACGGCTCAGGCTCCGTGGTGGATGTAGCCAGGGTACACGGGATCGGCAACTAACCCGCCTTTACGCCGACTGCCAACAACCCCCGCCCTGTGCGGGGGTTTTTTTATGATTGGCTTCGCCTTCGGGCAACCGTATATTGGGCAGTGATGAGATACATCGGCAACCAGAATTTCGACCACGGCCAGTCACCCCGGGTGGGTGTACTGCTGACCAACCTGGGTACCCCGGACGCGCCGGAAACCAAGCCGCTGAGGAAATACCTGCGCCAGTTCCTGTGGGACCCGCGCGTGGTGGAGATTCCGCGGCCGGCGTGGTGGCTGATTCTCCACGGCATCATCCTGCGGGTGCGCCCGCGCCGCTCCGCCGCCAAGTACCGCAAAATCTGGACAGAGAGCGGCTCGCCCCTGTTGAGCCACAGCCGCGACCAGGCGCAGGCGCTGCAGCTTGCGATGCGCGAGCGCTTCGGCGAGCGCGTGATCGTCGACTTCGCCATGCGCTACGGCAACCCTGATATCGCCGGCACACTCCAGTCAATGCTCGACCGGGGTGTCACCAGGCTGCTGGTATTGCCCCTGTACCCCCAGTATGGTGGGGCCACCACCGGGTCCACCTTTGACGCACTGGCCAGCGATTTCATGAGGCGCCGCTGGCTGCCCGAATTGCGCTTCGTCAGCCAGTATCATGACCACCCGGCGTACATCACCGCCGTGGCCAACAGCATACGGGATCATCGCGCCCGCCATGGCACCGCCGACAAGTTGCTGTTCTCATACCACGGTGAGCCGCGGCGTTACCTGGACCAGGGCGATCCCTATCACTGCCAGTGCCACAAGACCACGCGACTGGTAGCAGAGCAGCTCGGCCTGAAGGAATCGGGCTACATGACCACCTTCCAGTCGCGCTTTGGCAAGGCCGAGTGGTTGCAGCCCTATACGGACACCATTCTCAAGGCCCTGCCGGGCCAGGGTGTAAAACGCGTACAGGTGGTCTGCCCGGGCTTTGCGGCAGACTGCCTGGAGACCCTGGAGGAGATCGACGAGGAAAACCGGGACTACTTCCTTGCGGCGGGCGGGGAACATTTCGACTATATTCCCTGTCTCAACAGCGCACCAGGCCATATGGACGCGCTGGCGGTGATCATCACCGGGCAGTTGTCAGGATGGCTCGATAGTGTTGATGATAGTGTCGATGACAGCGCGAATACCAAAGCCCTCGCAGTGGCCATGGGCGCCAAAAACTAGAGGAACGCCAACATGAACAGAAAAGCCGCCATCGGCACCCTCCTTGTGGCACTGCTACCGGGCGCGGGCCTGCACGCAGAAGTACCCGCTGGCTCTGTCTGGATTGATGTGCGCACCCCTGCCGAGTACCAAAGGGGCCATTTGGAGGAAGCGCAGCTGATTCCATTTGACGGTATCGAAGTGGGAGTGGCCGGCCTGAAGCTCGCCAAGGACGCCCCCATCTACCTGTATTGTGCAGTCGGCGGGCGGGCCGAGAGAGCCCGACAGTCTCTGCTGGCAGCGGGTTACACCAACGTCACCAATGCCGGCGGCCTGGACACTGCGCGCAAGCTCGCCGGGGACAAGCTGCTCTAATTTGCTTGGCCTTCCCCGGGCTCCACTGAACCCCCGCTGCCCGCCTCGCGCTCCACGCCACTACAGGGACGCTGCTGACCCAGCTACCTCCACCATGATCTCGTTACGGCGCAGGAAGGGCGGGGTCCAGGGCGGGTTGTACTGGTTCAATGAAGGCACCCCCACCGTCACGATATCGCGTTGCTCCAGGGTGGCGAGCAGCTGGCGCGTCTTGCGCGCCACCGACGTGTCGGTCGCCCATCCGGAGAAGCGCAGCACTGCCACCGTCCTGGCGGGGACCTCCTCCAGGGTAATGCGTGCATCCGCAGGGCGAGGCAGTTCATCCAGGGTGTACTGGGCCGGCATGGTGAACGCCATCACGGGCCCCTGCTCCTGCAGGGTTTCCTGCACGGGTGCAGTCATCGCAATCTTCTGGGAGCGGTCATTGCCTCCGAAAATGAAACCTGCCAGGCGCCGGAAGCCGGTGCTGGTTTGCCCGCCATGTGCCAGCACTGTCTTCGCCTGAATGCTGGGTGCATAATCCCTCAGCTCAACGCCATTAAAGCTGTCCCGCAACTTCCAGGCTGGTTCTTCAATATCAGCCGCCATCGCCGCCCCCGACCAGAGCCAAAGTAATAATAAAAGCGGCCCCGCACTTCGAACTCGCCTCAGTGACCACCGGGTTCGGGCCGCCTGATCCATGCCTGCTTACTCCGCGCTTGTATTGCTCCTGGATACGATACAAGCAGAGCACTGGATCAGTGGCAAGCAGGGCTGCCGCCGGGTCCGGGCTGCCTGGAGCGCGGTCTCAGCGCGCCAGCGCCTGGCTGGCGGCGACGTAGTCGAGACCAAGATCGTCGGCCACCGCCTTGTAAGTAAGCTGGCCGCAGTGCACGTTCAATCCCGCGCAGAGGTGCGGGTCGTCCAGCAGCGCCTGCCGGTAGCCCTTGTCCGCAAGATTCAGGGTGAAGGGCAGGGTCGCATTGTTCAGGGCGAAGGTGGAGGTGCGCGCCACCGCGCCAGGCATATTGGCCACGCAATAGTGCACCACGCCTTCCTCGACATAGGTCGGGTTAGCGTGGGTGGTGGGCCGGCTGGTTTCGAAACATCCGCCCTGGTCGATGGCCACGTCCACCAGCACGGAGCCGGGCTTCATGGTTCGCAACATGGCGCGGTCCACCAGCTTCGGCGCAGCGGCGCCGGGAACCAGCACGGCGCCGATCAGCAGATCGGCGCTGGCCACATACCGGTTCAGCGCTTCCCGGGTGGAGTAGATCGTGTTCAGCATGCAACCGAACTGGAAGTCCAGTTCCTTCAGGCGCTGCAGCGAGCGATCCAGCACGGTGACATGCGCCTCCATGCCCATGGCCATGCGCACCGCGTTGGTACCCACTACGCCGCCGCCAATCACCACCACCCGGGCCGCTTCAACCCCCGGCACGCCGCCCAGCAGGATGCCCGAACCGCCCTGCTCCTTCTCCAGGCAATGGGCGCCGGCCTGGATCGCCATGCGCCCCGCCACCTCGCTCATGGGCGACAGCAGCGGCAGGGTATTGTTGGGGCCGGTAACCGTCTCGTAGGCGATGGCGATACAGCCTGAATCCAGCAGCGCCCTGGTCTGGCCCGGGTCGGGCGCCAGGTGCAGGTAGGTAAACAGCACCTGGCCCTCCCGCAGCATTTGGCACTCTTCGGGTTGGGGCTCCTTGACCTTCACCACCATCTCGGCCCGCTCGAACACCTCGGCGGCGGTCCCCACCACCTCCGCCCCAGCCTCCCGGTAGAGGTCGTCGCTCAGGCCGATGCCCTCACCCGCGCCGCTCTGGACCAGGACCTGGTGCCCGTGATGAACCAGCTCCAGCACGCTGCCGGTGGTCAGGCCGACGCGGTATTCCTGGGTTTTTATTTCCTTGGGTACGCCTAGCAACATTGGGACATCCTCCGCGAGGGTTTGTTGGGGTTAAGCCGACATCAGTATAGGGTTTAGACGACTAGAGCCAGCGCCGCACCCGCGCGCAATAGGCCGGGTATTCTTCCGGGAACAGGCCGCGCAGCATCTGCTCCTCCGGCCGGATAAAACGCGCCTCCACGATAGCCGCGACCAGCAGCGGCACCGCCAGTGCGGAGACCGCACCGACCGTGACCGCGCAGCCCAGCAGCACCGCAAACATGCCAAGGTACATCGGGTTGCGGGTGTAGCGGTAAACGCCGCTGGTAACCAGCTTGGTCACGTTCCGAAACGGGATGACATCTGTGCCCGCCCGCACGAACAGGCCATTGGCGAGTACCAGCAACAGCAGGCCGATCACGATGACCGCCCCGCCGACGACCTGGGCGGCCAGGCTGGTGAAATGGGCGATGGGGTAAAACTCATCGAGCATAAAAATGGCGATAAGCCCCAGCAGCAGCCAGACGGGGGGATAGATGACACGCTTGACCATAGTTTCAGCCTCGATCGACTCAGGGATGTGCAAGATGATAAG
Organism: uncultured Gammaproteobacteria bacterium; assembly: GCA_963700715.1. GTDB lineage: Bacteria > Pseudomonadota > Gammaproteobacteria > Pseudomonadales > Halieaceae > JARRPM01. The sequence continues at coordinate 226,950 of CAVOYP010000016.1, forward strand.
CGGCCGGCTCCAGCGCCCCGATGGCGTAGGCAATCCCGATTCCCAGCAGGAATGCCCCGGTGAGCTTGGCCCGGTCGTGGCTGTGGAAATGCACTTCCGGCAGGAGGTCGCTGAGGGCGATACAAATGAAGGCGCCGGCAGAGAATGCCAGCGCAGCAGCCACTACGTAATCGCTGTTATTGCCAAGGTAATCCACGCCGAAATAGAACAGCAGGGCGCCCAACGGGCACATCAGGGCAAACACCAGGTTGTTGGCAGTGCGCGCCCTGGCGTCCCAGCCTCCGGCAGCCATCACGGTGGTGATGGACATGGCATCCAGCGGCTTGTGCAGTAGTATCGCCAGAAACACGCCCAGCCCGACCACGCCTGCGGACCCGTCTGCAATCTCGGCCTGCATGACCGCCCCCAGGGCGATCCCATCAATCACCGTGTGGACACCCAGGCCCAGGGCTATGCCGAGCCAACTGACCCTGCTCGCGGGAGCCGGGTGGCTATAGCTGTGGGCGTGGCCATGCTCGTGCTGATGATGGTGGTCGTGGTGGTCCTCCTCCTCGTGGCTGAAGTCATGCTGGTGAAAATGGAAAATTCGCAGCAAAAGCAACATTGTGATGAGCCCCAACATCAGCCAGCGCACCGATACATCCGCCGCACCCGGTCCGGGCAGCATGGCCACGCTGTGTGGCAGCAGGTGATAGAACGCAACCCCCAACATCAGGCCGGACACCAGGCTCATCGCTACCTGGGTGCGGGTATGGGTCATCCTGACCCAGTTCGGCAGTTGTCCTCCCACCATCGAGAAACCTGCGATGGCGGCACAGTAGAAAACCAGAAGTAAGGTCGGTGAGACTGTCATGAGCCTTTCTTGTTATGCCTGGCGAGGGGCGGCGATTATCCCACAGTCATACGGTCTTGTAATTCATACCCGACCCGCGTGGGTCCGGCAACAGGCATTGACACTGAAACTAATGACCAATAGTTTGGCGGGAGTCTAACAGGAGCATGCCATGTCCATCTACGAACCGATTGCCTCCAGCGACGCCCGACGCCACCTGCAACTGCGCAGCCCGGTCACCCTGGAACCCACCGGGGAGATAGTGTGCGCCAACGCAGATGATGTCGCCGCCGCCATCGCCAGGGCGCGGGCGGCGCAGCCGGCCTGGGCCGCCACGCCGATGAAGGCTCGCGCCGCCATTGTCGAGCGCGCCCTGCAGATCGTGCTCGAAACCCAGGACCAGATCATCGATACCGTGGTGGCCGAGACCGGGAAGGCGCGCACCGATGCCATGAGCATGGAGATTTTCTCGGTTGCGGACTCCCTGTGCTATTACGCCAAAAACGCGGAGAAATTCCTCGGGCCCCGCAAGCGGCGGGTTCACGGCCTGCTGGGCCTGATGAAGCAGCTGCGGATAGTTTACAAGCCGCTGGGGGTCATAGGCCTGATCACCCCCTGGAATGGGCCATTCGTCCTGGTCATGAACCAGGCGGCGCAGGCCCTGCTGGCAGGCAATGCGGTGGTGGCCAAGGGCTCTGAAGTCACGCCGTTTTCAGCGCGCCTGGCAGAGACCATCTTTACCCGGGCGGGCCTGCCCGACGGCGTACTCCAGGTATTACTGGGCGATGGCGAGACCGGCGCCGCGATCGTGCGCGGCGGAGTGGACAAGGTTTCCTTCACCGGCAGCGTGGCCACCGGACGCAAGGTGGCGGAAGCCTGCGCCAGCCAGCTTATCCCCTGCACCCTCGAGCTGGGCGGCAATGACGCCATGATCGTCTGTGCCGATGCGGACCTGGACCGGGCCGCCGACGGCGCCTGGCTGGGATCCTGCATGAACACCGGTCACTACTGCTGCGGCACCGAGCGGATTTACGTGGTGGCCGCGGTGTACGACGAATTCCTGCGCCTGGTCATGGAGAAAGGCAAGGGCCTGCGCCAGGGCCAGCAGCATGGCTGGGAGGAAGACGTGGGAGCGGTGTTCTGGGATCGGCAGATGGCTATCATCGAAGCCCACGTGGAGGACGCCAGGGCCAAGGGCGCCAACATCCTGATGGGGGGCCGGCGCAACCCCGACCTACCCGGACTCTATTACGAACCCACGGTCATCACCGGGGTCGACAACAGCATGGATATCATGATCCACGAGACCTTCGGCCCCATCCTGTGTATCCAGAAAGTGGCCAGCGAACAGGAGGCCATCAGCCTGGCCAATGATTCGGAATTCGGCCTCAATGGCAACGTCTGGACCAAAGACAAGGAGAAGGGCTATCGCCTGGCGGCGGCGATCGATACCGGCAGCTGCAGCGTCAATGATATGGCGGTGAGTTACGGTATTCCCGCGGCCCCCTTCGGTGGGCGCAAAAAGTCGGGACTGGGGCAGGTGAACGGCAAGAAAGGCATGCGGGGCTACTGCCACGAGATGCCCATTGTCATCGACCGCTTCGGCGGCAAGATGCAGAACGCCTACCCCTACAGCGCAAAAAGCGCCGAGGGAATGAAGAAGCTCATGGACTTCCTCTGGGTCAAAACGCCGATCGGCCGCTGGATGAGCTAGAGCAGCACCAGGTTATCGCGGTGGATCAGCTCTTCGTCCCGCAGATACCCCAGCACGCCCTCGATATCCCCTGACGGTCGACCCATGATGCGCCGGGTCTCGTCGGCGCTGTAGTTGACCAGCCCCCGGGCGACCTCACTGCCGTTGCCGTCCCTGCACGATACCATCTCCCCCAGGGTGAAATTGCCCTGTACGGCGCGCACCCCGACCGCAAGCAGGCTGCGACCGGACTCGCGCAGCACCCGCACTGCGCCCTCATCCAACTCGAGGCTGCCCTGCACCTGCACCATCCCCGCCAGCCATTGCTTGCGGGCATTCTCAGGCTGCTTCCCGGTGCGGAACCAGGTACCTATGGCGTCACCGGTGGTGACCCGGGTGATGATATTCCCCTCCCGCCCCGAGGCGATGATGGTCTCGGTGCCGGAGCGGGCCGCCAGCCGGGCGGCGCGCAGCTTGGTCACCATGCCGCCGCGGCCGAGCGCACCCCCCTCCCCTGCCATGGCGTCCAGACCCGGATCATGTACGTCACAACTCTGCAGCAGCTCGGCGTCCGGATTGCGGCGGGGATCTTCCCGGTACATGCCCTGCTGGTCCGTCAGCAGCAGCAAAGCGTCGGCATCGATGAGGTTGGCCACCAGGGCCGCGAGGGTGTCGTTGTCACCGAAGCGTATCTCTTCGGTGACAACGGTATCGTTTTCATTCACCACCGGCACCACCCCCAACTCGAGCAGGGTATTGAGCGTGCCCCGGGCGTTGAGGTAGCGATCCCTCGCGGTCACATCATCGTGTACCAGCAGGATCTGCGCGGTGGCGATGCCGTGCTGCTTGAAAGCATTCTCATAGTGCTGCACCAGGATCGACTGGCCCACGGCGGCAGCGGCCTGCAATTTATGCAGCAGGTGCGGGCGGGCATTCCAGCCCAGCCTGACAATACCTGCCGCAACCGCACCGCTGGACACCAGTACCACTTCACAACCGCGCGCGCGCAGCTGCACCAGCTGTTCCACCAGGGTGGCGATGATCGCCGGGTTGAGACCCCGCCCATCATCGGTCAGCAGCGCGCTGCCGACCTTGACGACCCAGCGCCTGGCCCCGGCGATTTCACTGCGATCAGCCATTTCTTGCCTCAGGGTGCGTATTCCACTTCAACATCATAATCATCGTCATCAAAGTCGTCGTCGCCTGCGTCCTCGCCATGCCTGTTAGCCCTGGCAGTCTCGCGCTGACGGGCGCGGTACTCCTCGACCCGCTGCCTCGCCTCGTCCTGCATGGCAAACTGCATCTGCCGCTCGGCCTCCGCCAGCGCGGGGTCTTCCAATTCGGCGGCGCGGCGCTGCTCCAGGTAAATCATCATGTCGCCGCACAGGGGAGCGGTGCCCTCGCCGGTGATGGCGGAGATGGCATAGACCCTGCCCTGCCAGCCCAACGCGGCCAGCAGCGCGTCACGCCGCGCCGCGAAGGTTGCGGCGTCAAGCAGGTCGGTTTTGTTGAGCACCAGCCAGCGCTCTCGCGCTGCCAGGGTGGGACTGAAGCGCTCCAGTTCCCGCACGATGGCCAGCGCCGCGTCCGCCGGTTCACTGCCGTCGAAAGGCGCCATGTCCACCAGGTGCAACAGGATCCGGTTGCGGGTCAGGTGCTTGAGGAAACGTATGCCCAGGCCCGCGCCGTCCGACGCGCCCTCGATCAACCCGGGGATGTCCGCCACTACGAAACTGCGGTGGGCCTCCACCTTTACCACCCCGAGATTGGGCACCAGGGTGGTGAATGGATAATCCGCAACCTTGGGCGTGGCCGAGGAGACTGCCCTGATAAAGGTGGATTTGCCGGCATTGGGCAAGCCCAGCAAACCTACGTCCGCCAGCACTTTCAGCTCCAGCTTGAGATCGCGCTGCTCGCCCTCGCTGCCCTTGGTGGTCTGGCGCGGCGCCCGATTGGTGCTGGACTTGAAGCGGGCATTGCCCAGCCCGTGAAAGCCGCCCTGGGCCACGACCAGGCGCTGGCCCGGCACGGACAGGTCCCCCAGCATCTCGCCGGTGTCCTCGTCGAGGATGGTGGTGCCCACCGGTACCCGCAACACCAGGTCATCGCCGCTCTTGCCGGTCTTGTTCTGGCCGCGCCCGGATTCGCCGTTCTGCGCCCGAAAGGCGCGCTGGAAGCGGAAGTCGACCATGGTGTTGAGGGAGCTGTCCGCTTCCATGATGACGCTGCCGCCATCACCGCCATCCCCGCCGTCGGGGCCACCCTTGGGTATATACTTTTCCCGGCGGAAACTGAGGCAGCCACTGCCGCCATTCCCGGCGAAAACCTTGATACTTGCCTCATCTACGAATTTCATTTGTGTTCCATTGTGTTGCTGGCCGCGCCCGAGGGACAGCGGCTGGACTGGCAGTATATATAAAAACTACGGCCGGATATTTAGGTTCGTCCCACATCACTTGATTAGGTAACATCGCGTCACGATTTTTTGATCAGTCCACCCACCCGCTACGACCATGTCCTGTTTGGCTCCTGGACACGCCGTGAATACATCCATGTAGGCTCGGCTGCAGCCATCCATGGCTGCAGACGGTCCAGAATCCAAACAGGACATGCCCGCAGCTCTTTCCGTACTATCTCCCAAGCGGTAATTCATATACTCGAGCAGATAGAGCAAAGTGAGGTTCTATACGCACTCAAATCACTCGGCTAGGGAATGTGCGCGGTATAGCATTTCAGGGACGTCTGCAGCCATGGATGGCTGCAGCCGAGCCTACATGGATGTACTTGCGGCGTGCCCTGGAATGCTATACCGCGCGCAATCCCGCATCGTAGCGGGGCTGCACATCATACGAGGCCTGCGGCCTTTTCGAGGGGCTTCTACCCAGCCGCGACCGGCTTCGCTAGCCAGAACCGGGATTGCATGCCCAAAAAAAAGCCCCGTCACTGACGAGGCTTCGGGTTACCCGGCCTGGAGCCGCGCCTCAGGCGCCCACGATCTGGACGAACGTGCGGCTCTTCGGGCCTTTAGTCACGAATTCCACCTTACCGTCAACAGTAGCGAACAAGGTGTGGTCCTTGCCGATTCCCACGTTGGTGCCGGGGTGAAAGCGGGTACCACGCTGGCGCACGATAATGCTGCCTGCCTGAACTGTTTCACCACCGAAGCGCTTTACGCCCAAGCGCTTGCTCTGGGAATCACGACCGTTGCGAGTACTACCACCAGCTTTCTTGTGTGCCATTGCTCAAACCCTCCTGTTACGCCGTAATACCGGTGATCTTCACCTCGGTGAACCACTGGCGGTGCCCGGTTTCTCTCCGGTAGTGCTTGCGGCGACTGAACTTTACGATCTTGACCTTCTTGTGACGACCATGGCCAACCACCTCGGCGGTTACCTTGCTGCCGGGAACCACGGGGGTGCCAATCCTGATGCTGTCACCACCGCCTACCATCAATACCTTGTCGAATTCCACGGTAGCGCCGGTAGCGGCCTCAATTTTTTCCAGTTTCAGGGTTTCGCCTTCAACCACGCGATGCTGTTTGCCACCGCTTTCTATTACTGCGTACATAATGTGCTCCGTTGAGTTAGCCTGCTCGCAACTGAAAAAAACCCTTGTAAATCAAGGGGGCAGAGACTGGCACTAACAGTTGGTTAACACCGACCCGAGCAGCAGTGGAGCGCGACAGGGGCCAGAGGGCGGCGATTCTACTTAAATCAGACTCCCACGGCAAGGCCTAATTATTTCCTGAAAACAAGAACTTAGGGCACCCTGCACGGCCGCAGCCCGACCCCCGGGACCCTCGCTTGACAGCCCGCGGGCAGCGACCTAGCATGCCCGGGCATTTTCCATACCTTCCCCGACCATGCAGCAGATTCGCGACACCGTTGCCACGGAATTCGAGCAGGTCAATCGGCTCATCGTGGAGCAGCTCCATTCCGATGTACCCATGGTGGAGAACGTGGGGCACTACATCGTCGACGCCGGCGGCAAACGCCTGCGCCCGCTGCTGGTACTGCTGTGTGCCTCCGCGCTGGGCCCCTGCAGCCAGGCGCATATCAAGTTTGCCGCAGTCATCGAATTTATCCATACCGCCACCCTGTTGCACGACGATGTAGTGGATATCTCCAGCCTGCGCCGGGGACGGCCCACCGCCAACGCAGCGTTTGGCAACGCCCCGTCGGTGCTGGTCGGCGATTTTCTCTATACCCGCGCCTTCCAGCTGATGGTGCAACTGGCGGACATGGATATCCTCGCCCACATGGCCGACACCACCAACACCATCGCCGAGGGCGAGGTGCTGCAACTGATCAGGGCCGGTCAGGCGGACACCACCGAGGCAGAGTACATCGACATTATTACCCGCAAGACGGCCATTCTGTTCGCCGCCGCCTGCTACGGGGCGGCTGCCCTGAGCGGTGCAAGCCGGGCGGTGCGCGAGGCCATGCATAGTTTCGGGCTGAACCTGGGTATTGCCTTCCAGATGATCGATGACGTGCTGGACTACGATGGCGATCCTGCCGCGATGGGCAAGAATGTCGGGGATGACCTCACAGAAGGCAAGACCACCCTCCCCCTGATCCACGCGATGCGCGAGGCCGCGACAGCGCAGCGGGATATTATTCGCAACGCCGTCACCGCCAGGAACGCCGACACCCTGGCCGAGGTCATCGACGTGGTCCAGCGCGGCGGTTCCCTTGCCTACACCCGCGCCCAGGCGCAGCTCTACCATGACCGGGCACTGGCGCTGCTGGAGCAACTGCCCCGCAGCAGCTGTCGCGCCGCACTGGAGCGACTTACCTTCCTGTCTATCCACCGGGACCACTGAGCGGCCGCGGTACCCCGCGCTGATGTCACCTCGCCCGCGTTGCGCCTGCGCGCGGGCATTCCTATACTCAGGGCCTCATTCATCCCCGCGCCAAGGTCCGCTCATGGCAGTACGCCCGCTTCTGTCCGAATTACCCTGCTACGGCAAACTACATGCGCTTGCCGGAACGCTGAGCGCAATCTCCATCGAACAGTTGTTTGCCGACGACCCGCAGCGGGCCGCCGATTTTACCCTGGAGGTGGCCGGGCTGAAGCTGGATTACTCCAAGCACCTGCTGACCAGGGCGGCGCTGGCGGGCCTGCTGGAACTGGCGCAACAAAGCCGTGTGCAGGACGATATCGAAGCCCTGTTTGACGGGGCACACATCAACAATACGGAGAACCGGCCGGCATTGCACACCCTCCTGCGCGCCTCCGGCAGCCACGGCATGGACGCCGAGTTCGCGCAGGTAGCGGCCTCGCGCGAGCTGATGCGGCAGTGGTCCCAGCGGCTGAACGACGGCCGGCAGATGGGCTTTTCCGGCGCCGCCATAACCGATGTCGTCAACATCGGTATCGGTGGCTCGGACCTGGGCCCACGGCTGGTCACGGAGGCGCTCAGGCCCTTCCACGGCAATATCAGCTGTCACTATGTGGCCAATGTGGACCCGGCGGACCTGCAGGGTACGCTGCTGGCACTGGACCCCGGATCCACCCTGTTCATCGTCTGCTCCAAGTCCTTCCGCACCGAGGAGACCCTGACCAACAGCCTGGCCGCGCGCAACTGGCTGCTCAACGCCGGGGCCGTGGAGAGCGACCTGGACAAGCACTTCATTGCAGTGACAGCCAACCTCGCGGCCGCCGCAGAATTCGGCATTCCCGCAGCCAACTGCCTGCCCATGTGGGACTGGGTAGGGGGGCGCTATTCGGTCTGGTCCGCCATCGGCCTGAGCTGCGCCATCGCCATCGGCTGGGCGCGGTTCGAGGAATTCCTGGCCGGCGCCCGGGACATGGACGACCATTTCCACGGCAGTGTCCCGGGTGCCAACATGCCCCTGCTGCTGGGCTTACTCGAAGTCTGGTACAGCAATTTCTTCCAGGCGGGCAACCACGTGGTGCTGCCCTACGACCACGGCCTGCGGCGCCTGCCCGACTTTCTCCAGCAATTGACCATGGAAAGCAACGGCAAGAGCGTCAGCGCCGATGGCAGGGCCCTGCCCTATACCACCGGCACGGTGCTGTGGGGCTCCGCCGGCACCATGGGCCAGCACTCCTTTCACCAGTTGCTGCACCAGGGCACGCTGCTGTGCCCCGCGGACTTCGTGCTGCCGCTGACAACCCACACCGGCATGCAGGAACAACATCGGCGCCTGGTGGCCCATTGCCTGGCCCAGAGCCGCACTCTGATGGTAGGGCGGACGCGGGAGGCGGCACGGCTGGCCCTGTCGCAGCGCGGGATGGGCGAGGCCGAGGCCAGCCGGCTCGCGCCTCACCTGGCCATGCCCGGCAGCCGACCCAATAGCGTGATCACCATGGACTGCGTGTCTCCCGGGACGCTTGGCGCGCTACTGGCGCTGTACGAGCACCGCACCTTTTGCAGCGCGCGCCTGTGGGGCATCAATCCCTTCGATCAGTGGGGCGTGGAACTGGGCAAGGAGATCGGAGCGGAAATCCTGGCCCGGCTGTCCGGAGAGCCCGGCTCAGGCGTGATGGACCCCTCCACCGAGCGCCTGATGCGCGAGTGGCGGGACGCCGCCGTTGGCAGGGACGCACCCAGGCTCGGGTAACCGCAGCGGCGCGCAATGGGATGCAAGGCCCGGTCGCAGGGCCTCAGGGAGTGTCGATCAGGCCCAGCAGTTCCCTGGTTTTGGCCTGCATCAGTGCCGCATCGCCGCGGCTTTCCACATTCAGCCGCACCACCGGCTCGGTATTGGACATGCGCAGGTTGAAGCGCCATTTGGCGAATGCCATGCTCAGGCCGTCGATATATTCGATGGAGATGGCCTGCCCGCGGTAGACGGCTTCCACCCGGGCCAGCACCGCGGTGGGGTCACCGATCGTGCGATTGATCTCGCCGCTGCAGGGGTAAGCCGCCACCCGCTCGGACACCAGGCTGGATAGCCCCTTGCCGGCGGCGCAGACCAGGCCCGTCACCAGCAGCCACGGGATCATGCCGCTGTCACAGTAGGCGAAATCCCGGAAATAATGGTGCGCGCTCATCTCGCCGCCGTAGACGGCGTTTTCCAGCCGCATTCGCTCCTTGATAAAGGCGTGCCCGGTCTTACTCTGCACCGCTTCGCCGCCGAGTGACTCGACGATGTCGATCGTATTCCATACCAGGCGCGGATCGTGCACCACCCGTGCGGGGCCCTGGCGTTTCAGGAAGGCCTCGGCCAACAGGCCGACCACGTAGTAACCCTCGACGAAATCGCCGTGCTCATCGAAGAAGAAACAGCGATCAAAATCGCCGTCCCAGGCCAGGCCCAGGTCGGCACCGTGCTCGCGTACCGCCGCGATAGTCGCGGCGCGATTTTCCGGCTCCAGCGGATTGGGTACGCCATTGGGGAAATTGCCGTCGGGCTCGTGGTGCAGCCTGATGAATTCAAAGGGCAGGTGCGGCTCCAGCAGGTCCACCACCCGGCCGGCGCCGCCATTGCCCGCATCGACGACTATCTTCAGCGGTTTCAGGGCGGCCACCTCCACGTAGGAGAGCAGGTGCCGGATATAGGCCGCAGAAGTATCAAGCTGATGCACCTGCCCCGGGCGGGCAGCCGGCTGAAACTCATCACGTTCCGCCAGGGCGCGGATATCGAACAGGCCGGTATCGCCGGAAATCGGCCGGGAATCCTCCCGCACGAACTTCATGCCGTTGTAGTCCTTCGGGTTGTGGCTGGCGGTAACGGCAATGCCGCCGTCCATCCCGGCGTGGGAAGTGGCAAAATAGATTTCCTCGGTGCCACAAAGGCCAATGTCGTAGACATCCACTCCCTGCTCCACCAAACCCTGCACCAGGGCGGCCTTGATCGCCTCGCTGCTGAGCCGGATGTCGTGCCCGACAACGACCTGGCGCGGTTCGATGACCTGCGCATAGGCCCGGCCGATGCGGCGGGCGATAGCCTCGTTCAACTGGTCGGGTACCCGGCCGCGGACGTCATAGGCCTTGAAACAGGTAATCTCCGTCACCGCCCGGCGCCCACGTCCTTGGAATAGTATTTGTCGTAGACAAAATTGGTGGCCTCGACAAAGCCCGGCACGCTGCCGCAGTCGAACCGGCGCCCCTTGAATTTGTAGGCCATGACGCAGCCGCGCTTGGCCTGTATCTGCAGGGCATCGGTCAACTGGATTTCGCCGTTGGCGCCAGGTGGCGTCTCGCGAATGATTTCGAAGATGTCCGGCGTGAGGATGTAGCGGCCGATAATGGCGAGGTTGGAAGGCGCGTCCTTGGGATCAGGCTTTTCCACCATCTGGTCAACCCGGTAGATGCCATCGCGCAGGCTCTCCCCGGCGATCACCCCGTAGCTGCTCACTTCATCGTGGGGCACTTCCTGGATCGCCACGATGGAGCAGCGAAACTGCTTGAACAGCTCCGCCATCTGGGCCAACACGCCAGGACCGTCATTCAGGCACAAGTCATCGGACAACAGCACGCCGAACGGTTCGTTGCCGATCAGCGACTGGCCGGTGAGTATCGCGTGCCCGAGGCCCTTCATCTCGCGCTGGCGCACCATGGTGAAAACGCCCTTGTCCAGCACATTGCGGATACTCTCGAGATAGACTTCCTTGCCGCTGCCGGAAATCTGGTGCTCGAGCTCGTAACTGATATCGAAGTGGTCGGCGATGGCGCGCTTGCCGCGGCCGGTGACCATGGCGCAGGTGGTCATACCTGCGGCAATCGCCTCCTCAACACCGTATTGCACCAGCGGTTTGTTGACGATCGGCAACATTTCCTTCGGCATGCTCTTGGTCGCCGGCAGGAAACGGGTGCCGTAGCCGGCGACAGGAAACAGGCACTTGGTAATTTTCATAACACCTCCGTGTAAATAAAATACCTACTTGCTGCGCCCATACACGTCCTCATAGCGCACGATATCGTCCTCGCCGAGGTAGGCGCCGGACTGCACTTCGATCAGCTCCAGCGGGATACGCCCGGGATTGGCAAGGCGGTGCTTGTGACCCAGGGGTATGTAGGTCGATTCATCCTCCCCCAGCATGAAAACCTTGTCCTCGCAGGTAACCTCCGCGGTGCCGTGCACCACTATCCAGTGCTCCGCGCGGTGGTGGTGCATCTGCAGCGAGAGGGTGTGACCCGGGTTGACGACGATTCGCTTTACCTGGAAACGCTGGGAGGTCACCAGCGACTCATAGGAGCCCCAGGGGCGGTACACCCGGCGGTGCTGGGAAACCTCGGGCCGCCGCTGTTGTTTCAGGCGATTGACGATGAGTTTGACGTCCTGCACCCGGAAACGATCCGCGACCAGCACAGCGTCGGCGGTTTCCACCACCACCAGGTCGCTCACCCCGATACCGGCCAGCAGGCGCGAATCGCTGCGGAAGTAACTGTCGCTGCAGCCCTCGAGCATGACATCGCCCTTGCAGGCATTGCCACTGCTGTCGCGCTCAGCCACATCCCACAGGGCGGACCAGGCACCCACGTCGCTCCAGCCGCAATCCAGGGAGACCACGCCGCCCAGGTCGGTTTTTTCCATCACCGCGTAATCGATGCTGTCACTCGGGCAGTCGAGGAAGGCGCCGGCGGCCGGACGCACAAAGTCCATGTCGGCGATGGCCCCTGCCATCGCCTCGCGACAGTGGCCGAGTATCGCGGGCGCGTGCACGCCCAACTGCTCCAGGTAGGTGGCGGCGCGCAGCAGGAACATGCCGCTGTTCCACAGGTAATTGCCGCTGTCCAGGTAGGCCTGGGCCGTGGCGGCGTCCGGCTTCTCCACAAAGCGCTCGAGGTCGTACAGCTCTGCGTCGAGGGCGGCGCCGCACTTGATGTAGCCATAACCGGTTTCCGGGCTCGAGGGCACCACGCCGAAAGTCATCAAGCGGCCCTGCGCCGCCAGGGGAACCGCGCGGCCGACGGCCCGGGCAAAAGCTCCCACGTCCTGGATCAGGTGATCGGCGGGCAGTACCAGCAGCAGTGCTTCCGGGTCAGCCTTCAACGCCTGGATGGCTGCCAGGGCGACGGCAGGCGCGGTGTTGCGACCCTGGGGTTCAAGGATGAGGGCGCAGGCCTTGATATTCACCTGGCGCAGTTGCTCCGCCACCATGAAGCGATGCTCCTCGTTGCACACCACCAGCGGCGGACCCTCCTCCAGCCCGGAGGTCCTACGCAGGGTCTCCTGCAACATCGACAGCTCACTGGCCAGGGGCAGGAATTGCTTGGGGTGAGTCTCGCGCGAGACCGGCCAAAGCCGGCTGCCGACGCCACCGGAGAGAAGTACGGGTGTTAGCATATTATTCCTGTATCACCGTTCGCGGGTCGCGGTGAGAAAATTCTGGTGGAGGTCATCCCTGACAGCCGGCGCCAACCAGGCGCCCAAGAGTGCCGATATGGTAGCGGATGGCTATATGCTTGGCTACCAAGTGCGCCGCTGTGTTACCAGGCTGTGACCGGGGTCAAGGGAAACAGGTGCAACCGGGGAAATGCGCTGGACTTGTAGCCCTCAGCATTTAAAATACCCAGGCCCCCCGGAGCCGCGCCTGGATTCCGGCAACCGCGCTGCCGCAAGCCCCAATCCGACGGTGCAGACATCAAGCCAACCCTGGAATAGCTATGACAGCAAAAAGTGCCTACGACAGGGATCAACTGGTCAGCTGCGGCCATGGCGAACTGTTCGGTCCGGGCAATGCGCAGTTGCCCACGGACAATATGCTGATGCTGGACCGCATTACCCACATCAGTTCCGAGGGCGGCAAGTATGGTAAGGGGCAGATCATCGCCGAACTCGACATTCGCCCCGATTTATGGTTTTTCCAGTGTCACTTTCCCGGCGACCCGGTCATGCCCGGCTGCCTGGGCCTGGACGCCCTGTGGCAACTTGTCGGCTTTTTCCTGGGTTGGCGCGGCAATCCCGGCCGGGGGCGGGCGCTGGGTTGCGGCGAAGTCAAGTTCAGTGGCCAGGTGCTGCCCTCGGCGTCCAAAGTGGTCTATAAAATAGACATACGGCGTGTCATCGAGCGCAAGCTGGTGATGGGCATAGCTGATGGCAGCGTATCGGTGGACGGTCGTGAAATCTACACGGCCTCCGAGCTGCGGGTCGGCCTGTTCAAATCGACGGAGTCGTTCTAATCCTATGGGTAAAAGAGTCGTTATTACCGGTCTGGGGATCGTTTCGTGCCTGGGTAACGATGCGCAGAGCGTCACCCGCTCGCTGTATGAGGGGCGCTCAGGCATCCGCGTGCGGCAGGAACAGATCGATATGGGTATGCGTTCCCACGTGGCCGGCGCACCCGAGATCGACATTCCGTCACTGGTCGATCGCAAGCAGTTGCGCTTCATGGCCGATGCTGCAGCCTACGCCTACATCGCCATGCAGCGGGCCATTGACGATTCCGGGCTGAAGGCCGCAGACATATCGAATGTGCGCACCGGCATCATCGCCGGATCCGGAGGCGCATCGGCGGCAATGCAGGTAGAGGCGGCCGATATTTTACGCGAGCGGGGCATCCGCAAGGTGGGACCGTATCGCGTGACCCAGACGATGGGCAGCACGGTCTCCGCCTGCCTGGCGACACCCTTCAAAATAAAGGGCGTGAATTACTCCATTTCATCCGCCTGTTCCACCAGCGCCCACTGTATCGGCAATGCGATGGAGCAGATCCAGCTTGGCAAACAGGACATCGTATTCGCCGGCGGTGGGGAGGAGTTGCACTGGACCCTGAGCAGCCTGTTTGACGCCATGGGTGCGCTCTCCACCCGATACAATGATACTCCCGAGCGGGCCTCCAGGGCCTATGATGCCAACCGCGACGGTTTTGTTATCGCCGGCGGTGGTGGCATGCTGGTGGTGGAGGAGTTGGAACACGCCCTCAGGCGCGGGGCAAAGATTTATGCGGAGCTGGTGGGTTACGGTGCTACCTCCGACGGCTACGACATGGTTGCGCCCTCGGGCGAGGGAGCCACTCGCTGCATGCAGCAGGCCCTTTCCACGGTGACTGGTCCGGTGGACTACATCAACGCCCACGGCACCAGTACGCCCGCAGGGGACATCCAGGAATTGAAAGCCGTGCGCGCCGCCTACCAGGATCGCGACCATATCCCTGTCATCGGCTCCACCAAGTCCCTGTCCGGCCACTCGCTGGGGGCCGCCGGTGTACAGGAAGCCATCTATTCGCTGCTGATGCAGCAGGCGGGCTTCATTGCCGCATCTGCGAATATCGAAACCCTGGACCCGGAAGCCGAAGGCTTGCCCATCGCCGTCAACCGCCACGACAACGTGGACCTGCAGCGGGTGATGTCCAACAGTTTCGGCTTCGGTGGCACCAACGCCTCGCTGGTATTCCAGAAGTACGCTGATTAGCAGCCCGCGGCCGCACGCTCAGGCCAGCGTATCCAGCAGTATCACCTCTACACTGTCACCCTCGGCGACGCTTATCCCTGGCGGAATCACCGCGAGCGCGTTACTGTGGCTGACAGAACTCAGCACACCCGAGCTCTGGTTCGGGAACGGTGTTGCCCGCAGCCCGCCGCCGGTATCGCTCAGGGTTACCCGCAGATAGTCCTGGCGCAGCCCGGGCTGCTCGACCCTGAATGCAGCCAGGGCGCGCAGAACCGGTGGCGGCGCCTCGCGTACACCTTGCAGGTGCAACAGGAAGGGCCGGGCAACCAGGCAAAAGGTCACGAACACCGAGCTGGGGTTCCCCGGCAGGCCGATAAAAGGCGTGTCACCGATGCGCCCGAAAGCCAACGGCTTGCCGGGCTTGATCGCCAGGCGCCATAGATCCAGCTGTCCCAACCGCTCAACCTGGGCCTTCACATGGTCCTCCTCGCCGACGGATACCCCGCCGGAGGTGATGACACAATCAGCGCCCGCCGCGGCCTCCGCCAGCGCCTGGGCGGTGGCGGCGGGGTCGTCGGGAATGATGCCCCCATCAACAAAAGCCATACCGAGAGACCGCACCAGGCCCGCCAGGGTATAGCGGTTGGAGTTGTAGAGCTGCCCCCCCTGCAGGGCGGCACTCCCGGGCTCGACCAGTTCGTCACCCGTCGACAGTACCGCCACCCGCAGGGGCTGGTAGGCCTGGACCGCAGCGCGGCCCACGGAGGCCAGCAGGCCCATGTCCTGGGGCCGCAGGACCCGGCCCCGGCGGAGCACCGTAGCGCCCAGGGCAATATCCTGGCCCCGCGGTCGAATATTCTGGCCGGGGTTCACCGCAGTCGACACCGTAACCACGCCATCCACCTCGCTGCAGTCCTCCTGCATCACCACGGCGTCCGCGCCCGGGGGCAGCGGGGCGCCGGTGAAAATTCGCGCGGCGGTACCCGGCGCGAGCAACGGGCCCGGCCTGCTGCCCGCGGCAATTCGCTGACTTACCGGCAGGGGGCCGACCGCGTCCCTCGCCCGCAGGGCGTAACCGTCCATGGCGCTGTTGTCCTCTGCGGGCACCGCAACCGGGGCTACTACATCCTCGGCGAGCACCGCGCCCAGGGCGTCAATCAGTGCCACCGGGTGGAGGGCGTCGGTAGGGCTGGCGGAGGCCAGCATTCGCGCCAGGGCCTCCGCCACCGGCAGCAGCGGCTTCACGCCTGGCGCTTCCGAACCTTGAGCACCCCCACGAAATTGCAGGGACGGTGACTGCTGTCGAGTTGCTCCCGGATCAGGCCCTCCCAGGCCGTCCTGCAGGCGCCGGTTGAGCCGGGCATACAAAATATCACCGTATTATTGGCCAGGCCGGCCAGGGCCCTGGACTGGATGGTCGAAGAGCCGATCTCCGCCTGGGACAGGGCCCGGAACACCTCGCCAAAGCCTTCGATGTCCTTGTCGAACAATGGCCGCACGGCCTCCGGGGTGGAATCCCGCCCGGAAAAGCCGGTACCTCCGGTGACCAGAACCACGTCGATACCCGCAGCGGCGATCCACGTGCCCAGGACAGCCCTGATCTGGTAGATATCGTCTACGACGATCGTCTTGGCGACCGCCCGATGCCCGGCGGCGGTGAGCGCCTCTACCAGGTAATGTCCGGAGGTATCGGTTTCCTCGGTGCGGGTATCGGATACGGTGAGTACCGCCACACCCAGGGGTTGCGGCCGTTCATCCGTCGCTTTTGACATGCCATTGCCTCACTGCTTCTGCTGTTGTCGACGCTGTTCGTAATACTTCTTGACGTTGCCGGGTATGGCGCTGCGCCAGTGCGCCTGCTTGATGGCGAAGGTATTGCGGATCTTGCTGCAATTGAGCGAGCGGTTGAGCGGCAACAGACCCTCGGGCTGGCGCTGCAACTGCACGGCGCCGGGACCGAAATCAGAAAACTGGGAGGCGGATGCCAGCAGCGCCTCGGCGAATTCATAGTAGGTCGCACTGTCCGAACTGCAATAGTGATAGATACCATAAGCCTGGATGCCGGTGCTTAACTGGTCCAGCAGCGCGGAGAGCACCCGGGCCCCGTCCTCGGCTGAGACCGGGCAGCCGCGCAGGTTGTTGTCCATCACCAGGCTGCCGCCCTGCTCGCCCAACTGGCCGAGCATCTGGGTAATCAGGTTGGCGCCTTCAAAGGAGAAAACCGGCCCCAGGCGCAGGATCAGGTGTCGCTCGCAACCCTCCCGCACCAACTGCTCCGCCCGCGCGAGCATGGCACCGCCCCCGGTCTCATTGTCAGGCTGGTCGTCCTCGGTATACGGCCGGTCCAGCTGGCCGGAGAAAACCCTGGAGCTGGAGCTAAGCAGGTAGGCAATACCGCTGCGCTGGCAGGCTTTTGCCACCCAGTGGCAACGCTTCAGGTCCAGCTCCTGCAGCGGATCAACTCCATCGGCCGCCGCGGAGATCCGCAGGTCGACCACGATTTCGCACTTGGTGCGAGTCACCGCCTTTTTTGCCTGCCGTTCACTCTTCCAGCGACAGGCGGCGCGGGTCAGCACCTGCACCTCGTGGCGGCCCAGGTGCTGCAGGAGTGGGACCAGGGAGTGGCCCAGGGGGGTGTCTGACCCCAGGATGAGTGCCCGCACAGCTGTTACTCCACCACGCTCAAGACTCTCATCCCGCGATCACGCCGGGCTCGTCAGAACGGAATGTCGTCGTCGAATTCACCGAAGGGCGGTTCCGGCTGTGAGCTGGACGCCGGGCCAGCGGAAGGGCCGGGCGCTGGCCGGGATGGGGCGCTTCTCTGGTAGCCCCCGGCCGGTGCCTCGTGGTCTGCCCCCCCGCCAGCGCCGCGGCTGTCGAGCATCTGCATGTCACTGGCGAGGATCTCCGTGGTGTAGTGATCCACGCCGGCCTTGTCCTGCCACTTGCGGGTCTGGAGCTTGCCCTCGACGTAGACCTTTGAGCCCTTCTTCAGGTACTCGCCGGCGATCTGCCCGAGCCGGTAGTTGCCGCGGTCGCGGAACACGACGCGATGCCACTCGGTTTTCTCCTGTGGCTGGCCCTGCTTGTCTTTCCAGCTTTCGCTGGTGGCTATGCTGGCATTGGTGACGGCACCGCCATCGGGAAAGAAGCGCGTTTCAGGGTCATTGCCCAGATTACCCACCAGGATCACTTTGTTGATGCCCCGTGAAGCCATAGAAATTCCTCAATTTGTAACCAAAATTTGCGGTTCGGAAGAACCGTGGACTATAGCAACCCCGCCCGCCAATTGCGACAGCCGGGGCGGTCATGATCCATCAATTGCAGCGGCAAAAATCAGTCGATCCATGCGGCCGCGGGATTCAGGGTCCGGATACCTGCACCCGCTCCGGTTCCGGCAACAAAACAGGGCCGGTTATCATCAGGAGAAACCATGTTGCCGCCAGCAGCAGGCATACGCCCAGCAGGCCCAACTGCCCGGAATGCTGCAGCAGCCAGCCGCCGCCCGCGCCGCCGGCGAAAGTCCCCAGAAACTGGCAGGTGGAATAGATTCCCAGTGCCGTGCCCTTACCCCCGGCGAATACGGTCTTGCTGACCTGGGAGGGCAGCGTCGCCTCGAGGTAATTGAACCCGGTGAAAAACAACCACAGCCCGGCGAAGAAAACCAGGGGACCGGCCGCCAGATCCAGCACCGGCAGGGCAACTGCCAGCAGGCCGATGCCGCAAAGAAACATTTCGCGGGGGCGCCCCCCGCGCTCGGCCATCCGCATCAGGGGCAGCATGCCGACAATGGACAGGGCCAACACCGGCAGGTACACCTGCCAGTGGTGCGCGCGATCCACGCCTGCCAGTTGCTCAAGGGCTCCGGGCACCACCAGGAAACACGCCATGAGGATGAAATGCAGGCTGAAGACACCAAAGTTGAGCCGCAGCAGCGCGGGGTCTCGCAAGGTGCGCCCGAACAGCGCAGACCTGGCGCCGACATCGCTATGCCCGCCAGCCAGGGGCGTCGGCGCCGGCACCAGCAGCATGACGATGGCGATACCCCCAAAGGCGAGCAGTGCCGTGAGCCAGAATACCATGGGCAATCCCCCCGCGGCCGCGATAACCGGCCCGAGTACCAGGGCGACGGCAAAAGAGAGCCCGATACTCATACCCACCAGGGCCATGGCCTTGGTGCGCTGTTCGGTGCTGGTCAGGTCGGCCACCAGGGCCATGACCGTGGCGGCGATGGCGCCTGAGCCCTGGATCGCGCGCCCGAAGATAATGCCCCAGAGGCTATCCGCGGTGGCCGCCAGCACGCTGCCCAGGGCAAACAGCAGCAGGCCCCCGACAATCACCGGTTTGCGCCCCACCCGGTCCGAGAGCCAGCCCAGGGGAATCTGCAGCAGGGCCTGGGTAAGGCCGTAGACGCCCATCGCCAGGCCGATCAGGCCAGGCGTGGCCCCGGGCAGATCGGTTGCATAGAGGCTGAGGATGGGCACCACCATAAACAGGCCCAGCATGCGGAAGCTGTAGAGCAGCGCCAGGGAGCTCACGGAGCGCCGCTCCAGGGCCGTCATGGGGTTTTTGGTGATCACGGGGGCGATATCTTGGGAAAAAATCGAGGCGCAAGCATACCAGTTTCGCCGCCGGTCGCACATCCATAACGCGGTCCCGGCCGTAACACTGAGGATGTTTTTGCAGCAGCAAAGGCCAGGGCATATACTGCCGGGTTGGATTTTTCGACGCATCTTCGGATCGACTATGGACACAATTCAGGTACGCGGGGCACGCACCCACAACCTCAAGAATATCGACCTGGACATCCCCAGGGATAAACTCGTGGTGATCACCGGCCTGTCCGGCTCGGGCAAGTCCTCACTCGCGTTCGACACTCTCTACGCTGAGGGCCAGCGCCGTTACGTGGAATCCCTCTCCACCTATGCCAGGCAGTTCCTGTCGATGATGGAGAAGCCCGACATGGATCATATCGAGGGCCTGTCTCCCGCCATTTCCATCGAACAGAAATCCACCTCCCACAATCCCCGCTCTACCGTGGGCACCATCACGGAAATCTACGACTACCTGCGCCTGCTGTTTGCCCGTGTCGGGGAACCCCGCTGCCCCGACCACGGCCACAACCTGCAGGCGCAGACCATCAGCCAGATGGTGGACACCGTACTGGCCCTGCCCGAGGGCAGCAAGCTGATGCTGCTGGCGCCGGTGGTGAGGGACCGCAAGGGAGAACACCTGCACGTATTCGAGGAGCTGCGAGCCGGCGGCTTTGTGCGCGCCCGGGTGGATGGCATTGTCACCGACCTGGATGACCTGCCGCTGCTGGACAAGAAGAAAAAACACCGCATTGAAGTTGTGGTGGACCGCTTCAAGGTGCGCCAGGACCTAGGCCTGCGCCTCGCGGAGTCCTTCGAGACGGCTCTGGGGCTTACCGATGGCCTCGCCTCGGTCAGTTACATGGATGGCGATGGTGACGACCTCAGTTTCTCGGCCAGGTTCGCCTGCCCGGAATGTGGCCACAGCATCGATGAACTGGAACCGAGGCTGTTCTCCTTCAATAACCCGGCGGGCGCCTGCCCTGGTTGCGACGGGCTTGGTGTGCGCCAGTATTTTGATCCGGAGCGGATCGTACTGCATCCCGAGGCCAGCCTGGCAGAGGGCGCGATTCGCGGCTGGGACCGCCGCAATGTCTACTACTTCCATATGCTGACGTCCCTCGCAGATCACTACGGTTTCGATATCGATACGCCATTCGCGCAACTCGACAGGAAATTCCGCCAGGTGATCCTGCACGGCAGTGCGAAGCAGGAAATCGCCTTTTCCTATATCAACGACCGCGGCGATGTTTTCAAACGCACCCACCCCTTCGAGGGCATCATTCCGAATATGGAGCGCCGCTACCGGGATACGGACTCCGCATCCGTGCGGGAGGAGCTGGCCAAATTTCTCTCCAACCATCCCTGCCCCGAATGCGAAGGGACCCGCCTGCGACGGGATGCGCGCCATGTCTTTGTCGATGAGCGCACATTGCCCAGCATCACGGGTATGCCGGTAGGAGAGGCCGAGCTCTATTTCGAGCAGCTGCAGCTGCAGGGGCGCAAGGGAGAGATCGCCAATAAAATCCTCAAGGAGCTGCGGGCGCGCTACCGTTTCCTGGTCGACGTAGGCCTGAATTACCTGACCCTGAACCGCAGTGCTGAAACCCTGTCGGGCGGGGAGGCGCAGCGCATTCGACTGGCTTCACAGATCGGCGCAGGGCTGGTGGGGGTGATGTATATCCTGGACGAGCCCTCCATCGGCCTCCACCAGCGGGACAACGCGCGCCTGCTCGCCACCCTGACGCACCTGCGCGACCTCGGTAATACAGTACTGGTGGTCGAACACGACGAGGATGCCATCCGCAGCGCCGACCATATCATCGACATCGGCCCGGGCGCCGGTGTCCACGGCGGCAGGGTTGTCGCCCAGGGCAAGCTCAGGGATATCATCGCCACCAAGGACTCGCTCACGGGTGCCTACCTGTCCGGCAAGCGCAGGATCGAGATACCCGCCAAACGCACACCCAGGAATCCCAAGCGCCAACTGGTACTGGCCGGCGCGTCCGGCAACAACCTGCAGTCGGTGACCCTTGAGGTCCCTCTCGGCCTGCTGACCTGTGTCACAGGGGTTTCAGGTTCCGGCAAATCCACACTGATCAACGGCACCCTCTACCCCATCGCCGCCACAGTGCTGAATGGGGCTACCACGCTGACACCGGCGCCGCACACCTCCATCGAGGGGATGGAGCTGATAGACAAGTGTATCGACATAGACCAGAGCCCGATCGGGCGCACGCCGCGTTCCAACCCCGCCACATACACCGGCATTTTTACCCCGGTGCGGGAGCTGTTTGCGGGTACCCAGGAGGCCAGGTCCCGCGGCTACAAAGCCGGCCGGTTCAGTTTCAACGTGAAGGGAGGCCGCTGCGAAGCCTGCCAGGGCGACGGGGTGACCAAGGTGGAAATGCACTTTCTGCCTGATATCTACGTGCCCTGCGACGTCTGCAAGGGCAAGCGCTACAACCGGGAAACCCTCGAGGTACGCTACAAGGGCAAGAATATCCACGAAGTGCTGGAAATGACGGTGGAGGATGCCCTTGTCTTCTTCGAACCGGTCCCCGCCATCGCCCGCAAACTCCAGACCCTGATGGATGTGGGTTTGTCCTACATTCGCCTGGGGCAGGCTGCGACAACGCTCTCCGGAGGCGAGGCCCAGCGGGTGAAACTCTCGCGGGAATTATCCAAGCGCGACACCGGCAAAACGCTGTACATCCTCGATGAGCCGACCACCGGCCTGCATTTCGAGGACATCAAGCAGTTGCTGGCGGTGCTGCACCGACTGCGCAATCACGGCAACACCATTGTGATCATCGAGCACAACCTGGACGTCATCAAGACCGCGGACTGGATCGTCGACCTGGGGCCCGAGGGCGGCAGCGGCGGGGGCCAGATCATCGCCACCGGCACCCCCGAGGCCGTAGCCAGGGTAAAGCACTCGTTTACCGGACAGTTCCTCGCTCCCCTGTTGAAACGCAAGGCGGGCAAGCAGGCGGCATAGGCGGCGTCGAGCCTCGGATCGGCCTCCAGTCAACGCCTCCTATGGAGCGCCCGGTGACCCCGCCCTCGTCATCTCTATCCTGCCGGTGCGCTCAGTCGAAGCCACGCCACGCTGACTCGATGCTGCGGTCAGCATGAACAGGTCGCGGCCGTCATCACCGCCGAGTGCGCAGGCGTAGCAGTTCTGGCTGGTGGTCACCACCTGCAGCACTTCGCCACCCGGGGCAAACAGCACGCACTCGGGCGCCAGGGCGTTGGCCACCCAGATATTGCCGTCGGCGTCCAGGCAGATGCCGTCCGGCGCGCGCAGCCCGACTTCCGCCCACACCCGGCGATTGGCGAGTTCCCCGTCGCCACCGATATCAAAGGCGGTCAGGCGCAGGCCCAGGGTTTCCGCGACGATCAGGGTCCTGCCATCGGGCGTCACCACACTCCCATTGGGAAAATGCATTTGGGGGGAGGCCAGGTGAACGCTGCCGTCGGGATCCACGCGCACCAGGTTGGTGACTGGGTGATCCGACACCACCGACTCGGGCCCCCGCCGCTCCAGTTCAGCATCGAGGTCAAAACCGAAATTGCCCACCCAGGCCCTACCGACCCGATCCACCACCATGTCGTTACAGAGATGCCGCGCCAAGCCCCCCAGATCGGCGTGCACTACCAGGCCCCCTGTCTCCAGGCGCAACACCTTCATCTCCCGCATCGACACGACCAGCAGCCGCCCGTCGGGCAGCCATCCCAATCCGGAAGGCTGGTCATCGAGGCGGTGTTCGATGGTGACCTTGCCGGAGCTGTCCATGGACTTCACAGCATGGTCGTAAAAATCACTGAACCAGAGACGCCCGCCGTGCCAGCGCGGACCCTCGCCGTAGTAAAGTCCGCCGGTGATTACTGTTGCGTACTGCATAAACCCATCCTTCAGGTGACGTCAATGAGCCTGGCAGAGGGCGCTCGCAAGGCAAGTCGGGTCAAAAAACGCCCAGAAAAAAGCCGGGGATTACCCGGCCTTTTAGCATAACAGCTACTGAAGCATATCAATCTTCAGCGTCACCAGCGGCCTCTAGCTGGGGACGACCCACCAGTTCGACATAGGCCATGGGAGCCTTGTCGCCGGTGCGGTAGCCGCACTTGAGGATGCGGATATAACCGCCCGGCCGCGCCTGGTAGCGCGGGCCCAGCTCGCTGAACAGTTTGCCCACGGCTTCCCTGCTGCGGGTGCGGTCAAACGCCAGGCGGCGGTTGGCCACGCTGTCGATCTTGGCCAGGGTAATCAGGGGTTCTGCGTAGCTGCGCAGTTCCTTCGCCTTGGGCAGGGTAGTCTTGATAAGCTCATGCTCAACCAGGGAAACCGCCATGTTGCGGAACATGGCCTTGCGGTGGGAGCTGTTCCTGTTTAGCTGACGTCCACTATGACGATGACGCATTTTTCCAATCCTATACTGTCTGTGCTATCTCAGCACTGCTAACTTGTGATCCAGGTTCTGCCGACTGCCCAGAACCCGATCGTCGTTTTATCAACCGCCCAACAACCGGTCGTCGTTTTTAAGGCTCGCCGGCGGCCAGTTATCCAGTCGCATGCCCAGGGACAAGCCGCGCGAGGCCAGCACGTCCTTTATCTCGGTGAGTGACTTCTTGCCGAGGTTCGGGGTCTTCAGCAGCTCGACCTCGGTGCGCTGCACCAGGTCGCCTATATAGTAGATATTCTCGGCCTTCAGGCAGTTCGCAGAGCGGACTGTCAGTTCGAGGTCATCGACCGGACGCAGCAGGATCGGATCAACCTCGTCCTCCTCGATCGGGGACTCGGACGTGGACTCGCTTTCCAGGTCGACAAACACCGCCAGCTGCTGTTGCAGAATGGTGGCCGCGCGACGTATGGCCTCCTCCGGGTCGATCGTACCGTTGGTCTCCAGGTCCAGAACCAGCTTGTCGAGGTCGGTGCGCTGCTCAACGCGAGCAGCCTCTACCACGTATGACACGCGGTATACCGGAGAGAACGTGGCGTCGAGCTGCAGGCGACCGATGGAGCGGGTCTCCTCCTCGGGGTTTTCCCGGGAGTCAGCTGGAGAGTAGCCGCGACCGCGCGCCACCGTCAGTTTCATGCTGATTTCGGAATTGCTGTTGAGGTGGCAAATCACGTGCTCTGGGTTGCGGACCTCGATATCGTGGTCAACCTGGATATCGGCAGCAGTCACAATGCCCGGACCCCTCTTGCTCAGGGTAAGCTCTGCCTCCTCCTTACCGTGCATCACCAGGGCAACGCCCTTAAGATTCAACAGGATCTCGATCACATCTTCCTGCACGCCCTCGATAGCGCTGTACTCGTGCAGAACTCCGTCGATCTCTACTTCAGTGATCGCGCAGCCGGGCATTGAAGACAGCAGGATGCGCCGCAACGCATTACCCAGGGTGTGGCCAAAGCCGCGCTCCAGCGGCTCCAGGGTTACCTGGGCACGGGTCTTGTTCTTCTCGTCAACCTTGATGACACGGGGTGTCAAAAACTCGTTTACTGCACTCTGCATTGGGGCACCTGTATGTAGGTTAGTCCTTCAGTGGATTACTTGGAGTAGAGCTCGACAATCAGGTTTTCGTTGATCTCGGAAGAGAGATCCTGACGGTCGGGCAATGACTTGAATACCCCTTCCAGCTTATCGCTGTTCATTTCTATCCACTCCGGTTCGCCACGCTGGGCAGCCAGCGCAATGGCTGACTGCACACGCAGTTGCTTCTTGGCTTTTTCTCGCAGGGAAATCACATCCCCTACCTGAACCTGGTAAGACGGTATGTTCACCGCGGAACCATTCACGAGTATTGCCTTATGGGCCACCATCTGGCGCGCCTCGGCGCGAGTAGAGCCAAAACCCATACGATAAACCACGTTATCCAGACGACTCTCGAGCAGGCGCAGCAGGTTCTCACCGGTTGCACCCTTCAGACGGGCCGCTTCCTTGTAGTAGTTGCGGAACTGCTTCTCCAGCACACCGTAGATGCGGCGCACCTTTTGCTTCTCGCGCAGCTGCACGCCGTAGTCAGACAGGCGGCCGCGACGGGCTCCATGCTGGCCAGGGGCTGTTTCCACCTTGCATTTACTTTCCAGCGCGCGCACTCCGCTTTTCAGGAACAGGTCGGTTCCCTCACGACGGGAGAGCTTGCACTTGGGTCCAATATATCGAGCCATGTCAATTCAATCCTGTAGGCGTAATACGGTAGGTTATACGCGACGTTTCTTGGGGGGACGGCAGCCGTTGTGGGGTATGGGCGTCACGTCGGTAATGTTGCTGATCTTGTAACCGCATGCGTTGAGTGCACGCACTGCGGACTCGCGCCCCGGACCGGGGCCCTTGACCTGCACATCCAGGTTCTTCAACCCATACTCCTTGGCTGCCTCGCCAGCGCGCTCGGCCGCCACCTGGGCAGCAAAGGGGGTGCTCTTGCGTGAACCACGGAACCCGGAGCCACCCGAAGTAGCCCAGCTCAGGGTGTTGCCCTGGCGGTCTGTAATCGTAATGATGGTGTTGTTGAAGGAGGCGTGGATATGGGCTATGCCGTCCACGACTGTCTTGGTAATCTTCTTACGAGTGCTTTTGGCACCTGGCTTGGCCATAATAAACTTCCTGCTTTAATATCAACACTGCACTAGGGTGCAGCTACACTAAAAACGGATTCGCTGTAGAGACTGCCTTACTTGCGAATCGGCTTGCGCGGACCCTTGCGGGTACGTGCGTTGGTCTTGGTGCGCTGCCCGCGCAGGGGAAGGCCCCGACGATGGCGCAAACCACGGTTACACCCAAGGTCCATGAGACGCTTGATGTTCATGGAGACCTGTCGGCGCAGATCGCCCTCTACGGTCATGGCTGCCACCCTGGCCCGCAGCGCATCCATTTCCACTTCAGTCAGATCGCCAATCTTGGCATTTTCTGCAACACCAGCATCGGCGCAGAGACGCTTGGCCTGGCTGCGCCCCACACCGTAGATGTATGTCAAGGAGATAACAGTGTGCTTGTTATCAGGTATGTTGACGCCGGCAATACGAGCCATCCAACTTTCTCCAATCGTTTATCTTCGCTATCTGCTGCTGTTGCTGCCCCGACCAACGAAATTACTGCAATTTCATCGAACCGGGGGCAAAAGGCGCAGCATTCTAGCGGTATCGTTTCTAGAAATCAACCGCCGGTCTTGTTAACCCTGGCGCTGCTTGTGGCGCGGATCTGTATTGCAGATCACGCGCACCACGCCGTTGCGGCGCACCATCTTGCAGTTCCGGCAAATTTTCTTGACCGATGCACGTACTTTCATGACAACTTCTCCGTTTTCCTGACGATGGCCTGCGCCCGAGCAACTGCTTCAGCGCACTCTGCCGGCACTGCCGTAAGTTTTCAAATTGGCCTTTTTCATTACCGAATCGTACTGGTGTGACATCAGGTGGCTCTGCACCTGGGCCATGAAGTCCATCACCACTACCACCACGATCAGTAGCGAGGTACCGCCCAGATAGAAGGGCACATTCCACATGACCACCAGGAACTGAGGTAACAAACACACCAAGGCGATGTATGCGGCACCAAAGACTGTCAGCCTGGTCAGGACCCCGTCAATATAATTGGCAGTTTGCTGGCCAGGACGAATCCCGGGGACAAACGCACCGGAGCGCTTCAGGTTGTCAGCAACCTCGACCGGGTTGAACATCAACGCGGTATAAAAGAAGCAGAAAAACACAATAAACACCGTAAACAACAGTATGTTCAACGGCTGGCCGGGGCCGATCGCGACGGCCAGGTCCTGCAACCAGTCAGCTGACCCGGACGACCCGAACCACTGGGCAATCGAAGCGGGGAACAGCAATATGCTGCTGGCGAAAATTGCGGGTATAACACCCGCCATGTTTACCTTGAGCGGCAGATGAGAACTCTGCGCCTGGTACATCTTTCGCCCCTGCTGGCGCTTGGCATAGTTTACCGTGATGCGACGCTGGCCGCGCTCGATGAAGATGATGAGGTAGATCACCGCGATCGCCAGCACCAGGATCAGCAACAACACCAGGATATTCAGCTCGCCCTGGCGGGCCTGCTCAAGTGACTGCCCGATCGCAGACGGCAGACCTGCCACGATCCCCGCGAAAATAAGCAGTGAAATCCCGTTACCAACCCCTTTCTCAGTAATCTGCTCACCCAGCCACATCATGAACACGGCACCGGTCACCAGGGACGTAATAGCGATGACAAAAAACAATGGCGATGTATCGAAGGACATGCCCTGGTTGGCCATGCCCACCGTCATACCAGTAGCCTGTACTATGGCCAGAACAACCGTAAGATAGCGTGTGTACTGGCTGATCTTGCGGCGGCCTGCTTCACCTTCTTTCTTCAACTGCTCGAGCTGCGGCGTCACTGCCGCCATCAACTGCATGATGATCGACGCCGAAATGTAGGGCATTATCCCGAGCGCGAGGATACTCATCCGCTCCAGTGCGCCGCCGGAAAACATGTTTGCCAGCCCCAGTATGGTGCCCTGGTTCTGGTTGAACAACGCCTCCAGTTGCCTGGGGTCGATTCCCGGTACAGGAATGTGGGTCCCTATCCGGTACACGAATATCGCCAGCAACACAAAGCGAAGGCGAGCGAAAAGCTCGCCAAGCCCTGCCTTGTTTACCGACGGCGGCTGAAGTGTCGCCATTTATTCCTCTACTTTCCCGCCGGCCTTCTCGATTGCTTCACGAGCGCCTTTGGTTACCGCCAGTCCCCTGACTGTCACGGCCCTGTTCAATTCGCCAGACAGGAATACGCGCACCCGCGCTATGTTGCCATTGATAAGGTCTGCGCTTCTCAGGGACTCCAGATCAACCACTGCGCCTTCCACGGCATTGAGCTCGCCAAGGCGAACCTGCGCGGTTGTGCGGGAAACCCTCGAGGTAAAACCATACTTGGGCAACCGCTTCTGCAGGGGCATCTGGCCACCTTCAAAGCCGGGTCGAACCCTGCCGCCGGAACGTGACTTCTGGCCCTTGTGACCACGACCTGCGGTCTTGCCCAGGCCACTGCCAATCCCGCGACCAACGCGCTTGCCGACCGGGCGAGAACCCGGAGCGGGGCTCAGGGAATTCAGTCGCATAATCTCTGACATGATTTAGTCCTCAACCCTTACCAGGTAGTTAACCGAGTTGATCATGCCACGGACAGAGGGAGTATCTTCCACTTCTACCGTGTGACCAATACGACGCAAACCAAGACCGGCCACACAGGCCTTGTGGTTCTTCAGCCGCCCATAGGTGCTCTTGATCTGTGTAACCTTGATTTTTGCTTTAGCCATGACGAGCAAATCCAGTAATTAATTCAGAATCTCTTCAACGGTCTTGCCACGCTTTGCAGCTACTTCCTCAGGCGCGCACATGTCGCGCAGGCCGTTGAATGTCGCGCGAACAACGTTGACCGGGTTGGTAGAGCCGTAACACTTGGCCAGAACGTTATGTACGCCGGCGATTTCGAGCACGGCGCGCATTGCGCCGCCCGCGATTACACCAGTACCCTCGGACGCCGGCTGCATGTAGACCCTGGAAGCACCGTGAGATGCCTTGACCGGGTACTGGATGGTTCCGTTGTTGATCTCAACCTTGATCATGTTGCGACGAGCAGCGTCCATCGCCTTCTGGATTGCAACCGGGACCTCGCGTGCCTTGCCGCGACCGAAGCCAACCTTGCCTTTGCCATCGCCAACGACGGTCAGCGCGGTAAAGCCGAAGATACGACCACCCTTGACCACCTTGGCCACGCGGTTGACCTGAACCAGCTTCTCCTGGAGGTCGCCTTCCTGCTGCTGCTTTTTCTGATCGTTGAAAGCCATATCTACACCCTAGAAATTCAGTCCGGATTCACGAGCTGCATCGGCCAGAGCCTTGACCCGTCCATGATATTTGTAGCCACCGCGATCAAACGCGACCGACTCGACACCAGCGGCTTTCGCACGCTCTGCAACAAGCTTGCCTACGGCAGCCGCGGCTTCGATATTTCCGGTCTTGCCGCCACGCAGCTCACTGTCAAGCGTCGACGCACAGGCCAGCACCCGGTCCCCGGCCGGCGCAATAATCTGCGCATAGATATGGCGGGGGGTACGGTGAACGCTCAGGCGAATGGCGCCGAGGTCGCGCATACGGGCACGCGCGCGACGAGCGCGGCGCAACCTTGATTCATTCTTTACACTCATTTTCAGATTACCTACTTCTTCTTGGCTTCTTTACGACGAACGATCTCATCGGCATAGCGAATGCCTTTACCCTTGTAAGGCTCCGGCGGACGGAAACTGCGAATCTCGGCTGCCACCTGGCCAACTGCCTGCTTGTCGATGCCGCTTACAACGACTTCGGTCTGCGAAGGCGTTTCTGCAGTCACACCCTTTGGCAACTTATAGTCAACTGGATGCGAAAGACCTACTGTCAGGTTGACGGAAGCTCCATCTGCCTTGGCCCGGTAACCAACTCCGTTCAACACCAGCTTCTTCTGCCAACCCTCGCTGACACCCTTGATCATATTGCTCACCAGGGCACGAGTCGTTCCGGCCATGGCCTTGAATTGATCGCCGTCGTACTGGACGGTCAAAACGTTGTCATCCTGGCTTACACGTATGCCCGCACCAAGGGACAGCTGCAGCGTCCCCTTTCCACCCTTGACAGTGAGAGCATTGCCGTCGAGCTTGACTTCAACTCCCTTAGGCAGTGCAACCGGATTTTTCGCGACTCTAGACATTTCAAATGCTCTTTAAATCAAAATACATTTAGAAAACGGTGCACAGCACTTCGCCGCCGACTCCGGCTGCGCGCGCCGCACGATCGGACATGATCCCCCTGGAGGTCGATACGATCGCAACGCCAAGCCCCGCACGCACCGATGGCAACTCGTCCTTTGCCCTATAGTGACGCAGCCCGGGGCGACTTACGCGGTCGATCTCTGCTATAACCGGCTTGCCCTGATAGTACTTGAGCGCTATCGCCAAGCGAGGCTTGCCGCCTTCGGTGGTAAGCGAAAAATCGCCTATATATCCCTCGTCACGCAGTACGGTGGCGACCGCCGCCTTGAGCTTTGAGCCAGGCATTTCGACACTTTTCTTGCCCGCCATCTGCGCGTTGCGAAGACGGGTCAGCATATCTGACAGTGGATCCTGCATACTCATAATCTAATTCTCTCCGTAAACCGACTGGTCCGTTACCAGCTGGCCTTGACCAGGCCGGGTACATCACCGCGCATGGCAGCTTCACGTAACTTGTTCCTGCACAGGCCGAACTTTCTATAAACACCATGGGGACGCCCTGTTACCTGGCAACGGCGACGGCCGCGGCTGGGGCTGGCATCACGCGGAAGCTTCTGCAGTGCAACCTGTGCGTTCCACTTCTCCTCGTCAGAGGCCTTGGTGCTGACAATGATCGCTTTGAGTGCTGCTCGCTTGCCTGCATATTTCGCTACCAGACGAGCGCGCTTCTTTTCGCGCATTACCATAGATGTCTTAGCCATGTACTAGAGCCTCTTAAGCCTTCAGGGGGAAGTTGAAAGCACGCAGCAGCGCCCGGCCTTCATCATCCGTACGAGCGGTGGTGGTGATGGTGATATCCATGCCACGCAAAGCGTCCACCTGGTCGTAATTGATTTCGGGAAAGATAATCTGTTCGGTCACACCCATCGCGAAGTTGCCACGGCCATCAAAGGACTTGGGGCTAATGCCGCGGAAGTCCCGGATACGCGGAATCGCAATGGTGATCAGGCGATCCAGGAACTCGTACATCCGATCCGAACGCAAGGTCACCTTGCAACCAATCGGCCAACCATCGCGAACCTTGAACGCCGCAATGGATTTACGGGCCTTTGTTATCACCGCCTTCTGGCCGGATATTTTCTCCATCTCGGCGACAGCGTTTTCCAAGACCTTCTTGTCGCCCAGCGCTTCACCCACACCCATGTTCAGGGTGATCTTGGTGATGCGCGGAACCTCCATTACATTTGCCAGACCCAACTCTTCCTTGAGACGGGGAGCGATCTCGCTCTTGTACTTGTCTTTCAACCTTGCCATGTTTAATTCCTGCTAACCCGATCAGCCAACGGTGGCTTAAGAGTCAATTGCCTCGCCACTGGATTTGAAGACACGCTGCTTGCGGCCTTCCTCCACCTTAAAACCTACACGATCAGCCTTGCCGCTGGCGGGATTGAAAATCGCCACATTGGAGACCTGTATCGGCGCCTCCTTCTCGACAATGCCACCCGCCACGCCCGCCTGGGGATTGGGCTTGGTGTGCTTCTTAATGATATTTACACCGCTAACAACGACCTTGTTGTTATCGAGTACCTTGCGAACCTTACCGCGCTTACCCTTGTCCTTGCCTGCCAGGATAATCACTTCGTCATCGCGCTTGATCTTGTACATTTCCTTCCTCTCCCTGCCGGCCGGCCTAGATAACTTCAGGGGCCAGAGAAATAATCTTCATGAACTTCTCACCGCGCAGCTCGCGCGTTACAGGCCCAAAAATGCGGGTGCCGATCGGGGCCTGCTGATTGTTGAGCAGCACGGCGGCATTGTCATCGAACTTGATCAGCGACCCGTCGGGACGACGCACTCCTTTCCTGGTGCGCACAACGACCGCCGTCATCACCTGGCCCTTCTTAACCTTACCGCGCGGAATCGCTTCCTTGATCGACACCTTGATCAAGTCGCCAACACGCGCATAACGACGCTTGGACCCGCCCAACACCTTGATGCACATCACGCGACGGGCACCGCTGTTGTCGGCAACTTCCAAATACGACTGTGTCTGAATCATCTTCTACTCCAAACTGCGATATGAAAGTTAAGCCTGCGGCTGAACTTCGGCGGCGCTATTTACCACTTCCAGCAGCTTCCAGGTCTTGGTCCTGGAGATCGGCCGCGTCTCGGTGACGGTGACGGTATCGCCGATGTTGCACTGGTTGTTCTCGTCGTGCGCATGAATCTTGGATGAACGAGTGATGTACTTGCCGTAGACCGGGTGCTTGACCCGGCGCTCCAGCAGCACAGTGATCGTCTTATCCATTTTGTTGCTGACAACCGTGCCAGTAACAACGCGTGTACGCTTCTCTACAGATGCCATTGTTAGTTACCCGCCTTCTCATTGAGTACGGTCTTGACGCGAGCGATATCGCGCTGGTTCTCTTTCAGAAGGTGAGTCTGCCCCAACTGACCAGTTGATTTCTGCATGCGCAGCTTGAACTGGGCCTCACGCAGAGCCAGCAGCTGCTTGTTCAGATCCTCTGGCGATTTTCCACGCAATTCACTTGCTTTCATCACATCACCGACCGTTTAACAAATGTTGTAGCAAGCGGAATCTTGGCAGCAGCCAGCGCAAATGCCTCCCGCGCCAACTCCTCGGTCACACCCTGTACTTCATAGAGCACTTTACCTGGCTGAACCTGGGCTACCCAGTATTCCACGTTACCCTTCCCTTTACCCTGACGCACTTCCAGCGGTTTACCGGTAATAGGCTTGTCCGGAAAAACCCGAATCCATATCTTGCCGCCACGCTTGATGTGGCGTGTCATGGCCCGGCGAGCTGCTTCAATCTGGCGGGCGGTAAGGCGTCCGCGCCCTATTGCCTTCAGGCCGTACTCACCGAAACTCACCTTGCTACCGCGCTGCGCAAGACCGCGATTGCGGCCCTTCATCGCCTTGCGAAATTTTGTACGCTTTGGTTGGAGCATCTGCGTAACCCTTAATTGGTTGCTGTTTTCTTGGTGCTATCGGACGAGTTGTCACTACCTATGACTTCGCCCTTGAATATCCAAACCTTCACACCCAGGATGCCGTAGGTGGTGACTGCCTCGTAGGTAGCGTAATCTATGTCAGCACGCAACGTGTGAAGAGGAACCCGTCCTTCGCGATACCATTCCGTGCGAGCGATCTCGGCGCCGCCCAGGCGGCCGCCTATCTGAACCTTGACACCTTCCGCGCCCTGGCGCATGGCGTTCTGCACCACTCGCTTCATGGCGCGGCGGAACATCACCCGACGCTCAAGCTGCTGGGCTACGTTCTGGGCAACCAACTTCGCATCAAGATCGGGCTTCCGAATCTCCTCGATGTTGATCTGCACCGGCACACCCATTTTCTCAGCGAGTTTCTTGCGCAGACCGTCCACGTCCTCACCCTTCTTGCCGATGACTATACCCGGCCTTGCGGTGTGGATCGTGATGCGTGCCGTTTGTGCGGGACGCTCGATCACCACCCGGCTAACAGAGGCGCTTTCAAGAGTCTTCTCAATGAAGGCACGAACTTCCAGGTCCTTGATTAACTGCCTGGGGTAGTTCTTGCTGTCTGCATACCAGATTGAGGTGTGGTCCCTGACGATACCTAACCGAATGCCGACCGGATTTACTTTTTGACCCATGTGGTCTTCTCCTAAGACTTAGCCTTCGCTGTCTGCAACTTTCACGGTGATATGACAGCTGCGCTTGAAAATGCGGTCTGCACGACCCTTGGCTCGGGGGCGCAGGCGCTTCATCGTCATGCCTTCATCTACAAAAATGCTGGATATCTTCAATTCGTCCACGTCAGCACCTTCGTTGTTCTCTGCATTGGCGATCGCAGAGTCAAGAATCTTTTTGACGATATGTGCCGCTTTCTTGGGGCTGAACTCCAACAGGCTCAAAGCCTCTTCCACGGGCTTACCGCGAACCTGGTCGGCCACCAGCCGGGCCTTCTGTGCTGAAATTCGCGCGCCCTTCAATCTTGCTGCAACTTCCATCTCTTCAACCTCGCTTCAGGCAAGCGCTTAGCGCTTGGCCTTTTTGTCCACGACATGGCCCTTGAATGTGCGGGTCGCTGCAAACTCACCCAGCTTGTGGCCCACCATGTCCTCATTGACCAGTACCGGCACATGCTGGCGGCCGTTGTGAACAGCAATGGTCAGGCCAACCATATCCGGCGATATCATCGAGCGGCGCGACCAGGTCTTGATCGGGCGACGATCATTGCTTTCAATCGCAGCTTCGACTTTCTTAATCAAGTGAAGGTCAATGAAAGGACCTTTCTTCAGTGAACGCGGCACAGTTTCTTCCTCTAATCTCTTGGGTCTATTTGACCAAACTTACTTCTTACCACGGCGGCGTACGATCAGGTTGTTGGTACGCTTGTTCTTGCGGGTCTTGTAACCTTTGGTCGGCGTGCCCCATGGACTCACCGGGTGACGGCCACCAGAGGTACGGCCTTCACCACCACCATGGGGGTGATCTACCGGGTTCATTGCAACACCGCGCACTGTCGGGCGAATCCCGCGCCAGCGCGATGCACCCGCCTTACCCAGCTTCTGCAGGCTGTGCTCGGAGTTGGAGGCCTCACCCAGGGTGGCGCGGCAATCCGACAGCACCTTGCGCATTTCGCCTGAACGCAGCCGCAGCGTCGCGTACTGCCCCTCCCGGGCAACTACCTGCACCGAAGCTCCCGCGGAGCGCGCCACCTGGGCGCCCTTGCCAGGCTTCAATTCAATGGCGTGTACCGTTGAACCCACCGGGATGTTGCGCAGGGGCAGACAATTACCGGTCTTGATCGGCGCAGCAGAACCGGATTGCAGAACATCACCGGCCTGAACACCCTTGGGTGCAATGATGTAGCGGCGCTCTCCGTCTGCAAACAGCAGTAATGCTATATGGGCAGTACGGTTCGGGTCGTACTCAATGCGCTCCACAGTGGCAGGAATACCATCCTTGGTGCGCTTGAAGTCGATGATGCGATAATGCTGCTTGTGGCCACCGCCAATATGGCGGGTGGTAATCCGGCCATTGTTGTTACGACCACCATTCCTGGTTTGCGTTTCCAGCAGTGGCTTGTAGGGAGCACCCTTATGCAGCCCCTCTTTGCTTACCCGGACGACATGACGGCGTCCTGGGGAAGTGGGCTTGCTAGTTAATACTGCCATCTCGAACCTACTCCTTAATCAACCGACGCAAAGTCGATATCCTGACCCTGCTGCAGCCGAACATATGCTTTTTTCCATGTCGACCTTGCGCTCATGCCGTGCTTGTTGCGCTTGACCTTGCCCTTGACCCGTAAGGTGCGAACGTTGTCCACCTTGACCTTGAACAACTGCTCAACCGATTTCCTGATTTCGGCCTTGGTGGCATTGAGCGCGACCTTGAACACATACTGGTTGTGCAGGTCAGCCACCACAGCGGCTTTCTCGGAAACGTGCGGACTTTCGAGTATCTGAAATATGCGCTCCTGGTTCATCCCAGCATCTCCTCAAGCTTCCTCACCGCATCGACGGTGATCATCACCTTCTCGTGGCCAATCAGGCTCACCGGATCGACGCCATCGACATCACGCACATCCACCTTGTGCAGGTTCCGGGCCGCGAGGTACAGATTCTCACCCACCTCGGTGGACACGATCAGCACGCTGTCCAGGCCATATTCGCCAAGCTGTTGTACCAGCAACCTGGTCTTGGGCTCTGCCAGCTCCATGCTCTCGACAACCACGAGACGATTCTGGCGGGCCAGTTCCGACATGATGGAGCGCAGCGCAGCGCGGTACATCTTGCGGTTCACCTTCTGGCTGTGATCCTGCGGCTTCGCAGCAAAAGCGACGCCACCACTGCGCCAGATAGGGGACCGGATAGTTCCCGCACGGGCACGGCCGGAGCCTTTCTGCCGCCACGGCTTCTTGCCACCGCCGGCAACCTCAGAGCGTGTTTTCTGGGCGCGAGTACCCTGGCGAGCGCCTGCCATGTAGGCGGTGACCACCTGATGGATCAGGTCTTCATTGTATTCGCGTGCGAAGGCAACATCGGAAACAGACACTGTGCCTGCCGTGGCATTGCCCGGCTTTACTACACTCAATTCCACGTTGGAGACCCCCTAACCTTTTGCCTTGACCGTGGGGCGTACGACTACGTCCCCGCCGGGTGCGCCCGGTACTGCGCCCTTGATGAGCAGCAGATTGCGCTCAGCATCAACACGGACAATCTCCAGCCCCTGGGTGGTTACATTCCGCGCACCCATGTGGCCGGCCATTTTCTTGCCCTTGAACACCCGGCCAGGCGACTGGTTCTGGCCAATCGAGCCAGGAGCCCGGTGTGACAGGGAGTTGCCGTGGGTAGCATCCTGCATCTTGAAATTCCAGCGCTTTACACCGCCCTGGAAGCCCTTGCCTTTGGACTGTCCCGCCACATCGACAATCTGGCCCGCCTGAAATCGCTCCACAGTCAGCTCGGTGCCGACTGCCGGCGCCTCATCGGCATCCTCCAGACGAAATTCCCACAAACCCGTACCTGCCGGGACATTCGCCTTGGCGAAATGGCCAGCCTCGGACTTGCTCACTCTCGAGGCCTTGCGGTTGCCCGTGGTGACCTGGATAGCACGATAACCATCGTTATCGAGCTCTTTGATCTGAGTGACGCGGTTTGGAGAAACCTCCACTACGGTCACTGGAATGGATACGCCGTCTTCGGTAAAAACACGAGTCATACCGGACTTACGGCCGACTAAGCCAATAGCCATTTTGCTAACCTCTCAGTGTACGGGGCTTTACCCTCTATGGCCGCCCCGAATTGTTGCCATCGGGGCGTTACACACTCGGGACTCCTGCCCCAAGCAGGTCTTGCTACATCAATTTGTAGTTAACCAAGACTAATCTGTACTTCGACACCTGCTGCCAGGTCCAACTTCATCAGGGCGTCCACGGTTTTCTCAGTGGGCTCCACGATGTCCAGCAAACGCTTGTGGGTACGGATTTCGTACTGGTCACGAGCGTCCTTGTTAACGTGCGGGGAGATCAGCACGGTAAATCTCTCTTTCCGGGTCGGGAGGGGGATCGGCCCCTTGACCTGGGCGCCGGTGCGGCGCGCGGTTTCAACGATCTCCTGGGTAGAAGAATCTATCAGGCGATGGTCGAAAGCCTTGAGGCGAATTCGAATGCGTTGACTCTGCATCAGACCTAACTCCAATCAATAAAAAACCAGGAACCCGCCATGGAGTCCCCCGAAAAAAGGAACGCGAATTCTAATGAGGGCCCCACCTGCTGTCAAGCAGGGTTCTCAAATAATTTTCAGCGCTTCGGAAAGCCGCCCCGGGGGGCGGCCAAGGGGGATTAGCTGGCGCAATCCACGCAGCGGGTCGCCTCGGGAATGGCCTTCAGCCTGGCCGGGGCGATCGGTTTGCCACAGGCGCCGCAAAAGCCATAGGTCCCGGCCGCAATCCGCTCCAGAGCGGCCTGCACAGCCCGAATTGACTGGGCGGTCTCATTGCCGATGGCATCGACCACCTCATCGTTTTCCCTCTCCTGGGCCTGTTCGGCAGAGTCGCCCGAGTGCTCGCGAGTGACGTCACTCTTTATGCTTGCCAGGCGGGCCTGCAACATCGCCAGCCGCTGCTCCAACTCCAACCTGAGTGTAGTGTCAGTCATGGTCCGTCAGGCCTTCGCCTTCAACATGCGATACAGCTCATCCTTCAGGCGGAGCCGCCGCAGCTTGGCTTCCTCTTCCGTATGGGTTGCCACGGGAGTGACCTCATTCTGCATGTTCTCAACCTCGCGGGTGAGCTCATGGTAGGCCTCAAACAACCGCCTGAAGTGGGCGTCACTGACCTTGAGTTCGTGTATGCGATCCCTGTACTCAGGGAATTCGTGAATCAAATCGTGGTGCTCAACAGACATACTTACTCCTTAATGATCTAACCTTGTGAGACCTGGCGCCAGCTTAATCGGCTGGGCGCAGGGCACCATGATCTGGGTCAGTTTTACCCACAACCGGCCCTGACGGCGAAGTGCTTGACGAAACTTCCGGCTGCCCAGAAGATGGGGTAACCAGCCCGAGTATAACCCGGAGGTAAGCAGACAATGGCGCAAACCGAGAACACGCATTCAGTCCTGATGGGCTACCTCCTGTGGATATTCGGTTTCATGGGTGCGCACCGATTCTACTACGGCAAGCAGATTACCGGGGTGATCTGGTTCTGCACCCTGGGCCTGTTCTTCATCGGCTGGATTGTGGACCTGTTCCTGATTCCCTCGATGGAACGCGAGGCCGAGCGCCGCTTCATTCCCGGGCCAGTCGACTATAACATTACGTGGATCCTGCTGACCTTCCTTGGATTTCTGGGCATCCACCGCTTCTACATGGGCAAGTTCCTGACCGGGATCCTCTACCTGCTTACCGGCGGCCTGTTCCTCATCGGCATCCTCTATGACTTCCTGACACTGAATGAACAGCTGTCAGATGTAAACAGCAGATACTAAAAAGCCCGGTCGATGCCGGGCTTTTTAGAGGGGGTCAGATCGCATATTTTTTGACCAGATCCAGTGCTGGTCAAAAAATATGCGATCTGACCCCGGCCGTTTCCGGTCGTTTACTCGATGATCTTGGCGACGACGCCGGCGCCTACAGTGCGGCCGCCTTCGCGGATCGCAAAGCGCAGGCCGTCTTCCATCGCAATCGGCGCTATCAACGTCACTACCATCTGCACGTTGTCGCCCGGCATCACCATCTCAACCCCCGCAGGCAGCTCGCACGCCCCCGTTACGTCCGTCGTACGGAAGTAAAACTGCGGCCGGTAACCCTTGAAGAACGGCGTATGACGGCCACCTTCTTCCTTCGACAGCACGTATATCTCCGCCTCAAACTTCGTGTGCGGCTTCACCGAGCCCGGCTTCGCCAGCACCTGGCCACGCTCAACTTCCTCACGCTTGGTACCGCGCAGCAGTACACCCACGTTCTCACCCGCACGGCCTTCATCCAGCAGCTTGCGGAACATCTCAACACCCGTACAGGTCGTCTTCTGGGTAGCCCGGATACCGATGATCTCGATCTCCTCGCCCACCTTGATAATCCCCCGCTCCACCCGACCGGTCACCACCGTACCGCGACCCGAGATCGAGAACACGTCTTCCACCGGCATCAGGAACGCGCCGTCAACCGCACGCTCCGGCTCGGGAATATAGGCATCCAGGGTCTCCAGCAGGGTCTTCACCGCCGTCGTGCCAAGGCTGTTCTCGTCTTGTCCGTTCAGCGCCATCAGCGCAGAGCCGCAGATGATCGGCGTGTCGTCACCCGGGAACTCGTACTGGTCCAGCAGCTCGCGCAGCTCCATCTCAACCAGTTCCTTCATCTCCTGGTATTCCTCGGAATCCGCTCCGCCACAGTCTTCCGCCAGCAGGTCAGCCTTGTTCAGGAATACCACAATGTAGGGTACGCCCACCTGGCGCGACAGCAGGATGTGCTCGCGGGTCTGGGGCATGGGGCCGTCAGTGGCGCCGCACACCAGGATCGCGCCGTCCATCTGCGCCGCACCGGTGATCATGTTCTTCACGTAGTCCGCGTGTCCCGGACAGTCGACGTGGGCGTAGTGACGGTTCGGGGTGTCGTACTCAACGTGCGAGGTCGCAATCGTAATACCGCGCTCGCGCTCTTCCGGTGCATTGTCGATACCGTCAAACGCAATCGCATTGCCCGCCCCAGGTATCTGCGCAAACACGGGTCAGCGCCGCCGTCAGCGTCGTCTTGCCGTGGTCAACGTGCCCGATGGTTCCCACGTTCACGTGGGGCTTCTTACGCTCAAATTTTTCCTTTGCCACTTTCAATCACCTCTTGATGGGTTAGCTGATATTACTTGGTCTGGTTTTTGGAAATAATCTCTTCGGCCATATTCCTTGGGGCTTCCATGTACTTGGCAAACTCCATCGTATAGGTCGCTCGACCCTGGGTCGCTGAGCGCAGGTCCGTAGCATAACCAAACATCTCCGCCAGGGGCACCTCGGCGTCGATGACCTTGCCCATGGCATTTTCATTCATACCAAGAATCAATCCGCGACGGCGATTGAGGTCGCCCACGACGTCACCCATGTTCTCCTCGGGCGTGACCACTTCGACCTTCATGATAGGCTCAAGCAGTACCGCGCCGCCCTGCTGGGCCAGTTTCTTGGTGGCCATCGAGGCGGCGATCTTGAACGCCATCTCATTTGAGTCCACATCGTGGAAGGAGCCATCGAACAGGGTGGCTTTCAAGCCCAGCAGGGGGTAACCCGCCAGCACGCCGTTCTTCATCTGCTCTTCGATACCCTTCTGCACGGCGGGCACATACTCGCGGGGAACCGTTCCGCCAACAACCTCGTTGACAAACTCCAGCTTGTCGGCATTGCCATCCTCGCCCGGTTGAAACCGGACCCACACGTGACCGTACTGGCCGCGTCCACCTGACTGCCGGACAAACTTGCCCTCGATTTCTGCGGTGTTGCGAATGGCCTCGCGGTAAGCCACCTGGGGTTTGCCGATATTGGCCTCGACGCCGAACTCGCGACGCATCCGGTCTACCAGGATATCGAGGTGCAGTTCACCCATGCCCGAGATGATGGTCTGGCCGGTCTCTTCGTCGGTCTTGACGCGGAAAGAAGGGTCTTCCTGGGCCAGCTTGCCGAGCGCGACGCCCATTTTCTCCTGGTCGGGCTTGGACTTGGGCTCAACCGCCACCGAGATAACCGGTTCCGGGAATTCCATGCGCTCAAGCACGATCGGCTTGTCCAGGTCGCACAGGGTATCGCCGGTGGTAACGTCCTTGAGGCCGACCGCCGCTGCGATATCCCCCGCCAGCACTTCCTTGATTTCATCGCGGCTGTTGGCGTGCATCTGCACCATCCGGCCTACCCGCTCCTTCTTCTCCTTCACGGAGTTGTATACCGCGGTGCCGCTCTGCAGCTGGCCGGAGTACACCCGGAAGAACGTCAGTGTCCCCACGAAGGGATCGGTAGCAATCTTGAAGGCCAGTGCGGAGAAGGGCTCGGAGTCGCTGGCAATCCTGACGGCCGGCGTGCGGTCTGCATCAAGCAGGGTGCCTTCTATCGCTTTCACCTCTGTGGGAGAGGGCATGTACTCGATGACGGCGTCCAACATTGCCTGCACGCCCTTGTTCTTGAACGCGGACCCACCCAATACGGGCACGATTTCATTGGCCAACGTGCGCAGGCGTATGCCCAGTTTGATTTCCTCTTCGGTCAGCTCGCCACCTTCGAGGTACTTGTCCATCAGCTCATCATTGCCCTCGGCGGCCGCCTCGATCATCTGCTCGCGCATTTCCTCGACTTCGTCGACCATATCCGCAGGAACATCGGCGTAGACGAAAGTCATGCCCTGGTCGGCTTCGTTCCAGTAGATAGCCTTGTTCTTAACCAGGTCGACGACGCCCTTGAACTCTTCCTCGGAGCCGATAGTCATCTGCAGAGGCACCGGAATGGCACCCAGGCGAGTCTCTCAGCTGACCGACTACCTTGCGAAAATCCGCGCCTGCCCGGTCCATTTTATTGACGAAGACCATTCGCGGCACTTCATACTTGTTGGCCTGGCGCCAGACCGTCTCGGTCTGGGGCTGCACGCCTGAAGTGCCACACAGCACAACGACGGCACCATCCAGCACACGCAAGGAGCGTTCTACCTCAATGGTAAAGTCCACGTGGCCGGGCGTATCGATGATGTTGATACGATGATCATCAAACTGCGCATCCATGCCCTTCCAGAAACAGGTAGTTGCAGCAGAGGTAATGGTGATACCACGCTCCTGCTCCTGCTCCATCCAGTCCATGGTAGCGGCGCCGTCATGCACTTCACCGATCTTGTGTGACAGCCCGGTGTAAAAGAGTACGCGCTCTGTGGTCGTGGTTTTACCCGCGTCCACATGGGCGCAAATGCCGATATTCCGATACCGGCTGATAGGAGTCTTACGTGCCACGATTAAATCCCCAATGACAGGTTGCTGGGCAACAGGTTAAAAACGGTAGTGGGAGAAAGCCTTGTTCGCTTCGGCCATGCGGTGCACATCTTCACGCTTCCTCACGGCATTACCCTTGCCCTGCGAGGCGTCGATGATTTCACCTGCCAGACGCTGACGCATGGACTTTTCACCGCGGTTACGGGAGTACTCCACCAGCCAGCGCATTGACAGCGCCACCCGGCGGGAGGGACGCACTTCAACCGGCACCTGGTAGGTAGCACCACCCACTCGGCGGGACTTTACTTCCACCATGGGTGCGATATTGTCCAGCGCCTCGCTCAAATGCTTCGAGGGGGTCCTTGTTCAGGCGCTCACGAACGATATCCAGGGCACCATAAACTATGGTTTCCGCTACAGATTTTTTACCACTGATCATAACGTGGTTCATGAACTTTGCCAGCGTCACGTTGCCGAATTTGGGATCCGGCAGCACTTCGCGCTTGGCGACTACTCGTCTTCTTGGCATGTCTTTGCCCT
Organism: uncultured Gammaproteobacteria bacterium; assembly: GCA_963700715.1. Classification (GTDB taxonomy): domain Bacteria; phylum Pseudomonadota; class Gammaproteobacteria; order Pseudomonadales; family Halieaceae; genus JARRPM01. The sequence goes on from CAVOYP010000016.1 coordinate 269,603, forward strand.
TCTCTCTTCAGGTTGATCCGGACACCGACCTGCCACAGAGGTGGGGGAGGCAGGGGTCCAGCCTTACTTACATCGTTAAACCAGGCGGTGCTGGTAGAACTCGCTTACTTGGGACGCTTGGCACCGTACTTGGAGCGACCGTTCCTGCGAGCGGAAACTCCCGAGGTGTCAAGGCTGCCACGTACGGTGTGATAGCGCACACCGGGCAAGTCCTTCACACGACCACCGCGAATCAAAACCACACTGTGTTCCTGCAGGTTGTGGCCTTCACCACCGATATACGAGGAAACCTCGTAACCGTTGGTCAGGCGCACACGGCAGACTTTACGCAGTGCGGAGTTTGGCTTCTTCGGCGTTGTCGTATAAACGCGAGTACACACACCGCGTCGCTGCGGACAGCTCTGCAGGGCCGGTACGTCGCTCTTTTCTACTTTGCGCTTCCTGGGCTGTACGAACCAATTGGTTAATCGTTGCCATCCAGTTAAAACTCCAGAATAAAATCGTTTAGTTTTATGGCCTTATGGCCATCCACCACCCGGAAGCCGCGATTCCGGCCCGATCAGGGAAACGGGACGTACGGAACCACCCCGGGAAAGAGGAGGCGGCATTCTATAGATGCCACAAGGAGGAGTCAACCGGCAAAAACGCCCGCAGGCGGCCCACAGGCCAAAAGAAAAGGGGCGGGAGGTGTCGCCACCCGCCGCCCCTTCAGCAAGGGGGTCGCCCTCAGCTGTTGTCTGCCCGCAGCGCCTCGGTCAGAGCCGCCTCGATTTCCTGGGCCGACACCGTGACAGCGGATCTGCTGTCCTTTACCCGCTTGCGCTCGGCATGATACGCCAGGCCCGTACCTGCGGGTATAAGGCGCCCCACGACCACGTTTTCCTTCAGGCCACGCAGGTAATCGCGTTTGCCGGTAACCGCAGCCTCGGTCAGTACACGTGTGGTCTCCTGGAATGATGCTGCCGAAATAAAGCTCTCGGTCGCCAGGGAGGCCTTGGTAATGCCCAACAGCTCGCGCTCGGCAGTCGCCGGCACCAGGCCCTCGGCCAGCAGGCGCTCATTCTCCTCGAGGAAGGTGGTGTATTCGACCTGCTCGCCCTTGATCAGGTTGGAATCACCGGAGGAGGTGATGACCACCTTGCGCAACATCTGGCGAACAATCACCTCGATGTGCTTGTCGTTGATCTTCACGCCCTGCAGGCGGTAAACCTCCTGGATCTCATTGACGATATACTTGGCCAGCTCCTCGATACCCTTGAGGCGAAGAATATCGTGCGGGCTGGGCGGCCCCTCGGAAACCACTTCCCCCTTCTCCACAAATTCGCCCTCGAACACAGACATGCTGCGCCACTTGGCGATCAGGGCCTCGAAGTGGTCGGAACCGTCTGCCATCGTGGTGCTGTCGGTCGGGGTTATCACCAGGCGACGCTTGCCCTTGGTTTCCTTGCCAAAGCTCACGGTACCGGAGATCTCCGCCAGAATGGCCGGCTCCTTCGGCTTGCGGGCTTCGAACAGGTCGGCCACGCGCGGCAGACCACCGGTGATGTCGCGGGTCTTGGATCCTTCCTGCGGGATACGCGCGATTACGTCGCCCGCTTCCACCTGGGCGCCGTTCTCGAGGCTCACCAGTGCAGACGCCGGCAGGAAGTAATGGGCAGGCACCGTGGTACCGGCGAGGCACAACTGCTTGCCCTTGCCGTCAACCAGGCCCACCGCGGGCCGCATGTCTTTCCCGGCCGCCGGGCGCTCGCCCGCATCCATTACCGAGATGCTGGACAGGCCGGTCAACTCGTCGGTCTGGCGCCGAATGGTAATGCCCTCTTCCATACCGCTGAATTTCACCGTACCCGCCACCTCGGTGACGATGGGGTGAGTGTGGGGATCCCAATTGGCCACCACGTCCCCCGCCGAGACCTTGGAGTGGTCCTTCACCTTGATCACGGCGCCGTAGGGAACCTTGTAGCGCTCGCGCTCCCGGCCCAGGGTGTCGAGCAGCGACAACTCGCCGGAGCGAGACACCGCCACCAGGAAGCCGTCTTTCTTGCGTTCTACAAACTTCAGATTGTGCAGGCGCACGGTACCGTCGTTCATCACCTGGATATTGTCCTGGGCCGTGGCCCGCGACGCCGCACCACCGATGTGGAAGGTACGCATGGTCAGCTGGGTGCCGGGCTCGCCGATGGACTGGGCTGCCACCACGCCGATCGCCTCACCCATATTCACCCGGTGACCTCGGGCCAGGTCGCGACCATAGCAGGTGCTGCAGATGCCGTGACGGGTTTCGCAGGTGATGGGCGAACGCACCTGGATCTCATCGATGCCCATTTCCTCCAGCCGCTTGATCCACAGCTCATCCAGCATGGTGCCGGCGACGATGGCAATTTCCTCGGCGCTGCCGGGACGCATGACATCCCTGGCAACAATCCGGCCCAGGACGCGATCGCCCAGGGATTCGATAATGTCGCCACCTTCGATAACCGGTGTCATCAGCAGGCCCTGATCGGTGCCGCAGTCCACCTCGGTGACCACGAGATCCTGGGCAACATCCACCAGGCGGCGGGTCAGGTAGCCCGAGTTGGCGGTTTTCAGCGCCGTATCCGCCAAGCCCTTACGTGCGCCGTGGGTGGAAATGAAGTACTGCAGTACGTTGAGCCCCTCACGGAAGTTTGCCGTTATGGGCGTCTCGATGATGGAACCGTCCGGCTTGGCCATCAGGCCACGCATGCCCGCCAGCTGGCGGATCTGGGCCGGTGAGCCCCGCGCGCCCGAGTCGGCATAGATGTAAACCGAGTTGAAGGAGGCCTGCTGCTCTTCCTTGCCGTCGCGGTTGATCACCGTTTCCTTCGACAGGCCCTGCATCATGGACTTGGAAACCAGGTCATTGGCGCGGGACCAGATGTCGATAACCTTGTTGTACTTCTCGCCCTGGGTCACCAGGCCGGCAGCATACTGGTGCTCGATCTCCTTCACCTCGGCATCAGCCCGGGCAATCAACTCCGCCTTGGCGGCCGGAATCTCAAAGTCATTCACACCAATGGACGAGCCGGAACGGGTGGAGTACTCGTAACCGGTGTACATCAGCTTGTCGGCAAAAATAACCGTCGCCTTCAATCCCACCGCACGGTAGCAGCGGTTGATGATACGGGAGATGGCCTTCTTGGCCATGGGCTGGTTGACCATCTCAAAAGCGATCCCCTTTGGCACGATCTCCCACAGCAGGGCCCGCCCCACGGTGGTATCGGCAACAAAGGTGCTTTCGATGCTATCGCCCTCGTCCGTGTTGATCACTTCGTTGATACGCACTTTTACCCGTGCCTGCAGGTGCACATGGCCGCCGAAATAGGAGCGGTGTACCTCGGCGACATTGGCAAAACACCTGCCTTCACCCTTGGCGTTAACCCGCTCGCGGGTCATGTAGTACAGGCCCAGCACCACATCCTGGGAAGGCACGATGATCGGCTCGCCGTTGGCGGGTGAAAGGATGTTGTTGGTGGACATCATGAGGGCCCGGGCTTCCAGCTGCGCCTCGATGGTCAGGGGAACGTGGACCGCCATCTGGTCGCCGTCGAAGTCAGCATTGTAGGCTGCGCACACCAGCGGGTGCAGCTGGATCGCCTTGCCCTCAATCAGCACCGGCTCGAACGCCTGGATACCCAGGCGGTGCAGTGTCGGTGCGCGGTTGAGCAGTACCGGGTGCTCACGGATAACCTCGGCGAGGATATCCCACACTTCCGGCGGCTCGCGCTCAACCATCTTCTTGGCAGCCTTGATAGTGGTAGCCAGGCCGCGCGCCTCAAGCTTGCCGAAGATGAACGGCTTGAACAGCTCCAGCGCCATCTTCTTGGGAAGCCCGCACTGGTGCAGGCGCAGGGTGGGGCCAACCACGATCACGGAGCGACCCGAATAGTCCACGCGCTTGCCCAGCAGGTTCTGGCGGAAGCGGCCCTGTTTGCCCTTGATCATATCGGCCAGCGACTTCAACGGGCGCTTGTTGGAGCCGGTGATGGCCCGGCCGCGGCGACCGTTGTCCAGCAGCGCATCGACGGATTCCTGCAGCATGCGCTTTTCGTTGCGCACGATGATGTCCGGCGCATTCAGGTCGAGCAGGCGCTTGAGGCGGTTGTTGCGGTTGATCACCCGGCGATACAGGTCATTCAGGTCGGAGGTGGCGAAACGACCGCCATCCAGCGGCACCAGCGGCCGCAGGTCCGGCGGCAACACGGGCAGCACCCTCAGCACCATCCACTCGGGCTTGTTACCGGAGCTGGCGAATGCCTCCATCAGCTTGAGGCGCTTGGACAGTTTCTTTATCTTGGTCTCCGAGTTGGTCGCGGGAATCTCTTCGCGCAGGCTGGCGATTTCCTGCTCGAGATTCAACTGCACCATCAGGTCCTGGATGGCTTCGGCACCCATCTTGGCGGAGAACTCGTCGCCAAACTCTTCCATCGCTTCGTAGTACTGCTCATCGGACAGCAACTGTCCCTGCTCCAGCGTGGTCATGCCGGGATCAGTCACCACATAGGATTCGAAATACAGTACCCGCTCGATGTCCCGCAGAGTCATGTCCAACAACAGGCCGATGCGCGAGGGCAGTGACTTGAGGAACCAGATATGCGCAACCGGGCTGGCCAGCTCGATATGGCCCATGCGCTCCCGACGCACCTTTGCCAGGGCCACTTCGACGCCGCATTTTTCACAAATGACGCCGCGATGCTTGAGCCGCTTGTACTTGCCGCAAAGACATTCGTAATCCTTTACCGGCCCGAAGATCTTGGCGCAGAACAGGCCGTCCCGCTCGGGCTTGAAGGTGCGATAGTTGATGGTTTCCGGCTTCTTCACTTCGCCGAATGACCAGGAGCGGATCATCTCCGGCGAGGCCAGGCCGATGCGAATGGCGTCAAACTCTTCTGTGTGTCCCTGGGACTTCAATAAATTCAATAAGTCTTTCAAGGCGTATCCTCCACGAGGTTAATGCTACTGGGGCGAGCGGCGCAACGCGCCGCTTTCACCACTGAGTCCAATGTTACGTTTGTTACTCGCTCTCGAGCTCGATATCGATCCCGAGGGAACGTATCTCCTTAACCAACACATTAAAGGACTCGGGCATACCCGGCTCCATTCGATGATCACCATCGACAATGTTCTTGTACATCTTGGTGCGTCCGGCCACGTCATCCGACTTGACCGTCAGCATCTCCTGCAAGGTATAGGCGGCACCGTATGCTTCCAGCGCCCACACCTCCATCTCGCCGAAACGCTGGCCACCAAACTGGGCCTTGCCGCCCAGAGGCTGCTGGGTTACCAGGCTGTAGGAACCCGTCGAACGCGCGTGCATCTTGTCGTCCACCAGGTGGTTCAGCTTCAGCATGTACATATAGCCGACGGTAACCGGGCGATCGAATGCCTCGCCGGTACGGCCATCGTACAGGGTGAACTGGCCGCTTTCCGGCAGGTCGGCCAGCCTCAGCAGCTCCTTGATGGACTCCTCGGCAGCACCGTCAAACACCGGCGTAGCCATCGGCACACCGCCGACCAGGTTGGCCGCCAGCTCCATGATTTCAGGGTCGCTCAGTGCTTTCAGGTTCTCGGTGCGGCCGGCGCCGTTGTTGTAGATCGTCTCGAGGAACTTGCGGATCTCCGCAACCTTGCGCTGCTCCGCAATCATGGCGTTGATTTTGTCGCCCAGTCCTTTTGACGCCATCCCCAGGTGGGTCTCGAGAATTTGCCCCACGTTCATGCGCGAAGGTACACCCAGCGGGTTGAGCACGATGTCCACGGGCTCCCCGTTCTCATCGTAGGGCATATCCTCAACCGGCATGATGACTGAGATAACGCCCTTGTTGCCGTGCCGGCCCGCCATCTTGTCTCCGGGCTGGATGCGCCGCTTGATCGCCAGATAAACCTTGACGATCTTCAGCACGCCCGGGGCCAGGTCATCGCCGCTTTGCAGCTTGCGTTTCTTGTCCTCGAAGCGATCCTCCAGCAACTTGTTCTGCTCGTCCATCTGGCGCTGGGCCGAGGCGATGGCCTCGTTGAGCTCGGGTTCGGCCAGCTTGAGCTTGAACCACTGGTCACGGTCCAGGTGTTCCAGCACTGCCGCCGTCAACTCCGTGCCCTTGGCCAGGCCAGCGCCACTCACGGTCTTCTTGCCCAGCAACAGGTTCTCCAGGCGGGCGTAGGTTGCTTCCTCGAAGATCCGGTATTCCTCCTTCAGATCCTTGCGATAGTCATCCAGCTGGTATTTCTCGATCTGCAGCGCGCGGGCATCTTTCTCCAGGCCATCGCGGGTGAATACCTGGACGTCTATGACGGTGCCCTTGGTGCTCGAGGGCACACGCAGGGAAGTGTCTTTCACATCGGATGCTTTCTCGCCGAAGATGGCGCGCAGCAGTTTCTCTTCAGGGGTCAGCTGGGTTTCACCCTTGGGGGTGACCTTGCCTACCAGGATGTCGCCGGCGTCAACCTCGGCGCCGATATAGACAATGCCCGACTCGTCAAGCTTGGCCAGTGCACTCTCGCCGACATTGGGAATATCCGCGGTGATCTCTTCGGAACCAAGCTTGGTGTCACGCGCTATACAGGTGAGTTCCTGGATATGGATCGTGGTAAACCTATCCTCCTTGACCACCCGCTCGGAAACCAGGATGGAGTCCTCGAAGTTGTAGCCGTTCCAGGGCATGAACGCGATACGCATATTCTGGCCGAGGGCCAGCTCACCCATGTCGATGGACGGGCCGTCGGCAAGGATGTCACCGCGCTCTATCACATCTCCCTTGCGCACAATCGGGCGCTGGTTGATACAGGTGTTCTGGTTAGAGCGCGTGTACTTGGTCAGGTTGTAGATATCCACGGGGGCCTCATCGACCCCCGCGTCCTGGACACTGACGCGCACTACTATGCGACTGGCGTCAACCGAGTCGACCACACCGGAACGCTTGGCGACGACACACACCCCGGAGTCGGCGGCAACAAAACGCTCCATGCCCGTGCCCACCAGCGGCTTGTCGCTGATCAGGGTGGGTACGGCCTGGCGCTGCATGTTCGAGCCCATGAGTGCGCGGTTGGCGTCATCGTGCTCAAGGAAGGGGATCAGGGCCGCAGCCACCGATACCACCTGCTTGGGCGACACGTCCATGTAATCCACGCGCTCGGGCGGCATGACCGTAAATTCGTTCATGTGGCGCACGGCGATCAGGTCATCGACGAACTTCATGTTCTTGTCCAGGGTCGCAGACGCCTGGGCGATGACATGTTCCGCCTCGTTGATGGCTGACAGGAACTCGATCTCGTCGGTGACCCGGCCGTTGATGACTTTGCGGTAGGGGCTCTCGAGGAAGCCATACTCGTTGGTGCGGGCATAGGTCGCCAGAGAGTTGATCAGGCCGATGTTCGGACCTTCAGGCGTTTCGATAGGACATACCCGGCCATAGTGGGTCGGGTGAACGTCGCGAACTTCGAAGCCGGCGCGCTCGCGGGTGAGGCCGCCCGGCCCGAGCGCTGAAACGCGGCGCTTGTGGGTCACTTCCGACAGCGGATTATTCTGGTCCATGAACTGTGACAACTGGCTGGAACCGAAGAACTCCTTCACCGCCGCTGAAACAGGCTTGGCATTGATGAGATCCTGCGGCATCAGCCCTTCGCTTTCAGCCATGGACAGGCGCTCCTTCACCGCCCGCTCAACCCGTACCAACCCGACCCGGAACTGGTTCTCGGCCATTTCGCCCACAGAACGTACGCGTCGGTTACCCAGGTGATCGATATCATCGACGATGCCGCGCCCGTTGCGGATAGCCACCAGGGTACGCAGGACATCGACAATGTCCTCCCGGTCCAGCACGCCGCTGCCCTCGACTTCTTCGCGGCCCAGGCGACGGTTGAACTTCATCCGGCCAACCGCGGACAGATCATAACGGTCGGCGGAGAAAAACAGGTTCTGGAACAGGTTTTCGGCAGATTCCTTGGTAGGCGGCTCGCCGGGACGCATCATGCGATAGATCTCCACCAACGCCTCAAGCTCGTTGCGAGTGGAATCCTGGCGCAGCGTGTCGGAAATGAACGGGCCACAGTCGAGCTCATTAGTGTACAGCGTCTCGATGACATCAACGCCGGCCTCGGCCAGCTTCGCCATGATGTCGGCCGTCACTTCGGAGTTGCACTCCACCAGCACTTCACCGGTCTTTTTGTCGACGATATTCTTCGCCAGTGAACGCCCATGAATGTAACTGGAAGGAATCTCCAGTTGGGTAATCCTGGCTTCTTCCAACTCGCGAATGTGGCGGGCAGTAATACGGCGACCCTCTTCCACCACGACCTTCTTGCCCGCCTTGATATCAAAAGCGGCAATATCACCACGCAGGCGCTCCGGGATCAGCGTCATGGTGTAGACGCCCTTCTTGTCCACCTTGAAGGTGTTGACCTCGTAGAACATGTCGAGGATTTCTTCCGCCTCGTAGCCCAGCGCACGCAGGAGAATGGTCGCCGGCAACTTGCGGCGACGATCGATACGCACGTATACCAGGTCTTTCGGGTCAAACTCAAAGTCCAGCCAGGAGCCGCGATAGGGAATCACGCGGGCTGAATACAGCAGCTTGCCGGAAGAGTGGGTCTTGCCTTTGTCATGGTCAAAAAAGACACCGGGGGAACGGTGCAGCTGGGACACGATAACCCGTTCGGTGCCATTTACCACGAAGGTCCCGTTTTCGGTCATCAGGGGGATTTCCCCCATGTAGACTTCCTGTTCCTTGATGTCCTTGATGGTCTTGTTGGCGGAGTCCTTGTCATAAATGATGAGGCGGACCTTGACGCGCAGGGAGCAGGAGTAGGTAACGCCTCGCAACTGGCATTCGTTGACATCAAAAACCGGGGTACCCAGGTGGTAATCCACATACTCCAGCGCAGCATTGCCGCTGTAGCTTACGATGGGGAACACCGACTTGAATGCGGCGTGCAAGCCGAAGTCGCCACGTTGATCGAGGGGAACCCCCTGCTGGGTAAACTTCCGGTAGGAATCCAATTGGATCGCAAGCAGGTATGGCACATCCATTACCTTCGGCAGAGTACCGAAATCCTTGCGAATACGTTTTTTCTCAGTGTACGAGTATGCCATCAGTACTCCCCAGCGTGGTTAGCTTGCAATCGCCTCGAAGGCGATTCACTAGTCCCTTGTCGGGACTAAAAACAGGCGGTAGCGATAACGAGCCGCACCAGCCCTGAAATTTCTGTTTCCTTGAAGCGGGAAAAGGCCGGCGGGCAAAAGCCCACCAGCCTTGTCCCTGCCCGGCTTCCGCCGGGCAGTATTTCAACTTACTTGAGTTCGACAGTAGCGCCGGCCTCTTCCAACTGCTTCTTGATGTCTTCTGCTTCGGCCTTGGAAGCGCCTTCCTTGATGGGGGAAGGAGCGCCATCGACCAGGCCCTTGGCTTCTTTCAGGCCCAGGCCGGTTACCGCACGCACAACCTTGATGACGTTAACTTTCTTGTCGCCTGAGTTGCTCAGGATAACGTCGAACTCGGTCTGCTCTTCTGCAGCTGCGCCGGCATCGCCGCCGCCAGCAGGTGCAGCGGCAACAGCGACAGCTGCGGCAGCAGTTACACCAAACTTCTCTTCCATTGCGCTGATGAGGGCAACGATGTCCATCACGCTCATTTCAGCAATTGCATTCAATATATCGTCTTTAGACAGAGCCATGACTCTTATCTCCTATTTAGCTGATTGAATATCCACTGCGGTGACTTACGCCGCCGCTTCCTTCTGATCGCGTACTGCTGCGAGCGTGCGAACCAGTTTTCCAGGTACTTCGTTCATCGTCTGAACCAGCTTCGTCACCGGCGCCTTCATGACACTCATCAATATCGAGAGTGCCTGGTCACGCGTGGGCAACTTAGCCAAAACATCCAATTGATCTGCACCCAGTATCTGGCCGCTTACCGCCAGTGCCTTCACCTCGAAGTTTTTATTCTCCTTGGCGAATTCCTTAAAGAGTCGAGCCGCTGCGCCCGGATCTTCCATCGAAAATCCGAACAGGGAGGGACCGACCAGCGAGTCATTCACGCACTCGAAGTCGGTTCCCACCAATGCCCGCCTGGCCAGTGTGTTGCGCACTACACGCAGGGTCACACGGTTTTCGCGGGCGTTTTTACGCAGGGCTGTCATCCCGGTCACGGTTACGCCACGTGCATCGGCGATAACCAGGGACAGGGCACTGGTGGCAGTCTCGTTAACCTCAGCTACGATCGCTTTCTTGTCTTCGAGTCCAATTGCCACTGGAATTACTCCTGGATTGCTAAGTTGAGTACCGGTAAAACTATGCCGGCACCGCTTGCGTGGTGAACAAATCCACCATCTGCGTAGGCTTTGATTCGCCCCGGGGGGCTCGTCGCGATTAAGCCAGCACCGACAAACCCAGTCGCTGCTGTCGCCTACGGTCTTTGATGGTCTTCAGTTCAAAGCTAAATAGGGTCAAAACCCGAGCCTTCTCCAAAGACCTCAAAGTGGACCGGACCGGGCCTGCTAGCCCTGTTCGGCCTACAACACTCTCCCTCCATGGAGAGTCTTGAGGAATCGCCCCTTGTGGGGGCGACTCGATCAACTTTCCAACGAGCCCTGGTCAATGGTGACGCCGGGGCCCATGGTAGTGCTGAGGGTGATTTTCCTCAGGTAAACACCCTTGGCGGCGGCGGGCTTGCCCTTTTTCAGGTCCGCCAACACAGCCTCGAGGTTGCCTTTAATGGCGTCCAGCTCGAAACTGATCTTGCCGATACCACCGTGGATGATGCCGTTCTTGTCAGTGCGAAAGCGCATCTGGCCAGCCTTGGCGTTCCTGACCGCTGTTTCCACATCGGGGGTCACCGTGCCGGTCTTGGGGTTGGGCATCAGGCCGCGGGGGCCCAACACCTGGCCCAGCTGGCCGACGACCCGCATCGCGTCCGGGGAGGCGATGACCACGTCAAAATCCATCATGCCGCCCTTGATCTGCTCCGCCAGGTCCTCCATGCCCACCAGGTCAGCACCGGCTGCCCGGGCTTTTTCCGCCGCCTCACCCTGGGTGAAAACCGCTACACGGACTTCGCTGCCGGTACCGAACGGCAGGGTTGTCGCACCGCGCACGCCCTGGTCTGATTTGCGTGCATCGACGCCGAGATTGACCGCGACTTCAACCGTTTCATTGAACTTCACGGTGGAGAATTGCTTCAGCAGGCTCACGGCTTCTGCCAGGGGATAGGCCTTGGTGGAGTCGACCTTTTCCCGGAATGCGCGTACGCGCTTGGATAACTTGGCCATCAGATCACCCCCTCTACATCGATACCTGCGGAACGGGCGCTGCCCGCGATGGTGCGCACAGCGGCATTCATGTCTGAAGCTGTAAGGTCCGGCCACTTCTGGGTGGCGACTTCTTCCAGCTGGGCGCGGGTGACCTTCGCGACCTTGCGCGTGTTCGGGGTCGGTGAACCCGACTGGATCTTCGCAATCTTGCGCAACAGGACGGCCGCCGGAGGGGTCTTCTTGATGAAGGTGAATGAACGGTCGCTGTAAACCGTGATTACCACGGGTATCGGCAGACCAGGCTCCATGCCCTGGGTCTCGGCGTTGAACGCCTTGCAGAATTCCATGATGTTGACGCCGTGCTGGCCCAACGCCGGTCCCACCGGGGGACTGGGGTTCGCCTGGCCGGCTTTTACCTGCAGCTTGATATAAGCCTGGACTTTCTTAGCCATTGTTTCTCTCCCGGGTGCAAACGCCGTTGTAGGTGACTACGCGGGCTCCCCATTGTGACGACCGCAAGGCCGTCCGTTGCTTGAGGGATCAGATCCCCGTTTCGCGCTGTTGCGCAAAAAAAGGGCTCTGACCCCGCCTTCGTCAGGCCTTTTCCACCTGACTGAACTCCAGTTCGACCGGAGTCGAACGACCAAAAATCAGTACCGCCACATTGAGGCGGTTCTTCTCGTAATTGACATTCTCCACAACGCCATTGAAGTCGTTGAAGGGCCCATCGATAACCCGCACCATCTCGCCCGGCTCGAACAGCGTCTTGGGCCTGGGCGCCTCGACGCCCTCCTCGACCCGCTGCAGGATGGCCGCGGCTTCCGCCTCGGTAATGGGCGCCGGCGCATCCGCCTTGCCGCCGATGAAACCCAGCACGCGCGGGGTCTCCTTCACCAGGTGCCAGGTTTCGTCACCCAGTTCCATCTGTACCAGCACATACCCCGGGAAAAACTTGCGCTCGCTGCGGCGCTTCTGGCCGCCACGCATTTCCACCACTTCCTCGGTAGGAACCAGAATCTCACCGAAACGGTCCTGCATTCCATGCCGTTCGATACGCTCCTTGAGGGAGGCCACCACCTTTTTCTCAAAACCTGAATAGGCGTGTACGACGTACCAACGCATTGCCATCGTTTAACCCTTATTTCGTCTGTTAGGCAATTGCCAGTGAAACCAGCCAACCCAGCAGGGAGTCAAGCCCCCAGAGGATCACCGCCACCAGCAATACAAATCCCACCACTATCATGGTGGTCTGCACGGTTTCCTGCCGGGTAGGCCAGACCACCTTGCGAATTTCCGTCCGCGATCCCTTCACCAGGGCCCAGAAAGCGGCACCCTTGGCGGTCTGCAGGGCCACCATCCCGGCGACAGCAGCCAGCACCAGGATGCCCAGCACCCGGTACAACAACGACTCGCCGGCAAAATAGCTGTTGCCGACCACCGCCACCGCTACCAGGATGAAGACGACGGCCCACTTCAACGAGTCGAATCGGCTGGCGGTTGTTTCCACACTCATCAACACAATCCCTTAAATAATAAAGAGGGCACCCACTCCGGGCGCCGTCCCCTGCCATAAATGGCAGGCCAGGAGGGACTCGAACCCCCAACCTGCGGTTTTGGAGACCGCTGCTCTGCCAATTGAGCTACTGGCCTAAATACCCTACTGAGACGACGAAGCCGAACCGCTTTTGCAAGCGGTTCGGCTCGATGCCTATGTATATAATGGGGTCAGATCGCATATTTTTTGACCAGATCCAGTGCTGGTCAAAAAATATGCGATCTGACCCCGGCCGTTTCCGGTCGTTTACTCGATGATCTTGGCGACGACGCCGGCGCCTACAGTGCGGCCGCCTTCGCGGATCGCAAAGCGCAGGCCGTCTTCCATCGCAATCGGCGCTATCAACGTCACTACCATCTGCACGTTGTCGCCCGGCATCACCATCTCAACCCCCGCAGGCAGCTCGCACGCCCCCGTTACGTCCGTCGTACGGAAGTAAAACTGCGGCCGGTAACCCTTGAAGAACGGCGTATGACGGCCACCTTCTTCCTTCGACAGCACGTATATCTCCGCCTCAAACTTCGTGTGCGGCTTCACCGAGCCCGGCTTCGCCAGCACCTGGCCACGCTCAACTTCCTCACGCTTGGTACCGCGCAGCAGTACACCCACGTTCTCGCCCGCACGGCCTTCATCCAGCAGCTTGCGGAACATCTCAACACCCGTACAGGTCGTCTTCTGGGTAGCCCGGATACCGATGATCTCGATCTCCTCGCCCACCTTGATAATCCCCCGCTCCACCCGACCGGTCACCACCGTACCGCGACCCGAGATCGAGAACACGTCTTCCACCGGCATCAGGAACGCGCCGTCAACCGCACGCTCCGGCTCGGGAATATAGGCATCCAGGGTCTCCAGCAGGGTCTTCACCGCCGTCGTGCCAAGGCTGTTCTCGTCTTGTCCGTTCAGCGCCATCAGCGCAGAGCCGCAGATGATCGGCGTGTCGTCACCCGGGAACTCGTACTGGTCCAGCAGCTCGCGCAGCTCCATCTCAACCAGTTCCTTCATCTCCTGGTATTCCTCGGAATCCGCTCCGCCACAGTCTTCCGCCAGCAGGTCAGCCTTGTTCAGGAATACCACAATGTAGGGTACGCCCACCTGGCGCGACAGCAGGATGTGCTCGCGGGTCTGGGGCATGGGGCCGTCAGTGGCGCCGCACACCAGGATCGCGCCGTCCATCTGCGCCGCACCGGTGATCATGTTCTTCACGTAGTCCGCGTGTCCCGGACAGTCGACGTGGGCGTAATGACGGTTCGGGGTGTCGTACTCAACGTGCGAGGTCGCAATCGTAATACCGCGCTCGCGCTCTTCCGGTGCATTGTCGATACCGTCAAACGCAATCGCATTGCCCGCCCCAGGTATCTGCGCAAACACGGGTCAGCGCCGCCGTCAGCGTCGTCTTGCCGTGGTCAACGTGCCCGATGGTTCCCACGTTCACGTGGGGCTTCTTACGCTCAAACTTTTCCTTTGCCATTATGACAGTCTCCTAAATACACACCGGCGGGCGCCATGCAGTTGAACCAAAAAAACTTTACTTCCAATCAGTTAGAAGGAAATGGAGCTCATAACCGGATTTGAACCGGTGACCTCTTCCTTACCAAGGAAGTGCTCTACCGACTGAGCTATATGAGCGCTATCCTGCTAACTCTGGAGCGGGTAGCGGGAATCGAACCCGCATATTCAGCTTGGAAGGCTGATGTTCTACCACTGAACTATACCCGCTGCTTAAATATCCCTTGCCACGCTGGAATCAACCCCTGGCACGACACCTGTTCTCTACTCCAACACCTTGATAAACGTCACTTTCTACTAGCTGGTGGAGGGGGGTGGATTCGAACCACCGAAGCTCGCGCGTCAGATTTACAGTCTGATCCCTTTGGCCACTCGGGAACCCCTCCGAAAGGCGGCATATTGTCCTGATGGCCTAGCGCCTTGTCAACCGGTTCTTCCAATAAAATTATAAACTTACGACGACCCGGCGCGACCCCGCCGGGCCTGCTCTGAAACCCCCTTCCCAGGGCGGCCACAGGCTTGCCGGACTGGTCTCAATGCAGCACCGAGCCGCCCTCCCCGGCGACTGCGTAGAGGTAGTTCAGTTGCTCACAGGCCGCTGCCAGCCGACCTGCCGCCTCAACCGTGGTGTCCATAAACAGGTTGAACTGCTGACGGGTCAAGCCGGCGCCCGAGTGGAAACTGCCCGCCACCACCAGTTGCGGCAGGGCCTCGTCCACCACGTCCAGAAAAATTTTCAGGGTCGGGTAGTCCATATTGAGCTGGCCCAGGTCCGCCGACACCTGCAGCAGTGCACCGGGCCGGATTTCCAGTTCAGTGGTCAACAGCAACCCGTACTCCTCCAGGAACAGACGGCTGTCGATGACGCCCCTGGCATCCTGCAACGCCCGAATGTGCAACCCTTCGCACTGACCGCAGAGGTAGTACTCTGTGCCGGCCTGGTCGAGCCAGTCCTGGAGCAGGTCCCTGTCGGGTACCCGGATAGCTGTCATCGAAAGGATCCCTGGAAGAGCGGGCGGGCGCCGCGATGAGTTTCCCGACACATAGGTAACATTTTATTCCGGGCACATAGGTTACACAATTTGGCATTTGAGGGGTACCTCAGATGCCTTGGAATGAGTGT
This sequence comes from uncultured Gammaproteobacteria bacterium, assembly GCA_963700715.1. Classification (GTDB taxonomy): domain Bacteria; phylum Pseudomonadota; class Gammaproteobacteria; order Pseudomonadales; family Halieaceae; genus JARRPM01. The sequence goes on from CAVOYP010000016.1 coordinate 285,052, forward strand.
AATCTATGGATGAGCGTCTCAGATTTGTGGCCCGTTTGCTGGATGGCGAGAAGATGGCGGTCATGTGCCGGGAGTTCGGTATCTCCCGCAAGACGGGTTACAAGATTCTTCAATCGCTACAAGGATTACGGAATTCGCGGACTGGAGGACCGGGCCCGAAGCCCCTATCGCCACCCGAACAAGACTGCCTTCCAGGTTGAAAAAGCCATTCTGCAGATCAAGCGGGAGCACAAGACCTGGGGCGCACCCAAGATCCGGGACAAACTGATCAAGGTCTTTCCGGTGATCAAACCACCGGCCCCCAGCACCATCCACGCGATCCTTGATCGGACACGGCCTGGTCAAACGTCGTGCCAGCGCACGCGCACAAGGCCAAGGGTACGGAGCTCAGCACTGCCCGAGCCCCGAATGCCCTGTGGTGCGCTGACTACAAGGGACAGTTTCTGCTGGGCAACCACAGGTACTGCTACCCACTGACCATCACCGACCAACGTTCCCGTTACCTGCTGGCCTGTGAGAGGCCTGGAATCCACCAAGGAAGCCGGTGCTTTCCCTGTGTTTGAGCGCGTTTTCAAGGAGTTTGGCTTGCCCGCTGCCATCCGTACCGACAATGGCGTGCCGTTCTCCTCGCCCCATGCCCTGTTCGGACTGAGCCGGCTTGTCGGTCTGGTGGCTGCGACTGGGCATCGGCATCGAACGTATCAAGCCGGGCCATCCCCAGCAGAACGGCCGCCATGAGCGCATGCACCTGACCCTCAAGAAGGAGGCGACCAAGCCGCCCGGCTATAACTTCCTGCAGCAGCAGGCCGGTTTGATGACTTCATAGAGGGTTACAACAATGACCGGCCCCACCAGGCCCTCGGGGGAATGTACCCGGGTGAGGTGTATACACCCTCAGCCCGGGATTACTTCCATCCTGAGGTGCCTGAGTACCCGTTTCACGACCGTACCATCCAGGTCACCCAGTGCGGCAGGATCTGTATCGGCAGCCGCAAGATCAACTTCAGTACGGTGTTTGCAGGCCAGTATGTGGGCATCAGGGAGGTCGCTGACGAGATCTGGCTTGTCAGTTTTATGGATTATGATCTAGGCTTCTTTGATCAGACCGAGAACAGGGTGGAGCCAGTGGGTGTTAACCCCTTCGCTCCAAAAGTGTTACCCATGTCCTCGGAATAAAGTGCAACCTATGTGACCGGAATGCACCTGATTGAAAATTGGAGCTGGCGAGAGGAATCGAACCCCCGACCGGCTGATTACAAAACTGGGTTTAATACTTAAGTGTTTGATTATATTGGATTAGTTAGTGTTCGGTACAATCAGGCAAAATCAAGTCAAATCAACAGGTTGGTGTATTCTGGCGCAGGTAGCCGGTCGTTGGCAGTGTACCGTGAGTGCACCGGGGATCTGTCGTCCGTGGCTGGGCTGCGGGACCAGCTAGTATTATCAAACCTGCTACGCCGTTCAGAATAGAAACCGGGCCCGGGCAACTACACCGAAGCCGTCATCTTCCCCCTCGACTCGATCCCTGGCCCTGCTATAAAGAACATTCACACTGCCCGTGATCTTGCGGAAATAGACATTGGCACCCAGCGTTAACGAGTTATAGGCATTCCATCCGTTCACATCATCATCGCCGCGGGTGTGGCTGAAACGAGAGAAGACCTCGACTACACAGGCATTTCCTTCAGGCCGAATGGGCGCGAGCACACCCCAGTCGGTCTGGTAGGTGCGACCCTGGCCGGCAACAACCCAGCCCACCTGCACGTATCCACCGGCGCCGTAGCCATCAACCTCGCCGGCATAATTGGCCAGGTACGCCTCTGCCTGCAACTGCAAAGGCCCGCTGCCGTGCGCGGCTTCCAGGGCTCCAATGGCGAGCGTATCGGCATCCGGGCGTGCCAGCGTGATTTTGTCTGCTTCGTAGATCTCCGGACGGAAATTCACCTTGTCATAATTACCTCTCGCTCGCCGCAGTGAGCCGGCAAAACCCAGGTGCGAGCTGCTATCGCCTTTCCTGCGCCCCGCCGTCGCCCTGCCGGTGACGGCCAGGCTGGTATCGTTGCTGTTATTTATATCCTCGGTGAATACGCCCAGTGAGGTGGTTACCGCCGCGTCATCTCCTTTCCAGAAGCCAAAAGCACGATCGGTGGCACCGAGGTTGAATGCCCGGTGAACACGCACACCAAAACTGCGCCAGTCGCCGAAGGCTGACACCGGGGTAGCAATTTCCTGAGCGGTTTCGGACGTACTGCCCCCAAGCCAGGCCAGCCCCATGGGTTCTTTCTGGTTGCCGACAGTTATCGTGTAGGGCCTTGGTGTCAGCCTTGATACCCAGCGCACGTACAGATCCGTCCAATCGCCACCCTCGATGTCGTATTGCGCTTTGATCTCGCCCCAGTTCTGGAGCCGGGAACGCAAGGTGCCCTCCAGGTGCCGCGTCTTTTGCCCGGCATCCCCGCCCCCCCCGTTACCGTAGTTGTAAATATCGTTAATGTTGTAGACGTCGTAGCTAATGTTGGCTCCGAGCCAGATACTGATAGGCCCAAACGATACTTGCCCGGCGCCATCCGCTTTTTTGACCTTCACATCTCGAAGGATGGTGTTGTCATTATGCAGGTCGATAGTCGTACTGTCATCGAGCAGGGTGTTGGTTTTCAGTTCGCCTGCGCGGCTCGTGATGGCTTCGCCCTGTATTTTCGACGATTCCGGTGAGACCTCGGCAAACACTGCTGCCGGGAAAAAAAGTGTAGCTGTTATCGTTGCTGATGCACATAAAGCGATGCAACGCCTGGAATAGATGAGCTTTTGCATTGCTTATGTTTCGTTTTCCGCCGGTACATCGCAGTTAAAAAACCTGCAAACGGTCAGATTGATCGGATAAATTTCACCATAGCGTCACTCATCTGGTCCAGCCCCGGCTGTTCGATGGGATAGTGGCTTGCGTTGTCCAGGGTAACCATCTGCTTGGGTGCAGCAACCCGCTCCCAGAAGGGCTCGGTAACGGGAAACGGTGTCCAGCGATCTTCGCCGGGTTGCAGCAGGATGATGGGACACAGGTCAAAGTCTTCAAACGCGATAGCCGGTCGATGCTGGATCATGCTGTTGACAAACTCCAGGCTCACGCTAGCGCCTGCCGAACACCTGTCTCGCAACAGCAGCTTCAGTGCCTGCGCATCGTTAACAAGGGCTTTCATCTTAACAAGGTGCTTCATCGGTACGCGTATGCGCCCAAGAAGCGCCGCCGGTAACAGCGGCAACGTCTTGAAGGAAATCTCATCCATGTTCGGCCGGTCGGACATACGACGACGCGACAGGGGGGAGCCCGCGTCGATAAAGCACATACCCATGATACCGCTGACCTGGCGGGTCAGGGCTGCTATATCGTAGGCCAGCATGCCACCAGCGCTCAGCCCGTAGAGCACCACCGGCTTGCCGTCCTTCGCGATTTCGGATCGAACCAGCTCCGCTCCGATCTCTACCCAGTCTTCGTAGGTAATCCGTGTCTCTCGATTGTCGGTCATACCGTAATACGGCATGTCGGCAGCGACGACTTCATATCCGGCTCGGGCCAGCGGTGCCCCGGCAACCAGGTTGAGCAGGCGACTATTCGTACCGACACCATGAAGCAGAATAACCTTATGAGTAGCGTCAGGGTTCGCAAACCGCTCGACGTGCAAAGTGCTGCTGCGCCATGGCCGAAATTCCTCCTCGGGCCCATAGCCGTCCTGCCAATGGTATTCGGCAGGCAGAAACTGCTGCACCTCGACCCACGCGACGTTATCCCGATAATATCTGTTCATACTGTTTGATACTCCCCGTCTACCCATGTGGAAACCATTTGTGCAAATTCGTCAGCCCGATCCTGGTACGAGTAGTGGCCGCACTGCTCGAACACCCGCAGCCGACTCCTGGGCAGGCGCCGCTCAAGCACTTTGGCATTCTCGACGTACAGCAACTGGTCCAGGTCTCCCCAGAAAATTTGTACCGGCAGATCGATTTTTTCCAACAACGGGTCTACCGTCTCCAGGCTCTGGGGATACCCCTTGAACCATTGGGTAATGGGTCCGATCCGGCCCTTGTAGGATTCGACGTAGTCACGCACTTCGGCCTGGTGCGGCACATAGTTGACGTAGCCCAGGTGATTGCCGGCCTCGACGAAGGGGCCTGAACCGGCGATCGTAAATACGGTACGCCAGAATGACGAATTGACCAGCTTGTTGATCACACTGCCGTTGAGGGAAGGCGCAACACCAGGGCCATCGCCGATAATCAGGCTTGCTACGGTATGGTCAAAGTGAGTCACATAGTGCAGTGCGGCGCTCATACCAACATCCGGGCCGATGATGTGGAACCCGGATAGCCCCATTTCATTTACAAAGCTGTTCAGGAACTTTCCCTGCGCCTCGAAGGTCATGAATTCCTCTCCCCCAGCGCTACCCCCGAAGCCGGGCAGGTCAAGCGCCACAAGGTTGTAGCGATCCTCGAGCAGGTGCCAGATCGGCTCGAATGCCACAATGCTCTGGGGCAGCGGGCAAAGCATCAGTAGCGTTGGCCCATCGGATTTACCTCCAAGGGCAATACGCACATCCACATCGGCGATTTTGCGACGCTCCAGAGGCATACTGATTTTCCCTTCCGGCAGGCGCTTGGGACGCGCACCCTGTGCGGCCCTTACTTTGCGCATCTCGGGGGTAATCGCCAGCACAAAAGCTGCGTTAAAACGTTCAAACCAATTTACTGGATACGACATAACATCTGCTCTTTTGAAGGCTTACAGTAAAATTCATTGCACTCAATGCACTCGCAACTCGAATCACTTCCCATCAGAGCCAATTCGATGCAAGCCCTCAAGAACCGAACCCCAGAAAAACGTGATTGACGCACTGAATGTGCTCATCTGGATGTCTTTAGGATCGTTATCATCCATCGTGGTTTGATAACCCAAACTAAATATCATGTTGCGGGTGATTTGCGTGCCAATCGTCGCTCCCACACTGGAGAATGACTTTCCATCGGACTCCACTGGCCCCACTTCAGAATCCCCCAATTGCATGTATGTGTAATCGAGCGAAACCCAGATCTCATCGCTCAGGTCATGTGTTAGATGCGCTGCCACGCTGTAACCCGGATCGGTACTCTGAGTGAAGTTCCCGGTGGGGCCATAGTCATCGTTGTCCCCATACCAAATAACGGCCGGGATGACTTCAAATGACGTGCGGTGCCCTGGAGCCCAAACATCGCCTATCTGGTAAATCATGGGAAAACCGACCCGACCCCAGAACCGGTTCATGCCCATATTAACTGCTTCACCTTTGTCGTATTCACCCAGAGGCACACTCAGGTCAAGTAGCAGATCCATTGAAAAACCAGGGTTGTACCTGAGCGCGTCAGGCAGTGTACGCTGGGGCGCCGGGCCAATGAGGTTGATATTGAACTCGAAGAACGGGTCGCCAAAGCCGTTAGCCGATGAGTCAATCGGGAAAGCTGCGCCAGTCGTACTCCTGATAGAAATATCACCCATAGGCTGCATATAGGCTAGCTGAGAAGATCGACCGAAGAGTGAGAAATTGCGTGCATAGCCAGCCATTACTACATTTGCTTCGATATCTGCATCAGAGCTAATCGTGTATGAGGGATCCAATGGATTCACGTTGCCGTCGACATTCATCCCCAGAATAGGTACAAAATTAGTTCCCACCAATGTCTTATGAAAAAACCTGGGTGGCAGGCTGAGAGCATTAGCTGCAACCGAAGCAAACAGGAAAGTTGTTAGCGCCAGGCATGAACCCAACAGCTGACAAGTTCTGGATTTGATCTGATTCATAGTCATAGTCCTTAAAATTATTCCTTGGGCTCGGCAATCATGTCGGCTGGCGGTATATACTGCTTTCTATACATTCCCGGCGGATAGTTGTCGTACTGGGGAAATCTCACTGGCATCGTATTCCACAGGCTCTCCGACACTGCCCTGTTTGGCAAAATGATATTGTTGTTGGGGATATACTCATTTTCGTAAAGGGCTACGAGCTCTTTCAGGAGTTCCGGCCTTGTCTTGGCGAGGTCATGTCGTTCAGCCCAGTCATTTTCCAGATTGTAAAGTTGCCACTCTCCGGTTCCGTAGGGTCTCCAGTTATTGAGTATTTTCCAATTGCCCTTGCGCAGGGCCATAGCACCCATGATCTCCCAGCCTACCCAGTCATCCTCGCTGCGAACCTGACTGTCCGGGTCCTTGAAAATGCCCAACCAGCTCTTACCCGTGGCTTTACCATTGGGGAACTCCTGTCCAGTGAGTTCCGTGAGCGTTGGCATAATGTCGCTGACGTGCATGAAGTCTCCTCGAATACTGCCATCCGCCAGTTCGCTACCAGGCATTTTGACAATCAGGGAGTTACGAATGCCACCTTCCGAGGGGTAGGATTTGTGCCCATAAAACGGGGTGGTGGAAACCTGCGCCCAACCAGCACCATATTCGGGGTAGGAATTGGGCGTCCCAAGAACATTGATGTGGTGTTCTTCTGACCAGTTTCGCGCCCTGAAGATGTTGTTAGCCAGACCGGGAGCGGTGATTGCTTCAAAAGTGTTGTTCCCTTCCGGGCCATTGTCGCCAAAGAAGACAATTATCGTATTGTCGTACTCACCAATGTCCTTCAGAAACTGAACCAGTCGGCCGATATGATAATCCATGTTGGTCATCATCCCGGCATACAGCTCCATGTGCCTGCCAACAGTGGCCCTGACGACAGGTGAAAGAATTTCTGAGTCTGGCAAGTACCAATAGCGTTCGGCAAGCTCTACGCCATCAGGCAATAAGCCCTCTTCCTTTTGGGTCTGGAATCGCTGCCTATGGAAGTACGTCCAGCCTTTGTCATAAACACCCTGGTACATACTGCGCCAGGGCTCATCTACATGATGGGGATCGTGAGGCGCCTGATAGGAAAGAAAGGCAAAGAATGGCTTACGGCTTTTGCGGCCATCCCCGATAAAAGAGATCATCTTGTCCGTGAAAGTTTTACTGGAATAGTAGTCATCAGGCAGGCGAGACAGATATTTGCCATCCTCCGTAAATACAAGTTTCGGATTGTCAGCATAAAGGTTGGTCATATTGTAATGACTGCCGTGACTGTCGAGCATGACAAAATCCCGGTCAAAACCGCGAGCGCGGGGGATCAACTCCGGAAACCGTCCCAAATCCCATTTTCCTGTTACGTAAGTCTCGTAACCGGCCTCCTGCATGACATCGCCAAGGGTCTTGAACTCAGGCAACAACCATCCTTCATAACCAGGTTTCCCTTGCTGATTGGGAGCAGTAAAGAGCGTCATGGAACCAGCGCCTGCCACATGGTGATCCAAACCGGACATCAAAGTAACGCGCGTGGGAGTACACATCGGATTTGTATAGAAATCTGTGAACCGCACACCCTCCTTGGCAAACTGGTCTATATTGGGTGTTTCGATTTCACTACCAAAAACGCCAGGGTCGGCCCACCCCATATCATCTGCCAGGATGATAAGAATGTTGGGCAACTGCTTTTCGGCCTGAACGGCTAAAGGAAAAACGAGCATTGTTAGGAAGCTGACAACCAAAGGCCAGGATAACTTTCCAGACTTATAGTTCATTCGTAATCTCCAAGGTTTTTTGCAATCTATGAATATTCATCGCCGTTGAGTCGTCATGAAAAACTCATTTTTTGAAGTCGTAAATTTCCAAGTCCCTGGAACTGAAACACAACTTACGGCGATCCCGCCCCGAGCACATTGGCGATAACTTTCGCCGCGTTGTTTCCCACCAGGGCCCCACCCGCTTGAAGTGCATCGATCCGGGCAGGGTCCATGCCGAGTTCTGTACAGATTTGCCGGTTGTGCTCGCCCTGGAACGCCGGCCCGGACAGGCAGCGGCAATTCTGCGCTCGGAAAATTTCCAGGGCCGGCCAGGAAGACGGAACTCACCGCCGTTACGGTCGTCGACGCTTAGCGTCGCACCCCAGTAGTCGGCCCATTCGCTGTCGGCGATCGCGTCAAGCGGGCGCACTTCGCCGATGGCAATTTTGCCCTCGTCGAACTGTGCATCCAGTGCCGCCAGCGTGGAAAATGAGTAGATCCAGGCCTGGACGACGGCTTTCAGCGCCTCGAGATTGGCCCGCCGGGCGGCTGGCGTACTGAAGCGCGGATCAACCGCCAGGTCAGGGCGTCGCATCGCCGTAACAAAGAACCGGAATGTAATGCTGCCAACCAGGCTGATTGCGGTGACCAGTTTTTCACCGCCCGGGCCGACTAAAAAAGGATCCGTCGGTCGCCCCGAGGATGGCCGGTTCATCGTTTAGATCCAGCCCATTGAGATCGACGTGCGCACGCTCGTTGATGGACATGATCGTTGCGGCCATGGCGACATCGATAAATTGTCCGCGCCCTGTGTGCTGGCGCTGATTCAGGGCAGCCAGTACGGCAATCGTGGCCTGCAGGCCGGCATAGACATCGGCGTGTGAAAGCGCGTCGGTCTGGGCAGACTGCAGATTGTCGCCAAAATGGCGCAGGGAGTGATGGGTAAAGCCGGCTTCCGCTTGCACAGTCGGCGCGTATGCCATACGGCTGCGCCACGGACCACCCTGCCCGTACCCGGAAATTGCCACGTAGACCAGCCCGGGGTTACGGCGTGCCAGGGTATCGTAATCGAGCCCGAAACTGGCCAGTGTCCCGGGCCGGAAATTCTCTACCAGGATGTCCGCCTGGTCGCAGAGCTCGAGCGCAATCTCCCTGGCCTCGGGCCTGTTAAGGTCGATGCAGATGTTGCGCTTGCCGGCATTCTGCTGGGCGTAATACCCCGATACCCCATTGGGATTGACCGGTGCCGCGAAGCGCGCGACATCCACGCCCGGCGGCTCAATCTTGATTACCTCGGCGCCCAGGTCCTGCAGGGTACGCCCGCACAGCGGTCCGGCAAGCACGCGTGAAAAATCGACGACCCGGATTCCCTCCAGCGGCGCAGCCACGGCTCAGCGTCCCACGAACTTCGCGTGGCCGGGGCCGTTTTTCTGCAGCGACTCCAGGCCTATTTTCAAGTCCTCGGAATTCCACAGCGCCTGCTGCAGGCGCTCCATCTCCTGGTCAGCTGCCGCGACGCCCTGGTCCTCGGCCAGCCGGGCCAGCTGCTTGGTGATCTGGTGTGCCAGGGTCGGTCCGTTGGCGAGTTCGGTCGCCACTGCCAGCGCCGCTTCCTCGAGATGCTCATCATCGACCACACGGTTGATCAGGTTCCAGCGCTCGAGGGTCTCGGCGTCATAACGACGCCCCAGCATGGATAGCTCCTTCGCGCGCAAGGCCCCGCACCGCGCCACCTGGCGCTGTACCGCACCCATCAGCGGATTGATACCCAGCGTCACCTCGACCGAGCCCAACTTGGCGCTGCGCGCGGCGATAATGAAATCGCATGCCAGCGCCAGTTCGAAGCCGCCGCCGACACACACACCGTGCACGCAGGCAACGATCGGCAGGGGAAATGACTCGAGCGCGGCAAGAAACTGTACCGGCGAAACGCCGAGTCCTTCATCGCCACCGGTCGCGGCCTCGAACAGGGACAGGTCGGCACCGGCGGAAAAGTGCCGGAGGCTACTTTTCAGCAGCACAGCGCGCGCTCCCGCAGCCTGCGCCTGCTCAAGCGCGTCCAGCAGCGATTGCATCAATACGGGGCCCAGCAGGTTATGGGGGGCGTGATGCAGGGTGATCACGGCCAGACCGGAATCAACTACACAGGAACAGGGATCAGATGTGGACACGGGACCTCCTCGGATCGACATTAATTGAACGAGTCACCAGATGCGCCGGATGGACAGATCGGGATGACCTATCATAGTGGCTTCGATTCTGATTAAAAAGGTTCTATCGTGCCATATATAAGGTTATATCGTGCCATCTGAGCTGCTGTCGCGAAACTGAACGCCGGATAGACAGATCGGGATGACCTATCATAGTTGCCTCGATTCTGTTAAAAAGGTCTTATCGTGCCATATATGAGGTTATATCGTGCCATCTGACTCGCTATCCCCGGCGCAGCCGGTACCTGTCCTGAATGCATCCGGATCGACAATGGGATTGCGCGCACTGCGCGATGAGTTAGCTTGAGGAGGGTGTCAGCAGCGCTGAATTGGTCGAAGGTAGTGGTATCGACGAATCCTGGTTTGACCGACCGGATATCCCGCCCAGCCGGACCCAGCGAGTCACGATAATGCGCAATGCCTGGCGCCTGGCGCGCCGCAGCGATGCGGCCCTGCGTGCAGGCTGCCGCCAGACCATCAGCGATTTCGGACTCTACGGCTACGGCATGGCCAGTAGCGAAACCGTGAGCGACTGCCTGCATTTCGGTTATTCGCAGATCGAATTTGCCGGCCCAGTGCTCAATATCACGCGGGAAATTCGGGGAGACACCGCCGTTTTCGTCTCACAGAACCCGCTCACGCTAGGCCCCATACTGCCTTTCTCGGCAGAATTCTGGCGCAGTTCCATGACAACGCTGCTCGATCTCATCATGGGCCAGCGCTTTCCCAGCACAGCAATGTTTTTTCCTTACCCGGAACCAGCCCACGCCGATGCGCTGCGTGAAAAATTTCAATGCGACCTGCATTTTGATGCCCCCGTCATGGAGTGGCATTTTGACGCCGCTTGCCTGAGCTTACCCTGCCCGAATGCCAGCCGCTTCCTGGCCACGTTATGCACTGATTTTTGCGAAAGCGTGCTGACCGCAGGCAATGGCCAGACGCCGTTGCAACGGGAGATACGGCTGATGCTGCTTGGCAAGATACGCGAACAGCCGGTCGCCGCCGAAATCGCCCGTGAGCTCGGACTTTCCAGGCGCTCGCTCTACCGCAGGCTGTTGGAAGAAAACGCGACATTCCAGGGGCTGCTAGATGACGTGCGGGCATCGGTAGCGATTCAGTTCCTGTCGTCAACCCGCTTGCCGGTCGAGGAAATAGCCCACCGGGTCGGGTTTTCCGACCTATCGAACTTTCGCAAGGCATTCAGGCGCTGGACCGGGGTGACGCCACGCTCATACCGCTCGCTCGGTTCCTGATCGAAAGCTCCATTGATAGTGCACTGATGTGAAGCGATATGGGCGAGAGCACGGGGATTGAAAAAGGCGCTGACAGCCAAAGGTTGATGCGCCATTAAAGCTACGCTGACGCTGATTACCGTTTCTTACCAGTTTGGCTGGCGAGGACAGTATTCCTCATCCACATTACCGCTGTGGCCGCGTATAGAACCGTTTCGGGTGTTCAGTGGGGCCAGTGTAGTTAGAGCGAACTCGCCGGTGAACTCAGCAATTCGACTCGGATGCGCCGTCGTTCGGGGCTTTGCCGCCCTCGTCACTACCGCGCTTCGCTCGCTAGTGACGATGGCGGAATCGAACAGTTCGCAGCGTTGGCCAATCAACTCACGCTCCCACTCTGTTCTTACGCCGGGTGATCCGCGGTGGTTCCACTGGAAACATTCAGCTAATCAGGCGCCGTGCAATGCACGGTCATCGGCCTGGATTAGCTCATAATCCGCATTTCTTTGCGCGCCCTGGCAATATCGTCAGCGTAATGGCAGCTGAATTGATTGCTGTCTAACCTGGCTGCCAGCTCGTGCAGGTACCCCAGCGGTGACTTCTTGATCTTGCCTGCATTGATAGCGCCCGCCCATTCATCGATTAACATCTGTGCCAGGATCGGTTCAAACCTCGCCACTTTTTCGCGGGCTGCACTTTGCTGCTCAGCCGAGATCCAGTCGGGAAACGCTATCACTTGTGTCGGCTGATCCAGGTTCGAATATCGCTCTTTGGTATTGTAGGTAGTAGTTGTTGTACTTGGTAATAGATTAACTTCAGTAGTAGTTAAAGCTTCCGGATCAACCGGATACGGTGCCGCCGGTTCCGGCACATCCGTATCCGGAGATTCCGGATGTGGTGGATTGGGAATTTCACGCACGATGTAGGAGCCACCACGGATACATCCCCGCGCGTCTCTGGCTTGTTGGAATTCCACATAGCCTGTCGATCGAAGGTCGCTGATGAGCTTGTACGTGCCATCTCGTCCCAGGTTTCCGCGCCGCTGCAGATCCTTCACACGTACCTCCCAGTTGTCAGGCCGGGAGAGCAGGTAGGCCAGCATGCCCCTGGCCGCCCAGGATAGGCGCGTGTCATCGATAATGCGTTGGTCGAGAACGAGGTAACGGTTGCGCCGGGGTGCCCGGATAATGGTATTAGCCACCCCTGGCACCACTCTCGATGATCTGCGCCACTTCCGCGGCGGGATAATACACCCGCCGGCCAATCTTGCGACCGCTGGCCTTGAGGTCGCGGGTATGCTGGTCACTGGGGTAGCTCAAACTGTAACGGAGCCCGCCGGGTGTTCGCCCCAACAGCTCTGCCAGCTGGGTTTGTGAGAGCAAAATGCCGTAGCGCGAGGTGATCTTCTGCTCAAGGCTTGCATCGCCGAATTGTGTTGTAACGTCCATTGCCTGCAATCTCCTTTGTCTGACTGACCAGACACACGATTGCATAAGCCTCTACAATTTATAATGCGAAACCTGTTCTACCAGCGGCGAGCTTTTCTCTCACCCAAATCAAACCATCAGCTTATCGAGCCGGGCCACCAAATCCTCGGACCGAAGATGTGTATAGCGCCGCAACATTTGCATGGACTTATGGCCGGAGATTGCCGCTACCTCCTGATCACCGAGCCCGGCCTCGACCAGGCGCGAGACCGCCTCGTGGCGCAGGTCATGGAAACGAAAGTCCTTCAGGCCGGATCGTTTGATGGCGCGCCGCCAGGCCGGGTAGTACTCATAGGGACTGCGCTGGCCGTTTCTGCCTGGCTCTCCCCAGAACACCAGGTCTGTATCCATTGGCCGCACGCTGTGCTGTAGTGCGGCGCGCGCCACCTCCGTGGCCGCCTTCGTCAGTGGCACTAAACGGGCGCTGCCGTTCTTGGTCTTGGTCAGCAGGATTACGCGCCTGTCCAGGTCGATCTGGTCGCGCTGCAGCGTCTGGATTTCACCGGCGCGCATTCCAGTGTGTAACGCCAACCGGGTCATCCATCCCAACATCGGATTCGTGGCCTGATCGCATGCATAGAGCAGCTTGCGCTCCTCGCCCTTCACAAGTCGCCGATTGCGACCGGCACCAGATGATGGTTTACGTACCGCCGCCACCGGATTGTAAAACAGGCCCAGGTGCCACTCCTGCAATGCCACGGTGAAGAGGTGAGACAGCATGGCCAACTCCAGCCTGACCGTGTTGTTGCTCTTACCCATCTCTATCCGTTCATCCCGGTAGCCGGCAACCAGGTCCGGCGTGAGGCAACCAGTGAATAATCGCCCAGCTTCTCTAGCAATGGTTTGGAACGACCGGTTTCCCGTTTGAGTGTACCGGGGCTTTTGGTGGGGGTGACCTCAGCCAGATAGCGCGCCATAGCAGCTCGCAGCGTGGTTTTCTCGGAAGGCGCGCGATCGATATAGGCGCCGCGGACCATTTCGTCTTCCACCCGGCGCGCCCAGTCCTTGGCGTCCTGCTTGGTGCGAAATGTCTTGATGGCAGCGGGCCAGCCGCGCTTGCGAACAAGTGCTTTCCAGCTATTGGATGGGGTCTTGGTGATCGTTGCCACGGTACCCTCCGCGATTGGAAGTGTACCGAAATTGTACCGCGTGACCGGCTGATTATGAAGAAATCAAATGTGGTCAGTCGTAACTTATTGATTTAATTGGAGCTGGCGAGAGGAATCGAACCCCCGACCGGCTGATTACAAATCAGCTGCTCTACCTACTGAGCTACGCCAGCCATGATCAGACAGGGGCTCTGCTGATCAGCCCCCTTGAAGACCCGCGATTCTAGGGGAAGGGCTGAGGGGATGCAACAGTTACCCGAATGACGAAATCACGGCGTGGGGGTAAGGATTTTCCTCTCCCGTTACCTGGCTTGCGCAAGGTTGAACGCCGCCATCCGTTCGCAGCTCATGCCGCTGCGCAGCAGCTCCTGCACCAACTCGTAGTCGTCTGCCGCTTCCGCCGGCATGGTGACCATGCTATGGCCGTTCGCGCTGTCGGGGGCTGCGCCCAGCAAGCGCTCGGAGTCCTCGCGCAGCAGGCGGCTACCTGTCTCAAAATCAATCCTTTGGTCAGCAAATAGCCCCTCCGTCCCCGGCTGGTCCGTCAGTTTGCGCAGGGTACACAACACCGAATCGATGGTCGCCAGGGCCAACTCGGCAGACACTCCAAAAAACGGGCCAGCGCTGAAAACCGCTGCTTAAGCTGAACGCAATAGCGATCAGACTGACCAATACCAAAATGCACAGCGCCTAAGAGAGCTATGCCCATCGGGTCATCACCGGAGGCTTTGGAAGGCCGATACCTGCCCAGGTGGTGATTCGTGGCTTCGCCAGGCGTCATCCCAAATTTCATCAACGCTGCGATCACTGAATCGGCTTTGATTTCCTTAATTCAGCGCAGCGCAGATTGCCTTTATTTCGCCGCGTGTTTCGTTCTCTCGCAGTTACCGCTCGCGGATTAACTCGCGGATAACCTCGCTCTCATTACCGAAATGCCCGGTTTGAATCTGGGCCTTGATCCAACTGTCTTGCTGCTCCGTGACTGAGATGCTTTTCCTGACCATTCCCATGACTGGCCCTCCAGTGACTGGCTTTCCAATGGACCGGAGACTGCAGTATGTAAATACCGCCGCAAAAACCGGACGGCAGATAAAACGGATTTCATGTCCTAAAGGGCCTATAGTGACTGTGCATCGAGGCCAGGGGTGGGAGCAGGGCCAAGGCAGTATTGGGCAACTCCCGCCGTCGCCATGCACGCCCAGTTCGGGCCGGGAGTCACCACCATGTCGAAAAACCAGCGTAGCAACAAGGAATCAAAAAAGCCGTCCACCCTCACACCCAAGGAGAAGAGAGCCTTGAAGCGGGACAAGAAGCAGGCCGGCGGGCACGTCCCATTTATTGTCAAGGACGCCTGAATCCAATTCGGGAGCTGATGCCGTTAGGATTCCAATATAAATTGCAATCCATTAGAAATGTGGGAATTGATACTCGTGACTTAGCGGCTGTTAAGACGCCGAATAGGCTTTCGCCTTTCCATTGAAATTGTAGCCCGGCTTCATACCACAGACACTCGCACCAACACTGTGTGCTCGCGGCGATCGTCGACTAGAGGAATAGCCTGGCTATCCAGCTCGATGCCATCAACCGCCACACTAAACATTCCACCCTTGCCAATATCACCAACCTGCGTTTGCGAGACGGCGATGTGGTACACCGTCTCGTGGAAGCGGTAGTGGATTTTCAGGCCATCCCAGTGGGTGGGCAGACAGGGCGTGACGTGCAGCCGGTCCACCTCCAGCCGCAGGCCCAGCAGGGATTCCACAAGGAGCCGGTACATCCAGCCGGCTGAGCCGGTATACCAGGTCCAGCCGCCGCGACCGGTGTGGGGTGCCACCGCGTAGACGTCAGCCGCCATGACGTAGGGCTCTACCTTGTAGGTGGCAATGGAATCCGGGGAATTCCCGTGGTTGGCCGGGTTGATCATGGTGGTGAGTTCCCAGGCGCGCTTGTTGTCCCCCAAGGCCGCGAACGCCATGGCCGCCCAGATCGCGCCATGGGTATATTGACCGCCGTTCTCCCGCACGCCCGGCACATAACCCTTGATATAGCCGGGATCCAGATCGGATTTATCGAACGGGGGATCGAGCAACTGGATGAGAGCGTCATCGGTTCGTACCAACCGCTCGTACATCGACTGCATCGCCGTGCGCGCGCGCTCGAGGTCACCCGCCCCGGACAGCACCGACCAGCTCTGGGAAATCGAATCGATCTGACACTCGCTGCTGGCTGCTGACCCGAGTGGCGTACCATCGTCGAACCAGGCGCGCCGGTACCAGGCGCCGTCCCAGCCGTGTTGGTCGAGGCTCGCGGCCAGGCGCTCGCCCTCTTCCATACAGAATTCGGCGAACCCGGCATCGTCGTGCCGGCGTGCGAGTGGACCGAACTGGCGCAGTATTTCATGCAGGAAGAAACCGAGCCAGACGCTCTCACCCTTACCCTTGATGCCCACCCGGTCCATGCCATCGTTCCAGTCACCGGAGCCGATCAACGGCAGGCCGTGGGCGCCGAAACCCAGTCCACGCCGGATAGCTCGAACACAGTGTTCGTAGAGGTTCGCGACCTCGCCGGATTGGCCAGGCAGATCATAATAGGAATCATCCTCCGGGCTGAGCGGGCGGCCCTCCAGGAACGCAACGGATTCATCCAACACGCCTGTGTCTCCGCTGCACAGCACGTAACGACAGGTCGCCAGGACCAGCCACAAATAATCATCGGAGCAATGGGTGCGCACTCCCCGGCCAGAGGGTGGGTGCCACCAGTGTTGCACATCCCCTTCCGGGAACTGACGGCCCGCGCACAGCAGCAGTTGGCTGCGAAGAAGCCCGGGCTCAGAGTGCACCAGCGCCATGGCGTCCTGCAACTGGTCGCGAAAACCAAAGGCGCCACCCGACTGGTAGAAGCCGCTGCGTGCCCACATCCGGCAGGCCAGGGTCTGGTAGAGCAGCCAGCCGTTGGTGAGCACATTGAGCGATTGGTCCGGTGTCTCCACCTGCACCGCGCCGAGGGTATGGTTCCAGTACTGCCAGACCGCTTCCAGGGTTCGCAACGCGGTATCCGCGCCACGAAAACGGTGCGCGAGCTGATGGGCACCGGGGTGCGCATCATCACCATCAGTCGTTCCTCCCAGGCCCAGGCGAAAAGTGATCTCGCGCTCCTCTCCCGGAGCCAGCTCAAAGGCTACCTGAATCGCGGCGCAGGGGTCCAGACCGCAGCCCAGGCGCCCGGATAGATGGGTGCGCCGCATCGCTGCCGGAGCCCCCAGGCCGCCGTTGCGGCCGATGAATTCCGTGCGATCGCAGGTGAAGGTCCGCCTGGCGTCGTCGACATCGAAAAAGGCAAGTCGATCGGAAAAATCCGTGTTGTACGGGTTACGTGCATAGAGCGCGCCGCTATGAGGATCCAGTTCGGTGGCCACATGCATGGCTGATGCCGGCCGCAGGTCACCCAGCACCCATTCCACGTAGCCGGTGGCTGAAAGCCGCCGCGGCCGGCCGGAGGTGTTGCGCACTTTCAGCCTGGAAAACTTGACCGCCGCATCTATGGCCACATAGACCCAGAGCTCGGAGCTGATGCCTGCTTCGGTATGCTCGAACACGCTGTAGCCAAAGCCATGCCGGCTCACGTAGGGCGTGGTGCCGCCCCTGGGCAACGGCGTGGGCGACCAGAACTGGCCACTTTCTTCGTCGCGCAGGTAGAAAGCCTCACCGCCGCCGTCGGATACCGGGTCATTGTGCCAGGGTGTCAGCCGGAATTCGTGGGCGTTTTTCGCCCCAGGTATAGGCCTGTCCACTCTCAGCGATGACACTGCCAAAATTGGCATTGGCCAGTACGTTTACCCATGGCGCTGGCGTTGCCTGTGTGGGCGTGGTGGTGATCACGTACTCGCGCCCGTCCGGGGTGAAGCCACCGATGCCGTTGGCGAGGATCAGGTCGCGCGGCAGTGGCGCGGGGGTCGCCGGCGCCTCATCCTGCCTGGGACGAACAGGCTTCAGACGCGGCACCCGCACCTGCAGCGGTACGGGGTGATTGATCTGTTCGGCCAGGGTTCCGCGGCTATCGCTGAGGACGACGCGCGCAACAGTCTGAAACAGTGTGCGATCCTCTTCCGATATCTGGTCCGCCGAGCGGATGAAGATGCCGCCGGGGCGCTCCATCAACTGTGTTTCGAGACCCACCGCCACCAGCCCCAGGATCTGGTCCTGCAAAGCCTGGCGGTAGCCGGCCCGGTCCTCGTTCCAGATGACCAGGTCCACCGCCAATCCCTTCAGCCGCCAGTACGCATGGGCCTGAATGAGCTGGCGCACCAGTTCGATATTGGCCAGGTCAGCGATACGCAGCAGCACGATAGGCAAATCACCGGAAATGGCATAGCCCCAGAGGCCGGATTGCCCTCGCCGGTTCTTCATCAGCAAGCTGCGATCGGCGCGCAGGGAGCTGTTGGCGTAGATGACCGAACTGGCCAGACGGCCATAGAGCTGTGCATCCGATTCCGCGGCGTTGATCTGCCGCAGCACCACCTGTGCATGGGTCCAGGCGAGCTCGAAGACGCGGTCGGCCAGGCGCAGATCCTGATATTTCTCGACCAGCCCCAAGGCCGCGTCGCGGCTGTCGCCAATGCCGTACGCCAGATCCACAGTGGCCGATTGCTCCGGCTCGAGAGCGCCCCTGGGTCACAACTCGAGCAGCTCGAGCAGGAAAAGGCAGCGCTGACCCGCGCCACGGAAACACTGCAACAGCGTCTGGATGAAACGAATGCTGAAAAGGACCGGATCGACCGGGAATATCAGCTCTGTCTAACTGAGCATAGCGACATCAGTGACAAGTACATGACGCTGCAGGACGATACCGCCGACGTCGGTCCAGACCAAGGAAGATCTGAAGCAGGCCCAGGCCCGGCTTGTGGATCTGCAGGCGCAGCTCAGCACGGTTCAGCAGGAAAATGAGGGGCTGGCCAAAAGCCAGACACTGAAATGGTTTCTGGCCGGAGGCGGGGTGCTGTTTCTGGGCTGGATCATCGGCCTTTTCAGCGGGCGCTCCAGAAAGAAACGCTCATCTCTGCTGTAGCTCTGCAGTCGTTGAGGCCTGGGCAATTTATCCCGCTTGCCGGGGTGAGCGTAATGTTCTTCCAATACCCCCGGCTTCTGCACTATCCTGACAGTTGTATCAATAGAGTTGTTCTCTTCGGTGGTTTCGTAATACACGGTTTTCTGCATCCTCGGCAGCAGCGGGAGGCGTGACATTTTTTCTTCTGAAATCTAAAAAAGATTGACAAACAGAAAGGCTTACGTCAACATCAATCGTATGCGACCGAGCGCTTGGTCGGTTTTTGATCGATTCGATCTTAGCAGGTTACGGCTCGTTGCCGTTTGGCTGATTTGATAATTCAGATAGTGGAGACAGCATGAAAGACGCGGTGATTGTCAGTGCGGTTCGAACACCGTTGGGAAGTATGGCGGGACCTTGTCCATCCGGGCGGGACCAATCTCGGGGCGCATGTGATTACCGAGGCGGTAAAGCGGGCCGGATTAAACAAGGAGACCGTGATGAGTTATTATGGGCTGGTGCTCCCCTGCGGCTACGGCCAGAACCCGGCCAAACAGGCCGCCGTTCTGGCGGGGATGCCCTGGGAGGTTGAATGCATCACCGTCAACAAGGTGTGCGGTTCGGCCCTGAAGGCGTCATGCTGGCGGCCCAGGCCGTCCAGCTCGGCGATGCCGATGTGGTGGTGGCCGGCGGGATGGAAAACATGAGCATGGCCCCCTATTTTCTCGAAAAAGCCCGTTTCGGGTACCGCATGGGCCCGGGTACACTTCAGGACCACATGATCCGGGACGGACTGTGGGATATTGTCAACGATTTTCATATGGGTATTTCAAATGAGTTGCTCTGAAAAGTAGCAGGTCAGCCGGGAAGATCAGGACCGTTTTGCCAACAGTCATTCAGCAGGGCGGTCCAGGCCTCTGCCTCCGGCAGATTTGCAGCCCGAGATAGCACCCCTGTCGATCCCTCAGCGCAAGGGCAAAGATCCGATCGTTTTCGATACCGATGAGTGTCCGTCGGAGACGAGTTTCGAGCTGCTTTCCAAAATGCGGCCCGCTTTCAAACCGGACGGGGTCGGCACTGCCGGCAACGCTTCCATCATCAGCGATGGCGGTGCGGCGCTGGTGCTGATGAGCGAGGAGAAGGCCACTGAACTTGGTTGCCCTGTCATGGCCCGGATCGGTGCCCAGGCCTCGCACGGGATCGAGTTGAAATATATTCTGATGGCGCCGATTTATGGAATTTCCAAGGTCTTGAAAAAAGAGGGGATCTTCCATCGACGAGATCGATCTGTTCGAGATAAATGAAGCCTTCAGCGGCGCTTCGACCGCGATCAACCGGGTGCTTGAACTCGACCCCGATAAGGTCAACGTGAACGGCGGCAGTGTGGCGCTCGGTCATCCCGTTGGAGAGTGGGGCGCGGGTGCTGACTACACTGCTGTACGAGATGGAGCGCCGGGATGTCAGGCGCGGCCTGGCCTCGCTGTGTTTGGGCGGCGGTGAGGCGGTGGCGCTGATTGTCAACCGGTGATAGTCCTGATGGGCTTGAGTTACTATTCTAAAAAAACTGACTGATATGGAAATAAAGACCTTTGGCGTGATAGGTGCAGGCCAGATGGGCGGCGGTATCGCCCAGGTTGCGGCCACCAGCGGGCTCAGCGTGATCATCAGCGATATCAGCGAGGAGTGTACTGCAAAGGGGTTGGCCGCAATCGAGAAAAACCTCAAGCGCAGCGTTGAGAAGCAGAAGCTTACCCGGGATCAGTGTGAAGCGATTCTCGCCCGGTTGAAGACCACCACCGATATTGGTGATATGGCACAGGCCGACTATGTGGTCGAAGCGGCGGTCGAGATGGAAGAGTTGAAGTTCAATATTTTCCGGCAGCTCGACGAGGCCTGTGCAGAAACGGTGATCCTGGCCAGCAATACCAGCTCGATTCCGATCAGACGCATGGCCGCGCAGACCCAGCGGCGTGAAAAATTCATCGGCCTGCACTTCTTGAATCCGGTGCCGGTGATGCAGCTGGTCGAAGTGATCCGGGGTTGGACCACAGGATACTTGCGATCCGACGTGGGCACTTTGTAAAACTTGGGCAAGACCCGGCAGAGGCCAATGATTATCCCGGTTTTGTCGCCAACCGCATCCTGCTGCCGATGATCAATGAGGCCGTGTTCTGCCTCTACCAGGGGGTGGGCAGAGCTGAAGATATCGATACCGTAATGAAACTCGGCATGAACCATCCGATCGGTCCGTTGGCTTTGGCCGACCTGATTGGGCTCGACACCTGTCTGGCGATAATGGAAACCCTCTATGACGGCTTCAAGGATCCTAAATACCGTGCCTGCCCGCTGCTCAGAAAGTACGTGGAGGCCGGCTGGCTGGGCAGAAAATAGGGCAAAGGGTTCTATTGCTATTGATCGTTTGACCGGGATTTCCCGGAAGGAGGCTCTATGATGCCCAATGATCGATGCTCAGCGGTGCCAGAGCAATTTCGGAGCGTATTGCGCGTCTGCAGCGAGCCTTGCACGACCGGGGAACAGGCGGCGCCCTGATCGTTCAGAAGACCGATCTCTTCTATTTTACCGGGACTTCTCAGCAGGGCTGGCTCTGGGTTCCCGACCAGGGCAGTGCCTTGCTGATGGTATTCAAGGATTTCGAGGCGGGCCCGGGCGGAGTCCCGCTGGAACAGGTGGTGTCGCTGGCCAGTCCCAAAAAGATCAATAAAATGCTGGCAGAGTATGGTTATGAGTTACCGCCGACAATCGGCTTGGAGCTCGATGTTCTGCCGACGAATCTGTTCTTTCAGTATCAGAAGATCTGCCCCGGCCGAACTGGTCGATATTTCCACCGAGATCAGATTGATCAGGGCGGTTAAATCGGAGTTTGAGCTCGAGCTGATGGGCCGGGCGGCCTCTTTCTCCGATCTTCTCAGTGCCCGGGTTCCCGAGCTTTTAGAGGTGGGCAAGACTGAAATCGCTGTCGCTGGAGAACTGGAGAGCTACGCCAGAAGCCTTGGTCACCAGGGTATTGTCAGGATGAGATTGTGGGGCAGTGAGCTGTTTTACGGGCACCTGATGTCGGGTCCGGCCGCCGCTGTCCCGAGCTATCTCGCCTCCCCACGGGTGGCGAGGGGCCAAGTGCGCTGACCGGCCAGGGGGCCGGCTGAAATAGATCGAAAAAAATGTGCCGATCCTGGTAGACTATGTCTTTGCCTTAAATGGCTATCTATCTGATCATGCTAGGATTTTTGTATCTCGGGACTTTGCCTGATGAACTGCTCAGGGCCCATCAGGCGATGCTGGAAATTCAGGATCAGATAGAAGAGGCGAAGCCCCGGCCTGGTGCTGCCAGTGGGGAGATCTACGATTCGATGCTGGCAGCGGCCGCTGACAAAGGGTACGGAACCTGGTTCATGGAGTGGGAGCGGCGGGTCAGATTCACCGGACACGGCATCGGCCTGGAACTCGACGAGTTTCCGTTTATCGCCAAAGGCCAGCAGCTTGCCCTGGAAAAAAACATGGTCATCGCCCTGGAGCCTAAGGTTATCATGCCCAGGCAAGGGCGTGGTAGGCATTGAAAACTCTCACGTGGTAACCGAGCATGGGCTGAAAGCGCTGACCAGAAGCCCTGAGATGCAATCACCTATTGTTAATATTGTCAATCAATTAAAAAATGAGGCACGGCAATGGCTGACAACGCAGGCGGCGGCAGAGAAGAATTGGACAAAAAACAGCTTGCCGGGAGATTATCGATTTCTTTCAGCGCACCATGGTCCATCATGGCCTCTGGTATACTGAGGTCAAACACCAGATGGGCACTTCCAGGGCCCTGGAAATTCTTGAGGCTGCCTCCGCTACGAGTCTGGCGATCCAGATGAAGCATCTCGGCGCATTGCTCGGTTTTGAGATCGAAGATGGTCTGCCGGCGCCGCTGCTTGAAATGGAGACGGAAAAACTGATTGAAATTAAACTTCGGCTGGCCAAGAACTGGCTGGTAAACGACGGGGTCTGGTTCCAGGCCGTGGAGCAGCGGGAAGGCCTGAACGAGGCCAAGCGCTGTAACGATTCATGCTGGGCCCACTTTTCCCCCTATGAGGCCTTCACCATAAAACGGCAGCTCGGACTGCCCGAGTTGCCTGCGTCTTCCCGACGGGTTGAAACGGGCGCTGGGACATCGGCTCTACGAATCGATCAACACCCAGTCGATTGTCGATGAAAGCGAAACGAGTTTTATCTTCCAGATGAATCAGTGCCGGGTGCAGGTGGCCCGGAAGCGCAAGGGGCTGGCAGATTATCCATGCAAATCTGCGGGCCTGGTCGAATATGCCTATTTTGCCCGCAGCATCGATTCCCGCATCACCACCGAATGTATCGGCTGCCCTCCCGACGAGCATCCCGAAGCATGGTATTGCGCCTGGAGATTCTCGATAACATCATAACCACAGTGCACAGGCGCAGCAGGATACATGAGAGGTTGCTGCCGCACAAAATCAGATGGAAGTAACATGATGCAGATGAAAAATGTGACCTGCAGCATTGAGCAGAAAACGGCGCTGGTCGTCATCAACCGGCCCAAGGCCCTGAATGCGCTGAACCCTGAAACGCTGGAGCGAGCTGCTGGAGCTCTTTGCTGAACTGCAAAAAAATACTGAACTGGCCGGCGTTATCATCACCGGCGCTGGTGGAGAAGGCCTTCGTGGCCGGTGCCGATATCAGTGTGATGCAGGCATATCGACCCCGCTGGCCGGCCGGGAAATGGGCCGGCTCGGGCACCGGGTCTTGGCTGCCATCGAAGGTTTTCCTCAACCGGTAATTGCAGCGGTGAACGGCTTTGCGCTCGGCGGTGGGTGTGAATTGGCCCTGGCCTGCGACATACGCATCTGCAGCCCCAACGCGCGCTTTGGCCAGCCGGAGGTCAATCTGGGCGTGATCCCGGGATTTGGCGGAACCCAGCGCTTGCCGCGGCTGGTCGGCACCGGGCACGCGCTGGAACTGCTGCTGACCGGTGAGATGATCGATGCCCAGGAGGCCTGCCGCATCGGGCTGGTCAACCGGGTGGTGCCGGAAGAAGCACTGCTGGCCGAGTGCAGCTATTATCGAAAAGATAAGCACCAAGGGGCCGCTGGCCATCAAGCTC
>CAVOYP010000017.1:0-104745 GCA_963700715.1 uncultured Gammaproteobacteria bacterium
CTCAGGTTGCGTCCGAAAATACTGAAGGTAAAGGCGTCAATGGAATAGTTCACCGAGGCATCGATAAGACCCTGCGAATCATTCTCCAACTCAGGCGAGTTCGAGACGTTGACGAAGTGTTCACCTATATAGTGATAAGCACCCCTGACCCAGGCGCTACCATCGCCAATATCCCATTCGTAGGTGGCATCGAGACTACCCGTCCAGTCCGGTGCGCGGCGGAAATCGAGGCCGGACAGATCCACCGGGCCGGTCAGGCTCTCGTAAGTGAAATCGTCATACGAGGAGTCAAGATAGCCGATGTTTCCGCGCAAACTCAGGTTTTCGGTGATGAAGGCCTGAACATCGACCTCCACGCCCTGGAGAGTCGCGCTGGAGGCATTCTCCACTACGGTTTTCTGCCCGGTGTCATTGTCATCGGGCAGTTGCAGCTCCTCCTGTTTGTCGTCGTACTCCATGTAGAACAGATTCGCGTTGACCCGCAGGCGATTGTCCATCCACTCAGACTTTATGCCGGCTTCGTAGTTGTCGACAGTCTCAGGATCATAAGGCTGGATTGCATCCGTAAGGTTGCCAACGCGACCATTGAAACCGCCGCTGCGGTATCCCGCAGAGTAGGTGGCAAACAGCATTGCGTCGTCACTGAGTTCGTAGCGCACACCGACCCGTGGGGTGAATTCGTTCCAGTCGTCGTCCGGGTGCTTGGGACCGGTATTCACCACACCAAATTGCCGCGATTCCTTTTTATCCTCGGTATAACGACCCCCGAGAGTCAGGGTGAGAGCATCGGTAAGCTCGTAGTCAGCCTCGAAGAATGCCGCCTGGGAATCGGTGTCCTGTTCCCCTTCCTGGAGGATATTGAGGATGACATCGAAGTCATCCCCCGACGGAACGTAGCTGCGCAGTTGGATTGCGTACTTGGACTCCCAGAGGTAAAGGCCGGCAACAAAGCTCAGCGCACCGCCGTCATCATAAGTGAGGCGCAGCTCATTGCTATTCTGGTCGTACTGGGCAGGGCGGTCGGTTCCGTATAGCAAAATGGGGGTACCATCCCAGTTCGACAGGATGGTTTCGTCCGACTCCCAGTAGCCATAGAGATAGTCCAGCTTCATGGCGTCGTTGAGCTGCCAGCGCGCCTCGAATTCATAAAAATCGGTGTCGAAGGTTGCATCCCCAGGGACTTGAACCAGATCAGCCCGTGCGGACGTCGTGACGGGATTACTGCGGGTCGATTGCTCACCGGCGGGCCTGACATAGTCCTGTGCTATCTTGTAGCGGTCGCCGGTAATGGGTTCATCCAGTGACGGCGAGCAGAAACCGAAGCCGCTGCAAAATGCATGGCGCTCCTGCGCGGTATTGAGCAGTGGTGGCGTATCCTGGTCAGTTTCTTCCCTCTGGTACGAACCCTCGATTGCGAGTGTTTCGCTGATGTCCCACAACAGGTTGAGACCATAGGACTCGTAGTCATTGCGGCCGGCGTCACCACCCTCGGTGATATTCTTATAATAACCCTCCTGTTGGTCACGCTTGGCGAGGCTGACTTTGGCTGCTACATCGTCGGTGACGCCAAAGTTGATAATCGCATCGCCGTAGTAGGTATCATAGTCCTCGGCGCCGGCCCGAAGCTTCGCTCCCAATTCACCGGTTGGCTGGGTGTGGGTAATATTTATAAGCCCGCCAATCGTATTGCGACCGAACAGCGTACCCTGCGGGCCACGCAGTACCTCGACACTGGCCAGGTCAATACTGCGCAGCAGGGAACCGGCGTTGGCACCCAGGAAGATGCCGTTGACCACGACGCCCACGGCGGGATCGAAGTTCTTTTCAACGTCGGCAGCGCCGATACCGCGGATGAAGATGGCGGCGACGCCTCCCGGTCCCTGGGCGGTATCATCGATAATCAGGTTGGGAGAGACGGAAGCGAGGTCGGAGATATCGCGGGCAAACGTACGGGCAATCTCGGTCTGGCTGAGGGCACTGACCGCGAGGCCGACGTTCTGCAGACTCTCCTCCCGTTTGCGCGCCGTAACCACGATCTCTTCCAGCGAAGTGGACATCTGCTCCCTGGCGACTACCACCGGAGGGACCGACGTGGCCGCGACCGCGAGCACCAGGGCCAACTTTGTTTTATTGTGCTTCATGCTGTACTCCTTTTTAGTTGTGTTTGACTCACGCTTCTTATCCTCTAATTCGAGTGTTACTTACTTCCAGGTACGGCTTTTCATCGCAGCTAAACAGGTTTAACCAACCGGGTACCCACTATAGGGTTGAAGTAATGGATTTGCACCTTGCGCCTGAGGATCTTCCACTGGCCGCCCCTGCGCTGCAGACTGTCTGTATAGGTGGCGCCGACGATCTGACAGACGTCTTCCCCCGCCAGCATCCCTACACAGTCGACGTCACAGACCGAACTGGCGCTGTCCGCACCGTGGAACTCAATGCGCAGATTCGTCGTCAGGTGGTGGCTTTCCCGCCAGGCGGGCCATAGCACCTCGTAAATGGCCCGATGGATGCCGTCGTGACCCTCGAAGGTGCCGAAAGGGGGGCCGATATCCCAGTTACAGTCCGGCCACCAGATGGCCAGGAAACGCCCGTAGTCGCGCTTGTCAAAACCATGGCAGTAATCGGATACCAGGTCCCTGATAGCGCTGCGACTCTCCAGCTCATCGATCCTGGCCTGTAGTCCAGCTATGGAAGCGTGAATGTCCATCACCTACGGCAGCCTGCGCCCGGGGGAACGAAAGGCCAATGCCGCGCAGTGGAGCTTTTGCCAGGAACCGCCCAGGTTGCATTTTTTTAGTTACTCGACATTCCTTGCTTGCGTACAGTAAGTGTATATATTCCAGTTGGGTTGTCAACAATGGATCCGCAAGCGTTCAATGCCCGCCAATGGTAGACCGGTACGCTCGTACAGCAGCGGCCCGTTATCGACGCCCGCCGCAGACTACCTCGGGACCGCGATTTCCATTCTCGGCATGTCATCCGGCATCCCGCCCAATCCTACCGCACAGCGGGAAAAACCATTGAAGTAGGCCACCACCAGCGACAGGTGCAGCAGCTCCTGCGGGGTGAATTCTGCCTGCAACTGCTGCAGCAGGGGAGCCCGGGGAACGGATGGGTTGTTCAGGTACTGGTCAGTAAAGGCCAGTATCAATTTTTCCCGAGGACTGAGCGCGCTCGCCTCAAAGCCGTCGCCGATCATCTGCACCTTTTCTTCGTTCAGCCCCGCCTCGATCGCGATATCGTAGCGCACGGCCTTGCACAGTACGCACCCGACATGCTGGGCGCTGCGCAGGCGGGCCATTTCAATTTCCGCCGCGTTGAGTGGCCCCTCGTCCCAGATGGCCGCATTGAGCGGCAGGTAACGGGCCAGGGTCTCGGGCACGATTCCCAGTGCAGAGTCACGTATGACGTTTCCCGTAGAGGACTCCGGTGCCTGTACACGCGCTTTACCGGCCATCAGCGGTTCTCCCCGGAGGTGCCGGCCAAGCCCCACAGCAGGCCCAGGCGTATCATGCCATCGAACACGCCCAGCGCCTGCAGCAGTGCGACCAGCCCCACCTCGCCATAGTGTGCCTTTACCGCGTCCGCTTGCGCGTCGGTGATAGCGCCCGCATCCATCGCGTGCACCTCTGTCAGCGCAAGGCAGGCGCGCTCGGCGGCACTGAAATGAGGGCTTGCGGGCCAGCGCGTGAGTTCTTCCCGCTGCGCCTGAGGCACCTCGACCTCCTGGATCTGCCAGTCGAGTTCGCTCCTGTGCAGCTGGGCAATGCGCAGCCTGCATAGCTCCAGCGTGGTGGCTGGCAGCTGCGGCAGCTGCCAGAAGCTGGTGTATAGCGCCTGGAACAGGTCGCCGATTTCAGGCAGCTGGCTCATCAGCGCCTGGCGGTCACTTCCGGGGGCAATCCAGGACATTGTGTTCTCCTTCCGGATGCAATTTCTGTTATGCGCGCGCGTGCTGTTTCGCCTCAGCGGCCAGGGCGAGCCTGGGATCATTGGGGTAGATCCACTCGCTGCCGATAACCGGGGCTACCCTGAGATCCTGCGGCAGCTTATCGATACCAATCATCTGGTCCGCCGCTGGTGCCAATGATAGATCCTCGCCTCCTGGTAGGACAGGGATACCCCTGGAAATCCTGCGGATTCCACGGATTGCTGGATACGTTCGGCAATTTCAGTATCCTCCAGGAGTACCTGCCTCAGCCGCTTGCCATCGCCTTCAGTCCACAAATCCGGCCTGGGTTTGTCACCCCAATCGGGGGCAAGTGTCCATGTCTCAATCCGGCAGCGCTTTCTGCCCCTGGGCCAGAACAGCAGCGGCGCCAGCACGCGGTGGTTCAGGGGCGACACCCAGTTGGGGAAAATATTGTAGGACTGCGTGCAGCTGCGACCGATCTCACTCACAGTTTCAATAGTGTTGCCCCCGGCTGGCAGATTCACGGCGGCCCGGATGCCTGTGTCTTCGCGCGGCGGTGCGACCATTCTACCGTGACCATTGAAATACAGGGTGTTGACGTTGCGCCGGTCATCCAGCATGGGAGAAACCGTTTTCGGGTGCACACTGCGAACATGGTATACCTCCGTATTGGTTTCCATGGCTATTTTCCAGTTGCAGTTCAGCTCAAAGACATGGCGGGCGGCGAGCCTGCAGCGGTCAAACTGGAATTCCTCCCACTCGCGTGCGATAGGCCCAAGCCATTCAAGCAGGGAGGACGCCGCCTGGTCAAAATTGACGAAAATGAGTCGACCAAACCTCTCACAACGCAGCTCTGACAGTCGGTGGCTGGCATAATCGAAGTCGCGGAAATCCTCGGGGTTGCGGATCGCCAACAGCTCACCTTCGAGGCTGTAACTCCAGCCGTGATAGCGGCAGGTAAGCCGTGATCTGCAGCCGGACTGCTCGGTGACAACCGGGGCACCCCGGTGCCGACAGGTATTCAAGAAAGCCCTGGTATCGCCATTTGCAGTGTGGACAAGCACCACCTGTGGACCAGCGTTGTCCCACAGGCGGAAGCAGCCAGGCTCGGGAATCTCGTCGAGATGGCCAGCGAGCAACCAGGATTTTCGCCAGATCGCCTGCTGCTCCAATAAAAAGAACGCCTTGCTGTTGTAACGCCCGGCCGGGATCAGGGGCAGCGCCGGAAAACCTGCAGGTGGATCAACGCGACCGGCCTCGTATTCCATAAGCAAGCGCAAATCAGCAATTTCTTTCTCGTTCATGCAAAGGTTACCTGGTGCGTATCGTTGGCCTAGACGCCACTTAACCGTGGCGTCTTGGCCATAGTAGCGCAAACACTGGCCTACTGACCTCGCACCCCGAAACTTAAGGCTGCAACAATAAAAAGCCACCCTGGGGTGGCTTTCTTCCTGACAGCCCGCGCTCGCCGTCAGCCCTTGGTCGTTGCCTGCGCTACTGACACCTTTGCCAGGGACAGGTATTCGGTTTTGCACGCGGACAGCTTTGCCGTGCCCGGCCCATAGGCGTAGATAAACTGGCCAAGCTTTAGTGTGTCGATAATGGGTTGGGCAACCTCGGTACGCACAGCGGGACAACCAAAGGAGCGACCCAAACGGCCCTGCGTCTGCGCGGCGGCCGGGTTGACGTAGGGCGCCCCGTGCATGACGATCAGGCGCTCCATGGCCGATTCGTTAAACCCCTTGCTCAAGCCATGCAGTTTCAATGAGTAACCATTGCCGCCCTCGTAGGTCGTATGGGTCAGGAATAGACCAAGACTGGTCTGATGGCTGCCGTTACGATTGGAAAAAGCGTTGGGAATATCATCGCCGGAACCCTTGCCATGGGCGACGTGCTCTTCGAACAACAACTTGCGCTGCTTGAGGTCGACCACCCACAGGCGCTGCTCACGCGAGGGAATGGTGTAATCGATAATTGCAAGGCGGCTGGCGCTTTGGCCAACGCCGTTTTCCTGTGCACACTTCATCGCGGAGACGGCTTGTGCTACCGCAGCGGGGTTGATATCAGGAGCCAGTTGGCGGATTAAAGCCAGCATCATCGGCTACTGCATGGGCACTGGCGAGTAAGCCCAAGGCCAACACGAACATTGATCGCATGGGCAACCTCGTAGTGAATAGTCACAAAACGCTTGACCGCATTTTAACAGAGCGAGATATCGATGCAAGCCAACAATATTGCAAAAAATCTGGCCCACAATTCTGGACGTAACCGAAATGAAAACTCACGAATACATTGTTGACAATGCGCTTTTGGGGCGCGTGAGTGGAGACTGAGGTTGACGGCGATCAAGCAAATCGGCATCGCCAGGACGCAATCAGCTGACGGCATGCAGGGTGAATTGAGATTTACTCGAGGAAGGCCTATCTTAAGCCTCGGCCGCGTTGACGGCCGATACATCGTTGTCTGCTGACCGAGGAGCGCCCCGTATGGCCGACCCGTATAAAGAGAGCGCCACGGCGATCGAGGAAGTCGTATCGGAACTGCACCGCAGGGGTGTCGAGCGAGGGCAGTCTGAATACGAACGCCTGGTGGCCGAAGCCCGCAAGGAAGCAGACAGTATCATTGCAGCGGCCGAGGCCCGCAGGCGCATCCTCGAGGAAGAGGGCCAGCGCGAAGCCCAGCGCCTGGTCGAGGCAGCAAGCGCTGAAGCCGAACAGTTGCTGCATGCTTTTCTCGGCTCCCTGGCCGACATATTCAAGCGCCGGGCCTCGGATTTTCTTACAGCTCTGGCACAACGTAGTTTCTCCACCGAACGCAGCGCCGGCACCCTGCGCGATATCCTTGCCATTCTCGAAAAACGCGACACCGAGGAAGACCAGAAGCTGGCGCGCCTGCGCAGCTGGCTGGATCGCGCCGATCCTCAGACGTTCCTGGAAGCGCTCCTGATACTGGCTATTGTGTTCTATTCCGACGGCGAGGACTTTGCCCGTTTCCAGATCGACAGTGACCTGCAGGGGCGACTGGCCAGGATCATTGCGGACCCCGAGTTGGAGCCGGGCATAGGGTTTGAGTTTCGCAAAGGCATCAATGGTTTCAGGATTTCGCGGCAAAGCGGCCGCGAGGTGGAGGTCTCGGAAGAGAGCCTCAAGCATATGGCCGTGATATGGGCGGGCGATGAGTTTCGCGATGTCATCCTGGGACTGCTTGCGAAGGAAGGCCTGCCGGGGGCCACACGCGATGTCTGACCTGGCATACCTGATGGCGCGGCTGCCGAAGCTCTACCCTGACAGCGAGTATCGTCCCCTGGCGGTCACCGAGTTCCTGGGGCTGATCACAGATCAGCCGCACCGCAGCTGGTGTGGCGCCGTTCTCGACTGGTTACGCATTGCCAATCGAGAGGCGCGTGCACTGCAGCTGCCACTGCCCTATCCCGATGCCGGCGAATTACCGCCTGAGCCGGACACTCCCACGAACCCCTGGCACAATTATTACAGCCGCCTCACCCGGCTGGGCTCACCACCCCTGCTGCAGCGCTGGGCCAGGGAGGACGCGGCCAGTATCGTACACCGTGCCAACTTTCGCGGAGCCGAGTCCACCCTGGTCCGGCGCCAGACGCCACGGTCCGAGATCGCCACGCTGATCGAAACCACGACTCCCACCCTGGTTCAAGCCAGGCAACAGGATCGAACCCTGCTCGCACTGCGCTTCGCCCGGTTGGACCAGTTTCTCTAC
This sequence comes from uncultured Gammaproteobacteria bacterium, assembly GCA_963700715.1. GTDB lineage: Bacteria > Pseudomonadota > Gammaproteobacteria > Pseudomonadales > Halieaceae > JARRPM01. Next base: position 7,649 of record CAVOYP010000017.1, read on the forward strand.
GCCAACACCGCCGATGCCCCGGAGCGGCTGTACTCCTACGCCATTCGCCTGCTGCTGCTGACACGCCTGGGCCTGCCGCTGGAGGTAGCCGATGCAGCCTGAACCCGCCGCGCGGATAATCAGCGCCAGCACTGCGGGCATCGCCGAGATACGCCTCGCCCCAACGCAGGCACCGGCGGTCTATGAAATGGTGCGTTTTCCCGTCCATACAGGCGGGCGGCTGATCGAGCTACTGGGGGAGATCACCGAGATCGATGGCGATACCGCTGTCGTGCAGCTGTACGAGGGGGCCGAGGCGCTGTCAGTCGGGGGCCTGGCCCTGCCCACGGGTGAACCGTCCATCTGCCAGGTCGCGCCCGGAATGCCCGGCATCCGCATGTCGGGCGTGGGCTCATCCCTCGACAGCATGCCAGGACAACATATACCCCGGGGCGAACACTTCTCCCCCCTGGCTGGCCTGCGCGCCGGTTTCGAGGCCGCTGTGGCAGTCGGCGACCGCTTGCTCGCCGGCTCCCTGATCGGGCGCGCCCATGTGGCCGGCCTGAACTACCGCATCAGTGCGCCCCAGGATCACTGGCAGCGCGACGGCCAGGTCGAGTGGTTGGCTGCACCCGGCGAATACGGCGTGGGCGAGACCATCGCCATCATTCGCTACGCCAGGGACGAACGGCGCGACATTTCCATGATAAGTGAATTCCCGGTACGGCAACCGCGCCCGGTATTGCGTCGCCTGCGCGCGATACGCCCGCTGTTCACCGGCAAGCGCGCAATCGACTCCTCCATGGTGCTGCTCGAAGGGGGTAAGTTCGTCGTCATCGGCGGTGCTGGAACCGGGAAGACCTGGTTTACGCAGGATATTGCCAAATACAGTGAGGTCGACCTGGTGGTGTTGGTCCTGTGCGGCGAGCGTTCCGGTGAGGCCACCGAGGTCGTTATCAACTACCAGAAAATGGGTCTTATGGACCGCACAGTGGTTATCCTCAATACCAGTGCCCAGAGCGCCCAGGCGCGAGGCCAGTCCGTGCGCTTCGGCGCGGCGGTGGCTGAAGGTCTGCGCGACATGGGCATGAATGTGCTGATGATCGTTGACTCGCTGTCACGCCAGGGCCAGGGCGATCGGGAGACGGCGGGCATGCTCGGCAAGATGCCAGGTAAACAGAGTTTCCCGGTCGATATGCCCTCAGTCATGGCTGCCACCTTCGAGCGCTGCGGTCGCGCCACCTGCCTGGGGGGCTTCGATGCATCGATCACCGGGGTGATGGCCGTCTCACCCGATGGCGACGACTATGAAGGCGACGCCATCGCCCAGGTCGCACGCCAATACGCGGACGGTACCGTGATACTCACCAACAAGGTTGCTCACCGCGGCTATTTCCCCGCGGTAGGATTCGGCGCGGGACTCTCTACCAGTAAAACTACCGGGATGGAGCGGCGCGACCAACTGCGGAACTTCTTTGACGAACGCAAGCTGCACGACTGGATCGAGCTGGGAACTCAGATCACTGCGACCGTGGCGGATTCCGAGGGGACCCTGACAGACCAGATAAAGGTGCTAACAGCCAAACGCATGAGCTCTGAGGACTATCGCCGCTACCTGCTGGGCAACATTTACCGACGCGCATTCTTCGTACAGGACTCGGGCAACGTCATCGACCAGCGAACTAGCCCGGAGCGCATGTTGGTCATGATGCGTTTTTGCCGGGATATCGGCGCTGCCTTTCCCCTGTTGCAGGACAAGGAGCGCGCCCGCGCGCTGGCGGACCAACTGGGCGGCAAGGCCTACGAGGTGACACTGCTGCAGGACGGCTACGAGGCAGCGTACCAGGCCATACTCGATTGGCTAAAGGCCGTCAGCAGCACGGGTAAGCCCGGCGACGAAGGATCGAACCATGCTGCAATTTAAGCCCCATGGTATCTCCCTGCCACTGGTCAGCTTCGGGCCCATTGCGGGCCTGGAGGTGGGCACGGAAGCGCAGTTCCCCGATGGCGGCATGGGCATCGTCACTGCCGTGGGCAGCAAGACCACGGTTCAGTACCTGGGTACTCCGCTCAACATCAGTCGCGATACCAAGGTGCGTTTTACCAACCGCGTTCTCAGCTTCCACTATGATCGCCAGGGTATTATCGGCCGCTCCCTCGATCCACTCGGACGTCCACTGGATGGCAAGCCCGCAGTGGTCGGCGAGACCGTGCCCATCTACGGCGGCATCCTCAACCCCACGCGCCGAACCCTGGCCGAAGGCTTTATCCAGACCGGCTTTCCCGCCCTGGATGCCAAGGAGCCCATGCCCCAGGGCATCAAGATCCTATGGATGAAGCGGCCCGAGGAAAGCCTGGATTATGCGGTTGCCAGGACGCTGGTCCGCGCCCAGTATCGCCGGCATCGGGGCGACCCGCTCAAACCGCTGACGGTAGTCTTCTGTGCCCTCGGCCTCACCAGTGACTCCATTTTATATTTCCAGAGCATCCGTCCCCGCATCGCACGCACTGTCTTCGTCCTGCATGGCGCCGCAGACCCCGCCATCAGTGCCCTGATCGCACCCCAAACCGCGTGCCAGATAGGCGAGCGTCTGGCCATGGAAGGCGAGGAAGTGCTGTTGGTCATCCACGATATGCGCATCTTCTACAATGCCCTGGCCGAGGTACGGGGGGTACAGGGGGCGCCCCCGGGCAAAGACAACTCACCGGTGGATTTCTATTCGCAGGCTGCCCGAATCTACGAGCGTGCCTTCATCAAAGAGACCGGCAGTCTCACGGAAATCATTGTGATGTCGGTACCCAACCTCGACCACAGCGAGATCGGTGTCAATCTGACCAAGTATTCCACCGAGGGGCACATCCCCTGGTCCAATGGTTCCCTCGATTTCCTGGCGGCCCTGTCGCGGTTGAAAGGTGAGGCCTTCCGCGCCTCCCGCACCGATCACAAGGCACTGCAGCGAGCGATCACCGCCGCTTATTCGCGGGCGCTGGAAGTGCGCGAGCAGGAATCACTCGGACTGAAGATTACGGCAGCTATCGACCTGGCGTATCTACGCTTTGCCGCCCTGTTTGAAAGTTCGGTGCTCAGGACCGATGAATACATCGACGTTGAAGAGGCTCTCGACCGTTGCTGGTATGCCCTGGGGGAAGTGCCCCCGGAAAACCTCGATATAGATGCCGGAATCAAGCGTGATTTTCATCACCACCGCTCTGCGGCAAGCGGTGGGAGCACCTGATGTCAACCGGTCAGCGATTGCGCCGAGTGAAGGAGGATATCAATCGCATCGAGCGATTCCTGCCGGTAATGAAGCGTGTTCTCACGCTCCTGCGGGTGGATATTCGCAACTACCAGGAGCGCATCGTCGACCTGGAGCATCGCCAGCAGGAGCTGGAGCAAAGGTGGACAGACGGCGGCGAGAGCGCCTTGCGCAATTCTATCGAGGCGTCACTGGAGGCAGAGGTGTTGACCCGCGCGGAGAACCTCGTCGGTGTCGACATAGAAGAAGTCAAGGCGATTAAGGCGCATTGCCGCCTGAGCCAGGTCATGGTTTGCCAATCAGCAACCTCTGCAGCGATAACTGACCTTGCCATCGAGCGATTGCAACTGTCACAGCGGCTGGAGATAGAGCGCGGCAACCTCACCCGCCTGGAGGATGCGGAAGAGGAGTTCGTGTTTCTGATCAACGGCAGTGAGCAGGTACGCCTGCCGCCCCTGCGCGACGAACTGGCACGGCTGTCCCGAGCCATGGATGAAGAGAATGGCATGGTAGCGACCATTGCCCGTCTGTTACGCGAACGCGAATCGGCTAAACACCAGGAGTTGGAGACATGGCCACTGTTGGGATGAAGTACGCACTCGTCTGCGGCGCGCGGGAGATGCGCGGGAGGGTGCTCGAAGTGCTGCTGGATCTCGGCGCAATGGAGTTGCACCGCCTCAGCCCGATCACGGGTGGTCGTGCCCAGCGCCAGGCCCTGATCAGCCTGTACGAGAAGGTGCGAGACTGTGGCGAGTTGGAGGTGCCGCAGCTGCCGCCGGACGCCATACCCGACGACCTGGTAGCCCTGGCATCGCGCCTGCTGGAGGAAACCGACAGCCTGTACCGGGAGCGGGACCAACTTCTGGCCCGCGCCGAGCGCCAGCAGGTATGGGGCGACATTTCACCCCGCCAGCTCTACGAGCTTGCGGAGCAGGGCGTATACATCCAGGGCTGGCGTAGCGATAACCTGGAAAGCCTTAAAGGGCTGGAACAGGCGGGGGTCCTGCTGTGGCAGGGGGAGCGCGCCCGAAAAAAGAGCGAGGTAGTGTTCTTTACCCTCAGTCGGGTCGAGCCGCTGGCCCTGGACTGGGCGGGCAGCCTCCCTCCACCGGACCAGGACAAGGTACTGCTGAATTCGAGTATCAAGCAGTTGCAGATTCGGATCGAAGCACTGCAGGGCTGCCTGCGCTGGCTTGCGCTGGAGCGTTTTGACGAGTTCGGACGCCAGGTAGCCGGGCAGATCGATGCCCTGAGCATCGAGGCGGGGCGCATCCAGTCCCACGCGGACGAGCATGTATTCGTGCTGTCGGGCTGGATCCCGACCAACCGGCTTGATGAAACCGTCCAGCGCCTGCGCAAGGTTATCGGGGTCAACGCGAGTTTTCGCGACCCGCGGCCGGATGAGGATCCGCCCACCCTGAGCCACTATCCCGCCTGGGCGAGGCCCATTCAGTCGATTTTTGACTTTATGGGCTACAAGCCGGGATACACCGAGTACGATGCCGGGCATCTGATCATTCTATTCTTCACTTTGTTCAGCGCGCTGCTGATCAACGATGGCGGTTACGGCTTGCTGATGTTGGCCGTGCTGGGTCTGGGATATCGCCGCCTCTCGGGCTTCCTGGGCAGCGGCGCGGTGCAACTGGGCCTGTACGTAGCTGGCGCTACCGCGGTGTACGGCGCCTTGAGCGGGTCGTTTTTCGGTGTCCAGCTCGAGTCGTTCGCCGGAATTTCATTCCTGCGTCTCGACACTGATGACATGATCAAGCTGTCCTTTGGGCTTGGCATAGTGCACCTCAGCCTGGGTCGCGCGATCCAGATCCACCGGCTCGGATGGTCAGCAAAAATGTTGGCTGAGCTGGGCTGGCTCGCCATGCTCTGGGCCATCTTTTTGGGGATCATCAACGTTTTTACCGGCCAACCGATCCCGGCAATCAGCGGACCACTGCTGGGGCTGGGTGCGCTGATGGTGGTTTTGCTCTCACATACCGAGCAGGGTGTAGGCCGGGGCAGCCTGGCAGGACTGGGCCTGCTGCTGGGCAATGCCACCACCCTGTTCTCGGACATGATGAGCTACATTCGCATTATGGCGGTGGGCTTTGCCAGCATGAGCCTGGCAATGACCACCAACCTGATGGCGGAGCAAACCGGCTCGGTGTTGTTTGGCGGCCTGGTCCTGCTGCTGGGGCACACCATCAACCTGGCTTTGGGTATCATCGCCCTGTTTGTCCACGGCCTGCGCTTGAATACGCTGGAATTCGCAAGACAGTTGGGTGTCAACTGGTCAGGGCATGCGTTCGAACCTCTGGCCCACTATCAACTTCAGGATATCAAGGAGCGCTAGCATGGTAGAGACGGCAAGTATTGGCACGCTTGGTTACGTCATGTGGGGGCTGGCGGCACTGGGAAGCGCGCTGGGTATCTACCGTGCCGGCGTGGCGGTGCAGGGCGTGTGGGCGCAGCAGGCGCGTAGCCCGGACGGCAGGCTGTCGATGGAATACATCGCTTTCGCCATGTTTCCCGCGTCCCAGGTACTATACCCGTTCATCCCCCAGTTCATGAAACAGCACCTGTTCGTAGATCCACAGTATGGTTACCTGGGTATCGCGACCGGGCTGTCGACCGGACTGATCCTGTTGGGCGCCGCCTACGCCCAGGGCTGCATTGCCGCAGCCGGCGTACAGATGGTGCATGAAACCGAGGGCCGTGCCAGGGGGCAGGCCTACAGTCTGGTGTTTCTGGTGGAAGGCATCGGCATCGTTGCCATCGGCATACTTGTGGCGCTGCTGCCATAAAAACCCGGCTAGCCGCCGGCGGTTTTGCGGCGGGTCCTGGTTTTTGCTGCGGGCTTTTTCCCGTCCGCCACAGCCTGTCGCGGGGGCTCTCTCTTCCGCACTGCCCGGGCTTCCAGGGCCAGGCGCCGCACCCGCGCGATGTCCTCGTCAGAGAACACGCCATTGACACCGGAGATCGCCGCCAGGCGCATACCGTGCTTCAACCCCAGCTTGTAGATTTCGTGCACTTTTTCCCACTCAATATGCCTGCCCACGGTGAAGTTCTCGAAGCGCCCTTCCAGGGTGAGCACGATAGTCTCGGCCAGGCAGGCGTAGACGATGTTGTGGTCCTCGAAGCCGATCTGCTTCATGCGGACTTCACCCGGCAGGTATACCTCACCTGACTCGATGACCAGCACATCGGGGCGCTTGGCCACCTCCTCCGCAGGCAGGTCCAGCGGCCGGGCGACATCCGTTATCACGCAGCCCGGTTTTACTTTCATGATGTCGAGAATCTTTTTGCCCGCACCGGAGGTCGCGGTGACGATCATGTCCATGTCGCCAATGCTGCGATCGCTGTCCGCGTAGGAGGCAAGCACCAGCTTCGCTCCCGGTGATTCGCGCAGGATCGACTTTTTCAACATAAGTAACTTCGCCGATTCCGGCGATACCAGGTGCACTTCCTCCGCTGTCCTGGCCAATAGCCTGGCGCAGGCAGAACCAATGGCACCGGTTGCACCGACCACCATCACCTTGCCCCGGATCTTTTCGCCCTTTTCGAGCCTGACCAGGCCCAGTCGCGCGACGGCGTCATGGGCCGCCCACAGGGCACCGGAGGCGCTGTAGCTGTTGCCCGTGGTAATCGGCAGTGGAGCGCGCTTGGCGACGGTTACCCCCGCATCACCCACAACCTTGGTGAAGGCTCCCAGGCCCATGATCTGGGCGCCCAGCTTCTTTGCCATATCAGCGGCCGCCAGCAACTGTCGATAGGTGAATTCGGGGCTGTGCGACATGATCTGCTTCGGGGTGCCACCCACCAGTATCAGCCAGCCCTTGGCTTCAACCCCGGTAGGCGAGCTGATTCCCTCGACCTTTGAATAGACCATTGGCGGCGTATAGGCGACCGCCTTCTCCACCACGTCCATCACCGGCTGCGGTGAAACCTGCGCCAACAGCTCAAGTGGTTTCAGATTGGTGAGATACTTCTGCGAGAGCGGGTGGATAACAAAGGCGAAGCGATTTATCTGCTTCTTGCCTTCTACCGGGTAAAGGATCCTGGGCTTCAGGTCCAGGCTGGTGAAAATCTCCAGGTAGTCATCGTGGGCAATCCGGGCGACGGGCTTGCCAAGCACCGCCAGGATCATTGCTTCGACAACATTGAGACCTACGGTGTGCTCGAACAACTGGATACTGCAGTCGAGCACTACCCGCACCCCCCTGTCCTTGAGTGCTTGCAGTCGCTGCGATGAAATGGTGGAAGTAAGCACCGTCTTGCCTTCCAGTTCCCCCGAGGTATAACGCTCGAGCTGGTGATAGGGCGCTACGATGACATCGGCATCCCGCACGGCCTGCTTCAGCAGAAACTGGTTGAGCAGCCTGCCGGGCGCCAGCGATGGCAGTGATACACCCTCAGGGGTAAGGCGCCGGACCGGCTGGCTGCCGGCGGCGTAGAGTTCGAGCGCTTTCAGGGAATGTAACAGGCGCGGGACACCCAACTGCAGGACGGGATCGGCAAAGTTGAAATTCCCGGTGAACTCGGCCATCACCGATGCCAGGCGGTAATTTGTCATCCCGGCGAAGAATAATACTCGCGCGTTGTTGAAATAATTACTGAGCTCGAGCTGGGCCGCCCGCAGCGTCCACTCCTGCACTATTTCGCGCAGGCGCGCGCCGGTGGACACCAGGGTGTCACCCGCCATCTCTTCCAGTTTCGCGGTATTGCGCTGGCGAAAGTGGTTGGTGCCGACCCAGTAGTGATCCTGCACCATCCCGAGGCCTATGGCATCGACCCGATCCCGCCACTCGGCGACGAGGCTCTGCGCTGCCTTCTGGTCATGGTCGGTACCGATACGCCGGACCTTGAAGTCCTGACCAAGGAACCGGGTCTTGAAGCTTGAATCGAGGCTACTGGGGCCCAGGCTTACACTGACTATGTTCTTCACAATTGGTAATCCCACAGATTAGAGCCCGATGCGGCATCTTACAGATCCGGGGTCCAATCATCATTGACCACAATCAAGCAAGCAACTGCCCGCAGCGATGGCGCAAGACCAGACCCGGCGAAAGCAGCTGCTGACTTCAGAACCCGGGGTTGTACCCAAAAAGCCTGTTATAACCTAAACTGATCGGACACAAAATAATCATCGCCGCTCCCGTGAGGTTCAACCACCATGACGACCAATTCGCCCTTTCGCATCTGCTTGCTGCTACTGCTTGCAACCATTCTGCCCGGCTGCGAGCGGGAGGTTCAGACGACTGTGCCAGCCACGCCTGCGCCGGCTCCGGAGATCGCGCAGTCTGCGGCCATACCTCGGGCTGCGGCGGTTAACTCCCAGCGCCTGGTCCAGGCGGACGCGGAGCCCGGCAGCTGGATGTCGTATGGGCGCACCTACAGCGAGCAGCGCTACTCTCCGTTAACCCAGGTCAATGACCAGAACGTGGGTGGTCTGGGCCTGGCCTGGTCCTATGACCTGGAGACCGAGCGCGGCATCGAAGCCACTTCCCTGGTAGTGGATGGCGTCATGTACACCACCTCGGCCTGGAGCATCGTGCACGCGATCGATGCCCGCACCGGCGGTCGGCTCTGGACTTTTGATCCAAAAGTGGCAAAAGACAAGGCCAAACACACCTGCTGCGACGTGGTGAACAGGGGCGTGGCAGTCTGGGACGGGCAGGTTTTCTTCGGCGCGCTGGACGGGCGCCTGATTGCACTGGATGCAGCCACTGGCAAGCTTAACTGGGAGGTGGCGACCGTTGACGCAGCCCTGCCCTATACCATCACCGGCGCGCCGCGCGTGGTAAAGGACAAGGTTTTGATCGGCAACGGCGGTGCCGAGTTTGGCGTGCGCGGTTTCATCAGCGCCTACAACGTTGCAGACGGTTCGCTGGCCTGGCGCTTCTACACCGTGCCGGGCGACCCCGCGCTCGGCTTCGAGAACGATGCTATGAAGATGGCGGCCGCCACCTGGAAGGGTGAGTGGTGGAAACTGGGCGGTGGTGGCGGCACCGTGTGGGATGCCATGGCCTACGATCCCGAGCTTGACCTGCTCTACTTCGGGGTGGGCAATGGCACCCCCTGGAACCAGGAAATCCGTTCACCCGGCGGCGGCGACAACCTGTTCCTGTCATCCATTGTCGCCGTGCGCCCGGATACCGGCGACTACGTCTGGCATTACCAGACCACCCCCGGGGAGACCTGGGACTACACCGCGACACAGCACATCATCCTTGCGGATATTGAACTTTCCGGCACTGTGCGCAAGGTGCTGATGCAGGCGCCCAAGAATGGCTTCTTTTATGTGCTGGATCGCACCTCCGGCGAGTTACTGTCAGCAGAAAACTACGTCAATATCACCTGGGCGACCCATGTCGACATGAGCACTGGCAGGCCGGTGGAAGTACCGGAGGCGCGCTACAGGGACAAGCCGATCACCGTGTTCCCGTCATACCTCGGCGGGCACAACTGGCACCCCATGTCCTACAGCCCCAAAACCGGACTGGTCTATCTGCCGGTGCTCGACATGCCCGCCGTTTACGGCCAGCCGGCGCAGTTCCGCTATAACCCCGGCGTCAGCAACACCGGCACTGATGGCATTGCCGGCTCACTGCCCGATGCGCAGGCCGAACGCGACGCGGTTGGGGCGCTGGTCAAGGGTCGGCTGTTGGCCTGGGACCCCGTGAAACAGCGGGAAGCCTGGCATGTTGAATACAAGGGGCCATGGAACGGGGGTACCCTGAGCACTGCCGGCAACCTGGTGTTCCAGGGCACTGCCGACGGCAAGCTGGTGGCCTATCGCGCCGATAACGGTACACAGCTGTGGGACTTCACCACGCAGACCGGCGTGGTGGCGCCGCCTATTTCCTTCGAGATGGACGGCGAACAATATGTTTCGGTAAACGTAGGCTGGGGTGGAGCCTTTGCCCTGGTGTTCGGGGAATACGTTCAGGCGGAGAGCATGCCCAATGTCAGCCGCGTTTTGACCTTCAAGCTCGGTGGGAAGGGCTCACTGCCTGCCGTGTCATGGAAGCCGACGGTGGTCTTCAATCCGCCCCCACTCGAGGCCAGTCCCGATAAGTTGGCGCTGGGCTTCGCCACCTACCAGGATGTCTGCATGGGCTGTCACGGCCTGAATGCCGTTTCCGGCCTGTTGATTCCTGACCTGCGCGGCTCGGCTTACCTCTGGGACGAGAAGGGCTGGGAAGCGGTCGTGCGCGGCGGGCAGCTGAAGGCACGCGGCATGGCGTCCTTTGCGGACAACATAAGCAGCGAGGAAAGCGCGGCGGTGCGGGCCTATGTCATCCAGCAGGCGCAGCGCGGACAGGCCCTGCTGCAACAGGCGCCTGCTCCAGCAAACCCGCAATAAATTTTCGCATAGAGTCTTAACCTACAAGGAGAAGCACAATGACGCTAGTAGCGGCTCAGGACAAAGACGCCTTCTTCCGCGACGTAGAAGCCGCGGCCAAAAAGGCGATCTGGTGCGCCATGGCCACGGTATCAGGAAACGAACCCAGGGTCAGGATGGTGCACCCTACCTGGGAAGGGGACACGCTCTGGATAGCGACGGGACCGCAGACTGCCAAGGTGGGCGAGATTCAAAAAAATGGCGCAGTCGATATCCAGTTCCAGGTAGCGCCGGATGACTTCGTCCACCTGATGGTGCGCGGCACAGCCAGCGTGTTGACCGACCAGGCAACCAAGACCCGTATCTGGGAGGTGATGGATTATGACCTGGCGCAATTCTGGCCGAATGGCCCGACCAGTCCTGACTACTGCGTCATCAGGGTCCAACCGTCGCGGGTGGAGTTGTCGACGATGTTTGGCACGATGAACAAGCGGGTTTGGAAGGCATAGAATGTGATGCTGCGCATGGACTGCTGCCTTTCTGCCAGCGATCCAACATAAGCGCTCTCTGGGCTCCCGTTTAGCTTATGCGAGCTCGATACTTCATTCAAAACACTCCTTCTCTTGGTTAAAGAATAGAATGTTGCGTCGACCGTTTGAATCCGCAATCTCACGGCGGTCAATCGTGCAGCCTGGAATTGCTTGATCTTGCTGACCGCAACCGGTCGGGTCCATTACGCGATGCTATAGCCGCCGCACACGGCAATGGACTGGCCAGTGACAAAATTGGAGGCGCTCGATGCCAGATAAACCGCCGTGCCACCAATTTCCTCGGGTTGGCCGAAGCGTCGCGCGGGGGTGCGCGCAATGATCGCCGCATGTATCTCGGCCATATCGGTCTCGAGGGGTGCAGTCATTTCCGTCTCGATCCAACCCGGCAGAATGGCATTAACCTGAATATTGTCTTCAGCCCAGGACACTGCAAGCGATTTCGACAGCTGCACAACACCACCCTTGCTTGCCGCATAGCTAGCAGCAAAGGGGCTTCCGAAGATCGAGTACATGGAGCCGATGTTGATGATCTTGCCCCCGCCGGCCTTCACCAGCGATTGATGAGCAGCACGACAAAATCTGAAAACACTGTTGAGGTTGGTGTTGATCAGCGACATCCATTCCTCGTCAGTAATCGCCTCTGGACTATTCAGTGTGACAATACCGGCGTTGTTGACCAGAATGTTCAAGCCACCAAAAGCGTCGATAGTGGCCTCAATGGTCTCTGCGATTGAGGCATTATCGTTTACATCACACCTCTGGGCGATGACCGAGGCGCCGAGCCCTTCGATCTCCATCCGTACCTTTTCGTTCTTCTGTTCGTTCCGCCCCGCGATGCAGACATTGGCACCCGCCTCGGCCAGTGCCAACGCTATGCCGCGTCCGATACCCCCATTTGCGCCCGTGACAATAGCAGTCTTGCCGCTCAAGTTGAATTGACTCATCGTTCAAATCCTTTGTTATGTTTACCACTCACCGTCACGTGAGCGAGTGAAGCTTCAGGAGAAGGATAGCATTTCTTAACGCCACATCTGTGTCGACAGCGGCCACCGAGTAGAATTGTAAGCGAGTGTCCGCCCGCAGGCGATAGCTGACCAGGACCGGCAGGCAGGCAGGTCGAGTCGAACCCTGTTGAGCAAATAGCTCAAGGTGGCACCTTTCAGACAGCTATATAGGGCATCCAAGGCGACAATTATGGCCGCTATCCGAGTCAGGACCATTTTGCTAGTACTACGGTCCGGAACTTGTCTCCATCGCCCTGGCAGGCTGGGCAGAAGATCGTGGCATGCATCTGGATTTCATCCAACCGGGCAAGCCCAGTTGACAGAATCATCAGGGGAATCTACTTTCAACAGGGCCTTAATATTTCTTATACCCCGAGTACAACAAGAAGCTCGATGCAAAAATTGCCGAGATCAGGACGCAATGCAATCTCAACTAATTCCCCAAGAGCGGTGGATCCATTGCTTGATTCTATAGAAACAAAATACGTGGAGAAGGAAACCATGAAATTACCCGTTACAGGACGCCAACCAGGCTTTGCACTGTGCGCAGTGTTGTTGGCCACGGCAGCGGCGCTGCCGTTTGCCAACGCGCAGGAGGTCACCGGCACGCTGGGCTCTCCCAGCGCCACAACCACTATCAGCGGCGAGCAACTGCCTCCGCCGGCGCCCGCTTTCGGCGGCGTGATCAAGAAGACTGCGCCGGAATCCAAGCCATGGTGGCCGCCGCGCGTCGTGCCGCCCAAAGGCGCGCCCAATATTCTGCTCATCATGACCGATGACCAGGGCTATGGCGTCTCGGGCACCTTCGGAGGCGTCATCCCGACGCCGGCCATGGATCGCATCGCCAAGGCGGGTTTGCGCTACACGCAGTTCCACTCCACCGCGCTCTGCTCGCCCACGCGGGCGGCGCTGATCACCGGGCGCAATCACCACTCGGTCGGGCTTCGGCGTGATCGGCGAGATGTCCACCGGCTTCCCCGGTTACGATTCCGTCATCAGCCCGGACAAGGCGACCATCGGGACAATCCTGCGGGACAACGGCTATGCCACTTCATGGTTTGGCAAGAATCACAACACGCCCACCTATCAATACAGCGTGTCGGGGCCGTTCGATCAATGGCCGTCGGGGATGGGCTTTCAGTATTTCTACGGCTTCATGGGCGGCGAGACCGACCAATGGACGCCTTATCTGTTCCGCGACCACACGCAGATCTCTCCATGGATCGGTCAAGAAGGATTACAACCTCATCACCGACATGGCGGATGAAGCCATCAAGTACATGGGCGACCTGAACGCGGCGGCCCCCGAACAGCCGTTCTTCGTCTATTACGTGCCGGGCGGCACCCACTCGCCGCATCAGCCGAAGCGGAATGGCGTGAGAAGTTCAAGGGCAAGTTCGACATGGGCTGGGAGAAGATTGCGCGAGCAGATCTTTGCCAATCAGAAGCGGCTCGGCGTGATTCCGCCGGACACCACGCTCACGCCGTGGCCGGACGGTAGGCCGAGTACGGCGGTGCGAAGCTGCCGAAGTGGGATTCGCTTCGGCTCATCCAGAAGAAGCTCTATGCCCGCCAGGCGGAGAACTTTGCCGGCTATGCCGCCTACACGGACCATGAGATCGGCCGCGTCATCCAGGCAGTCGAGGACATGGGCAAGCTCGACAACACGCTGATCATCTATATCAGCGGCGACAACGGCACCAGCGCGGAAGGCACGCTGGAGGGCACCTTCAATCAGATGACCGCCTACAACGGCATTCTGACGCTCCCCGAGGCCGAGCAGATGTTGCACTATCGAGGATTGGGGTCAGGACAAGACCTACCCGCACATGTCGGTGGCGTGGTCGTGGGCCTTCGATACGCCGTTCAAGTGGACCAAGCAGGTCGCGTCGCATTTCGGCGGCACCCGGCAGGGCATGGCCATCTCCTGGCCCGGCCACATCAAGGACGTGGGCGGCATCCGCACGCAGTTCCACCACATGATCGACATCGTGCCGACGATCCTCGAAGCCACCGGCATCAAGGCGCCCGAAGATCGTCAACGGCATTCCGCAAAAGCCCATCGAAGGCGTGAGCATGGCTTACACGTTCGACTCGGCGAATGCGCAAGGCGCCGTCGAAGCGCGAGCACGCAGTATTTCGAGATGTTCTGCAACCGCGGCATCTATCACGATGGCTGGTATGCCTGCACCACGCCGCCCGACGCCGCCGTGGCTGCTGGGCACAAGCCACGCTGCCGCCGGTCAACGACTACAAGTGGGAACTCTACAACCTTGCGGAGGACTTCTCGCAGAACAACGACCTCGCCGCCAGCGAACCCGGACAAGCTCAAGGAAATGCAGGCACTGTTCCTGACCGAGGCGGCGAAATACCAGGTGCTGCCGCTGGATAACTCCATCCTCCCGCGACTCGTGACGCCGCGACCGAGCGCGGTCGCCGGCAGAAACGGTCCTCACCTACACGGGTGAGAAGGTCGGCATTCCGGTGGGCAATGCGCCCGAGATCCTGAACAAGGACTACACCATCACCGCCGAGATCACCGTGCCCGAAGGCGGTGCCGAAGGCATGATCGTAACGATGGGCGGACGTTTCGGTGGCTACGGCTCTACCTGCACAAAGGCAAGCCGGTCTTCGTTTACAACCTGCTCGATCTGGAGACGATTCCGCTGGGAAGGCGGCGTCGGCGGCATCGTCGGCGAGGATTTGTTCGGGCGGGAACTCAAGCCCGGCAAGCACACGCTCGTGTTCGACTTCAAATACGACGGCCCCGGCCCCGGCAAGGGTGGCACCGGCGTGTTCTCGGTCGATGGCCGGGAATTGGCCAAGAAGACCATCAAGCACACCATCCCGATCCTGATGTCCATCGATGAGACGTTCGACGTCGGAATCGATACCCGCACCGGCGTGGATGACAGCTACGAGTTGCCGTTCACGTTCACCGGCACGATCGACAAGCTGACGTTCAAGCTCGGACCGTCGCAGATGACGGCAGCGCAGCAGCGTAAAAGCGCGGAAACGATTGCGAGAGTGACGGACTGATTGCCAGTTCGTCGCAAGACAGGCGGTTCGCAAGCGCCGCCTGCTTTACGTATCCGACGCCATGCATCGCAGAAATAGAACGCATAGCAGCGACGTCTTTCATTACTTGCTGTCGGCCCGCCCCACGAACCTGCGCTCTTCCACATTGACGCGGACTTTATCCCCGGTGGCAATGTACTCCGGGACCTGCAGTGTCAGGCCGGTCGATAGTTTTGCGGGTTTGGTTCTTGACGTTGCGGACCCGCCCTTGATCGAGGGATCGGTCTCCATCACGTCGAGTTCCACGATGGATGGCAGATCGAGGGCTACCGGCACATCGTTCACGACGACCACATGCACGCCGTCCGTGGCCTCGTTAATGAACAGCATCTCGTCGGCGATGGACTGTGAATTGAGGTTGTACGTAGTGTAGTCGCCGGCGTCCAGAAAGACGTGCTCGTCGCCGTCAATGTAGGAAAACATCGCGGGCTTGCGCACCAGGTCGGCGAGACTCAGCATGTCCGAATCCTTGAACGTCTCGTCGATCTTGCTTTGCGTGACAACGTCGTACATGCGCATGCGGTAGAGACTCCCGCCCGCGCGGCCCTGCGGCACGGAGCGCTCGATGTCCCTCACTATGTAGGTTCTACCCTCATAGTCGATCGCGGTGTTTTTCTTGATTTCACTGGCCTTGGGCATGTCTTCTCGTCCTTATCTAATGCGGTTTATTCGGGAAAGCGCTCGAACTCCGGCAGTGCGTGCAACTGCTTCACCCAACTGAGCCGTTCGGCGGTCTGGATCTGCAGGCTCGGCGGCAACGCCCCGCGATCGTCCAGCGTGGACGAGTGTATATCGACAATGCCCGGGAGTATGGCCGTATTGCAATAGAACAACGCTGTCCCGCAATCGCCGCAGAAACTGCGCATTGCGCTACCTGAGGAGTTGATCGTCCTCGGCTCTCCCTGAGTCACCGTGAGGGCAGCTTCGGGAAACATCGCCCAGGTCACCTTCGGCGCGCCTGCGCTGCAATGGCAGATGGCAACGACTTCGGGCTCACCCGCGAGCTGATAGCGGATCGCGCCACACATACAGTGTCCGGAGTAGGTCATAATAAAAAGTCATGTAGGAGGTCGCCGATTATTTGCCAAGTGCGGCACAAGGTCCAGACCTCGATGCTCTTTAGCAATGGCACTGACGTAATGCCTGCTGGATTTTGGTCTGTTGTATGCCGTCGTGTGCAAGCAAGCCTCACGGGCATGAACTGGATTTGGGATGCGGGTGATTAAGTTTCTCGGTTTCGCGGTTGTTATTTACCTGGTAGTCGTCCTGCTAAATGTAGTACCCGAGACATAGTTTATAGCTAATACCGGAGACATCGTTTACATATTACAGCATTTGGGGGGGGGGACCTCAGATGCCCTGGAATGAGCGTAAACGTATGGATGAACGTCTCAGATTTGTCGCCAGCGTCCTCGTGGGGGAGAACATATCAGCCCTGTGCCGGGAGTTCGGTATCTCCCGTCCCAACGGCTACAAATTCTTCAATCGTTACAAAGAACTGGGGCTGGAAGGCCTTGAGGATCACAGCCGCAGACCCTACCGGCACGCCAATAAGCTGCCCTTCCAGATCGAGCGGGCCATCCTGGCCATCAAGCGCAAGCGACCTACCTGGGGCGCCCCTACGATTCGTGACAAGCTGATCAAGGATATTCCCATGATCAAGCCACCAGCAAAGAGAACGATACATGCCATGCTCGACCGGCACGGCCTGGTCAAGCGACGCAAGCGCCGGCGCCACAAGGCCGAGGGCACGCCCCCGAGCCATACCCATTCCCCCAATGGCCTGTGGTGCGCCGACGACAAGGGGGAATTCATGCTCGGCAACCGCAAATACTGCTATCCGCTCACCATCACCGATTACCACTCCCGCTTCCTGCTGGCCTGCGAGCGGCTGGAATCCACCAAATCACCCTTCGCCTTTGCCGTCTTCGAGCGGGCCTTCAAGGAGTATGGCGTACCGGAGGCGATTCGTACCGACAATGGAGTTCCCTTCGCATCGGCCAATGCCGTGTTCGGCCTCAGCCAGCTCTCGGTCTGGTGGCTGCGGTTGGGGATCCGCATTGAACGAATCGCGCCAGCACACCCCGAGAAGAATGGACGGCACGAACGCATGCACCTGACCCTGAAACGCGACGCCACCAAACCGGCTTGGTTCAGCCTGTTGCCGCAGCAGAGCCGGTTTGACGAGTTCATAGAGATTTACAACAACGACCTAATGCCTTGTAAATGAGAAAGTTAAAAAATCAGCCCGGCATTAGAGGGCATCAAAAGGCGTGAGGATGGTCCCATGGTGTTCCCATGCACACATGGTCTACCCAGGTTTCGGTTGACTTACTGGACCTGCTGGCATATGCTATGGCCTATGCCGAATAAGCCGAAGGATATTCGAATGTCAACTTCTGAACGCCATGTACGCCTCTTTCGCAATGGACGCAACCAAGCCCTACGCATCCCTCGCGAGTTCGAGTTGGAGGGTGATGAAGCACTCATCCACAAGGAAGGTGACCGGCTGATCGTGGAGCCGATCCGTAAAGGCCGGCTGCTGGCGCTGTTAGCCTCTCTGGATTCCTTGACTGAACCCTTCCCCGATATCGATGATGACCTGCCTCCACTGGATGACGTGCAGCTATGAGTGGATCCCTGGCGTATTTACTGGATACCAACATCCTGTCCGATCTTGTCCGCAATCCGCAAGGCGTGGTAGCAGCACAGATCACCAAGGCAGGCGAGGATACGGTCTGCACCAGCATCATTGTAGCCGCAGAACTCCGCTATGGCGCAATCAAGTCAAACTCCGCAAAACTTGCAGAACGCATTGACTTGATCCTCTCGGCACTGGAAATCCTGCCACTCGAAACACCCGCCGACCACCAGTACGCATCATTACGCCATCACCTCACGCGTCAGGGAACACCCGTTGGGCCAAATGATCTACTGATTGCTGCACATGCACTCGCAAATGACCTTACAGTTATCACCGCCAATGTCGGGGAATTCTCCCGGGTGCCGGGACTGAAAGTGGAGAACTGGCTTCAGGCATAGTCTGCGACACCTGCCCAAAACACATTCCAGTCGGTATTTACAATCGGCTCATCATTCATGAATTGGTTCAAGGTAATCCCCCCATTTTTAACAGCCCACAAAAGTAGAGGCTAGGCCGCCATGGCCAATTTCTGTTTCGGGGTAAATCCTCCCAAGGCCATATTCGGACGTTCGTGATTGTAAGTCCACAACCAGTTAGTCGCGAATGCCTGGACTTCCTCGATGGAATCAAAGAGGTAATCGGCCAGCCAATCGTAACGCAAGGTTCGGTGGTATCGCTCGGGGTCAAATTTGTTCGGCTGCGTCCAGTACTCTTCCATGTAATGGGTATGGATCGGATAGGTGATCACGATGGCATCGGCAGGCATTTGCAGCCCTTCAAACTCAACAGGCGCAACGCTGTACTTGGGCAGCATGGAAAGCGGCGGATAAATGCGCAGTGCTTCTTTCATCACCCAATCCGTCTCCGCCATGCGATCCAGGTCCTCATAGCGCAGGTGCTCGACGCCCAGTCCGTCTACTTCGGCAAGCAGCCTCTGCTGCCACTCGGGGTAACGCGCCAGCACGCAGGTCATGCTGGTCAGGGTGCTGGTGGTAGTGTCATGCGCCGCCATCATCAGGAAATTCATGTGGTCGATCACTTCCTGGTCCGTGTAGCGATTGCCATCTTCATCAGTGGCGTTGCACAGTAAAGAAAGCATGTCCGTGCCTTCGTGTGAGCGATTCCTAGGCAGTTGCTTGCGAAAGTACTCGCACATGTACTCGCGCGCTCGAATACCGCGCGACAAAATAGTGCCGGGGATGGCCAGCGGCACCTTGGGTATGGACGCCGCCACAGAGGCTTCGAAGTCGTCATTGAGCCTGGTGGCTACATCGCGGCGCTTTTGAAACCGGCCCGCATCAGGCGGCGATGGTAGCGGTGGTCGTCGCCGTCGCGCAGCATCAACCCGTTGGGGAAAATGCGACTAATAATCTGAGCCCACGCATTCTTATTGGAAAACACCTGACCCTCATTGATCAGGGCGAGGCGGTGCGCATCAGCGCCAAACAGGTGTATGAAGGTTCTGCGAGCCATTTTCTGCATGACCGCATTCCCGAACCGGGCCTGCAACTCCTGGGCGTGTTCCCGCGGATAGGTGTAGCTCTTCGCAATCAGACGCAGGGTCTCGAAGAAACCCACGCGGATAGGTCTAAGTCTAACGGTGCCACTGTTCTGCTCTGTCGTTTCAGTCATCATTTTCGCTTTCTTCGAGTTCACGGGCACACGCACCACGAATGACGCAAAATCAGAGGACTATCGTACCCGCGGGCTCGACAATTCGAAACAGCGGGTAGACCACAGTCGGTCTGGCGTCACTACGCCTTGAACTCAAGGCAGCGGTTTCTCCCCGCCGTCGCATGTGTGCGGTGATGCGCTTGAATCCGGATTGGTCTGCAATGGCCCGCGAAAATTTATATCGCGCTGCGGAAAGGGAATCTCAATACCCAATTTGTTGAATGCGGTATTAATTGCGCGATTGAGATCGCTGATCACCTGCATACGCCTGTTCACATTGAGAATAATCGCGCGCAGCTCAAAGTTGAGTGAACTGTCTCCGAAGGCCAGAAATAGGACGTAAGGGTCCGGTTGCAGATGGCTGCCTTTAATGACTTCCGGGTGGTTGTGCGCTACCTCAACCAGCGTTTTGATGACAGTTTCGACATCACTTCTATAGCCAACACCGATCTCTACCTTGACTCGTCCACGCGTATTGCCCAGTGTCCAGTTGGTCACCTGGCCGGATATCAGTTCTGAGTTGGGCACGATGACATCGGCCTGGTCAAAGGTTCTTATCGTTGTCGAGCGAATACTGATGCTCTGAATGGTGCCTTCAGCGTCTCCGACGACGATCCAGTCGCCGATTCTCACCGGCCGTTCAACCAACATGATTATGCCCGACACGAAGTTGTTAACGATATTCTGCAGGCCGAATCCAAGGCCGACCGATAGCGCACCGGCGATGATAGCGAGATTGGCAAAATCGAATCCGGCAATCAAAAGAGCAACGATGACCGCGATTGCCGCTGCCACATAACCAAAGGCGGTAACCATGGCTTCCCGCGCACTGGGCTCCATGCGCGTCTTCAACAGCCATCGTGTATTCAACCTGTCCTTGAGCCAGCCGGTGAACGTGAGCAGTATCGCCAGAACAATGATTGCGTAAAGCAAATGAGAGGGAACAATTGTAACACTGCCGACCTGAAAACCCTGTGTAAAGTAACTCAAGATGTCGCTGGTGATATTTTCATTGGCGTCCCATATAACCAGCAACAGCTGGCCTGCGCAGATCCACAGTACCAGGTTAACAGACAGTCTGATCCAGCCCAGTCCGGGCACGTACTCAGTACCCTTGAGGCCGATAAAGCGACGCACTGCTTTTTGCCAGCGATAATGCCCCTCATCAAGTCCGTCAAAGAGGTCGGAGAAAAACTGAATCAACACCAACGTGACACCGAGCAATATCAGGCTAAAGTAAATACCAACGATCACCAGCGCTCCAAGGTTGATATAGCCGAACCCGGCGATAATCCCGCTGCTGAAAACCACCAGACTGAGCAACGCCAGTAGCGCCCACTTGTCATGCCAACCTTCCAGCTTGCGCAGCAACCAAACCGTCCAGATAGCACCCAGGACCCAGAGCCAGCCGAGTATTTGGCGCGTCAGTGAGAACATGGTTTCGTTGAGCAAGCCCTGCGCATGAAGTTGAAGCATTGGATCTCGCAGCAACAGCAACACGGCAAGGAAGCGCAGGCGACGGCTCAGAGGAAGCGCGATGGTTTCAGGCAGCGGCAGATAGGCAGTCGCGGGTGGGCAGGGATCCAATAGCGCCCTGATGACGGCTGCGATGGCAAAATACGCGAGCATCCCAAGCAGAATGGTGACGATAAAGGGTAAGTCGCCACCGCCGGAAGCCGCGTATGTTAGATAGGCGACGCAACTCCCCAATGCAAACAGGATGGGTGCATAGTTGGCGCCGCTGGCAACGAAGGCCTGTATGAGGCCGGCAGAGACCCCATCGCCCTCGTCCTGCACGCTAGCGGTCCATTCGCGAAGCCGGCGCGGCAGAAAGCGGCCAAGCAAAAAACCGAAAAGGCCGACGATCACAGCACCGGCGAGATGAATTGGGCTGATCGTATCCCAGCGTATGGCCAGCGCTACGAACTGACTTCCCAGGCCCATCCAGCGTTCCCGCTCGCCAAGATTCGCCTGTATCAAGCTGACCAGTGTCGGCCCGCGGACCTGCAATCGCCGCGTAAACAGACTGTTGAGATATCCACTTACATTCGAGTCCAGCTGATTACTACTCAGCAGCATGAGTTTGCAGATGGCGACACCGCCCATCAGGCTCGCTTTACTGTCCTGCATATCCTGCAACTGTCGGGCGATGGCGGGAGAATACGACGATGCCGTCTTTTGAGCGGTCTGCGCTGCCTGTGGGCCGCTTGCCTTGGCATCCTCGGGCTGGAGAACAGCAATCTGACTATCCAACAACTCGATCTTTGGTTCCTGCGTCTGGACACAGTCCTGCGCCGCGGCGCGAACCAGGGCGATTTCTTGCTGCAGGGATTTCAGCTCCTGCTCTGTCGCTGTATCGGCAGTTGCAACCCGTTTTTCGAGCCGTTTGAGTGCCACCTGAGCCTGTGCAGCCGTCATCGGCGGAGGATCGGCCTTCAGTACCTCTTCTGCATTGGCCAAAGGAACGAGCAGGACCAGCAGAAGTAACCCCAACACCTGATAACGGCTAAGCCGGGAGAGAGACCGCGCACTCGCTATGCTGGTTACCATATCTCAATCCCTGAGTTCGAATCGCAAAACTTAACTATAGAACTCCCCGACTTGCTCATCAATGAGCAGAGTCTGACCAACCATTACCACGACGAGGGTTGCTGCTCTGCGCCAGTGCTGTCATTACACCAGCTGTGGCGGCGAATTACTGCTGGGAGTGGTGTTGATAGCCGGCATTCTCGACTGCTACCGTCACGTTTTGGGAACTACCGTCAAGAAGGATTTTCTGCAAGTAGATGGTGCCATCGGGCAGGACCGAGGTGGTCGCGTTCAAGGTGACCGCATCCTGGGTGTCGTCAGTGAGGTAGGTATCTATGGCAACGCCCAGCAGTTGGTTGGTCGGCAGCGCAATTGTCACGCCCACGGAGTCGCCCTCCTTGAGGTAGTTGGCGAACTTTAACTCTACCTTACTATCCGGCTCGAGCACCTGCACGCTCATGTACCCGTTGCTGGTTGCTTGCTGAACCTTTTCTGCTGCCAGAGGAATATATTCATGGACCAGTTCCTTGGCGCTCTCGATATAGGCCTCCAGCTCTTCCTTTTTGTGTTCCTTGATCGCCCCGATAATACCGAAAACACCCTGCCCACCTTCGCTCGCCTGAGTCTGTTCCAGGGGAACCTTTACCAGCGTTCCCTCCTCGCCGTAGTAGCAGCGCTGTTCAGTCAGGGATTTCTGCTCACCATCAACGCTTACGGTAGTGGTCTCAATCCACTCGTATGCCCGCATCTGTTCCCGGCTGGCCTGTAGCCATGCCTTCAAGTCGGCCACCCGCTGCTGTGACGTTTCGGGAGCTTCTGCGGCCTGGACCTGAATCGATGACAGGACTGCATATAGAATTGCGCAGGCAATGTTTGTCAGGCGACGAGTGGTGATCATGCCTTAACTCCGTTGAATAGATTAGGGGTCCTGTTGCTCGACCCGCTTGATCGATGGCATACTGGTCGCCTCCGCGATCGCGGGCGCATAGTTGGCGTAGTCGCTAAACCACGTCCAAACACTACTGCACGTTGCACTGCAGCCTGATTTCGGCGATTTTCGTGTCCAGCTTCTTGTTGTATTCGCCAGTGCCGATTTCGAATGAATCTTTTTCGCTACCGCCGAACATATGTGCGACGGCACCAATGGGAATAATCGAGCTGGCACCATCCTCGATTTCCTGGGAAGTGCGCGCCCTTTCGCTGGTCAGGGTTTGGATATCCGCCGCTGCGGTAGAGCAATCGATCGGCTTGGTAAGGTTTGACTGCACGACAGCTTCGGGTGCAGGTGCCTGTGCCGCACATCCGACCAAAAGTGCGAAAAAAATTCCTGTAGTGGTAGTCGTAACTGCCTTCATTGCTCATCTCCAGAGGGAGGTTGGAACATCGAATCGAGTAGTGCCTTGCATCCGTTGCAACATGATTGATTCGTCGCAATCCAATCAGCTTTCCCAGTGTACTGTGTTAATCAATCACCGAATTCCTGCGCAGGGTCCTTTCCAATTTCCTGATGTCAGCCAGCGAGAAACACCGCCGACTGATAGTCAGAGGCGGCCGCGATTATGGCTCAAGGTTTACTGACCTGTATTGTTTGTGCGAACCAAAAAGTTGTTAGATTAGGCCAGCTCTCAGCCGCCAGCGGACCTGCGCCATTGCGCCGGGCTTACACCGGACCAGCGCTTAAACGCGTGGCGGCATGCGCTGACATCGGCCATCTGCGCAGGGTCAGACGAACGGCCGCAAGAACAGTTTTCGGGTCATGCCCGAGCCGCTGCAATACCCCGGGGTATTCCCATTGCTGTTCCTATGCGAAGACTGCCTGCCGGCGGTACGCAAGTCCAGCTAGCTGCGGCGGCAATGGGACTGTTCGGGTTGTTGAGCATAAGGCAGACAAAAACTTGGCGCAGTGTGATTGATCGAAGTGTCCGAATTTAACAATAAATTCATCCACGAGAGCAATATTAAAATACTGACTGCACTTTACCCTAAACGCCGCCCAATCAAATGGAGAATCACAAGATGCTACGTCATTTGCGCTACATTGTTTTCAGTTCTCTTTTTATTGCGGGTGTCGCCAGCGCGCAAGACACACCCATACTTGATATGGTCGCTGGCAAAGTGATTGATAAGTATCAAAATGCCACCTGCGAACAACTGTGGGAACAAAAGGGTAAACCCAGGACAGAAGAGCAGCAGCAGGTGATTCAGATGCTGCAAAATGATCCCGAGATGCGCACCAAGTTCATCGACAAGATTGCGGCACCGGTTGCGAATAAGCTTTTTAGCTGCGGGATGATTCCATGATGCATGCACTCGCTCGATATTTGCTACTTGGCACCTGCAGTTTGCTACTGGCTGCGCACCCAGGCGCCGCGGCGCCCATAGCGGACACCAAAGCCGCGCCCACACAAGCGGTGAAGCTGGATATCGAACCGCGCGCGGTAGACATCATCAAAGCGATGTCGGAGCGGCTCGCAGGCGCCAAAAGCCTCCAATTCACCGCGCTGGTATCCGAGGAAAGTCCGAGTCGACTCGGGCCCGCGTTGCTTTACAGCACACGCTCCGACGTCGTCCTGCAGCGACCGAACAAACTGAAGGTCATCACTCCCGGTGACGGGCCACGCCATGAGTTTTACTTCGATGGCTCGACGATTGTCGCCTACTCGCCCACAGAGGACTTGGTCGCCGTGGCAGAGGCACCGGCCACAATTACCGGCGCACTGAAGCTCGCCTTTGAAACAGCGGCCATTTATTTTTCCTTTACCGACCTCATCGTCGATGATCCCTACGAGGCAATTTCCGGCGATATGCAACTGGCCTTTTTCATCGGGCAGTCCAACGTGGTTGGCAATACCACTACGGACATGATTGCCTATGCTAATGGCGACGTATTCGTGCAGGCATGGATCGGGACCGAAGACCGCCTGCCAAGAATGATGCGCGCGGTTTTTGCCGATGACCCGCTGCGCCTGCGCCATCAGGTGGAATTCTCCAATTGGCAATTGGATGGCGTTATCAAGGGTGAGTCCTTCGCCTCGGACAAGGCCGCCAAAGCCAAGCGGATTACATTCGCACGGCCAGACCAGCAGCCAACGGTGCCCAAATCTGCAACCGAGGGAGACAAACCATGAGAACACTACAGGTCGGCCTCACCGGATTGATGATTGCTCTGTATCTGCCCACAACGGTGAATGCGTTTTCCAGCGCCAATCGCTGGGGCGGCACAACGTCGCACTCCTATGGTTCCACCAGCATGTCGGACCGCTGGGGCGGTAGCATGTCGCATACCCGAGGCGAAGGAACGTCGGCTACCGGCGCTTATGGTGGCACGGCGTCGCATGAAGAGGGATCAGGGCAGACTGATTTTTCCAAGGACGGCGACTCGGCCACGCACACCTATGGCGAAGGCACGTCGGCGACCAACGCCTATGGCGGCAGCGCCTATCATGCCGAGGGTTCCGGTTACACCAGCTACACCAGTGCCAATGGCGCGACGGCTTACCACAGTCCCTACTATGGCGCTGCCCACCCGGTCTATCACCCGCCGACAACGGTGGATTACTATGGTTCCGGCTGTTACAACTGCGCGTCGGACAACGCTGGTGCAGCCGCCGTAGCGGGAGCGGTGGTCGGCTTGGCTGCGGGGGCGGCAGTCGCGGGAAGTGAAGGTGCGGCAGCGAGCGCCAATGCCGCGAATGCCTACAACTCAGGTTATGACGCGGCACAAGCGAATGCGGTATCTGCCCCTTCAGCAAATGCATCCGCAACATATGCCATGGGTAGCGTGTACACACGGTTGCCGGCGGATTGCATCTCGCCACCGGTGGCCGGTGGCGCTACCTATTTCCTGTGCGGCAATAACTGGTTCCAGCCAGCATCGGGTGCGAATGGCGTTTACTATCGAGTGGTACCCGCACCGTAATTTACACTGATTGAAGTAAATGCAGCCCCAAACCAGGCAACCCAGCTGGACCAGAAGTACACCGGCAAGGGTGGCCTCAGCGGAAGAGGGATCCAGAACGCCAACGATTGTCGGCCAGCTGAAAATCAAGTTTCAGCAGCAGGGTTGGATTCAATAGGCGGCACTATCCGGAGATGTCAGCTACCGCCAGTTGTAGGTGAAATCCAGTAGCATGGTGTAAGGATCCTTGGTCTCTCCGGCAACCCGACCTTTGAGCAGTGAGTCCCCGGTATCGATCGGCGCACTGCCCGTGTCGAGAAGGTCGATGCTGAACTGCACATCGTTTCCATTTTCCAGCTTGTAGGTGATGCCACCGCCCACTCCCCACATCTCGTCCAGGTCCATACCGAAGGTGCGGTTCGCATCGTCAACCGGCTGTTCTACCCACATAATGCCCACTGCGCCCCGCATCTTGGCGTTGATTGGCCAGCTGGTACCGGCGGTAGCGACATAGAAATCGTTGTATATTCCCGTAGGTACGTTGAGCGTACCCTCGTCGAGGTAAACATCCGTGACGCCAAAATCCGAGAACTCCATCCACATGACATCAACAGTGAAGTCCCAGTCGTTTTGCAGACGGTGGTAAAGCCCCAGGCCCACGTTCATTGGGACATTGTCCGCGACTTCGATAGTCTGGCTCTGGATGCGATCGATAACTTCCTGCGGCCGACGCACATTCGCCAGGTCGACCTCAGTGTCCATATCGATGTTCACCTTTGAGTTGTAGACCAGCCCCACGCGGGTGTCGGGCGAAAAGCTGTACAGCGCGCTTATCGAGAAGCCGGCCCCTACCCCATCGGCTTCCGCTGTCAGCTTGCCGTCGTTGTGCGTTTCGCCGTTCAGGCTATTGCTGACCTGCGTGCGGATCTCGGAATCGCTGTACATAATGCGGGTGGCGGCGCCGATGGACAGGTTGTCGTTGATGCGATACGAAACTGCTGGACTGAAGGCAATGTAGACCAGGGAGAAGCGGTCGCTGTAGTAGCGACCGGCCCAGTTCGGGCCATTGGTCGCACCAAAGCCGGTGGGCACATTCAGCGAGGCGCCGAAGTGCCAGTCCTGCTGATACTGGCGGGAGTAAAAGAAGGACGGAATCAGGGTAGGATCGGAGTCCCGCGGATTGCCCCCATCCACCGTCGTCACATTTTCATTTACCTCAAAAGAGGACAAGTCCACGACAAGTATTGGGTTGCCGCTCATCTGGGTACCGTCGAGCATCGACATGCCTGCGGGGTTGGAGAACACCGTCTCGGCGCTATAGGCCTTGGCGAACAGACCGGTGAAAGCGGGCCCCGCGGCGTGGACCGGTGTGGCGGCGATACAAGTGACAATAGTGAAAACACGCGCAGACTGCAGCTTCATGCTGTCTCCAGGACATATGTTGGTGGTTGGAACGTAGAGTAGTGCATCGCATCCGCTGCCACAGGATTGATGCGCCGCAATCACATCAGCTTTCCCAGTGTATTGTGGTAATCGCTCGCCGGAATCCCGCGCAGGGCTTCTAGCAGTTTCCTGCTATCAGCCAGCACGAATCACCGCCGAGTGATAGTCAGAGGCGGCGGAGATTATGGCTCAGGGTTTACTGACCTGTATTGTTTGTGCGGACCAAAAAGTTGTTAGATTAGGTCAGCTCTCAGCCGCCAGCGGACCTGCGCCATTGCGCCGGGCTCACAATGCACTGAGATCGGCGTAGCCCAGCTGATCTGCGATTTTCACAGCGCTCAATTCTGACTGCTCCAACATCGACCTGGCATGGGCGAATCTCGCCGCATCGAGCTCAGCCCTGAACGTTGTGCCGACAGACTGCAGGTGCCTTCTCAGGGTACGAGTGTTGATACCAAGCAGTGCAGTCGCTTCGCGCTGGTTACAGCGATGTGCATACAGCAACCCGCGCAGGGACGATAGCAGATCTGCGGCAGTAGCCTGAGCTTTGTCGTCCAGCTCCCGAATCTCTCGTAGCATATAGCGATAAAGCAGGGGGTCTGCACCGACTGGCACGACGCTGAGCCAGCGCGAATCAAATTCCAGACCCGCCCAGTCACAATCGAAGATGATCGGGCAGCGGAAGAACTTTTCATAGGCTGCAGGAGTCGCTGGCCCTTCACCGCATAGCATCACTCTGAAAGGCTTCCATGCCTGGCCGCACAATTCCCGCATAATGCTGCAACCAACCGCTATAGCGCAATCATACACCAGCACAGTTGCATTCAATGCGGGTTGCGTCACCAAATACCGCAGGGTCGCCAGCGTTCCGCTCTGATCGAGGGTTATGATTGCAATGTGGTCATGTAGCGCGTGATATCTTGAGAGATTGGCCAAAGCGATAGCAACGTTCTGCGCACTTTTCATGGCAAAACCCAGGGACGCCAAGTAATTTACTTAACAAGCCCATAGACCCACCCTCAGCGCATATTTTTAGCTTAGACGAGGGAGCACGCGTAGGTGAGATTTAGGACTTACTTTCCATTACTTTCGTGATTTCTATCAACCAAAGGTCCGACACCAGTTCCAAAACCAGCAACGCGCCACTCGTTCGTCCAGCTCACTAACACATGCCTGCGCAGTAGTCCCAAACAAAAAGCGGGGGGTACCCGGGGGGGGGCAGCGTTGGGGGGAAATGGGTAGGGGTCCAAAAAACACTATAAAAATAGGGGTCAGCGACTTTTTTCCCACGTGGCATCTATCAAATTCTATTCGTGGGTTTTATCGTGGGTATATTTTATAAACTCTTGTAACCTATTGTTACTATTAATTATATGGCGGAGAGCGAGGGATGAATCAGAACAGCCTTTGGGCTGTTCTGACCCTGCGGGCTTCGCCGCCTTTGGCGGCTCGTTTCAAACTCTCCCCTGGGGAGAGTTTGTCGAACCGGAGGGTTTGAACCAAGTCCTCTATCTTCACCATAAATAAAAAGGGGTCAGACCTGTGGGTCTGACCCCTTTTTATTTATGGCGGAGAGCGAGGGATTCGAACCCTCGATAGGGTATTAGCCTATACACCCTTAGCAGGGGTGCGCCTTCAGCCACTCGGCCAGCTCTCCGGTATAACTTTCTGTCGAGGTCTTCGCTGAGCCTGCGGCTCAGTAGGGGTGCGCGTTACCCTGCTACCTACCCTTGCCCCGAGGCGCGGCATAATACCACAATCGGAACAAAATCAAAGCGGTGCGAAGAGGCCCGGGGAGATCATTCCTGCTTAGGGGGGGCGTCCTTGTCGTCGTCCTGGATACGGTTGTAGATTTCCTCGCGGTGAACAGCCACATCCCTCGGTGCGTTGACACCAATGCGAACCTGGTTACCCTTTACACCCAATACCGTCACAGTGATCTCGTCACCTACCATCAGCGACTCGCCAACCCTGCGTGTCAAAATCAACATTATTTCCTATCTCCCTCCCTGTGCTTGCAATATATCCCTACTAGCACACCACAGTGCCAGGGATCGAATATCACCGCTGGCCAATTCCACTAAGAACCGCACCATTCTAATGTTTAGTTGAGATCGCCGAAAACGCAATTCGGCAAAGGGCAGCCTGCTTTCACATCCTGTGCTCCTGGCATACTCATGTCAGGCAACACCTTCCTCCGTTGGTTCCCGGTCCAGCCCGAAGGATGAGTGCAGGGCACGCACCGCCAGTTCCAGGAATTTCTCCTCGATAATCACGGAAATCTTGATTTCGGACGTCGTGATCATCTGGATATTGATGCCGACATCCGCCAGCGCGGCGAACATCTGGCTGGCCACACCGGCGTGGGAACGCATGCCAACCCCCACCACCGATACCTTGGCTATTTTGCGGTCGCTGCGCACTTCCCGGGCGTCGATCTCGCTACACACCTTGCGCAGCAATTCCTCGGCGCGGGGCAGGTCAGTGCGGCTCACGGTGAAGCTGAAATCGGTGTGGCCGTCATCCCCCGAGTTTTGCACGATCACATCCACCTCGATGTTGGCATCGCCGATGGGGCCCAGGATCTTGTAGGCCACACCCGGCATATCGGGCACTCCCAGGACAGTAAGCTTGGCCTCGTCGCGGTTGAAGGCGATACCGGCAATTGTCGGGGTTTCCATCTGGTTCACGTCCTCCAGTGTTATCAGTGTGCCGGGGCCTTCCTGAAAGCTGTGCAGCACCCGCAGGGGCACCTGGTACTTGCCGGCGAACTCGACCGCGCGGATCTGCAACACCTTGGAACCCATGCTGGCCATCTCCAGCATCTCCTCGAATGTGATCCGGTCAAGCCGGCGGGCGTCCTCGACCACCCGCGGGTCGGTGGTGTAAACGCCGTCGACATCGGTATATATCTGGCACTCATCCGCCTTCAGCGCAGCAGCCAGCGCCACCGCCGTGGTGTCGGAACCGCCGCGCCCGAGCGTGGTGATGTTGCCGTGCTCGTCCACGCCCTGGAACCCGGCCACGACTATGACATAACCCTGGTCCAGGCCCGCGCGCAGGCGTTTGTCGTCGATTTCCCTGATCCGCGCCTTGGTGTGGGCGTCGTCGGTGAGAATGCGTACCTGGCTGCCGTTGTAGGATTTGGCTTTCACCCCGCGATCATTCAGTGCCATGCTCAGCAGCGCCGTGGTCACCTGCTCCCCGGTGGAGATCAGCGCGTCCATCTCCCGGGGCACCGGGCGCTCCTGTATCTCGTGCGCCAGGGCGATCAGCCGGTTGGTTTCACCGCTCATGGCGGAAACCACCACGACCAGGTCATGCCCCTCGGCGCGAAACCGGGCGACCTTGTCGGCCACCTGCCTGATACGCTCCACGGAGCCCACCGAGGTACCGCCAAATTTTTGTACAATCAGGCTCATGGCGCCTCGCGCAGTGCCGCCGCCACCCAGTCCGGCACGCCCTTGAGCACCGCGGGCAGTGCCGCCACATCCGTACCGCCCCCCTGAGCCATGTCCGGGCGACCACCGCCCTTGCCACCCAGGCGCTCGGCCACCACGCGCACCAGCTCACCGGCTTTTACCCGGCCCGTGAGGTCGCTGGTTACGCCCGCCACCAGGGCCACCTTGTCGTCAGTGATCGCCGCCAGCAGGATCACGGCGCTGCCGAGCTTGTTCTTGCACTGGTCGAGGGTGTCGCGCAGGGACTTCGCATCGGCGCCCTCGACACTGGCGACCAGCAGCTTCACCCCGGCGAGATCCACCGCAGCCGCAGTCAAGTCACCCCCGGCGGAGGTGGCCAGCTTCTGTTTCAGCCGGGCGATTTCCTTTTCCAGCTCCCGGTTCTCCGTGCGCAGGGCGGCGACTTTGTCCACCACATTGTCACTGCTGCCCTTGACGACCTCGCACACCGCCGCCAGGCGCTGCTCGGCGCGGTCGATAGCCGCCAGAGCGCGACTGCCGGTAACAGCCTCGATCCGGCGCACGCCTGCGGCAACCCCGGATTCGGCCAGGATGCGCAGCAGCCCGATATCCCCGGTGCGGCCGACGTGAGTGCCGCCGCACAGTTCCACCGAGAAATCGTTCTCGCCCATTGCGAGCACGCGCACCTCGTCCCCGTACTTTTCACCGAACAGGGCCATTGCGCCCGCCGCCACGGCCTCATCCATGCTCATGATGCGGGTGATCACCTCCGTATTGACGCGAATCTGCGCATTCACGAGGTTCTCAATTTCCTTCAGTTGCGCCGCGCTCACCGCCTGGGGGTGGGAGAAATCAAAGCGCAGCCGCTCGGAGTCCACCAGCGAGCCTTTCTGGGCGACATGGTCTCCCAGCACACTGCGCAGGGCTGCGTGCAGCAGGTGGGTGGCCGAGTGATTGAGCCGGGTGCGCTGCCGCAGCTCGGGATCGACCCTGGCCTCCAGGCGATCACCGACATTTACGGCGCCTTCCAGTACGTTCACATGGTGCAGGTGATGGCCCGCGGTTTTGGTGGTGTCGGTCACCTCCAGGCGCACGCCCGGGGCGCTCAGGTAACCGCAATCCCCCGCCTGGCCGCCGGACTCGCCGTAAAACGGGGTGCTGTCGAGCACCACCACACCGGTTTCACCCGCGCCCAGGGAGGCCACCTCCGCGCCATCGCGCAGCAGGGCCGTGACCGCGCCCCTGCCGGAAGTGCCCTCGTAGCCGGTGAAGGCCGTAGTGCCAGCCAGCGTGAGCACCGAACTGTAATCCACCTTGAAGCTGCCACTCTCCTGGGAGCGGGCGCGCTGGGCGGCCATGGCCGCGTCATAGCCCGCCATATCTAGGCTCAGGCCCCGCTCCCGGGCAATATCGTTGGTCAGGTCGGTGGGAAAGCCGTAGGTGTCGTAGAGCTTGAACACCAGTTCCCCGGGGATTTCGCCGCCGGACAGCCCCGCCAGCGCGTCATCCAGTATCTGCATGCCATGGTCGAGGGTCCTGGCGAACTGCTCCTCCTCGGCCAGCAGGGCCTTTTCAATCTGCGCCTGGCGCTTCACCAGATCCGGGTAGGCATCGCCCATTTGCTGGGCCAGGGTGCCGACCAGGCGGTGAAAGAAGGGCGCGCTGGCGCCCAGCTTGTTGCCATGGCGGATGGCCCGGCGAATGATGCGGCGCAGCACATAGCCCCTGCCCTCGTTGCCCGGCATCACGCCGTCGGCAATGAGGAAAGCACAGGAGCGGATATGGTCGGCGATCACCTTGAGTGAACTGTGCTCCAGGTCGCTCACGTTGAGGATTTTCGCGGCGGATTTGATCAGCGCCTGGAACAGGTCGATCTGGTAATTGCTGTGTACCCCCTGCATCACGGCGGCGATCCGCTCCAGCCCCATGCCGGTATCCACCGAGGGTTTGGGCAAGGGGTGCAGCTCACCGCTGGCATCGCGGTTGTACTGCATGAACACCAGGTTCCATACCTCGATGTAACGATCCAGGTGATCACCCTCGCTGCCGGGCGGGCCGCCGGGCACCTCCGGCCCGTGGTCGTAAAACAGCTCGGTACAGGGGCCGCAGGGGCCGGTGTCGCCCATCTGCCAGAAGTTGTCCGCGTCCAGGCGGGACAGGCGCGCGGGATCGACACCGATCTCGTCGACCCAGATGGCGGCCGCCTCGTCGTCGGAGACGTGCACCGTCACCCACAGCCTTTCCGGGGGCAGGCCCAGAACCTCGGTCAGGAACTGCCAGCCGAACTGGATGGCCTCGCGCTTGAAGTAGTCGCCGAAGCTGAAATTGCCCAGCATCTCGAAGAAGGTGTGGTGGCGCGCGGTGTAACCGACGTTCTCCAGGTCGTTGTGCTTGCCCCCGGCGCGCACGCAGCGCTGGCTGCTGGCGGCGCGCACATAGGGCCGCGGGTCGGTACCCAGGAAGGTGTCCTTGAACTGGTTCATGCCCGCGTTGGTGAACAGCAGGGTCGGGTCGTTGGCCGGCACCAGGGAACTGCTGGCCACCCGGGTGTGCCCGTGCTGCTCAAAATAGGCCAGGAAGGCCTCGCGTATTTCTCCGGTCTTCATATGCGTTCTCGTTTGTGAGGGTGTTGGCGCTGGTCTGGCCTAGCCTGCCATATGCCCCTCGGCGAAGGTCCTGCCCGCGATGATATGCAAGTGCAGGTGGAAGACAGTCTGTCCCGCGCCGGCGCCGTTGTTGATGATCAGGCGAAAAGCATCCGCCACGCCCAGTTGCTCGGCCACCTTGCCCGCCGCCAGCAGCAGGTGCCCGAGCAGGGCCTGGTCATCCTGGTCTGCGTCCACCAGGCGGGCGATGCCGCGCCTGGGGATCACCAGCACATGCACCGGAGCCTGGGGGTGGATGTCATTGATGGCGACGCAGTGTTCGTCCTCATAGATGAAATCGCTGGGAATTTCGCCGCGGATGATTTTGCCAAAGATGGTATCGGACACGCAGATTACCCCAGCTTCTCTTCTGCGCTGAGTACGCGGGCCTCGCTCTCCAGCATCACCGGAATGCCGTCGCGCACCGGGTAGGCCAGGCCACTGGCCTTGCACACCAGTTCATCCTTCTCACGGTCGTATTCCAGCGGCGCCTTGGTTACCGGGCACACCAGGATACTGAGCAATTTCTTGTCTATCATCACCGCCTCACAGGCAAACGCGAGGCGGCATTATACGGATTTTTTGTGGCTTGGGCATGGGTTTAGGCGCCTGGTTTCAGGCGCCCGGCAGCCGCCAGGCCCGGTCTGCCGCCGGGGGATTATGGTATCCGCGGGAGATCGCTACAATGGCGCCCCATGAGCAGATACAAGCCACCGCGACGGCGCGGGTCGACCTATATCACCCCCGAGGGTGAGCAGCGCCTGCGCGCGGAACTGCACCAGCTGTGGAAAGTGGAGCGCCCCCAGGTCACCAGCGCGGTGCATGAGGCCGCCAAGAACGGCGATCGCTCCGAGAATGGCGACTATATCTACGGCAAGCGTCGCCTGCGGGAGATCGACTCCCGGGTGCGCTTCCTGCAGAAGCGCCTGGACGAACTGAAGGTGATCGACCAGACCCCGGCGGACACGAGCAGAATATTCTTCGGCGCCTGGGTCTGGCTGGAGGACGCAGCGGGCCAGGAGCAGTGCTGGCGCATCGTCGGGCCGGATGAGTTTGACCTGCCCCGGGGCAAACTGAGCATGGATTCACCCATGGCCCGCGCCCTGCTGGGCAAGCGCCTGGACGATGAAATCCGGGTGGAAAGTCCCTCCGGGGAAAAACTGTACTATGTTACCGCTGTGAGTTACACGGCGCCCCACTAGCGCGCCGCGCACTCAGCGCTAAACCGGCCTCAAAACTGCCACTGCACGCCCACCACCGCGGTGAACGGTTTGTTGGGACGGGCGCCCTCCGGTTGGCGCGCCACGATGCGCTGTTCATCCAGCACGTTCTCCACCTTCAGGTACGCCACGGCGGCATCGGCCACGGGGTAGCGGCTGATATACTCCAGCGTGAAAAAATCCTCTGTCTCCTCAAATGCGCCGCCGTCACGGTTGCAACCTACCCGGATACACATACTGTCGGTGTACCTGGCAATCAGGTAGTTGTTCCAACCGTTGGTGGCCTCCAGCCCCACCTTCATACTAAAGGTGTTCTCGGGTATGGCCGCCAGTTCGTCGCCCTCCTCGAAGCCGTTGAACTCATTGTCCTCGCTGATGGTGGCATCGGTGTAGGTGTACATCAGGTCAATCGGAACGCTGAAGCCGCCAAGGCTCGTGCTGGTGCCCACCTGCAGCTCCAGGCCGGCAATCTCCGCCTTACCGGTATTGAACGAGCCGTCGACCTGGCCGTTGCTGCAGGGCGTCGCGTTGGAACAGAATTCAGTCTTGTTCTCAAAATCGCTGTAGAAACCAATGGCCTCGACAAACCAGTTGGCGTGATAACGAAAGCCCGCCTCCCAGTTGGTGCTGGTCTCGGGATCCTCGTTCTCCTTCGCCGCACCGCCCAGCGGCGAGAAACCATTATGCACGCCAGCCAGCAGTTGCCAGGAATCGGTCAGATCGTAGGTGAATGACCCGCCAGGCAACCACTCGTCGGTCTCATTCTCCCGCTCCGCCTTTACCGCGACGCGACCTGGATCCGCGTATTCCGTGCGCTCCGACTGGACATCCTCGTAGCGCAGGGCAAGATTGACGGACAGCGCTTCGGTCACCTGCCAGCTGTCAACTGCCCAGAAACTCAAGGCATCGGCGGACTCCTCGAGATTGTCGCCCCCTACTGGCTGAGTGGTGGAGACATACACCAGCTGACCGTTGACCTGGTCGTACACTTCCACCGGCTGGAAGTAGTCCGCTTCATCCTGGTGCGGCCTCACGCCGAGCGCGAGCTGGTGCGCGCCCAGGTCGATATCGAAGTTGAGGTCCAAACCGTATGACTCGTACTTGCGGTTATTGTGCTTGTACTTGAGACCGGTGGCGTCCTGGCTGCCATCCAATACGCCCTGGGCAACGGCATTGCCCTCGTTGGCGGCGTTGATGAAGGCGCTACCGCCACTCAGCTTGAACCAGTCCCGGGCGAACCTGTTGTAGTAGCCGGTAGCGGTCATGGCGACCTGGTCGCTTAGCGCGAACCGATAGGTCAGGTTATAACCCTCATGGTCATTCTCCATCCTGTCGATGAGCGACAGGCCGTAGCGCCGGTTGGCATCGCCGTCGAAGTCACGGTCGGTGAGGCCCAGGTAGGTCTCGTCGGAGTTCTCGTCGGAGTACTGGGCTTTCAGCAGTACACTCTGGCGCTCTCCCTCCCAGAGCAGTTTTACCAGGTAGTCCTGGATATCGAAGCCAGTGTCGGCGCTGGAGCGATCGATGTCCTTGAAGCCATCACTGCGACGCTGGACGGTCTCCACCAACGCGCCGAATTCGCCACTGCGAACGCCGTAGTTACCCAGCATATTCACCTCGTTGTTCTGGCCGTAGGACAGATCCAGATTACCGAGGCTCTGCTCAGGAATGGGCGTGGACACGAAATTCACCACACCGCCCGTCGTCTGCGGGCCGTGGCGCAACAGCGGTGCGCCCTTGAGCACTTCGATCGAGTTCATCCGCAGGACGGTCGGAAAATAATAGGCCGCCGGATTGGAATAGGGCGCGGGCGCAATCAACACGCCGTCCTCCATCAGGGTAATGCGTGAGGAGCGCTCCGAGGTCGCGCCGCGAATGCCGATATTGGGGCGCAGGCCATAGCCGTCCTCCTCCATGAGGTATACCCCCGGCACCGACTGCAGCAGTTTGTGGATATCGCCGGTGGCCTCGATCACTATCTGCTCGTGGTCGATGACCGAGCCAGAACCGGCCAGGGCGCGCGCGTCCTGGGACGAACCGACGATTCTCACCTCCTCGATCGTGTGGTTACCTGCGAGTGCGGCCGCACTCCCGCACACGACCGCTACCATGACAGCCAGAATTCGCCGTTGCATTTTGTCCTCTCGTTATCGATGTAACCGCGATGCTCACCAGCGGTCGCGATCCCATAATGGGTGAATGCTATTAGGAATCATTGTCATCCACAATACTTAGTGAGAATTATTCCCATTAATATTTTTATCACTCGGGTGGGTACCACGGCTGAGCCGGGGCAGGCCTGGGGAGCCGGGAGCCGGGGAAGGTGCAGGCCGCAGTCGCGGCCGTGGGCTTATGCGCAGGGCGGGAACCGCTGCTGAGACGGTTCGAGGGCCGCGTAAATTATGCTCTCCAGCTGGCCCCGGAAATTGAAAGTACTGGAGGGAATCAACTGCGTCAGGAACAGCACCACCAGGTCCTCCTGCGGGTCCACCCAGAACAGGGTACTGGCCAGACCGCCCCAGTAGTAGCTGCCTGCGCTGGCGGGGAAGCCGTTGCGCACCGGGTCCAGCTTGGTGGCAAAACCGAGGCCGAAGCCCACGCCCTGGTAAGCCGTTTCGCTGAAACTGCCGGTGGCAAACTGCGCCATGTCCACCCCGCCGGGCAGGTGGTTGCGGGTCATGAACTGCAGGGTGCGCGAACCGATCACCCGCCGGCCATCGAGGCTGCCGCCATTGAGGAGCATCTGGCAGAAGCGGAAGTAGTCGGCGGCGGTGGACAGCAAGCCACCGCCGCCGGACCAGAAGGTCTGTCGCGCGAAGTGGCTGTCCTTACAGTCATCCTGCAGCACCATTTCCTTCTGCAGGTTGCGCTCGTAGCAGGACGCAAGGCGCTCTACCTTGTCCGGCGGAATCTCGAATCCGGTGTCCACCATGCCCAGCGGTTCGAAGAGAGCAGAAGACATGTACTCGGGCAGGCTCTGGCCGCTGATCACTTCGATGAGGTGGCCCAGCACATCCGTCGCCAGGGAATAGTTCCAGCGCTCACCGGGAGAAAACTCCAGCGGCAGGCCGGCCAGCTGGTCGATCATCGCCTGCAGGGTATAGCCCCTGCGGGGCAGGCCAACGCTCAGCTCGCGGTAGGCCGCATCAACGTTGCTCGCGTGCATGAAGTCGTAGGTGAGCCCCGAGGTGTGCATGAACAGGTCACGGATTGTCATGGGGCGCTCGCAGGGTACCGTAACAAACAGCGGGTGGGAGCCGCCCTTGCGAACCCGCAGCTTCTTCCAGGCCGGAATGAACCTGTGCACCGGGTCGTCCAGGGAGAACAGACCGCGCTCGTAGAGCGTCATCAGGGCCACCGACGTGACCGGCTTGGTCATGGAGTAGATGCGCACAATGGTGTCGGCGGTCATGGGTGTGGCGCGCTCCACGTCCCGCATTCCCGCCACATCCAGATAGCAGACCTGGCCGCGGCGGGCCACCAGGGCAATGCTGCCGGGTATCTTGCCAGGCGCCACGTAGCACCTGCGCAAGTGTTCGCCCACCCGGGCGAGCTGCTCGCTGTTGATACCGACAGACTCGGGTGTAACCAACTCAGGCACCATGCATTTTCTCCCGGTTGAAAAGGCCACAGTGAACCGCGTAAAGCCCCAGGCTGGCAAGCCCCGGGCTGGCAAGTAGTTTATCTCTGTGACATCAACCCAGGGCCTGCTGCAGCCGCAATCGCAGGGCCGGCACCACATCGGATTCAAACCAGGGATTGCGCCGCAACCACAGGGTATTGCGCCCGGAGGGATGCGGCAGCGGAAAGTAGAACGGGCCAAAATCCCGCCAGCGCCGCACCCGCTGCGTCAGAGTCTCGCCCGGTGTAGCCTGTGCCACCGCAGGTGTCCGTGGCAGGTAGTAGTTCTGCGCGTAGGACCCCACCAGCAACACCAGGCGGATGTCCGGCAGCGCCCGCAGCAGCCGATCGTGCCAAAGGGGGGCGCAGTCCGGGGACGGCGGCAGATCGCCGGACTTGCCCTTCCCGGGATAGCAAAAACCCATCGGTATGATGGCGACCTGGGATTCGTCATAGAAGCGGTCATTATCGAGCTGCAGCCACCGCCGCAGGCGGTCGCCGCTGGGATCGTCCCAGGGGATTCCACTGGCGTGCACCCGCGTGCCCGGGGCCTGACCGATAATCAGCAGGCGCGCGCCCGGGCCGGCCCGCAGCACCGGCCTGGGCCCCAGGGGCAATCGGTCCTGGCAGTGGCGGCAGGCGCGAACCTGCGCCAGCAAATCCACCAGTGATACCTCGTCAACGCTATCGGCGCTCACTGGCCCCGCTCCTGCAAGTACTGTTACGAATAGTGGATCAGGCTGCAAATGAAGGAAGGCACACCCCACCGGGAATAACAGGTACAGCTGCACCAGGACAGGGAAAGGGGGACCGACGACATCGCGCCGCCCGCATCATACAACGAAAGCGCGGGGGTCAAATATCAGAGTACGGCAAAAACGGCTTGCATTAATGCTGGCCATGACCATAAATACCGACGACAAACCCGGCAGACACTTTCACTGGCACGCGTCGCTGCCCGCACCGCCCATGTCACGAGAACAGTGATGCGTGTATTCCTGCCTCCCATGCTGCTGGCACTGCTGCTGTCGGGCTGCTCGGAGAGCCCTCCTGAGACTCTCTACTGGGAGATGCACGTTATCGCTGACAGCCAGGAAGGCGCGGACGGGGTGGACATCCTGGACATCGACGGCGATGGCGATGCCGACGCCGTGGTCGGATGGGAGGAATCCGGCAGGCTGCTGCTGCATGAAAACCCCGGCCCAACGCTGGTGCGCGAGCCCTGGACGCACACCGCCATCAGCGGCGGGCTCGCCGTGGGAAAAATCGAGGACGCCCGTTTTGCCGACTTCGATGCGGACGGCTTGGTCGATGCGGTGGTCAGCGCCACCGAGAAGGGCAGTGAGCGCATCGGGGTGCACTGGCTGACACAGCCCCGCCAGCCGCACAGCGAAGGGGCCTGGCAGGGTACGTGGCTCGACCAATCGCTGCCGTATCTATACCTCAAGGTCGCCATCGGCGAGATTGACGGGCATGGCGCCAGGGACATCGTGGCCGGCTCGAAAGCCAAAGGCAAGGCCGGCGCCCTCGTGTGGTATCAGGCTCCCGACGCAACTGGCCCCGACACCGCCGACCAGTGGCGCAGCCATTTCATTGACCAGATTGACTGGATCGACAGCCTTGCCATCGTCGATATGAATGGCAACGGGCGCAACGACCTGCTGCTGAATTACTGGAACAATCTGCTCTGGTACGAAAACCTGGGCCCGGATGCCGGGGCGGGAAAGGCAGTCCCGCCGCGCTGGCAAAAGCACCTGATCAGCAATACCACCGGGTCCTACTTTGCCGACTGCTCCGGGGGCGCGGGCGTCGGCAGGCTGCTGGCGGTAGGGGCTGACCTGTCGGCGGCCGGCCCGGGTGATGTCGTCCTGTACCTGGTGGGCAGGGTATTCGACGCCGGCGGACGGTGGGACGGGCTCTGGCTGCAGCGCGAAATCCGCACCGGTGATCCGCTGCCTAGACAGGCTGGCGAGGACGACTACGCAATCAAGGGTATCGCCTGCGGCAACATCGACGCCGATGCGCGACAGGACATCGTCATCACCGTAAGCGGACGCGGGCACGGGGTCTTCGCCCTGATGAACATGGACAATTCCCTGACCGACCAGACGCTGCGACTGCAGGTGATCGCCAGTGACGAATTCAATTCACGCAAGGGCATCAAGTACGACAATCTGGTTCTGCAGGACCTGGACGGGGATGGTGCCCTCGATATCATCACCACGGAGGAGAACGGCGCGCGCGGCCTGCTCAGCCGGCTGTTACCGGGCCTGATCACGCGGGGCCTGGGATTGATCTGGTACGAAAACCCCGGCAGCACAGCGGCCGAGTAGTGCGTCCGCCTGATGATGCGCGGTTGCCCGTGCCGACGGGCTACTGCTACTATCGCGCCCTTGTAAAGCCCACCTGCTGCACGCCATTCAGCCACCCCCGGAGCACCTATGAACCGCCCGTCGCTGCCTGACCTGGAAAATCACGCGGAATTCATCCAGCGCCATATAGGCCCCACTCCCAGCCAGCAGGCCGAGATGGCCCGGGCGATAGGCTATGACAGTCTCGACGCCCTGATCGACGCCACCGTGCCCGCCGCCATCCGGCGCCAACAGCCAATGGCCCTGCCCGGCGCGCAATCAGAACAGACAGTGCTGGCCAGGCTGCGCGCGCTGGCTGCACAAAACGTGGTCAACAAGTCTTATATCGGTACCGGCTACTACAACACCTGGACACCCGCCGTGATCCAGCGCAACGTGCTGGAAAACCCGGGCTGGTACACCGCCTACACCCCTTACCAGCCGGAAATCTCCCAGGGCCGACTGGAGGCACTGCTCACCTTCCAACAGATGATACTCGACCTCACCGGCATGGACCTGGCCAACGCCTCGATGCTCGACGAGGGCACCGCGGCCGCCGAGGCCATGACCCTGCTGCACCGGGTGAACAAGCGCAACCGCAGCAACACCTTCCTGGTGGCGGCCGACTGCCACCCCCAGACGATTGCCGTGGTGAAAACCCGGGCGCAGGCGCTGGACATCGACGTGGTAGTCGGCGCCCCCGGGGACTTGCTGGGCAGTACGGAAGCCTTCGGCCTGCTGCTGCAGTATCCCGGCACCTGGGGCCAGCTGGAGGATATCTCGCCGCTGATCGACAGGGCACACAAGGCCAATACCCTGGTGACGGTGGCCGCCGATATCATGGCCCTGCTGCTGGTGAAATCGCCGGGAGCCCTGGGTGCCGACGTGGTGGTTGGCAACACCCAGCGCTTCGGCGTACCCATGGGATTCGGCGGCCCCCACGCCGCCTACTTCGCCACCAGGGACGCCTACAAGCGTTCGACCCCCGGTCGCATCATCGGGGTTTCCATCGATCGGCGCGGCAACCAGGCCCTGCGCATGGCCATGCAGACCCGCGAGCAGCACATCCGCCGGGAGAAGGCCACCAGCAATATCTGCACCTCCCAGGCGCTGCTTGCGATCATGGCCACTTTCTATGCCATGTACCACGGCCCCGCCGGCTTGCGCCGCATTGCCGAGCGCATTCACTACCTCACCGCACTGCTGGCCGCGGGCCTGTCGCAGGCCGGTTTGCGGCCGGAAAACGCCTGTTTCTTCGATACCCTGACGATCGACGTCGGCGACCGCCAGGCCGCCATTTACCAGCGCGCCCTGGACCGGGGCATCAACCTGCGGCTGGCGGGCGCTGGCCGCCTGGGTATCTCCCTCGATGAAACCACCGGCGCCGACGATGTGCAGTGCCTGTGGTCGGTGTTCAGCGATGGCCCGGGACCTGATCTCGAGCGTGTGGCGGCCGGGCTTGATCACGTCGCGGGAATCCCAGCGGTCCTGCGGCGCGAGGTCGATTACCTGCAGCACCCGCTGTTCAACGACTACCATTCGGAAACCGCGATGCTGCGCTATATGCGCTACCTGGAGGACAAGGACATTGCGCTCAACCGGGCCATGATCCCGCTGGGCAGTTGCACCATGAAGCTCAACGCCACCACGCAGATGCTGCCGATCAGCTGGCCGGAGTTCGCCGGCCTGCACCCGTTCGCGCCGGCGGAGCAAACGAAAGGCTACCAGGCCATGCTGGCGGAACTCGAGCATATGCTGCGCGAATGCACCGGCTATGACGCCATATCCCTGCAACCCAACGCCGGCTCCCAGGGCGAGTACGCGGGCCTGCTGTGCATCCGCCGCTACCACGAGAGCCGCGGCGAACAGCGGCGCAATATCTGCCTGATCCCCTCCTCCGCCCACGGCACCAATCCCGCCAGCGCGGCCCTGGCCGGCATGCAAGTGGTGATCGTGGAGTGCGACGCCCTGGGCAATGTGGACCTGGACGACCTGCGCGCCAAGGCCGGCCGCCACCGGGACGAGCTGGCCTGCATCATGGTCACCTATCCCTCCACCCACGGCGTATTCGAGGAGTCGATCGTGGAGCTGTGCGAGATCGTGCACGGGCACGGCGGCCAGGTGTATGTCGATGGCGCCAACCTCAACGCCCTGGTGGGCATCGCGGCGCCGGGCAAGTTCGGGGCGGATGTGTCGCACCTCAACCTGCACAAGACTTTCTGTATCCCTCACGGTGGCGGCGGCCCCGGCATGGGCCCCATCGGCGTGGGTGCTCACCTGCAACCCTTCCTGCCAAGCCACCCGGTTTGCCCGCTACCTGGCCTGGCTGCGGGCAACGACGCGGTCTCCTCCGCGCCCTATGGCAGCGCCTCCATTCTGCCGATTTCCTGGAGCTACATTGCACTGATGGGCGGCGCTGGCCTGGCCCAGGCCACCCGGGTGGCCATTCTCAATGCCAACTACGTCGCTCACCGCCTCAAGGACCACTACCCCATTCTTTACACCGGCAAAACAGGCAATGTCGCCCACGAGTGCATCCTCGACATACGGCCCATCAAGGAGGCCAGCGGAGTGACCGAGGAGGACGTGGCCAAGCGCCTGATCGACTACGGCTTCCACGCCCCCACCATGTCATTCCCGGTGGCGGGCACCCTGATGGTGGAACCCACGGAGTCCGAGTCCCTGCAGGAACTGGACCGCTTCTGCGATGCCATGATCGCCATCCGGGAAGAGATCAGCGCCGTGCAGGAGGGCCGTCTGGACGCACAGGACAACCCCCTGGCCAACGCCCCCCACACCCTGGCGGATGTGGCGGCAAGCCACTGGGACCACCCCTACTCCCGTGAGCTGGCGGCCTACCCGGTGGATTCCCTGCGCCGCTACAAGTACTGGGCGCCCGTGAACCGGGTAGACAATGTGTACGGTGACAGGAACCTGTTCTGCGCCTGTCCCGCGGTTGATTCCTACCGGGATCCGGAGCAAGCTCTGACGTCATAGGCAGGCGAGGCCACTGACATCGATGAAGTACCTCTGAGCCCATGACACTGTCCTGAGACCACTTTTCTTTAGGTCTCTTGGCGCTGCAGTGCTCGCGCTGGCCGGCAGCGCCATGGTTCTGCTTGTTGCCTTTGCCACTTACCAGTCTGGCTTTCACGCAAAGGAAAATCCTGCAGACAGCCTGGCAATAACCGGCGGGCAATTCCAGACCATCATGGGCAGCACCCGTTTCGAGGGCGATGCGCTGGTACTGACGGGGCTTGCGGCGGAAGGCGCACTCGTCTCCCATACCCTCAAACTGAGGGCCGAGAGCCACCCCCACCTGCGCTACCGGTTCGAGGG
Source organism: uncultured Gammaproteobacteria bacterium (assembly GCA_963700715.1). Taxonomy (GTDB): domain Bacteria; phylum Pseudomonadota; class Gammaproteobacteria; order Pseudomonadales; family Halieaceae; genus JARRPM01. The sequence continues at coordinate 51,640 of CAVOYP010000017.1, forward strand.
TTTACAGTCGGGTCTGCGGCTGAAATTTTTCTGGCGAACAGCAGAGACTGGCAGCAACATGTTCGCGGCATCCCTGCCGGGAAACGGTGACCGTACCGCCACTGCAAATCTGGCCGCACAACCCGGCTGGCGCGGGACCATAACAGAGTAACCAGGGGCAGATGAAAGCGGTAAGAGCGGGACTCGCCGCGGCCCGGGGAGACGTTGTCGTACTTCTGGACAGTGATGACTACTTTCTGGAGGGCTACCTCGACAGGCTGCGGCAAATTTATTGCGAAAACCCTGCTGTATCGTACGTATTTACCAGGCCCAGCGTCAGTGGTGAAGACCATTCTATGGTGGAAGAAACCCGCGAAGTCCTCGACCGCATGGCTTTTCCACCCGGGCTGATAGGCCCTACAAGATGGGCAGCACTGCTGTTTCACGAATTCGTGGGGGTGCCGACCTCTGGCAACTCGATGCGTCGATTCCTGGCAATGCAGATCATATCCTTACCTGCATCGGTAGACAGGACCATATCATTGGGGGTTTGGACTAAGCGCATATTCGGAATTTCGGCCGGGGCGTCGAGGAAGCACGGCTTTTCCGCGGATGGCGTGATAGTGACATGTTCTTCTGCACTCGGCGCCCTGAAATACTACGATATCCGCCCCGGCTTCATGTATCGAATTCACGGCAGTAATAAATACGCCAGCATGCCAAAAAGAGGGCGATGGTATCTGCGCAGTCATCGCAAACGGCTTCTTTCGCCGATTCTCGCTGGGCATTTCTCAATCCAGCTCCGCCCCTCTGCAACCGAATTACGCGAAGAAATAGTTCATCGATCCTGGGCATTGAACAGTCGTCGAAGACTGAGAATCAGGATTGAGTATTGTCTGGCTACGCTCAGGTCCCGCGGCCCGCTGCGCCAGAAAATAGCATGCCTCATGGCCGCGCTCGCATCGGGCACATCGCCATAAGTAATCAATGAGCTCGCCACAGCCTTAAAGTCGCTCCCAATAGTGCCCAGGGCTCCAACAGGTAGCGACGCCACAATCGCGCGGGATCATTCAGCAACCGATATGCCCAAGCCAGACCAAGCCTGCTCATCCACAGGGGCGGTTTCGCCTGGGTTCCTGCGAAATAGTCAAGGGTTGCACCAGCCTGCGTAGCCACTGCCACATCCAGCCTGTCGATATGGTTCACCAGCCATGCCTCCTGCCTGGGCACACCCATGCCCACCAGCAGCAAATCCGGTCGGAAGACATTGATGCTATCGACTATCGCTTCATTGTCTTGAAAATAGCCATGGTGAATTTCCATTTTCAGTGCAGGATAACGCCGTCGCAATTTCTCTCGCGCCTTGTCTACCACAGCTGCACTGGAGCCGAGGTAGAACAAGGACAGAGAATGCTTTTCTGCATACTCAAGCAGGTCCGGGAAAGTGTCCATCAGGGTAAAACGTTGCCGGCCGGACGAAGGTACGCCAGCCCCTAAGAGCACCAGCAACACACCAATACCGTCAATATAACAATTGTCGCAGCGTGCGTAGAACTCCCGAACCACAGGGTCTCTGTGCAACCAATACAAGCTGTGTAAATTGTGATGCGCAGCAAGGCAGCCACGCCTGCCGCTTGACGCTTCCAGTAAAATCATTCGGAGCCACTGAGAAGAGGTATGTGGCGTAATGCGTGTACCAAAATACCTCTGGTACGCAGCGGAGGAAAATAGACCATCGCGGCTCGACATTCAGGCCAACCAGGAGCTGAGGTCGCGGCCAATCATGCGCGCCAGCTCGGTGATGTCCTTTCGATAGAAATCCTGCAATTCTCGCCGTTCCTCCTCATCGAGTCCGGGAAAGGATTTCAGATTCAACGCCGCAATGCTGTCCCTGATATTGCCGGCGCTGTGTCGTGGTAGCAATGTCCGCGCGGCAGCACGTAAACCTGGCGACCTGAGTAACTTTTCAAGCGACCTGGATCTGAACTGTCCGGATCGATTCAATTTGCGCCGGGGAGGTGGTTCCCCAAAATCGTAGATAGCCAGAAAGTCGCAAAGTTTTTGCCACAGGGCAATCTCATCACCAATCGTGTCCTCATAGAGCAGAACCAGAAGCCTTGACGGATCGAAAATCGAGAGGTATTCGGCAAGCGCTTCGCTGTACAGCCCCATCCTCCGATAACGGAGCAGGAACTCTACATCGCCACGCTCGTCCTCCTGTGCCAGCGCGCTGGAAAAATCAGCACATGGCTCGAGATTATCACGCCGGGCATGGCACCACGCAGAGTACGCGCGCTCGCAGGGATTGCGAAGCACTACCACGACCTTGGCGTCAGGACTGAAACCTTTTATTCTTGCCGCGACTCCCGGGATGGAAAAGTACCAGGTGCTGGCCTCACCGATGACGCGGTTTCCAGGCGTCGCCGCGGAGAACAGGTCAAGATAATCCTGCTGATCACTGACCACATACTTGCCAGCTGGCGCCGGGCGGCCATAGCCATCAGCGTATCCGTAGCCTTTCTCCAAAAAAGCCAGGTAACCCGGCTCTTTGGGAGAGGACATGAATACCTGTGGGTGCCGCCCCAGCCAGACCGCCAACGCGCTGGTACCGGCTTTCTGGACGCCAACAATAAAAAAGTTGGGTCGCCGTTCAGCAGGCACTTTTACCGCTCCACCCGCCCGGGGGCGTACATGCAAGAGTCGGTTTGAAGAAATGCCCAAGTCGCCCACCAGGCTGAAGCGCGGGTATCGGGCAGTTTCACCGCGGCGAGTACCAGGGCGCCACCGCCTGTTGTGGCTGCAGCGGTATCTGGCCCAGTTGCCTCAGCACCGATTCATCCAGCAGGGGATCTGCTGTACGCTCTCGCCACTGCGTCAGCGCTGCCAGCAGGTCATCCCGCAGCGCCTCGTGCTCCGGCCGCTGCGCGAGGTCGTGCCGCTCATCCGGATCATTTTCCAGGTCGAAGAGCTGGATCTGCGCCGGGGCATCCCCCGCCGGCAGGTGGTGAATCAGCTTCCACCGGCCATTGGTCACCGCCCGCGCCGGGGCCCACATCTGCGGTGTATGGAAGTTCACTTCGGTAAACAGGTACTCGCGCCAGTCAGTGGCTGCAGCGCGCAGCAACGGACCGAGGTCCCTGCCCGCATAGTGCTCGCTGCTAACGGGCATACCGGCTCCCGCCATCTGCAGGACGGTGGGCATGATGTCCACCATCGACACCAGCTCATCGCGCACCTGGCCGGGCGTTACCCCGGGGCCGGCGATGATCAGGGGGATGCGCGTGCCGGCCTCGTACAGCGTGGCCTTGGCGCGCGCAAACGCCGGGCCGTTATCACTCCAGATCACTATAAGCGTATTGTCCAGTCGGCCCGACTTGCGCAGCTCATCGACGATTCGGCCCACGATAGAATCCAGTCTGGAGATGCTGTTGTAATAATTGGCAATCTCCTGCCTGGCGGCGCCGGGGCTCCAGCTGAAGGGACTCACCTGGTCGGCGCTGATCGGGGCTGCCGGAAGGCCGCCGTGCTGGCGCACAAAGGGCGGGTGCGTGTCCGACAGGTCGATCTGGATATAGAACGGTGTGCCCGCGGCCCGCTTGAAATAGCTGGCGACTTTCTCCCCAACCCTATCGATATCCAGGGTCCAGGGAGGTGCAGATTCCACTGCCAGATCATCGAAAAACTCAAACGCGGAGCCAGGAGCGACATGCAGTTTTCCCGCCAGGGCGGTGAAATAACCACGCTGCTCCTTTAACAGACGCGGCATCACAGGCCAGTCCCGCGTCATGCCAAAGCCCATATGGGCGAGCCCCAGCTGCCCGTTCTGGTGGGGATACAGGCCGGTCAGGAATGCGGCCCGGCTAGAGCTGCAGGACGGCTGAGTGACGTAGGCCCGGGTAAAACGGGCGCCGCGGGCAGCAAGTGCATCGATATTCGGTGTGGGGATGGTCAGGTCGCCATAACTCCCCAGCTGGGTGCCCAGGTCGTCGGCCGTTATGACCAGGATGCCGGGCGCGGCGGGCCCGGTATCGCCCGCACAGGAAACGCACAGCGGCAGCAAGGCGCTTGCAAGCAACACCATCAGCAATCTGAAAGTCATGAGCTACTGAATTACCCTGTGCCTGGAACGGCTACTTTACGCCAAGGTATTTCTCCGTCAGCTTGTCGATCGACCAGGAGTCCGGCTTCTGGCTCGGCGGATAGTCCTTGAAGGTGGACAGGAACTGGGACATTACCGCCAGGCCCATGTAGCCCTGAGGTGCCTTGTCGATCATCCAATCCCAGTAGGTATTGGCGTTATGATCGGCTCGCTCGAAGGGGTCCCGGCGCAGGTTGAAGAGCTTGAACATACGCAGGGTGACAAAGGGCTCCGCCCACAGAGCCATGGTCTGGGCGCGGTTCTCGGCGAAGACCAGTTTCCAGTCGCCAACCCGGATTCCGACGGGCATACCACTGTCTTCAAGGTAGATAAATTCCCGCCGGGGAGCCTTTTCGACCTCGCCGGTGAGGTAGGGCAGGAAGTTGTAACCGTCGAGGTGCAGCCTGGACTTCTTGTTGCCCACCTGCCTGCCTTTGAGCAGGTCCTGCTTCAGGTTGGGGTCGCCGGCTGCGGCCGCGAGGGTAGGCATCCAGTCCAGGTGCGACATGACCTGGTTGGAAATCTGCCCGGGCTTGATTTTACCCGGCCAGCGCACCATGGCGGGCACCCGGTAGGCGCCTTCCCAGTTGGTGTTCTTCTCGCTGCGGAAGGGGGTCACCCCGGCATCCGGCCAGGTGTTGAAGTGCACGCCATTGTCGGTGGAGTAGAACACGATGGTATTGTCGGCAATCTTGAGCTGGTCCAGCTGGTCCAGCATCTGGCCCACCAGTTTGTCGTGAGCCACCATCACATCATTGTAAAAACCCTGGCCGGACAGGCCTACATTCTTCGCTGCGATGTGGGTGCGAAAATGCATACCGGTGGTGTTGAGCCAGACGAAGAAGGGCTTGTCGGCCTTGACCGCCTTGTCGATAAATTTCTGGGCGCCGGCGACAAACTCCTCGTCTGCGGTTTCCATGCGCTTGCGGGTCAGGGCGCCGGTATCCTCGATGCGGCCGTCCGCGTAGGAATGAATCACACCGCGGGGGCCGAACATTTTGCGAAAAGCCGGGTCGGCGGGGTAGTCAGGATCCTCCGGTTCCTCCTCGGCATTCAGGTGGTAGAGGTTGCCGAAGAACTCGTCGAAACCGTGGTTGGTGGGCAGGAACTTGTCCTTGTCCCCGAGATGGTTCTTGCCGAACTGGCCGGTGGTATAGCCCTGGGCCCTGAGCACCTCGGCGATGGTGATATCCCTGTCCTGCAGCCCGAGTTCCGCCCCGGGTAGACCCACCTTGGTCAGACCGGTGCGAAGACCGGACTGGCCGGTGATGAACGTGGAGCGCCCGGCGGTACAACTCTGGTCACCGTAGTAGTCGGTGAAGCGAATACCCTCGCTGGCAATCCTGTCGATATTGGGCGTGTGGTAGCCCATGATGCCATCGCTGTAGGCGCTGATATTGGTGATGCCGATGTCATCACCCCAGATCACCAGAATATTGGGTCTGTCCGCCGCCTGGGCGGACGCGGTAAAAACTGCGTTGAGCAACAAAAAAAACAAAGGCGTGAGAACGGGTCGGTAGCTCATAGTTTTCTTCCTTATCGATAGCTTCTGACGGAACTGCCCGCGCAGCGCTGCCAGTGGAGGCTCGCCGAAGGCTCGCCAAAGGCCCATCGCGTGCGGAACCACTTTTGTGGCGGGCCCATCAGTATGATCGAATCGCGCAGGACTTCAACCGTCGTCCGAAACCGGCAAAATTTACGCAGGTTCAACCCCTTTGACGCTTGCACTGCAACAATAAATGAATACCATGGCGCCGCCTTGGCACGAGGTTTGCTGCACCATCCTGGCGGGGGCACAAAACGGCGGTTTTTTGCGCCGAATGCCCCAAGACCAGCCGACGTTGCCGGGCCGCCGCACCAGCCAGGTGCATGTGGCGATAGAACTGTACCGCGATCCGGGAACCCATAGCCCGGGAGGATGTTGAGATAATGACGAACATGGCAGGCAATGGCGTGACCACGGGCCGGCTGCGCCGGACCATCGACGACCTGATCATCGCCGAGATGTTCCTGGTGCAGGCCACTATCGAAAGCGCCACCGCCATCGGTGACGGCCTGTCCGCCCTGGGACGCCGGATCAGGACTGCGGATGAATCCGGGCTGGCGCCGGCCGATACCATCGGCGACGCCCTGCAACGGCTTGCCGACAGCGTCACCGAGCCCTACACCAGCCGCTTCAAATACCTGCGGGGATTGCAGTCCGGCGACAACTGATTCGCCTATTGCTTGCTCGAGGCCGCGAAGGCGGCCACCTGCTCCGCCGTTGCTTCAGTCTGGTATTTGTCCTTCCACTCGGAATAGGGCATGCCGTAGACCCGCTCCCGGGCCTGCTCGTAATCCAACGTAAGCCCTTCCGCCTCGGCCGCCGCCGCGTACCATTTCGCCAGGCAGTTGCGACAGAATCCCGCGAGGTTCATCAGCTCGATATTCTGCACATCCTTGCGAGTGTCCAGGTGTGCCAGCAGGCGGCGCAAGACCGCTGCCTCTGCCCTGGTGCTCGCCTCGCTGTCCTTGGTAGCTGTCATGTTAGTGCTCCTCCCGACTACACCGGCATATATTCGCCGCCGTTCACATCCAGCGCCGCCCCGGTGACCACGCTGGCATAATCCGAAGCCAGGAACACCGCCGCCTTGGCGCATTCCCCATCATCGGGAATCACTCCCAGGGGAATGTTGCGGGTGACTTCCGCGATCAGCTCCTGCTGTGACTTGCCGGTCTGGCTGGACTGCCAGGCGAAGTAACCCTCGACCGCGGGGCCCCACATCCAGCCCATATGACAGCTGTTCACCCTGATCCCGTGCCGGCCCAACTCCAGGGCGAGATGCTTGGTGGCACTGCGCAGGGCGGACTTGGAGGCGCCGTAGCCGCCCTGGGTCGCCAGGGGTTTGTGCTCGACCATGGTCGCGATCATCACGATGGCGCCACCACCGGCGGCAATCATAGCGGGCACGCAGGCCTGGGTGAGCTGCATGGTGCCAAAAAAATTGACGTCCATCGCCCGTCGCCAGCCATCGAGGTTGGCCTGCGCGATCGGCTCGAAGCTGCCAGGGTCGTAAGCGCTGTTGAACAACACATCGATGCGACCGAAAGCCTCGAGGGCCCCCTCGGCAAGCGCCTGGCACTGGGCCGCATCGGCTATGTCGGTAATGACCTTCAGCACTTTCGTGCCCTGGCCCAAGGCCTGGATATCGCGCTCCGCCGCATCCAGTTTGCGCGCGGTGCGGGCGGCCAGCACTACCGCCGCCGCACCCTCCCTGGCCGCAAGTACGGCCAGTTCCTGGCCCAGGCCGGGACCGATTCCCGACACAATAACCACCTTGTCCTTCAGCAACATGCTTTGTGTCTCCCTGTCCGTGTGTTCGAGGGGACAGATTGTAAATCTGTCCCCGATTGTCTTTCCCGAATTTCAGGCGTACTGCAGCGCCACCCGCTCGCTGCCCACGCAGTCGCGCAGCTGCTGTAACAGCTCGTCGCTCGGCAGCACCTGCCAGCGCTCACCCAGCTTGATCCTGGCCACTCCCCCGGCCTGGCGATAGATCAGGGACACCGGGCAGTGGCCACCGCCGGCCCCCGCCAGGGTTTTCTCCAGCCAGTCGGTAAGCCGCGCATCCAGCATCTCGTCACTGACTTCGATGGTGAGCTCCGAAGCGTAATCCTGGCGCGCCTGCAAAAGGCTGCGCACACTGCGAGCGCGCATGCCAAGGCCCCCGGAATAATCGTCGTGGGCAATCGAGCCTTCGACGATGACGATATTGTCCTTGGCGAGCAGCTCCCTATGTTCCGCGTAGGTGTCGGCGTACACCGTGACCTCAATGCGCGCGCTGCGATCGTCCAGCTGCAGGATCGCCATGGTGTCGCCACGCCTGGTCTTCATGGTGCGACTGGCGACGATCAGGCCGGCCACGAACTGGTTGCCCTGCTTGTCCGGCCGCAGCTCCGCGATGCGGGTGGGCGCGAACTTGCGGACCTCGCTCTCATACTCGTCGATGGGGTGGCCGGTAACATACAGGCCGAGAGTTTCCTTCTCGCCCGCCAGCCGCTGCTTGCCAGACCAGGCACGGGCCTCGCGGAAGGGGGCGTAGACGTCGCCAGGACCCTCGCCCTGGCTCGGAACCACAGCGCCAAACAGATCCTGCATGCCGCTGTCCCTGTTGCTGGCGCTCTGCTCCGCCGCCTTGAGGGCATCATCCATGGCCGCCATCAGCACCCAGCGCTCCACGCCGAGGGAATCAAAGGCGCCGGAGCGGACCAGTGCCTCGATGGCGCGACGGTTGACCTTGCGCGGGTCGGTGCGACTGCAGAAATCAAACAGGTCGAGGAATGGCCCGCCCTGTTGCCTGGCGGCCAGCATGTTCTCGATCGGGCCCTCACCCAGACCCTTGATGGCACCCAGACCGTAGATGATCTGGTTGCTGGCGTTGACAGTGAACATGTACTGCCCCTCGTTCACGTCCGGCAGCTTGAGGCTGAGCTTCATCGCCCGGCACTCTTCCACGAACACCACGATCTTGTCGGTGTTCTGCAGTTCCGAGCTCATCACCGCCGCCATGAAGGGTGCACCGTAGTGGGTCTTCAGCCAGGCCGTCTGGTAGGACACCAGAGCATAGGCGGCGGAGTGCGACTTGTTGAAACCGTAGCCGGCGAATTTCTCCACCAGGTCAAAAATCTTGATCGCCAGGTCACCGTCGACACCCTTGGAGCGCGCGCCCTCCTCGAACACGGCGCGCTGCTTCGCCATCTCCTCGGGCTTTTTCTTGCCCATGGCGCGGCGCAACATGTCGGCCCCGCCCAGGGTGTAGCCCGCCAGCTCCTGGGCGATCTGCATCACCTGCTCCTGATAGAGGATGATGCCGTAGGTGGGCTCGAGGATCGGCTGGAGGCAGGGATGTTGCCACTGGGCGTCCGGGTAGGAAATCGCCTCCCGCCCGTGCTTGCGATTGATGAAATTGTCCACCATGCCCGACTGCAGGGGACCGGGACGGAACAATGCCACCAGGGCGATGATATCCTCGAAGCAGTCGGGGCGCAGGCGCTTGATCAGGTCCTTCATGCCGCGCGATTCCAGCTGGAACACCGCCGTGGTTTCCGCCGACTGCAGCAGCTGGAACGTGGCGGCGTCCTCGAGCGGAATCCGGGAGATGTCCAGCGCCGCCTCGCCCTGCTCACGGCGGACTGCGTTGATGATTTTCACCGCCCAGTCGATGATCGTCAGGGTGCGCAGCCCGAGGAAATCAAATTTGACGAGGCCCGCTTCCTCCACATCCCCCTTGTCGAACTGGGTGACCAGGCCGCCGCCGGTTTCGTCACAGGCCAGGGGTGAGAAATCCGTCAGCTTCGAGGGCGCTATCACCACGCCCCCGGCGTGCTTGCCCACGTTGCGGGTAATGCCTTCGAGTTGCAGCGCCATGTCCCAGATCTCCTGGGCCTGCGGGTCGGCCCGCAGGAAATCCCGCAGGGGTTCCTCCTGCTCCAGCGCCTTGGCCAGGGTCATGCCCACTTCGAACGGAATCAGCTTGGACAACTTGTCCGCAAGGCCATAGGACTTGCCCTGCACCCGGGCCACATCCCGCACCACCGCCCTGGCGGCCATGGTGCCGAAGGTGATGATCTGGGAAACCGCTTCCCGGCCATAGGCATCTGCCACATAGTCGATCACCCGGTCGCGCTTCTCCATGCAGAAATCCACGTCGAAGTCCGGCATGGATACCCGCTCCGGATTCAGGAAGCGCTCAAACAGCAGGTCGTATTGCAGCGGGTCGAGGTCGGTAATCTGCAGGGCATAGGCCACCAGGGAGCCGGCACCCGAACCCCGTCCCGGTCCCACCGGGATATCGTGCTCCCTCGCCCAGCGGATGAAATCCATGACGATGAGGAAATAACCCGGAAACCCCATCTGGATGATGGTATCCAGCTCGAATTCCAGCCGCGCCCGGTAGACCGCCTGCTGCCCGGAAAAGTCCTCCGCCGCGGGGTCGAGCAATACAGCGAGGCGCCGCTCGAGCCCCGCGCGGGACTGCTGGCGGAAAAACTCATCGACGCCCATACCCGCGGGTACCGGGTAGTCCGGGAGGTAGGGCTTGCCCAGTTCCAGCACCAGGTGGCAACGCCTGGCGATCTCGACCGAGTTGGCCAGGGCCTCGGGAATATCGGCGAACAGGTCCGCCATCTCCGCCGGGGAGCGCAGGTACTGCTGGTCGGTGTAGAGCCGGGCGCGCCTGGGATCGTCCAGGGTGCGGCCCTCGTGGATGCAGACCCGGGCTTCGTGCGCCTCGTATTCCGAGGGGTAGAGGAACCTGACATCGTTGGTGGCGACCACCGGGCAGCCGAGTTCCCCCGCCAGGGCCACCGCCGCATGCACATGGACTTCATCGCCCTCGCGCCCGGTGCGGTGCAATTCCAGGTAGAAGCGATCCGGATACAGTTCCATCCACTGGCGCAGGCGTTCGGCGGCGAGATCGCGCCTGCCCCCGAGCAGGGCCTGCCCCACTTCCCCGGCGGCGCCGGCGGACAGGGCAATGACTCCCTGCGCGCACTCCTGCAGCCAGCCCTTGTGGACATAGGGAACGCCCAGGTGCTGGCCCTCGGTAAAGGCCCGTGAAATAAGCAGGGTCAGGTTGCGGTAGCCCTGCTGGTTCATCGCCAGCAGGCACAGCGGCCAGGCCCGGTCCGGGTCATCCGCATCCAGTACCTTCAGGTCCACCCCGACGATGGGCTGGACTCCGGCGGCGAAAGCCGCCCGGTACAGCTTGATAAGGCCGTAGAAATTACTGACGTCGGTCACGGCGACCGCGGGCATGCCCAGGGCGGCAACCCGCTCCACCAGCGGCTTGACCCGCACCAGGCTGTCGACGATGGAATATTCCGTGTGGAGGCGAAGATGAACAAAATCAGTCATCCCACGGATTCTACCCTGCTTGATGCGGTCACGACAGGGCCGGAGCCAACAGCTGGCACAAACAGCAGCTTCAGTCCCTGGCCAACAGCGCCCTGACGGGGCCGAAGGTCCGCCGGTGCACCGGCGTCACGCCAAGGGTCCTGAGCGCCTCCAGATGCGCCGCGGTGGGATAACCCTTGTGGGCGGCGAAGCCGTAGCCCGGGTATTGGCGCTCGAGCTCCAGCAGTTCCCCATCGCGTTGCACCTTGGCCAGGATCGAGGCGGCGGCAATGGCGGGCACCCGGTCGTCCCCCTTCACCACAGGCTCGGAGGCATAGTCCCAGCGCGGCAGGCGGTTGCCGTCCACCAGCACATAGGTGGGCTGCGGGTGCAGCGCCTGCACCGCCCGGTGCATCGCCAGCAGTGCAGCCTGCAGGATATTGAGCTGGTCGATCTCCGCCACCGTGGCCCGGGCCACCGCCCAGGCCAGCGCCTGCTCCTTGATGCGCAGGGCCAGCGCCTCGCGCCGCGGCGCGCTCAGCTTCTTCGAGTCGCGCAAACCGGCAATGGGGCGCGCCGGGTCCAGGATCACCGCCGCGGCCACCACATCCCCGGCCAAGGGCCCCCGACCCACTTCGTCAACGCCGGCGAGGCCAGGGCCGTGGTAATCGATGTGGAACAGCTCGCCCACCCTCATCTGCTCTTGCTTCCCGCCGCCAGCGCGGCCAGGGCGTCCGCTGCGCGTTCGGCAAAGCCACCACTGAGGTCGCGCTGAATGCTGTCAAAGCCCTGTAACTGCGCACTCACCGCCGGCCCGCCGCTCAGCAGCGGCTGCAGCGCTTCCGCCATGGCCTCGGGGGTAGCACTCCCCTGCAACAACTCCGGCACCAGAGCGCGACCGGCCAGGATATTGGGCAGTGCAGCGTAGGGGATTTTCACCAGTTGCCGCAGCAGCAGCCAACTCAGGGCGCCCATGCGGTAAGCGACGACCATGGGGCGGCGCAGCAGCGCCGCTTCCAGAGTGGCGGTACCGGAGGCCAGCAGGACCGCGTCGCTGGCCGTCATCACTTCCCGGGAGCGGCCATGCACCAGGGTGACACCTGGGACGGCGTGGCTTGCCAGCAGGCTTTCGAGCTCTTCCGCCCGGGCGGGATTGGCTGCGGGGAGGAGCAGAACCAGGCCCGGATCCGCCTCGCGCAGCAGGGCGACCGTGCGCAGGAACAGGGGCGCCAGCAGGCGCACTTCCCCCGCCCGGCTGCCAGGCAGGAGGGCCAGTACCCGGCTCGCCGGCGCCAGGCCCAGCGCGCGCCTCGCTGCGGCCCGGTCCGGCTGCAGGGGAATCTCGTCCGCCAGGGGGTGACCGACAAACTGCACCGGCACACCGTGCTGTCGGTAGATCGCGGTTTCGAAGGGAAACAGGCACAGCATCAGGTCCACCGCACGCTTGATTTTGCGGATGCGGCCCGCTCGCCAGGCCCAGACCGAGGGGCTCACCAGGTGGGCCGTCGCCACACCCCTGACGCGCAGCTGTTGCTCCAGGCGCAGGTTGAAATCCGGGGAGTCGATGCCGAGAAAGATATCCGGCGGGTTGGCGCTGAAATGCGCCAGCACCTCGCGCCTGATGCGCAGCAACTCGGGCAGCCGCGACAGGGGTTCGACGAAGCCCATTACCGCCAGGCGTTCCAGGGGCGCCATGCTGCGCAAGCCCTGGGCCTCCATCAGTGGGCCGCCGATGCCTTCGACACGGAGGTCGGGAAAGCGCTGGCGCAGCGCCGCCAGCACCCGCGCACCGAGAATATCCCCGGAGGCTTCACCAGCGAGCACCCCGATGCGCACTACCTTACGATGCCGCGTTCCGAGGCGTGCAGGGATTCTATCAACAGCTGCACTTCCGGCGATCCAGTGTCCAACTGCTCGAGCCGTTGCAGGGCAATATCAAGCGTCAGCCCCTGCTTGTAGATAATCTTGTAAGCCCGCCGCAATTCGTTGATGGCTGCGGCTGAATAGCCGCGACGGCGCAACCCCTCGACATTGATCGTCTTGGCCTGGGCGGGCGCGCCGCTGACGGTAACGAAGGCGGGTACATCCTTGCCGATGGCGGTACCCATACCGCTGAAGCTGTGGGCACCTATCTTGCAAAACTGGTGTACCAGGGTGTAGCCGCTGAGGATGGCCCAATCGCCAACCCTGACATGGCCGGCCAGTGCAACATTGTTCACCAGGACGGTGTGGTTGCCAATGACACAGTCGTGCCCCACGTGCACCGCCGCCATCAACAGGTTGCCGTCACCTATGGTCGTCTCCGAGCGATCCTGCACCGTACCCCGATGGATGGTAACGCCCTCGCGAATGACGTTGTGGTCGCCAATCACCAGGCGGGTCGGCTCACATTTGTATTTCCGGTCAGGGGTGGCCTCGCCGATGCTGGAAAACTGGTAGATGTGGTTACCCGCCCCGATACGCGCAGGACCTTTGATGATGACGTGTGGTTCGATCACGCAACCCGGGCCTATCTCCACGTCCGCGCCGATAAAAGTCCAGGGCCCAACCCTGACATCCTCCGCCAGCCTTGCGGTCGGGTCGACTATGGCCTGGTCGTGGATCATAGGATTGTTGCCGAGGGTGGGTACCCCCGCGTCAGGCTAGCGGTCTGCACACAGGATAGTGGCTGAGGCCGCCAGCTCACCGTCCACGTCGGCGCTGACGGCAAACCTGGCGATACCGCGGCGCTCGGACAGCAGCGTGGCGCGCAGCGTTACCCGGTCGCCCGGTACACAGGGGCGCCTGAAACGCAGCTCGTCGGCGGCGGCGAAATAGTAGATCGACCCGTCTGCAGGCGTCTTGTTCTTGGTTTTGAAGCCGAGGATACCCGCCGCCTGTGCCATTGCCTCCAGCAGCAGAACACCTGGAAATATAGGCTTCCCTGGAAAGTGTCCCTCAAAATAGGCTTCATTGATACTGAGGTTCTTATAGGCCACGATCGACACCCCGGGAATCAGCTCAACCACCCGGTCTACGAGCAGGAATGGGTAGCGGTGCGGAAGGTAGCTGCGAATTTCGTCTATATCCATCATCCGTTGTTATCCCTTGTCCGGTTGCCCGATCCGGCTCTCCATGGCCGCCAGCCGCTTCTGGATGGATTCCAACTGGGAGAAGCGCACCGCATTGCGCTTCCAGTTGCGGGTACTCATCATCGGAGTGCCACAGGAATAGGAGCCAGGCTCAGTGATCGATTTGGTCACCATCGTCATCCCCGTGACGTGCACGTGGTCGCAGATTTGCACATGACCAACAACACCCACACCACCCGCCAGGGTGCAATCAGCGCCTATGGTCGTGCTTCCCGCCAGACCCGCGCAACCGGCTATCGCGGTATTTTTGCCGATGCGACAGTTGTGTCCTACCTGCACCAGGTTGTCGATGATGACGCCGTCCGCAATAACCGTGTGTCCCAGGGTACCGCGGTCCACGGTAGTGCAGGCGCCAATCTCCACCCGATCGCCGATGCGTACGCCACCCAGCTGGCAGACTTTTTCCCAGCCCGAAGGGCCGGGCGCGAAGCCGAAGCCATCGGCACCCAGCACCGCCTGGGCATGAACGACGCAGTGCTCCCCCAGGTGCACATCGTGGTAGATCACCGCATGGGGCAGAACCCGGGTTCCCGCACCCAGGCGGCTGTCGTGGCCGACGTAGACACCGGCGCCCAGCTCGACGCCCGCCGCCAGCACGGCGCCCGCCTCCACCACCGCGTTTGGGCCTACGCTTGCCGAGGGATGGATGTGTGCATCCGGCGACACCACCGCCGCAGGGTGAACCCCCGGGGCTGGCCGCGGTGATTTATCAAACAGGTGGGAGATTCTGGCAAATGCAAGGTAGGGCGCTTCGGCAACCAGGCAAGCCACAGGGCAACGCTCCGCCAGGGCGGGCGGCAGTATTACCGCGCCTGCCCTGGTGGAGGCCAGTTGTGGGAGATACTTCCTGTTGGCCAGAAACGCGATTTCACCGGCATCCGCCTCCGCCAGGGTAGCGATGCCGGTAAGAATCTTGCCTGCTTCGCCGGTGAACCCAAGACCGAAGCGGTCCGCCAGTTCAGCCAGCGTGTACATGCTGCGTCTACTTCGCGGCCATCTGGTTGAGTTTTTCGGTCACTTTTGCGGTGATGCTGTAGCTCTCTTCCGCGTGAATGACCGCACCGCGCTGCAGCAGCAGACCAATACCCTCTGAAGTGATGAGCTCCCGCAGGACCTGCTGGACCTTGGGCCCAAGATCCTGCAACAGGGCCTGGGCGGCCGCCTGCTCGACCTGCTGGACCTTGCCAACCACCTGCTCAAGCTCGGCCTGCTTTGCGGACAGTTTCTGCCGTGCGGCCGCCTGCTGGTCCTGGCTCATGACCGGCCCATCCTTCTGGAACGCCTTGACCATTTCATCCATTTCCTTCTTCAGGCGCTCGAACTCCGCCTTGTCGGCCTTGAAACTGTCCTGGTTCCTGAGTTCCTCCAGGCGCTTCTGGGCGACATCTGTCTGCAGGATGGCTTCCTGCAAATCGACGACAGCGATCTTCCCCTCGGCCCAACCAAGGGTTGGCACGGCCAGGACCAATAAGACAAATATAAACTTGAGCAGCTTAGACACGGTTTTCTCCGGGTGATAGTAAAGTGAAAGAATTAGAAACCACGGCCGAGCGTGAACTGGAACATTTCGTCCTGGTCATACTCGCCTTCATTAAACGGCTTGGCCAGGCTGAAAGTCAGCGGACCGAAGCCGGTAATCCAGGTCAGGCCAACGCCAAGTGAGTAGCGCAGCTGGCCGAAATCGACGTTGTCACAATTGAGCTGGGTGGCACCGCAGTCGGTGCTGAACACATTGCCCGCGTCCATGAAAAAAGCGGTGCGCAGGCTGTTCTGGTCCTTGACGAACGGCAGCGGGAAGATCAGCTCGGCGCCGCCCACCACCAGCACGTTGCCGCCGAAAGGATCGCCATTGGGGTTATTGGGCAGCTGCACCCCCAGCTTGCCCGCCGCCGGCAGGTAGACGTAACCAAATTCTCTGCCCCTGGGACCGCCAAACTCCAGCGGCCTGCCATCGGCGTCAATCTTGGTAACCGGCTGGGCCACCGTATAGGGCAGGGCCGGGGTACTGCGCGGGCCGAGGGTATTGCTCTGGTAACCGCGCACGGTACCAAAGCCCCCGGCGAAGAAGTTTTCAAAGAACGGCAGGCCGTTGGTATCACCAAGGCCGTCGCCAAATCCGAGTTCGCTGTGCAGGCGCAGGCTCCAGCTGGGCGACAGCAGCGGCACCGGGAAGTAGATCTCACCGTTGTAGGTCAGCTTGTAGAATTCCAGGTCAGACACAGGAACGGAGAGCTCGAGGGCTACAGTATTGGCTGTACCTCGGGTGGCGAGCCGGCCCCGGTTGAGGGTGGACTGGCTCCAGCTGGTGGTGACGGTATAGTTCAGGAATTCATCGCCGTTGGCATCGAGGAAGCCCTCCTGCAAGGGCTCGATTTCGAACTCCGGGGGGAGAGTGTCTATCGGCTGCAGGACCTCCACGGAACTGTAGGTGCCATCGGGCTGCAGGGTGTTGACGAACCAGTCCTCGACGGACCGTTCAAGCCGGGGACTGCCCGAGATTTCCTGCACCGCAAAGCGGCCTGCGGTGACCTCGGTATTGGCGGCGCCGAGGCTGAAGCCCAGGCGCTGGGTTTCCCTGATGGGGTAGCCGAAGTTGATGTTGCCCCCAATGGTGTCGGTGGAGTAGCTTGCGACGTTGATTTCCGACAGGTCGGTTGAGCGGTAGAAAATATTGAAACCGCGGCTCACCCCATCCTCGGTGAAATACGGGTTGGTGTAACTGAAGTTATACAGGTCCTGGTATTCCGAGCTGTTGAGGGCGAGCCCGATCCGCTTGCCGGTGCCAAGGAAGTTGTCCTGCTGCACATTCAGGCCGAGGATGATACCGGCATCCTGGGCGTAACCCACGCTGGCGCCGATACTGCCGGAGGACTGCTCCTCGACGGTGTACTCGGCATCGATCAAGTCATCGTGGCCTGGCACTTCCTTGGTTTCGACCGTAGCCTTGCTGAAGAAGCCCAGACGTTCCAGGCGCACTCTCCCCTGCTCGATATTCGCAGCGGAGGCGGGGGCTGACTCCATCTGCCGCATCTCCCGCCGCAGCACGTCATCGGCGGTTTTCATATTGCCCTTGAAGTCGATGCGGCGCACGTAAGTGCGCTTGCCGGGGTCGACAAAAAACTTCATCGCCACGGTATTGTCTTCTTCGTTGATCTCGGGAATGCCCGTTACCTTGGCGAAGTTATAGCCGTCATTGCCCAGGCGCCGGGTCATGTACTCCTCGGTGCTGGTCACCATCTGCTGGGAGAAAATCTGGCCTTCGGATACCAGCACGAAGCGCTTCAGGTCCGCCTCCGGCAGCACCAGGTCACCGGAAAGGTCGACTGAACTGATCGAATAGATCTCGCCCTCAGTGATGTTGGCCGTGATATAGACTTCCTTCATGTCCGGCGACACCGACACCTGGGTGGAATCGATGGTGAACGCCAGGTAACCGCGGTCCATGTAGTAGGATTTCAGCTTCTCCAGGTCGCCGGTCAGTTTCTCCTTGGAATACTTGTCGTCGTTGCTGAAGAATGACAACCAGCCGGTGGTCTGCAGTTCAAACAGGTCGGCGAGTTCCTCGTCGCTGAAAGCCCGGTTGCCCACCACATTGATGTGTTTGATGGCCGCGACGGTGCCCTCGTCGACGTCAATATTGATGGTGACCCGGTTGCGTGGCTCGGGAATGACCTCGGTCTCGATATTGGCGTCGTAACGGCCCTGCTGCACGTACTGGCGCTGCAATTCCAGCTGCATACCTTCCAGGGTGGAGCGCTGGAAAACCTGGCCAACCGCCAGCCCCGCGCCCTTGAGGCCATCGAGCAGCGCCTCCGTCTCGATCGCCTTGTTCCCCTCTATATTTATCTCGCTGATACTGGGGCGCTCTGCCACTACCACCACCAGCACGTTGCCTTCACGGCCGATACGAATGTCATCGAAATTGCCCGTTGCGAACAGGCTGCGGGACGCTTCCCGGATGATCCTGTCATCCACCACGTCGCCCACCGCCACCGGGAGTGCGGCGAACACGGTACCTGCTGACACCCGCTGCAGCCCTTCGACCCGGATATCGGCAATAATAAATGTCTCCGCGGAGGCCAGCGGAGCCATCAGCACCAGGGCCAGGGCGAGAAATATACCAATGCGTGTTATCAAAATTCTCTCAATCGACGGGTCGTGCCTGCTGGCAGGAATTATCTACAGGCGTGAAAAATCGTTATACAGGGCCAGGAACATTATACCCAGTACCAGGAACAAACCCAGCTGGTAACCGAGAGCCTGTATCTTCTCAGGTACCGGTCTCCCCGCCAATAGCTCGGCAAAGTAAAACAACAGGTGCCCGCCATCCAATACCGGAATGGGCAGCAGGTTCAGCACCCCGAGACTAACGCTGAGCAGGGCCAGGAAACTGAGATACGCCTCCAGCCCTGACTTGGCGGAAGCGCTGGCAACTTTAGCAATCGTGATCGGCCCGCTCAAGTTTTTCGGTGAGATGAGGCCAATAATCATCTTCTTGATGGAGTTCAGGGTGAAAACCGCCAGCTCACCGGTGCGCTGGACGGCGGCGCCCAGGGCCTCCACCGGGCCGCGGTCAAACGTGCGCAACAGTTCCTGCGGCATTTCGGGCAACTCCACCCCCAGGCCCACCCGACCGAAGGTTTCGCCGCTGTCATCCACCGCGGCCTCGGGTACGATGCTTACCCGGCGCAGCTCACCCCCGCGCTGGTACTCCACCTCGATGGGCATGCCGGGACGGGCGCGCACATAATCCACCCAGTCCATCCACAGGGGCATCGGCACCCCATCGGCCGTGATCACCCTGTCGCCCGGCTGCATGCCGGCCAGGTCCGCCGCGCCACCCTCTACCACCTGCCCCACTACCGGTGGCACGTCCGGTGTATACAGGGTGATCCCGAGTCCGCCAAAAAGATCCGGCTGCTCTTCGCCTGACAGCCAGCGCTCAACGTGGGCCTGGGACTCGTAGACCACGTCGGAACCGGGGTATTTCGCCGCCAGGGCAATGCTGCCGGTATCCCCGATGCGGTCGAGCAGCCTGAAGCTGAGGGCCTGCCAGGTAGGGGTCTCGGCGCCGTCGACCGCGATGATTTCCTGGCCCGCCTCGAGCCCCGCCAGGTCCGCCGGCGAGCCCGCCTCGACCTCACCGATCACCGGTGCATAGCCGCTCTCGCCGGCCATGAACAGGGCCCAGTAAACCGCAACGGCGAGGATAAAATTCGCCAGGGGCCCGGCGCTGACTACTGCGATTCTTTGCAGCACCGGTTTGCGATTGAACGCCGCCCCCAGGTCGGCGGCAGGCACTTCCCCTTCCCGCTCGTCCAGCATCTTAACGAAGCCGCCAAGGGGTATTGCAGCGATGCTGTACTGGGTGCCCAAGCTGTCGCGCCAGCGCAAGAGTGCCGGGCCGAAGCCGATGGAGAATTGCAGCACCCGCACACCGCAACGCCTGGCCACCCAGAAATGACCAAACTCATGTACGGCGATCAATATGGCGAGAGTCACCAGCGTGATCCCGATCGTGTAAAGCATATCCATCAGGCCAACCCCACTTTCCTGTCGCCCCGCACCAGCCTTGCAAGCTGCTCCGCGGCGATGTGCCGCGCCTCGGCGTCGGCTGATTCGACCACGGCCAGGGAGGTCGGTTCAAGTACCGGCATCCGCTCCAGGGTCTGCTCTATGACCACCGGAATGGCGGTAAAACGAATACTCCCGCCCAGGAATGCCGCTACCGCCACCTCGTTGGCAGCGTTGCAGACCGCCATGGCGGTACCCCCGGCCACCACCGCCTCCCGCGCCAGGCGCAGGCAGGGAAACCTGCCCTCGTCCGGGGCTTCGAAATCCAGCCGCGCGGTGGCGATGAGATCGAGCGGCGCCACCCCGGACACAAGACGCTCCGGCCAGCCCAGGCCATAGGCGATGGGGGTACGCATATCGGGGTTGCCCATCTGGGCGAGTACCGAGCCGTCCCGGTACTGCACCATGGAGTGGATGATACTCTGCGGATGAACCACAACCTCGATCAACTCGGGCGCCAGGTCAAAGATCCAGCAGGCCTCGATCAGCTCGAGGCCCTTGTTCATCAGGCTGGCCGAGTCCACCGATATCTTGCGACCCATCGACCAATTGGGGTGGGCGCAAGCCTGCTCCGCCGTGGCTTCGTGCATCCGGGCCAGGCTCCACTGGCGAAAAGGCCCGCCGGAAGCGGTGAGGAGCACCTTGCTGACGCCGGCCACTGAGGGTGTGGCGCTCCCCGCATCCACCGGCATGCACTGGAAAATCGCATTGTGCTCGCTGTCTATCGGCAGCAGTCGCGCACCGGATTGCCGCACCGCCTCCATCAGCAGGTGGCCCCCCATCACCAGGGACTCCTTGTTGGCCAGCAGCACTGTCTTGCCCGCCCGGGCTGCCGCCAGGGCCGACGGCAGCCCCGCGGCACCGACGATGGCGGCCATCACCGTGTCCACCTCGGCGGCTGTGACAATATGTGCCAGGCCCGCCTGGCCCTGCAGTACCTCGGTCCCGCAGCCGGCGGGCAGCAGCTCCCGCAGGGCCTGGGCAGCATTCTCGTCCATCATGACTGCATAGCGGGGCTTGCAGGCGAGGCACTGGGCCTGCATCGCGGCTACCGAAGTATTGGCGGCCAGGGCATAGACTGCGAAGCGTTCGGGGTGAAGCGCAATCACGTCGAGGGTATTCATTCCTATCGAGCCGGTAGACCCGAGCACAGTGATCATGCGTCGCCGTGCCATGGCCTACCACCCCGCCAGCAGCAGGCCGAGGCCGAGGACCGGGGCCGCCCCGCAGATGCTGTCGAGGCGGTCGAGCACGCCGCCGTGGCCGGGCAACAGGCTGCCGCTGTCTTTCACTCCCGCCTCGCGCTTCACCATGCTCACTGTCAGGTCTCCGACCACCGAGGCAAGCGCGGTCGCCAGCGTCACCACCAGCACGGCTGCCACGCTGACGTGGGCCTGCTGGTCCGGCAATTGCGACCACAGGATAAAGGCCAAAACGGTACAGGCCGTGATCCCGCCCCAGAAGCCCTCCCAGGTCTTTTTGGGGCTGACCACTTCCGCGAGCTTGTGACTGCCCCAGCGTTTGCCGGAGAAATAGGCGCCAATATCCGCCGTCGCGACCACCAGCACCAGGATCACCACCAGAGCGCCCCCCTGGGGCAAGCTGACCAGGTAGACGGCAGCCACCCAGGCGGGTGCGAGCACCAGCATCCCCATCAGGCTGCGCATCGGCTTGCTACGCCAGAACATTGCACTTGCGGGATATCCCTTGACCCACAACAGCGCCAGCGACCACCACAGGCAGGCCACCCCGAGTACCGGCTGCACCTGCTCCCGCGAGGGAGTCGCGCCCAACTGGCAATGCTGGTAGAGCAGGCCCAGCGCGGCGACCACCGCCAGCACATAGAGGCCACGCACGAGGGGGGACGTCCAGCCGCAGAGGGCGGACCACTCCCAGGCGCCCAGGCAGATGAGGCCGGCGAACAGCAGTGCCAGCCAGTTCTGCGAAAGGAAAGCGACAGCCAGCAGGAACAGGGTGGCCATGATGACTGCGGTGATCACCCGCTGCCTAAGCATGGGCGTCTCCACTGCCGATCAACCCGGGTGCTTCCCGCAGGCCGAAGCGGCGCTCCCGGCGACTGTAGTCCGCCAGCGCAGCCGCAAACTCGGCCTCATGGAAATCCGGCCACAGGGTGTTGGTAAAGTACAGCTCGCTGTAGGCGAAATGCCACAGCATGAAGTTGCTGATGCGAGCGTCGCCACCGGTCCTGATACACAGGTCCGGGCGAGGAAGGTCGCTGATCGAGACATTCTTGTCGATCAGCTCAGGCGTAATCTCCTCGGGCTGCAGACTGCCTTCCCGGACGCGCTGGGCCAGTTTCTGCACTGCCAGGGCGATATCCCACTGACCACCATAATCGACCGCGATAACGACAGTCGCGGCCCTGTTGCCGGCAGTAATCTGTTCAGACTGCAGCATGAGCCGGCGCAGTCGCTCGCTGAAACGAGTCCGCTGGCCGATGAAACGCAGGCGCACGCCATCCTTGTGTAACTCCCTCACTTCGCTGCGCAGGTAGCGCGACAGCAGCGCCAGGAGAGCGCGCACCTCGGGCTGCGGCCGGCCCCAGTTTTCGCTGCTGAAGGCGAACAGGGTAAGCACCTCCACGCCATGATTGCGGCAGGCCCGCAACACGCCACGCACCGCTTCGACCCCGGCCCGGTGCCCCACGGGCCCGGGCAAGCCCCGGTGTTGAGCCCAGCGGTTATTGCCGTCCATGATAATGGCCACGTGGCGGGGAATAAGCTGCCCTGGCTCGTCGGTCGGCCTGGATGAGATTTCGCTGTTACCCATCTGAATGGGTTCAGATTTCCATCAGGTCGGCCTCTTTCTCCGCCAGCAGCTTTTCGATCTGGGCGATAAAAGAGTCCGTTAGTTTCTGTACATCTTCCTGGCCGCGGCGCTCGTCGTCCTCACCGATTTCCTTGTCCTTGACCAGCTCCTTGAGCATCGCCATGGCATCGCGGCGCGCGTTGCGCACGGACACCCGTGCGGATTCCGCTTCCTGCCGCGCCTGACGGGTAAAACCCTTGCGTGTCTCCTCGGTAAGCATGGGCATGGGAATGCGGATGACGCCGCCTGCGGTAGAAGGGTTCAGGCCGAGATCAGATTTCATGATCGCGCGCTCGATCTGCGGCACGACCGACTTGTCCCAGGGGGTGAGCGACAGGGTACGCGCATCTTCCACGCTGATATTCGCCATCTGCGACAGCGGAGTCTCGGCGCCGTAATACTCAACCCGGATTCCATCAAGCAGGCTGGGATGGGCGCGACCCGTGCGGATCTTGTTGAAATGATGGACCAGCGCCTCGAGGCTCTTCTCCATTCGCTCCCGGGCTTCCATTTTGATATCGTTAATCACCTTGCCGTTTCCTCCTCAAGTTTGGCCCGCTACTGGATCAGCGTTCCGTCGTCCCCGCCCCTGACAATATTGAGCAAGGCGCCGCGCTTCTCCATCTCGAACACCCGCACCGGCATCTTGTGATCGCGGCACAGGCAGATAGCCGTGAGGTCCATGACCTCAAGCTTCTTGTCGAGCACCTCGTCGTAGGTGAGGCGGTCATACCTTACGGCATCGGGAAATTTCAGGGGATCGGCGGAATAAACACCGTCCACCTTGGTGGCCTTCAGGACAATTTCAGCATCAACCTCGATACCGCGCAGGCAGGCGGATGAGTCGGTGGTGAAGAACGGGTTGCCGGTGCCGGCGGCAAACACCACGACGTCGCCATTGCTCAGGGCGCGAATCGCCTTGCGCCGGTCATAGTGGTCGACGACACCACTCATCGGTATGGCTGACATCACCTGGGTGGAGATATTGGAGCGCTCCAGGGCGTCGCGCAGCGCCAGCGCATTCATCACGGTGGCCAGCATGCCCATATGGTCGCCGGTGACGCGATCCAGGCCCGCGGCTTGCAGGGCAGCACCGCGGAACAGGTTGCCGCCCCCTACCACCAGGCCCACCTGCACGCCTATACCTACCAGCTGGCCTACCTCGAGTGCCATCTGGTCCAGAATCCTGGGGTCTATCCCGAAGCTTTCCTGCCCGGTCAGGGCTTCGCCACTGAGTTTGAGCAGGATGCGTTTGTATTTTTTGTCGCCCGCCGGTTGTGGCATAAACGTCCTCTCCTGAGCTGGCCGGTATCTTACAGGACTCAGTGCGATCACCCTAGGGGGATGCCAGAAAAAAACGGGGCCGCAGCCCCGTTTCGTATCTGTCCGAAAACACCTAGCCCTTGAGCTGGGCCGCCACTTCCTCGGCGAAATCGACTTTTTCAACCACGATGCCCTCGCCGACCTCGAAGCGCACGAAGCTGGTGACAGCCGCGCCGGCGCCGGCCACGAGCTTGCCCACGGTGATATCCGGGTCCTTGACGAACGCCTGCTCAACCAGGCTGTTCTCCGCCAGGAACTTCTTGATGCGGCCGCCGATCATCTTTTCGATGATTTCGGCAGGTTTACCCGAATCCTGCGCCTGGGCGGTGTAGATTTCCCTCTCCTTGGCGATCGTCTCCGCCGGCATATCCGCAGGCGAAACCACCTGGGGGTTTGCGGCAGCCACGTGCATGGCCACGTCCCTGGCCAGGTCAGCATCGCCACCGGAGAGTGCAACCAGCACCGCTATACGGTTATTGCCGTGGACATAGGCGCCGACCACACCCGCATCCGCGCTCAACAGACTGATGCGCCGCACGCCGATGTTCTCACCAATTTTCTGCACCAGGGCCTCGCGGGCCGCTTCGAGTTCGCCGCTCATCAGGGCTGCGACATCGGTCTGACGGCTGGAGAACGCAGCAGCCAGCACCTTTTCGACAAACGCCAGGAACCCGGCATCGCGCGCTACAAAATCGGTCTCGCTGTTGACCTCGATTACCACGGCATAGCTGCCGTCAGTCGCCACCCGGGCCGCAACCACGCCATCGGCGGCGGTACGACCCGCCTTCTTGGCCGCTTTCATACCGCTGGACTTGCGCAATTCCTCGATGGCCAGCTCGATATCCCCATCGCAGGCTGCCAGCGCTTTCTTGCATTCCAGCAGGCCAAGGCCGGTGCGCTCGCGTAGTTCCTTAACCAGTGCTGCGGACATTGTCATTCCTCCTCTTGAAACCCCGGGAGCCCGGGGCTTAAAAATAAAAACCCCGGGGGGTTGTCCACCAGGGGCATATGATTGCCGCGACAGGCGTGACGCCCGCCGCGACCTGGGTACGGTGATTACTCCGCTGCGCCGGACGCTTCCTCAACTGGCAGCGCCGCTTCTTCGACAAACTCGTCCTTGGCCGCCACCATCTCGCCGGATTCCAGCTTGCCGGCCAGGCAGGCGTCCGCAACGGCTGCTACATAGAGCTTGATGGCGCGGATGGCATCGTCATTGCCGGGTATCACGTAGTCGACCCCGTCAGGATTGCTGTTGGTATCCACGATACCGATCACCGGGATACCCAGCTTGTTGGCCTCGGTGATGGCGATGCGCTCGTGGTCCACGTCAACCACGAACAGGGCATCGGGCAAGCCACCCATGTTCTTGATACCGCCGATGCTGCGCTCCAGCTTGTCCATGTCGCGAGTGCGCATGAGCGCCTCCTTCTTGGTCAGCTTGGCGAAGGTGCCATCGGTCATCTGCGTTTCAAGATCGCGCAGGCGCTTGATGGAGGCGCGGATGGTTTTGTAGTTGGTGAGCATGCCGCCCAGCCAGCGGTGGCTGACATAAGGCATGCCGGCACGCTCGGCCTGCTCCTTGATGATCTTGCCGGCAGCGCGTTTGGTGCCGACAAACAGGACCTTGTTCTTGTTGCCCGCGAGGCGCTTGACCAGGTCCAGCGCTTCATTGAACGCGGGAACGGTGTGCTCGAGGTTGATGATGTGGATCTTGTTGCGGGCGCCAAAAATGTACTGGTCCATTTTGGGATTCCAGTAGCGTGTTTGGTGTCCAAAGTGGGCGCCCGCCTGAAGCAGGTCGCGCATGCTTACTTGCGACATAATGTGATTACCTTGTGTTTGGGTTAAACCTCCACATACCCCCGCAACCAAACCGGCAAGCCGGCACCCTGGAGCAGGTACTGATATGTGTGTGTCGTTTTTCCCGGCGCGGACACGGTTCTTTGTAAGCCCTGCCCCCGCGGAGGCGCGCTTTATACCACAAGCCCGCCAGGGTTGAAAGGTTCCCGGGGGGCCATTCCCGGGCCTTATTGCTCATTTGCGCTCTGAATGGGGTAGAATGTGCCTCCCCCGAGGGCGCGCACTTCCGGCAAAATCACATTTTTATTATATTTTTCAATGGGTTATAGATGGCTGTATCGATCAAGAGCGCGGCTGAGATGGACAGGATGCGGGTCGCGGGTCGGCTCACTGCCGAGGTGCTGGAAATGATCGAGCCGCTGGTCCAGGTGGGCATCACCACCGGGGAGCTGGACCGGATCTGCCATGACTATATAACCAATACCCTGGGCGCGATTCCCGCTCCCCTCAACTACAACGGCTTTCCCCGTTCCATCTGTACCTCTGTCAACGACGTGGTCTGCCATGGCATCCCCTCGGACACCCGCAAGCTGAAGAGCGGCGACATCGTCAATATAGATGTCACCGTAATCAAGGACGGCTACCACGGCGACAGCAGCATCATGGTCCAGGTTGGCGAGGTTGCCGCCCACGCCCAGCGGCTCATCCAGGTCACCCAGGAGTGCCTCTACAAGGCACTGGAAGTCGTCCGGCCCGGCGCCACCCTGGGGGATATCGGCTGGGTGATCCAGCAGCATGCGGAGAAAAACTACTACTCCGTGGTGCGCGAGTACTGCGGCCACGGGATCGGCAAGGTATTCCACGAAGAGCCCCAGGTTTTACACTATGGACAGAAGGGCGCTGGCCTGGTGCTGGAATCGGGTATGACTTTCACCATTGAACCGATGATCAACGCCGGCCGTCGCCAGACCCGCCTCAACCCCAAGGACGGCTGGACGGTCACCACCCGTGACGGCCGCCTGTCGGCCCAGTGGGAACACACCCTGGGGGTGACAGACACCGGATGCGAGGTTTTCACCCGCCGCCGATCAGAGGTCCTGCCGGTTTGAACATGGTCAACGACGCCGGGGCGCTACCTCCTGCCATGTTCGATCCCGGAGCCTTTGCCCGCGCACTGGAACAGGGCAAGGTCCTGCCCTCATGCAAGCAGGCCATCACCGCGGCCACGGGCTACCTGCACGACCGGTTCCGTGGCGGCGCCTCCGCCGGGGAGCTGATCCGCCTGCGGGCAAAATTCATGGATACCCTGCTCGGCACCCTTTGGGATCGCCAGGACTGGGGCCAGGCCGAGCTGGCGCTGGTGGCGGTGGGCGGCTACGGTCGCGGCGAACTGCACCCTCACTCCGATGTCGACATCCTGCTTTTACTGGGCGACGGCGAACATGGCCGTGAGCAGCAACTGGAAGCATTCCTTACACTGCTCTGGGACATAGGGCTGGTCATCGGGCACAGCGTGCGCACGGTGGAAGAGTGCGAGAAAAGAGCCAGGGAAGACATTACGGTGCTGACCAACCTGATGGAAGCCAGGACAATTCGCGGCCCCGCTACATTGATGCAACGGGTGCGGCAGGCAACCGGTCCCGACAGGATGTGGCCCAGCGCGGACTTCTTCCGTGCCAAGCTCGAGGAACAGCGCGCGCGCCATAACAAGTTCGCCGATACCGAGTACAACCTTGAACCCAACATCAAGAGCTGCCCGGGCGGCCTGCGCGACCTGCAGATCATAGGCTGGCTCGCGGAACGGCACTTCGGGGTGGAATCACTGGAACAGATCACCGCCTCTGACTTTCTCGACAGCGAGGAAATGGAGATCCTGCACCGCGGGCGCGAATTCATGTGGAAGGTGCGCTATGCCCTGCATATGATCAGCGAACGCGAGGAGGACCGGCTGCTGTTCGACCACCAGCGGACCCTGGCGGAGCTGTGGGGCTTCAGGGACGGCGAGCGCCTGGCGGTCGAGCAGTTCATGCAGACCTACTATCGCTGGGCATTGGCGCTGGGCCATCTCAATGAGCTGCTGATCCAGAACTTCGACCAGGCGATCCTGCACGCCGATACCGCAGACGATATCCGGATTATCAACGAACGCTTTCAGTTGCGCTCCGGCTACGTCGACGCGCGCAGCGAAAATGTATTTACCGAAACGCCATCAGCCCTGCTGGAGGTGTTTCTGCTGTGCGCCACCCTGGAGGAGTCCGAGGGTATATCGGCGCCGACTATCCGTCTTATCCGCAACCACCGCCACCTGGTCGATGAAGGCTTCCGCGCGGATCCACACAACCGCGCGACATTCCTCGAAATTCTGCGCTCGCCCAACAAGATGTCCCGGCAACTGCGGCGAATGGCCCGCTATGGCATCCTGGGGCAGTACCTGCCGGAATTCGGCCGCGTCGTCGGCCAGATGCAGCACGACCTGTTTCATGTCTACACCGTGGACGCGCACACCCTGGAAGTCATCAAGAACGCGCGGCGTTTTCTCGAACCCGAACTCGACCAACTCTTTCCCGTGTCGAGCCGTGTGGCCCGGCGCCTGCGCAAGCCGGAGCTGCTATACATCGCCGCCCTTTACCACGACATCGGCAAGGGCCGCGGCGGCGACCACTCGGAACTGGGGGCGGTAGATGCGGAGCGCTTCTGCCGCGATCACGCCCTGGACGAGAAGGACACCGAGCTTGTTGTCTGGCTGGTGCGCAACCACCTGGTCATGTCCGCAGTCTCCCAGCGCAAGGACATATCCGACCCGGACATCATCCAGCAGTTTGCCGGCCATGTCCGCGACCAGGAACACCTGGATTACCTGCTGACCCTGACGGTAGCCGATATCAACGGCACCAACCCGACATTGTGGAATGCCTGGCGCGGAAGCCTTTTGCGCCAACTCTATACCGAGACCCGGCGCGCCCTGCAGCGCGGACTGGAGAATCCCGTGGCGAAACAGGCCTGGGTCGAGCGCAGCCGCCGAGCCGCCAGCGAAATTCTCGAGGATCGTGGCTTCACCAGCGAAGAACTTGACGCCATGTGGGAACAACGCGGCGAGGATTACTTCCTGCGGGAGCGGGCGGAGGACATCGCCTGGCACACCGAAGCCATCGCCGGCCACGTAAAGCGAGACAAGCCCCTGGTACTGATCCGCAATAGCTCGGAGTCCACGGTCGCCAATACCACCCAGATATTTATCCATGCCCGCAGTCATGCGCAGCTGTTTTCACGGATCTGCGCAGAACTCGAACAGCTCGACCTGAGCGTGCACGACGCCCGCATCTACAATGCCAATGACGGCATGAGCCTCGACACCTTTTACGTACTGGACTCCAGCGGCCAGCCGATTACGGAGGACGGGGCCCGTATCAGGTTCATCCGGCAGCAGCTGACCGAGGCCCTGTCGGGCAACCTCGCGGCCCCGCAGATCGTGCAGCGGCGCACACCCCGCCGGGTCAAATCCCTGTCGATGCCCACCGAAACCAGTATGACCGTCGACGAGATCAAGCATGTCTCGGTGCTGGAGGTCGCCTCGCCTGATCGGCCGGGCCTGCTCGCCCGCATCGGTAAGATTTTTGTCGAGTACGGTGTCGAACTGCAGGCCGCGAAAATCCAGACCCTCGGGGAACGCGTAGAAGACGTGTTCTTTATCACCGACGCCGCCCAGCGGCCGATCACCGACCCGGAGCTGTCAAGGGCAATACAACAGGCCATCTGCCGCGAACTGGACGACCAGGCGGCCGCCTGACACCGAGCATGAATCCGCACCTGCAACAACTGCACCCCTACCCCTTCGAACGCCTGCGCCAGCTATTCGCCGACCTGCGGCCGGCGCCAGGCAAAAACGCAATATCCCTGTCAATCGGTGAACCGCGACACGCCTCGCCGGCTTTCGTGCTGGCTGAAATTGCCGCCAACCTGGACCGCTTGTCGAATTACCCGTCCACTGCCGGAATTCCGGAGCTGCGCCAGTCCATCGCCGCATGGCTGCGGCGCCGCTTCGCACTGCCGTCAGTCGATGCCGACCAGCAGGTACTCCCGGTAAGCGGCACCCGCGAAGCGCTCTTCGCCTTTGCCCAGGCCGTGGTAAGCCCCGGTCGGGGTGCGCTGGTGATGAGCCCGAACCCCTTCTACCAGATCTACGAGGGTGCAGCCCTGCTGGCCGGCGCCACCCCGCACTTCATCAACTGCACGGCGGATTCCGGCCTGCTGCCGGACTTCGCCAGCGTCACCGAGCAGCAGTGGCGAGCCTGCCAGCTGCTCTACCTTTGCAGTCCCGGCAACCCCACCGGTGCGGTCATCCCGCTGGCGCAATTGCAGCAGCTGATAGCCCTGGCCCGGGAATATGATTTCATCATCGCCGGCGACGAGTGCTACTCGGAGATCTACTTTGACGAGGACGCCCCGCCCGCGGGCCTGCTGCAAGCCTGCGCTGCAATGGGTGACGGCGACTTTCGCAACTGCGTGGTATTCCACAGCCTGTCAAAACGCTCCAACCTGCCGGGGCTGCGCTCGGGCTTTGTCGCCGGCGACGCGCGAATCCTGCAGCAGTTTGCCCTTTATCGCACCTATCACGGCTGCGCCATGCCGGTACACCACCAAATCGGCAGCATCGCGGCCTGGAATGACGAGGCCCATGTGCGGGCCAACCGCGAGCTTTACCGGGAAAAATTCGCCGCTGTACTGGCCCGGTTCGAAGGCAAATTGACTGTGTCCGCACCCGACGCCGGTTTTTACCTGTGGCCCCGGCTGCAGGGCAGCGACACTGAGTTCGCCCGTAGCCTGTATGCCAGTGAAAACGTCACCGTACTGCCCGGCAGCTTCCTGGCGCGGGAGGCCCACGGCATCAACCCTGGTGCCAACCACCTGCGCCTGGCGCTGGTGGCGGAGCCGGAACAGTGCGTGGAAGCGGCCGAGCGCATCGTGCGCTGCCTGGAGCGGGGCTAGTGCGCAAGGCCGAGCGCGCCGCCTACATCCTGCGGCGCCTGCAGGAACTGTATCCGCAAACCCCGATTCCGCTGGATCACCACGACCCCTTCACCCTGCTGGTGGCAGTGCTGCTCAGTGCCCAGTGCACCGATGAGCGGGTTAACCAGGTAACCCCCGCCCTGTTCGCACTGGCGGACACGCCGGCGGCCATGGCCGCGCTCGATGTGGACCAGATCAGGGGAATCATCCGCCCCTGCGGCTTGTCCCCACAGAAGTCGCTCGCGATCAAACGGCTGAGCCAGATCCTGGTCGAGGAACACGGCGGGAAGGTACCGGCGGATTGGGCGGCACTCGAGCGACTTCCGGGAGTAGGTCATAAAACCGCGAGCGTGGTGATGGCGCAGGCTTTCGGGGTGCCGGCTTTTCCGGTGGATACCCACATCCATCGCCTGGCCCAGCGCTGGGGTCTGTCAAGCGGCAAAAACGTGGCGCAGACAGAGCGCGACCTGAAACGACTTTTCCCCCGCGAGCAGTGGAATCGCCTGCACCTGCAGATTATTTTCTACGGCCGCCAGTTCTGCACCGCCCGCGGCTGCGATGGTCGCAGCTGCGAGATATGCCGCAACTGCTACCCCAGGCGCAAACAGCCGAAACTGACCCGCAAAGCGTGAACCATTACAGCGCCGCCAGGAACGCTCTCACCACCATGATCCACAGTGCTATCGAGGACAGCAGGTATATTCCGAAGCGGTGTGCTACCCGGTTATAGCTGCAATGGATCAGGCTGTGAATGCAGCGCAGTACCAGGAACGCCCAGGCGCAATTGACGTGGAGGCTGTCCACCTGCCCGGTAACGGTGATATAGAGACACGCCGCATAGAATATCACCGGCAGTTCAAACAGGTTCTTGAAGTTATTGCTTGCTCCCGAAGCGTCCGCGGGCACCAGCACCTGCACGTCCGCGGGCGTCTTGAACTGCTCGATGTCGAGCTTGTGGGACTGGGCGTAGCCAACCCGCTGGACAAACATACACAACCAAACCAACAGGGTAAGGATCATCATGCCCAGCATGGGCATGGCGAGGGCGGCGCTTGGCAGGTCCATAGATGATTTTCTCCTTTTTTAGTATTTCGGGGCGGACCGCGAAGCTCAGCTGTCCTCGTCGGACTCGACGATTGACCACGAACTGTCGGGATCAAACACCTGGATTTTCTCAACTTCCATCGCCGTATCCTCGCCGAAGTCCTTCTGGTAGACGACGCCATCGTGGTTGATCATGAAACTCATGATGCCGCTGGCACCGTAGTCCGCGGGCCACGCCAGCAGCGCAACACCCTGCGTCAACAGGCCATCGACGAAATACTCCGCTGCGCCCCCCTGCGCGTTTTCGCCCTGTGCGAAAAGAAAACGATAGAAATAGCCATGGTAGGGCTTCCGCTTACCCGTGATCGCCTTGTAACCCTCTGCCGCGGCGCGCGCAACGGCGCTGCCTGCAGGGCTCGGTGGCTCTCCCTCCGCGGTCGGCCAATAGAGTCCGTTGCGCTGGCCTGGGTCGCTTAAAAGCTTCGCCGCGGAAAACACCCGGTTCATTGCCGTCGTGCCCTTCGGCCGCGTATTCAAATTGCGCGTCGATAAAGCCACGGGATACCGCGATCGCGCCAAGCTCATTGCGGCCAATGCGACGATAGACGAGTTCGTCGGCCCCCGCCGCCCCGTCCAAATGCCACTTGCCGTCAACCTTGACAATGGGGATCGGCAAGGGCCAGTCGTTCTCACCCACCTCCAGAATAATGGTGCCCTCCCCCTCAGGCACCAGCTGATGTTTAGCCTGGAAATCCGCCACAAAATCGGCTCGGCCAGTGGCATCAGCCACGTCATCCCCGGATGAGACTATTTCCTCACTGCCTGGGCCGAGCAGGCCACCCAGCGCTACCAGGTCGTTGCTCTGGAGAGCTGCGATGAGGGCGGTCACCGCCTCTTCCGGGGTGGCAAACGACGTGTGATCCTGAGCCCTGCCGAGCTGGGCGCCAAGGACCAGTAGCAGAGCCGAGAGGACCAGCAGCAAACCACTGCTTTTTCCCATAAGATTTTTCATCGCCTTCCTCCCCGCTTCTGGCCGGACTTGCCCATACTGCTACGACCTCGCTGGCTCGCCGCGCGCTCCGACTTGCCGCTGTTGCGCGAGCCCTTGAATGCTGACTGACTTTTTGGCGCAGTTCTAGTGGTAGCAGCCGCCGGTCGCTTCGGGGCTGATCCCTTGGCGGTAGTTACCGGCCGCGCAGCTGGCTTGGCAACACTTTGTTTGCGCGCGGCGGAAGTGCCTGCTGCCTCAGGCCTGTAGCCCCGATCCCGCGCGCCTAAGGTTTGCGCAGATGCCTTGGGACGAGCTGCCGGGTTGGCTGCACCCGCGTAAGTACCGGCGGGGACTTTCGAGCTCGCAACCGGACGCTGTGCAGCCGGACGCTGCGCTGCAGCACCTGCTTTCGCGCCGGCATAAGTACCTTGCGGTTTGCGAGCAGCGGCCATTGTGGTCGAGGCAGGTCGAGTGGCGCTCTGTGCCTGCCGGTTCAATTGGCCCAGCTCCGGCCTGTTGGGACGTGCGGTGCTGATGGGGCTTCGGGGATTCTTGCGGTAGTTGTTCTGACCACCCTTGAATCGGTCGAAAGAATTCCTGCCGTCTGCATCGATGTAGATATTGTTGTTGTTGAAGCTGTTCTTGTAGTTGGACGGCCGGTAGTAGCCACTTGCAGGGCGATAGCCGTTACCATAACGGGGATAATAGGGCGGCGGGTAATAACCCCCGCCTCCATAGCCATACCTCGGATAGTAGTAGTCGTCATCGTCGTCATCGAATACCTCGTTGACAAGGATGCCCGCGCCGAAGGCAAGCAAACCAGTGGCCACCATTTCCCCGCCACTGTAGCCGCTGGAGGTGGTGGTAGTGGATACGGCTGTAGAGGTGGCAGGCGCGGGTGTGGTATAGACCGCAGTCGGGTTGTACTGCGGCACGTAGACCACCTCCGGGTTGGCAGGCTGAACCACAATAATCTGCTGGTCGTTCTGGGTTTCGGTTGCAACAGTCATCTGCTCCGAACTCTGCAGATTACCCATCTCGGCCGCTTGCGCCCGCAGGCGTTGCACCGCTGCCAGCACACCGGGTTCGTCCGCCTGGAACGCAGCACCCAGATCGGTGGTCCAGTTCATTTCCATGCACATCATATCGACGACGGTGGGGAACTGGATCAGCGCCAGCATGGGCGGCGTAAACCCAACAGCGGTGCCTGCCGCTTCCAGCTCCTTGCCCTTGAGATCCGCGTTTTGCAGCAGCCAGTTGCCGGCATCGAGAACTTCCTGGGGGTTGGTCGACGTGGCGAGTACCTGTGCGAGTACCGGGTCGGGATAAAGCGCTATCGGGGCTAGCAGGGTCTCGAGCGCCTCGGGGCTATATGACACTTGATCGGCCGCCACGGCCGGAGCCGGCGCAGCAGGCTCTACCGCAACCGGCACTGCAGTCGGGGGCTCGGGGGCGGGCTGCGCTTGAGCGCTTTCATCCTGCGCTGGCGGCTGCTTTTCGGAGCAGGCCGGCAATGCCACACCCAGGGCAACTACCGCGGCTAGGGATGCCGCAGTCAATGGCAATCTCTTCATAGTATTGGACTCTCGTTTGCGGACATAACTTATTGAACTCCCGGTCCACTCTTCCGGCGATGCCAACGGCGATAAGGACAAGGCCGCTTCCATGCCGACAGGAGTCACGCTTTTTTTCAAGTATAGACAGTTTTCAATGGGTCAGGCAAAGACAAAATAGCCAGCCCGGTTTGCGCATCGCAGGTTGCTGTTCGCAATAGTATTTCTACAGAGCCAGGCCCTCGAGTAACATCCACGGAATCGGTCTTGCGCTATGGCCATTTTAGCAATACGCTCAAGCGCAACGTCCGTCTCACCGGTGTACGCGCGACAGTTGGATAATGCAAGCTGCCAAAGGGTTGGGTTACACCGCTCTCGAGCACTTTCATTATCGTTTGAGTCAAGAGCCCAGTAGTCAGAGGAGTTCAAGTATGAAGAAGTCGAACAAGAAGAGCATCATTGCTGCTCTTAACAACATCATGGAAATGGAGCTTGCCGGCGTCGTTCGCTATACCCACTATTCACTCATGGTTTATGGGTACAACCGTATACCCATCGTATCCTGGCTCAAGGGCAATGCGCAGGAGGGGCTCGCCCATGCCCAGAAAGCCGGGGAGCTGGTTACCCTGCTGGGCGGCCATCCGTCACTGAAGATAGGTGCATTGCTAGAGACGGAGAAACATGACATCGGCGACATTCTCCGGGAAAGCCTGGAACACGAAAAGCAAACTCTGGCAGGCTATTATCACCTACTGAAGATTGCGGAAGGAGAGTCCGTGCTGCTGGAGGAATACGCCAGGGAAATGATTACTGCAGAGGAGCTGCACCTCGACGAGGTGAATAAAATGCTGCGGAAGCCCGGCGAAATAGCGATCTTCGGCGAATAGCACTGCGCCGGCTGTCCGCTCGCCAGGTCAAATTTCTGGCAGTATCCTATTGCGGTCGAGCGCCGGCGCAGAGCACCTCTGTAACAAGCTCGGTGTCCATATACTCTTTCATTTCCAGCAACTTGCCCTGCTCCCAGGTCAACAGAAAGTGATAGTGGTTGCTGTACGGCTTGCCGGAGACATGTAGCCCCTCCGAAGTTGCCTCGACCGCAACCCGGTTATCCTCGGCGGTCATGTTCAGAATCGTGAACTTCAGCCCCGAGGGGAAGGCATCCAGTACACCACCCGCAAACCGGCGTATTTCATCCTTTCCTCTGGACCCTGAAATCAGGGTATTACCCATGGTGACTACCCTGCCCTCGTCCGCATAGGTGTCGGCGATCGCCTCTGCATCGCCCCGCTGCATGGCATCGAAGAAGTTGAGCGTGAGCCGTTTATTGTTTTCGGCAGTAGTCATTGCGGTGCGGCCCTCCCCTTTCATTCGTGACCGCCTAACTGGCATTGCAGTTTCTGCTTCATCGGGATTACCCACTGTTCCTTGAGCTGCGCAGACAGCAGACCGGCGGCTTCAAGTTCATCACATAACTTCATCTGATGGGCCAGGTCGAACATATCAAACTGGCGACAAATCCTTGCCTGCGAATTCAGCGTGATAAACGATATGCCGGGGGTCTGGTAATGGCTGCCATCGGGCTTCAGGCCCGGGCCCCGGTTCAACCAATGGGTTACAGCCTGTTGTCCGTTCCCACGTAGACACCCTCATAGGGAAAGCTCCAACCCTCCCAACCGACCCGCATGTCGCGACCGTAATGGGTGGCCTTTATCTCGTCAATCCCATTCGCAGTGACATTCATCACGCCCGCGTACTCGCAGGTATAAATGCAGTCATCTGCGTACAATTCATCGACAAAAAATAGCCAATCGTTGCTACGCGACGCCTCCTGGTGCGCGGCGATCAACTTGTTCGCGGTGGCGCGCAACACGTCCTCGCTCAATACAGGCATGCGATGCCTCCCGAAAGCCTTTTATCACCAGGAGATTACAGTATTCAAGGACCGCTTCAAATGCCCTGGGCAAGCGGCCCCTGGGTCGGAACTAAAAGGGCTCGCTCAGGCAGGGCGCTTATCGAAACGAATATGCAGTTCCTTGAGCCCGCGCAGAACGATATTGGGCCAGTAACTCAGGTCGCTTTTCTCCTCCACCAGTCGAATATTGTCCAGGCGCGACAACAGCGCCTCAAATGCCACGTTCATCTCCTTGCGCGCCAGCATGGCTCCGGGACAGAAGTGAATGCCCTGGCCGAAGGCAATGTGGTCGTCGGCGTTGTCGCGATCTATATGGATATCATTGGGATCATCGAACAGCGTGCCGGTCGCGGTTTGCAGCGTGGTAGCGCAGCATCACCAGCGAATCTTTCGGGATATTTACGCCGTGAAATTCGCTGTCCTTTTTGACCACTCGCCACATGCCGGCACTGGGGGACTCCATGCGCAGGATTTCTTCAACCGCATTGGCGATTTTGGCGGGGTCATCCTGTAAGGCCTTCATTTGCTCGGGATTCTGGATCAGGCTGACCATGCCGCCGGTGATGGCCGAGGTGGTGGTCTCGTTGCCCGCCACCATGAGTTGCTGCAGGATGCTTTGCAGCTCCTCCATATTCAGGGGCGAACTTCACCGTTGTCCGGGTCTTCAATTTCCGTCACCACCAGGTCCGAAATCATATCGTCGCAGGGATTCTTCCTGCGCTGGTCGATCATGTTCGCGAAGTAGAACTGGAAGGCGACGATATTCTCCGCGTCCTCCATCTGTTCTTCAGGCGTTGCCATCTGGCTCAGGCGCCGTGCGAACGAGTCCGACCAGCGCTTGAATTCCTTCAGGTCCTTGCGCGGCACACCCAACTGGTCTGCGATGACATAGACGGGCAGCGGCGTGGTGAATTCGCGAATGAAGTCACATTCTCCGCGCTCGATAAAGCTGTCAATCAGTTCGTGCACGATGGTCTTCATGTACTCTTCCATCGCATCAACGCGGCTGGCACTGAAAACCTTGTTGACCAGCGTGCGATAGGTTTTATGCCGCGGCGGATCGGCGGTGATCATGGTATCTACCGGTTGCCAGGCTTTGGCGTAAATCGCGGTGACTTCCGGTGCAGGCTCCGGCCCCTTCAGCAGGTGATTGAAGTTGTTGGAGTAGGTTGCAGTATCCTTCAACAGCTTTTTGACGTCCGCGTGACGCGTCACCATGAAGATGTTGGTACCCGGCAGCTGGTATACCGGCGCCTGCTCCTGCAGGGTCTGGTAGAAATCATAGGGACAATTCAGGACCTTGCTCATCGAAGAAATTGAAATCTGCGGGACACTTGCTCATTGCCGTTCCTCTTTTGTGGCGATCGACAATTACTACAGCTCGCCGTTGATGTATTTGTCGATGGTCTGGTGAAAATGACGGATGCGTACTTCGTGGTAGTTGGCCAGCACCAGTTCGCGCGATTTCACGATTGTGCATGCCCTTCTGGATCATCGGCATGTTGAACAGGTCCTGGTCAAAGATCGTACCCAGGCTCACACCCAGTTCGGGCGCCTCTGAAAACAGTTCATTTTCACCGAGGCGTCGCACCGGCACGTCCTTGGGTCGCGGCGCGCCAGTCGCCAGCTGCTTGATGACGATGACTTCCATCAACGCGGTGGTGTGGTCGTCGCCGTTGGGACGAAAGCGATAGGTGATGTTGGGGTGAAAGCCCGCCCAGGGCGCAAAGTTGGGAAAGATGGAGTAAAGAATTGAATCCATGCGTTCGGAGTTGGTGGCGAAGCTGGCCAGCTCCCGATCGTGATTTTCACTGAACGCTTCGGAGTTCAGTTGACCGATATATTCGCGTGCGGTCATGCCCGTCGGGCACTTTCGCGTGATTGGGCCTGGCGACCATGGCGGATACGCCGAGCATGGTGTCGACCACATCCTGGTCCGTCACGTCCTTCAGGTGAAAGCTGGGGACTCCCAGGGCGGTAATGGTGCGGCTGATATGGTCGCCCCAGACGTCGTACTGGGAATCCGCATCTTCCGTGTAGGGCAGGATTTGCGGATGCGTCGCCACCGCATGGTAGGACTCGATAAAGGCCTCCCAGCCGACTTTCCAGTTGCAGGGAATAACCTTTTCCACGTGTATCATCTTGTAGCCGTTTTCCGGCTTCCAGCGCTCGAAGTGGCTGGGCAGAACGCCGAGGTAGTCCTGCAGCGACGGGGCCTCGAGGTCCATATTGATGAATACCCAGCCACCCCAGGTATCGACCTGTACTTCCGGCAGGCCGAATTCGTCCTCCTTGATGTGGGGAAAGTCCCATTTGCAGGGCGCCCATTTGAAGTCGCCTTCCAGGCTCCAGGTAAAAGCGTGATAGGGACAGCGAAACTTTTCGTAATTGCCGTTTTTGTCGACCAGTTGCCGGCCACGGTGCAGGCAGGCGTTGTGGAAAGCCTTCAGCTTGCCGGCTGCGGTGCGGGTGACGATGATGGAGAAGCGGGTGATGTCGTAGACATGCGTATCACCCGGTTCCGCCGACTTCGGTTTCACGGCACACCGCCTGCCAGGTGCGCTGCCACACGTGTTCCACTTCCTTTTCGTGGAATTCGCGCGACAGGTAGCGATCCACCGATAGATTTTCCGACCCCAGGTAGGGGTTGGTGTTGTCCCGCAGGCAGTCGGGTACCGGGTTGACCTCCTTGTCCAGAAGGTCCTGGTAGGAGGGGCCCGGAGAGCGCGCCAGGATGTGCGCCCCGGATTGTTTGTGCTTCTTGCTTTGCCATGGTCAGTATGCTCCAGATTTTTCCGATCAGACTCCTGACTTCTTACCCCGGATCCAGCGCTGCCCTGCAGTCATGGAAGGCAGCTGCGATTCATCACCATCTCCGGATTATTGGGGTGAGCT
The DNA here is from genome assembly GCA_963700715.1 of uncultured Gammaproteobacteria bacterium. GTDB lineage: Bacteria > Pseudomonadota > Gammaproteobacteria > Pseudomonadales > Halieaceae > JARRPM01. The sequence goes on from CAVOYP010000017.1 coordinate 90,690, forward strand.
GTATGGCCAGAATCATACGAGCTGATTCCGAATAAAAACAGGACTGACTGTTTTAGACCTGCGGAAAACTGATCCAGATCAAGGTTTCGGGAATATGCGTTAAGTGCCGGTGGGAGATGGACATAAGAAGACAATAAAACGCGGCCGCGCTAACGCAATTGCACCCCCGGGCCCGGCACCGGTCACGACAACCCGTCACCCGTTGAACGTGTTAACTCGTATATCGTTTATATCGTGCCGCGCGGTCGTAGACCGCGTCGTCCCGACGCGCGCCAACGAGGCCGTTCGGGGCAAGCTGAAAGTAAGGATCGTTACAGGGACGGGTGTGGCTCCAGTCCACCCGCTCTGAACGATAGGCGAACTTCCACACGCCGCCTCGCCGCTCGTAGCGGTCGAGATAGCGGCCCGCGATGATCGCGTCCTCAAAACCGTCTTGCCCGCCGATCTTGTGGTAGGCATTGAAGTAGACCTCGCCAAACGCCTCATCCCCTTCCACGTCTATGAGGATATTGCCGACAAAGTGATGATTGGCCGCGTGGGTCGCCAGTGCATCCATGCAATAGTCGACGAAAGCGTGGGCGCCCCCGTTAACGAAGCCGTATTCACACCAGGCATCGTCGTGGAACAGCGAACGCATCAGGTCTGCATCCCAACGATCGAGGCCACGCATATAAAGGTAGATCAGCTCGGTGATGTCCTGCTTCGCTATCAGGCTGTCGAGTGTATTGGCCATAGCGGGTTCCTCAATAGATGGGTAACAATGCGTGTGCCGGATCCTGTCGATTGCCGGCGCCCTTCGCCAGGGCGCCAAATGCAGCGCCGCTGCGCTCGTCCTGCACGTCCAGGCGCAGGCTCCAGTCCATGACGACCTGGCGATGGATGATCTTCCAGCACCCGTTGCGCAATTCCAACTGGTCGAGGTAGCGGCCTGCAAAGGCCAGCTCCTGTTCGGCGCCATGCAAAAGGTGGCGGGCGTAGACATAGGTTTCAGCACTCGCGCGATCTGCTTCCAGCACGATGAATACCTGTCCCAACAGGTGTTGGGTGAGCTCATAGGCGCCCGCCAGGGCCGGGCCGACCAGGTCGGCGAACTGGTGGGCCTTGCCCCGGAAACTGCCGTAATCCACCTCTGCCTCCGGCCAATAGGCACTTTTCAACAGCCCGGCCTCGTTGCGATCAAGCCCTCGGCTGTGGGTTGTCAGCACCTCGCGTATGGCTTCCCTGTGGGCGAGTTCCGCTACCGTTGGTACGACACCGATATTTGCGCTCATATTTTGTTGTTCCCCAGTCGAATCTCTCAGATGCCCTCAGACGCTTGCCATTTGGCGGTTAATGAGGTCAAATTATAAAAAAACAGTCCGTTCTGATTGTATTATTAAACACCGGCCGAGCTAGATCAGCAAGGCCAAAAGCCCGGGAACAGGATAGATGAAGCGGATAGCGGGTCGGGTAGCGGTAGTGACCGGTGCGGGCAGCGGCATAGGCAGGGCTATCTGCGTTGAACTGGCTGGCCGCGGCGTCGACATCGCGCTGGTGGATATCGATGAAAACCGGCTGTCAGACGTGCGCGCCGCTGTGGAAGCCCTGGGCAGGAAGTGCACTGTGCACGCGGTCGACGTCGCCTGCAGGGAACAGATGGCGGGGCTACCCGGGCAAGTAATAGCCCAACACGGTGCTGTCCACATACTGGTGAACAACGCCGGTGTTTCCGTCAATCTGCCTTTTGCCGACCAGTCCGTGGAGGACCTGGAATGGATTACTGGCATCAATTACTGGGGAGTGCTCTACGGCTGCAAGTTTTTCCTTCCCCACCTGCAGCAGGCGGACGAGGCGCATATCGTCAACATGTCCAGTTCTGCCGGGTTTACCGGTATGAAAGGGCAGGCCTCCTATGCCGCTACCAAGTTCGCCGTCCGAGGCTTAAGTGAATGCCTTTATATTGAACTGGCGAGGAGCAAGGTGGGCATAACCTGCGTGCACCCGGGGGCCGTGGCTACGAATATTCTCGAAGCAGCGCGCATGGAGCAGGCCCATAAGAAAAAAATGTTGAAGACCTTTCGCTATGCGACGCCGCCCGAGACCGCAGCGCGAGTTATCGTCAGGGCAATCGAGAGAAATCGCTTCAGCTCGGTGTTCTGCGTCGATTCGCGAGTACTACACTTCATGAAACGCATCGCCCCCATAGGGACACTTAAATTGATGCGCCTGGCAATGCCAGGTTTTTGATTCCGGGGTTCTAATTAAAAGGCCGGGACATTTCTCCAGGGATTTGTCCCAAAGGTAGCCGCCGTTTTCTGTATCACAACCTCAGCGGGACGCGTTTGGATGAATTCGCTCCAGGGTGTATCGAATTCATCGATCGTAACAGCACCCGCATCAATTCGCGTAACCTGTTCAACCAGCAGTTGTCCGTCATAAAAAAAACTGTCGCAGATGCCATTGAGGGAACAGACCTGGTCTCCGGCTTCAACCCAGTCCAGACCCAAAAGCACGTCTTCACCTCGTGTCACATCCACCCGCGCCCCAAAACGGACAAAGGCAGAAGACAGACGCGTGTAAAGCAGATCATCGCCTGCCTCCAACTCAACTATCGAGGGCAGTCCAATCAGTGAAATGGGATCAAGACATGCGTCACTTCCCAGCGTATCCAGTTGCAGTGCTTGCGGTCGACCGTTGTCTGTGAGCACATAAGTCACCCAATCCGCCCTGATACCGCAGTGATCGTCCTTGCGCTCATAGACCACGAGGCTAAGGTAATAATCCGGTGTTTCGTTGTCATGAAGAGCGATTGCCAGCGGCGTGAACTTGTTCCCCGCGCCGACGCTGCTAAACAGCCCTGCGGGATCGTTGACTACAAAGTGGAAGTAGCTTGTAGGCAAAGTTTCGCCCGTAGTGAATGCGCCTGGCACCGGGTCTCCGCCGCGCATAGCCGCCTCTGCCAGACCAAGCACAGTCATTGGGTAGAAACCATTTTTGAAGTTGATCAACTGTTGTCGAAAGTCGTCGGTTACATCCAGGTAGCCAGCATCCAGGTTCCACCAGGGTGAAATGACAATATCCAGAGGATTGCGGTAGACCAGCGTATGCACCGGCTCCGCACTGATGTATTGCGCCCAGCGGCTGTTATCCACAAGATCAATCGAATCAGCCTCAATCAACACAGCTTGACGATTGTGCACTGTTGCGTTGTGCAGGCCACGGTCCGCCACCGCATTGCCCCAATAAATGTAGTCATTTGCCGCGGAAAACTCGCGGTGCAGGGACACAAGCCGCTGCGGTAGCTGCGGCCAGCGAATACTCGATGAAAAATAGGTAGTCTCCTCGCCGGTCGCTTTATCCAGCAGACCCACATAGCTTTCGATGGCGTCCGATGCCAGTACATGGCTGACTGGCTCAGGCAGCGTCAATAAATTGACTGGGTCGGCAGAGATGGATTCCGCAGCGGCCTGCACGACGAGGAAGCGAGGTTTGCCGCTATCCGGGTCGCTGACAAATACCGACCATTCAGCGCGAGCCCCTTCCACCAGGCCGCCCGAGGACCGGTAGACATTCAGGACCAGGAAGTAACGCGGCTCATCCGTGTCGAGGATACGGACTGGCGCCAGGCTAAACCCTGGGGGCAGATGCTCTGCCGCAAAGGCCTCCCGCCTCGCCTTATCCCTGAACTCAAAGTTGATAAACATGGAGTTGGGGTTCTCACCCACTTTAAAGTTCATCCAGGGTAGGTTGCCGCCGTGGATGATCGCCTCGCTATAGTCGATGGCATTCATGCCGTGGAACAGCGATTTCAGCAGCGAGTGGATATCGCCCGATGCAGACAAGCCTGCGAGGTCAATCGTGATCCTGTCCCCGGCCGCCTCGATTGAGGCAGCGCCCAGCTCCGGCTGCAGGCCGAGAAGTCGCTGGGTATACCCCACCGCATTGGCGGTGACGAACTGCATCTGCCCATCGAGCAAATCGTCCTCAACGCTGAACGCAGCCCGGACTACCGTCGCCTGGCTCAGGCTGTTGGCGCCGCTGCCCGGCGGCACGATCGATTTGTACAATCCCGGCAAACCATAGACTGCGTTGATCGGCTGCCCTTCATCGAGGTTCTCGAGGTAGTCGGCAATCGCGCTGTGGCGAATATTGGGGAGCGAGCCCAGAAGCACGTCGATCACCTTTTCCATGCTTGACCTGGGCGCAATCTCCCAGGTGCGATCGTTGAGCCGTGCCACAAACAGGCCTGTACCCGATATGGCATGCACCGAGAATCCCCGGTATTTGCCGGCACTGACCAGGTCCGCGGCGTCGAACAGGGCCTCGCCCTCTCCCTTGTCGATATCAATCAGCAGCACATATTCGTCACCCCTGTTGCTCGGCTGCGCCAGCACCAACTGGTCGGCTGTGTTCACCAGGTCAAGGGAGCCGCTGTAGTATCGCAGGATATCAACGGGGTGGTGCCGCCAAGGGCCGAGCTCACCAGCGGGGAAGTCCTCCCAGCCTTTTCCAATGAGCTCTCTCGGGGCGGGCAGCAGGAGAAAACCTCGTGTCGTGTCGGGAAGAAAATCAATGAGTACCATATCAGGTGAGTCCCTGTTGGATACGGAATTGCTGCCATCGCAGCCCAATAGCAACCCCGAAAACAGGGTGCCGAGCAGGCAGAGGTAGGCATACAACGGGAGCCTTGCACGCATCTTTTTTTATACCGAATTATTCAGCGACGAGCGAATAGCGACTATTGTCGAAGTATGCGGCACCGGCTTGCCCGGGTCTTTGACTACAATCAAGTAACCGACGCGCAGACCGGAATGCTTCCAGCGAGCCCTCAACACTTACGTCGCGTCACACTGCCCTGCCCCGGCCTTTATAAAGATTTTTGGCGCGCCTGGCACCATGGACCCAATGCTTACGCTTTTGTCGAACGAGCGACCGCCTGGTTCGCGGTTATCGTACTTATCTACAACATATTGTTTTTATTGGACATTTTATTGCTTCGCCCAGGGTCTACCCTGCGCCTGGGGAGCCCGAATACCCCTTCCATTTGGCGACTATCACAACTTTCCCCTATCCTATGATGACAGTTTGAAATTAAGGAGCGTCGTTGTGCTGCCAATTTACCATCACCTGGGCATCGTGGCGCGAGGATGCGGCTATGGAAAGTGAGCATGCCAAAACGATAAAGCAGCTCACCGGTGTGTGGCGCTTGCTGTCGTCCGAATTCAGGACCTCCAATGGAGATGTGCTCTACCCACTGGGAGAGGATGCCGTGGGGCAGGCAATTTTCACCGAGTCCGGTTATATGTCGGGACAACTGATGCGGCAAAATCGTCCACTGTTCGCTTCCGGTGACCAGGCCTCGGGTACGGACGAGGAGTTCAGGGCGGCTATGCAGGGCTATATCGCATACTACGGACCTTGCGAGGTGGATGTGGATGGCAAGACTATTACCACCATCGTCGAGGGCAGCCTGTTTCCCGGCTGGGTGGGCGGGAAACAGCTGAGATACTACGAACTTTACGACGATCAACTGGTATTGAGGACACCGCCGATACGTTATGGCGACATCGAAATTACCGGGGTTTTAACCTGGGAGCGGAGGTAGCTGGCGTGAATGCAGGCTTTATCGGTCTGGGCATGATGGGCAACCCCATGGCCCGGAACCTATTGAAAGCCGGGCACAAGCTGGTGGTTTTCGACCTGAATCCGGAGGCGGTGCAAAAGTGCGCTGGCTTGGGCGCGACGGTGGCTACCGCCCTGGCGGACATGGGGTCATGTCGCATTGTCTTTATTATCGTCAACACCGGTGCGCAACTGAACGAAGTGCTGTTCGGTGATAACGGCCTGGTGGCGAGCCTGGCCGATGGCAACAAGCGAATCATCGTCGTGATGTCTACGGTTTCACCGATGCTTATCAAGGACATCCAGCAGCGTATCAGTAACAGTGATATTACCCTGGTGGACGCCCCGGTTAGCGGCGGGCCCATCATTGCTGAGCTGGGTCAGCTCAGCTTCATGATCGGGGGTGCCGACAGCGAATCCATGGAAGTGTTGCGGCCCTACCTGGAGGCGATGGGGAAAGACATATTCACCGTTGGCGGGCTCGGGAGCGGGCTGGCAGTCAAGTTGATCAACAACATCGTCGCCCTTGGGAACGCCTACGTATTTACCCAGGCGCTGGCTATAGGCGCAGAGGCCAACCTCGATATCGAACGGGTCGTAGAGATCATGTCCGCCAGCTCCGGCAAAAACTGGTGTACCGACAACTGGGAAATGTACAAGGCGTTCCTGGGCCTGATCCTGGCAGAACCCTCCTTTCAGCAGACGGCTGAGAAAGATATCGATACCGCGATAGAGTGGTCGGCAGATATGGGACTCGATATCCCGACGCTGCACCATGTGCGCGCCATCGTAAAATTATCAGCAGGGATTCCCGATCAACTCAAAGTGAAGCTTTTTTCGACCGACAACGCAAACGCGTAAGAATTCAGAAGGGGCCTTTTTGGCCACGCGCTTGATGCAGCGGCCACCTACGGTGATGAGCTTGCCTGAAGGCATCTGATTGTGGCGTGCCTCACTGTCTTGCATCCAAGTGCCCATGCATGCAAAGTGCAAGCATGCCTATTCAAATCACTATCAGGAACGTCCCCGAGGAAGTCAGGGATAAACTTGCGTCCCGCGCGGCCCTGCGGCATCAATCCATGCAGGAATATCTGCGTGGTGAACTGGAACGCATCGCTTCCCGGCCTTCCGTGGAGACCTGGCTGGAGACTTTGCGTGAGCGAAAAGCCGCCGAGGGCACCCGAATCCCTGCAAAGACGATTGTGAATGCCAGAGATGCAGATCGTAAAAGACGATTGCTATCGATGTTTCAGTGATTGTCGCGGCGGCGGTCGACCCTGGCAGGGACGGCATCTGGGCTGAATCGCTAATTGCCGCCAATACACTGGTTGCTCCCGAGTTGGTGATGGTGGAGACAACAAATGTTTTACGCCGCCTTGAGCTGGCCAAAGAACTATCGCCACTCCAATCCAAGCTGGCTCAGCAAGATTTGATGCGCTTGGATATTCAGTTATTTCCGTTCCATCCGTTTGCAGAATGCGTATGGGCGCTGCGGAAAAATATCACGAGTTGCGATGCATGGTACGTGGCGCTGGCTGAAGCTCTGGACTGTTCGTTGGCCACATTGGATATCAAGTTAAAAAATACCAGCGGCACCAAGTGTTCATTCGCAGTTCCATAGCAAAAAAGCAGTTAAAGCGTGTAAACGATGCGGCCGGCGTCCCGGCATGATCTGTAAACCATGTCCCCGGCATGTAACCAGAGCACCACTGAGCTCGCTGATATCGGAATTTTGTCGGAACAGACCACAGCCCCTTGACTCGCGACCCGACAATGCCAATAATCTTACCAGTAAGATCTGTAAGGATGAGGTAGCCATATGACAAATTTAGCCACGACAAAGATGTCCTCCAAGGGACAAGTTGTCATTCCGGAGGAAATTCGAAAACGCCTTGGTCTTAAGGCGGGAGCCCAGTTCGTGGTGGTGGCTGAGAACGACACGGTGATCATGAAGGCTATCTCCCCGCCTTCAATGGACGAGTTTGATACCCTGGTTGCCGAAGCCAGGAAGCAGGCGAAAAAGGCGGGATTGAAGAAAGCTGATATCGACGCCATTATCTCGGATGTACGCTCCAAAAAATGAGGGTCATTATCGATACCAATGTCCTCATCTCTGGTATCTTTTTCGGCGGTCCCCCAGCGAAAATTCTGAAGGCCTGGCACGGCGGTAAATTGAAGCTGGTCGTCTCGCCGGAGATCCTGGAGGAATACTTTGAAGTCTGTGAACGAATTTCAGTTCGCTATCCCGATATCGATATAGCTCCAATACTTGTTCTCATTGCCCGTAACTCGCAGGTCGTAGATTCTCCACCGTTGGCCGAGCAAGTCTCGAGAGACGTGGATGACGATAAGTTCATTGCCTGCGCAATAGCCAGCGGCACCCGGACCATCATCAGTGGCGACAACGATTTGCTTACAGTGTCTGGCTACAAAAGCGTCCAGGTCGTGACACCAAGAGATTTCGTTGATAGACGCATTCTCTGAGGAAGTCAGTATTGCAGTCCGGCGCTGTTCAAGGTCATTACGGGCTGTCGGGACCATCAACAACAGCGGCTGGAAAACCGCGCGCAAGAAGGTGGGTTTGTCACAGGTCAGGGTACACGACCTGAAGCACACCTTCGGGCGCCGGCTGCGAGCGGCCAAAGTCCCGCTGGAAACCCGCAAGGTGTTGCTGGGTAATCGCAACGGCGACATCACGACCACTACTCCGCCCCCGGCTTGAGGAGCTTATAGCGGCGGTAAACAAGGTCTGTGAGGAAAAGTCCGGCACTGGTTATGCTGAAACAAAAAAACGGCTGGCGTGTGATGCGCCAACCGTTTGATAATTATGATTTGCTTGGCGCGCCTGGCACGATTCGAAGCGGGTGGCCGCCCCCTCCGACCGCCTGGTTCGTAGCCGCGATTGTGGTTTCTTAAGTTTTATATTTCAATTACTTAGATACGGCCCGCCCTCAAACTACCCCGTATCGGCCCGTATTCCACCGCATACACCCTACGTTAGTGAACAACCCCGATTGGCAGAACTTCCGAGGATCGCCAGACCCGGTTACGCCACTTCCTGGATTTGCACCACGCGGGCCGGGTCCTGGAAACGGTGCAACTGCGCGGCGCGCAACTCGCGATACCGGCGTATCGACTCGGCTTTGACAGGTCCATAGCCCCGTACCTGGTCCGGCAGCGAGGCGCAGGCCACCGCCAGGTGATGGTTTTCCGGCTTCAGGCCGACGATCAGTTCTTCCACCAGTGAACGGTAATCATCGATGAGTCCCCGCTCCTCTTTGCGCTCGGCAAACCAGCCGAAGGGATCGAAGGCCGTTCCGCGCAATACCCTGAACCTGGCCAGCAGTCTGAACGCCGCCATCATCCACGGACCAAAGCTGGTTTTCCTGGGCCGACCCAGGGCATCGAGGCCGCGATTTAACATCGGCGGGGCCAAATGAAAGCTCAACCGGAAGTCTCCCTCGAAGGTCTCACCCAGTTTCTGGAGAAATGCGCCGTCGGTGTAGAGCCGCGCGACCTCGTATTCGTCCTTGTAGGCCATGAGCTTGTACAGGTACCTGGCAACCGCTTCGGTGAGATCGGTGCTGCCCGGGCACACCGCCCCTTCCCGGTTCCTGACCCGGGCAATGACATCCCGGTACTGCCGCGCGTAATCCTCGTTCTGGTAAGCCACCAGCAGGCCACTACGGTGTTCAATCAGCTCATCCACCGTCTTTTGGGGCGCGATCTCCAAAGCCACGCCCGCAGCCTGCGTAACATAGTCGCCGTTCTCGGCCGCCAGGCGACCCCAGGCCAGCGCGCGCTGGTTCTCTTCTATGTTCACGCCGTTGAGTTCGATCGCCCGCTGCAGGGCGGCCAGCGCAACAGGCACCAGGCCCCGCTGCCAGGCATACCCCAGCAGGAAGACGTTGGAGTACACCGTATTACCCATGATGCGCTCCATCAGGTCATTGGCCCGCACTGTTTCCAGCCGCTCAACGCCCACCGCCGATCGCAGCAGGTCGATACGCTCCTGCATGCGGATATCGGCATTGCGATTCTGCACGAACTGGCCGCTGGGTATTTCGCTGTGATTGACCAGTACGCGACTGCGGTCTTTCGCCAGCACGCGGACACAACGCGGGTCGGTGCCCACCACCACGTCACAGGCCACCACCGCATCCGCCCGGCCATCGGCAATGCGCACCTGGTGCAGGGTTGCTGGTGTCTGGCCAATGCGGATATGGCTGATCACCGCCCCGCCCTTCTGGGCGAAGCCGGTGAAGTCCAGCACGCTGGCGCCCTTGCCCTCCAGGTGCGCCGCCATGGTGATCAACTGTCCCACGGTGACCACGCCGGTGCCGCCGATACCGGCGACCAGCAGGTCGAAGTTGTGTTCCAGCGACGGCAGCTGAGGTGTCGGCAGGTCATTCACCCGGGTACTGAACTCATCCGTAACCCCCAGCGCCGCGGCCTTTTTCAGGCGGCCGCCCTCGACGCTGACAAAGCTGGGGCAGAAGCCCTTCACACAGGAGAAATCCTTGTTACAGGACGACTGGTCGATTTTACGCTTGCGACCCAGTTCGGTATCCAGCGGGTAGATAGACAGGCAGTTGGACTGCACCGAACAGTCGCCGCAGCCCTCGCACACGGCCTCATTGATAAACATGCGCTTGGCCGGGTCCGGGTAGGTACCGCGCTTGCGCATCCGGCGCTTTTCCGCCGCGCAGGTCTGGTCGTAGATGAGCACGGTTACCCCAGGGATCTCTCGCAGTTCGCGCTGCACCGCATCCAGGTCGTCGCGGTGGTGGAACGTCGCCCCGGCGGGAAACAGGCTCTTGTCCGTGTATTTTTCCGGCTCATCGCTCATGACCGCGATGCGTTTTACCCCCTCGGACCGCACCTGGTTGGCGATGGCCGGCACGGTGATGACCCCGTCCACGGGCTGGCCACCGGTCATCGCCACGGCGTCGTTGAACAGGATCTTGTAGGTGATATTGGTGCCCGCGGCCTGGGCCTGCCGAATGGCCATGTAGCCCGAGTGAAAGTAGGTGCCCTCCCCCAGGTTCTGGAAAATGTGCCGGTTGCCGATAAAACGGGATTTGCCCACCCAGTTCACCCCTTCACCACCCATCTGGATCAGTGACTCCGTGTTGCGATCCATCCAGGAGGCCATGAAATGGCAGCCGATGCCCGCCAGGGCCTTGCTGCCTTCCGGCACTTTGGTGGAGGTATTGTGGGGACAACCCGCGCAGAAATAAGGCGTGCGCTTCACGTCGGTGGGCACATCCAGCTGCACCCGGGTTGACGCCAGCTCAGCCAGCTCCCGGTCAAAATTGACGTGGGGAAATTCGTGGGTGATGCGAGCCGCCACGATCGGCGCCAGCAGGCCGGGACTCAGTTCCCCCACCCAGGGAATCAGCGGCCTGCCCTCCTCGTCGTATTTGCCCACCATGCGGCTGGGCTTGTCGCTCTGGTAATCGTACAGGGCTTCCTTCAACTCGCTTTCGATGATGCCGCGCTTTTCCTCGACAACCAGCACCTCGTCCTTGCCGCGCAGGAAGGCCCGGGCCCCGGCAGTTTCCAGTGGCCAGACCAGGCCCACTTTATAGATATCGATACCCAGTTCCCGGCAGCGCGCTTCATCCACGCCAAGCAAGCGCAGGGCCTGCATCAGGTCCAGGTGTCCTTTGCCCGTGGTGATGATGCCAAAGCGGGCGTCGGGAATGTTATAGATGGCCCGGTCGATGGGGTTGGCCCTGGCGAAGGCCCGCACCGCATCCAGTTTGGCCACCATGCGGCCCTCCACCTGGGGCCCGGGCAGGTCCGGCCAGCGGTAGTGCAGGCCATAATCCGGCGCCCGGTAATCCGTCGGGAGCGTAAAATCCCGGTACGGCCGCAACTCTACCGAGGCGGCGCTCTCCACGGTCTCCGATATGGCCTTGAACCCTACCCAGGTACCGGAAAAGCGCGACAGCTCAAAACCGTAGAGACCGTACTCGATATACTCTGCGACGCTGGCCGGGTTCAGCGTCGGCATGAAGAACGCCATGAAGGCGACGTCGGACTGGTGCGACATGCTGGAGGAAACGCAGCCGTGGTCATCCCCCGCCACCACCAGCACACCGCCGTGGGGGGAGCTGCCGTAGGCGTTGCCGTGTTTCAATGCGTCCCCCGCCCTGTCAACACCGGGACCCTTGCCATACCAGATCGAGAACACGCCATCGACCTCCCGCTGGGCTTCGCTCTCCACCTGCTGGGTACCCAGGATTGCCGTGGCGGCAAGGTCTTCATTGATGGCCGGCAGGAACTGGATATTGTGCTCATCGAGGAACTTGCGCGCCCGCCACAGTTCCTGGTCGTACCCGCCCAGGGGTGAGCCCCGGTAGCCGGAGATAAATCCGGCGGTGTTGAAACCGCGGCGCCGGTCCAGTTCCCGCTGCAGCATCGGCAGGCGTACCAGGGCCTGGGTACCGGTCAGGAAAACCCGACCCTGCTCCCGGGTATAGCGATCCTGGAGGTCGTAATCGTCGAAGGGGGAGTCGCGGTTGATGTCGTTCACAGGAAGCACTCGGCAAGGCCCAAAGAGCGCTCACTGTAGCCGAGCTTGCAGGGAATGTGCTTTCCTTTTCATGGGCTGATGTGGTCAAATAAGGAAGATTAATCGTTTTCATAACACATTATTCGAATATTCTTTCTCATAAAGGGAGTCAGGTGAAATGGACCGTACCGATACCAAGATCCTGACGACCCTGCAGCGGGACGGGCGCCTCAGTAACCAGGGGCTGGCGGACCAGGTCGGGATTTCGGCAGCCGCCTGCTGGCGACGGGTTCGCGCCCTGGAAGAGGACGGGGTGATCACTGGTTACGCGGCCATGCTCGATCGCAAACGGGTCAATCTCAATCTGTGTGCCTTCGTCCATGTGACGCTTTCCCGGCACGTACAGGAAAGCACCACGTCATTCGAGGAAGCGATACTGGGGCGATCAGAGGTGCTGGAGTGTTTCGCCACCACCGGGGATGCGGATTTCATCCTGCGGGTGGTCACCGAGAGCATCGAGAGCTTGGACCGGTTCCTGGAGGACTTTCTGTTCGCGCTGCCACAGATTTCCCAGGTGCGTTCCAACATCGCCCTGCGGGAGCTGAAGTTCGAGACGGCACTGCCGCTGGTTCGCCAGCCCTGATCACGCAACTCCCGGATCACACCTAACCTGGAACGGCCTTGAACTTCCGCTTTGGCGGTGTGCTCGATATATCATGGTCACAACCGGCCAGTGCTCCCACTTGCACTTTGAGCTCCGCCAGGTAATTGTCATACAGACCCCGCGGTGAGGTTCCGTACTTGAGGCACAAATAGGCCGCAGCACCCACGGCCACGCCATGCTGTGCGCCGTTGCCCATCAGCTTGGTGGCCGAGGCCGCCACATGGGTAACACTGATGTGCTTCCCCGCGATCATCAGGTTATCAATGTTCTTCGAATACAGGCAGCGGAACGGTATCTCGCAGGACTCCTGGTCGCGCTGGCCAAAAATCCAGTCTTTCAGGCGAAAATCGTAGTCGCTCGCCCCCGGTTCAAAGGCGCAGTGGATAGCCGGGAATTTCTGGAGAAACTCCATAAAAAAACATCTCGGGTGAGGCAGCGCTATTTCATTCGGGAACTTGCCTTAGCAGATTTGGAAGAAATCTGGCTCCATACCCTGTCCGAATGGAATCTGGAACAGGCTGACGCCTGTCCCCGGCACAGGGTGGCCCGATGGCCCTGGTGGAAGACGGGGACAGACCAAGGTTAAGGGAAACCCTAGTCGAGGTCTGCCCGGGATTTACATAATTACATCAATTGTTTGCTGGAGGTGTCTCGCCGATGGTGTTCGCTTTCATCAGGCGCTCACAGGCATCCAGTTTGGCAGTGTTCTCCTTGGCCTTCTTAACACATTCCTTGTATTCCTTCATTGTCTTGGTTTTCTCCTCTGTGAGCCGCGCTTCTGCTATATCCTTTTTTTGCTGTGGCGAGCTACCGCAAGCTACCAGTAGCGCGATGCCGCCAACGACAATAATTGATTTGATGGTATTCATATCGTTTTCCTCTTGGTTAAGTGCAGGGGCTCCTGCATCTTTCTTTAATTCGTCCAAAATTATAAATCAAACTGACAAAGCCGTGGTCTGTCCCCCGTCATTTCGCATCACAAGGCGACTCGCAGACGGAGACCGAAGAAAACGCCCCAGTTGTCGGATGGCTCGAGGGCCGGATTCCTGATCACCTGAACGTTCGGCGTGATCTCAACGCCCTCGGTCAGCTGCAACTGCTGGAAAAGCTCAAGGGAGTACTGGTCACTGAGATTGGCTTCATGGGTAGACTCGTTAGGCCGGTTCCAGTTCAGGCCTAGTCCGAGCAGGGCCTGTCCGGGGCGGGGGCTATAACCAAAACCGGTGCTGACCGAGGCCTCGTAAAGGCTACCTCCATCATCCGCCCATCCG
>CAVOYP010000018.1:0-49004 GCA_963700715.1 uncultured Gammaproteobacteria bacterium
AGCTGGGCCATGTCGATGTCGCGCTGCGATAGGCCCTGGCAGTCGTGCGTGCTCAGCGTCATGTCCACGCGGTTGTAGAGGTTGAACCACTCCGGGTGGTGGTCGGCGCGCTCGGCAGCGAGCGCGATGCGGGTCATGAAAGCGAAAGCCTCGCCGAAGTCGGCGAAGGTGAAGCTGCGGCTGATGGCGCCGCGCAAGGGATCGTGCGTCCACTGCGGCAGCGCCACCAGTGCCTCGCGGACCTGCTCGGGTGCGAGTTTGCGCACGGGCACTGTTGGGCTAGAACGTTGAGCAGTCATTCGGCTCCATGGCATTGATCCAGTCTGCGATCAGTTGCACACCCTCGGTGTGAATTACGCTGCGGCCGATTTCCGGCATGCGAATCTCAGTCTCATTGGAGTCCATGCGGAAGACCATGATGGATGCATCAGCGTCGCCGGGAACGATGTCGTAATCGAGATCACCCGCGCCAGCACCAGCGGCAACCGGTGTCTTGCACTCGCCCACCGCCACACCGAAGGGGCGGAAGTACTCGAGGAACAATCCGGAGGTATCCGCCGCACCGCCGGGGGCGTGACAGTGCATACAGTTGATGTCCAGGTAACCGCGCGCGCGATCATCCAGGCTGGCGGTCTCATCGCCCCACAGCGGTATGCTGTCGATGGACTCCTTGTCTGCCGGTGCCCCGGTCAGAATCCCCTGTTCGGTCCAGTGATCCAGCTGGTTTGCTGTGCCACTGGCATAGGCGTATTCCCTGTTGAGCGAACGCGCCGTGGGACCGATCGGGAGCAACTCCTTTGCATTCTCGTGGCAATTGGCGCAGTTATTGGTGTTGGGGATGACATACTCCGTGGATTGCTGGACGCCGTTGATATCAATCCAGCTGACATTCTGGGTGCCACCGGCAACCGTCAGATCGGCATCGGTCTTTGCCTGGTTCCAGATGTAGGGCAGCGCTTTCCAGCCCTCTTTGCGGTGAATCAACAGGCGGGTTTCGATGATCTCCTCGGCGCTGCCGTCATCGCGCAGATCAGCCTGGATGGTGAAGGTCTTGGCGATTACGGTGCCGACAGGGAAATCAAATACTTCCTGTGAGCGATAGGCCGCCGGGCTGCCTTCAGGCACGAATACGAAGCGATACTTGTTGGCGTAGTCAGTAAACAGCGGTGTATTCAGGTCGTAGATAATGCCGTCGTTGGCATTTTCCAGCGGATTGGCCGGGTCGGCGAACAGTCGGTAGTCCGACAGGTTCGGGCAGTCGGCCACGAAGGCTTCGGTATTCAGCCCGGTGCCCTCGGCGCCACACAAGGCTTCCGGGTCGACCACCGGGGTGTCGGGGTTGTCCGGATCAACCGGGGGCTCAAGCTCGATCGGCGGCAGTGAGGCATGGGTGCAGTTGAAGAATTCCGGTCAGTGGACAGGTTGCCGTCGTCGCCGATTCCATTCAGATAATACACTGCACTGATCTGGCCCCAGCTCGTGTCGGGATTATTATCCACCACACAGATCGCCTGGCTCTCACTGAGGCCGTCCGGAAATTCGAGCAACAAATCCCCCGTATCAGTACCCACGCCAGAGCTGTCGTAGAATATGTGGCAGGTCGTCCGGGAAAAGCAGGGCTATCAGCGCGGCGTCGCCCTGTGGATCATAGGCATTGTTGCTCATCTCGTTGTCGTGGAAATACATTTTTTCCGGTATCGGGTCGTAGTTGGGATCGCTGACAGAGGCGTCATGATGTAGTAACTGACGATCAACAGCCGGAGGACTGGTTGCCGGTGATCGCGTTGTCGAAGATCTCGATATCGTCATTGGCCATCATCATGAGGCCGGTACCGGTAGGTACGCCGGCGACGATATTGCCTGCAGGAGCGAAATTGGGTTCGTTGTTGTCGGTGATCTTGTTGTTGAAAACACGAACAGCCTCCCCTCCCTGCACCGGTATGTTCGGCAGGTCAAATACCAGGACACCGCCGGTGTTGCCGATGGCCTCGTTCTCATACACATCGGCGAACTTGGAGTTTTCGATTTCTATGCCGGCCACGTTCTGCGAGGCGATATTGCGACGGACGATAATTATTTCCGATTGGCCAACATATACACCCGCATCGCTGGCGCCACGAACTTCGCTGTCCTCGATCAGCACATTGCGGCACTGTACCGGGTACAGGCCATAGGCACCGTTGTTTTCATCGGGGCCATTGGTCCACTCCACGCGCACCCTGCGGATAGTGACGCCATTGGCGCCCTCGATCTTGATAGAGTCGCCAGGGGTGTTTTCGATCGCGATATCCTCAATAACGAAATTGTCGCCGGTGGCGAAAACGCCCTGCGCCCCGACCGTCTGGTTATCGAAGCGCAGCACCGTGCCGCCGTCTTCTTCGGTGCCAGTACCTTTGATGACGATGTTGTCGACACTGGAACTCAACTCGCTGGTGAAATCGTAGACACCGGCGGGGAACTGGACGACAGTCTTGGGCGAGGCGGTAATCAGGGCTTCCAGTGCCCGCTCCTGCAGGTCATCACCCGGAGCCAACTCTACCAGTGTGTAATCCGGGTAATTCGGGTCAACCGGGTCTACCGGCTCCACAGGCCCTACCGGGTCAACATTCTTGCTGTTGTCACTGCAGCCTGCCATCAGTACCAACAGGAGTGGGAGCAACAACAGGCTGCGGGCAACAATACCCCGGCCGTAACAGTTCGCGGAAATCAAATTCATATTGGGTACCTTTGCATGGCTGAGCGGATGCCAGCGCTGTTAATGATCGCGACAATTTGATGGCAAACCGCCACGAAAAAGCGGATCAGCTGCTTTTATTTTTCTAAGACAGCCCGGATTGTGCCTTGCCAGGCTCCGCGTGGCAACCACCAGACTCTTTCACCAGACTCTTTCAGGCGATCGACAGGCGCCTAGAGCACCGCAGCCACCGCCCTGGCCAGGTAGTCGATATTGGCGGCGTTGACGCCGGCCACGTTGATGCGCGAGGAATCGAGCATATAGACACTGTAGTCCCGGCGCAGCCGCAGCGCCTGTTCGGTGCTCAGCCCCAGGAAGGAGAACATCCCCTTCTCCTTCTCGATGAAACCAAAATCGCGCCCGCTGGCCTGTTCCAGCTTCAGCCGCAGGCCGCTGCGCAGGCCGTTGATGCGTTGGCACATGGCCTCCAGCTCACTGCGCCAGGAGCTTGTGAGCGCAGGGCTGCTGAGAATCCTGCCCGCGAGCAGGGCGCCGTGGGCGGGGGGCATGGAGTAGATGCGCCGGGCAGCCACCAGCGCCTGGCTCACCAGGGCCTGGGCATTGGCCTCGTCCCGGCAGACAAACAGCGCGAGGCCCACGCGCTCCCGGTACAAGCCCATGTTCTTCGAACAGGAAGCGGCGACGATAAGCTCCGGCACCCGCTCTACCATCAGGCGCAGGCCGGCGGCATCCCGCTCCAGGCCGTCGCCCAGCCCCTGGTAGGCGAAGTCGATAAACGGCGTGAAGCCCTGGCGCGCGGCCATGTCGGCAACTACTCCCCACTGCTCCAGCGACAGGTCGGCGCCGCAGGGGTTGTGGCAGCAGCCGTGCAGCAGCACCACGTCTCCCGCCGTCGCCTGCTTCAGGTCCTCCACCATGGCATCGAAATTCACGTCGTGGCCGGCCGGGTCGTAATAGCGGTAGGTCGCGAAGCGCAGGCCGACGCTGCCGAGCAGGGGAAAATGCACCGGCCAGGTGGGATCGCTCACCCAGACCCGGGCATCCGGTGCGGCGGCGCGAATGATCTCGGCGCCGATACGCAGGGCGCCGCAGCCGCCCGGCGACTGCACGCTGCCGACCCGCTGGTCGCGCAGGGCGCTGCTCCCCTCCCCCAGCAGCAGCCGCTGCATACCCTGGATGAAAGCCTCGTCACCGGCGGGGGGCATATAGGCCTTGGTAAGTTCCTCGGCCACCAGGGCCTGCTGGGCCTGGCGCACCGCCTCGAACACCGGGCACAGGCCCTGCTCGTCCATGTAGATGCCGATGGTGAGATCGACCTTGGCGGGATTGGGGTCCGCGCGACAGGCCGCCGCAAGGCCGAGGATGGTATCCGCCGGCAGGCGTTCGAGTTTGTCCAGCATCGCTATTGCTCCTTCGTGGTGTAGGGGTACGGGGCGTGCAGCATGTTTACAACTGGTCCAACAAGGTCGTCAGGAATAGCCAGAAAGGTGCCACGGTGTCGATCTGCAGCCGCTCCGTTGGTGAATGTGCGCCCCGTATCGTGGGCCCGAAGGAGAGAATATCCAGCTCCGGCTTCTTGCCTTTGAGGATTCCGCACTCCAGTCCCGCGTGGATTGCCTTTACGGCGGGAGCTGCCCCGAACAGTTGCTGGTGCAGGGCGCAGGCGCGCGCCAGCAGGGGGCTGCTAAAGTCGGGCTGCCAGCCCGGGTAGGCCACGACCGGGCTGTGGTCCAGGCCGAACACCCGGGCCAGCCCCAGGATCTGTTGTTGCAGCGGCAGGCTCTGGGCCTCGTTGAAAAAGCGGAAGCTGCAGACCAGCGTCAAATCGCCCCCCTGCAGCGACAACCGGGCGAAATTGCAACTGAGGTCAACCAACTCCGCCGGCTGCACCAGGTTGTAGGCCTGGGCGCCGTGGGGGAACAGGGCGATGAGGTCGAGCAGCAGCCGTGTATCCGCCAGCGTCAGCACCTGGTCGAATGCCGCCGGCTGCAATGCGATCTCCAGGCCGGCGTCTGCAGCCGGCAGATAGCCCAGCCAGTGCTCACGCAGCTGCCGCAAGCGCTCCTGCAACCGTGCCCCGCCACCGACGGGGCAGGCAAACGCCAGGGCACCCTCACGGGGAATGACATTGTGTGCCACCCCGGCCTCCAGGCGCGCCAGCTGCAGCCCCGGCACGTCCGCCAGGCACTGCCCCAGCAGCTTGATGGCATTGCCCAGTTGCTGGTGGATCTGGATGCCCGAATGCCCACCCGCCAGCCCCTTGAGCGACAGCTCCCACTGCTCCACCGCCGCGGGCGGCTGTTCCAGCGGGAAAGACCGGCTCAATTCCCAGCCACCGGCCCCGGCGCAGCCCACGAACAATTCGTGCCAGTCCTCGGTATCCAGGTTCAGCATGAGGCTGCCGGACAGCAGCGCGGGGTCGAGATTGAGCGCGCCGCCCAGCCCTGTCTCCTCATCCACCGTGAACAGCAGCTGCAGCGGCGGGTGGGTCACGCTGGTGTCGGTCATCAGCGCCAGCGCCGCGGCACAGCCTACCCCGTTATCGGCCCCGAGGGTCGTGCGGTCGGCCTGCAACCAGCCATCCGCCACCTCGAGGCTCAGGGGCTGGCGGGTGAAGTCATGCTCCTTGTCGGAGGTTTTTACGGTCACCATGTCCAGGTGATTCTGGATAATCACGCCGGGCCGGTCCGCCCTGCCCTCGCTGGCGGCGATCGTTATCGCAAGGTTGCCGGCCGCGTCCATGCGCCAGGCATGGCCGCCCCGTGAGGCCAGGTCGATCGCGTACTGGCGCACGGCCGCCTCCTGTTTGGAAGGTCGGGGTATCCGGGTGATCTGGTAGAAATGCTCCCACAGGTGGGCGGGCTCAAGGGGATATCCGGCGGGTTTCATGGTCTGCCTCTTGCAAGCGAGGCGCGATTATAGCGGCCGGGCAACACCCCGACCACCGCCCGGCGCCCTGTGCTAATCTGCACCCGGCAGCGCAACTGGCCCGGGGCCTCGGCATGGACAAACAATACATCTCCCCACAACAACTGCTGGCGGATGCGTTCGCGCTGGCCGCGGCGGTTTTCAGCAGCGGTTACCGACCCAGCTGTGTGGTCGGGGTGTGGCGCGGCGGCACGCCAGTGGCCATCGCGGTACACGAACTGTTGCGGGTGCTGGGCGTCGAGACCGACCACGCCGTGATTCGCACCAGTTCCTACTCGGGCATTGGCCAGCGGGACCAGGGCATAAGGGTGGATGGCCTGGAGTACCTGGTCGATCGACTCGGCCGGCACGATCGCCTGCTGCTGGTGGACGATGTCTACGACACCGGCCTGTCGCTGCAGCAGGTCATCACCGAGTTGGGCCGGGCCTGCGGGGGGCAGACGCCCGAGGTCCGTATCGCCACGCCCTGGTTCAAGCCGGGCAATAACCGCAGCGGACGCAACCCTGACTATTTCCTGCACCAGACCGCTGACTGGCTGGTGTTCCCCCATGAGCTCGAGGGCCTGAGCCTGGAGGAGATGCGGGCGAACAAGCCGGAGCTTGCGGCCGTGCTGCCGTTGCTGGCGGAAAAGCCGGGATGAAGGGTGCCGCACACGGGCATTTTGCACAGGAAAAAGGCGTAGTTTTCACGCCCGCCAGCCAGGCAGGAGCCGTACAATAGAGCCGGTTTCCGTGACGAATTACTAGAGATTTAAATGAAAAGACTGGATCAGAACCGGCCTAGCCTGGTGGCTTTCCTGGAAAGTATCAAATTTTCCGGTGCGCGTCCGACTGCCAGCGACCCCGGCGACAACCTGGAGCCGTTTGCCCGCCTGCGTCCCCACACCCGCCGCAAGCGCCGAGTTGAAGACGCCCACCTGGTGCGCAGCGCCAACTAGCGCCTGGCCAGCGCGGCCTGTTCTCCGGCTTATTCCCCGACAGTGCGCACGAATGGCCTGATGTAGTCACTCCGGCACAGGGCCCAGCGCTCGTGCGGTTCCACCAGGTAATTGCCGATTACCGCAAATACCAGCGGGTTGAAGGGAAACCCCACGTGACTGGCCATCACCGCCATGTTGGTGACGTAGCGGGGGTCGCCCTCGCAGCGGGCGATGCCCGCCCCCACGATGCCGTCCGATTCGCTATACAGGGCCAGCACCGGCACCCGCAGTTCACCGCCGCTGTAGGTATAAGCCACCCAGCGGGCCAGCGCCGCCTCATCCACCGCCACCCTGTCGTTGTAGACCCGACCCATCAGCTTGTAGATCGAGGTGCCGCGAGGATCCCCGTAGGGCGTGCCCAGGGTGATCACCTGGCGCACCCACTGGGGAAAGCGGTGGGCCAGCGCCACAGAATACAATCCCCCGAGGCTCCAGCCGATCAGGCTCAACTTGCGGCCGGTGGCGATAAACTCGGCTTCCAGTTTTTCAGCTATCAGGTTTTCGGTCTGGTGCCGGTGCTCCAGGAACTCATCGAGGCTGGCCGGGCGCACCTCGGCGCCATTGCGGCCGAGCCCCCAGGGGATAGCCTTGTAGCCGCGCTCGCCGAGGAATTTGCGCAGGCGTGAGGTCGAGCCATCAGCACCCATGAAGCCCGGGATGGTCATGATGGTGTGCCCATCGCCCGCGCGGCAGGGTCCTGAGCACCGGGGCCAACAGGGCGGTGCTACTCATTTCGAGTACCACGCGGCCGAACTCCAGCACACTGTGGCGCAACAGGGGTGGGCGCAAATCCCGCGCGCGAGTGTCGGGTGCCAATACCATATGCTCCCTCATTTACTTTGCGAGCAAGTACTCCAGCGCCCATTGTGGCCAGTAATGCGGCCCGAATACAGTAAAACCCCCGACTGCGGGTTTAATATTTCATGCTAGAATTCGTCGCGTCCACCACCCCGAACAGGCCCGCCGGGCCCCCATTTGCCCTCAATCGTGACCGACTTGACCGACTCGCGCGACACTCTTTACGCCAGCCCTTATGCCAACCAGGGCAGCGATTCCCTCGCGGACCCGGTGACCGGCGTGGCGCTGTTCAGTTTCGACGAGAGCGTGGCGCGGGTATTCCCGGATATGATCAGGCGCTCCGTCCCGGGCTACTCCACCATTGTCGCCATGACCGGCCTGCTGGCGGGGCGCTACGCAACCCCCGGCAGCACGCTGTACGACCTGGGCTGCTCGCTGGGAGCGTCCACCCTGGCCATGCGCCAGCACATCCTGCCGCAGGACTGCCGGATCATCGGCGTCGACAATTCCGCCGCCATGCTCGAGCGCTGCCGCAGCATCATCGACACCGACACCCACCACACGCCGGTAGAGCTGGTGTGCGACAAGCTGCAGGAGGTGGCCATAGAAAATGCCTCGGTGGTGGTGTTGAACTTCACCCTGCAGTTCATACCCCGGGAAGAGCGGGATGCGGTGCTGGCGCGGATTTACCGGGGCCTGCTGCCGGGGGGCATCATGGTGTTGTCGGAGAAGGTCAGCTTTGAGGACCCGCACCTGGATGAGCTGAACATCGACCTGCACCACCAGTTCAAGCGCGCCAACGGCTATAGCGAGCTGGAAGTCGCCCGCAAGCGCCAGGCGATCGAGAATGTGCTGCTGCCGGAAACCCTGGCGCGCCACCGCCGGCGCATCAGCGAGGCCGGCTTCAGCAGCTGCGATGTCTGGTTCCAGTGTTTTAATTTCGCCTCACTTATCGCCCTCAAGTGATCGACTACCAGCCCCTCATAGAGCGCTGGCGGGGCGGCGACCTGGACGCCTGGGCCCGGTTGCTTCCCGACCAGCTTGCCCGAGGCCTGTCGCCGCAGCGCTACGGCGACCTCTCGCGCTGGCTCGAGGTGCTGCGGCAGCTGCCCGACCTGCCCGTGGATCACATCCGGCTCGATGAATCCCGCGTCGGGGCGAGCAGCGCCAGGGCGCTGGACCCGGCAGTCAGCGAGCAGCTGCGCAGTGCGCTGCAGGGACTGCACCCCTGGCGCAAGGGCCCGTTCGAATTGTTCGGTGTACATATCGACACCGAGTGGCGCTCGGACTGGAAGTGGGACCGCCTGGCCCACGCCATCGATGACCTCGCGGGACGGCGGGTGCTGGACGTGGGCTGTGGCAGCGGCTACCACTGCTGGCGCATGCTGGGTGCCGGCGCCGCCGAGGTGATCGGCATCGACCCCACGCCGCTGTTCGTGCTGCAGTACTGGGCCCTGCGCAAGTACCTGCAGCGGGACGAGGTCTGGGTGTTACCGCTGGGAATCGAGCAGCTGCCGGCCAAACTGCAGGCCTTTGATTCCGTCTTCTCCATGGGGGTGTTGTACCACCGGCGCTCGCCCATGGACCACCTGCTGGAGCTGCGCGACTGCCTGCGCCCCGGCGGCCAACTGGTGCTGGAAACCCTGGTGATCGAGGGCGGCCCGGGGAAGACCCTGGTGCCCGAAGGGCGCTATGCCCGCATGGGCAATGTCTGGTTCCTGCCGGCCTGCGACACCCTGCTGGGGTGGTTGCGCAAAATGGGTTTTGTCGACTGCCGCCTGGTGGATGTGAGCGCAACCTCGACCGACGAGCAGCGCTCCACCGATTGGATGCGATTCCAGTCGCTGGCGGATTTCCTCGATCCGGCGGACCACAGCAAAACCGTCGAAGGTTACCCGGCGCCCCGACGGGCGATCGTAACCGCGCGCGCAACGGCCTGAGCGGCATCGCTTCTATTCGAGGTGTAGCTAAAATACACTGGCGGTCCGTAACAGCCTGTGACACTGGATCTGCCGGCAGAATCGATGTGAGTTTTCCACTGCACTCTTCGCACAAGCATGCGCCTGCAGGGTGCCGGTCGTGACAGGCAGCCGGGGCTTTGCGCGTCGCCGCTCGTGCTCCCGGGGCCCGGGAGGCCCACTGCTCGCGGCCGCCGTACTGGCGCTCGGCGCCTGCGCCAGCGGGCCATCCAACTATCCCACCCGGCAGCAACAGCCCCTTGTCATGGTGCCCGCGTCCAGGGCGGCGATCGCTGACGAGAGGGGCGCGTTTCGCGCCTATTTCTGCCAATTGACCGCCGCCGAAGGCGCCTCACTGCCAGAACCCCGGCCCTGTGCCGACGCCCTGGTACAACTGGCGGGTGAGGCGGACTCCGGCATTCGAATTGACCCACAAACCCTGCCCCGCCAGCGCTACCGCGTGGCCGTCGTCCTGGGTATCGGCTGGGATTGCCTGCAGGGCTTTGTCGATGTCGACAAGCTGCCGCACCATCACCTGGCATCCCTGGGCTACGATGTGACGCTGCTGCATGTCGACGCCCTGTCAGGCTCGGGGCACAATGCCTCTGAAGTCATTCGCCAGCTCGGCGAGATCCAGGCAGCCGACGATATGCGGCCAATCATCCTGGTCGGATATTCCAAAGGGGCTGTCGACATTCTCGAGGCCGTCGCACGCAATGAGGCGGCTACCCGCCAGGTGGCGGCCATTCTGAGCGTGGCTGGCAGCATCGGCGGCTCCCCGCTGGCCGACCAGGGATCCCAGGGCGCTCTGGACCTGATTCGCTTTGCCCCGGGCGCGCAGTGCGACGTGGGTGATGACGGCGCGGTGGAGAGCCTGCGCACCGACGTGCGCCAGGCCTGGCTCGCCCGGCACACGCTGCCCGGCGCGGTGCACAGCTATTCCATGGTTGCGCTGCCGCAGCAGGACAGGGTGTCGACAATCCTCCTGCCGGGCTATGCGGCCCTGGCCGAAATACATCCACTCAATGACAGCAATGTCCTCTTTTATGACGCGCTCATTCCAGGCAGTACCCTGCTCGGCTATGCCAATGCCGACCACTGGGCTATTACCCTGCCGGTGGCGCGCTCCAGCCCCCTGCTTGGCGCGACGGTGGTGACCCAGAATCACTATCCCAGGGAAGTCCTGTGGCAGGCGATGATCGATTTCATTGTCGCCGACCTGGAAAGCGCGCACCAGGAACCCACAGGATGATCAGTGTCGCCGAAATGCAGGCGGCGCCAACCCGGCTCGTGCCGTGTCGCCGCTCTCCACCCAGGCTGCGCAACTGCCTGCTCGCCAGCCTGCTGCTGGTGCTCGCCGGCTGTGCGGCTTACTCACCCGAACCACTGCAGAGCTGGCCGGAGCCCGGCAATAGCCAGACCCAAACCGAGCGCGGCCTTACGGTGACGGCGGGCATTCTCGAGGATGAGCAGGCGCGGCGACTGTACGGCGTAGACCTTGCCAGCGTCGGCTTGCAGGCTATCTGGCTGCGGATCGAGAATGCCACTGAGCATGGGCGTTGGCTGATGATCTCTGCGCTGGACCCGAATTACTTCGCGCCCAATGAGGCGGCGGTGCTGTTTTATCCGATACTTTCCGGAGAAGACGAGAGCCTGCTCACCCAGCGTATGCGCGACCTGGCGATCCCGCTGAAAACCTCCGCCGGCGCCGTGAGCGAAGGTTACGTACTGGCACCGAGGCACGAAGGGGGCCGCTACCTCTCGGTGTCGCTGGTGGGCACTCAGCAGGTGACGAATTTTGGCTTCGCGGTCACCCTGCGGGACGGCGATTTCGACTTCGAGAGACTGCACCCCAATGCGATTTACGCCGGTGCCGAGCTACCCGACCTGACACTGGATGAGCTGCGCCAGGAGCTGATTGCCCTGCCCTGCTGCGCGGCGGACGGGGAGGGCCGGGCCGAGGGAGATCCACTGAACCTCGTCCTGATCGGCAGTGCCAAGGACATCCTGGCATCGATGAGCCGCGCTCAGTGGTCGTATACCCACGTCATCAACTCCGCCACAGTCAGCCGCATGGTCGGGGCCGCACTGTCCGGGGCGGCTTACCCGGTAGCACCGGTCAGCCCACTGTATTTCATGAACCGCCCCCAGGACCTGGCTTTGCAGCGCGCGCGCAACACCATCCTGCAGCGCAACCACCTCCGCCTCTGGCTTGCCCCGTTTCGGTTCCAGGGCAGGTCGGTCTGGGTTGGGCAGGTGAGCCGTGACATCAATATCAAGGCGACCGCCTCCAGCGGCAACCTTACCACCCATGTCATCGACCCTAACGTCGATGAGGCCAGGGAGCACGTGTTGCAAAGTCTCATGGTCGCCGGCGCGGTGAAAAAATTTGGCTTTGTCCGCGGTATCGAGCCGGCCTCGGCCGACAATCCACATGCCAATCTCAGTGATGATCCCTACTTCACCGACGGCCTGCGCCTGGTGGCACTGCTCAGCGGCACCACCACCACGTCGCCGGACGCGGTGGGCTTCTTCGAATGGCAGCAAAGCCAGGACCCACAGGGCAAATGACGACGACTCAGGCAATACCGCCGATTCTGTCGCACTGGTCGCGCCTGAGCCTGTCCACTCGCATAATGCTGGGGTTGGCACTGGGATTGCTCACCGGACTGTTTTTCGGCGAACCGGCCGCCGCGCTGCAACCGCTGGCGGACATTTATATCCGTCTTATGCAGGTGCCGGTATTACCCTACCTGATCACCTCGCTGATGATCGCCGTTGGCCAACTCGACGTTGCCGATGCCAGGCGCCTGGCCCTGCGCGGCGGCGGAATCCTGTTGGTGGTGTGGGTAGCCGCCTGCCTTGTCATCGCCGTGTTGCCGCTGACATTTCCGCCGTATGAAACCGCTTCATTCTACAGCGACGCGCTGATCCAGCCTGCGGAATCCCTCTCTCTTACCGAACTGTATTTCCCCCACAACCTCTTTGACTCGCTGGCGCGAAATGTCATACCTGCTGTGGTGCTGTTCAGCTGCCTGATGGGAATTGGGCTGATCGGCCTCAAGGACAAGGAGACCCTGCTGGCTCCCTTGCGCGTAATGAACGCCGCCATTGTGCGTATAGCCACTTTTGTGATCGACCTTACCCCGGTTGGCGTCTTTGCTATCGCCGCAGTCGCAGCCGGCACCCTGCAGCCACAGACCCTGGGAAAACTGGAAGTGTACCTCATCGCCTTTTCAGCGGGCGCGCTGCTGCTCGCCTTCTGGATACTGCCATTGCTGGTAACCGCGGTGACCCCTTTCCGTTACAAGGAGGTGTCGGGTATCGCCCGGGATGCACTGCTCACAGCCTTTATCGCCAACAGCGCGTTTATTGTGCTGCCCGTGCTGGTCGAACGCTGCAAGGAATTATTGGCCCGCCACCAGTTGCTCGACAGAAGGACAGACTCCGCCACCGAAGTACTGATCCCGATAATGTTCAATTTCCCCAACGCCGGCAAGTTGCTGACACTGCTTTTCGTACCCTTTGCCGCCTGGTTCAGCGGCGCCCCGCTGCCGGCGGGAGACTATGCCCAGCTGTTCAGCGTTGGTATACCGACCTACTTCGCCAAGGCCCAGGTTGCGCTGCCGTTCCTGCTGGATCTGTTCGGCCTGCCGCAGGACCTGTTTCAGCTTTACATACCCACCACGATTATCACGGGGAAATTTGACTCGCTGGTTACCGCGGTGAACCTGATCGCAATCGCGCTGCTGGGCGCAGCGGCCATGGGCGGCTTCCTGGTTCTCGAACGGCGCCGCCTGCTGCGCGCCGTTATCGCGATCGCGACTGGCACCTTGATGGTCGCCCTGCTGGTCCGACTGCTGCTGGTGTCGTTTGTTGACACCAGCTATACAATGGATAAAGCGGTCAGGCAGATGCACCAGTCAGATCTGGCGACCGATACCATCGTTCACCGCGAGTTGGCGACAGCGGCGGACAAGGGCGCAGCCGGGCTCTCCGCCTGGGAGCGAATCGCCAGCCGCGGCTCACTGCGCATAGGCTTCGACCCGGACAACCTGCCGATGAGTTTTTTCAACTCCCAAGGCGAACTTGTGGGATTTGATGTGGCACTCGGCCAGATGCTGGCCCAAGCGCTGCAGCTGAAGGCGGAATTCGTCCCCGTCAGCTGGCCGGACGTACCCGGGCTGTTGCGCGACGGTGTAATCGATGTCATGCCGGGGGTCTGGTATCGGCCCTACTGGTTCTCGTCCATGCGCCTCTCAACCCCCTATATGAACGGCACCGTCGGCCTGGCGGTGAAAGATGAGCGCCGGTACGAATTCAGCAATGTGCAGGCCCTGCGTGAAAGTCGTGGACTCAGGATTGGCGTACCCCTGGACACCAGCCAGCTGCAAACCTCCATTGAGCTTTATTTCGGGGACAGCGATGCCGAGTTCGTGGAAATCGCGCACTGGCAGCCGTTCTTCCAGGGGCTCCACCCGGAGGTGGATGCCTTCGTGATGCCGGCGGAGAATGCCTCGGGCTGGACCCTGCTGTACCCGGACTACACCGTCGTGGTGCCCCAGCCCAACCCCGTGCATATACCCTCGGCCTTTGGTATGGCCAGGGATGCCGGGGAACTGGTGGAGATGGTCAACGAGTGGGTGGTGTTTGCAGACAGTGCCGGCCTGATCCAGGCGCCCTATAATTACTGGGTGCGGGGCGAGGGCCTGGGTGAATCCAAGCCGCGCTGGTCGATTGTGCGCGATGTGCTGGGGTGGACAGAGTGACTCTTACCCCGAGTACCGCTTTTCCACGCGACCGCCTCGGCGGGCGCCTGTAGTGCCCGGGGCTACTGATCTACCGCTTCCTTGACACTCTCCGCTGCCTCCTCGGCGGACTCTTCAACAGACTGCGCTGCCTCATCCAGGTCCTTGCCCATCTTCTCCAAGGGGCCTTCCTCTTTTGCGCAGCCGGTCATGGCGACGGTGAGTGTAGCGGCTATTGCCAACAGGGCGATCTTGTTTGCCATCTTTCTAATCCTCAAATAATGTTGGGGGGGTATTGGGAGTTTCAGTATTCCTGCTTCAATTGGCACAAGAGTAGTACGAATTCCAGTTGGCGCAAACAGAAACCGGGAACACCTTTTCGTCTGGGAAGGCCGTCATTACCCATCCACAGCGCAGCAGCAGCGGGATATGAACAGTTCATCAGCCATGACATTTCAATGCACTGATACATCGATACAGGAGGCACTTAAAGAACTGCGCGACCAGCGGCTGAAAGAAAACGGACAACAAACCTGTGCGTAATCTTGAGGCAACGACTGATCAATCCAGAACGGCAGGTAACGCGTCAAACTGCCATCCCGCAATAGGTATGCTTATTTGAACCAATCTGCATTCAAGCTCTCGCAGCGCAGTTCACGCCGGCTTAATCGTCATATTGGTTTATTTTCATTAGGTCGTAGTCGCCTGTAATCAAAGAAGGAGAAACCATGGACATCACAGGGCTTGTAATTTTTCTGGTCATCGGTGCTGTTGCAGGATGGCTCGGCAGCACGCTGATGAAGGGCGGCGGATTCGGGCTGCTGGGCAATATCGTGGTTGGCGTCGTCGGTGCGTTTATCGGTGGCTTCGTATTCGGCCTGCTGGGTATTTCCGCGGGTGGGCTGATCGGCTCGATCATTACCGCAACGGTGGGCGCAATCATACTGCTGTTTGTAGTTGGCCTGATCAAAAAGGCCTGAATACGAATCCATTCTTGCGTGTATTGAAATCCTGATAAATACTCCCCGGGCCAGTTTTGCTCAGAAAGGTCTGGTACATAACGAGCATGGCCCCCATTTTCTGTGTTAAGCGAGGAAAGAACTTATGAATAAAGTTTTAGGCTTGGCGTCGTCGATTCTCATTGCTGGCAGCTGCGCTTTCACCCAGTTGGCCTGGGCTGATTCGACGGAGGCGACCTGCGAATTCTACAGCCACGGTGACAAGAAAAAGGACCGGTCCGGCCCCTGTTCGTTTTCCCAGCGCCAGGGCTATGTCGATATCGGTCTGAGTAACGGCAAGACTTTCAGCCTCACTCCCGGCAATAAACCGGACCACTTCAGGGACCAGGAAGATCACAAGGTGGTGCGGGAACAGGGCGATGGCGGCTCGCAGGTCTACAAGTGGGACGAAAAGAAAATTGTCGTCTCTTTCAATAAGAGCACTGCTGCAGCAGCGCCGGCGGCCTCGAGTGGACACATCGCGGTGAATGACATGGCGCGTTACTGTGCCGGCGAAGCCTCCGCCAAGTTCAATCAAAAACCCAACCGCATCACCACACAGGAAGCGGTAAAAGACCAGGGTATGTACTCCGTCTGGGGACAGTACGAGGCGGAACCCAGCCCACAGGTGTTTATCTGCACTTTTTCGGCGGAAGGCAAGTTGGTGGGGGTAGACAAGCAATAAGGCCTGCCCGGGGGCCCAGTTTGGCGGAGACGGCGTGTCGCCCCCTACTGGCGCTCCCATGGGGGTGTTTCGAAAGCGCTGGCCTCGCTGCCCGGCTCGAAGAAGGTATGTAGGGCATCGTTGGTGAAGTAGCTCCAGAAAGGAGCCTCGAAGGATTTCTCGATAATGGTGAAGGCGCCGGTACGCTGGCGCTCCTCGAGGAAGCGGCGGTAGGCGTCCAGCGGTTCGGGGCCCAGCTGCTGGTAGATGACCCGGCCACCGTATTCGGCGTAGAGCCGCTGGTTGATCTTCCACTGCCGGATCATCGACCGCGTCATATCGCGCCGCATCGTTTCAACCTGCGCTGCCTCATCCGGGGATGAGGTCATCTTCGGCGGTAAACCCCTCCTCGCGCATGCCGCGCTTCATTGCCTCGACCGACGTGGATATCTCCGCGTCGCTTGCCTCTATACCCTTATCGGCGGCGTACCAGTCGAACAGCCGGGTAAGAATGATCTCGCGCACTTCAACGGGATCGGTGGAGCGAACTTCCTCGCCCAGCACCATCGCCGCCAATTCACTCGCGCCGGCAGGCGCCGCCAGCAGGCATGCCGCCATCATCCCGGCCAGGATCAGGCGCGCGAGGCGACGGCACGACATCGACTCAGCCTCCCTCGATGACGGCCAGCGGCACTTCGTAGATCTCGGCGCCGTCAATCGTCACTGTCCAGGTATCGCCCTCCAGGTTGCCCTTGGCCTCGCGGTTGGTGGCGTTGATATAGTCTTTCATGAAGTTGATGGTGAATTGCTCACCCTTCGGGCTCTGCACCACGACCGAGGCCTGGCCGCCCTCCATGCGCAGTACACCGGCGGGGCAGCTGCCGAAGTCGGCGTCACCCACCGCGCGACAGCGCAGCAGCGTGGTCGCGTCGTAATCCTGGGTCGTGAACGGCGCCGTGGGGTTGTCATCACCGGCGGGCTCGAGCTCGGCCGTGCTCCAGTACACATAGACGCTCTCGTCAGGGAAGCGAAAGATCAGGCCCTGGTCGCCCAGGCCGCTCTGCCGGTACACCGCGCGGCCATCCTGGTCACGAAAATTACCCGGGCTGTCACCCTGCGGCGACAGGTCGTGGGTGACGCCGTCCTCGCGGGTGATAGTGATGTAGCCCTGGCGCTGGGAGAACGTGCAATGGATCATCTTCTGGGTGTGATCGCTCCCCGCGGGATAAATGTCACAGCGGGCGGCGGTTGAATCCGCCATGCTGGACGCCGCCCAAGCCAGCGCCACCGCGCCGGTGACAATTGACCATCTGTTCATGGCTGCATACCCTTTATTAGACCATTTTTTTCAAAATTATAGCGGAAGGATTATCTGGGCGGGAGTGGCGCCTTCCACCACAGGAGGGCACTAGCCGCGCGGCCTGATACACAATACGTCAGTCCGGATTGATCGAAGCCCTATAGTTCCTCCTCAAAATACTTGCCGATCGTATCCCTGAACCGGTACAGGGCATCCTGGGGATCTTCAAACGCCCTGGCCTGCTGCAATGTGACTTCCCGGCTGTATACAAGATCGTTTTCGAGGAACAGCCGACGCAGTCGCCCCGCCAGTTCCTCCTGCTCGAACACGATGGCTGATTCGCTGTTGAGCCTTTCACTGCGCGGGTCGAGGTTGTAGGAGCCGACCAGGCTGCGCCGGCTGTCAACCACGGCGAACTTGGAGTGCATTGTGCCCTGGCTGCGGGTGGGCTCATTCGCTGCCTGCCCGACCCACTCCCAGATCCGAATGCCCGCAGCGGGGCGGTCACAGGCTTCCACTTCCGGTTTCGCATTGATCTGCAGGAGGTTTTTGTAATGGCCACGGCCCACCATACTGATTTCCGGCAGATCGTTGGTCTCGGGGCTGTTTGAAATAATGTTGATGGATACGCAGCGCCTGGCCGCATCCTCCAGCGCCGCGCTCACGGAGGGCGTGGCGACAAAATAGGCGTTGGCGATCAGGATCTCCTCCCTGGCGTGCTCGATCATTTTCAGGTACGCCTGCTGGATATAGGTTTCCCTGAGTCGGGGACGATTCTGCAGGAACCGGCAACGGGCGGGACGAAAATCGAGAACCGGTTGCCGCGCCTCCAATGCCGCCACCCGCTCGACGAGGTCGGGACGGGTGGAATAGGGTACAGGCACCTTCCCGGTGGCGCCCATTACCTGCCGGGTCGCATCCCAGTAGAGGTTGGTATTCAGAATTCCGCGCGATTCCTTGATATCGACGAAATGGTCAAAGTTGCGATCAAAGGCCGCCACCAGGTCCTGGATGACAGCGCCCTTCAGGACGACATCCTGGTCGCGCCAGTAGGCGTCGGGATCCTGCGGGTCAACCCGAAAGTACTCGTTGCCGATATTGAGCCCGCCGGTGAGGGCGATCGCATGATCGGTTTCGCCGTCGATGATCCACATTTTTTCATGATAGCGGTTGTCGAGCCCGCTGCTGTTGTAATGCGGTGTCAGGTGGGGGACGGCCACTTCATTGATCCACTGCAGCGCGAGGGCCTCATAGCCTTCCACTTCGATGCCATTTTGCTTGAGGTCGAACAGCATCCACTGGGTCTGTAGCCAGGGGTTGGAAAAGGCATCCACAATCACGCGCACATCAAGCCCCTCGGCCCGCTTCTGCTTGAGCAACTCAGCAATGCGCAGGCCGGATTCGTCGCCTTTGAACAGCAGGGCCTGTATGCGAATCGACTTCCTGGCGTTGCGCAGGGTTGCCATGCGTATCGCAAAGGAGTCCTCGCCGCCTTCGAGCACGGCTATGCTGCAGTCGTTGGGCATTCGCGCGGGGAACAGCCCGTCCAGCCCGACATCTGCATAGGGGCTGCCCGTGAACTGGCTGTCGGGACCCAGCACCGGTGAAGCATGCGCTTGTGCGAGCAGCTGCTCGGACGGTGGCTCGCGCATATCAGGATCCCCGACACAGCCAGCCAGGAGGACAAACAGGAGAATCAACTTCAGACCGGGTACGACCCCAGGAACAATCGACAGGCTGTCGCGAAGGCCGCGCCAGGCGAGGCGCCCTGCCCACACTGGCTCAGGGCGCATGGAAAGGTGGGGAATGGCGGTTGAACACGCCGTGCTCGAGAAAAAATACCACCTGCTCGGCCACGGCCTTATCCCACATCATCAAGGTGTGGCCGACCGGCAATTCGAGAAAGTCCGCCATCCCCGACACCAGGGTTTCACTGACGGCTACCGTGCCGTCCCCCAACTCGTCCGGCTGCCCCGGCAGGAAGGGCAATTGATTGACGGTGCCCGCGATGACCCCGAGCTGAAAGTTGACCGGCCCCAGCCGCCGCGGAACCGACTGCTCCGAGAGGCCCAGTTGGATGACAGCGCTGGGCAGGAACGGCTCCAGCAGTCCAAGGGATTCCAGGTAATCCGCCATCTGGCTGCCCTGGTTGGGCGGCCCGAGCATGACGACCCGCTGCAGGCCGGGGATGTCGTGTTGCGCCAGGTACTGCCGCACCAGGATACCGCCCAGGGAATGGGTCACAAAAGAAACCTGGTCGAGGCCCAGGGCCGCACAGCCGGCCAGGCCATCATCCACCGCCATCCTCGACAATTCCTCGATCGGGTGAGACAGCGAGGGGTAGGTGATGTTCACCACCCCATAGCCGGCGTCCTCCAGTCGCCACTGCAGCGCCTTCATCGACAACGCAGTGCGACCCAGCCCGTGCAACAGCACCACACAGCTTGTCGACGGGGTGGGATTTTGCTCCCCCGCCGCGGCGTCAACGGATGCGAGCATCAGGCTGAGCAGCAGCACCAGTGCCCCACACCGGCTTGCGCGTTCCATAGTCCCTCCTAATGCAGCGGCTTGTCCACCGGGTGATCCTGGAACACGCACTCGAAGACCTCGCGGAAGGTGCGCGCAAAGTGCACATTGATGCCCTCGCGCAGGTAGGCGGGCAGCTCCTCGAAATCCCGCCGGTTGGCATGGGGCAGGATCAACTCCATGATCCTGCTGCGCCTCGCGGCGATAACCTTCTCCCTGATCCCCCCCACCGGCAATACCTGGCCGGTGAGGGTGAGCTCGCCCGTCATCGCCAGCGGCCGCTTGATGCGCTCCTTGCGGGCCAGGGACACCAGGGCGGTGGCGATGGTGATGCCGGCGCTGGGTCCATCCTTCGGCGTCGCGCCCTCGGGCACGTGCAGGTGCACCATGGACGTATCAAAGAATTCCGGGTCGCCGCGGTAATCCTTGAGGTGTGAGGACACGTAGCTGTAGGCGATTTCGGCGGACTCGCGCATCACCTCCCCCAGCTTGCCGGTCATCTTGAAACCGCGATTCAGGGTATGGATCTGGGAGCACTCGATGGCGAGGGTGGCCCCGCCCATGGCGGTCCACGCCAGGCCAGTGGCAACACCGAGGCCGCGCATGGGCCGGTCCGGCTGGAACGGCGGCCTGCCCAATAAGGTGTCGATATCCTTCTTGCCGATCCGCAATTTCTCCTCGCCGGTGTTGAGCATCTGGACGATGGATTTGCGCATGATGCGCGCCAGCTGCTTTTCAAGGGTGCGAACCCCCGCCTCGCGGCAGTAGGAATCGATCACATACTTCAGCGCGGCCTCATTGATCTTCAGCTGATCCTCATTGAGGCCGTGGCGCTCGAGCTGGCGCGGCCACAGGTGATTTTTACCGATCGCCAGTTTTTCTTCCGCCACGTAACCCGACAGGCGCAGGGTTTCCATCCGGTCCAGCAGGGGCCCGGGAATCGTATCGAGCTGGTTCGCGGTGCAGATGAACAGTACCTTGGACAGGTCCACCCGCAGGTCCAGGTAGTGATCCAGGAATTCGCTGTTCTGCTCCGGGTCCAGCACTTCCAGCAGGGCGGAGGCGGGATCACCCTGGTAGGAGGCCCCGATCTTGTCGATCTCGTCCAGCATGATGACCGGGTTGGCGACCTTGACCTCCTTCAGCGCCTGCACGAACTTGCCGGGCATGGCGCCGATATAGGTGCGTCGGTGGCCCTTGATTTCCGCCTCGTCGCGCATGCCCCCGAGGCTGAAGCGGTAGAACTCCCGGCCCAGGGCAGCGGCCACCGAGCGGCCGATGCTGGTCTTGCCCACGCCGGGAGGCCCCACCAGTAGCAGGATGGAGCCGGAGATTTCACCCTTGAACGAGCCCACCGCCAGGAACTCCAGGATGCGGGCCTTCACATCCTCGAGCCCCTCGTGGTGCTCGTTCAACACCGTGCGGGCGTGCTTCAGGTCGAGCTGGTCTTTGGTGTGCACACCCCAGGGTACCGAGGTGGCCCAGTCGAGGTAGTTGCGGGTCACACCGTACTCGGGGGAGCCGGTCTCGAGCACCGAGAGTTTGCGCAACTCCTCGTCGATCCGCCGTTGGGCCGCGGCAGGCAGGGTGAGATCGCGGATGCGCTGCTGGAACATTTCCACGTCAGTGGTGCGATCATCCTTGGAGATGCCCAGCTCTTTCTGGATGATTTTCATCTGCTCGCGCAGGAAAAACTCCCGCTGCTGGGACGAGACTTTCTCGTTCACCTGGCTGGTGATCTGGCTTTGCAGCTGGGCGACCTCGCGCTCCTTGCGCAGCAGCATGAGCACTTTCTCCATGCGTGACACCAGCGGCAGCGTGTCCATGATTTCCTGCAACTGCTCGCCCGATGCGGTTGTCAGCGCGGCGGAGAAATCGGCCAGCAGGCTGGGTTGGTTGGGACTGAAGTTGGCCAGGTATTGCTTCAACTCCTCGCTGTACAGCGGGTTGAGCGGCAACAGCTCCTTGATTTCCTTGATCAGGGCCATGGCGTAGGCCTTGACCTCATCCGAGCCGCGCTCTCCCTGGCTGCGGGGATACTCCACCTGCACCAGGTAGGGTGGCTTGTCGCTGAGCCAGCGCACGATCCGGAACCGCTTCACGCCCTGGGCCAGAAACTGGCCTCGCTGTTCCGCCAGTGGCGGCCGGTGCAGGCGCACGACGCAGCCGATATCGGGGAACTGGCGCACCTCGACCCTGGCGGGGTCCGGCTCGTTGACATAGGCCAGGCCGATGAGGCCATGGCCGGCCTTGGCTACGGCCTCCAGGGTCGAGCCCCATTGCTCCGGGTTGATCCCCACCGGCTGCACCTGGCCGGGGAAAAAGGGGCGGTGCGGAACCGGCATGAGGCAGAGGGTTTCGGGCAGGACATCGTCAGCAACCGCCGGGGTTCTGGCTTCGGCCTCGGGGGATACCAGCTCGGCTTCAGCCGCTTCGTCGCGCTCACTATTCATCGTTCCGGCCTTGAATACCAACAGGGTCAATCGTTCTTATATAGGGTTCGATGGGCGTTTTTCAAGCAAGCGCCGACAGATCCCGTTCTCCGGCAGGCGATCTGTGGTTATACTCTCTCGCCCCAAGAATCGCGCCCGGGAGTCGCGCCCGGCAGCCCAACGTTCCGACCCGGACCACGCGAGGACCGACGCAGTGCATATAGACCACCTCACCGATGCCGAACTGCAAGCGCAGCTGGCGGCGCTACAGGCGCAGTACGACAAGTTGAAAGGCCTCGGCCTGGCCCTGGATATTACCCGGGGCAAGCCCTGCACCGAGCAGGTCGCCCTGGCGGATGCGCTGGATGGCATCCTGCAGGGCAACTTCCTCGCCCAGGACGGCACCGACAGCCGCAACTACGGCGGTCTGGAAGGCCTGCCAGAGGCCAGGGCACTGTTCGGCTCGGTGCTGGGCCTGAGCGCCGGGGAGACCATGGTGGGTGGCAGTTCCAGCCTGACCATGATGTACCAGGTGGTGGAATTCGCCCTCACGGAAGGCCTGCGCGGGGCCGAGTCCGCCTGGGGCAACAGCGACACGGTGAAATTCATCTGCCCGGTGCCGGGCTACGACCGCCATTTTGCCATCTGTGAACACCTGGGTATCGAGATGGTGACGGTGCCCATGCTGGACAGCGGGCCCGATATGGATGCGGTGGAGGCCCTGGTCAGAGCAGGATGATTCGATCAGGGGCATGTGGTGTGTCCCCCGTTTTTCCAACCCCACCGGCTGCGTCTACAGCGCGGCGACGGTAGAGCGCATCGCGGCGCTGCCGAAGCTGGCCGGGCAGCACTTCCTGGTGCTGTGGGACAATGCCTACGTCGTCCACACGCTCTACGACGATGCCCCCGCGCTGGCGTCCATCAGCGAGTGCTGTCGCAGCGAGGGCACCCTGGATAACGTGTTCCAGTTCGGCTCCACCTCCAAGATCACCTTTGCCGGTGCCGGGGTGGCGTTCCTGGGCAGCAGCAAGGAAAACCTGGCGGCACTGGGCCGGCACCTGGCCTACCAGACCATCGGCCCGGACAAGGTCAACCAGCTGCGCCACGTGCGCTTCCTGCGGGACGGTGACAGCCTGGCGGCCCACATGGCGCGACACGCGGACCTGATCCGGCCCCGCTTCGAGATTGTGCTCGATACCCTGGAGCGGGAACTGGCAGGCACCGGCATGGGCAGCTGGACCAGGCCGCGGGGAGGCTATTTCATCTCCTTCGATACCCGGGACGGGCTGGCCACCGAGGTGGTCAGGCTGGCGGGGGATATCGGGGTGAAGTTGACGCCCGCCGGGGCCACCTTCCCCTATGGCAAAGACCCCCGCAACCGCAATATCCGCCTGGCGCCAACCTTCGCCACCCGGCAGGCGGTGCAACAGGCGATGGACGCCTTTGTGGTCTGCGTGCGGTTGGCTGCGGTGCGGCAGCGGCTGCAACAGCGGCCTGCCTGAGCGTGCGGGGAATCAGGCTCGTCACCGGCTGGCTTTCACTCTACCTCATCACCGCCTGCGACGGGGGCAGCGACGCAGCGCTTGAAGCGCGCGTCAACAACCTCGTCGCGCAAATGACGATCGAGGAGAAGGTCGCGCAGATGGCGGGCCGCGGAGCTGAACCGCTTCCCGAAGGCGGCGTACTGTGGGGTGTCGACGGGGTAGAACGGCTTGGCATTCCGCCATTCAGGATGGCCGACGGTCCCAGGGGTGTAGCGCCCGTCCAGGGCGCGACGACCTTTCCCGTGGGCATGGCACGGGGCGCAACCTGGGATCCCGCGCTCGAGCGCCGCGTAGGTGCCGCAATGGGCCGTGAGCTCAGGGCCGCAGGGGGCAACGTTCTGCTGGCCCCGACGATCAATAATCTGCGCCATCCGGCCTGGGGGCGTGCCCAGGAAACCTACGGCGAGGATGTCCAACTTTTGGCGCAAATGGCCGTCGCCTTTGTCAAGGGCGCGCAGGAGTACGTGCTCGCCAGTCCAAAACACTATGCCGCGAACAGCATCGAAGACACGCGATTTCAGGTCGACGTGACGATCGATGAGCGTACCCTGCGGGAAATCTACCTGCCCCAATTCCGGGCGGCGATCGTCGAGGGCGGAGCGGCTTCGGTGATGACTGCCTATAACTCGGTCAATGGGCAGTTTTGCGGCGAGAACGAGCAACTGCTGAAGCACATCCTGAAGACCGAATGGGGCTTCAACGGTTTTGTACTGTCGGACTGGGTCTTTGGCACACAATCCACGCTCGGCTCGGCTCGCAACGGCCTCGATCTTGAAATGCCGGTGGCGCGGTTCTACGGCGACAATCTTCTGGCGGCGATTGCGGACGGCTCGGTGGCCGAATCGCTGGTCGATGATGCCGTCGGTCGGATGGTGCGCAAAAAGCTCGAGTACGGCCTCGACCGGCCGAGCGGGCTCGATGCAGGCGTGGTGGGCGGCGAGGAACATCTCGCGCTGGCCCGGGAAACGGCAGCCATGGGTGCTGTGCTCCTTAAGAATGAGGCTGAAACCTTGCCCCTGAGCGCGAGCGAGCTCGGTCGAATCGTCGTCGTCGGGGTGCTGGCCGACACAGCCAATACCGGTGACCGCGGCAGCAGCGATACGCGTCCGGCTTTCGTGGTGACACCGCTCCAGGGCATTGAGCAGCTCTTTGGCGACGCGGTCACCGTGGAGCACATTGCCAAAGACAGCCTGGATCCCGGCGACCTGGAACAGATCGCATCCGCAGATGCGGTCATCGTCGTGACCGGCCTCACCGCCGAAGATGAAGGCGAGGGGTTAATCGGCGCGGGCGACCGCCACGATCTCGAACTTCCCGCGGAGCGCGTCCAACTCATTCGCGATGCGGCAGCGAGCAACGACCGGACCATCGTGATCCTGGAAGGCGGTAGCGCGATCACCATGGGAGAGTGGCTGCCCGAGATCGAAGCGCTGCTGATGGTGTGGTACCCCGGGCAAATGGGTGGTTACGCCATCGCAGACCTGTTGTTCGGCCGGGTAAATCCTTCGGGCAAGTTGCCGATCACATTCCCCACGGGCCTGGACCAGCTGCCGCCCTTCGACAACGAATCGCTGCTGGTGACCTACGACTACTTCCACGGCTACCGCTACCTTGATCGCATCGGTTTGACACCTGAGTTCCCGTTTGGCTTCGGGCTCAGTTATACCAGCTTCGCGCTCGACAATCTCAGCGCCAGCCTGGCGCAAGCGAGTGCCGGCGACGTGGTGCGGTTCGCTGTCGATGTCACCA
Organism: uncultured Gammaproteobacteria bacterium; assembly: GCA_963700715.1. Taxonomy (GTDB): domain Bacteria; phylum Pseudomonadota; class Gammaproteobacteria; order Pseudomonadales; family Halieaceae; genus JARRPM01. The sequence goes on from CAVOYP010000018.1 coordinate 25,321, forward strand.
ACACGGGGCCAAGACCGGGAGCCGAGGTAGTGCAACTCTACGTCAGTTACACCGGCTCCGCCGTGGAGCGGGCCGAGCTGGAGCTCAAGGGGTTTGCCAAAGTCACACTCGACCCGGGCGAGACAAAAACGGTCGAAATCCCGGTGGCCGTCAACAGCCTCGCGTACTATGACAGCACGCGGCAGGCCTGGGTGCTCGAAGCGCTCCAGCACAAGGTGTACGCGGGAACCTCGTCCCGGGACCTCCCCTTGTCCACCCTGCTGGCCGTTACCGCGACGCCGGACGGCTCCAGGTAGCACCGCCACGGCCCCAGGGTTCAGTAAGCGTGATCCGGGTCCAGCTCAAACGTCTCCACCAGCCAGTCGAAATAGAGGCCGCTGGAGAGAAAATCCAGGTAGATCTCGTTGACCAGGCTCACCAGTTTATTGACGGCGTAGTCCAGATCCCCGTCGAGCACGGTCATGGTAAGCGCCACGTCCCCGCCGCGGTTATAGGTCCTGAGCGCAACCTTGCCGCGGTCGCAGCGGCGATGCGCCGGCAGGGCCGGGTCCTGGCGCGCCGCAAGCCAGGCCCTGAACTGGCGGTACATCGGGGAGTCAGCCGGCACCGCCGGCAACACGCAGCCGATGCGCAGGGTCTGTTTCGACTCGTTCCACACCCACTGGAACACCTGGTCGCGATGCCAGCGCAGCCGGAACTCGGCGCTGCGTCCGCGTTGCGCCTGGCGGCCGAAGCCCCGGAAGACACCCCTGCCGGCATAGTGCTCGAGCAGGTCTCCCACCCGTTGCGCAGTGCTCATCAGTGGGCCACGGCGCCCACACCCGGCTCAGCGTTGAGGGCTATCCCTGGAGGGTAATCCCTGGGCGAGGTGAACTCCTTCAGTGCCTGGCAGTTGATCAGGCTGGACACTTTCTCGTCCCGGGCCAGTTTCCAGGCCCGCGCCAGCGCCGCGCGAAACTCCTCCACGGTGCGCACGTATTCGCCGTTGGCGCCCAGGCCCTGGGCCATCTGGTCGTAGCGCAGATTTTCCTGGAACAGGTACATCTGCAGGGAGCGGGCGGAGCGGGCGGCGTTGGTCCACACACCCCAGGCGTTGTTGTTGTAGACAATGGTAATCGTGGGCAGGCGGTACTTGTTGGCGGTGTCCAGCTCGAACATGCTGTACGCCACGCCAGCGTCGCTGGTCACGCAGATGGTCGGTGCGCCCTCGTACCCCTGCTGCGGGCCGACGCCGCGTTGCACCGCGGCGCAGGCGCCCATCATCATCGCCATATCCGGCCCGATGGCGCCGTACTGGTAGGCGGGCACGATCATCTGGCCCGGGCGGCGGGCGCGCATATAGCGCCCGGAATACAGGCCGATGGTCCAGCCGCCGCCGCCGCTCACCACCGCCAGGCGGTCATCGGTGCCGGTATCGATAAAGTGCTGGGTTTCATGTCCGATCACGGCGGGGTGCAGGTGATTGGTCTTCTTGCTGTACTCCAGGCCCAGCTGGTAGGTGTCGTCGAGGTGCTTCTGGTAGGCCTGCTTCGCCTTCGCGATCTCATCCACCCAGGCGCCGCGCTTTTTGCCCTTCACAGCGTCCTGCAGGGCCGCCAGGAATTGCGCCTCGTCGCTGACCACCCCCAGGTCCAGCGGCCAGTTGCGCCCCAGGTCATTCTGGTCGGGGTGTACCCGGACGGCCTTGATGTCCGGGCTGAAGCGGTACTCACCGGGGCTGGGCATGCAGTACTGGCCGACGAAAATCACCAGGTCGGCGCTGAGCAGAGCGTCCGGCGCCGCCATCACGCAAAGGCGGTGGTCATCCGGGAAGACGCCCCGGGTCGGCCCGGAAGTGGCGACGGCAATATCCCCCTTTTCAGCCACCTTCATCAGCGCATCCCAGCCCCCGCGCTGGAACACCCCCTGCCCCGCCACGATCAGCGGTCGCTGGGCCTTGTCCAGCATGCTGACGACCCGGGTCATTTCAGCGGCGCCGGGGTGCGGCCGGGAAGTACTGCGGTACTGGCTCTTGTCGTAGTAGTCCTTGAGCTCATCGGGACTCTTGAAGCGGGCCCGGGCGACTTCCGCCGGGAAATCCAGGTGCACAGGCCCCGGTACACCGGACTTCAACTCGCGAAAGGCATAACCGGCGTATTCATGCACCCGGGAGGGATCGATCAGGCGCTTGCCGTACTTGCGGATGCCCGTGGTGAGAGGCTGCTGGTAGCCGGTCTGGATAAAGGCCTCCCGATCATCCCCGGCGATCATCATATTGCTCGCCAGCACCAGCAGCGGCGTGCGCGCGGCATTGGCCGCGGCAATATTCATTATCATGTTGGTGAAGCCCGGGCCCTCCGTGCCGGAGGTGGCCACCACCTCGCCGGTGGCGCGGGAGAAGCCGTCCGCCATGGCGCACATGGAGCCCTCCATGCGCCCGCCATAGGAGGGGATGCCGGCCGCCGCCAGGGCGTTGATCACCGTGTAATTGCCGGGACAACAGAACAGGGCCGCCAGCTCCTCCTTGACACAAACCTGGGCGAACACTTCCGCCCCGCTCATGCCGCTGCCCTCGAATTTGCCCGGTTTGGGCGCCTCCGCCAGGGAAGCGGTAAAATCGGCGGGAATGCGGATGGACGGGATGGTGACGTCGGCGATATTGACCTGGTCCGCGGTAAACGCGCTGGCGCTGGCGCCGGCGGCAACCGCCGCGCCCACACCCGCCGCGGACTTGCGCAGAAAATCCCTGCGCGAGGTGCCGGCTGCCTCAGCCCTGGCCACCGGGCCCTGGCCCGCCTGCTGCTCCTGCTCGCTCATGCTGTGCTCCTCGATCCGAATTAAAGGGAGTTCAGGGCTGCTCAACCCACAGGCTCTTGACGAAATGCACCAGGTCCCACACCGCCTCGTCGCTGCCGACCGCCTGGCGCCAGCCCGGCATGGCCACGCCGGCCCCATTGGCAATGCTGTTGAACAGATCCTGGTCCGTGCTGCCGTTGTAGTAATCGGCGGGCAGCGTCAGGTTGCTGGCATCGGAAATAACGTCAACCTGGGCGCGGCCGTCCCGCCCGTGGCATTCGGTGCAGTACTGCTGGAAGAGCTGGCCGCCGCGCTGCACCGCAGCGGCATCAGCGGCCGGCTGCGCGTGGGCGCCAACCGCAGGCAGCAGGCCAAGGCACAGCAGCAGCCAGGCGGCCGGTACCAGAAGCGCACGCGGAGGTCGTTTTGAATCTTGGGGCTTAGAGGCCATGCCGGGACTCCTTTGCGTTATTGTTAGAGGCCACAGCATAATTGGCCGCGATCGTATTGCAAACAGCGCAAGCCCGGGGGCCTACTCCTCGCTGCCGCGCTGGCCGGGGATAACACCGGAGAAGGGAAAGCTGGCGACGTTGCCAACGACCGTCGTGTCGGAAACCTTGCCACTGCCTTCCTTGTCGACCTCGTCGATGCGAATGATGGCCTGCAGCGGAATATAGCTGCGCTTGACGCCGCTGAACTCGTTCTTGAGCCGCTCCTCGCTGGGGTCGACCACGAGCTTGGAGCGCTCACCGAAGACAAACTCCTCGACCTCGATAAAGCCCCACATGTCGCTCTGGTAGATCTGCCGGGCGAATACCTCGAACACCTGGTTGCCGTTCTGGAATATCACCTTGTAGACGGGCTGGCTTGCCATGCTTTCCTCATTCGGGTGGCCGCGCGGAAGGGACTTGCGGGGCGGCCAGATCTGGTGGCCCCGCGGCAACCACCGGTATTCAGGGGGCGGCAATATTACCACCACTCGCGGAGAATACCAGCCGGGGTGGGTTTCGACGACCTTCCTCTGTATACTCCTCAGCCCTTTTCAACATGGATCAGACAGCGGCGGTCACGTCGCCGCAGAGGCCCGGTGAGCAAGAAACTCTATATCAAGACCCACGGCTGCCAGATGAACGAGTACGACTCGGCGCGTATCCGGGATCTGCTGCCCGAAAGCCACGACCTGGTCCCCACCGACAACCCTGAAGAGGCCGATGTACTTCTGCTAAATACCTGTTCTATAAGGGAAAAAGCCCAGGAAAAGGTGTTTCACCAGCTCGGCCGCTGGAAGCGCCTCAAGCAGAAGAAGCCCGACCTGATGATCGGCGTGGGCGGCTGTGTGGCCAGCCAGGAAGGTGCGGAAATCGGCCGGCGGGCGCCCTACGTGGACCTGGTTTTCGGACCCCAGACCCTGCACCGCCTGCCGGAGATGATGGAGCGGCGCGGCCCCGCCGGCACCCTCGTGGTGGATATCAGCTTCCCCGAGATCGAGAAGTTCGACCGCCTGCCCGAGCCGAAGGTGGAGGGCCCCAGCGCCTTCGTCTCGGTGATGGAAGGCTGCAGCAAATACTGTACGTTCTGCGTGGTGCCCTATACCCGGGGCGAGGAAGTCTCCCGGCCGGTGGACGACGTCATCGCCGAAATTGCCCACCTGGCCAGCGGTGGGGTCAGGGAAGTCAACCTGCTGGGACAGAATGTGAACGCCTTCCGGGGCCAGAATCACCTCGGGGAGATTGTCGATTTCGCCGAGCTGCTGCACCTGGTCGCCCGCGTGCCCGGTATCGATCGTATCCGCTATACCACCTCGCACCCGGTGGAGTTTTCCGATGCGCTGATCGACGCCTACGCGGATATCCCGCAGTTGGTCGACCACCTGCACCTGCCGGTACAGAGCGGTTCCGACCGCATCCTGATGGCGATGAAACGGGGCCACACCGCGCTGGAGTACAAATCGAAAATCCGCCGCCTGCGCAAGATGCGCCCCGACATCAGCATCTCCTCGGATTTCATCATCGGCTTCCCGGGAGAGACCGAAGCGGATTTCGCCGCCACCATGAAACTGGTGGAGGACATCGGTTTCGATACCTCTTTCAGCTTCATTTACAGCGCCCGCCCGGGCACCCCGGCGGCGGAACTGCCGGACGAGACCGATGAGGACACCAAGAAACAGCGCCTGCAGATACTGCAGCAGCGGATCCTGCAGCAGGCCCAGCAGATCAGCCGGCGCATGGTGGGCAGTCGCAGAAAATCCTGGTCACCGGCGTGTCGAAAAAGGATCCGGGCCAGTTGCAGGGCCGCACCGAGAACAACCGGGTGGTAAATTTCAGCAGCGTGGATGCCTCCCTGGTCGGCCACTTTGCACTGGTGGACATCATTGAGGCCCTGCCCAACTCCTTGCGCGGTGTGTTGAGCGCCGGTTGACGCAGCTGATTTCCCGTATATCCTTAGCTTCTTTACGACTGCCCCCGGTGGCCATCCTCTATTTTGACTAGCGACCCTCCCCCGACAGCGGCGACGCCCCCAACGCTTACCAGCCCGTCGATACAGCAATCACTCACCCTGGAACCCGATGACGCGCGCCATCTGGCCGTGCTGTGCGGCCAGCTGGACGGCCACCTGCGCCAGATCGAACGGCGCTTCGGCCTCTCGATCAGCGCCCGGGGCAACCAGTTCCTGTTGCGGGGTAGCGCCGAGGATGTGGCGGCGGCGGCGCAGCTGCTGCGGCAGCTGTATGCGGAAGTCTGCCAGGGAATCGAAGTGACACCCGAGTCGCTGCACCTGCAACTGCAGCAGGCCGAACTGGAGTACCTGTTGGAACCGGACACCGACGAGGATGCGCCGGTGCAGGCCATCCGGGTTATTCGCACCAAGCGCGCGGCTATCAAGCCCCGCGGCAGGAACCAGCAAGGCTACGTGCGCACTATCGGGCAATGCGACATCAATTTCGGCATCGGGCCGGCGGGCACGGGCAAGACCTACCTGGCGGTGGCCTGCGCGGTGGAAGCGCTGCTGGAGGACCGGGTGCGCCGCATCCTGCTGGTGCGGCCGGCGGTGGAAGCCGGCGAGAAGCTCGGCTTCCTGCCCGGCGACCTGAGCCAGAAAATCGACCCCTACCTGCGCCCGCTCTACGACGCGCTCTACGAGATGCTGGGCTTCGAGACGGTCAACAAATACATCGAGCGCCATATCATCGAGGTGGCACCGCTGGCCTTCATGCGCGGGCGCACCCTCAACAATTCCTTCATCATCCTGGACGAGGCGCAGAACACTACCCGGGAGCAGATGAAAATGTTCCTCACCCGGATCGGCTTCGGTTCCACCGCCGTCATCACCGGCGACGCCACCCAGATCGACCTGCCCAAGGGCTCGCCCTCGGGCCTGACCCACGCCAGCAATGTGCTGGCCGGTGTGGAAGGCATCGGCTTCACTTACTTCGGCAGCAAGGACGTGGTGCGCCACCCCCTGGTGCAGCGCATCGTCGAGGCCTACGACAGCCACGAAGACAAAGCCACCGCGCTGGACAGGACCAGGCGATGAGCCTGACCGTCGATATCCAGTGCGCGAGCGCCGAGCCCGTGCCCTCAGAGGACGACTTACGCCGCTGGATCGCGGCCGCCCTTGCCAGCCAGACGACCCGGGACGACACGGAAATCAGTGTGCGCCTGGTCGACATCCCGGAAATGGCCGGCCTTAACCAGGCCTATCGCGGCAAGCCCGGCCCCACCAACGTGCTGTCCTTTCCCGCCGATCTGCCGGCAGAGCTGGAATTGCCGCTGCTCGGGGATATCGTGATCTGCGCTCCGGTTGTGCGGGAAGAGGCGCAGTCCCAGCACAAGGCCCTCGCCGCCCACTGGGCCCACATGGCGGTGCACGGTACGCTGCACCTGCTCGGCTACGACCATATCGAAGAGAGCGAGGCGCTGGCGATGGAAGCACTTGAAAGCGCTATCCTGGCCGAGCTCAGCTATCCCTGCCCCTACCGGTCCAAACCACCCACGGAGAATACCCTGCAATGAGCGACGACCGATCAGGCAACGATTCAGGCGAGAAGTCCTGGATCGACCGGATTGCCGTACTGTTTTCCTCAGAGCCGCGCAACCGCAAGGACCTGGATGATGTGCTGGCAGTGGCGGTCGAGAACGAGGTCATCGATCGCGATGCGCGCAGCATCATGGAAGGGGCGATGCAGGTCAGCGACATGCAGGCCCGGGACATCATGATTCCCCGCACCCAGATGGAGGTGATCAAGGCCGAGTGCTCGCTGGAGGAGATTCTGCCGCAAATCATCAACACGGCGCACTCCCGCTACCCGGTGGTGGGCGAGAGCCTGGACGACATCTGCGGCATTCTGCTGGTCAAGGACCTGCTGCCCCAGATCCTCAACAAGGAGCAGAGCGAGTTCAGGATTCGGGACCTGCTGCGGCCCACCGTGGTGGTGCCCGAGAGCAAGCGCCTCAACGTCCTGCTGCGCGAGTTCCGCGAGAACCGCAACCACATGGCGATTGTCATCGATGAATACGGCGGGGTGGCCGGGCTGGTGACAATCGAGGACGTGCTGGAAGAGATCGTCGGTGATATCGAGGATGAGACGGACACCGAGGACGACCATTTCATCCGCAAGATCGGCGACGACGATTACTTCATCAAGGCACTGACACCGATCGAGGATTTCAACGAGTATTTTGGCAGCAAATTCAGTGACGATGATTTCGACACTATCGGCGGCCTGGTCATACAGGCGCTCGGGCACATGCCTGCCCGCAATGAGACCGCCACAATCGATAAGTTCGAGTTCCTGGTGATCAACGCCGACCAGCGCAAGATTCACAGCCTGCGCATGCGGCCGCTGCAGGACTGACCGGGCACATCACCACATGAGAAGTGAACCCGGCCTGCATCCATTGCTGGTGCTGTTCCTGGCGCCCTTCGCCGGAGCCCTGGTCACCCTGTCCCTGGCGCCGTTCGACTTCTGGCCTGCGGGTATCATCAGCTGCGCCATCTACGCATTCCTGCTGTGCACCTGCAGCCTGCGCGAGGCTGTCTGGCGCAGCTGGCTGTTCGGCCTGGGCCTGTTTGGCAGCGGCGTGTCATGGGTTTACGTCAGCATCCACGTGTACGGCGGGGCGGGTGTCGTCCTGGCCTCGTTCCTGACGGTGCTGTTCTGCGCCGGCCTCGCGGTACTGTTCCAGGTTTCTTTCGGCTGGTTCTATGTGCGTTTCGTGCGCGCCCTGCCGGGCGGCATGCTGGTCGGCTTCCCGGTGACCTGGGTGCTGTCCGAGTGGCTGCGCAGCTGGCTGTTCACCGGCTTTCCCTGGCTGTACCTCGGCTACGCCCACCTCGATACCCCCATTGCGGGCTGGGCCCCGGTGGTCGGGGTGTTCGGCTTGTCGTTCATCTGCGCCCTGACCGGCAGTTGCCTGTTCCTGGCCTGGCGCAGCCGCAAGGCAATCGCCTGTACTACCTACGCCGTCATCGTGATAACCCTGTGGGGCGGCGGGGCAGTGCTCAAGCCAATCGAATGGGTCGCCAAGGCCAGCGAACAGCCCCTCAGTGTCGTGCTAATCCAGCCCAACGTCCCCCAGGAACACAAGTGGGACCGCGCCTGGTACCAGCCGATCCTCGAGCAACTGCGCATCAGCAGCGAACCCCATTACGGTGTCGATATCCTGATCTGGCCGGAGGCGGCGATCCCCAACTACTACCAGCGGGCACGGGATTTTCTCGACCCGATAGCCGCGCGCGCCGCGGCGGCTAAAACCACCCTGATTATCGGTGCACCCTCACTGTCAGAGCAGGGCGAGGGCTACTTCAACAGCGTGGTCGCCATCGGCGACGGCGAGGGGATATATCACAAGCATAACCTGGTGCCTTTCGGCGAGTACGTGCCCCTGGAACGGCAATTGCGTGGGCTGATCGCCTTCTTCGACCTGCCCATGTCGGCCTTCAGCCCGGGACCCGCCAGCCAGCCGCCGTTGCGCGCCGGGGCCTACCGGGTCGCGCCCTTCGTGTGTTACGAGATCGTCTACCCCGAGCTGGTGGCGCGCAGCGCGCGCGACAGCGACCTGCTGCTCACCATCAGCAACGACAGCTGGTTCGGCAACTCGATCGGTCCGCTGCAGCACCTGCAGATGACCCAGATGCGCGCGCTGGAGAACGGCCGCTACATGATCCGCGGCACCAATAACGGGGTCTCCGCCATCATCGACCACCACGGCCAGATCGTGGCTCGCACCGATCAGTTCGTTGAAACCACGCTGAGCGGGGAGGTGGAGGTAATGCTGGGCAATACGCCATTTGGCAGCTTCGGGGTAACGCCCATCATCGCCGGATCCGGGATCACCCTGCTGTTGATGTTCCTGATGTACCTGGGATTCTGGCGCGAGAAGACCTGAACACCGCTAATCGCGGCCTACCCCAAATACTGCTAGAATCGCCGTTTATTTTTGCCGACGCAGCCGCCAGCCAATCCCTTATATGGCAAGGGGTCGCACCCGCCTGTCAGCGCACGATCAAGGACAAACCTGAAAGCCATGATGGATCAGAACTACATACCACAGGCGCTGGAAGCCGCCGCGCAGCAGCACTGGCTAGTCGAACAACAGCTTTTCCGTGCGGCAGGACGACAGCCGGGAAAAGTTCTATTGCCTGGCCATGTTCCCCTATCCCAGCGGCAAACTGCACATGGGGCATGTGCGCAACTACACCATTGCCGATGTCATCGCCCGCTACCAGCGCATGCAGGGCAAGAACGTGCTGCAGCCCATGGGTTGGGACGCCTTCGGCCTGCCGGCGGAGAATGCCGCGATCCAGAACAAGGTGCCGCCTGCGCAGTGGACCGCGGCGAATATCGACTATATGCGCGACCAGTTGCAACGCCTGGGTTTCGCCTACGACTGGGACCGGGAGATCGCCACCTGCAATCCGCAGTACTATCGCTGGGAGCAGTGGTTTTTCACCCGCCTGTTCGAAAAAGGCCTGGCCTACAGCAAAAAAGCGGAGGTCAACTGGTGTGAGACCGACCAGACCGTGCTGGCCAACGAGCAGGTGGTGAACGGCTGCTGCTGGCGTTGCGACAACCCGGTGGAGCGCCGGGAGATCGACCAGTGGTTTATCCGCATAACCGACTACGCCGAACAACTGCTGGCGGACCTCGACAAGCTGGAGCACTGGCCGGAACAGGTGCGCACGATGCAGCGCAACTGGATCGGGCGCTCGGAAGGCGTCGACCTGCACTTCGGCCTGGCCGGGCGCTGCTCAGCGGCGAGGACTCGCTGGAGGTGTACACCACACGGCCCGATACATTGATGGGCGTGACCTATGTCGCAGTGGCGCCCCAGCACCCGCTGGCCCGCCAGGCGGCGCAATCCAATCCCGCGCTTGCCGCGTTCATCGAGGCGCAGAGCCAGGTCAAGGTGGCGGAAGCCGAGATGGCCACCATGGAAAAACTGGGCATGGCCACCGGCATGCATGCCATTCACCCGCTCACCGGCGCCGAGCTGCCGATATGGGTCGCCAACTTCGTGCTGATGTGCTACGGCTCCGGCGCGGTGATGTCGGTACCCGGCCACGATCAGCGCGACCATGCGTTTGCCCGCAAGTACAACCTGCCGATCGTCCAGGTGATCGCCAAGGTCGATGGTGATCATCCCTACGAGGTGGAGCGCTGGCAGGATTGGTATGCCGACAAGAGCGGAATCGTAACCGTCAACTCGGGCGAGTTCGACCAGCTCGATTTCGAGGGCGCGTTCGACGCGATCGCCGACCGCCTGCAGGAGCAGGGCAAGGGCAAGCGCACCATCAACTATCGCCTGCGCGACTGGGGCGTCTCCCGCCAGCGCTACTGGGGCGCGCCGATTCCCATCATCAATTGCGGCACATGCGGCACCGTACCCGTACCGGCAAAGGACTTGCCGGTAGTCCTGCCCACCGACGTGGACTTCGAGGGCGTGGGCTCTCCAATCAAGAAAATGCCCGGGTTTTATGCCACCACCTGCCCGAGCTGTGGCGGCGGCGCCACCCGGGACACCGATACCTTCGACACCTTCATGGAATCGTCCTGGTACTACGCCCGCTACGCCAGCGCCCGCAATGACGAGGCCATGCTGGACGCCGAGGCAGACTACTGGACGCCGGTAGACCAGTACGTGGGCGGCATCGAGCACGCCATTCTGCACCTGCTGTACGCGCGCTTCTTCCACAAGCTGATGCGCGACGAAGGACTGGTTAACTCCGATGAGCCCTTCATTCGCCTGCTGACCCAGGGCATGGTGCTCAAGGACGGCGCCAAGATGTCCAAGTCCAAGGGCAACACGGTGGACCCGCAGTCCCTGATCGACAGCTACGGCGCCGATACCGTGCGCCTGTTCAGCATGTTTGCGGCGCCACCGGAACAGTCCCTGGAATGGTCCGACTCCGGCGTGGAGGGAGCCAACCGCTTCCTCAAGCGCCTGTGGAAACTGGTGGCCCGGCAACAGGAGTATCCCGCGCCGGCACTGGATCTTGCCGCGCTGGACGACCGCCAGAAAGCCCTGCGCCGCAAGACTCACGAGACCATCGCCAAGGTCAGCGACGATTACGGCCGGCGCCAGACCTTCAATACCGCCATCGCCGCGATCATGGAACTGTGCAACGAACTGGGCAAGCTCGACGAAGGCAAACCCCAGGACCGCGCCCTGGCGAGCGAGGCCCTGCGCGCGGTGGTGCTGATGCTGTGCCCCATCGTGCCGCATGTCAGTCACCACCTGTGGCCGCCTGCTGGACGGTGAAGGCGATGTCGTGAACGCCTCCTGGCCGCTGGTCGATGAGTCCGCGCTCGCCCGCGACAGCATCGACATGGTGGTGCAGGTGAACGGCAAGGTCAGGGCCAGGATGAGCATCGATGCGGATGCCGACGAGTCGGCAGTGAAGGCCCTGGCGCATCAGCAACCCAACGTCGCGCGCTTCCTCGAAGGCGTCACCGTGCGCAAGGTCATTGTGGTGCCCGGGAAATTGGTTAATATTGTGGCCAACTGATGCCCACCCGGAAACCTGCAATGTCACGGCGCCTCGCCCGATACTCCATCATCCTGGGCATTACCTGCCTGCTCATGGCCTGCGGCTTCCAGCTGCGCGGTGTCGGCGGCGGTGGTGCCGCCCTACCCCCGGGCTGGAATAAAATGCACCTGGTCACGGGCAACCCCAACAGTGAATTCAGCCAGACCGTGCGGACGGTGTTCACCACCAACGGCATCCAGTGGATGGACAGGGCGAATACCAGTTACTCCCTGCTGCTTGGCCCGGACAGGTTTACCCAGACCAACCTCTCCCTCAACCGGGAGGCCCGGGTCTCCCAGCTTGAGCTCACCATGCAAACCACAGTTCTCGGTGCTGGACGCCAGACGGCCAGGAGGTCATGCCCGATACCACAGCGGTCGGTCATCAGGCAGATGGAGAACGACCCGCGCAACGTGGTGGGCAAAAGCGAGGAGATCCGCATTCTCCAGTCCGAGATGCGCACGGAACTGGCCCAGCAGATCATGCGCCGTATCGGTTTCTTCGCCAACAGCAAACAGTAATGCGGTTCTCTACCCGAGAAACTTGCCGGCGCATCTGCAACAACAGCTGCTTCCGGTCTACCTGGTCAGCTGGTGACGAGCCCCTGCTGGTGCAGGAGTGCTGCGACCAGATCCGGCGCCACGCGCGGGAGCAGGGTTGCACTGAGCGGGAAGTCATCGAGGCCGGCGGCGCGCACTTCAACTGGCAGGAAATCCTGCACAGCGCCGGCCAGCATGTCCCTGTTTGCCGAGCGCAAGCTGATTGAACTGCGGCTGCCCAGCGGCAAGCCCGGGGCGGAGGGCAGCAGGGCCCTGTGCGAATACCTGGACATCGCCAGCGGCGATGACGTGCTGCTGATGGTCGCCGGCAAGATCGACAAGCAATCGACCAACAGCAAATGGTACAAGGCGCTGGACAAGGCCGGCGCCACTGATCCAGGTGTGGCCGGTGGATGCCAGCAACCTGCCCCGCTGGTTGCAACAGCGGGTGCGCAACGCGGGCATGAGCATCGACAACGATGCACTGCAATTGCTGTGTGATCGGGTGGAGGGCAACCTGCTGGCGGCCGTGCAGGAAGTGGAAAAGCTGAAACTGCTGGTCACGCGATTCACGCATCACCGCCCAAACCGTCACCGAGGCGGTGTCCGACAATGCCCGCTACAACGTGTTCGACATGGCCGACAACGGCCCTCAAGGGCGACGCCAGCGCCAGCCTGCGCATGCTGCACGGACTGCGCGCCGAGGGCACTGAACCCCCGGTGGTACTGTGGGCCCTGGCCCGGGAGATCCGCACTCTGTACGAGGTACAACTGGATTGCGACGATGGGCCAGAGCGCGCAGCAGGCGCTGGATGCCCGACGCGTCTGGCAAGAACCGCATGCCCCTGATGCAGGCGGCCCTGGCGCGCCACGACCCGAACTCACTGTCGCTGCTGCTGGAGCAGGCCGTCCAGGTGGATGGCAGCATCAAGGGCTTCGCCGGCGGCAAGCCCTGGGACAATCTCGAAGGTCTGGTCACTGGGCCTCTGCCGGGTCTGAGTCAGACTTACCTGGGTCAATGGCCGTACTCAGCCCCGCTTTGCCCGACCTGGCCTCATCCCCTGCGCTTACTTCCTTTCATGTCGGCTTCCAATTCTGGCTTGCATTCCGCACCTATCAGTACTACTGTACATATATACAGTATATTTTGGGGATACTATCCCCGGGAGCAAGGGCCATGAATGAGATGCTCGAGCAGGTCATCAACCGCAACGACACCTGGCGCGGTCGCCAGCGCCATTTTCAGGACCACCATGTCCTTCCGCCAACAGTGACTGCCACGGCTGCACCGGGGCCTGGCCACCGGCTATACGACCCTGGACGCGCAGCTGCAGCAGGGCGGCTGGCCACTGGACAGCACCATCGAGCTGTTGAGCGACGGCTGCGGGCTGGGCGCCATGGGCCTGTTCCTGCCCGCCATGGAGCGGCTCAGCGAGCAGGGGCGCTGGCAGGCATTTATCGCCCCGCCTTATATACCCTACGCCCCCCTGCTGGCGGCGCGGGGTATCGATACCCGGCAGGTTTTGCTGGTCCACCCCCAGAACCGCCAGGATCTGCTGTGGGCCACCGAACAGGCCCTGCGCAGCACCACCTGCAGCGCCGTATTCAGCTGGCTGGGGGCCCAGGACTACCGCTACAGCGAACTGCGCAAACTGCAACTGGCCGCCGCCAGCTGGCGACAGCCTGGCCGTACTGTTCCGCCCCAACCAGGCGGCCAGCAACCACGCCCCCGCCAGCCTGCGCCTGCAGATGCGCGAATACCGCAAGGTGCATATCCTCAAGCAGCGCGGCGGCAACCAGTATATCGATGTGGACCTGCCCCCGGCGGAGGATGTGCCGGAGCAACCGCAGCTGTGGGAATTACCGGTCTGGCCCGCCGCCGGCCACCAGCGCGGCGCGGCCATGGAGGCCTGCTCCCCGGTGGCCTGATGCGAGCGGGTAATTTACAGGGTGAGGACAGTCGCTGCTATGCAGCTATAATCGCCGCTCGAAACCAGCCACAGGGATACGAGCGCCATGCAGGACTTACCACACCACTACCATGTCACCGCCAGCGCCGAGACCGAGGGCAATATCACCCTGAAGGCGGACGATCTACCGCAGCTTGTTACCGCCCCGCCGGCAGAATTCGGCGGCCCCGGCGACCAGTGGTCACCGGAGACACCTGCTGGTCGGCAGCCGTTGCCGACTGTTTCATACTGACCTTCCGGGCCATTGCCAGGGCCTCCAAGCTCGAGTGGACGCAACCTGGAATGTTCCGCCGAGGGGGTACTGGACCGGGTCGAGCGGGTCACCCGTTTCACCGCTTTCACCGTCAGGGCCACCCTGACAGTCCCGGCAGGTACCGATCCCGACAAGGCCCGGCGCCTGCTGGAAAAAGCCGAGGCGGTCCTGCCTGATCACCCGCTCCCTGCTGGCCGAGACCCACCTGGAGGCCGAGGTGATCGTTGCCGCCTGAGCCGCGAACCATGGACGAGTGGCTCACAAACTATGGCGTCACCCTCGGTGTGGGCGCCCTCATCCTGCTGATGATCTACATCGTCTGGGATCTCGCCAGGCGCAGTAACGCCGGCAAGTTCGGCACCATGATCCTCTATATCGGGCTCGCCATGGGCATTTTCGGCTTCCTGATGAAGTTCGTAATCAGCTACCTGCTCGAGAACGCCGGGGGCGTTGGCTAGGCCAGCGGCCATGACCGGGCCACAAAGGGCCGCGCCACAACGGGCTGGGCCACAACAGGCTGGGCCACGAACACGGCTGGACAGCCATTGCGCGATCAACAATACTGTATATATGTACAGTATTGAATTCATAATGGGCGTACTCTCCCCCGGGATACGGCCCGCCACCCGGGCGACAGCCGGTGAGCCTGTGGCTGTGCCTGCGCTTCAGCCAGCTGCCCCTGCAGTGCCTGAACCGCTGCGAGGACCGGCCGGTAGCGGTACTGGCCAGGCAGCGGGTCGTGCGCGCCAATGATTGCGCCGCCGCCCTCGGTATCCGGGAAGGCATGGGCGCCGCCACGGTGCGCGCCCTGGCCGATGACGAGGCGCTGCTACTGCTGGAGCGGGACGAGGCTGCCGAGCAGCGCTGCCTGCAGCAGCTGTGCTGCTGGGCCTACGGCATCACCCCCAACCTTTTCAGCTGGCGCCAGGACTGCCTGCAACTGGAAATCAGCGGCTGCCTCAACCTGTTCCGGGGCCTGGACAGCCTGCTGGCGGAAGTCGCAACCGGCGTTGGCAGCCGCGGCTACAGCGCCCACTACGGCCTGGCCGCCACCCCCAAGGCCGCCTGGCTGTTGTCGTTTGCACAGGCAGGGGAAGCGCTGGCCATCACCCGCCCCCTGGCCGACCGGCTTGCCCTCCTGCCCCTGCAGCTGCTGGATACCTTCCCCACCGCCGTCGACTCGCTGCGCCGGGCGGGACTGCAGACCCTGGGCGATGTCCTGGCGTTGCCACCGGCCGCCCTGGGCCGGCGCTGCGGCAGGGAGTTCACCCACTTTCTGCAACAGGTGCTGGGCCAGCGGGAGGACCGGCAGGCGGATTACCAGCCCCCGGCAAGCTTTGGCGACGAATACTGGTTCGGCTACGAGGTAAAAGCCAACGCGGAGTTGCTGCCGGCGGTGCAGTTGCTGCTGCAGTCCCTGTGCGCATTCCTGCGCAGCACCCAGTTGCAAACCACCGAGATCTGCTGGCAGCTGATCGGCATCGATCGCAGCCTGCGGGACGTAACCGTGCGCAGTGCCAGCAGCCACAGCGACTGGAAAAGCTGGCACCGGCTCACCGGTATCTGTTTCGAGCAGTTGCAGCTGGCCAGTGGCGTGGAGGGCCTGGCCCTGGGCTGCCGCAACTTGCGCCCGGGGCAGCCGGAGAATATCGACCTGTTTCACCCGGGCAAGCAGCGGGAGCCCCTGGCTCACCTGCTGGACCGGCTGAGCAGCCGGCTGGGGCTGCAGGCCATCGAGAAGGTCGGCTGCCGCGATGAACACCTGCCGGAATTCGCCGTACATGTGGGCGGCGACCCGGACCGGCGGCGAACCCGGCAGCGGGCGCCCCTGCGCCCAGCGCCCCTTCTGGCTCATGCCCGAGCCACAGCCACTGCGACTGTCAGGCGGGCAACTGTACTGGCACGGCCCACTGGCCCTGCTGTACGGGCCGGAACGGATCGAGGACAACTGGTGGCAGGGAGCGGTGAGCCGGGACTATTACGTCGCCGGGGACCGCGGCGGCCAGCAGTACTGGGTGTATTGCGACCGGCTGGCCCACCGCTGGTATATCCACGGCGTCTTCCCCTGTACCGGATAGCGCCTCAGGGAAAATACGCCAACTTTACCTGCTCCAGCCAACGCGGCCAGGGTGGGTGCTCCGCGGGTTGCCAGACAGACAACATGAACTCGTCCGCCTGCGCCTGCGACCAGCGGCCGGTGTCGATGGCATAGCGGGAATAGAAGGCACTGACCCGGTAGTTGGCGGCGCAGTGGATCAGCAGCTTGCGCTCACCGGCCCGCTGCATCAGCTGCCGGAACTGGCCGTAGTCCTCGAGTGTGGGAGCGCCAAAATCCACCGGCAGGTAATGGTATTCGATGCCCTGGTCCTCGACGGCCTGGCGCTCACCTGCCACGGCGTACTCACTGGATTCGGGCAGCAGGCTGATCACAACCTCGAAGCCCTCACTGCCCAGCTGTGCCAGCTGCTGTGGTTCAACCCGCCCCGCGGTTGCCAATCGCTCGTCAACCCGCCGGTAGTTATATGCCTTGTCGACACGCATGGTCTGCTCCTCTTCCCCTGCGCCCAGTGTGACGGCTCAGGCCTTTTTGACAAATTCCGATTTCAGTTTCATGGCCCCGATACCGTCGATCTTGCAGTCGATATCGTGGTCGCCCTCCACCAGGCGTATATTCCTGACCCGGGTGCCCACCTTCACCACCAGCGATGTGCCCTTGACCTTGAGATCCTTGATCACGGTAACCGTATCGCCATCGCGCAGCGCGTTGCCGTTGGCATCCTTGACCACAGGCCCCTCATCCACAGGCGTTGCGACCGCATCCCTGGACCATTCATGACCACACTCGGGACAGACGAACATGGCACCGTCAGCATAGCCATAAGGTGACTTGCATTCAGGGCAGGCCGGCACTTCGCTCACATTAAGATCCTCCAAAACAGGGTTGGGGCTAGTCGATCGCTTCGAATAATCCCGTCGGCTTGCCATCGAGGCTGACGGTGTTTTTCTCGCGCCAGTACTGCTCGATACCCTTCCGGCCCGCTGGCGCGTCGGTTCGCCTTCATATCGTCTGCGCCCAGCTCGGCCAATGCGCGGCGCTCTCATTGCCGCTGCCGGTGAGATTGAGCCAGACCACTTCCGCCGGACCGGTCACCCTGAAGGTA
The DNA here is from genome assembly GCA_963700715.1 of uncultured Gammaproteobacteria bacterium. Lineage (GTDB taxonomy): Bacteria > Pseudomonadota > Gammaproteobacteria > Pseudomonadales > Halieaceae > JARRPM01. The sequence goes on from CAVOYP010000018.1 coordinate 43,049, forward strand.
TCCATGCCCTTGGGCGAGACATTGATGAAGCCCTCCGCGCCAGCGGTAGCGACAAAGAACAGGTGCTGTTCCCGGATAAACCGGATGTGCTGGTCCCGGAGCGCGGGATATCGTTCAGCCATGCCTCATTGTCCTCAGTCAGCGAGTGCTGGCCGCGCTGTCATAGCACCTGGTGACTCACACCGACACGTAGTGTGCATACGCCGCCGACACCTTGCCGGCTACATTAAAGTGGAACACCTCGGCAGACAAGCCTCTCACGCCTTTACGCCCGACATATGTACCGGGTGACACCAGTTCTGCTGCCATCGCCGAAGTTTCTCCGCCGGGGCGTGATCACCGAAATTGACTGAAATGGGGCCGGGGAAGCGCCGCCAATTTTCGAGGCAAAGGACATTGAGCGCGCAGTACAGAATATCCTCTATCTGCACTGTAACAATGACTACATCGCCGCAATAGCTACATTCATGGAAAGCGGCCTGCCGGCTTCCATGCTCCCTGACTACATGGAATTGCCCTTTGCGGATCAGCGCATCTACGGCGGTGCCCGACTTGGAAACATAGGCGGCGCCTTTGGCGAAGCAGTACTCGCAAAGACACGCCCTTGGAACCAGGCTGAAATCGCGATTATGCCACGACACGGAAATGTTCTTGCAAAGACAACTACCGCGCATGCTCATCCGGGTCGACCGTCATTCATCCACCATCATGCGGAAATCGCCACAAATCATGTGATGTCCATAAACTGCCATGGGATTCCGCTTGTGTTGGCAGTGTCAATAGTCAAAACCAACACTGCCGATGCCGGCAATGCGGACTGAGCTTTCGTGAGAAGCGGCTACATAGCCTTGCCATCAAAATACCGGACAGGAGTATCGGCCAGGGTCCCGTCTATCAGCATCCTGAAATTCACCGCGATCCTTGGATCGGCATCATTCGGCAGGGTCCTGTAGTGTGTTACACAACCACAATGCGAGCAACGGACAAACTCCAGCTCCCTATCGCCCCATGTGTAGACACTCTCACTGTCGGGCACGGCATCTATTGATACCTCGTCGGGGTGATAGTAGCCCCAAAGCGCCTGGTACCTCGAACATATTGAACAATTGCAGGAGGTGACCTGGGCGGGCGGCTCCACATGAATCCTTATCCTCCCGCAGTGGCAACTTGTATTCATTGGCTATCTCGCTCCCAGGGCCACAGACATGCAAACTGCTATCTTATGGTCGCTTACGGATTAACTCGCCAGGGCGGATTCTTTCTGTTATCCCCAGCCCAATACAGACAGATAACATTGCCACTGGGGTCATTCAGCCTGGCCTCGCGCCACAGCCAGGGTTCATCGCGTGGTTGCTGGAAAAAGCGAATGCCAGTCTCCTGCAATTGCTCAACCTTCTGATCAAGGCTATCAGTTTCGAAGTAGACCACACAGCCGGTGTTTTCGCTGCACGATTCAACCTGGTGGATTGAAAAGGTTGATTCTCCCTGCGGACACTCGAACCTGGCGTAATGTTCCGCCTCTACAATCAGGATAAAACCCATTCTCCGATAGAACCTGATGGATTCCTGAACGTTCCGGGCTGGTAGCGTGACTTGATTCAGATCCATAGTGCGAAACGACGGAATTGAGCTGACCCGGGAAACGGGTTCGGCTTTAATGACTGGTCAGTGATCATAAGCTGATCTCTATCGACGCTCAATGCGATTAAAGAGGATATCTTTGACCTTGTCTGGGCCTACCACACGCACCAGATCACTCACAAGTGTATATAGAAATAGGCCGCAGATAATCCAGAGCGCAATGACCGAAAATAGAGGCCAGGAAACCTCCCCTATCATTGCTTTCATGGCGGAGATGATTCCACCGTATTTCGATACAAGAGGAATAAATTCTTCCGCAAAATGGAAAAGCAGTGCCACCGAGCTATACAGCAGCGTCCTCCAGAGAATGTTGTATATGCGTCTACCCGAGCAAAGACGCGCGACAGCAAGTGCCTCCACGATAAGAACCGCTTTCGCTACGATCAACGCACCGACAGTCGCGCTTACAGCTCGGAGCGCCGTTAAACTGTACGCATCGAGCAGAACGGCCTTGGTGAGACCGATCAGGTGGAACAAGAATAGGAAGAATATCGTCGCCGGCAGAGCTTCCCTGATCTCCTTTGCAACTATCGCCCGAACTCTGCTCATCTCTATTCCCTTATGAATTCAACTTCGGGACCCAAATTCAAACGCTGGCGCTCACCGGACCTCAAGCTGAGGCGCCAAGCGTCTACACGCTTTGCGCTGCCATGTTCACTGTGAGGGTAATATATATGCATTATGTGACCCAGCAAAGGGAGATACCCGATGTGAGATGTCTGATGAGAACCAGGCGCTTCGTACCTGCGTTGGGTAGCGACGGCGCCACAGGTCCCTGTTTGTTGGCCGGTCAGCGCGCCACCTCAGGTTCGCCCGCAAACTCCCGTGTAAGACATGATGCCGACTCCTCTTTGCATCCGCTGGCATTCTGGCCGGCCCACAAGGGCGAAAAGTCACCACTGCCGAGGCCCTCCGCCTTTGCGCGCAGGGGAGTGATAGCGGCCGCGGCCAGCGGAAAAGCAGGCGCAGCGGGGCTCATGGGTCCGATCTCTCGCATCAGGCGGTTCACAATGCTACGCGCCGGCCGACCGGAAAACACATTGGTAATGGCTGTGACGCGGGCCGCCTCGCTCTTCAGGGCTGCGCGATGCACCTCACTCGTGCCGGCTTCGGGGCACAACATATAAGCTGTACCGATCTGCGCCCCAGCGGCCCCGAGTACCATAGCCGCCGCCACACCCCTGGCATCCGCGATGCCGCCGGCGGCGATGACCGGAACCCTCACTGCCCGCACGATCTGTGGGACCAATGCGAACGTGCCAACCTGGGTGCCGAGGTCCTGCGAGAGAAAGCAACCGCGGTGCCCGCCCGCCTCAAGTCCCTGCGCGATGACTGCATCGACGCCATGTGCCTCAAGCCAGAGCGCCTCTTCGACAGTTGTTGCAGACGATAGTATTTTCGCGCCCCAGCTTCGCACCTGTTCCAGCAGTTCAGGTGCGGGCAGGCCGAAATGAAAACTCACAACGGGAGGCTTGAATTCCGCAAGCAGGTCCGCGGCAGCGGTGTTAAAGGGCATGCGGCCTGGTCCAGAGGGAGTAGCGCTTACATCAATCCCGTACTCCTTGTAATAGGGAGAAAGCGCTTGCTGCCAAATCATATCGCGCGCGGCATCGCGATCGGGCGGCGCATGACAGAAAAAATTGACATTGTACGGTTTGGCGGTCTGCGCCCGGATCGCCGCCAGTTCCTGTCGCACCACGTCCAGACTGAGCATGGCGCAGGGAAGCGAGCCGAGACCACCCGCGTTTGAAACCGCCACCGCCAGCGCACTGCCCTGAACCCCCGCCATGGGAGCCTGGATGATCGGGAGCTCTATGCCCAGGAGTCTCTGCAAAATCATCTATGCACCTGCTGCTGCAAACGTATTGGTCACAGTATAGAGCCTTATTTAATTGCAATGAGCAGTTGAGCAACAAGGCCGTGTGATAGGTGCCTAACTTCTGACATGGGGGAGGAGGTTAAGATCGCCAATCGGACTTCGACACGCCCCTTCGATGGAAGAGTCAGGCGCCGCTCTTTCTATGGCGCCTGCATGTACATGGCTTCCAACCAGTTCCCGCCGCGCCTGACATAGTTCACCGCCACCTGGAGCTTAACGGGCGCCTGCTTACCGCCGCAAACCGCGTCCTGCGTTGCCGTGTAGGTCAGGAGAACCGCGTTATTGTCGAGCATGACGAACTCGAAGTCAGCGAGCGAATACGCCTTCACCTTGCAATCCGACGGTATGGACTTTAGGACTTCGGCCTTGCTGCTGATGCCGTCAGAACTAATGGATACAAAGCCATCGGTGGTATTCTGCTCAAACCAGGTCGCGTCGTTCGCTTTCCACGCTTCCCATCCCTGCTTGTCGAGATTGATGATCATCGATTCAAGTGCACTATCGTCTTCGTTGATTGTCTGGCCAAAAGTGAGCACGGAATACGCCATAGTTGCAACCACACAGAAAAGCAATTTCTTCATTTTTTTGCATCCAATCTGGGTGAATAAATTGTACCTACCGCGCAGTGCAACCAAAAGACTACTGCATATTGCAGCGGGCGACAATTCCGTGAAACCAGCCAGGGGAATGCCACGGCGCCGCGTTGTAAAGCCTAATGCTCCGCCAATAGTGGATGGACCAATTGCCTCCGCCTGGATCTGGATGCCGCGAGTACCACTCAGATGAAATCGCCCAGATGTGTTCAATGGGCCGAACATTGACTGTGGGTACGCCTCTCTCAGCACACCATGCTATCGACCCATAGCGGGCAGTGAGCGCGTAGGCTACCTTGATGGGTCTACGGTCACATAAGCTCAAGGTAGACAACTATGGCGGATTACCCAGTAGCGTTAGACAAAATGCTGGCAGCATGGAACGAGCCTGACTCCGCATTGGTTAGGGGCCACCTTGGAAGGGCGATTGGCCGACGAAATATTTAACTGACCCTCGAAAAGCCGGCTTCAGCAAGAAGCGGCTGGACACGGTTGCGAAGCAGATTTTCGAGCCGCTTCTGGCGGCCGGCCGCCAGCCTCCACTCAAAGATAAAAGCCCGCCGGAAGAGATCTATGCTACCTTTGGTGTGAGCAAGGAAGTGTTCAAGCACGCGCTGGAGGTCGTCTACAAACAACGACGCATTTCATTGCATGGCGGTGGCATCGAACTGCTTGGCCCGCCGTCATCTCAAACTCATCGACAAGGAAAACTGCCATGTTAACCGTACATCACCTCAACAATTCGCGTTCCCAGCGGATACTGTGGCTGCTGGAGGAACTCGAGCTGCCCTACGAACTGACCTGCTACCAGCGGGATGCGAACAGCAATCTCGCCCCGCCCGAACTGGAAGCGGTACACCCCCTGGGTAAATCCCCCGTGCTTACGGATGGGGACAATACCGTGATCGAGTCCGGCGCTATCATAGACTATATACTGCGCCGCCACGGTGGCGGCCGCCTGGTGCCCGAACCCGGCAGTAGCGAGCATGAGCAATACCTGCAGTGGCTCCATTACGGCGAGGGCAGTGCGATGCTGCCACTGATGCTGCGCATGTACACCGGGCGCCTCCCGGACGGTGGCGCCGCACTGCAGCCGCGCATTGATGATGAACTCAACCGCCACCTGGGCTATATGGATAAGGCACTGGAGGGTGTCGACTGGTTTGTGGGCAACACGTTTTCTGGCGCCGATGTGCAGCTGTCGTTTGTAGTGGAAATTGCGCCCCTGCTGCACCCGACAGGTACCTTTCCCAACCTCGCGGCGATGCGCGAACGGTTCCAGCAACGCCCGGCCTACCAGCGGGCGCTGAAAAAAGGCGGTAAGTATGATTTCGGCCCACCCGGACAGTAGGAATACACGCTTATGATCGGTCGATTTCTAACCATCGCCATCCTGCTCGCGGCGGGCTACTGGTACTGGTCCGGACCCTACCAGCGGCAGCACAATCCCGATGAGGCCGAGCGGTTACGACAGGCCGTCGAGGGCATGCGCGAGTGCATCCATGGAAAGAATTACAAGGCAGGCGCTACCGGTGTCGGCGAGGGCGATGCAGAGCAGATCTGCGCGGAGAAGTTCAATCTCTACTTCTACGAGGGTGAGTGGCGCAGCTCACAGTAGCTGCGCGACAGGTAACTACCGCAAGCTGTTACTTGACTGGCATCAGCACCGCCAGGGCCCAGCTTGACGGGGCGTATTTGGCAACCGCATCGGTGAGCGCGCCGATCAGTAGAGGCAGGGATTCGGGACGGCGGTATTGCTTGCTCGGGGCGATGCGTGACGACCTAATCGCCCTGCGTACCTAGGGCTCTACCACGGCATTAATCTTGCGAAGAAATCCCGCTC
>CAVOYP010000019.1:0-238008 GCA_963700715.1 uncultured Gammaproteobacteria bacterium
AAGCCTATGTCCGCATGGATACCCGCCTGATCAATACCAGCAGCGAGGAGGTGGGCGTGTGGTGGGTGGAATACCTAAGCGGTTCCGGCGAGGTGGAGGCCTACCAGCCCAGCATCGGCTTTGGCGCACCACTGTTCACCAGCACCTGCCCCGCCACCAGCGCGGTCGCCTGCGACGGCGGCAGCTGCGACCAGTGCAATTACCTGGCCTACAGCGGGTACGATGGTGCCGCCGGCGTCTCCTACGGTTTCATCCACTCGGTTGACGGCAGCGCCAGCATTGCCGTCAGCGGACTCAATGTGCTGATCATGGGCCAGACAGTTTTATCCATCACGGGAGGCTCCCCACCGAACTTTACCGTGCCAGCGGACGGGGAGCTGAGCCTGCGCCGCTTCTTCGCCGTGGGCGACGGCACCGCCAGCAGCATTGCCGATATCCGCAACGACCTTTTCCAGATTTTTATCGGCGTACTGGAAGGCACCGTCACCAGCGGCGGGGCACCGCTTGCCAACGCCAGCGTCGCGGTGTTCCAGACCGTCAACGCCAACGCGGTGCCACCGGTGCTGTTCATGGCCGGCCACACCCGCACGGACAGCGCCGGCAAGTACCGCATGACCCTGCCACCGGACAACTATGAAGTGCTGGCCAATGCCGAGGGTTACCTGTTTGCCGCCGATACGCCCGCCAAGGTGTCTATCGGGAGAGACCAGGTCGTGCGGCAGGATTTCGACCTGCCGGCGCCTGGTTACCTGCGGGTTGGCGTGACCGCCACCACGCCTGGCGGCGCCAGCGGTCCCGTTCCCGCTAAATTGCAGGTGGTGGGTTTCGACCCGAGCCCGGCACCGGCCAACAATGTACCGGGGGGGCGCACCGGCATTCTCGGCGACGACTCGGACTCACTGGCCCACGGGATCACCCTGGTGGATTTTATCGATCGCACGGGTCTGAGCGAGCGCCTGACCCTGGAACCCGGGGACTACCAGCTGGTGGTTTCCCGCGGGCCGCGCTACTCGGCGTTCCGGCAGAATATCACCATAGCCAGCGGCCAGACCCTGGAAGTGCAGGCGGAACTGGCCCAGGTGGTCGGTACCGATGGCTATATTTTCGCTGACTTCCACGTGCACTCGATAGACAGCCCGGACGCCAAGGTGAACCGCAGTGAACGCGTCGCGACCTTCCTCGCCGAGGGGATGGACTTTTTTACGCCGTCGGATCACGACATGCGCGTCGACTTTGCCGCGACCCTGGATGCCATGGATGTGAGCGACCTGATCGGCACCGCGCCCAGCGGCGAGATAACGCCCTTTGACTACGGTCACTTCAACAGCTGGCCGGTGACGGTGGACGCCGCCCGGATCGGCGGCGGAACCGTGGACTGGGGCAGGGAAGCCCAACCCGGGATGGATTTTCCCAGTACGGTAGCTATGTGCTGTCACCCGCGGGAAATCATTGAGCAGAGCCTGGCTGATCCCAAGGGAAATATGGTGCAGATCAACCATACGGCCTCCCACTTCGGCGCGTCCGGCCTCGCCATCGACACGGGCTTGACGCCGCCGCGCTCGAGTGTGGAACTGGCCGAGAGGCGCCTGGATCCCGCGCTGGAAAACGCTTTCGACGATGGCTTCCAGGCGCTGGAAGTCTGGATTGGCACGAATGGCAGGGGCGGCATACTCGATGAGTTCCTCGGCCAGAATGCCGGCGACTGGTTTAACCTGATCAACCAGGGGATCGTGCGCACCGGAGTGGCGGATTCCGACAGCCATTCACGTCGCACCACCTATCTTGCCACCCGCAACCAGATACCCAGCAGCGTGACCGATCCGGGCCAGCTGTCGGGGCACGCGGAGACCCTGGCGGCCACCGTCGCCGCGGGTAAAGTGATCGGCACCAATGCCCCTTTCGTCACCATCGAGGCGAGCGGTGTATATCGGGGCGCAGGCCAGCGGGCCGGGCTGGCGCTGGCCGATTCCACCACCCTGCCGATTGATGCCGCCTCAAACGTGACGGTCACGGTACGCATTGCCAGTGCCCAGTGGGCCGCAGTGGACACGGTGGATTTCTACCTCAACAACCAGCCGGAGAAAATCAGTCTCCCGGGGCAGGCCGCGCGCTACGGCGTCTGCCCGGACCTGAGCATCAGCGCCGGTGACAAGCGCTGGAAATCCCGCGAGGTGGTCGTGGACGAGGACATCGCCGGTGCTGTTCGCACGGAGGTGGAGGTTACCCTGACCCTGCCTCGCGTGGCTGCGGACTCCTGGCTGGTAGCAATCGCTCATGGCACCGACGGTGTCTCCCCACCCATGTTCCCGATCGTACCGGAGGACCTGGACAGCAGTAAGAATACCGACCTTGCGAGCCTTACCGATGACAATATCGGCGAGGGCGGCGTACTCGCCTACGCGTTTACAAACCCGCTGTTTATTGATGTGGGCGGCGACGGCTGGACCCCCCCGGGGGTGGCCAACGCCAAATGTTCAGTCGCGGCGAATTGAAGCCAGGCTCGCCTCCATATTCGCAGCGATAGCGGTCGCCACCCGCCGCGCCCGCTCGGTGCCCTTACCGGCGAAATGCTCGTCCAGGGTGGCATTGAACAACGCCAGCCAGCGCTGGAAATCCCCCGGCTGCAGCGGCTGCCTGCCGTGCAGCTGGCGGTGGATATTCATGGTATGGCGGCGGTAACCTTTCTCACCCAGCAGCAGCTTGCACCAGTAGTCCTTGATGTGGGGCAGGTGCACGGCGAGGTCGATGGCTGCGACGTCGAGGAATATGGGAGCCAACTGCGCGTCTGCCAGGACACGCTTATAAAAAAGCTCCACAAAGGCCTCGATGTTTTCGCGGCTATCCAGGTCGGGCGTTGGGCTAGAAATTTCGGGGGGGCCAGTCACGTCCGCTTGCTCTATGCCATCGTGCACCCGGCGTCATTCCTGGCAGGGTTGTCCGACCTTGTTGCTGGCACAGCTTGTACTTGGAATCATTAATTGCGCATAGTAGGCTACATAAGCATCTGATATCAAAAATATTTTTGGCGCACAAGCGAGCAACTTCCCGCGATCAACAATACGGTACGGTAGGGTAACCAATGATACTTTCAACATTGCGTGAATGCCGGGTGTTGCCCGTAGTCACTGCCGTTGATGTCGACACGACCGTACAACTGGCCAGGGCCCTGCACCGCGGGGGTATGAGGTCCATCGAAATCACCCTGCGCAGCACTGCCGCCCTCGACAGTATCCTGGCAGTACAGCTGGAGGTGCCAGAAATGCTGGTAGCGGCGGGCACAGTCAATACACCGGCGCAGCTGGAATCGGTAGTCAAAGCGGGCGTGACAGTGGCATTGAGCCCCGGCGCCACGACGGAACTGTTGCGCGCCGCCGCAGATTCCGGCCTGTTCTTCATCCCCGGGGCGGCCTCTGCCTCCGAGGTGATGCAGGGCATGCTCCACGGCTTCGAACTGTTCAAATTTTTCCCGGCGGAGGCTGCGGGCGGCGTGGCCATGCTTGAATCCCTGGCCGGGCCTTTCCCGCAGATCAAATTTTGTCCCACCGGGGGCCTGAATCCTGCCAATTTCCGCAACTATCTGGCCCTGCCCAATGTCGTTTGCTGCGGCGGCTCCTGGATGGTTGACGCCGAGCTGATCAATCAGGGCAGGTGGGGTGAAATCGAGGAGCTGGCTCGACAGGTCATGATCGGGTAGATGCCGCACTTGCCATGAGTTTGGGGAAACATGAAAACAGAACGCTGGTCCTCTCGCATCACCTTCCTGTTCGCGACCATCGGCTGTGCCGTCGGGCTGGGCAACCTGTGGCGCTTTCCCTACATCGCCGGCGAAAATGGCGGCGGCGCTTTCGTCCTGGTCTATCTCGGTTTTGTGCTGATGGCCGGCATACCGCTGATCATGGCGGAACTGGCGATTGCACGTCGCGGGCGCAGCAACCCCGTGGCGACCACGGCGGCAGTCTCCCAACAGGAGAGCGGCCACCGCCGCTGGCAGCTGATCGGCTGGCTGAGCATACTGGCCCCCCTGCTGGGGCTGAGTTTCTATGGCGTGGTGGCGGGCTGGTCGCTGGAATATCTCCTGCTGGCAGCCAGTGATCGCTTTACGGGTATCAGTCCCGGGCAGGCCGCCGCCTTGTTTGACGATGTCCTGGATTCTCCCGGCAGAATGCTGTTCTGGTTCAGCCTGGTCACTGTCTCGGTCGCGGCCGTTGTCGGCAGTGGCGTGCGCCGGGGTATTGAGGCGGCCTCGAACGTTATGATGCCCGCCCTTTTCATCCTCCTGCTTGGGCTCGCGGGGTACGCCTGCACGGTCGGCGACGCCAGCGCCGCGGCCTCGTTTCTGTTCAAGCCGGACTTCTCCAGCCTCACGGCCCAGGGTGTGTTGATGGCGTTTGGCCAATGCCTTTTCTCGCTGGCGGTTGGCACCGGCGCCATGCTGGCCTACGGCGCCTACCTGCCCCCGGAAACATCCATACCGGGCGCCGCCTGGATCATAGGCCTGGCAGATACCGCCGCCGCTATACTGGCTGGTATGTTGATATTCGCGATCGTCTTCAGCTCGGGGCTTGACCCGGCGGAAGGTCCGGGATTGATATTCGTCACACTGCCCAGTTGCTTTCAGCGACATGCCCGGCGGACAGTTGTTCGGATCCCTGTTTTTCCTCCTGGTTTTCTTTGCCGCCTACACCTCCGGCGCTGGGAATGATGGAACCGTTCGTCTCCTGGCTGGAGGACCGCCCGCGCTGGAATCGGCGCCGGGCGGCGATGCTCACAGCCGCAGTGGTCTGGCTCCTGGGCCTGGCGGCCGTGTTCTCATTCAACCTCTGGAAGAACTTCACCCCGCTGGACATGATTCCCCAGATGCAGGGGCGCACCGTGTTCTCGATTCTGGATTACCTGGTATCCAACCTTATCCTGCCCATCAATGCGCTGATGATCGCCTTGATCGCGGGCTGGGCCATTGCCAGTGCGCGCATGCGCGAGGACATTGGTATCCAGTCGGATATGAGCTGGACGGTGTGGCAATTCTCGGTACGGTTTCTGGCGCCGGCGACGATACTGTGCATGTTCATCGCCAACCTGCTGGAATAGCTGCATACCTAGCGCTTGGACAGCAATTTTTCCGACAGCGAGGGCCCGCGGCCGGGTATCGTCCAGGGGCAGACTTCAATGCAGATACCGCAGCCCACGGTGTGGGTGAAATAGGGCGCGCAGCGGTCAAAATCCACGTACCACTTCTCCTCCCCCCGCACCATTTGCTTGTGATCGGCAATGGCATCCACCGGGCAATCGAGGCTGCAACGGCGACATCCCAGGCAGAGGTCATCGACAGCGATATCTACCGGTGCGTCATGCGCCAGGGGAAGGTCCGTCAAAACGGTGGCTATGCGCATGCTGGAACCGAATTCCCTGCAAATCAGGGAGCCATGCTTACCCAGTTGACCCAGTCCCGCATCGATGGCGAGCGGGATATGCAGAATATCGGCGGCCTCACCGAACGCCCTGGCCCGCCAGCCCATGGCGCGAATATGTTCCGCCAGTGCGATCACCGTGCGCGTGATTTCCATATAGGCGCGCATGGTCTCAGCCCCGGCGCGGTTGGTGGTAACAAACGCCATCTCCTGACTGTCCATGGGCATCAGCACCACGATCGCGTGGGGATAATCCGGCTGGTAGCCCTGGTAGAGTGCCTTTTCCGTCAGCGCGGCAATACCCACTGCGCCGGCGCCAAGTTCACGCGCCCGCTGCTTGATAGCCTGCGCCATTGCCCTCGGGTCTGCCACTGGCTGGCGTGTTTTCGCAACGGCCCCGTCTGCCCGCCGCAGCAGCCAGCGGTTGACCAGGTTCAGCCAGTACACCCTGAAAGGGTTGATCAGGGCGAAGAACAGTTCCAGCTTGCGCCATTCGAGTTCCCTGGCGCCGGAACCGTGAAAGACCTGCACCGCACGCCGGAAAGCCGGTTCCCCGAGACCATTGATCTCATTGCCGGAGCGCGGCTGGCTGCGGTAGCGAAAAGGTAACTCGGGGGACGGGAAGTCCCTGCTCACCCGGCGCGTCACGGGCACTAGTCCCTGATCACCGATTCAAGTTCCAGCGGCTCACCGCTGCGCTGGGCCCGCCGGTATGCGCGGCGAACCAACACACCCAGGGTCAGCCACAGCAGCGCGTAACTTGCCAGGCGCAACAACAGGCGCGTATCGCGCCGCCACACTTGCCAGCGGCCCGGGTTTTCCAGGTAAAACTCCTGTTCAAAAGAGGCCATGCCGGCAGAGTACTCCTAAAGCTTCGCCACAACTGACTTCAGCTCGGTGTATTGTAACAGCGACTCATAGCCGTTCTCACGCCCCCAACCGGATTGTTTGTAACCCCCGAATGGCACTGCCGCATCCGGGATACCGTGGCAATTGATCCACAGGATACCCGCCTTGATGCTGGCGGCAGTCTTATGAGCCCGGCTGATATCCCGGGTCCAGATGCTGGCCGCAAGGCCGTAATGGTTGTCGTTGGCCATGGCGGCGATATCGTCCCCGTCCCTGAACGGCATCGCCACCAGTACAGGTCCGAATATTTCCTCGTCGACGATCGGCATGCCGTGATGAGTATCGGCGAAAACGGTGGGTTGCATAAAGTACCCGCCCTGCCCGCTTATCAGCTTGCCGCCAGCCACCAGTCGTGCCCCGGCCTCGATGCCCGACTGTACCATCTGGTAGACAGAGGCCAGGTGCCGCTTTGATATCAGCGGCCCCATGTCCATGCCGGGGATTGTCGCCGGGCCCACCCTCATGTCCCGGGCAAGTGCACCGATACCCTCGACCACCTGCTCGTACACCGACTCGTGGACGTACAGGCGCGAGCCGGCAACACAGACCTGGCCGGCGTTGGCAAAAATACCGTGAGCGGCGCCGACGATAGCCTGTTCAAGGTCCGCATCATCAAACACGATGACCGGCGACTTGCCGCCGAGCTCCAGCGAGACTTTCTTCAGGTTGCCTTTGGCGGCTTCGATGACGCGCCTGCCCACCTCGGTGGAACCGGTAAACGAGACCTTGTCGACCCCCGGGTGTTCGGCCAGTAACTGGCCGACGCTGGACCCTCCCCCGAGCAGCAGGTTGAAAACCCCCGCTGGCACGCCGGCTTCCAGCAGGATCTCCCCCAAGCGCACGGTCGAAAGCGGGGTTTCACTGGCCGGCTTGAGGATGCAACTGCAACCAGCCGCAAGGGCGGGTGCCACTTTCCACACCGCCTGCACCAACGGCCCGTTCCAGGGCACGATCAGGGCAGCGACGCCGATCGGCTCGCGCCGGGTATAGATATGGAAGTCCTGTCCGGGCACAGTGGACAGCTGCTTGGTACTGCCCTCGATCTTGGTGCACCAGCCGGCGAAATAGCGCAGGCAGTCCGCGGCAAAAGGCACCTCGCCATGGCGCGCCCCGGCGAAGGATTTGCCTGCATCCAACATTTCCAGTTCCGCCACTTCATCGCCGCTGGCCTCAAGCAAGTCCGCAGCCCGCCACAGAATCCTGGCCCTTTGCGCAGGAGTCAGGCCAGTCCAAAGGCCGGCATCGAAAGACGCCCTGGCCGCAGCGATAGCCCGCTCACAGTCATTTGCAGTGGCAGTCGCGGCGTGGGTGATGATTTCGCCACTGGACGGGTTATAAACATCACTGACGCCCCCGTCCTGCGCCCCGCACCAGGTATCGCCAATCAGCATCTGCTGGGGCCTTGCCAAACGCGCTTGAACGGCGGGGGACATGCTGTAGCTGCTCATTCTGGTGTACTCATATAATCGCCAAGGGCGCGCAGAACGGCCTCGTTTTCCTCGGCCAGCCCAATCGTAATGCGCAAGTACTGGTCAGAGCCACCGGCGGGCCTGGGTATGATCCCGCGGGACTGGAGGAAAGCCGCAGCGCCAGCGCCACTCTTGCCAGCGGCCCCATCGAATCGAATCAGGTAGAAATTAGCCTGGCTGGGGATCACCTCAAGTCCCAGCGCTGCCAGGCGGGCGCTCAGTCGGTCCCGCCAGAAGGCGTTTTCTTTTCGAATCGCCAGCATGTAGTCACGGTCGCGCACCGCCGCAACTGCGGCAGCAAGCGCCGGCCCGTTGGTGTTGAAGGGTGTGCGTATGCGCTGCACCACATCAACGACGCCGACGGGGCAGTAGGCCCAGCCAATGCGCAGGGCGGGCAAACCGTAGATCTTGGAAAACGTGCGGGTCATCACCACGTTGTCGAATTCATCGACCAGATCCGAGCCGTCGGAATAATCCGATGCCGTGACATACTCTGCGTAGGCGTCATCGATGAGGAACAGGCAATGACCGGGCAGCCCCGCGTGCAGGCGCCGCAACTCGTTGCCAGAGATATAAGTGCCGGTCGGGTTATTGGGATTGGCGATGGTACAGAAGCGGGTTCGCTCGGTTACGAGTGCCAGCATTGCATCTACATCCACCCGGTTATCTTTCTCGGCAGCGATGACCAGTTCCGCGCCCTGGGCAATACAGTGGATATTGCTCATCACAAATCCGTTGGCACTGAGCAGCGCCTCGTGGCCATAGCCGACATAGCCCCGCACCATGAGCTGGATGAGTTCATCGGAGCCGTTACCACAGATGATGCGGTCCGGGTCCAGTCCATGCATTTCGCCTATTGCCTCGCGCAATGCACGCTGGGAGCCGTCGGGGTAGCGATTCAACGCGCTCGCGGCCTCCATGTAGGCGTGGATGGCCAGCGGCGACGGGCCCTGGGAGGATTCATTGGAGGACAGCTTTATCGGCTGGCTGACCCCATGAAGACTGCTGCTACCCTGTGTATAAGGGGCCAGTCGCAAAACCCCCGGGCGTGCCTCCAGGCCACTCACTGGCAGACCTGTCTGCGATTCTGCGGCATCAGCAGAAACGGCCAGGGCGGCGGGAAAAACTCAGTCAGCCTGACTTCGATGATGCAGGGTCGCCGCTCTGCAAACGCTTTGCGCAGCGCAATGCGCAGGGTTTCGGGGTCGCTGGCGAGAAATCCCGCCGCGCCAAAACTCTCTGCCAGCTTGACGAAATCCGGGTTGTGCAGGTCCGAACAGATGACCCGGCCGTCAAACCACTCTTTTTGCTGGCGCTGGACGTTGGTGTAGCGGTTGTCATTGAAAATGATTGTCACCAGCGGCAGCTGGTACTGCACTGCGGTGCACAACTCCTGGATATTGAACATGATGCCGCCGTCGCCGCTGACCTGCACCACCTTGCGGTCCATGTTCCCTGCCATCACGCCCAGAGCGGTCGCGTAGCCGTAACCCAGAGTCCCCTGGTACCCGGCACTGATGTGCTGGCGCGGCTTGTACACCGGGAATCCGTACCAGGACACAAAACCCACCTGGGTCACTTCATCAACAAAGATCCCATCCCGTGGCAACTCCTCCCGGATCACGTCGAGGTAGGCCATTTGCGGGCCTACCTTCTGGCGCAACTGGGCTTCCACATCCTTGCGCAGGGCGACCAGTTCCCGCTCCCTGGATGGCGCCTGGTGCCCGGCACTTGCCAACCCCGCGCCGATCGCCGCCAGCACGGTTGCCGAGTCGCCGACAATCCCCAGTTCCGGCTTGCAGATACGCTCCAGTTGTACCGGGTCTATATCCACCCGGATGAGTTTCAGATCCTCGTCCTTGCCCCACATGACCAGCGGCCAGTGCAGGCGCGTGCCTATCGCCAGCACGACATCCGCCTCACCCCACAGCGTATGACCCATGGGAAAATTGGCGCTCAGGTAATGTTCGTCGGAGACAATACCCTTGCCGGCGCGGAATGACACCACCGGCGCCTGCAGTGCCTCAGCCACCTGCAACACCTCGGCAGCCGCCTCCATTGCTCCCGAACCCACATAGATCAGCGGCTTTTTCGCAGCGCGCAGCAAGGCTACGGCCACCGCTATCAGGTTTTCGTCAACCGGCGGCAACGGATAGCCATCGACCACCGACAGCAATTCCACCTTCGCCTGGAGACCCATGACATCCATCGGCATTTCCACTTCTACCGGCCGCGGACTGCCGGTAGTCAGCTGCCTGAAGGCCTCGCGAATGGTGTCCGGGGCAAGACTTGGATGATCGATACGCGACGCCCACTTGGTGATATGGCGAATCATCCCGAGTTGGTCATCGATCTCATGCAAGTCGCCATAGCCCTTGCCGATAGCGCTGGAGGGGATCTGCCCGGAGATACACAACACCGGGGCGTAATTGGCCCAGGCTGTGCACAGCGCACCGCTGGAATTGAGCAGGCCCGGACCCGGCACCACACAATAGGTACCCACTCTTCCTGTGGACCGGGCATAGCCATACGCCATGTAGGCGCAACCCTGCTCATGGCGGGAATGGATGAGGCGAATGCCACCTCCCTCCTTGTAGATGGCGTCAAAAAGGAAATCCAGCTGGCCGCCGGGTAATCCAAATACAGTGTCAACCCCATTCAAGCGCAGGGACTTTATGATGGCCTCTGCACCGGTCATTACAGTCATTTAGCGCGCCTCCTTGTTAGCCGCTAGTTTCTTTCTGGCGTGACGGCGTCGGTAGCGAAACAGGAAGAAGGGGAAGAACAGGAAGTACACCCATACCATCGGATTTGCCAGGGCCTTACCCAGCGCAGATAGCACGTCATTGGGGCTGATATATACCCGGCTCTGCATGGACTGGCTCTCGTGGCTATGCACGATGAGGTGATCTTTCTTATATTCGAACCGGCCAAACTCGAAATCGATGTCAGCCAACTTGCTCTTTACTTTCATGCTGCTAACTCTTCTTCAGCCGGCCGGTCTGCTGGGCATACTCAATGCGTTTCTCCAGCAATTTGCCAATATCCTCCGGCTCGTACCCGTGGGGCGGCGTGAATTGCCCGCGAGCGTAGAGGTCATCGAACACTTCCTTGCAGATGGAGATCTTCTCCACCAGCGCCCGCGGTGGCTTGCCCGAAGGGAAACGGTTGGGCGGGTAGATGGGATTGGTATACATTTCCCGAAAGCCCTCGGTGCGCACATCGATCCAGCAGTTGTGGTTGGTACGGGTGCGGTAGTGTCGCAGCGCCTCGATGTCGATGGTGACAGACAGCACCTGCTCCGACGGGTAAGGTGCTTCGCGCAGCACCATACCGGTGTAGTCGATGGCAAAAGAATGGCCTGGACAGAAGGCCTTGGGGTAGTAGTCATAGTTCACACTGCCCCAGTTTGCTCCGAGCAGGTAGCACATATTGTCATGGGCCCGGGTGCGGCGAGTGAATTTCCAGAAGTCCCAGGGTTCAGACACACCCTCCACTTCCTGGATCGCACCGGGATGGCAAATGACTTCCGCGCCATTATAGCCCAGGGCCCGTGACACCTCCGGGGTGCAGCCATCGTGGCAGGTCATGGTGCCGAGTTTGCCGATTTCCGTATCGATCACGGGGAAGAGGTCCTTGATGCCACCGCCGAAATGCTTTGTGTATTCGTCAAAAATATCGTGGGGGCTGGTACCCAGGCCCAGCGAGGCATTGATATGCCACTTGTGGTACTTGAGTACCACCTCGCCGGTTGGCCCCACTATGAAGTTGGTGTTGAACCAGCGATCGGGAAACTCCTTCACCTGCTCCACCACACCGCCACCACAGATGTAGAGACCATACTGCTTTGCGATCTCTCCCAGCTGCTCAATCTCCGGGCCAGGTATCGTGACCGCCTTCTTCATCTGGTCCTCGATCTTGCTCTCGCCCTTGCCCGGAGTGCCTACACCCTGCATGAAATACTCGGGCAATATCACCAGTCGCACGGGTACTTCCCAGAAATAGCCGACGCCGAAATGAATGAGGTTAATCACACGGTCAAGGTTTTTCTGGATGCCCTCACGGTCCTCCACCACTGTGACTTCCGGTTGCACTATCAACGCCGTATAGGGCTCTATTCTGTTTCTCATACTGTGTACCTGGGGTTGCAACTCATTATAGTAACTGTGAGCCGTGAAATAATTGTCAGGTGGACATTCCGGAGCGTGGCTTTTCGCCAAAAAACATCGCGCTAGAAATCAAAATCATCGTCGTCATCAACACCACCCATGTCGCGCAGTATTTCCCGCGCAGCAATGGTGCCCATGCCGGAAATGCCTCCACCCGGGTGGCACGATGGGCCGGTCATGTAAAACTTTTTCAACGGGCCACGGTACTGCGAATAATTGGGGAACGGCCGGAAGGCGCCCATCTGCGCGAGAGTACGTTCACCGCCGGTGGTCACCCCCCGGTAGAAACAGAGGTTGGCGCGCGCCAGGCTCGGTCCGGTCTCGACATACTCCGCCAGGATATTGTCATCGGTCATATTCGTGGTGTAATTGCGCAGCTGCTTCAGCAGGACATTGCGGCAGTAATCGGGACCGATCACCTCCCAATCTTCACCGCTGGCCAGGTCGACCGGTACGAAAGTGTCCATGATCAGGGTGTGCTTGCCCGCCGGGGCCCGGCTGGGATCCATGGTGGTCCAGGCCGCCGTCCACAGGAACGGATCCGTGGGGGCAAGCCCACCCGCAATCTCCAGATACTGCCTGTCGATATCGGCCATATTGCCGAAGATGCGCTGAAACGCAGTCTTGTTGATATCCGCGTGACCCTTGAATGCAGGGGCTTCATTGAGCGCATAGTGGACGCGCGTTGCCGTTATATCGCCAAACTTGAAGCGCCGCACCATATCCTTGAAGCCCGCGGGGAGCTCCGCATCGTCGAACCCGGTCAGGTAAGTCTGGTAGGGATCAAGTGAACTGACCACCGCCTGGCTGGCAAAAATTTCCTCGCCACTTTCCAGCCGAATACCGCGAGCCTCGCCATTTGTGACAATGAATTTGCTGACGGTGGCGCCGGTCATCACGGTACTGCCATTGGCTTCGATATAGCGCCGCATACTCTCGGACAGCATGCCGCTGCCACCCTCGGGGATTGACTGACCGAAGTAATGAATACTGGGAATCATCACGTAGAATCCCTGAGCGGTTCCAAGCTGGTCAGGCAAGGTCTGCGGCGCCATCGCCCAGCCGAGGATAAAGGCCCGCACATGATCGTTCTCAAAATTCTCCAGGGTGAACTGGCGCGAACTGAGCTGGAAGTCCCGCAGCCGCTTCATGCCTTCAGGATTGTTCTCAAGTCCCTGGAAAAGGTAGCTGGGCGGCGCCGGGGCGCTGAACATCCCCTTGATTACCCCGTCCTTGATTTCGCCGAATTCGTCGTATATCTCCCGGTAGCGCCGGGCATCGCGCTTTGAATACTCGGCGATCGTGTCGCAGGTTTTTTCCACGTCCTTGTAGACGATGATGCCGCCGCCTTCATATTTATTGGGGTGGCCGGTGATCTGGTCTTCAGACCAGATATATTTCAGCCCGTGCCGCTCCAGTTCCGGTTTCAATATCTGGAAATCCGGGTTGAGGTGAATCCAGACGTGAGAGGAACCGAAAGGGTCGTGCTTGTAACCCGGCAGTGTCAATTCACGGGTCAGCACGCCCCCCAACCCACTCGTTGCGCTCGGTAACCAGCACCTTGCAGCCATTTTTTACCAACATCGCGGCGCAGATCAGGCCGTTATGACCGGCGCCGGCAATGACCACGTCGTAATCAGCCATTATGATCACCTCAATAAAGGTGCATTATTAATCCCATTATTAAAATTTGCAACCGGCGGTGGTGAAATTTCCAGAATAAGCTGAAAATGGGCCTATTCCTAATAGATATCAGCAGTTTTTGGATGAGACTCTGAGCCAGTAGGCTCGCCTTTCTAGCTATAAGTATCTGAGTAGTTTTTATTTAATACCATTATAATGTTACGTATAATGCTCTTCCTGCACCGAAAACATAATGGAACATATATATGGCCGTCAAAAAATCCACGCGCGGCCAGGTCACCGCCGTAGTAGACATCCTGGGGTATCGCATCGCTGCCGGACAGTATCGCGAAGGCGAAACCCTGCCAATCGAGCAGGAATTGGCCGACAGCCTTGCGGTCGGTCGCAATGCGCTGCGTGAGGCGGTGAAAGTTTTATCCGGCAAGGGGTTGATCAGCACGGCTCCACGCAGTGGCACCCGAATTCGGCAACGCGAGGACTGGAACATGCTTGACCCGGATGTCCTGCGGTGGCATGCCGACCCGGACATCGCCACCGAAAAATTCATGCTCGATCTCATCGAGATGCGCCGAATCATCGAACCCAAGGCGGCAGAACTGGCTGCCGCCCGCGCTACCCGGGAGGACGTCGCGCGTATTATGTCTGCTTATGAAGCGATGGCAGCGAGCAAGAACAATGCAGAGCAACGGATTGAAGCGGATATTGAATTTCACGCAGCCGTACTGAAGGCCTCACACAACGAGGTTCTCAATCACTTCCGCTATGCTATCGCTACCTACCTGAAAGCCCACTCCCGACTCGGCGAGAGCGTTTCAGAGGCCGACAGCAGGCTGGACCTGGAACGGCACCAGAAAATTGCCTGGGCCATCGCGAGCGGCAAAGCCAAATCCGCCTATAGCCAGACGGTGGAAATGTTGAACCACAACCGCAGCCACTTCGATCAGCTGGATCAGCCTGCATAGCGTGACCTGCTCGACAGGACCATGCGTGAATTGCAAGCTCTGATACCCACGGACATGCCCTCTTCCCCCGTACGCCAGTTCACCACCCTTGTGGTGCTTGCACTTGCAGCCACCCTCGCACCGGTATCCATCGACATGCTGGCACCTTCTCTGCCCGGCATATCTGCCGGGCTGGGCGCCAGCCCGCAAACCATCGAACTGACTATTTACAGCTTTCTGATTGGCTATGGTATGTCCCCCTCTTTCTGGGGACCGCTGTCCGACCGCCTGGGCCGGCGCCCGATCATGTTTGTCGGGATGGTGATTTACACAGTCAGCTCCCTCGCCGCAGCATCTGCCGATGAGGCCAGCTGGCTTATTACCGTCCGCTTCATACAGGGAATCGGCGGCGGGGCCGGTGCCACCATGGCCCGGGCCATTATCAGGGACATCTACGGTGCCTCCGGCACCACACGCGGCATGGCGCGCATGATCTCACTCATGTCGATATTACCTTTCCTGATGCCCCTGCTCGGTGGCGTGGTTGCGGACCAGTTCAGCTGGAGCGCGTGCTTCATCGTCATGGCGCTCATCGCAGTGATCAGCGTCACGGCCTATTTTTTCCTGGTGCCGGAGAGTGCCCCCAGAAAACTCCACTCCCAGGCGCAGCCACCGGGTTCTGTCAGCGACATTATGATGAACCCGATATTCGCCCAACACGCGCTTTGCAATATGTTCTCCATCAGTACACTGGTGCTGTTCGGGGCGAATTTCGCCTTTATCGCCCAACACGAATTCAGCTTTGACACCGCTGACAATGGCCTGGTGCTGGCCCTGTTCAATGGCGCGCTCTCGGCAGGCACCTACCTGGTCTGGTGGCTGATGCGCAAATTCAACACCCACCAGGCCATTTTGATTGGGGCCGCGTGCTGCACGCTGGGCTGGCTGGGCATCGCCTTGTTGGCCAACAGCGGGCTGGCGACAGTGGCCGCTATCACCCCGCTGCTGGGACTCGCCGCTGCCGGTTCCGGCGTTATAATGGCCCTCTGCTCAGGCACCGCCCTGGCGCCTTTCAGCCACAACTCAGGCACCGCCAGCTCACTCTACCTGTTGCTGCAATCGGCAGGCTCAAGTGCAATCAGCCTCTGCGTTGGCCTGCTGCTGCCAAAGCAACTGCTGCCGATTGCGGCCGCTATCTGCTGCTGCGGATGTCTCGCTATCCTGTCCAAACTGGCCTTCCCGCGGTCGCCCGTCTCTGCCGAGAAGGGCTAAAATATTCCTTAATCATAGGATGATTAAAGTGCAGCGTTCGGGCGCACGAATATTTAAATGCATATATTTCAATCGCTTATTATATTTTATCCAGTGCATTTTGATGAAAATTATTTTTAGTACAGTCTTGAACTTTATTGTTTAATCGGATTTACTCACAGCTGCTGACCACGGAAGAATCCCGATAGCACCGCATAACAGCATAAACAACAGGGCTCCGGTCAGGGTTTTTGGTAAATTTTTTACGTTATGCGCCGCGTCGGTAGGGACACACGGGTACGGCTGCTATATTGAAGGCGCTCGGCTTCAACCAACAAAAGGGATAATAACCATGCAAAACAATATGAAAGCACTGTTCCCCCTGACCTTGATATCCGCCGCGCTGCTGAACGCGGCGCCAGTGGTTGCCCAGAACGCCGCCCCGGGACTGGAAGAGGTGGTCGTTACCGCCCAGCGCAGGGAGCAGAACCTGCAGGAGGTTCCCATCAGTGTGACCGCTTTCGGCGGCGCCGAACTGGCGCAGCGCAACATTACCAATGCCGTCGATTATCTCGCCCTTACTCCCGGCGTCAGTTTCTCCGAGGACGGGCAGACCGGCAGCCGCGGCATGGGTATCGCCATTCGCGGGATAAACAGCCTGGTCACAGGCGAAAATGCTTTCGTCAACTCGGTGGGAATTTATCTCGACCAGTTCAGCGTGGCTTCCGTGCCTAACAACGTCGCCAACCCCAACCTGTCGGACATGGACCGGGTAGAGGTGCTGCGTGGCCCGCAGGGCACCTTTTTCGGCCGCAATGCTGTGGGGGGCGCACTCAACCTCACCACCAAGAAACCCACCGATGAGTATGAGGCCCAGGTCATGCTGGGCGGCGAAAATTACGAGGAGGGGGGCGACCAATATAACGCCACTGGCATTCTGAACATACCGGTTTCAGACGACTTCAGAATGCGTGGCATGGTCTATTACATGGACAGCGACGGCTATGTTGAGAATGCCTGCCGCAGCGGCGCCAGTGCCAGCGCTTGCCCGGCTGCTGCAGAAAATGATTTCACTCCCAACGGCGCTGACGGTAGCGGGCAGGATTCGCTGAATACCCGATTGCATCTGGACTGGAACCTGTCGGATAAAACCAATGTCCTGGCGTCGATCTATTACACCAGCGATAAGCAGGACACAGATGAGAACGTGCCTTCGGGCGTGCTCGACCTGGACAGCATCGACACCTTTGGCATCACCGAGGCGCTCGATCCCGGAACTGGCTTCTGGTACAACGGCAATACAAGTGAATTGAGTCACGACCTCAGTGAAGAGACCGAGAACAAATCCACTGTCTCCATACTTAATATCAGTCACCAGTTCAGTGACCGCTTGGTAGCCAAATGGATTACGGGCTACATCGACGCCTCCCTGGATAGAACCTTCGATAACGATCTGGTAGGTGGCCTGGATGCACTGATTCGGAAAAACTCCTACGACGGCGACTCCTGGAGCAGTGAATTCCGGATGGAGTTCACCCAGGACAAGTACGACTTCGTCGGCGGACTCATGTACGCCAGCGACCAGCAGAAACAGGACAATAATGTCGCGGTTTCGAGCCAGCCGAGCGCAACTCTGGGCGGGGTGGGATTACTGCCGCCATTTCCATCAGGCCTCGGATTGGCCCTCAACAACAAGCGGTGGGAACTGGAGAGCTTTGCCGTATTTGGTGACATGACCTGGCATACTACGGATAAACTCGACCTGATCGTTGGCGCACGCTATACCAATGACTCGGTAAAATCCCGACTTCAGGCCTATGGCATCGGACCGACCTGCTGCTTCCCGGGATCTCCCGGCTACCCCGGCGGCCCTGGTTTCGACTTCTTCCAGAGCTTCGAAAACTTTGAACGCCCGCCCGCTTCAGGCGACAACTCCTTTGATGACGTCTCTCCACGATTTGTCGCTCGCTACCAGGCCACTGACGATGTCAATGTCTGGGGCTCGATCTCGAAAGGCTACAAGGCGGGCGGCCTGTCGCTGGGTAACGACACGAATGCCGATGACCAACCCGGATTTACTGTCGACTTCGACGAAGAAACCATCTGGAACTATGAGGTGGGGGTCAAGAGTCAATTGATGGATAACCGTTTGCGCTTGAACGGCTCGGTGTTTTACCTGGAGTGGTCCGACATCCAGATGGAGGCTTTCCGCTTCCTGACCGCTGGCGACTTGTCATCGAATTACGAGCAGACCATCAATGTGGAGGACGCCGAGGCCTGGGGCGGTGAACTGGAGCTACAGGCGGCCATTACTGACCGGCTCACACTCTCCACCGCCGCGGGATACACCAATACGGAAATAACCAGTGATAGTACGGCCCAGATTACCGGGGGGTTCGAGGTCGAACTGCAGGGGCTCGATCTCCCCAAGGCGCCGGAATGGGTCTATAACGCCGCGCTGGAGTACCGGTTCCCGATCGCCAGCAATGAAATGTGGGTGCTGCTGGAGTTTATCCACCGGGATGGGCAGTATGCCGACATCGAGGCGCTGACCTACCAGCAGACGGATGGCCCCTCACCCAACCAGGGCTTTGCCCGTGATTCCATCGCCACTTACGGCGACTATCCCTTCCGGACGCCGGACTATGACGTGTGGAACCTGCGCGCCGGCTTCGATATGGATCACTGGAGCTTCACCGCTTACGTGCAAAACCTGGACGAGGAGGACTACTACACCGGTACTCAGGAGAACTTTGGTGCCAGTGGTTACCGCTTGCGGCCACATCCTCGAACGATTGGCGGTAACGTCACCTACCGCTTCTAGGTATTTGCGCCGGGTTTAAACCCGCAGGCAGTACCGAGCAACCCGGCCCCGGCCGGGTTTTTCTTGCCCGACCCTTTAACTTACAGCTTACCCCGCTGCCACCACCACGCTGACTTATGCCGCCCACGGTCCACCAGCTTGTCATCCAGCCATAGGGCCACACGACGAAGCCGTGTGCCTGCCAGCAGTCTCCACAAACGGTGATACCAGCGCCTGTAGTCCCGGTTGTAAGGGCACACACGAATGCAGATTGAGCAGTCTGTATTCTGATTCGCCCAGAACTTGAAACACTTTTCCGCGTCCACGGTCCACTTGGCGACGCCGATCAGGTTGGAACGGCCGTATACCTCACTCGACGGCGCAGTAAACGGAATGGCTTTGGGCGGACAGGCCGCGGCGCAGCGATTACAGATGTCACAGAATTCCGCCACGCCGAACTTTTGTGGCTGGCTGTGAACCAGGGGAATATCCGTAAAAATCCGACCCAGGCGCAGGCGCGGCCCGTATTCCGGCGTGAGCAACAGGCTGCTGCGCCCCACTTCGCCGAAACCTGCCTGCACGGCCAACGGGATAGCCAGGGAGGAGTCATTCATGGTGGCATAGGCCCGGTAGCCCAGGTTGCGGATATACTGCGCCAGTGTCAGCAGAGTAAGCGCGTCATAGGAATAACCCAGGCCGGTAGCACTGCCGGACAGGGCCGAGGGGACGGTTTTGGTGAGGTCAACGTCCATGGACTCCCCCACCACGATCACGTGCGGAAGATCGTCCGGGATATCCAGGGGTTTGCTGGCCAGCGCCCGCTCGTCAAATATGCCGCTGTACATCCAGCGTTGATCGTAGGCACACACCCCGAACAGGTCGGCGCCACACAGCCCGGCAACTTTCCGTACATCGGTCGTGGCCTGCCCCGGGCTATCAAATACATAGGGCTCGGGCCAACCTTCCTCATGAGAACTGAAGTGATCAAAGAAACCTTCCTTGCGGCCCGTCTCACTGCGATTGATATCCCGCAGTAGATTGGTCACATGCCAGGCGGCGTTGCGCAGCGCGTAGTCGCGCTGGCTGAAACCGTCGGTACGCCGGGAGCGAGCATCGGGCATGAAATAGCCTCGAAAAAAAGCCGATGCCTTGTCTGACATCACGTCGGGATCCCACAGGGACCGGCAGTAAATGTCATTGCGCTGGTCGAATTGCTCGAAATTTTCCAGTACCTGGAACCCGGTCAGCTCATCGATTGGTTTGCGGTGGGGATTTTTCGATGCCATATCACTACCCTGAGTTGCCAGCTCTGCCTAGCTGTCGGTGAAGTGTTGCAGCGATCAGGAGCTACATACACTCAGCGTCGGCGCACCGCCTGCAATGCGTGCATAACCCCACGCAACTCCGCCAGGCCCTTGAGGCGCCCTCCGAAGGAGTATCCCGGGTTCACGCCCTCCTGCCCGATTTCATCGCCCAACAAGTGGCCGTGATCCGGACGCATGGAAATGCGGTCCGGGCGGCCCGAACTGCTCCTGCGGTCCTCCTCGTCCAGCAGTGCATCGATGAGGCCCACAATATCGTTGTCGCCATCGAGATGTTCCGACTCGTAGAAAGAGCCATCGGGCTCCCGCTTGATATTGCGCAGGTGCGCAAAATGAATATGCGGGCCAAACTCACGCACCATACCAATCAGGTCATTATCCGCGCGGGCACCAAAGGAGCCGGCACACAGCGTCAGGCCATTGCTTGGGCTCGGCACGGCGTTCAATATTGCGCGGGTGTCATCGGCCGTCGAGACGACTCGCGGCAGTCCAAACAGCGAAAAAGGCGGGTCATCCGGGTGAATGCACATTCTCACCCCCACCGCCTCGGCCACTGGGATCACATCCTCCAGGAAAGCTACCAGGTTAGCCCGCATCCCGTCGACGCCGAGTGCGATGAACTCAGCTATTGCGTGCCTGATTCCCTGCCGATCATAAGAGCCCTCTCCTCCCGGCAAACCGGCTATGATGTTTTTCTCCAACAGCTCACGCTCCGGCGGCGTCATCGCTTCAAATCGCTGCCTGGCGCGCGCCAGTAAATCAGGATCGTAATCCGCCGCAGCATTGTCGCGTTCCAGCAGGCAGACATCATAGGCCGCAAAGTCCGTCATCTCGAAACGCAGGGCCTGGGAAGCATTGGGCAGCGTGTAGGTCAGGTTAGTGCGTGTCCAGTCCACCACCGGCATGAAATTGTAACAGATGACAGGTACCCCAGCGGCACCAACATTGCGCACAGATTCCCTGTAGTTGTCGATGTAGCTGCGAAAGTTGCCAGTGCGAGTCTTGATATCATTGTGCAACGGTATGCTTTCGACCACCGCCCAGCTTAGCCCGTGGGACTCGATCTCGCGTTTGCGCAGGGCAATTTCCGCTTCGGGCCAGACTGATCCGGTCGGTATCTGGTGGAGCGACGTGACCACGCCACGCGCACCGGCCTGGACAATTTTTTGCAAACTTACCGGGTCATCCGGCCCGAACCACCGCCATGTTTCCAGCATGTCATCGCTTCCTTAGGTCATCGCTATATTTTTGGAATAATAGCACCGCGATATTGAACCACCCTGGCGGCCAACGCCTGTGCATTGCTTATCGCCTCGTCCATTGGCTTGCCCTCAAACCGGGCAGCCAAATATCCGGCATTGAATGAATCGCCGGCGCCGGTCGTGTCCAGCGCAGAAACTCGCCGGGCCGATTTTACCACCCGCTCTCCACCCGAAAACGCGTGGGCCGTCAGGTCGGACGCCTTTATGACCAGCTCCTGCAGCCCAAATCCCAGGTAAAACTCCCGGCATGGATCGATCTCCTGGATACCCCACAGTCGTGCATCGTCATCGAGTGTGGCAAGCACGGTGGTACAAAGCGGCAGGACCTGACGGCAATACTCTTGCGCCTGACGTTGATTCTCCCAAAGGTTCAGCCGGTAGTTTGGATCAAATATTACACCGCAACCGCGCTGGCGCAGCTGGTTCAGCAGGCCAAGCAGGTTTTCGAACCCGCTGCGACAAACGGCCAGGGTAACTCCGGTAAAGTAAAAGTCGGTTACTCCAGGCAGTTCCACCGCCTGGTCAAATGACTCCCGCGCGGGGCTCTGCCCACGCCAATAACTGAACTGACGTTCTCCCCTTTCGTCATTGCTAATGAGGTATAAACCGGGCTGCCTGTTTTCAAGGCGACGGATGTGACTGGTTTCGATCCGTTCTTCCTGCAAACGGGCCATGATGTCATCAGAAAGGGGGTCGTCCCCAAGGCAGGTCAGGTACTCTACCGAAAGGCCCGCCCGGGCCAGGTAAACTGCGGTATTGAAACTGTCGCCGGCAATACCCCTTTGGTACAAACTACCGCTGGGATCCTCGGCAAACTCAATCATGACCTCACCGGCGCAACAGATTCTGGGGGATAAGGCCAAACGCATCACCTCTTCAGCCGAGATTGCTCGGCGGACTACTTTTTGCTCTTTTTACTCTTCTTGGCTTTCTTCACATGCGCCATCAGGCGCCGCTTGCGCTCCACCTGGCGGCCGGTCAGTTTGTTGCGCCGGTCAGCGAAAGGGTTCTCCCCGGTCTTGAACTCGATGCGCACCGGGGTGCCCACAAGTCCCAGCTCGCGCCGGAACACTTTTTCCAGGTAGCGCTGGTAACTGTTGGGGACATTGCCGGTCTGGTTGCCATGGATAATGATCAGCGGCGGGTTCTGGCCGCCGGCATGGGCATAGCGCAACTTGATGCGGCGCCCGTCCACCATGGGCGGCGGGTGATCAAACACAGCCCCTTCGAGAATCGTGGTGAGGGCATTGGTGCTGAGCTTGCGGGTGGCAGACTGGTAGGCCGCGTTGATGGACTTGTACAGCAGGCCCACGCCGGAGCCGTGCAGTGCCGAAATAAAATGCGTATCGGCGTAGGCGGCGAACTGCAGGCGCCGGTTCAGTTCGCTCTTGATCCACTCGCGCTCGTCCGCCTTGATGCCGTCCCACTTGTTCACCGCCAGCACCAGGGCGCGCCCGGCGTCGATACAGTGGCCCAGCAGGTGCATGTCCTGGTCCACGATGCCCTCGTGACCGTCCATGACGAGGATCACCACATGCGCGTCATCAATGGCCTTGAGGGTCTTGACGATGGAAAACTTCTCCACCGTTTCCCGCACATTCTTGCGCTTGCGTACCCCGGCGGTATCGATCAGGGTGTACTTCTGCCCCTCGCGCTCATAGTCTACGTAGATGCTGTCGCGGGTGGTGCCGGGCTCATCGAAAACCACCACCCGCTCCTCTCCCAGCAGGCGATTGACGAGGGTAGACTTGCCCACGTTCGGTCTGCCCACCACGGCCACACGGATGCTGTCCGGGTATTCGCGTCGCTGCGCCTGCGGTTCTGCATCGGGAAACGAGGCCAGCACACTTTCGATCATGGCGCGCACGCCGCGACCGTGGCTGGCGGCGATGCCGTAGAGGCTCGCCATACCCAGGGCGTGAAAATCGCTGGTCGCCACCTCCTCGTCGAGGCCGTCGATCTTGTTCACCACGAGGTGGAAGGCCTTGTTGCGCTGACGCAGGTGGCGGGCCAGGGCCTGGTCACCCGGGTTGAGGCCCTCGCGCGCATCAACGATCATCAGCACCGCGTCCGCCTCCTCGATGGCGGCCAGTGACTGCCCCGCCATCTGTGACTCTATGCCTTCCTCTTCTCCGCTGATGCCACCGGTGTCAATGACCACGAAGCGCCGGTTGCCAATGCGCGCCTCGCCGTATTTGCGATCCCGCGTTAGCCCGGGGAGATTGGCCACCAGCGCATCCCGGCTGCGGGTGAGCTGGTTGAACAGGGTGGACTTGCCTACATTGGGGCGCCCGACGAGGGCGATAACCGGAATCATCAGTCCCTGGGTTTGATCTCGTAGGCGATGAGATCCCCGCTGTTGCCGTAGACGTAGAGAATATTGTCCTCGCTCACCATATCGGCCCGCAGGCCGTCGCCATCCGCCTCGACCCTGCCGACAAACTCGCCGTCCACCTGGGAAAGGAAATGCACGTAGCCTTCCTTATCGCCCACTGCCACATAACTGCCCACGGGCGTCGGTCGCGACAGCCCGCGATAGGCCAGTGCGCCCTGCTGCCAGCGCTCACCCTGGCCGGTGCGCTGGTAGGCATAGACGGTACCGTCCTCATCGGCGACATAGATATTGTTAAATCCCTGCGATACACCCGAGAACGAGGACACGTCGTACTGCCAGAGTTTACTCCCGTCGCTGACGTTGAGTGCGGCTATCCGTCCCTGGTAACTGGCGACGAAAAGTTCATCGCCCTCCAGCGCCATCGTGCCATCGATATCCACTACCCGCTCGATCTCCGAGCGACCCTGGGGAATGGCGATGCGCGCCTCCCAGGAAATGCTCCCCGTGGCGATGTCGAAGGCCAGCACGCGCCCATTGGCAAAGCCAACGTAGACCGTATCGCCGCTTACCAGGGGGCTGCCGCTGCCGCGCAGGGTCAGGGCCGGCACCGTACTGTCGTAGGTCCAGACCACCGCGCCGGTGGTGAAATCCAGGCCCTGCAGCTTACCGTCAAGGGAGTGCACAACCACCATCGCACCGTTACTCTGCGGTACTGACATGACCTCGCCGCTGAGCCGGGTAGACCACAACACCTCGCCGGAACCGGAATCGACCTTTATCACAAAGCCATCGCTGCTGCCGAGAAACAAGGCGTCCGCGTAAACGCCCACACCTCCCGACAAGGGGAACTCCAGCTCGACATCCCAGAGGCTCTTGCCGCTGCGCTTGTCAAAGGCTTCGAGGCTGCCGTCTGAGGCGGCGACATAGATGGTGCTGCCGCTGATCACCGGCTGGATCTTGTAGAAACCCTCGCCCTGGCCATCGCCAACACCCTGGGACCACAGCTTGTCGATCTCCACCTTGTCCTCGATGTCGATCAGCTCGGCCGGCTGCTTGGGATCATCTTCGTCATCGAACTCGAACCAGCCCTTCATGGTGCTGCAGGCCGTCAGGCTCATGACCAGTGCGCTGGCAAGTACCCAGCGGTATCCCCTTTGCATTGCACTATTCCTCATTGCTGTTGCCGCTGTCGGAGGCCGGGGCCGCAGTGTCGGCTCGTGCCTGATCCGCGGTTGCGCCGGCCCCTGTCGACCTCGCCCTGGCCGGCCTGGGATTCAGCGCCAGTAATTTCTGCCGCACGGCAACCAGGTCAAGCCCGGTACCGTCCGCAGCGGACAGCGCCAGGGTGTAGGCGTCGCGCGCTTCGTCGCTGCGCCCCGCGCTCAGGAGAATATCGCCTTGGGCAACCGCGTAGGAGGCCTGGTAGGGGCCTCCTTTGCCCTGTGCGAGGATGGCAAGGGCCTGGTCGACCTCTCCCCCGGCGCCAAGAACACGGGCGAGCCGCAGCTGCGCGATACGCTCGACGTCACTGCCCTTGTCAGCCTTGCCCAGCACCCAGCGCAACTGGGCCTGGGCCTCGGCCAGGTCGTTGCGGTCCACCGCTATCCGGGCCAGCTGCAGCGCAGCGAACTGTGCATAAGTGGTGGCGCTGTAGTCCGCCTTCAGCTGTTCGGCCAGTTGCACCGCTATTTTCTCCTGCTCCGCGGACAGTGCCGGCACACTGAGGGCCTGCAGCACACGCTGGTAGAGGTCGGAAGCATCATCGGCCTGGTTTTCCCTGAAATCCTTCCAGCCCTGGTAGCCAAACCCCAGGCCCAGGGCGAGGACGATCGCGACGATGGTGGAGCGCCCATTCTCGCCCCACCAGCGGCGCAGTGCTTCTACCTGTTCTTCTTCGGTACGATATGGTTCCACGTCTGACTATTCCTCTTGCCCGATAGAATCCGCAAACGCTGCCCGCAGCGTTGCATCCAATTGCTCGATAGGCACGCTAAGCTGCCCTGATTTATCACCCTGCGCCGCGCCGTCGCGCAGGAACTTTACCGTCACCGACTGCGCCAGGACCTCGTCCTCACCCCAGATCAGCGCCACCCGGGCACCGCTCTTGTCAGCCCGCTTCAGCTGGCTCTTGAAACTGCCTCCGCCGGTGTGCTGCACGATCACCAGCCCCGGCAGGCTGTCGCGCACGCCCTCAACCACAGCCAGGGCCTGTCGATGCGCCACCTCGCCCGCGGCTACGACGTAGACATCGGCCTGCGCACCAGCCGCGCTGTCGACGCTGTGCAGTTCCTGCATCAACAACACCAGACGCTCCATGCCCATGGCGAAACCCACTGCCGCCGTCGCCTTGCCACCCAGTTGCTCCACGAGGTTGTCGTAGCGACCGCCGCCACACACGGTGCCCTGGGCGCCCAGCCGGTTGGTCACCCATTCGTATACGGTCTTGTTGTAGTAGTCCAGGCCGCGCACCAGCCGCGTATTCACCACATAAGGCTGCCCCGCGGCCTGTAACAAATCGCACAGGCGGGTGAAATCACCACGCGATTCATCATCCAGGTAGTCGGCCATCGTCGGCGCATCATCGAGGATGCGCCGGGTTTGCTCAGCCTTGCTGTCCAGAATGCGCAGCGGATTGGTGTGCAGCCGGCGCTGGCTGTCCTCATCGAGGGCGTCCACATGCGCTTCCAGGTAAGCCAGCAGCGCAGCCCGGTAAGCCCGGCGTGCACTACTGTTGCCCAGCGAATTGAGCTGCAACTCCACGCTGTCTGCCAGGCCCAACTGGCGCCAGAGGCGGGCGCAGAGCAGGATGTGCTCGGCCTCCATGTCCGGCGTGGCGATTCCGAAGGCCTCCACTCCCACCTGGTGAAACTGGCGCTGGCGCCCTTTCTGCGGGCGCTCATAGCGAAACATCGGGCCGGCATACCAAAGGCGCTGGGGAACGTTGAGCATGCCCTGCTGGATCGCCGCGCGCACGCAGCCTGCAGTACCCTCCGGGCGCAGGGTCAGGCTGTCACCGTTGCGATCGTCAAAACTGTACATTTCCCGTTCGACGATATCCGTGATCTCGCCGATGGATCGGCTGAACAGCTCGGTCTTCTCGATGAGGGGCAGGCGAATCTCGCCGTAGCCATAACTAGCCAGCAAGCGGCTTGCCGTCTGCTCGAGCAGGCGCCAGTGTGGGGTCTCGTCCGGCAGGATGTCGCTCATGCCACGGACAGCTTGTATATTACTCACGCGTTCTCCAGTGCTCGCTTGCTGCTCAGTTGGACGATTTGTGGATAAGCTTTTCGTCCAGCGCGGCGCGCTGCTGCTCGAGTACTGCCGCCCGCTGCCGAATCACCTGTTCCAGGTGATCGATAAAGTCGCTGTTGCTGACCTTGTGATCAGGCTCGCCTGCCACATAGATCAGGTTGTTGGGCGTGGCGCCGGTCAGGCCGACATCCGCCTCCCGGGCCTCCCCCGGGCCATTGACGATACAACCGATAACAGCCACATCCATCGGGGTGCGGATATCTTCCAGCCGCTGTTCCAGCATATTCATGGTGCTGATCACATCAAAATTCTGGCGCGAGCAACTGGGGCAGGCGATAAAGTTGATGCCGTTGGCGCGCAGATTCAGGCTCTTGAGAATCTCGAAGCCCACCTTTACCTCTTCCACCGGATCGGCTGCCAGGGAGATGCGAATAGTGTCGCCGATGCCGTCCATCAACAGCATGCCAAGACCCACAGCAGATTTCACGGTACCGCCACGCAGGCCGCCCGCCTCGGTGATTCCCAGGTGCAGGGGCTGCTCTATTTCACGGGCCAGTAGGCGATAGGCCTCCACCGCCATGAACACCTGGGACGCTTTCACGCTGACCTTGAAATCCGGGTAGTTGAATTTCTCCAGGATGGCCACATGGCGCATGGCGGACTCCACCAGGGCGGCAGCTGTGGGCTCGCCATACTTGCGCTGCAGGTCCTTGCCCAGTGACCCGGCATTGACACCGATGCGAATAGGTATGCCCTTGTCACGGGCGCTGTCGATGACCGCCCGCACCTTGGCGTCACTGCCGATGTTGCCGGGGTTGATGCGCAGGCAGTCCACGCCGTATTCGGCGACCTTGAGAGCGATCTTGTGGTCAAAGTGGATGTCGGCCACCAGCGGCACGTCCACCTGGGCGCGGATCTGCCGGAACGCCTCGGCCGCCTCCATGCTGGGTACCGAAACCCTGACAATATCGGCGCCGGCGTCGGCGATAGCGCGCACCTGCGCCACCGTTGCCGCGACGTCGCAGGTTTCCGTATTGGTCATGCTCTGTACGCTGATCGGCGCATCGCCACCCACAGCGACTTTGCCAACCATAATCTGACGACTAACGCGCCGCTTGATCGGATTGACCGCTTTCATTCGTCACCTGTCCTGGAGTAGTCAAGAGCCGCAGGACCCATCACGCCTGCATCCGCGGGGCTCGCGGAGGCCGGTGCCGGTTCTGGCGGCACCGTCTGCCACCACCAGACAGCGGTTACCAGCAACGCCAGCAGGACCAGGCCGATAACCACACCAAGGCCGGCATACCGCCGCTGCCGCAGCGGGCGCGATTGCACTGTCCTGGGCGGGGGCTGCTCCTCTTCTCCCCGCAGGCGATCGTAGGCATCGAGCAGGCGTTTCTCATCAACGCCCACCAGTTTGCCATAGGCCTTGACGTAGCCACGGGCGAAGGCGGGATGACGCAGTGCCTTGTAGTCATCGCGCTCGATGATGGCAGGGTAGCCGGGCATCAGGTGCAGTAGATCGGCCACCTCCCGTGGGGACAGACCACGCGACTCCCGGGCGGCCTTCAGCAGGGCACCGGGCGTCACGAAAGCATCCAGCTGGATGTCGCGATCAGCGTTCACGGCGCTACCGACCGTTTGTAAGCCTCGTATTCCACCGAATCAGGGTAGAGGTTCTTCAATGCCAGCGCGTAGCTGCTCTCCTCATTCAGCTGGCCGGCCTCCCGCGCGAGCCTGACACCGAGCCAAAGGCCCCGGGCGCTCTGTTGGCGGACCACGCTGCGATAGGTACCGTAGTATTTGCGGGCATTGGCCAGATCACCGGCGTCATAGCGCAAATGGGCCAGTTCCAGCAGGGCGACCGCATTGGTGCGATCCATGGCCAGCGCCCGCACGAAGGCCGCTTCCGCGCCCTCGGGATCAAACAGTTGAACGCGGCACAGGCCCAGGTTGACAAACGCCAGCGGGCGACCGCTGTAGAGACTATCCTTGACCACTATCTCCAGCTGCTTGGCCGCTTCCTTGTAGCGCTGCTGGGAAAAAAGGAAGGCGGCGAAATTATTGCGCGCCCGGGAAAAACTCGGGTTGACGCTCAGCGCCTTCTCAAAATTTTCCTCGGCCAGTTCGTACTCGCCGGTGCTCTGGTACACCAGGGCGAAAGCTTCATAGACATCGGCACTATTCGGGTCGATGTCATACGCCAACTGGAGGTTGCGCTTGGCGGCTTCCCAGTTGCCCTCACCGATGTATTGGCGGGCCAGCTCGACGCGCTCCTGCAACGCCTTTTCGGGCGAGTACTTCTCGCTAAAGCCACCCTCGGTGGTGGTGACACAACCCGCCACCAGGGTCAGCAGCGCAGACAGGGCGAGGTTTTTCAGCTTGTATCTCATGGCAGCCTTACCTTACTTGAATCGCCTGGACATGTGCCGCGGCGCGATGGCGCTCGCTGCGCCGCGTGCGATCGACCACCTGCCCGACCAGCTGGCCGCAGGCGGCATCGATGTCGTCACCCCGGGTTGTGCGCACCGTCACCACGAAGCCGGCGTCCACCAGCACCTGCCAGAACCGGCTCACCGCGTTACCGCTGGGTCGCTGGTAACCGGACTGGGGGAACGCATTGAAGGGGATCAGGTTGATCTTACAGGGAAAGTCCCGGAGCAGCACGGCCAGGTCCCGGGCCTGCTGCGGCTGGTCGTTGACCCCGGCAATCAGCGTGTACTCCACCGTCACCACCCGCTTGCTGTCGCGTTGGGCGGCTATGTAATTACGGGCACTCTGCAGCAACATGGCGATGGGATACTTGCGGTTGATAGGCACCAGCTCATTGCGCAATTCGTCATTGGGCGCGTGCAGGGAGATGGCCAGGGACACCTCGCTCACCTGGGCCAGCCGGTCCAAAGCCGGCACGACGCCGGACGTGCTCAGGGTGACGCGCCGCTTGGACAGGCCATAAGCCAGGTCCTCGAGCATAAGGTCCATGGCCGCGACCACATTGTCAAAATTGAGCAGCGGCTCGCCCATGCCCATCATCACCACGTTGGTGACGATACGGCCGCTGCCGCTGCGGAAGGCATCGTACGACTTTATGGCCAGCCAGACCTGGCCGATGATCTCGGCCGCGGTCAGGTCGCGCTGGAAGCCCTGCTTGCCGGTTGAGCAGAAGCTGCAGTCCAGGCTGCATCCGACCTGGGAAGAGACGCACAGGGTGGCGCGCCCGGCCTCGGGAATCAGCACGGTCTCGATCAGCCCGCCGCCATCCACCCGGATAATCCACTTGCGGGTGCCGTCGCTGGAATCGTGCTGGCTGACAATCTCCGGTGGCCTCACCTCGGCGATAACCAGCAGTTTCTCCCGCAGGACCCTGCCGAGGTTGGACATTTCACCTATATCGGTAACGCCCGCGTGATGGATCCACTTCAGCACCTGCTGCGCACGGAACTTCTTCTCGCCAATATCGAGAAAGAACTGCTCCATCTGGCGCAGCGAAAGTCCCAGCAGGTTAACCCTGGGGACAGGCGCGGCGCTGGCACTGGCTGGCATCATGGCTCGACGTTTCGGCGGCTGCGGCGCTCGACTAGCGCTCGCAGATCTCGCTGGCGGCGAAGAAGTAGGCGATCTCCCTGGCGGCGGACTCCGGCGAATCCGAGCCGTGCACCGCGTTGGCGTCGATGGAGCTGGCAAAATCAGCCCGAATGGTTCCCGCGGCTGCCTCCTTGGGGTTGGTCGCGCCCATCAGTTCGCGGTTCTTCGCCACCGCGCCCTCGCCTTCCAGTACCTGCACGAACACTGGCCCTGAGGTCATGAACTGGATCAGGTCGGGAAAGAAGGGACGCTGGCGGTGCTCGGCATAGAATCCGCCGGCTACCTCATCGCTCAGGCGCAGCATCTTCGCGGCCACTATGCGCAGGCCGTTGGTCTCGAAGCGCGAGTAGATCTTGCCGACGATGTTCTTGCCGACAGCGTCCGGTTTGATGATGGAAAGCGTGCGTTCTACCGCCATGAGTGGTCTCCTTGTAAGATTGTTGCGGGTATGCGCGGGTGTTGTGGGCGCCGATTCGAAGGCCGCCGCTTACCCGAGCGCCAAAAGCCGCGCAATTATACGGATTTTGGGCCCGGGTTTCACCCTGTATCGCCGCCGCCGGGAAGATTGTTTCTCTTTTAAATCAGCGACTTGGAAAACCGCGACTGAAATAGCGGAATATTACAGCGGCCCGCGCTGCCCCGATCAGGGTGAGGATTTCCGCAACTGTTCCACGGCGTGGCGCAAGCGCGCCACCGCGACCTCGACATCAGCGGCGCTGGTATAGCGGCCGAAACTGAAGCGCAGGGAGCTGTGGGCGAGCGCATCAGGCAGGCCGATGGCGCGCAACACGTGGGACGGCTCCAGGCTGGCGGAGGTACAGGCCGAACCGGTGGAGAGGGCCAGTTCCTTGAGCGACAGCAGCAGCGCCTCGCCCTCGACGCCAGCCACGCTGATATTGATCGCCCCCGCCAGGCGCTGCTCGGGATGGCCGTTGAGGTGGATATCGCCCAGGTCCCGGATCCCGTCCCAGAATTGCGCGCGCAGCGCGCCCAGGCGCAGCTGTTCCGCCTGCATGGACTCCATGGCGATGCGGGCCGCCTCCCCCAGGCCGACAATCTGGTGGGTGGCCAGGGTGCCGGAGCGCATGCCCCGCTCATGGCCCCCACCGTGCATCTGGGCTTCCAGCAGAACCTTGGGCTGGCGCCGGACGTAGAGCGCGCCCACGCCCTTGGGGCCATACAGTTTGTGCGCCGACAGCGACAGCAGGTCGACCTGCCACTGGCGCAGGTCGATCGGCAGCTTGCCCACGCTCTGGGCGGCGTCGGAATGAAACAGCACCCCCGCCTGCCGGGTGATGCGGCCTATCGCCGCGATGTCATTGACGGTACCAAGCTCGTTGTTGGCATGCATGATACTGACCAACAGGGTGTCGGGACGCAGGGCAGCCGCCACCGCTTCGGGCGGCACCAGGCCATCGCGGCCAGGCCTGAGGTAGCTCACCTCGAATCCCTCGCGCTCCAGCTGCATGCAGCTGTCGAGCACCGCGCTGTGCTCGATGCTCGAAGTAACAATGTGACGCCCACGATCGCGGTGAAAATGCGCCACGCCTTTCAGCGCCAGGTTGTCGGACTCGGTGGCCCCCGAGGTCCAGACGATTTCCCGCGGGTCGCAGTTGAGCAGCTGCGCCAGCTGGCGGCGGGCATTCTCCACCGCCTCCTCCGCTTTCCAGCCATAGATGTGGGAGCGGGAGGCGGGATTGCCGAAATTGCCGTCGATGCACAGGCACTGCGCCATTTTCTCCGCCACCCGGGGATCCACCGGGGTCGTCGCCAGGTAATCGAGGTAAATTGGCCCGGACATTACGCGCTCACTCCTTCGAGCCGGCGGCGGTTTCGACGCGGCGCCCGCGCTCGACCCACTTCTGGGTCTCGGTGAGTATGCCGCGCAGGATATTCAACTCCATCTCGTCCAGCCGCACCCGTCCATAGAGACGCCGCAGGCGCGCCATCAGCTGGCGGGGTGCCGCCGGGTCAAGGAACTCGATCGCGGTGAGGGTCTGCTCCAGGTGCAGGTAAAACCGCTCCAGGTTTTCCAGCGTGCAAAAAGGGGTGTCCCACTGCTCGTCTTCGCTCGCGGGCAGCTGGTCCTGTAGTAGCAGCATCCGCAGCTCGTAACAGACGATCTGCACGGCCATCGCCAGGTTGAGGGAGCTGTAGGCGGCGGACGTGGGTATATGCAGGTGCAGGTTGCACAGCTGCAACTCCTCGTTGGTGAGGCCGCGATCCTCGCGACCGAACATGATCGCAACCTGCTCCCGGCCGCATACCGCGCCGATTCGGGCCGCGCATTGCCGGGGGTCCAGCAGGGGCCAGGGTATGCGGCGCTCCCGGGCGCTGGTCCCGACCACGAACTGGCAGTCGCCGATGGCTTCTTCAACCGAGGCGGTGATCACCGCGCTATCGAGCAGGTCGCCGGCCGCCGCCGCGCGCCATACGGCCTGCTCATCCGGGAATTTTTCCGGCGCGACCAGGTACAAGCGCGTCAATCCCATGTTTTTCATGGCGCGCGCGACACCGCCGATGTTGCCCGGGTGAGTGGTGTTGACCAGTACGATGCGGATGTTGTCGAGGTTCATGCTTGCCCGTGGGCGCGTCAGGGCGCGGAATTATAGCAGTATCGTTGCAGGGCAGTAAGCGGCGCGCTTTGGGTACACTATGATGAGAACGCAATCATTGTCGTGCTTACTCTCGACGTGACGGCCATGGGATAGTCCCCCTCGGGACACGCCGCAAGCAGGATAACGGCTGCATAAACACAAGACACGCCATCAAACAAAGCAAGACAAGCAACCTTACTGCGCCCGAACGATGCTGCTATAATCGCGCGCCTTCCGCCAGCCAGGACAACAGCATGGAACCGATGATCACGATAGCGCTGCGCGCCGCCCGCAAGGCCGGTGAGAACATCGTGCGCGCCTCTGATGATCTCGAGCGTTTCGAAGTCAGGTCCAAGGGCATCAACAACTTCGTATCCGATGTCGATGTCGCCGCCGAGAAGGAAATTATCTATCACCTGCACAAGGCCTACCCCGAGCACGCCATCCTCGGGGAGGAAACCGGCCTCACCGGCAGCGAGGACGCCCCTTACCGCTGGGTGATCGACCCCCTCGACGGCACCACCAACTTCCTGCGCGGCATTCCCCACTACGCGGTGTCCATCGCCTGCCTGCACAAGGGCAAACTGGAGCACGCGGTGATTGTCGATCCCGTGCGCCACGAGGAATTTACCGCATCCAGGGGCCGCGGGGCGCAGCTGAATGGGCGCCGGATGCGGGTGAGCCAGCGGCCCTCCCTGGAGGGCGCCCTGCTCGGCACCGGCATTCCCTTCAAGGACCACTGCGACGACAAGCTGGAAGCCTACAGCAAGACTATCGAAATCCTGGCGGGACAATGCGCGGGTATCCGCCGCGCTGGCGCCGCATCGCTGGACCTGGCCTACGTGGCCGCGGGGCGGCTGGACGCGTTCTGGGAGATCGGGCTGGCCCCCTGGGACATGGCGGCGGGCGCCCTGCTGATTCGCGAGGCCGGCGGACTGGTAGCGGACATCGACAGTTCCGAAAACTTCCTCACGTCCGGCAACATCGTCGCCGGCAGCCCCAAGTGCTTCAAGGCCGTGCTGCAGACCATCAGGCCGCTGCTGAGCTGAGCCTGCGCGGGGATGATCAGGTGCCGGCCAACATATCGGCGTAGGCCGAGACCATCCCCAGTTCCACCACGTTGCCACCGACGCTGATCCGGTCGGCGGCTATCTCCACATCGCTATCCCCCAGCACGCCGTGGTCGAACCTGTAGACGGGGTTGATGGTGCCCGCGATCATGCCGTCATCGTAGGACTGCTGCCGTTCCCGCACCGCCTCATTGGCTCCCTGCCAGGCCCGCCAGTCTGCCTTCGAGTAGCGCCGTTGCAGCATCTGGCTGGTCAGCCCCGGGCTCAACAGGGTGGCGGAGGCGTTGTTACCGCCGAAGCCCTTGGAATTGATGATGGCATACTGCTGCTCGCCAGGATCCAGCTCCCGGTGAACCCGGCTGAATGAGAGGTGCTGCTGGCGGACATCGGCCGCGATCCCGTCAATGGTCGTGATGCCCGGCAGGATGCCGCGCTGCCAGATACCGAGCACAGCGGCGAGCTGGTCGCCGGCGGCGGCGCCGAT
Organism: uncultured Gammaproteobacteria bacterium; assembly: GCA_963700715.1. GTDB lineage: Bacteria > Pseudomonadota > Gammaproteobacteria > Pseudomonadales > Halieaceae > JARRPM01. Next base: position 34,502 of record CAVOYP010000019.1, read on the forward strand.
GGAGTGGCCGAGGTAGCACTTCACCGCCACCACCGGCCAGCTGTCGATTCCGAACGCGGCGGCCATGCGGCTGAGTATCGCCGATTCGGTGATGCGGTTCTGCGGGGTGCCGGTGCCGTGGGCCAGTACCAGGCCGCCCTCGCGCAGCGCCTTCTCCCCCACCATCGCCCGGGCGGCGGCGAGCGCCTTGGCCATGGTGATGTAGTTGCCGACGCCCGGCCCGGAAATGGACTTCTTGTAGCCGTCGGCGTTGACGAACACATCGGTGGCGGCGCCCAGTACCGTGGCTCCCAGCTCCATCGCCAGTTCGTCGTCGAACAGCACCACCATCTGGGCGGACTCGGCGATGGTGAAGCCGCAGTTCTCGGCGAAAGGGCGACAGGCGCGGCGATGATCGGGCTCCCGCTCGTCGGCGATGCCATCGAGCTGGCGCAGGCCCTTGTCGGTCGCCAGCGCGCCCATGGCCGCGTAGCCCTCCATGATCTCCGGCGTAATCGGCGCTTCCGCGGCCCCGACGAAAACCACCCTGGCCCGCCCCTGGCGAATATCCTCGATGCCGAGGCGCAGGTTGTAGAGAAAGGAGGCGCAGGCACCGAGGCTGGCGCCGGTGCTGCCCAGGCTGCCCAGCACATAGGCATTGATGAAATCCGCCGGCATTTCGGCAAAACCCAGGGGACAGAACTTGGCGGTCACCCGCTGCCCCAGGTAGCGCGCCTTGAGCATGCCGCCGGTGCCGGCGCCGTCGAGCTGGCCCATGGCGCTGCCGGCATAGACACTGATCTGGTCGACGGCGACATGGCGGCGCACCGTCTCCCAGTCGAGCCCGATACTGCCCAGCGCGTCCGAGGCCGCGTAGACCGTCATCTGCAGGCCGCGCGGATGATTGCGCGAGGGGTACAGCGTGCCGGGATCGAAACCGGTGGGCAGCTGCCCCGCCGCCTTCACCTCGAATTCGCGGTGGGTGGGCAGCAGGAACTCCTGCTGGCCGACGATCGTCACGTTGACGTGCGTCACCGTGGAGGGGGTGACCACCCAGTCCGGGGGAATGACTTCCGGCAGGTTCTTGCGGTCGATATCGAAACTGACCGGCTGGCCGTTGCTCTGGGTCGGGAAGCGCTGGTTCCAGTCAACCGCATCGACATCGAAGTGATTCGGCTCGATGCGCCTGATCAGGGTGTGGTCGAGAATGTACTGTTCGGGGTCGCCGTTGGCGCCGGCATCGGGGCCCATCAGCGCCGCCAGGGATGCCAGTGTGCGCTGGCGCTGCTGCCCGGACAGGGCCGAATAGACCATGCGCGAATAGGCATGGTGCCCCGAGCTGCGCCCGGCGCCGCTGACGCCGCCAAACCCCACGATCACCGGTAACCGCTGCCTGCCCATTCTCGCTCTGCCCTGTCGCTGCTGACACCTGACCTCAGTCTAGGGTCGGGCGCTACATACAACTATAGTTATTCAGTCACTATATATGGTATTTTGGACAGAATGTCTCTCCAGAGCAGTCGCTCATGTATACCGTCGCCGCCCTGCTGTACCCCCAGGCCCTCGCCACCAGCGTCACCCTGCCGATGGAAATCCTGCAGGCCGCCAGCCAGATGGCGAGCGTGAAATCCCGTTCCGGGCCGCAGGTACGCACGCTGCTCGCCGCACCCGAAGCGGGCCTGATGACCCTGGCCAGCGGGCTGACCCTGCAGCCGGACACAACGTTCAGCGAGCTGCCGGCGCTGGACCTGCTGCTGCTGCCGGCCATCTGGCGCAACCCCCTGCCCACCATAGCCGCCATGCGAAACTGGCAGGAGATGCTGCGCCGGTTCGCCGGGGCGGGCACCCGCATCTGCAGCGTGGGCACCGGCAGCTGCCTGCTGGCGGAGGCGGGACTGCTGGACGGGCAGCCGGCGACCACCCACTGGAACTACTTCGACCAGTTCGCCCGCCGCTACCCCGAGGTCCAGCTCAAAACCCGCCACCTGATCACCCAGAGCGGACAATATCTACTGCGTCGGCAGCGTCAACTCCATCGCCGACCTGATGGTACATATCGCCGAGGAGTGGTTTGGCAGCCGCATCGCCAGGGCGGTCGAGAACCAGTTTTCGCCGGAAATCCGCCGCAGTTTTCGCGCCGCGGCCTACCAGAACGAGGCCGACAGTTCCCATCACGACGAAACCATCATCGAAGCCCAGCAGTGGTTGCAGGAACACCTGGGCGACAGCGTCAGCATGGCAGCGCTCGCCTCCCACCTGCGCCTGCCCACGCGCACCCTCAACCGCCGCTTCCGCCAGGCCACCGGATTGAGCCCCCAGTCCTACCTGCAGCGCCTGCGCATCAACCATGCCAAGGAATTGCTGCGACACAGTAACCTCGGGATCGCGGAAATCGCCTGGCAGCTGGGCCTGCAGGATGCCAGCTATTTCTCCCAGCTGTTCCGCCGCCACTGCGGTGTGAGCCCGCTGCGCTACCGGGAGGCGGTCCGGGGCAAACTGTTCGACCCCGCCCCCGCCCCGCGCGCTTGAGTATGGGCAGGGCCTGTGGCTAAATGGCGGCCCGGTTTTTGAGGCATCCCGAACCACGGCGGTTCGGGGCAACTTGCGTTCACACCTGAAGGTAAGCGAACCATGAGCAATACCTCCGTTGTTATCGTCGATGGCGCCCGCACCCCCATGGGCGGCCTGCTGGGCAGCCTTTCCGCCGTAGCGGCACCTGCGCTCGCCAGCACGGCCATCGCCGCAGCGCTCTCCCGCAGCGGTATCGATGCGGCCGATGTCGACGAGGTATTCATGGGCTGTGTACTGCCCGCTGGACTCAAGCAGTGCCCCGCGCGCCAGGCCGCCATCGGCGCCGGCATTCCCAAGTCCGCCGGTGCGGTCACGGTCAACAAGGCCTGCGGCAGCGGCATGCAGGCCGCGATCTTCGGCTACGACAGCATCGTCGCGGGCACCAACACGCATGGTGGTCGCCGGCGGCATGGAAAGCATGAGCAATGCCCCGCACCTGTTGCCGGCGCGCGCGGCGGTATCGGCTCCGGCCACAAACCCGCCTGCGACCATATGTTCACCGACGGCCTGGAAGACGCCTACACCGGCCGCGCCATGGGCAGCTTCGCCCAGGAGACGGCCGACCAGCGCGGCATCACCCGCGAGCAGATGGACGCCTTCGCCATCGAGTCGCTGACCCGGGCCAAGCGCGCCATCGACGACGGCTCGCTGCAGCGCGGAGATCGCGCCGGTCACGGTGAACACACGCAAGGGTGAATCGGTGGTCAGCGATGACGAACAGCCGCACAAGGCCGCCATCGAGAAAATTCCCGGCCTGCGCCCTGCGTTCGGCAAGGACGGCACGATCACCGCCGCCAACTCCAGCTCGATCTCCGACGGCGCCAGCGCACTGGTGCTGATGAGCGAAGCGGAGGCGCAGGCCCGCGGCCTCAAACCCATGGCGCGCATCCTCGCCCACGCGCGCCACAGCCAGGAGCCCGCGAGTTCACCATCGCGCCGATCGGCGCCATCCGCAAGCTGTTTGACAAAACCGGCTGGAGCGCGCACGACGTCGACCTGTTCGAGATCAATGAGGCCTTCGCGATGGTCACCATGCTGGCCATGCAGGATCTGGGCCTGGACCACGCCAGGGTCAACGTCCACGGCGGCGCCTGCGCCCAGGGCCACCCCATCGGCTCCACCGGCTCGCGGATCATCGTCACCCTGATGTACGCCCTGCAAAAGCACGGCAAGAAGCGCGGTGTCGCCGCCCTGTGCATCGGCGGCGGCGAAGCCACAGCGGTCGCCATCGAGTTAATCTAGCCAGGCGGCGGGGCGCCGCCGAGCCCCGCCCGTCCTGCCGAGGCAGCCACATGGCACTGAGTAGTGTCCCGGACATTCTCGACGATATCCGCGCCGGCAAGATGGTCATCCTGATGGATGACGAGGACCGGGAAAACGAGGGCGACCTGATCATCGCCGCCGAGGCGGTGACGCCGGAAGTCATCACCTTTTTCTCCAGCGAAGCCTGCGGCCTGATCTGCATGCCGATTACCGAGAGCGGGCCCGGCGCCTGCAGCTGCCGCTGATGGTGCGCGACAACCGCTCCCAGCACGAGACCAACTTCACGGTGTCCATCGACGCCGCCGAGCGCAAGGGGCCCGGGCATCAGTTCGGTGCAGCGGGCCCACACGGTGCTGAAGGCGGTGGCCGCCGATGCCGGACCCGCCGATATCGTCCAGCCGGGCCACATCTTCCCGCTGGTAGCCAAACCCGGCGGCGTGTTGCGCCGGGCCGGCCACACCGAGGCCGGCGTCGATCTGGCGCGCATGGCCGGCTTCGAGCCGGCGGCCCTGATCGTCGAGATCATGAACGAGGACGGCACCATGGCGCGCCGCCCGCAGCTGGAGGAATTTGCCGCCAAACACGACTTGCGCATGGGCACCATCGCCGACCTGATCCAGTACCGCGCGCTGCACGAACAGTCGGTGGAACTGCGCGAGCAGCAAGCCGTGCCCACCGAATTCGGCGAGTTTGAACTGCACACTTTCCTGGACCTGGTCGATGACACGGTGCACTACGCCCTCACCCGCGGCGAGATCAGCGAGCAGCGCGAAACCCTGGTGCGGGTACAGACCATCAACACCCTGCGGGATGTGCTCGGCACCCGCATCGAGGGCGCCGGTACCGGCTGGTCCTACCGCCGGGCCATGCAGCACATCGCCGCAGACACGGCACCGGCGCCGTGGTGCTGATCGGCCAGCATAGCAGCGCCGAGCAACAACTGGCGGAAGTGTTGCAGTTTCCCGGAGGCCGCCGGGGTGGCCGGCCCGACCAGCTCCGCAGGGCATCCAGAATTACCGGGTCATCGGCACCGGCTCGCAGATTCTCAAGCGCCTGGGCATTGGCAAGATGCGCCTGATGTCGGCGCCGGTGCATTTCAACGCCCTGTCCGGCTTCAATCTCGAAGTGACGGACTTCGTCCAGCCCTGAAGGGCTGAACTCCGCAGTCACTGAAGCTTGCTGAAATCCGGCGCTCGGCGTTCCATGAACGCGGTGATCGCCTCGATGTTCTCCGGTGAGCCGGCCTGGCGCTGCATGCCCGCCTGCTCGGCCTTTATGGCCAGGTCGATAGCGGGCAGGTGGTGCAGGCGCAGACTGCGCTTGATCTCCCGCAGGGAGTTTACCGGCCAGCGGGCGATCTCCTGTGCCCTGGCCAGGGCGTGCGCGAACAGGTCCGGGTCGGGCAGCACCGCGGCGGCGATACCATAGGCCAGCGCCTTGTCCGCATCCACCCATTCGGCCGTATAGAACAACTCGGCGGCCCGCTGGGCGCCGATATTGGCCTGCAACATATAACTGCTGCCCCACTCCGGCACCAGGCCGAGGCTGGCGAAGGGCAGGCGCAGGCGCAGGCTTTCACCCACATAGACGATGTCGGCATGGAACAGCACCGTCGCGCCGCCGCCGACGGCCGCGCCCTGGGCCGCTGCTACCAGCGGCTTGTCGAACTCCACCACCGCACGCGCGGCTGACTCGAAGGGATGTTCCTCGCCGGGTGCGGACTCGGTAAAACTGGCCAGGTCAACGCCCGCGCAGAAATGCTCACCGGCACCGCACAGCAGCACGCAGCGCACGTGCGAATCCTCGGCAGCAGCCCGAAACGCCTCCCGCAGTGACACCCACATCGCAGTGTTGATGGCGTTTTTCTTCTGTGGCCGATTCAGGGTGAGAACCAGCACACCGTCGCGGTTTTCGGCAAGCAGAAATTCGCTCATATCGTCCGGCGCTTCGTCTTCAGGGGTGAAAGTGCACGCAGTTCCGCCAGCGCGGCCCGGTCCGTCGCGCAGCGGTTGACGGGCGCGTCCGGGTCCGGATAGCCGAAGGAAATGCCGAACAGCACCTTGTATTGCGGCTCTATGCCCAGCGCTTCCCGGACGAAATCGGCCTCGAAACTCAGCGCGGTCTGGGGGCAGCTGCCGAGGCCATGGGCGGTCATGGCCAGCATCAGGGTCTGCGCGTACATGCCGAGGTCCGCCGCCTCGCGCAGCCCGAAGGGTTCCTGCAGGAACAGGAAGGCGGCGTGGGGTGCATCGAAGAAACTGAAATTGCGCATGAACTGTTCCTGCCGGCGCACCTTGTCCGATCGCTCTATATTCGCGGCATCGTACAGCGCCTGGGCGGAGGCGTACTGGCGCTCCTTGTACACGCCCTGGTAGACGCCGTCATAGGGAAAGTCCAGGCTCATCTCGCCCGCCATGAAACGCCGCGGCATTTCCTCGCTGAGGTGCCGCAGGCTGGCGCCGGAGACGACGTGGGTGACCCAGGGCTGGGTGTTGCAGTTGCTGGGCGCCCGCTGGGCGACCTCAAACACCTGCTGCCAGGGTTGCAGTGTTCACAGGATGCGGCAGGAAGGCGCGCAGGGATCGACGCCCGCGCACGACTTGCTCAAATACCCTGGCTTGCTCGCTCATATGGTTTACTCGTGAAAAGAACCGATGGCATTATGCGTAAGGAACTGCGCCATTGCCACCCGGTTGGCTGGTTGCCGACAAGCTATTTACCGGTAACCTATTTACCAGTAAACAAGGCCTGGCGTTTTTCCTTGAACGCGCGCATACCTTCACGCGCATCGGCCGAAGCGAACACCGGACCCGCCAGTTCATCCGACGCCAGCATGGCATCGGCTTCCGCCATGCACTCCTGGTGCTCCCGCAGGGAGCGGGTGACAGCCCGCACCGCCAGCGGCCCGTTGGCACAGATTTTCGCCGCGATACTCGCGCGCCGCGGCCAGGGTCTGGCCCGCGGGCACCAGCTGGTTGACCAGGCCAAACTCCAGCGCCCGCTGGGCGCTGATATGTTCGCCGCACAGCAACATCTCCGCAGCCAGGCAGTAGGGAATCTGTCGCCGCAGGCGCATCGTGGAGCCCGACATCGGATACAGGCCCCGGGCCACCTCGGTAACGCCGAAGACCGCGTTGTCCGCCGCGACACGGATATCGGTGCCCTGCAGGATTTCCGTGCCGCCGGCCAGGGCATAACCCTCGACGGCCAGGATCAGCGGCTTGTTCGGCCGGTTGTCGCGCAGCAGCGCCTGCCAGTGCACGTTCGGCACCCGGCCCATCAGCTCCATGAATTCCTCGGTGGAGCGCTGCTGCCCTTCCGCCCCGGCCTTCAGATCCATGCCCGCGCAGAAGGTGTCGCCATTGGCGGTGAGAATCGCGCAGTACAAGCCGTCGTCCTCGTCCAGCAGGCGCCAGGCCTTGTACATGCCCAGCAACATTTCCGGGCTGAAGGCATTCTTCGCCTCCGGCCGGTTGAGGGTGACAATCAGGACATGGCCGTCCTGCTGGACAATACAGTTGCGGGTACTGATATCCAGTTCTCTCATGCCGTACCTGCCTGGTGCTCACCCGCCAGTGCGATTGCCAACGCCCTGGGATAGGCCGGCTTGCCACTGGGAGCCCGCGGCACCTCCGCCACCAGGTGCAGCTCCCGGGGGACTTTATAACCGGCAATATGCTTGCGGGCGTCTTCCTGCACCGCGGCCAGGGTGAGCTGCGCGTCGCCGCGGGGGCAGACGACTGCCGCCACCCTGCTGCCGAAACGCTCGTCCGGAACGCCTACCACCAGGCAGTCAAAAATACCGGGGTTGGCCTTGAGCGCCTGCTCGACTTCTTCCGGAAACACTTTCTCGCCACCGGTGTTGATACAGTTCGAGCCGCGGCCGAAAACAGTGATGCTGTTGTTCTCCTCCAGCAGGGCCTCGTCGCCGGTGAGCAACCAGGATTTGCCGTCCACCTCGACGATGGTCTTCGCGGTCTTTACGGGGTCGTTGTAATAGCCCACCGGGATGTAGCCGCTGCGGGCGAAAATACCCATCTCACCGGGGGCAACATGGCGATGGGGCTCACCCTCGGTATCGGAAATCACTGACATGAACTCGCTCTTGCTGACATTGCCCAGGCCCTGCCCCTTGTTGCCGCCGCCATCCATACCCATGTTGCCGCTCTCGGAGGAGCCGAAAGAGTTGGTGATGAACACGTTGGGGAAGTGGCGGCGAAATTCCTCCTGCTTGCTGACGGAAAACACCGCGCCACCGGAGCCCACGCTGAAAACCGAGCTCAGGTCCCAGCGCCCGGGATTCGCATCCAGCGCATCCAGCAGGGGCACTGCCATGGCATCACCGACAATAGTGACGGCGTTGACCTTCTCCCGGGCAACGATATCCCACACCTCCTCCCCTACCAGGGATCGGGAGGGATTGAGTACCACCGTGTTGCCCGCCAGGAGCTGGATACACGCATACCACCAGCACGCGCCATGCATCAATGGCGCCAGTGCCATGCCGACGATGGCGAAGTCCCCCACCCGGTCCGCTATCTGCTCCGGGGAGGTGATAGCGCCGTCCGGGTGAAACCAGCCCCCGCCGCCCATGGCCGCGAAAAATACACTCTTGTGAGGCCACATCACGCCCTTGGGCATCCCGGTGGTGCCACCGGTATAGAGGATAAACAGGTCGTCGTCAGAGCGCTCTGAGAAATCCCGCGCTGCGCTTTGGCCGGCTAGCGCACGCTCGTACTCTACGGAACCGATCGCCGCGGCATCGCGGCCACTGCCATCAAGAACATGAACGAAGGTGACCAGTTTTGGCGCACCGGACTTTATCGTGGCGATATGCTGGGAAAATTCCTCGTTGTGGATGCAGGCCACCATGTCGGAGTTGGTGAAGATGTAAAGCAGCTCTTCCTCGACATAGCGGTAGTTGACGTTGATCGGCACGGCCCGCAATTTGAAGCAGGCCAGCATCGCTTCGAGGTATTCATTGCAGTTGTAAAGATACAGCCCGACATGGTCGCCCGGCCCTACCCCGCGCCCGGCGAGGAAGTGCGCGAGCTGGTTCGCGCGCTGCTCCAGCGCCGCATAGGTCGCCCGTCGCTCGCCGCAGACCAGGGCATCCCGGGCCGGCACCTTGTCCGCCACCATCTCGTACATGTCGGCAATATTGAAATGCTTTGTCATAGCAGCGATCCTCGTAAAATCAGGGTTTGTCCGCGCCCACCACCCACATGGCAAAAAACTGGGCGCCTCCGCCGTAGGCATGGCCCATGGCGAGCCTTGCGCCCTCGACCTGGTGGGCACCTGCGTCGCCGCGCACCTGGCGCGCCGCCTCGGCGAAACGGATCATGCCGGAAGCGCCGATGGGATTGGAAGATAACACGCCGCCAGAGCAGTTCCAGGGAATATCCCCGCCCTCATCCAGCGAGGTTGCGCCCGACATGGTGAGCTTCCAGCCCTCTCCCTCCGCGGCAAAACCCAGGTTTTCCAACCACATGGGCTCGTACCAGCTGAACGGCACGTAGATCTCGGCGCAGTCCAGGTCCTTGCGGGGGTTGGTGATCCCGGCCTGGCGATACACATCCGCCGCGCAATCGCGCCCGGCCTGCGGACTTACTTCCTCCCTGCCCGCGTACATGGTGGGCTCCGAACGCATGGCGCCCCCGCGGATCCACGCCGGGGGCTTGGGTGACCGTGCCGCCAGGTCTTCGGCGACGATCACCATGGCGCAGGCGCCATCGGAAGACGGGCAGGCCTCGAGGAAGCGGATCGGGTCCCACAACATCATCGATTCCTCGACTTCCTTCATGGTGATATTCGGCAGCTGCAGGTGGGCCAGGGGGTTGCGGGCCCCGTGCAGGCGATCCTTCACCGCCACTTTGATGCCCACGTCATAGGGCGCCCCGGATCGGCGCATATATTCACGAATGATGGGCGCGAAATAGCCGCCGGCGCCGGCATTCAGGTGCACCGAGAACGGCTGCGGCGTGGACAGTGCCCACATGGCGTTTGATTCGGATTGTTTTTCGAAAGTGACGGTCAGCACCCGCCGAAACATCCCGCTCTGCACATGGGACGCCGCCACCAGCGCCGTGGAACCGCCCACGGAGCCGGCGGTATGCACCCGCATCATCGGCTTGCCATTGCAGCCCAGGGCGTCGGTCAGATAAATCTCGGGCATGATCACGCCCTCGAACATATCCGGCGCCTTGCCGACGATCACCGCGTCGATATCGTCCCAGCCCAGGCCCGCATCATCGAGCGCATTCACGGCCGCCTCGCGCACCAGGCCGGCAATGGAAACGTCACCGCGCCGGGTCTTGTAATGGGTCTGGCCAATGCCGACCACCGCTGCCAGTGTAGCCATCAGGCGCTCTCCAATACTGCTACCAGGTTGTGTTGCAGGCACGGGCCCGAGGTGGCATGGGCTATACCCCGGCTAATCTCGCCGGAGGCGATTCGCCTGAACACCTCGCCCATGCGCGCCAGGCCCGATGCCATCATCAGGTTCCCCGCCATGACCCCGCCGCTGGGATTGATCACCGTCTCATCGCCCAGCCCCAGGGCACGGCAGAGGATGATTTCCTGGTGACTGAAGGGGGCGTAGAGTTCCGCCACCTGCACCGGTCCGCGCTTCATACCGGCCGCATCCGCGGCCTGGCGGGTGGAAACGGAATCTGTCAGGTCGCGCATGCCCAGGTTGTGAGTTTCGATACGATGATCGATACCAGTGATGCGGGCGTACGGCACGCCCCAGGCCCGGGCCTTCTCCACGGTGCAGATGATCATCGCCGCCGCGCCATCCGCGACTGGCGCGCAGTCTGACTCGCGCAGGGGCGCAACAAAGGTCTCGGCCGCCAGCAACTCTTCCACTGACACGTCTCCACTGAGCTGGGCGTGGGGATTGGCGAGCGCGTGGCGCCGCGAGCGCACCACCACCTCCGCCATCGCGCGTTCGCTGGCCAGGCCGCGCTCCAGCAACTGGCGGGCCTGCATGGCCGCGAGGGATACGCTGTCGACCCACAGAGGCGCGAGATAATAGGGATCGAGCTGCTGGGACAGCACAATGGGGAGTTCACCGGATGAGGCCTTGGCAAAGCCATAGATGAGCGCCGATTCGGCCTGGCCCATACGGATTTTCAGGATGGACTCATACAGCGCCCAGGCCGCATCCATCTCCACGTGGGACTCCTTGATGGGGGGCACGGCCCCCAGGGCATCGACACCGGCGACAAAGGCGAATGCGGCGCCCTGCAGGTAGTCACAACTGCCGGAGCAGACGAAGTCGACATCCTGGGCATTGTTGAGCCCTACCTGGTCGAACACGGCGCGCAACTGGGGCATGATGAGTTCGACCTCGTTGGCGGCCCCGGCCCGGGCCAGGCAGTCGGACTGGCTGAAGGCAACGATTGCAATTTCTTTCATAATGTCAGCCCTCCCAGCCGGTGACGGGAAGTTTGCCAATCATGGCGACCGGCACATCGGGCTCACCGATGGGCTTGAAATAGCGAATGTTGTCCATGGCGTAGCCCCATTCTGCCTGCGGTTTCCACACCGCCTGCACCCGCTGGCCAATATGGACTTCGCTGTTCTCGCACTCGCTCAGCAGGTGGATAAATGAAATATTGGCCCCGTCCAGCACCAGGTTGGCAATCACGAACGGCGGCTTGATAGGATTGTTGGGTATCGGGATGGCGACAATGGTAAAGGACTGCACGGTTGCCTTGTCGGGCAGTACCACTTCCTCCTCGGTGGCCACGCCGCAGGCGGGGCAGGAACCCCGGGGCGGGATATACACGTTGGCGCAGCGCGGGCAGCGCTGGCCGGACAGTACGCCTTCCTTGATGCGGCCGAGGAAGCGGGCCGGCGCCCGCCCCGCGGTGAAGTTGTACTGCAGGTAGATGGGCGCGTCGATGCGGGTGACCGGGCTGTCGTCGTGCGCCGACACCGCCGGCCTGGTTGCACCCTCGGCTGCTGTTTTACGGTCCACCAATTCGAAACAGCAGATATCGGTGATAAAGCCGCGGGGCTCGTCCGCCCATCTGACCTGCACCCGCGCACCGGTTGCGAGCTCATCTTCGGCAGCGGCCGCGACACAGTGAATCATCGGCACATCGGCACCATCGAGCTGGATCATCGCCCAGGCGAAGGGCTGTTGCAGGGGGTGGGCGGCCCGGGGCCGCTTGACCCAGCACCAGCTGCGGATGGTTCCCTGCTGGCCCACCTCGACAAACTCGTCTAGAGCTGCGGCAGTGTTGGGATCGTATTCCATCGGCGGCACGATGACCCTGCCATCACTGGCGCGGATCCCAAAAATGCGGCGGTCCCGCAGGCCAGTGAGGAACCGGCCCACCACCGGGCCGGTGGAACGGGTGTAGGTGAAGCCCAGCTCGAAGGCCTGGCTGAGAACGTCGGGCTGCGCCATGCGCGATAGACTCCTGTGGATTGCTGCGCGCCGGCCAGAACAGGGCCGGCCAGCGCGGCGAACCTGGTTGAATGTTCGGGTTTACTGACAGCGCGTTGAGTATCGACCACTGGCCGGCATCGCTCAATGACCCAATGCATCACACCACAGTGACTTTTCTGATCATAAAGCGCTGAGCGGTCGGGTCTCGTCACTGTGGCGCCCATCCGGGAGACTCACCGCTGCGGCCCCGGCAGGTCGCCTTACTTGAACCAGCGGCCCGGCAATTGCGCTGCGCTGCTGTCGCGCCGGCGAAAATGCCTGATAATGCCCGCCTCGCTGCCCGCCGGGGCACGCCAACCGCCACCGCAACCCAGGGAGTAAGCCATGACCGTCGCCGCCATCGGGTATTTGAGAATTGAAAGCAGGGACAGCCACGCCCTGATGGAGTTCGGCACCGGGGTGCTGGGCCTGATGGATGCGGCCCTGGACGACAGCGGCGGCGCCCGCTTCCTGCGCATGGACCAGCATCCCTTCCGTTTCATGCTGGAAACGGGTGAGCAGGACCGCCTGCTGGCCATCGGCCTGGAAGCCCGCAATGCCGGGGAGTGGCAGGCCAGCTGTGACCGCCTGGCGGCGGCCGGGCACGCCCTGACCGAAGCCACGCCGGTCGAGGCCGCTCGCCGCTGTGTCAGCCGCTTCGTCAGCGTACGGGACCCGTCAGGCAATACGGTGGAGCTGTATCACGGGCGCAAGCTCGATTATCGGCCGTTCAATTCACCGGTGGGTGTCCCCCGCTTCGTCACCCGCGGCAGCGCCGGCGCTGACATGGGTTTCGGCCACGCGGTGATTCCCGCGCCGGCGATCGAACAGACCACTGCCTTCTACACGGATCTTATCGGCCTGTCGGTCTGCGACACCCTGCATCTGCGCACGCCCCCGTCACAGGTGGTTTTCATGCATGCGGACAACCCGCGCCAGCACTCATTGGCCCTGTACGACCAGCCTCACCCGGTGGGTGTGGTGCACGTGATGGTGGAGGTTGAGACCCTTGACCAGGTGGGCATGGCGCTGGATCGTGCCAGGCGGGCTGGCCACCCGGTCATCGCCAGCCTGGGGCGGCACGTCAATGACAATATGTGCTCATTCTACGTGCTGGGGCCCGGTGGAATCGCCTTCGAGTACGGCTACGACGGGCTGCAGGTGGAGGATTGGGGCCGCTACACGCCCTCGGTCTCCACCGAGGGCGACCTCTGGGGCCACGAGTACAACTTCCCGGGGGTCAACGAGCAGGGCTGAGGCGCCCCCGGCCACAGCAACCCTAAAGCGGGTTACCAATGCTCAGCGCACTTCGACCCGCACGGGTATCCAGCGGTTGAGGATGTACTGCAAGGTGCCGTTTGCTTTCATTTCCGCCAGTGCCCGGTTGAGCTCAAGCGCCAGCTCGGTATCGCCGGGGCGCACGGCCCAGGCCAGCATTTCCTCAGTCAGGGGTGTGTACAGGCTTATCAGGTCCGCGTTGTCCTGGTTGGTGGCAAGCTGCCAGCTGGTGGGGGCGTCATGTATATACAGATCGATCTGGTCGCCGCGCAGGCCCGCGAACGCCGCGGCGGAGTCCTGGTAATACTTCAGTTTCGCATCCTTCAGCTCTCGCTCGGCAAACCTCGCACCCGTGGTGTCCGGCTCAACCCCGACCCGGACACCGGGACGGTATATTGCCCAGGGCTGGGCAAAACTGGCGATCTTGTCGCGATGCAGGATAGACATCTGTCCCACCCGCATGAAGGAATCGGTAAACAGCACCTGCGCGCTGCGCTCCGCCGTTACACTGAATCCTGACATGATGACGTCTATCTCACCGGCCAGGAGCGCGGGCACCAGCTTCTGGAAGGGCATGACCGAAATGCGGGCCCTGCGCCCGATGATCTCGCCCACAGCGCGAGCATTGTCGGCCTCGATCCCGAGTACCTGGCCATCCGAGCTGAAAACCAGGGGGGGGTAGTCGGGGCTGACGCCGACACGCAACTCCCCGGCGGCCATCGCCGCGGAACCTGCCAGCAGGAGCAACAGTGTCAGCAGATATTTCTGGATCATTGGCCTGGGTTCTCCTTTTCGGGCAAGCAGCGGCGTTGTCTGTGCATATGACGGCACCGGGTAGCGGGTGTGACGAGCGCCGGGAGTTTACGATTTCAGTGGCCGAATAAAAAGCCCCGGCAGGCCCTGCGAAAATAGGCTGCGAAAATAAGCCTTGACAGCGAACGGATTGGGTATATAGTGGCGCCAGCTTGGAAGCATGACTGATATTTATTTTCCCCATTTCGAAGTTCCGCTGTATTACCTCGTTCTGAAGTCTTTAAATAAAAAGCCCTTGTTCCAGCGCCAATGCCTTTACCCAAAGGCGTGATTTTTTTGCATATATATAGGATATTACAATGGCTAACACCGTAACCGGCACCGTTAAGTGGTTTAACGAATCAAAAGGCTTCGGCTTTATCGCTCAAGAAAACGGCCCGGACGTTTTTGCACACTTTAGCGCTATCTCAGGCTCAGGCTTCAAGACCCTGGCCGAAGGCCAGCGCGTTGAATTTACTGTCACTCAGGGCCAGAAAGGCCCACAGGCAGAAAATATCGTCGCAATCTAAGGATCGTCGATAGTGCCCTGCTTACCCGCAGGGCGCTGTTTGCGACCTGAAAAACCAAAGCTGGTGCCGCAAGGCACCGGCTTTTTTTATGCCCGTTGAGCGGAGCAGGCCCTGCGCCCGCGCCGCGCCCAGCATTTGTACAGGCAAGGGGCCCGGCCCTTGTGCCAGTGCTGCAGGGGATGGCATATTCTGCCCTGCAACTTTCAACCTGGAGCATCACCTTGAACAGACACTTTGTGACCGGCCTGATCGCCGTAGTTTTCACTGGCCTCCTGGGCGGGTGTGCCCAATACGAGAACAGGCGCGGCGTAGAGGTGACGTGGCAGGATAGCATCACCGACAGGCTGGTCAGGGGGGAGACCACCCGCAAGGAAGTGCTGAGACTGCTGGGGCCACCCTCCCAGGTGATCTCTATGGAAGATGAGACAGTGTTGTACTACCTCTTTGAGCGCTCCAAAGGCGAGGGTGTGATCCTGATCGTCTATAACCGCATGAAAATCGACACTGACTATGACCGGGCGGTGCTGTTTTTCGACGAGAACGATATCCTGACCGACTTTGCCACCCGGATCGATGACGCGGCGGATGCCTGAGCGCCGCGCCGATGCTGCGGTAGCTCTGGTTCTTTTGCTGGGACTTCTGCTGCTATCCGGTTGCACCCAGTGGCGCTACGAGTTGGGCACCCGGGTCTCTCCCGACGCCCTGTCGGACAAGGGCCAGACCCTGACACTGACCGACGTGCTGGCGCGGCTGGGTCCGCCGGCTCGCTTGTCAGCAGTGGGTGACGGTTATGTGCTGGCCTGGGAGTACTGGCAAATTCGCGAGGACACCATCGGTATGAGCCTGGGCTTCCTGGGCGCTGACCTCGCGTCAGTGGACTGGGGCGATGCCCACATGCACGGTGAGTTCCTGCTGGTCACCCTCGATCGGCAGCACCAGGTTACCGCTACCAGCTTTGCCCGCTGGAGCAGTGACGCCGGTGGCGGACAGGCCATCCAGCCATTCGCGGGCTTCGTCTCCCTGGTGGATGTCGACGACATGCTGGCGGACATGCCGCAGCATCAGTGGGGCTCGGGCCAGCTGGAACCCCTGCCGACGGCGATCAACAACAGTTCAAGACCGGACATGGGCCAGAGCGGCATCCAGCGACGCGGAACACCCACGGGCACCGGACAGCAGAGCCTGGAATAGGCTAACCGCGCGGGTCGTGCTGGCCAGGAACCTTGACCGCTGCTGGAACTACCACATCAGGTCATCGGGGATCTGGTATGCCGCGTAGGGGTCATCCTCTCCCGCAACCGTCGGTTCACCGGTATTTAGCAGGAGGATAGCGCTTGCATCGCGTTGCATGATTTTCCTGGCTGCCGCTGCCGGGAGCAGCTCATAACGTCCTTCCAGCCTGGCAATCGCGATTCGTCCCCGGCTCAGTTCAGCCTGGGTTTGCGCTGTGACGTGAATCTTCTTGATCTTCTTGCCATCGACGAACTGAAACGGGATGTCACCACCGGCGCGCTCAATACGGTTCATCCTGATCAGCTGGATGACCTGGGCCTGTATCGCCTTCTGTTCATTCTGCGCCTGCAGTTCACGGTTGAGCTCCCGGTCACGCTCGGCCTTTTCCGCCAGCGAACGCTGGGCCTGTTCCCTGGTTTCATCGACCCGGGCATGGCCCTTTGGCTGGCTCCTCGCCTCTTTCCGCTTTTCCTTGACGATCTTCTTCGCCTTTTTGGAATCGACGATACCGGCCTTCAACAGTTGGTCTTGCAGGGATGCCATCGGGAGAATCTTCGCACCGGGGAACACGCTCACGATTATGGTTAAATCGTTCGTCGCTGGCAAATGCGGGAACAGGGCGCGCACTGTCTGGCACCCCTTATCGATGCTATTCTTGGCGCGGCCCGGTTCCCGCTGGAGGAAATAGCTTGAAGACGAAAAAGATTGTTGGCGCTTTGCTGGCTGCCGCCGCGCTTGCAATCGCCGTTATCCAGTTTATTCCCTCCCCGCCACTGGTAGTCCCGGCAGAGCTCGCGGCAGAGGAACGCAGTGCCCATCGCCTGCTGAACTTCGAGGGGATCTCCAACTTTCGCGACCTCGGTGGCTACCCTGCAGCGGACGGCAGGGCAGTAAAGTGGGGCAAGCTGTACCGCTCTGGCCACCTGGCAAAGGCTTCCAACGCGGACCTGGCAGGCCTGGCAGCGCTGCAGCTGGCAAGCTTCATCGATTTTCGTTCCGGCGCCGAGAAAACCGAGGAACCCAACCGCTTGCCAGATCCTGCGAGTTTTGCCCTGGTCGAGATTCCGGTGCTGGATGAAGGCAACAGGAACCTCTTTAACGAGATTTCGACACGCATCGAGGAAGGCACATTGGGTGACTTCGATCCGGACCTCACCATGATCCAGGCCAATCGCCAGTTTGCGGATGAATTCACACCGCAGTTCAGGCAGTTTGTCGACGCCGTGCTGGAAGCAGACGGCGCACCGGTGCTCTGGCATTGCACCGCCGGCAAGGATCGCACCGGGTTTGCGGCCGCCGTTTTGCTGCGCATACTGGGAGTGCCGCAGGACATCATCATGCAGGACTACCTGGCCAGCAGTGCGCCGGCACTGGAGTCGCGCAGCAAAGAGCTGTTGATGCTGCGGCTGTTTGAAGGAGAGGAGACGGCGGACAAAATTGCGGTCATGTTGGGAGTGGAGCCGGCGTGGCTGGAAGCGGCGTTCGAACAGATCGACACCACCTGGGGCAGCTTCGATAACTATGTTGCCGAAGGCCTGCAACTCAGCGCGGCCGATGTACAGCGACTGAGGGCCAATCTGCTGGAGTAAGCCTGGTTGACCGGCTATACGCCCGGCGGTAAGGCTTTCTGCCAGAACAGGGCACGCCCCAGGGCCGGGTCCAACTGGTAGGAGTCGAAGCCGAATTTCCTGTAGGCGGCCTGCGCCGCCGTGTTGCCCTCGAGAACCTCCAGGGTAATTTTGCCACAGCCCCTGTCCCTGGCGAGAGCTTCCACCTCCGCCAGCAGCAACTGGCTGAGGCCCAGGCCACGAAAATCCGCCAGCACCGCAATATCATGAATATTGAGGATCTTCTTACAGCTGAAGGTTGAGAAGCCCTCGAAACAATTGACCAGCCCCGCAGGTCGCCCATCGACATAACACAGCAGGCTCGAGGCATGCGGCAGCTCGGCGAGGCTCGACACCAGCTTGTCCTTTACCCGGGGGGAAAGGGGCTCGCCGCCACCCATCGGGTCGATGGCATAGGCATTCAGCAAAAAAACGATATCGGCAGCCTGTTGCGGGTCGCCGTAATCTGCCCGTACTACTTCTATTTTCATAAAAACCCGTGGTTGGTAACGCCTTGGTATGCGCCGCTGCTAGAACATCGAGCAGCGTTCGCCGGTCTTATAGGTCGTGCTGCCGCGCTGCCAGGATCCGTCCGCCAGAAAGTCGCCGTTGTCAGCGCTGTTCAACCTGGCGGAGCCGTCGGCGGCGAAAGCCATCTGGAAATTGCGCTGGAGGTTTGCCGGGTATTGCACCTCGAGCAGCTCCGGCGGACAGGACTCGCTGTAGCTGCTGCGAGTGGCGCTCAGCGCAAAGACCTCCGACCCGGGTACATAATTACCCTCCAACTCATAGGTCACGTGGCACTCCTCGCCGGCAACATAAGCGTTGGAGTGGTTGTAGAGAGTTTCTGTACCGGAAGCGAGGCCCGTGACGTCGTCAAAAGTAAGCTCGCCCACCATGTAGCTGGTGGCGGCCGACCAGGCATCGCTGTCCTGCACATCGCAGTTGCGAAAACCGCTGGCGCCGCCCGCCCAGGCCAGGGCAATTCCGCCTGCAAGGAAAATGGATTTTTTGCATGTCATCGCATTGATCCACAACCCATCTGTGAGAAAACCCTTTAACAAACACCCCTAGTTAAGCGCAGCCGGGCGAATGTCGCCAGCCAGGGAGTCGCGAATCCCCGGGGGCAGCCGGAACGGCGCCACCGTGTAGGCCGGGTGCTCGACACCGGCGAATACGGCGGCGCCCTTGCCAAGTGCAGCCATCATCACCGGAGTCAACTCGAAGCGCAGGAAATGGACCGAGGAGGTCTTGACCTCGTTCTGGCGAGAGATGTCTTCATCCGCGATGGGATACACCCGGCCGCAGTCTTCCACCTGCAACCAGACCTTGTCCTCGATGCCGATCAGTTGTGACAGGCGCAGGGCACGCTCGGCGGGATCCGGGTACTCCACCATCAGGGTGGCCTTCCAGTTGTGGCCATCGGGGATCAGCGGGTTGTAGGATTGCAGCTCCTCGTCGATTCCCGACGCCTCAAATACCTTTTCGATGCGCAGCATCTCCTGGATCTGGTACTTGATGGTAATGGCATCCTCGAAGTACAGCCGAAGGTGGTCACCCAGTGCCAGCTGGCGATTTTTCTTGTGCGCCAGGACCTGCTGGCGAAAACCCGGGCGCAGCTCCGAGTACTCTTCGAGGGACCACAGGTCGGCGCGTGATAAGGCAGGCATTACTCGTTCCTCGTGGCTAAAGTCCGTAGGCCATGCGCAGCAGCGTCATGGGGTGCTCGGCCCTGTCGACTTTCTCCGACAGGTGGGCGATCTGGGTACCCGCCATGGGACAGTCACTCATGAAATGGTCGGGATTTTGCTCGTCCACCTTGCGCACCACGGGACGGGCAATCTTGATGGACTTGTCACGCGTTTCGCTCTTAACCGCATAGGTCCCGTCATGACCGGAGCAGCGCTCATGGGCAGTCACCTGCGTGCCCGGTACCAGGTTGAGTACGTCGCGGGTCTTCAGCCCGATATTCTGCACCCGCTGGTGGCAGGCCACCTGGTAGGCGATGTCGCCCAGGGCCTGGGGAAATTCCGTTTTCAGTGCACCGCCCTTGTGGCGCAGCCAGAGGTATTCGAAAGGGTCGAAAAACGCCGCCTGCACCTTCCTCACCTGTTCGTCATCGGGGTACATCAGCGGCAGCTCCTGCTTGTACATCAGCACGCAGGAAGGAATGGGCGCGATGAGGTCGTAGCCCGCATCGACCAGGGCGGCCAGCACCGGAATATTGGCTTCCTTCAGCGCATTCACCGCCTCCAGGTCGCCCAGCTCGAGCTTGGGCATGCCGCAGCACTTTTCCCGGGGCACCACATCGATGTGGATACCGTTGTGCTGGTACACCTTGACGAAGTCGGCACCGATAGCGGGGCTGTTGTAGTTGCCGTAGCAGGTGGCATACAGCGCCACTTTACCCGTGGTGTTGCCCACCGGCGTCGGTTGGATCTCGCGGATAAGAGGTTTGACCTGCTTGCGCAAGGTCCTGCTGTGAAACTGCGGCACGGGTGCCTCGTGGTGGATACCCACCGCGGAATCCAGCGCCTTGCGAAAAGTGGCGTTGCGATTGAAAGCGTTGACAGTGATATCGACCAGGGGAATGGACGTCAGCCCGAACACGGTATCGGTGCTGGTCAGCACCCGGTCCCGCAGCCTCGCGCCCTCCTCCCGGAACTTGACGGCCTTGGCCCGCAGCATCAGGTGGGGAAAATCCACGTTCCAGTCGTGCGGCGGGACATAGGGGCACTTGGTCATATAACAGAGGTCGCACAGGTAACACTGGTCCACGACCTTGATGTAATCACCCTTGGCGACGCCGTCCACTTCCATGGTGGAAGACTCATCGACCAGGTCAAACAGGGTGGGAAAAGAGTCGCACAGGCTGACGCAGCGCCGACAGCCGTGGCAGATGTCATACACCCGCTCCAGTTCGTGCTCCAGGTCCGCCTTGTCCCAGAACCTGTCGGACTTCCATTCCAGCGGATGGCGGGTGGGCGCCTCCAGGCTTCCTTCTCTCACAAGCGACACCCTCGTCGGTTGGCAGGGTTGGGGGTGTCGGCGGGTGGCTTGCCCGCCGACAGGCACAGGTCCTAGCTATCGAGGGCGTCGAGAGCCTTCTGGAAGCGGTTGGCGTGGCTGCGCTCCGCCTTGGCCAGTGTCTCCATCCAGTCGGCTATTTCGTCGAAACCTTCGTCCCGGGCGGTTTTTGCCATGCCGGGGTACATGTCGGTGTACTCGTGGGTTTCGCCGGCAATGGCAGCCTTGAGGTTGTCGGACGTCGCGCCAATGGGCAGGCCCGTCGCCGGGTCGCCGGTCGCTTCAAGGTACTCCAGGTGGCCGTGGGCGTGACCGGTTTCGCCCTCAGCGGTAGAGCGGAAGACGGCTGCCACGTCGTTGTAGCCCTCCACATCCGCCTTGGCAGCGAAGTAGAGGTAGCGACGATTCGCCTGTGATTCTCCGGCAAAAGCGTCCTTCAGGTTCTTTTCGGTCTTGCTGCCTTTCAATGACATGCGATATCTCCTTGAGAATGGTTATCATCACCACAGCAACGTGATGTGGGGCTGTTAAAATAATACAGACGTTACGCCCGAACAAGCATAATGGATTAGTCTTGATCCAGTCTGGCCGGTCGCTCGCGACCCGGGGCCGGGTAGCGAGACTTGCGCTGCGCTATCCACCAGGCTTTGGTGGAACTCAAACCGGCCACAACCGCTAAGGACTGTCATTAACAGCATGTTGGGACGCATCTTCCTCCCCTCCTTCGCCCTGGCACTCTGCTACGGTTTCTGGGCCAGCAGTAGCTTCCGGGATATCGCCGCGGGAGTGGCCCTGTTCCTGTTCGGCATGTTCAGCCTGGAGCAGGGCTTCAAGGCCTATAGCGGCGGCGCGCTGCAGAGCTTGCTTGGCGCCTGTACCGACCGTTTGTGGAAAAGCGTGGGGCTTGGGATTGTTAGCACCACGGTGGTGCAGTCCTCCTCCCTGGTTGCGGTGGTGACTATCTCCTTCCTCAGCGCAGGGCTGATTGGCCTGCGCCAGGGTATAGGCATTATCTTCGGCGCCAACCTCGGTACCACCACAGGTGCGTGGCTGATTGCCGGTTTCGGCATGAACGTGAAGCTGTCGGCTTATGCCCTGCCCATGCTGGTGTTTGGCGTGCTGCTGCTGATGCAGGCCGCCAGGCGGCTCAAGGGCATCGGCTGGGCGCTATTGGGGCTCGGCTTCCTGTTCCTCGGAATCGAGTACATGAAAGACGGCTTTTCCAACTTTTCCGACCAGATCATCCTGACCAGGTATGCCATGAAAGGCACCGCCGGGCTGCTGGTTTTTACCCTGTTGGGGGTGATTGCCACCGTCCTGATGCAATCGAGCCACGCCACCCTGACCCTTATTATTACAGCACTCGCTGCAGGGCAGGTCAGCTATGAAAATGCCCTGGCTCTGGCCATAGGCGCCAATGTCGGCACCACCATCACGGCCATCCTGGGCGCAATCGGCGCCAACGCCGCCGGCAAGCGACTGGCGGCGGCACACCTGGTGTTCAATGTGGTCACGGGGGTGGTCGCCCTGATTTTTATCCAGCTGCTGCTCGCAGCCGCCGATGGCCTGGGCAACCTGCTGGGGATCGCGGCCGATAATTACATTCTCAAGCTCGCGCTTTTCCACAGCCTGTTCAACCTGCTCGGCATAGCACTGATGCTGCCGCTGCTGGACGTCCTGGTGACCAGGCTCGAACGTTACCTGAGGGATAACGGCGCCGGGCGAGATCGGCCGCGCTATCTGGGTGATGCATCGCTTGAGCTGCCACAGGTCGCTGTGCAGGCAATTACCAAGGAAACCAGGCACCTGTTCAGCAACGCCTTCACCCTCATCGCGCACGGTGTCAGCCTTCACCGGGACCTGATTACCAGCACAAGTGACCTGGCGCAGCTGATCGAACCTCCGGGCAAACTGATCGACATGGACCTGGATGAACAGTACGAGCGCATGATAAAGGACATCTACAGCGCCAACATCGAGTTTCTGAGCCGGGCCCAGGCACAGGCCGGCCCCGAGTTCGCGGATGCCTATAACGCGCTGCGCCGCGCGAATATGGACGTGGTAGCAGCCATCAAGGCCGTAAAACACCTGCGTAAAAATCTGCTGCACTACATGCGCAGCGAGAACCCGCATATTCGCCGGGAATACAACCGCTTCAGGGTGCGTATTGGCGAGGCCTTGCGCTCGCTGGCCGCGCTGCGGGACTCGCAGGACAGCGTGGTTGCCCTTCTCAGCCTGGACAGGATCAGGGTGGAGATACTGGGCAGTGAAACCGAGGCGGCCAGTATTGCGGATTGGCTGATACGGAATCATGCCATCAGCTCCCAGATGGCCACCTCCCTGATCAACGACGGCGGCTATGTGCGGGAGGTCATCCAGCACTTGCTGGATATGAACGAACAGCTGCACAGGGCGGGGCTGCCCTACGGTGAAGCGGTACAGGACGAACTGGCACTGCGGGCTGAGGAAATCGCCAGCATCGCCAGGCACGCAGGCTCGGTGCGATAACGGATTTCAGCGGAGAATTCCCCATGACCAATGCCAAGCTGTTTGCAAAACTTCACGCTCTCATCGAGGACGCAACCCATGCCGACAAGAAGCACATCAGGAAACTGCGCAAGGTGCTGCGCAAACTGAAAGGCAGGCAGCACGATTTACGCGACAGCCTCGAAGGTACAGACAATCTTCAGGAACGACGGAAAATCGAGCAGGAAATCGAGGTCATAACCCTGCAACGCAGCAAGGGAGTTGAAATCTACAAACAACTCAAGCAGGCGCGCAAATCGGCCCGGCAGACAAAATCAGCCGACTAGACTCAAACCCCGCCGGCAGCCGCCGGCAGCGAAGCGGCAATCGCTTCCGCCAGGCGTTGCAGCAGCGCCTCCTGCGCCTGCACCAGGGCATCGTAGCCACTGTCCGCCAGAGGCTGTTGCTCCGCGAAGCGGAACGAACGGGTCTGCGTATCGGAACCGATATCCCAGTAAGCGACCAGCAGCGCGGCACCGCTGCCATTGCCGTGCATCTGGTCCACCATCACGTCGATACGCGATTTCGTGTTTGGGGTCGCGCTGGCGGCGATATCCCTGCCACTCGCGGCGGAGATCCGGGTGGCGAGATAGCGCCGCAGGCTGACCTGCAGCGGCTCCGCCCAGAGATGGTTCCTCGCCGCGTGGATGGTGCCATCACCAGTGGCCAGCACCAGGCCCGGCTGGTCCAGGTAATTGGCGACCCGGACGTTCCCCAGGGCAATTCCGCTATCCGCCAGCTGGGTCCCGGAGGAGGCGCCTGCCTCGGTGCGCAGCAGGTAGGTGGTCGTCGCCTGGGGCGGCTGGGAGGCGCAGGCGGTGAGCAAGACCGCCGCGATCAGGTACATTATTCTCATTGGGCACTGGCCTCAGGTATGGGGTCGGGAGGACTATCGGTGGGGAAGAGCAGTGAATTAGGTTTGACACTCAGGGTGCGGGTCAGCTCCTCCAAATTGCGCAGTGCCTGGTTCAGCTCGAACATGCTGCTTCCCAAAGACTCGCCCACAGCGGAATCCGGCGAGAAACCTTCCAGGGTCTTCCGCAGTTCCGCCAGAGTCCGGGAGAGTTCGTCCGGCAGGGCTTTGGTGCCGTCCTCCTCGAGTATCTGCTCCAGGGATTTCAAGGTGGCAGTCAGCGAGGCCAGGGTGCCATCCATGGTGCCCAGGGTGCCGGTTGCCTTGGTCAGCATTGGCTCCAATGGCAATGCGTTGAGCTTGTCGAGCAGGCTCGCCACTTGCTGCTCGAGGCGTCCAAGGCCGCTGGGGATAGTGGGTATCACCGGGAATCCCTCGAAGTCGCCAATCGCCGCCGCAGGCTGGTCCTTGTACCAATCGACATTGATGTAGAGGGCCCCGGTGATCACGTTTCCGGTCTGGAGGGTCGCCCGCATGCCGTTTTTCACGCCTAGAGCGATACTCTGTCGCATCCCCTCAATGGACTCTTCCGAATCCTCCAGCCCTAACCGGGCCGGTTCCAGATAGAGTAGTACCGGGATGGGCTGTCCTCTCCCCGCCTCACGCTGGGCAACCAGTTCCTTCATCAGAATCCGCTCCACCCGTCCGATCTGCATGCCCCGGTATTCGACCGGGGCGCCTGGCTCCAGACCCCGCAGTGACTGGTCGAACTGGGCGACATAATAGATTCTGAAGCGGTAGGGATCCTGCTGTACTTCGCTAAAGGAGGGGCTGAGCTTGAAGATCGCGCCGGAGTCGACCTTTTTCCCCGCCGGCATGCCGGGCAGGTTGGCGAAGGCAACCCCGCCGAGCAGGATGGTTTCCATCGATCCTGTGGTCACCTCGACACCGGACGCGGAGGCGCTGATCGACACACCGCTGGCATTCCAGAAGCGGGTGTTGGTAGTGACGAGTTCATCGTAGGGTGCATCGATGAATGCGTCATAGATCACCAGCTGCTTTTCGCTGTCGAAAGTGATGCCTTCGATTCGCCCGACCTTGAAGCCCCTGTAGACGATGACGTCACCCTCGCCCAGGGAACCCGCCTGTTCGCTGTGCAGGGTCAGCCGAATTCCGGGGGCGTCGGCGGGTGTAAGTGGCGGCACCTCCAGGCCGACATAGGCACCGCCCTTTGTACGCTTGCCGGTGCCGGGGTCCAGTTGGATATAGGCACCTGAAAGGATCGTGCCGAGCCCGGAAATGGCCCCCGCACCGACCCGGGCGCGCACTACCCAGAACCGGGTGTCTTCCCGCAGCATATTCGCCGCTTCCTTATCCATTTTCACGGTGACCAGCACCGTGTCCATGTCCTCGCTGAGAGACACGTTCTGCACCAGCCCGATATCTACGTCCCGGTAGCGCAGCCTGGTCTTGCCGGCCTCGAGCCCTTCTGCCGTATTGAACTGGATGGTAATCTCCGGCCCCTCGGTCAGCATGGTGTGGACCACCATATAAATGCCGACGAGCACCGCTACCACGGGCACCACCCAGATCGGGTTAAACCTGGTACCGGTAGTGATCGCGGGTTTCAGTTCACTCATGGATTTCTTCCTGTTGGTCCCAGATCATCCTGGGGTCAAAGCTTTCCGCCGCCACCATGGTCACCAGTACAACGCCGGCGAATGCGACAGCCGCTGCCCCCGGGAGAATCACCAGCAGGCCGGTGAGATGTACCAGCGCAACCAGGATGGAGACCACAAACACGTCCACCATGGACCATTTTCCAATAAACTCGGCGGCCCGGTATATTACCGTACGCTGCCGGGGGTCGTTCTGCTTTTCCCTGGCGACGCTCCAGCACAGGTAAAACAGCGCCAGCAGCTTGCCAAGGGGCACCATCACACTGGCGATAAAAATGATGACGGCGATCGGGATAGAATCCATTTGGATCAGCAGCACCACCCCGCCCAGGATGGTGCTGTCGGTGGGGTTGCCGAACTGATCGGTCACCATGATTGGCAGCATATTTGCAGGAATATAGAGCACGCTGGCGGTAACCAGCAGCGCCAGGGTCCGCTGCAGGCTGTTGGGCTTGCGCTGGTGCAGGGGCTCGCCGCAGCGGGGGCAGTGATGCAGGCTGGCGTCGGCCAGTTTCAGGCAGAGATGGCATGCAGCCAGGTGGCGGGAAGCGGCAGTATCAGCCGGCATGTTTCACGCTCGCGAGGCGTTCAAGTTCGTTCCAGTACTGGAAGCGATCGAGACTGGAAATGGCAGCGACAAAGCATAGCGCGAAAGCGCCATAACCCCAGAACGAGATACCGATAACCACGGTCGCCATATGCGCAATCTTCACCAGGCTGACCAGTACCCCGATAAAAAATACCTCGACCATCGCCCAGTTCTGCATATGGAATACCAGTCGGGTCACGGGGATCATCCAGGAATAGAACCGCTGGCGGAGGATGCAGGTCGACAGCGCCAGCAGCAGCAACAGCACGGCCGCGGGAATCACAATAATGAAACCGGCGACCAGCAAGGCAAGGTCGGGTCGCCCCTGGGCATACAGCTGCTCCACGGTCTGGGGCAGGGTCATGGTGTTTTCCAGCCCGGTCGACTTGAAGGACAGGAAGGGAAAAGCGCAACCCAGGACCAGGCATACCAGCCCCGAAAAGGCGAAAGACTGCAGCCGCGCAAAACTGTCGTTCCTGACCTGGGTCAAAAACCCCCCGCAGCGGGAACAACGGGCTTTTTCGCCGTGGCGCATCCCTCCCACATCAAACAGCAGGTCGCAGGAGGGACAGGCTACCAGGCCAGGATGGGCAGGCCCGGCCGATAGCGGCTCCGATAGCTGTGCGGTCGCATTCATGCCGGGCATTATACACACGGGGTGGGTGAGGAAGTCGACCTGTAACTTGGGGCCACAGTCTCGCGCAAGGCCTCAGGCCGTCACAGGGCCCGCTGGCAGAGCCTGGCTAGTGTCTGCCCTGCCCTGCCCATAGCTGCTGCAGCCGCCGGTCGCGACCGCAATTCCAGCGGTAGAACTTGTAACCTCCGGGGTTTTTAAGGTAGTAATCCTGGTGGGCTTCCTCCACCGGCCAGAAGGCGCCGGCAGGCAGGATCTCGGTGTAGACTTCCGCGGGCGCAAACCGCGCGACTACTGCAGCACGGCTCTCTTGCGCCAGCCGAATTTCCTCTTCCGTGGCGGGAAACAGTGCACTGCGATAGCTGGGCCCCTTGTCGCAGAACTGCCCCGCATTATCCAGGGGATCCACGTTCAGCCAGTACAGGTCGAGCAGCTGGCGATAAGTGATCAGCGCGGGGTCGTAGGTCACCCTGATCGCCTCATAATGACCGGTATGGTCCCCTTTGTAGGTCGGATTGGGCAGGCTGCCGCCGGTGAAGCCGGAGACAACGTCCGTAACGCCTTCCTGCTCCTGGAATACCGACTCCATGCACCAGAAACAGCCGCCCGCGAACATCGCTGTCGCTGTCTCCGCCAGGGCCCCGGGAACGAGCACCGCCCAGAGAAACATTACCAGAAGATTTTGCTTCATCGCTGCTTACCTCGGGGCCCACGGTTCAGGAGTGGAAAAGTAGACCCCTGGGCCCCGCGCCAGTTCCCGTCGCAGGTGGAAACTTCAGTGTCAGGGGCAGGTCGCCTCGGTTTGGCATTCCTTGTCCCCGCTCTGGCAGGTGTTGATATCCAATACGTACCAGAGGTAGCAACGGGAAAATATGCCATTGAGGATGAGGGCGATTGACACCACCACCACGAACCAGTCCACGAGGTACATGAAATCCCGGCCCAGCGCCCACACCAACAGCAGGACACCTGCCAGCAAACGCAGCACTCTCTCAGCATTACCCAGATTACGCTCGATCATACTTTTTCCTCTATAAGTTGAGATGTCCGTGCTTATACGCGCCGCCCCCACGGGTGGATGTGTTACTTATTCACCCGGGTGAATGCCGGCAGGGCGGTGAACCAGCCCGGAAGGTGATCCCGGCGCGCTTTCCGGACGTAAGTGACTCGACGCCAATAACCATTCAGCAGGAGCAGTACTCGATCATGACTTTCATGCACTGGTTCAAACGCAGCCTGATTATCCCGGCTGCACTATGCCTGGCGGCCTGCTCCACCGTGTCGGTCGACGACTACGCCGACAAGCAGCCGACTCTCGTACCGGAGACCTTTTTCAACGGCTCCCTGACGGCGCACGGCGTCGTCAAGGACCGCAGCGGCACGGTCATCCGCAGCTTCAATGCGGACATCAATGCCTACTGGCGCGATGGTGTAGGTACGCTGGAGGAGGATTTCGTGTTCGATGACGGCGAGAAGAGTCGCCGCGTCTGGACACTCCAGCCATCCGGACCAGGCCGCTATATGGGCACCGCGGGCGATGTCATCGGCGCGGGCGAGGTGCGGGTAGCCGGCAACAGCATGTTCCTGGAGTATGTGCTGCGCATCCCCTATGGGGGCGGCACCCTGGACCTGACTATCGATGACCGCATGTACCTGGTCAATCCCGACACACTTATCAACGAGTCGCGCATGCTCAAATTCGGGCTGGAGGTAGGCGAGATCCTGCTGGTCATCGAACGCCAGAACCCGAGCTGACAGTGGCAGCCGGGGCCACGGCCCTCACCTGACAAAACCGATGATGGACACGAAATGACATAGGCTCCCGATCAGCACGAACAGGTGCCAGATGCCATGGGCGTGGGTCAGCCGTCCCATCTTGTCGAGCACATAGAAAAACACACCCCCGGTGTAGGCCAGCCCTCCGGCCAGTAACCAGTAAAAGGCCGGCCCGGGAATCGCGGCGCGCAAGCCAGCCATGTCGAATGAGCAGGCCCAGCCCATACCCAGGTAGATCACCAGCTGGCCCACTTTGACCGCGCGGCCAGACAGGAATACCTCGCTGGCAATACCCAGGCCGGCAAGGCCCCAGACAATCGCCATGATCGGGATGCCATTGCCCTCGCGCAGGCTCACCAGCATATAGGGTGTATAGGTGCCGGCTATCAGCAGGTAGATGGAAATATGGTCGAACAGCTGGAACAGCTTCTTGAGGCCGGGCGGCTGGAAGCTGTGGTAGAGCGTCGACATGGTGTAGAGAAGCACCAGGGTAATACCGAACACCGTGAAGCTCGCCATAATCCAGGGGTCGCGCGACTGCAGGCCCACGGTCATCAGCGCACCCAGGCCCATCAAAGCCAGGGCCGCACCGACCAGGTGGCTGATACTGTTCAGTTTTTCGCCGTAATACACGCCTCTGCTCCGTGCCATTGATTAGCCCCCAAGCCTTGCACCGTGGTTGCCGAAATGCAATCAGAAAGCAGCCCTTCTCTCGGCCGCCAACGCCGTTGCACCTGCGCCCGCAGTCTTTCGCCTCCCCGGAGTCCCGCTCAAATTAATGTAATACATTTGTTGCTTTTGTAATACATATAACCTACATTCGCCGAAAGCCGCCTGCAGTTACAGAGCTACCGGCGGCGGCAAATGGGGAAGAATCGATGGCGGAACAAAAGAAAACCAGGCGGCGCGCGCAGCCGCGCCAGACCAAGGACCGGGTGTTGCAGGCGCGCATTCCCCGGCATCTCGATGAAGAACTGCGGGACCACGCGGAGCAACTGGGACTTTCGGTTTCCACCGTGGTCCGCAACGTACTGCTCAATACCTTCGAGCTGGTGGAAGGGGTGGTGGCGGACAGCACCAACCTCGCCCGCGCGATCCAGGGACGCAAGCCCCGGCCCCAGACCCGGCGGCCGGAAAGCCCTGGAGAAAAGGCAGATGAGACCGCTGTGATCGGCTGGCAGGAAGCGGTGCTGAACCGCAACGGTGTCTGCGAGCAGTGCAATGCGATTTTGCACAGGGGCGAGCGGGCGGCCGTCGGCGTGCCTGTGCAGGCGCGCCCCGTGTTGCTCTGCCCCACCTGCCTGGCGGCCCTGGCAACACCGGACACGAACACGCATCCACCCAAGGAGTAAGCTTATGAGCACGTCATTGCAGACGATCCAGGGTGGCACCCGCCTGGTCTTCGACTCGGTCGAGGGCATCACCAACACGGTTGAGCGGATGCATGAAAGCATCGCCGCCACCCCTTACGCATTGGCCCCGGCGTCGCTGCGCCCCACCCGCGCCCACGGCCCGATTGCCGCTGCGGTCTACACGATTATCCGGGCCATCAACGGCGGCTTGCGCACGGGCGTGGACAGCTCGTTCGCCCTGCTGCCACAAACACTGCGCCAGGCCGGCGGCTCCGCTGCCGAGACCCGTGTCGTGGCCGCCCTCAACGGTGTGTTTGGCGATCACCTGGAGGCCAGCGGAAACACCCTCGCCACCCCGATGTCCTTGCGCGCTGAGGGTCGGGCCCTGGAGCTGGAGCCCGCCGCACTCGATCAGGCCCTGCCCGAGGTTAGCGGGCATATCGTCTTACTGGTGCACGGCCTGAGCCTGTCGGACCTGAGCTGGCACCGCAAGGGGCGCCCGAGTATCGGCGACCGGCTGCGCGATGAACTCGGTTACACCCCGCTGTACCTGCGCTACAACACCGGCCGGCACATTTCCAGCAACGGGCAGCAGTTCGCGCAACTGCTGCAGCAACTCCATAACGCATGGCCGGTGCCGGTGCAATCGGTTTCCCTGGTCGGTCACAGTATGGGCGGGCTGGTTATCCGCAGCGCCTGCTGCTACGCCCAGCGCGAACAATTGCCCTGGCTGCGAGCACTGCGGCGGGTGGCGTGCCTGGGCACGCCCCACCACGGCTCGCCCCTGGAGAAAGCCGGGCATGCCTTCGAATCGGCGCTGCAGAAAATCCCCCACGCGGAGCCGATGCTGTTTGGCAGGCTGCGCAGCGCGGGTATCAAGGACCTGCGCCACGGCTCGCTGCTGGATGAAGACTGGCGCGAGCACCACCCCGACGGGCCGGGACGGGATACCCGCACCGTGGTGCCGCTGGTACCGGGAGTGGATTACTACTTCGCGGCGGCCAGCCTGGGACGCCACGCGTCCGATCCGCTGGGACACCTGCTGGGGGATTTACTGGTGCGCCATGACAGCGCGGTGGGTGTGCATAAGGACGAGTTGCGGCGCTTGCATATCAGGCCCGAGAACTGCCGCGTGTTCCATGAGAAAAATCACTTCGATCTGCTGGACGACAGCCGCGTGCAGCAGCAGATGATCGACTGGTTCAGCCGCTGTCAAATCCAGCCGAACGTCATTCAAACGCAGCCCTGACCTCGGGGCTGTAACTGCGCCGTATCAACGATGCGGGATAATCATACCCCGGCGAGATGATGTCTTCGGCGGGGATGTGGGCGTGCGGGCGCAGGGGCGGTCGGGCGATGGGATGTTCAGGGCGCGGCCAGTAGCCACCGCCGGGACGGTAGCCCGGACGGTGCCCGGGCCGCGGGCGATAGACAGGGTAAGGGTAGTTGTAAGGGTAATAGCCTGTGTAGGTGCCGTCGTAACCGCCAGGTACACCGCTATCGATTACCTCGGGCCGGGACTCGCTCTGCAGCTTGCGCATCTCGGCCCGATGTTTTTCCCGTTGCTGGCGATCGGCAACCATCCGGTCGGTGGTTTCACGCATGGCCTCGAGCTGGTCCTGCGCACCCTGCGCGGGCTCCGCCGCCTGGACATCGATTACCAGGGTTTCCACCTCCGCCCCTTCCGCCGGAGGGGTATCCGAGTACGTCACCACGCCCTTTGAATCCACCGTCTTGTACACGGTGGCGGCCAGCAACGGCACAGCGAATACCAGAAGCAGCAACGCGATCGAAATGACCCGGGCTGAGACGGCAGCAGGCCGCAGTATCTCTGGCATTTCAAATGGCAAGTCCATGGCCGGGATTATACGATACCCGGAGTCATGTGTTGCACTGTATCTACTTTGTCTCTAAGGTTGGGAAAGCGACTGCCGGGACCGTGCAATTCCCGGAAAGTATATGTTTTTTCACGCCTTAAACGGAATTCCTATATGTTCAATATCAAAATTCTAGCAGCAACAATTGCGGTATCGGTCGCGACATTACCGGCGCTGGCCCAGGAGATGCGCTGCGGCAATCTGCTGATATCCGGTGACCAGGTACATCCCCTGCTGAAAGAGCAGGTGCTGAAAGAGTGCGGGGAGCCAACCTCGAGGGAATTCAACCGCTGGTACTATGAAGCCCAGGGCAAAATCCTGGTCTTTAATGACAACGACGAACTGGATCATATTGAGGACGCCGCAGACCCCCAATAGGCCAAAGAACTTCGGGGCCGAAGTCACCGGGCAGATGTTTCGGATCCCGCCGTCGCCCTGCATCGCAGCTCCAGGGGATACCCGCTCACCGTGAAGCAGAATCCCAGATTGAAAAGGTCCTGGCGACCCTGGCGCAACCTTGTGCTTGGGCTTGTCGGGGTCAGCCTGTTCCAATATGCGACCACGGGCGAAGTCACCTGGCCCGCGACGGTGGCCGAGAAAATCGGCAGCACGCTGCGCCCGCAAGCGAACGGTCCACAGGCGAGCTGGCGCGATGCGACAGACAAGCTGGAGGAGATGGGCGCGGCGCGGGAGGGTCGGCCGACCCCGGCCTTCGGCGTTACCGGCCGGGTGGTGCGCGTCGCCGACGGTGATACCGTCTCGGTGCTCGATAACAACAACACGCAGCACAAGATCCGCTTACAGGGGATCGATGCCCCGGAGCGAAACCAGCCTTACGGCAAAAAATCCCGGGACGCCCTGTCTGGCATGGTTTCGGGCAGCAGTGTCGGGGTTGTGGTACTGGGCAAGGACAGCTATGGCCGCAGCAACGGCATACTGTATATTGGTGAACGCAATATCAACCTCGCCATGGTCACCGCCGGCCACGCCTGGTGGTATCGGTACTACGCGCCTGACGACCACCTGCTGGAAGCGGCAGAGGGCAGAGCCCGC
Source organism: uncultured Gammaproteobacteria bacterium (assembly GCA_963700715.1). GTDB lineage: Bacteria > Pseudomonadota > Gammaproteobacteria > Pseudomonadales > Halieaceae > JARRPM01. The sequence goes on from CAVOYP010000019.1 coordinate 67,561, forward strand.
GCGACCAAACTCGGGCTGTGGGCCGAGCCGGACCCCGTTCCGCCATGGGATTGGCGCAGGCAGCAGAAATACTCAAAACCCTGACACCCAATTTGGGTATACAGGCGGATTGATCGCCCCGGGAGCCCCCCATAGGATCAGTAATGGGTGCAGCAATGGAACCCGGCAGATCAGCGCTGGATAACAAGGGGGTTGTTATGGGTGCCACAAATATCGAGAAGCTCCGGCTCGCCGCAGAAGGGCTGATACTGAACGACGCGCAGAAACACATCCTGGCGCACCGGCTGACTCGCAAGCTGGCGCATAAGCTGCAAGCCAGCATCAGCGTCCAGGAAATGCTGGAGTTGGTAGACAGCGCCATGCGCGACATGCGTGGGGGTACCAATGTCATGGTGGTATCGGACGATGCCTACCGGGATGACCGGGTAGTGAGGCGCATCTAGGGGGCAGGCCTACCTGCGCTGACCAGGTCAGCGGTTCCGGGACGGCGCATAAAAAAAGGCAACATCCTTGTAGATGCTGCCTTTCTTGTTTTCTTTCTTGTTTGGTGGAGCTAAGCGGGATCGAACCGCTGACCTGTTGCATGCCATGCAACCGCTCTCCCAGCTGAGCTATAGCCCCGTATTCGGGTGTAACTCATTGATCATACTGGAGTTTTAACTGAACCTGATCAATGATGCGCTGGGCATTTTAGTGACAGGGGCCGCTACTGTCAACCTGTGCCAGTCTCCTTGTGCTAGTCTTCCCGCACCGGCCCGAAGCCTAAACTTCTCAGGAACCACACCATGCTTGGCAAATTCGTTCTCTGGTTTTCCGCCTTTGTGTTCATCGCCTACGGGCTGGCCTGCCTGATCTCGCCGACGCTGCCGGCCGGCCTGGCGGGCCTGGAGTTGGCGTCCGCCGACGCCCTGCCGGAGATCGGCGCGATGTACGGCGGCTTGCAGACCGGCTTCGGCTTTTTCTGCCTGTTGGGGGCGGTCAAAACCGAATTCTATCGACCTGCCCTCGCACTGCTGGTGGTCTGCATCGGCGGCCTCGCCCTGGCACGCTGTTTCTGGGCCTTCAACGCAGCGGGCGACGTCGGGGGCTACACCTGGGGCGCCATGGCCTACGAGTACACCACCGCCATCCTGGCGGCGATCGCCCTGCGCAAATAACCCCGGGAAAGCGGCCCGGCTCAGCTGCCGTAAGTATCCCGCAGGTACTGCATGATATCTTCCGACTCGAACAGGCCTGTTTCAGTGTTGGGGTCGTACAGGTAGGGAATGGAGACCCTGCCCTCGATGTCCTGTAGTGCCGGCGGTTTTCCAGCTCGCTGTCGGGGGTGATGTTCAGGCGCCTCGCGCAGCGGCGGCAGGATCCACTCCTGCGGCGCGTGCGGCCGCAGTTGCGCAGGACGTAGGGAATCTCCATCTCACACAGCAGTTCGCGCACCGGCCGGGCGTAGGGGCTGGACTCAAAACTGTACAGCTCCAGCAGGTACTCCGGCACCATGCCCGGACCTGGCCTGCATACCACGGCAGCACCCGGGGCGCACTGGCCAGCATCGAACCCAGCGTCTGCAGCTTGCCGGCCCGCCACTTCAGGCGGCAGCTGGCGCTGGCCATAGGTTGTCAAACAGGTAGTCGATGATGTCCAGGGATTCGTACATTTCGACACCGGTGTTGGGGTCGACCAGGTAGGGAAATTGCGCCTTGCCGCCGCGCTCTCCACCTCCGGTCGAAACCGCTCCCCCGTTTGGGGCAGGGATAGATTTCCGCATCCAGATCCAGCTCGGTCAGCGCCTCGCGCACCAGCCGACAGTAGGGGCAGTTTTCGATGTCATACAACTGCAAGCATTTTCTTCGGCTTGACCGCAGCCGGCGTGCTCTGGATACCGTTGGTGGCGCGCACCAGGGTCGAAATCAGTGATGTCGCATATTCCTCGCCATGATCTAATCCTCCGCTGCGGCTGCCCCGGATACCGCTCAGTGCCTGGTACTCTTTTTCCAGCCGCTTTGCCGCTTTCTTGGACACGCCACCCAGCACCTCGATGGCGTGACGAATACGCGCCCGGCTCATGTCCGGGCCGAGCATTGTCCATGGAGTCCACCACCGAAAACGAGGCATCGGACCCGGCGATGGCCACAAACAGCGGCGCCAGGAAATCCTTGACCTTCACCCCCAGGGCGTCTGCCAGGCCCTTGAGGTCCTCCCATATCGTATCGCGGCTCCAGTGGCGCTGGGCCTCCAGCCGCCACAGGGCGAACTGCAGACCCCTGACAATATCCTCGCGTTCACCCTTGATCGAGGCAAAACTGTCCTCGGTAATCGGCAGCGTACCCGACACCAGGAAGGCAGTCAGCGGCGCAAAATCACTCAGGGTCTCCATGCGCTTCTGCGCATGGGGCAGCACTTTCATCAGGTTGTCCTCGTTGATAGGCCCAGTCCACCAGGCGCTGCGCCAGTTGGGCCTCGTCCAGGTCCTCGCGAATCCACATGCCGTTGAGCCAGCTCAGCTTCTCCACATCGAAGATCGGACCACCCAGGGATACGCGCTGGATGTCGAAGTGGCTCATCATTTCCTGCAGGGAGAACTTTTCCCGCTCGTCGGGCATGGACCAGCCCATGCGCCCCAGATAATTGAGCAGGGCCTCGGGCAGAAAACCCATGCGCTGGTAGTACAGGATACTGGTCGGATTCTTGCGCTTGCTGAGCTTGGACTTGTCGGGGTTGCGCAGCAGCGGCAGGTGGCACAGCTGCGGCATCTCCCAGCCGAAGTACTCGTACAGCAGCTTGTGCTTGGGCGCGGAGTTGATCCACTCCTCGCCGCGCAGCACGTGGGTGATGCCCATCAGGTGATCGTCCACCACGTTGGCCAGGTGATAGGTGGGCATGCCGTCGGACTTCAGCAGTATCTGCGCGTCCACCATGCCCCAGTCCAGCTCGATCGTGCCGCGCAGCATGTCGTCGATGGCACAGGTGCCCTCCTCCTCCGGCACCATCATGCGGATCACATAGGGCTCGCCCGCGGCCCGGCGCTTCTCGACTTCCGCGTCGGGCAGCATGCAGGTCGGAGGGCTTCAGGGCGGTGCTGTTGCCGGCGGCGCGACGCGCCTCGCGCAACTCATCCAGCTCCTGCGCGGTGCGGTAGCAGACAAACGCCTTGCCCGCTTCCACCAGTTGGTGCGGCATACTGGCCGTAGATCGCCATGCGCTCACTCTGGCGATAGGGGCCATGGTCGCCGCCCACATCGGGGCCCTCGTCCCACTCCAGGCCCAGCCAGCGCAGGGAGTCGAGGATGGCCTGCTCCGATTCGGGGGTACTGCGCGCCTGGTCGGTGTCCTCGATGCGCAGCAGGAACTGGCCACCGTGGGCGCGGGCGAAACACAGATTGAACAGGGCGATATAGGCGGTGCCTACGTGGGGATCGCCGGTGGGCGATGGCGCAACACGGGTACGAACAGTCATGGGTATCCGGTCGGCAACTCAGGGTGCCCGGATTATACGGGCTGGGTCCAAGAAAGCCCATCGCGGGACAGTGCCCCGGTGGGCCAGGGTCTCAACTTGGTAAATTCCGCGCTTGCGTTGATAATGCCATGCAGGCGTGCTTCGCGACGGAGGATACTTCCCATGCCCCACCCGCAGTTACTGCCGGATGTCATTGGCAACACGCCGCTGCTTTATCTGCGCAAGGCCTCTGAGCTGACCGGTTGCCAGATCTACGGCAAGGCGGAGTTCATGAATCCGGGGGGCTCCGTCAAGGATCGCACGGCACTGGGCATCATCCGCGCGGCGGAGCAGGCCGGCGAGTTACAGCCCGGCGGCGTGATCGTCGAGGGCACCGCCGGCAATACCGGTATCGGCCTCACCCTGGTGGCGAACGCACTGGGCTATGAATGCGTGATCGTGATGCCGCAAAACGCCAGCGAGGAAAAGATCAGGCAGCTGGAAATGCTTGGAGCCGAGTTGCTGTTGGTGCCCTCGGTACCCTACTCTGATGCGCATCACTATATTCACACCGCGGAGCGGGTCGCGGCGGGACGGCGCAAGGAGGAAATCCATGGCGCTATCTGGGCGCGGCAGTTCGACAACCTCGCCAACCGCGGCATCCACTACAGCACGACGGGCCAGGAAATCTGGCGCCAGACCGAGGGCAAGGTGGACGGATTTATCTGCGCAGTCGGTACCGGCGGCACGCTGGCGGGAGTCGCCGAGGCCCTGCGGGAGCACAATGGCGATATCAGGATCGGGCTCGCGGACCCCATGGGCTCCGCGCTCTACAGCCACTTCAACGGTGGCGGCCTGGAGGCGGAAGGCGAATCCATCGCCGAAGGTATTGGCGTGTCCTTCGTCCCGGGCAACCTGGCAGGGCTGGAACTGGATTTCTCCTGCCGGGTCAGTGACGACGAGGCCCTGCCCCTGGTCTTCGACCTGCTCAAGGACGAGGGTATTTCCGTCGGTGGTTCTGCCGGCATCAATATCGCCGGGGCCATCGCCCTGGCCAGGGAACTGGGGCCGGGGCATACCATCGTCACCATCCTGTGCGACTCCGGCAGCCGCTACCAGAGCAAGCTGTTCAACCCGGAGTATCCTGTGGAAGCGCAAGCTGCCCTATCCCCGCTGGATTGCCAATTGAGTATCACTGCAAACACCATCAACCGGCTGAAGTCCGCCGGCCGACATCCTGAAAGAGGCATACCATGAAGGGCTTTACCGATGCTGACGTTCCCGACCAGAACGGGAAAACCATTTTCATCACCGGCGCCAACACCGGCCTTGGCTACGAGGCGGCCAAAGCCCTGGCTGGCAGGGGCGCCAGGGTGCTCATCGGCTGCCGCTCCAGGGACAAGGCCCAGCAGGCACGCAGCAAGATACTGGCGGAATATCCCGGGGCGGATATCGCCGTGGTTGAACTGGACCTCGGCAGCCTCGATTCGGTGAAGAAGGCGGCCAAGATGGTCGCCAGGGAGCCGCGCCTGGATGTGCTGATCAATAATGCGGGCATCATGATCCCGCCCTATGAACTGACCCGGGACGGGTTCGAATCCCAGTTCGGCGTCAACCACCTGGGGCCTTTCGCCCTGACTGGCCTACTGCTGGACACACTGCGGTCAACTCCCGACAGCCGCGTGGTCAGCACCGCCAGCATCGCCCACAAGCGTGGCAAAATACATTTTGACGATATCAACGCCGAACAGGGCTATAACGCCATTGCTCGCTATGCCCAGAGCAAACTGGCCAATCTCTATTTCACCTACGAACTCCAGCGGCGCCTTGCGGCCTCGGGGGCGAAGATCATCTCCGTAGCTGCCCACCCTGGCATCGCGACCACGGAATTGTCGCGCTATCTGCCGCGGGCACTGGTCATGCTTACACCATTGTTCCAACCCCTATTCAACACGGCGGCCCAGGGCGCCTGGCCCACGCTGTGCGCCGCCACCATGCCGGGAGTCCGGGGCGGCGAGTACTATGGCCCCGGCAAGCGTCTGGAAACGGCCGGCCCCGCGGTCAAGGTGAAATCAACCGGGAGCAGCCACGACAGGGCGGTGGCGCGAGACCTGTGGGACCTGTCCATAGCGATGACCGGGGTGGATCCGGGCATATAGGCGGGCCACCGCTGCGGCCTGACAAACCAGACCCCCTACAGTGACTGGAGTGACACCATGAAGAGACTGGCTGGCTTTGCCATTTTATCGGCGCTTGTCGCCGCCTGTTCCACCCAGGCTCCCGCGCCGGAACAGCAGGTGCAGGCTAGTCTTGCCGCACCTGTAAACTGCGCCACTGCCGCTGAGGACATTGCTATCCTCAGCGGCGAGAAAGCCCGCGTGTCACAGGAAATTGAGGACGGCGCGAGCGCGATTATGCCGGTTGGTGCGGTGGCACATATGTTCCGCGGCAGCGAATCACAGGCACTTGAAATCGGCACAGGCGAATACAACGGGAAACTCGATGCCAAAATCGCCGAGATCAGGCAACAGTGTAATATCCAGTAAATCACTGGATGCTGGCGGACCACCCGGCGCGCCCGCTGCGCTGTATCTTTCGACAGAATGCGTATTGTCGATCTCAGTGACGAGCCCTGGCACATAGCGCGACTCAGTCGCTGGCATCATCGCGAATGGGTACATTTCTACCCCGACGAGCAAGTTGAGGATTTTGCCAGGGACCTCAACGCCTGCAGGGGCGAACAGCTGGTTCCCAGCACATTCATCGCGACAGACGGCAGGCTGCTGGGCTCCGCCTCGCTGCTTGCGGCTGACATGCTGACACATCCCGAACTGAGCCCCTGGGTGGCCAGTGTGTATGTGCGCCGCGCCGCACGCGGGAGTGGCGTAGGCAGCGCGCTGATCCGGCACATCATGAACGTGGCGGCACGCGGCGGCTTGCGCTACCTGTACCTGTTCACGCCCGATCGTGTCGAGTTCTATCAGCGCCTGGGTTGGGTGGAGATTGGCCGCGAGTTGTACCAGGGCATTCCGGTGACCTTGATGCAGGTGGATCTGGGTATGCCGCGTTAGAAACGGGTGAGGCGCCTGTAATTGCCAGGTCCGGGATGCTATCAAGTCGCGAGTGCTTTTTTTGTTATAGTGCCGTCATGGTTTTTTACACGAACCGGATTGCCAGGAGGGCCTGCGCCCATGTCCGCGATTGTTGATGTTCTCTCGACCGATTACCACGAACCAGCTGTACCAGCGTTACGCATCTGCTGCGCCAGGACCACCCTGTCTACTTCGACGCAAGCCGCAACATCTGGATGATTACCCGCTACGAGGATGTTCGCCAACTGTTGCGCCATCCCGAGGGCACCCTCAATGGCAGCACCGGGCACAGCTACATTCCCTCCCTGGCGACCTCCGACGGCGAACTGCACAGGAAAGTCCGCAGCCACGTGATCCCGATGTTTTCCAAGGCCGTGGCGACCCAGTTGGAGCCTGGTCATCAAAGATCGTCGACGAAGTGTTTTGCGCACCTTCCGACATCCGGCGAGATAGACATCTACGGTGAGGCCATCAAGTCTATCCCCCAGGAATTCATGACTCGCTTCCTCGGATTTCCGGAGGAGTCAGCCCCGCTCTGGTACGCGCTGGGCGATATTCTGATGGGCCAGGACCCGCAGGACGATTCGCCGACCAGTGCCGAGGTCGCCATCAGGGACCTGGACGCCGTCGCCGTATGGTGCAGACGGTGCTGGAGGAAAAGCGCAGCAACCCCGGCGATGATCATCTCAGCTGGCTGGTGCAGCAGGAGGCGGACGGCCTGCTGAACCCAGAGGAATCCACGTTGTTTGCCAATTGTCTCGCCTTCGCCGGCGTGGACACCACAATCAACCTGTTGGGCAATGGCACGGGCTTGCTGGCGCGCTTCCCCGAACAGCGGGCCATGCTGATTGCAAAGCCGGAGCTGCTCGACGGCGCTATCGAGGAGATGTTGCGCATGGAGGCGCCGGCCCAGGGACTGCCCCGCCGCCTGACGAAGGATCTGGCACTGCACGGTACGGTTATTCCGGCGGGCGAGGAGATCAGCCTTATCTTCGCCGCCGCAAATCACGATCCGGCGCATTATCCCGATCCGGAATCGTTCGATATCAGCGCGCAAAACAAGGATCATCTGGCGTTTGGCTTCGGTTTGCACAAGTGTATCGGGCAGCACCTGGCCCGACTGGAGGCGCGGGCGTACTTCCCGCGCCTGCTGCGGCAATTTCCCAACTATGAGGTTGTCGAGTCGCGCTGGCGCCTGTCCCACTGGGCCGGGGCTATGCCGCGCTGGTGATCAGGGCCTGAGACGGGCGCAAACGATAACAGCGAAAAGAGCCGGAACATTGCGGCGACAATTGCCCGTCCATACCCTACTATTGACTTCGACCCCGCTTGCTGGAGTCCGGTCGGGAGAACATAAAAGATAATCGACGAGGCCCTTACAATGAAAGACCTTCATCCCCATTTGCTGGCTACCGCGCTAAGTACAGCTTTTCTTGCCGGCATACCTGCCACGTCCCTGGCCGACGGTGTGCTTGAGGAAGTAGTGGTTACCGCCCAGAAGCGCGCACAGAACCTGCAGGACGTGCCGGTCGCGGTGACCGCCTTTACCGGTGAGATGCTGCGCGAGTCCGGCGTTCGCGACATGTTTGAACTCGCGACAATTGCGCCGAGCCTGAGTGTCGAACAAACCCAGTCGTCTGCCAGTACGACGTTCGGCATCAGGGGCATATTCACCAGTTCGCAGAATTTCGGCCTCGAGCCTTCGGTCGGCTTGTACGTAGACGGCGTGTACCGATCACGCCAGGGTTCGATGATTAACAACATGGTAGACATTGCATCAGTGGAGGTGCTACGCGGCCCCCAGGGCACACTGTTTGGCCGCAACACGCCAGCCGGGGCAGTCCTGATGAATACTGTCGCGCCCGACTTTGAGGAGTCGGGCTACCTTGAGGGCGGCGCGGGCGACTACGGGCTGCTGGATATCAACGGTGCCAAGTCCTTTACCTTGATCGACGATGTACTCGCGATCCGCATGTCCGGCTTCAATATGGACCGTGACGGGACGGTCGACGCGGTGGGAAATAAGGTGCAGCAAGACGATGCGATCAACGACAGAAACCGCTGGGGTTTACGCTTCCAGACACTGTATACGCCCAACGATGATCTAACTTTTCGATTGATCGGCGACCACTCGGAGGTCGACGAGATTTGTTGCGCGGTCGGCAACTGGCAGAACAATTTTTATGCAGTGAACCCGCCTCCCCCGCAAAAGCCCGGCACTGACCTGACCGTTCGGGATCAACTGGGTGGCACGGTGCTCAATGGCAGTGACTTTTACGACTACAAGGTGAGCACCAGCTTTTTACCCGAGTCAGAGAATGAGGACGAAGGTGTTTCCCTGCAGGCAGACTGGCAAACGGATTATTTCCTGGTCACGAGTATCTCGGCGTATCGCAAGCATGACTCCTATGACAATATCGACGCGGATTTCTACGATATCGATGCGCTGGTAAGGATCAATGACCTTGAGCAGGAGCAGTTTTCACAGGAAATTCGCTTCAGCGGTGATGCCTTTAACGAGAAGGTCAGCTATGTCACCGGGCTGTACTATTTTGACCAGACACTCGACTCAGACACGGACACCATTCTCGGAGAGGATGCGTATATCCTGGCCAGCGCCTTCCTGGGAATAGACCCTCCGACTATCCCCGGCAGTTTCTGCCCGCGGGCAGTTCGGCGCGCAATACCGCCGACCAGAAACACGACAGCTACGCCGTTTTTGGCCAGGCCGACTACCACACTCACCGACCAGCTTGTTGTGACAGGTGGCTTGCGCTGGACCGACGAAAACAAGGAAATGACCAATATTTTCACCGAGAGATCCCACACCGGCGCCGCTCGGATTCGTTGGTTTGACCGAGCTGGCCCCCAGGCCAAATGTCGACGAAGACTTTAACGAAAGCAAGGTTACCTACACCCTCAAGCTCAGTTGGTTTATGAATGACCTCACCATGTTTTATGGCTCCTACGGCACGGGCTACAAGGCAGGCGGCATCAACACCGACCGCACGCCACCCAGCGCCGATACCGTGTTTGAACCGGAAACGGCTGAATCCTATGAGCTGGGTATGAAAACGGAGTTTCCGGACCAGGCATTGCGTTTGAATGTCGCCCTGCATAAAACCGACACGGATGACCTGCAGACGATTTCCTTCCAGGGCGCGGGCTTTGTGCTTGATAACGCGGGTATTGCGGAAACCTACGGCGGCGAGATCGACTTGCTGTGGCTCCCCACGGACAATACCACTGTCACGCTCGGTTATGCCTACAATCACGCGGAGTACTCTGATTTCGAAAACGGCCCGTGCTGGACCGGCACGGTCTGGCAAACCAGTACGCCAGACCCGGATACCAATTATGATGCGAATGGTGACGCTACCGGGTCGTGTAACCGCAGCGGTGGCATGGTGTCGGGAAACCCCGAGAACGTCATAGCACTGACCGCCAACCAGCAGTTTCGGGTGACTGACAATGTGGGCGGCTTCGTCCACGGCGAGTACATCTGGACTGACGAGCGCATGACTGACGTGAACAATGACCCGGAGAAACTGGACGGATCCTATTACGTGGTCAACGTGCGCGCCGGACTGGTCTATGAGCCCTGGGATACCACCCTGACCTTCTGGGGCCGCAATGTGTTCGATGCCGAGGCCACCACCACCATTGCCGATGCCGTGGCACAACCGGGACGCTTTATAGCGTATTACAAGGAGCCGCCGACCTGGGGCATCAACCTGCGCAAGGATTTTTAACCCCGAGTCCCCGGGCCTTACCCGGCCCAGCGTGCACTGCACCGAGGACATTTGCCACGATGATAAGACCAGGTTCCCGGTCTATCAGATAGGTGTCCTCGTGTCGCTGCCAGCCCTTTCAGGCTGATTTCCCTGAGTCCCGTCTTGGGCGCAGCGATGGGGGTTTTGCAATAGCGGTGTGGTTAGCTCACGAAACCTTCCCCCGAGCGTTAACCCAGCGTACCAATGTGTGCAGGACCTGGGCGATGGCATGATCGAAGGCCTGGACGATGGTACTCACGCGATTGTCACTGGCGGCAAGGGAAGCTTTGAAGTTTCGTTCGCCTACGATGGTCTGGTCGCGTATGCGGTGCAGTGCTGCATGCACTTCTACCACTATCGTGGGAGCAGCGGACTGGCCATTTTCGTAGCGAGCTTCAAACGTTCGCACGTCGAGCTTGAGCACATAGTCGGGTTGGTCGATGTCTCCTCTGGCGACGAGACGGGCAGGGCCCAGGTCAGCGTCGAAGGCTTGTTGCAGTGCGGCGTCGAACAGGTCCGCTGCGGATGTCACCCAGCGAGCGCCCTTGATGTAAGCCGCCTGCGTGCCGGTGACGGTCAGGATACGGTCACCGGCAGCGGCAGGATCAAAACCCGTGTCCGACAGCAGGACGCCGAAGCCCGGCTCTTCCGACGGCGTCATCTGCACCTGGCGGCGCCGTGGTGCCGAAGCGATAGAGCTGAGCCGGGTCTGTCTTCGGAAAGAGTGAGATGCAGCCGCTCAGCAGGCTCGTCGTGCTCGCAAGTAGCAGACCCCGGATCAGGGCTCTGGAGAATGCGGTTTGAAGACAGATCATGGTTTTACCTCGATTTCCTGTGCGGGTGGCTTGGTGACCAGGCCCTGGGGACTTTGTCGCACTTCACTCAACGTGCGGTCGAGGTTGTCGGCAGCTTGTTGCAGGCTGGCGATGGCCGCGATGATTTGCGGGAGGCCATTGGTGGCGAAGCTGCCCATAGGGCCCTCCAATATCGTTCAGCATCGTGTCGAGGTTCTGGGCCGCCTTACTCAGACTGGCCATGCTGCGACGACCATCGCCACTCACGAGGGCGTTGCTGGAATCGGCCAGCTCGCCGATCTGCAGCGCCGCCTCGTTCGCGCTCGTCACGGCGTGCTCGGCATCGGCGATAATCGACTTGCGTTCGCGCAGCTCAGCAGTAACGGTCTGGAGATCGTCCAGCGTACCGTTGAGGCGCTCAATGTTCTCGTCCGACAGGACACGGTTGATCCGGTCCAGGGCCTCGTCTGCCCGCGCCAGGACACTGCCGCCGCCGTCCAGCAGGTCAGAGAGCGTGCCGGGTTCAGAGCGTATCCGCGGCACGTGCTGTTGGGGGACGGTATCCTTCAGCAGTTGCAGGGAAGGCGTTCCTGCTGTGATCTGTACGAAGTTCAAGCCGGTAATGCCCTGCGGCTCCAGCGTCGCATAGCTGTCGACGCGGATGGGCACGTCCGATGCCACCTCAACCCGGGCGATGACGAGGGTGGGATCGACCCTATCGAGCGAGATCGCGGTTACCGGGCCGACCTTAATGCCGTTGAAATGGACCTCGCCGCCCAGAGACAAGCCGCGGACCGGTCCTTCGAAGACGATGTCGTAGTGGTCGTAAGCCTGTCCGAATTTGAACGCTGCCAGCCAGAGGCTGAACGCGATCAGGCCGACCAGGAGCAGAGTCGAGATAAGGCCCACGAGGGCGTAGTTGGCGTTGCGCTCCATCAGCGTGCTCCCCGTGCCGCCCGCGATTCGGACGCCAGGCGTCCCCGTGGACCACCGAAATACTCCTGGATCCAGGGATGGGCGGAGTTTCGAGTTCGCGAACAGGGGCCATGGCCACGACTTTCCTGTCGGCGAGGACGGCTACCTGGTCCGTGATGGTATAGAGGCTGTCCAGGTCGTGAGTGATCATGAGTACGGTCAAATCGAGGCTATGGGAAAGATCACAGATTAGCTCATCGAACGCCGCAGCGCTGATCGGATCGAGGCCAGCGGTGGGCTCATCGAGAAACAGCAGCTCCGGATCCAGCGCCAGGGCGCGGGCCAGACTGGCGCGTTTTATCATGCCGCCGGAGAGCTCGGAGGGCTTCAGCGCCCCGGCGCCGTGCGGCAGGCCGGCAAGGGCGATCTTCAGATCGGCCAGTTCCTCTGATCTCGTCCTTGAGCATGTCGGTGTGCTCGAACAGTGGGGCAGCCACATTCTCCCTGACGGTGAGGTTCGACCACAGGGCGCCCTGTTGAAACAGTACACCCCAGAGGCGGTTGATAGCAGACCAGTGCGCGCGGCGAGCGTAGCGGATGTCCTGGCCAAAGTCGATCCGGGTAGCAGTACGATTGCAGGCAGCTGCGTTACCGATGATTAGAGACCGACGATTTTCAATTGCCCCGATGATGGACTGGTCAGACCACCACTGTCGCCGGTTCTGGCGCCTGCTCACCCGGCAGGCGCTGCTGTACACGGAGATGGTCACTACCGGCGCACTCATCCACGGCGACCGCGAGCGGTTCCTGCACTACAACGCCGAGGAGCACCCGGTGGCGCTGCAATTGGGTGGCAGCGACCCGGCAGATCTCGCGCGCTGCGCGCGCTGGGCGCAGGAGTGGGGCTACGACGAGGTCAACCTCAATTGCGGCTGTCCCTCCGACCGGGTTCAGTCCGGTATGTTCGGCGCCTGCCTGATGGCACGACCGGGCCTTGTGGCCGAGTGCATAAGCGCCATGCGCGACGCCTGCAATATCCCGGTTACAGTGAAGCACCGGATCGGCATCGACCACATGGAGACCTACCAGGAGCTGCTGGACTTCGTGGGACCGGTCGCGGAAGCCGGATGCGAGGTGTTCATCGTGCATGCCCGTAAGGCCTGGCTGGAGGGCTTGTCACCGAAACAGAACCGGGAGATCCCGCCGCTCAACTACCCCTGGGTATATCGCCTCAAGGCCGATCTCCCGCGCCTTGAGATCGTGATAAACGGCGGCATCCAGACACTGGAGGAGTGCCGGCTGCACCTGCAGCATGTGGACGGGGTGATGATGGGCCGGGAGGCCTACCAGAACCCCTGGCTGCTGGCAGAGGTCGATGCCCAGCTGTTCGCGATGGACAATCCCGCCCGATCCCGCGAAGATGTCGTCGCTGCCCTGCTCCCCTATGTGGAGCAGCAGCTCGCCCGCGGCGCCCACCTGAACCATATTACCCGGCATATCCTTGGCCTGTACCAGGGGGTTCCGGGGGCCAGGCAGTTCAGGCGCTACCTGAGCGAGAACGCCTACAAAAACACAGCAGGGGTGGAAGTGCTCATGGAGGCGGCAAGGCGGGTGCACACTGCCGCCGGGCGACAGGGTAAATCGGATCAAGAAGGAAAGGACACGGCATGGGCAACAAACTGGACCAACTCAAAGCGATAACCGACGTGGTCGCCGACACCGGCGATATCGAGGCCATCAGGCGCTTTCATCCCCTGGATGCCACCACCAACCCCTCCCTGCTGCTGAAGGCTGCCGCCCTGCCCCACTATGCCAGCCTGCTCGATACCGCCAGGGCCTGGGCAACTGCACAGGGCGGGGACAGCGCCGCGCTGCTGGCAAACTGTTGCGACCGCTTCGCGGTAGATGTGGGCAGGGAGATTCTCGGCATCATCCCGGGGCGTATCTCCACCGAGGTAGACGCCCGCCTGTCTTTCAATACCCAGGCTACCATGGAGCGCGCCCGCAAGCTGATCGGCATGTACGAGGAGGCCGGTATCGGCCGGGAACGGATCCTGATCAAAACCGCTTCGACCTGGGAGGGCATCCGCGCCGCGACCCAGCTTGAAAAAGAAGGAATCAACTGCAACCTGACCCTGCTGTTCGGCTTCAGCCAGGCCGCCGCCTGCGCGGATGCGGGCGTATTCCTCATCTCGCCCTTCGTCGGCCGCATCCTGGACTGGTACACGGCGAATACGAAGCTGGTCATCGCAACACCCCAGGACGACCCTGGTGTCCGCTCGGTCACCCGCATTTACAACTACTATAAACAGCATGGCTACAGGACGGTGGTGATGGGGGCGAGCTTTCGCAACGCAGGCCAGATCGAGGCCCTGGCCGGCTGTGACCGGCTGACCATCAGCCCTGCGCTGCTGCAAGAACTGGCCGGCGACAAGGGCACCCTGCCCCGCCGGCTGGACCCGGCCACAGCCGTTTCGCAGGAGCCAAAAGGCGGTGTTGCCGAAGCAGATTTTCGCTACGAGCTGAACGCTGACGCGATGGCCACCGAAAAGCTGGCCGAGGGGATCCGGAACTTCGTGGCGGACCAGATCAAGCTGGAGGCCCTGATCAGCGCGCCAGGCTCCTAACGGGCGCCTTCAATTGTGCTCGAGAACCGCGAGCAAGTCCTTGAAGCGGGCGCGGTTCTCGGGGCTAAGCTCCATCAATACCTTGTGGGCTTCGATGATCTTTTCTTTCACCGCCGCCTCACTGCCCTCGACCACCGGTATCGCGGCAGTCTCACTCTCATCGCCGCACAGTTCCTCGCGCAACTCGAACAGGCGCTGGAAACCCATGCTCTTGAGCAGCCGATTGATGCCCGGGTCACAGGAAAAGATTGGGGGCAGGAAGCCGAAGCGGTGCTTGACCGTGAGGGCGAGCTTCGCCAGCAGGCCCAGGGTGGTGCTGTCGAGGCCCTCGGCGCTGCACAGGTCTACCCAGACACTGGCGAAATCGGGATCTTCGAACATTCGCTCGAAGTAATCGTCGATCGTGGTGCACAGAGTGAGCCGCACATCACCCTCGAACCGGATCACGTAGACCCCGTTATGCTTGGCAGCCAGGACTCGTCCGTCTGCCATATCAGGCCCGCTTGCTTATAAAAAGAGCGGCGATATCGTCCGGGGCGGTCTCCACCCGATCGAGCCCCAGCCGGGTTACCAGCTGCTGCGGCGACTCCGAGGTCTGCTCGAATACCTCGAGAAAATACTTCTCCTTTTCGATCAGGTTTTTAGGCGGCAGTATCTCCAGGATACCGTCGGAGAAAAGGGCCAGCATAAAACTCTCCGGCAGCTCGATCAGGTGCTCTTCGTACAGCGCGTCCTCCATGATACCCACCGCGGTGCCCTCACCGCGCAGGTAGCGCGAGCCGTGGTGGGACACCAGAACCGGCTGGGGCAAATGCCCGGCCACGCTGTAACGCAGCGTGTTGCGAGCGATGTCCAGCAGACCCACCACCATGGTGGCGAACTTACCCACCGCCAGGCCGAGCAATTCCTTGTTGGCGAGTTTCAGCATGGCAACAGGACTCAGGATCGAGTCATCGAGCAGTCGCAGGTAGTCCGAACGCTTGCGGGCAAAGAGATTCTTCAAAAGCACCGTGGCGAATGCGGATGAGCTGCCGTGGCCGGAGACGTCGGCCATGAAGAAGGCGACAAAGTTATCGCCCACGGTGAAGTAGTCGGTGAAATCGCCACTCAGGTACAGGGATGGGATGACCGTGTGACTGATGACATAGTCATCCAGGACCAGGGGTGTGACCGGCAGCATTTTGAGCTGCACCTGCCGGCCCGCCTGTTGATCCTGCTCCAGCACCTTGATGGTCGCTCGCAGCTCGCTGTTGGCCGCCTCCAGGCGGCGGCGGGATTCCCGCAGTTCACGTCGCATCTCACGCTGGCGCACACAGCGCTCGATCGATTTGAACAGTAACTCCGGGCTCTTGATGGGACGCACAAAAAAATCACTGGCACCCAGATGCAGCGCTGTCATCATTCTGTCCGCGTCCGCCACATCACTGATCATGATGGCAGGAACAAGGGCATCCATCTCGCGCAGTACGCGCCGACCCTCCTTCCAGGACACGCCTTCGAGATCGAGCTCGCACAGCACCACGTCGAACTCGCTGTCGATACCCAGCGAAAACCGGGTACCCTTGACGTCGGTAACAACGGTGGTGGCAAAACCGGCGGAGGAGACCAGGCGCGCCAGTGTCCCGGCGCGAGCCGGATCATCGTCGATAACGAGCACTTTGCCTTTAGCGGCCATCAGGAGGGCTGTCGCGGGAGGTTCGGCGCGACACTACGCCCATCAATCGCGACAGGCAACCACACTGACGCAACCTTCGGCAGGATTTCACAGAATCATGTACTGCATCGCGGCCAGCTGCCAAACTCACGCCCCGGCGTCTCAAAATTCCTCCCAGTCCTCCGAGTCCGCTTCGAAATCGGAGAAGTCGTCATCGACGTTACCGCGTGTGTCGAAGACCTCACGGCGCTGGAGGTAGGCATCCCGCAGGAAAATGTAACGGTCGCCGGTGATCAGGTCCTCTGCATCCAGCAGACGCGCGCGGTAGTCTATGATTTCCACGGTCCAGAAGGTCCAGGCCCATGTCTCCTCATCAATGAGATAGGGAATGGACGTGTAAGTGTCGGTGAAGTAACCGACGGCGCTGCGCACGTGGCGCGGGCCGAACACCGGCAGCATCACGAAGGGGCCGGAATCCACACCCCATACGGCGAGGGTCTGGCCAAAGTCGGCCCTAAACGGCTCTATACCGATGGGCGTGGCGACATCCAGGACACCGAGCAAACCCAGGGTGGAATTGACCAGGAAACGCCCCCCGGCCTGGGCAGCGCCGGTAAACTCCGCCTGCAACAGTGCATTGAAAAATGAGTTGAACTCGTAGATATTCAGGATGAAATTGGTAACGCCGCGCTCGGCAAAATCGGGCATGACGTACTTGTAACCCTCCGCCACCGGCCGCACGACCCAGCGGTCGAGGGTGTCGTTGAAGACGAAAATCTTGCGATTGACGCTCTCCCAAGGGTCGATATTGCGGGTTTCTTCAGGCGAATCGGCTGCTGACCAGGCGACAGGCACCGCGGTCAATAAGATCAGCAGGACTAGGCGCAGCAGTGCCATGGAAAGAAACGTCTCAAATTCGGGACGCAAATGGTACGCCGACTGACTGGCCGGGGCAACCGCTCAATCCCCCGCGGGCGCTGCGCCCAGTACCCCACACTCGAGCAGGTCGGCGACCTGTTGGGTACCGGAATCCAGCACAGTCGGCAGGGCCAGGCCGCTCTCGGCCGCAAGGGTCGCCAGCAGGTCCCGGACTGTGGCGGAACGATTCTCCCGGGTGAGTTCAACCAGCCGGGCGGACATCGGGTTGAGTTCCATGAACCGCACTTTCTCCCCTCGATCACGGTAGACCACCAGGTAGGTGGGCTGTTCCGGTTGCAGCGGCCGAAACGCGGGCCCGATACGGTGCACGGGGTACTGGTAGCGCAGCAGCCAGGCCAGGGGGGACAACTGCACAATGGCCTCGAGCAGGCCAGAGGGCTGATGCTCGCCGGGCGGCTCTCCCAACGCGACATCCAGGGCCAGTTCCACCCACTCGTAGTGGGCCAGTTCAACCATAAACGGCGGATCGCATTCGCGCAGGGCGATGCTCTTGCATGAGGAACTGGATAAATTCCTGGCTGATCTCGAGAAAGTACGGGGTATGGCAGCGGTGGGTATCGATAAAGGCACGCACCAGATGATGCCAGTCCTCATCGAGGTAAAGGCTGCGCAAAACCGGAAAGCCCCCGCTGATAAACGCCTCGATATTGTTGTAGACCAGCCGCTGGTAGATATCGAGCCGGCGCTGTTCAATGCCGGCGGGAGGGCGGAGCTGCAACCGGATCGCGCAGGTAGCGCGCCATGGCCAGCTGGCTGTCGCGCAGGGAGGAGCCGCTCATGCGCTCGCCTGCGCTTTCAGGGCACCGCGCGCGAACTGCTGCAAGCGCCGCACCTGGTCCACCTCCCGCAGCAATTGCTGCCAGCGGCGGCAGGTTGAAATCACGCTCCAGCAGCGTCGGCACCGGGCCCAGTCGCTGGTAGGCCTGTGCCAGCAGGGCCCACACCGGATCGATGACGTCGGCGCCGTGGGTATCCACCTTGAGATCCTCGGCCTCGTCGATAATGCCCGGCGACGTGAATATAGCGGGTGCGTTCCAGCGGCAGCGCATCGAGAAATTCCACCGGGTCATAGCGGTGGTTGATGCTGTTGACGTAGATATTGTTGACGTCCAGCAACAGCTCGCAGCCGCTCTCGGCCAGCACCGCGCTGATGAAAGCCGCCTCGCTCATGTCGCCTGCGGCTGGGCATAGTAGGAGGCGTTCTCCAGGGCGATGGGCTGCCCGATAATGTCCTGCACCTGCCGCACCCGGTCGGCCACGTAGCGCACGGCTTCGCCGGTAAAGGGTATCGGCAACAGATCGTAGAGGTGGCCGCCCGGCCGCGCAGTAGGTCAGGTGTTCACTGTACAGCGGTGCGCCAAGCTCAGACATCAGAGTCTTCACTGATCGCACCAGGTCGATATCGATCGGGTCCGGACCGCCGATATCGAGGGACAGCCCGTGCAGGACAATGGGATGGCGCTCGGCCAGCTGGCGAAACTGCCGCCCGAAGCGCCCCCCGACCCCGATCCAGTTCTCCGGGGCCACTTCCATGAAATCGACTGCGGCGCTGTCCATGGACTGCAGCGGGCCCAGCAGGGCTCGCCGCAAACCGAGACCCGCGCCGCACAGCTCCGGAAGGTGCTCAGGCATCAGGCGCCGCCACACTTGCCCTCGCCGGTTTTACCTTCGCCACACTTGCCTTCACCGGCTTTTACCTTCACCGCCACTTGCCTTCGCCGCAGTTCCTTCGCCTTCACCACCACAGTGCCTTCGCCGGCTTTGCCTTCACCGCACAGTGCCTTCGCCGGCTTTGCCTTCACCGCACTTGCCTTCACCGCACTTGCCTTCGCCATGCTTGTCGTAGTTGGGCAGGTCGTAGCCGCCGCTCAACTGCTGGGCAGAAAACGGGTTCGCTGCCGCCGAGGCCAGCGGCGCGATCGAAGTTGCCAGGAATGCGGCGCCCAGGGCGGCCGCGAGAGGTTTCTTGATATTGAGCCATAATAATTTCCCTTCAGTTGATTGAGTCGATGATGTGTAGTGCGAAGCGTCCCTGCCGAGGTACTGCCCGCGAGCAAGCTCCACGGGAGTTATGACACCTAGCACGATGGAAGTTGCATCCAATACCGCCAGTCCCTCCTGCGCGGCTTAAGCCACATGTTCAGTGCGGGTTTTCAGCCATCCACTGCGCCACCGCCTGCCACTGCTCCTGCAGGCGCTTGGCGGATACCGCCTGGCGGGTGCCCAGGTTCTGGGCGAACAGGGAAACCCGGAACTCCTCCAGCAGCCAGCGGTAGTGGGCGGCCTCATCGCTGAGCAACAGCAGGCCGGGCTGCTGGCGACGGCCTCCCATAGCGGCGCCGCCAGTGCCTGTAGCTGCACGCTATGCGCCTGGTCCTTTGCATACTGACCCGGTAGCCGTTCGATGCGAGTGCGCAGCGGCCTTCAGGTAACGCGGCAACTGGGCCAGCCAGGGCGCCGGAGTATCGCGCATGAAGCCCGCTGCCAGCAGGCGCTGCAGCTGCGCATCGATATCCCGCCGGGTATCGGGCCAGGCGCCGGTCTGCAGGGCCGCCAGCAGCCGGCGAATCTCCGCCAGCACCCGCAGGCTGTTGAGCAGCATCGATTCGAGCTCGTTGGCCCGGGTGATGACATCCGCCCTGCCTCGCTCCAGCATTTGCAGGAAGTCGTTCTGCGCGTAAGGCGGGGCGGCATCCACCGCCATGGCCTGCAGGTAGGCGGCATCGACCAGGTCCTCCAGCAGCGCCGTTCGCTCCAGTGATGCCGCAGCCAGCGCCAGGTTGAACTCATTGCCCTGCAACAGCTGCTTGCGCAGGTACTTGACCTGCTGGGCGCTGTGCAGGCGCAGCAGGCGCAGTACGCCCAGGCGATGCTGCAGGCGGGCTTCCCCCGGATAATCGCAAAGGACAATGGCGACGCTGTCAGACTCATCCACGCAACGCCGGGAAGGACACGATATCTCGACCCCGGCCTGGCGAAATCGCCACTCCCGCGGCAGATCGCCAAAGTCCCAGCGACTGATGCCGCTGCGCGCCGGAGAATGCCCGCGACCCGAGCTGATACTCTGGCGGGTATCGCCGCGGAAGCGGTTCACCAGCTCGTCCAGGTTGCGTCCCTGTCCGAGCAGGCGACCCTCGGCATCGACCACCCGCACGTTCATGCGGTAGAAGTCGTCGAGCTTCTGCGGTGCCCAGTCCTCCGGGGCGAGCCGGGGGCCGCCCTGCCTGCCCAACGCCAGGGACAGGGCTTGCAGCAAATCCACATTGCCGGGTTCGAGCACGGCCAGGGCGCGGTCCACATGGTCGGGCACCGGCACCAGCTGCTTGCGCTTCTCCTTGGGCAGCCCCTTCACCAGCTGGATACACTTCTCCCGCAGCAGGCCCGGCACCAGCCAGTCGAAGCGGTAGCGGGGCACCCGGTTGAGCAGCGCCACCGGCACGGTGACCGAGACGCCGTCGGTCGCGCCGCCCGGCTCAAACTGGTAAGTCAGGCGAAACCGCAGATCCTCCCAGGCCAGGTGGTCGGGAAATTGCTCGCCCAGGTTCACGCCCGGATCGCGCGCCAGCAGGTCCTCGCGCTGCATGCGCAGGCTGGCCGCGGCGGTGGGGTCACGCTTCAACCAGCCCTGCAGGCGCCCTGCGGTGTAGGCATCCGCGGGCAGCCGCGCGGCATAAAATTCGAACACAACCTGTTCATCAACCAGGATGTCGCGGCGGCGGGTACGCGACTCCAGTTCCTCCAGCTCGCGCACCAGGCGCTGGTTGTGCTTGAGGAACGGCGGGGCGGGATGCAACTTGCCCGCCACCAGCCCCTCGCGGATCAGCAGTTCCCGCGCCTCTCCCGGGGCGATCGGCCCGTAGTGGACCGGGCGCTTGTCGACCAGGGTGAGTCCGTACAGCGCAACCCGCTCATAGGCCATCACCCGGCCGCTGCGGGCCTGCCAGTGCGGCTGGGAATAGTGCGTACGCAGCAGCGCGGGGTTGATATCCAGTGCCCACTCCGGATCGATCGCCGCCACCTCCCGCGCGTAGACGCCGGAGGTTTCCACGACCTCCGCCGCCACCAGCCACTTGGGCGGCTTGCGGGCCTGGGACGAGCCGGGAAATATCTGCAGCTTGCGATTGCGACTGCCCAGGTATTCCCTGCCCTCCTGCAGCTGGGCGATATTGCCCAGCAGGCCGGCCAGCAGGGCCCTGTGCACGCCCTCGTAGTTTTCCTGTTCCGCCAGCGTCGGCCGGGGCTTCAGCTGCTGGCTGCGGCAGGCGATCGTGAGCTGGGTGTGCACATCCCGCCACTCCCGCATGCGCAGGTAGGAAAGGAACTCGCGCCTGCACAGTTTCGCCAGCTGGTTGGCGCTGAGGGCCTGGCGCTGCTCCTCGTAGTAGCGCCACAGAGTGAGCCAGGCCATGAAGTCGGACCGCGGGTGACGGAAGCGGGCGTGGGCCTGGTCCGCCTGCTGCTGTTTCTCGGCAGGCCGCTCTCGCGGGTCCTGCACGGCCAGCGCGCTGGCGATCACCAGCAACTCCTCGAGGCAGCCCAGCGGCGCTGCGGCCAACACCATTCGCCCCAGGCGGGGGTCGACAGGCAAGCGGGCCATGCGCCGGCCCAGCCCGGTGAGTTCGCCGGCGGGCGTCACCGCGCCCAACTCCTCCAGCAGTTTGTAACCGTCGCGCACCATGCGCGGATCCGGCGGGTTGATGAAGGGAAAGTCCTCCACCTCACCCAGGCCCAGGACCAGCATCTGCAGCACCACCGCCGCCAGATTGGTGCGCATGATTTCCGGGTCGGTAAACTCCGGACGGCGCATGAAATCAGCCTCTGAGTACAGGCGGATGCAGACGCCGGCGGCCACGCGCCCGCAGCGTCCCTTGCGCTGGTCGGCGCTGGCCCGGGATACCGGCTCTATCGGCAGGCGCTGCACCTTGGTGCGATAACTGTAGCGACTGATCCGTGCCACGCCCGGGTCGATGACGTAGCGAATACCCGGCACCGTGAGCGAGGTCTCCGCTACGTTGGTCGCCAGCACCACGCGGATACCGCGTCCGGCGGCGCTGCTGAACACACGATTTTGCTCCGCCTGGCTGAGCCGCGCGTACAGCGGCAGTACCTCCAGCGCCGGGTTGTGCCGCAGCTGCCTGGCCAGTTCCCGGATATCGCGCTCGCCGGGCAGGAATACCAGCACATCGCCGCGGGGGCCGAAGCGGCCGGCGTCGATAGCATCGACCAGGCTGGCGATCTGCGCCGCGGATCCCTCCTCGGAATCGGCCTCTCCCGGCTCGATGTAGTGGGTCTGGACCGGATAGGTGCGGCCGGACACCTCGATGATCGGAGCGCCGCCGAAGTGGCGGGAAAAACTGTCCACGTCGATGGTGGCCGAGGTGATGACCAGCTTGAGATCCGGCCGCTGCGGCAGCAGGCGCTTGAGGTAGCCCAGCAGGAAGTCGATGTTGAGACTGCGCTCGTGGGCCTCGTCGATGATAATCGTGTCATAGGCGGAAAGCAGGCGGTCACGCTGGACTTCGGCGAGCAGGATGCCGTCGGTCATGAGCTTTACGGCAGTGGCGGCGGATACCTTGTCGGTGAAGCGCACCTGGTAACCCACCAGGTCGCCCAGGCCGGTCCTGAGTTCATCGGCGATGCGCTGGGCCACCGTGCGCGCAGCCAGCCGCCGGGGTTGGGTATGGCCAATCAGTTTCTCCCTGCCCCGCCCCAGCGCGAGGCAGATTTTGGGCAACTGGGTGGTTTTACCCGATCCGGTTTCCCCCGCGACGATCACGACCTGGTGCGCGGCAATGGCGCGAGCTATCTCCTCCCGCCGCTCGGCAATGGGGAGGTCATCGGGGAAGCTGATGTCCTCGATGCAGATCTCCCGGGCGGGAACCCCCGCTGCAATGGTGCCCGGGGAGTCCGCTGCGCTCCCGCGCGCCTCGTGCATGATCGCGCTCCCGCTGCGGGGCGGTTCAGGCCGTCCCCGGCTGCTGCGCGGGGGCAAACTGGGCGGGATCCAGGTACATCAGCCGCAGCGTAACTTTGCCGGGTTCCGCCCCCGTCTCCGCGCCCAGCACCATGACGTTGGTGCGCTCAGCATCCCGCGTCACCCCGGTGATCCCGAACATGACGGAGTCGGGGCGCTGCTCCATAGCGAAAACCGCCACCTCCCGCTTGTCCTGCAGCGCCCGGGAAATATTCCCCAGCAGGACGCCGAGCCCGCCCCGGAACGCACTGAAGTTTAGGGGCCCGGCGAATTCACTGTGATCGAGGGAGAGCCTGAAGGCCACCGTGGCCCCGTCCTCCATTCTGACAGTAGTAATGGGCACGGTGCGTCCCGCATGAATATCCTGGAACAGGCGTTTTGCCTGGGTTCTTCCCGCGGCCACACAATGGCGGTGCAGGAGGTTGATGGCGATAACCAGGAACTTGTCCCTGGGAATGGTTTGCTGGACGGTTGACGGCATAAAACTCCCCGAGAATTCCCCGCTGGGGCAGAAAGCGCGTAAGTCTACCGCCTGGCGTGATCTATGTCGCTATTTCCACCAAACCTGCTGGAAGGCCGGCGAAATCCTCTGGTAACCTCTCCCCTCGACCACCTTATGGAATTTGGTTAATGGCTGTGCCTTTTGCGGTCATCGGATACCTGCTACACCGCTTGCTGCTGCGAGGGGGAGTCTCTGCCTGCGCCCTGTTGCTGGCGGGGTCGCTGGCGCACGCCGGTTCCGCGGACGCAGAGCGAGAGTTGCAGGCCCCGGCGCCAACTGTGGGTATCGAGAGCAAGCCGCTGCGGATGAACACCCCGGGGCATTCGGCCGCCAGCGAAAAAAAGCAGGTAGAGCGACTGCACACCCTGCTGGCCGATTACTATGCGCAATCACAGGAAGCGGCCCGCACCCTGCCCACCGAAGAGGAGCTGGCCGCCCGTGCCGCCGCCCAGCTCGATGCAGAAAAACTGGCTCGAATCCCCTTCAGCGCAGACAAGGTCCGACTCAATGGCGCCGAGGGCAGTACCGCCCTCAGCCTGATCACCCGCCGCCTGACGGATCCCAACATCCCGGAGAGCCGCCGCGATATCGCGCCGATCTGCGGGGTCAGGACCGAACTGTTCGGCAATCTCATCGCCAGCGAGCAACGCAGCCTGCAGCCCGTGGGCAAGCATAATTATGTCGCCCGGATTCGCCTGCAACCCGGGCAGACCACGCTGCGCATCAAGGAAAATCGCTGGGAGATACAGCTGCCCCAGCACCTGAACGCAGGGGACTTCCTGATCACCTATTACGCGCCGCCGGACAGCCCGCCACAGCTACATCTGTTTTCGATTGACGAACTCATGGCGGAGCAGGACCCGCACGTCCCCGCCTGGCTGCCGCAGGATATCGACCTCAAGTCACGCGCGGGATGAAGCGCGCCAACGCGCCCTGGCGGCCGGTAACCGCCGCCGAGGTGAGTTGGACCGCGACCGGTGATCCCCGCTCGCTGGCCTTTGGCGATGTCTACTACTCCCGCGACAACGGCCTGGAAGAAAGCCGGTATGTGTTTCTGCAGGGCAACGACCTGCCCGGGCGCTGGCGGGACTGGCCGACACGGCGCTTCTGCATCGCCGAAACCGGCTTCGGTACCGGCCTCAACTTCCTCCTGACCTGGCAAGCGTGGCGGGCCGCCCCGGCGGCGCCCCCGGACCTGCACTACCTGGCGCTGGAAAAATACCCGATGGCGCGGCGGGACATGGCCAGGGCACTGGCTGCCTGGCCCGAACTGGCGGCACTGGCGCGGCAACTTCTCGACCACTACCCCGGCCTTGTGCCCGGACAGCACCGCTTGTTGCTGGAGGGAGGGCGCGTGACCCTCGACCTGTGGTGGGAAGACGTGGCGGATGCCATGCCCGATCTCGCCGACCGGGGCCTGCCCCTGGTCGACGCCTGGTACCTCGACGGTTTTGCCCCCGCCCGCAACGAGGCGATGTGGCGACCCGGGATACTGGATGCAGTGGCCCGGCTGAGCCGCCCGGGGGCGAGCTTTGCAACCTTCACTGCCGCCGGCCGGGTGCGCAGGCAGCTCGCGGGCGCAGGTTTCAATGTGGCCCGGGTCCCGGGCTACGGACACAAGCGGGAGTGCCTGCGCGGGCAGCTCGCGCAGGCGGCGGCGCCCACACCGGCGCCGGGCGATACGCCCTGGGATCTTCCCGCCGTGACCGGCGGCATGCCCGCACGGGCCCTGGTGGTCGGTGGCGGACTGGCGGGTTGCAGCGTCGCCGCGGCGCTCGCCCGCCGCGGTGTGGAGGTCATCCTGCTGGAGCAGGGCGCGCTCGCCGGCGCCGCGTCCGGCAATGAGCAGGGCATCCTGTTCACGCGGCTGTCGCGCCGGCATGCGGCATTGACCGACTTCAGCCTGCAGAGTTTTGGCTTCAGCGCGGCGTACTACCAAGGGCTGTTTGCCAGCGGTGAACTGGTGGCAGGAGCCGACGGCGAGCTGTGCGGCAGCTTTGCCCAGAGCGCAGACTCGGCAGAGCTGGACGCGCTGGGCGTCGCCCTGGCGGATGTGCCGGAGCTGGCCCAGGTACTGGACCCGGCGCAGGCCTCGGCACTGCTTGGCATCGACCAGCCGGCACGGGGCTACTGGTTCCCCCGCTCCGGCTGGCTGCACCCGGCTGCGGTTTGCCGGGCGCTGGTCA
Source organism: uncultured Gammaproteobacteria bacterium (assembly GCA_963700715.1). GTDB lineage: Bacteria > Pseudomonadota > Gammaproteobacteria > Pseudomonadales > Halieaceae > JARRPM01. Next base: position 93,447 of record CAVOYP010000019.1, read on the forward strand.
AGCACCCTCTCATCCAGGTGCTGGATCACTGTGGGGAGACCGGGCTTCGCGCCTGCGCCGGTGGCTGGCGAGCCACCGATAGCCTGGGGCGAACCCGGGAAGCCCCCTGCGCCGTCATCGCCGCCGGCACAGGCAGCTCCCGGTTGGCGGGCCTCGACTGGCTGCCGCTGCGGTCCATCCGCGGGCAGACGACCCAATTGCCCGGCAACGCTGAGCTGGGTCGACTGCGCGCGGCGCTGTGCCACGAGGGCTACATCGCCCCTGCCCGCGCCGGCAGCCACTGCATCGGCGCCAGCTTCAACCTCGACGACGGCGACCCGGAACCGCGCGTGCGCGACCACCAGGGTAACCTCAGCGCCCTGGCCCGGGCCGTACCTGCATGGCAGGGGATAATCGCGCAGCAGGACCCGACGGCGCTGTGCGGGCGCGTGGGTTTTCGCTGCGCCAGCCCCGACTACCTGCCGCTGGTCGGGCCCGTGCCGGACAGGGCGGCGTTCCTGCGGGATTTCGCCGGCCTGCGCAGCAATGCCCGGCAGGTGATAGAACGGCGCGGGGAATACCTGCCGGGCCTCTTCCTGAGCACCGCGCACGGTTCCCGCGGCCTGACTTCGACGCCGCTGGCAGCGGAACTGCTGGCCAGCCAGATCTGCGCCGAGCCCCCTCCCCTGAGCCGCGAGCTCGGTCGCGCCCTGGCGCCCGCACGGTTTATAATCCGCGACCTCTGCCGCAACCGGAACTAGTCATGCCCCGTTCACTGCCGATACTCGCGCTGCTGGCGCTGGTCGCGAACAGCGCCAGCGCCGCGCAGGACTACGGCTACCAGGTGCTGGAGCACAAAAAGCTCGCCCCCGCACCCTCGTCCAGGGCCTGGAAATCGTCGATGGCCAGCTCTACGCCAGCAGCGGCGGGTATGGTAAGTCGCGCCTGCTGCGCTTCGATTTCGCCAGCGGCGCACTCGATAGTGAACAAAAAATGGACCCGCGCCTGTGGGCCGAGGGCCTGACGGTGCTGGGGGATCGGGTGTACCAGCTGACCTGGCGCGAGCGCCTGCTGCTGGTGTACGACAGGGACAGCCTCGAGGTGATCGAGCGCATGCGTATTCCCGGCGAGGGTTGGGGCATAACCAACGATGGCGAACAGCTCATCTATGGCGATGGTAGCAGCCGTCTTTTCTTTATCTCGCTGACCGAGAACAGGATTACCCACGCCATCGACGTGACCGAGGGGGGCGCACCCGTCACCCGCCTGAACGAGCTGGAATGGATAGACGGCCGCATCTGGGCCAACGTGTGGTTGACGGACCGCATCGTCATCATCGACCCGGCCAGCGGCAAGGTGGAAGGCAGTATCGACCTGCAGGGCCTGCTGCCCATCATGCAGCGCCCTGCGGGCATGAATCCCAGGAATGATGTCCTCAACGGGATCGCCCGCAATCCGGCCGACGGCGGTATCTGGGTCACTGGCAAGAACTGGCCCTTCCTGTACCGGATAGAACCGGTGCCCGCGGCCGCGCCCGCACCGGCTGCGGCCAAATAGCGTTACACTGTCGCCCTGTCAAACAAACGACTTTGCATTTTCATCTTTTGTTTTCAATTTGCCCCAAGGACGCCTGATGAGTATTGGCAGCACCGAACTTCCCACGGCACACCCGGCCTTCCAGCCGATACGCCGGGAGACCATCGATTCCCTCAATATCACGGTAGAACAGTACGAGCACAGGCAAACCGGCGCCGTGCACTACCACCTGGCGTCATCCAACAGTGAGAACGTGTTCCTGGTGGCCCTGCGCACCGTGCCGCAGGATTCCACCGGCGTTGCCCATATACTCGAACACACCGCCCTGTGCGGCAGCGAGCGCTACCCCGTGCGGGACCCGTTCTTCATGATGTTGCGGCGCTCCCTGAACACGTTCATGAATGCGTTCACCAGCTCGGACTGGACCGCCTACCCTTTCGCCAGCCAGAACCGCAAGGACTTTGACAACCTGCTGGATGTCTACCTGGACGCGGTATTCTTCTCCCGGCTCGACCCGCTGGACTTCGCCCAGGAAGGGCATCGGGTGGAATTTGCCGAAGCCGCCAACCCCGAGAGCGACCTGTTGTTCAAAGGCGTCGTGTTCAACGAGATGAAGGGGGCCATGAGTTCCGTCAGCAGCGTGTTGTGGAAAACCCTGTGCGAACACCTGTTCCCTACCAGCACCTACCACTACAACAGCGGCGGTGACCCCGAGCACATCCCGGATTTGAGTTACGCCCAGCTCAAGGCGTTCTACCAGAGCCACTATCACCCGACCAATGCGATTTTCATGACCTTTGGCGACATTGCCGCCGCCGAACACCAGGCCGTATTTGAAGCACGCGCGCTGGGTCGTTTCGACAGGCTGGACCAGCGTATCCGGGTGCAGCCGGAGAAACGCCTCCCGGCACCCGTGCGCGTGTCTGGCGGCTACGCCTACGACGAGAAGGGGGCAACTGACAGGAAGACCCACATCGTCATCGGCTGGCTACTGGGGGAAAGCACCGATCTGGAACAGCTGCTTGAGGCGCAACTGCTCTCGAGTGTGTTGCTGGACAACAGCGCGTCGCCACTGCAGCAGGCCCTGGAGACCACCAGGCTGGGCCAGTCGCCCTCGCCCCTGTGCGGGCTGGAGGACGGCATGCGGGAGATGGTGTTCTGCTGTGGCGTCGAGGGCAGTGAGGCGGAAAATGCGGACGCGCTGGAGGCACTGGTGCTGGGCGTCATCGAGCGTGTGGCCCGCGAGGGCGTCAGCCACGACCGCATGGAAGCGGTGCTGCACCAGCTGGAATTACACCAGCGCGAAATCAGTGGTGACGGCTACCCCTACGGCCTGCAACTGATCCTGCAGGCACTGGGGTGCGCCACCCACTACAGCGACCCGATCGCCGTGCTGGACCTGGAACCTGTGATCGCAAGACTGCGGGACAGGATCGAGGACCCCCGCTACATCCGCCAGTTGGCCCGGCGCCTGCTGCTGGATAACCCGCACCGGGTGACCCTGGTGATGACGCCCGATACCGGCCTGTCCGCGCAGCGCAGCGCCGCCGAGGCCTCCCGACTGGCCGCGATCAAGGCCGCCATGAGCGACGAAACCCGCGCCGGCGTGATAAAGCTGGCGGAGGATCTCGCCCGACGCCAGCAGCGGATCGACGACCCGGGCATCCTGCCCAAGGTAGAACTCAGTGATGTGCCGGCAAGCCTGCCGGACCTCGCCTACGAGGAGAGCAAAATCGGGGGCGTACCACTCACCATCCCGGTCACCACGTATGGCCAGGGCACCAACGGACTGGTTTACCAGCAGGTGGTGACATCGCTGCCGGCACTGGAGCCCGCACAATTGCAGGCCCTGCCCCTGTACACCCATATCCTGACCGAACTGGGACTGGGCGAGGGCGACTACCTCGAAGCACAACACCGCCAGGCCGCCACCGTGGGATCAATCAACGCCTACTCCTCGATGCGCGGTGCGGTGGACGACGAACAGGCGGTGAATGCCCGGATTGTGCTCTCCTCCAAGGCGCTGCTGCGCAATGCGCAGGAGCAGGCCCGACTGATGCGCGACACCCTCGAAACGGTGCGTTTCGATGAATACGATCGCATGCGCGAGCTGGTCAGCCAACAGCGGGCCCGGCGGGAGCAATCCATCACCGGTAACGGGCACGGCCTGGCCATGGCCGCCGCCTGCGCCGGCATGAGCCCCCTGGCCCACCTCAATCACGAGCTCTCCGGGCTGGCGGGTATCCGCAGCCTGCGGGCGCTGGACGACAGCCTGCGCGACCAGCAGGCCCTGGCCGGCTTCGCGGCAACACTCAATGGCCTGCACCGGCAGGTCGCCGCCATGCCCCGCCAGCTGCTGGTAGTTGCGGAGGATCACAGGACCGCGGAAGTCGCAGCCCTTGCCGCCCGGACCTGGGGCGGCTCCCCCGCGCCGCAGGGCGCAGCGCCCTTCAGTCTGGCGCCCTGCCGGGAGCGGCGCGCCGAGCTGTGGCTGACCAACACCCAGGTGAATTTCTGCGCCCGGGCCTACCCCACTGTGCCCGTACAGCATCCCGACGCCGCCGCGCTGACGGTACTGGGCGGGCTTTTGCGCAACGGCTTCCTGCACCGGGCCATCCGGGAACAGGGGGGAGCCTATGGCGGCGGCGCCTCCCAGGATTCCGGTATCGCCGCCTTCCGCTTCTATTCCTACCGCGATCCGCGGCTGGCGGAAACCCTGCAGGATTTCGATGCCGCCGTCACCTGGATGCTCGACAGCAAGCACGACTACCGCGCACTGGAAGAAGCGATCCTGGGAGTCATTGGCAGCCTTGATAAACCCGGCTCACCGGCCGGGGAGGCCAAGCAGCATTTTCACAACCGCCTGTTCGGCCGCAGTCACGACCAGAGGGAACAGTTCCGCCAGCGGGTGCTGGCGGTCAGCCTGGAGGATCTGCGCCGCGTCACCTGGACCTACCTGCGCCCGGAACTGGCCAGCACCGCGATTATCACCAACAGCAGCCAGCTGGAGGCCACGGCCGCCCTGCGGGAGGAACTGGGCCTGTCGGTGCAACAGCTTTAGGGCGCCGGTTTCTCCCCACCCGCGCGCCATTTACCGCGGCCCTGGCCTCGCTGTGCGATCATCTCATCCAGTTTGGCCTTTTGCTCCGCGTTCAGCACCTGGTAGACCTGGGACCAGGTTTCGCTTGCCTGGAATACCAGGCGGCCGGTGACCTGGCCGATTTCATCCGCGGTCTTGCGCGCCCGGGTCGCATCGAAGCTGTCGCGCATCGCCGACATTTCCGTGCGCAGCTCCTGCATGCGCTTGTGATCCGCCGCACTGGCCTGCCTGGCGGCACTGGTCAGCTCCTTGATCTTCGCCTGCTGTTCAGTGCTGAGGTCCAGTTTTTCGCCCATCTGGGCCATCATACGGCCCGGATCCGGCTGCACGCCCTCCGCCTGCGGCCCCATGGCCCAGGCTCCCACCGACACCGCGTTGGCGCCTGCCAGAGCGGCAGCGCACAGCCATGTTTTCAGTTTACGTTTCATTTTCGCTTCTCCCCTGCAGTTGACGACACGCTGGCCAGGTCGTACCTGCCAGCCTTCAGACCCAGTCTAGGGCAGCCGGGGGTAAATGTGCTCGATCACCCCGTAAAGAATTGTTAAGAACTGTCCTGGCGGGTGAACGGCGGGTGACAAGTCCCTCGCTGTTATAGACACTAGCCCCGGGCAGACACAGGGGAGCGCCGTGACCGCAACGATACTGATCATCGACGATGACCGGGAACTGTGCGCACTGCTGGCGGAATTCCTCCAGCTGGAGGGCTTCGCGGTGAGCGCCGTCCACGATGGCGCCGCGGCGGTCGCCCACTGCGGCGACCACGCCTACGACGCCATCGTGCTGGATATCATGCTGCCCGGCCTGCAGGGGCTGGATGTGCTGCGCAGACTGCGGACATTTACCGCAACACCCATCCTGATGCTGACCGCCCGCGGCGAGGACACGGACCGCATCGTCGGGCTGGAATTGGGCGCGGATGACTACCTCCCCAAACCCTGCAACCCACGCGAGCTGGCCGCGAGGCTGCGCGCCATCCTGCGCCGCTCCCGCGGCAGCGGCGCTGACGCTGCCGATACGCAACTGCTCGTGGGCAGGACCCGCCTCGACAGCGCCGACCGCAGCGCCACCTTCGGGGGCACTGACCTGCAGCTGACGTCCGCCGAGTTCAACGTGCTCGCCGTGTTACTGGCCCGGGCGGGCACCGTCGTGGACAAGGATTCGCTCTGCCTGCAGGCCCTGGGGCGGCCGCTGGCGGCCTACGATCGCAGCATCGATGTGCACATCAGCAAACTGCGTCGCAAGCTGGCGGCGCTGGGAGGCGACAACCTGATTGTCAGTGTGCGCGGCAGCGGCTACCAGTTTACCGTCAGCACTGGCGCGCCACTTTCATGACCGGGCGCCTGCGGCTGTTCGGCAAGATATTCATCGGCTTCTGGCTGGCGACGCTCGCGGTGCTGGCCAGCTGGATGCTGGCCAACCAGTACTTCGATTCCAGGCCCGGCGGCGACCCGCTGGTGCGCCGGCCCGACGGACCGCCCCAGCGTTTTGTCCTGCGCATGATCTACGAGCTGCAAAACCTGGATGAAAGCGGCGTTCGCGCGCTGCTGGAACGCGCCCATGCGGAACACCAGGTCGACATCTTCCTGCTCGATCGGGCGGGAGAAGACCTGCTGCAGCGTCGGGTGCCCGCGAATGTGACCGGTCTGGCCCGGCAATTGCGAGGTGTCCGGCGGCGCGCCTTTGCCACGGATGGTGAAGAGCGCCTGCTGGCCTACAGAATTTATCACCCCGATCGGGGTCCACTGCGCGCGGTCTTCGTGTTCCACCCCCCCCGACACCTGATACTCGGTCTGCTGGGGAGCTACCTGTGGTTGCGTGTCGCGGTGGCCGTGCTTGTCAGCGGCCTGGTCTGCTACCTGCTGTCGAGCCTGTTGACCAGCCGCATAAAAAAGCTGCAGCTCGCATCACGCCAGCTGGCCACGGGCGCGCTCGACACCCGGCTGCGGGTAAGAGGTCGCGGTGGGGATGAAACTGACGAACTCGCCCGGGACTTCAACAGCATGGCAGAACAACTGCAGGCGCGGATCGAGGCGCAGAAACGCCTGCTGGGGGATGTCTCGCATGAGCTGCGCTCACCCCTGGCCCGGCTGCGGGTTGCACTCGCCCTTGCCCAGGAAAATCCAGCCTCGAATCCCTATTACCTGCAGCGAATCGAACGGGAGACTGAACGCCTGGAGGAGTTGATCGGCCAGTTGCTGGAGAGCCAGGGCGAGGACCTGGAGCTGGATGACCACATCGACCTGGTTTCGCTGCTGCAGCAGCTCTGCAGCGACGCAAACTTCGAGGGCGCTGCCCAGGATAAGAAAACCGTACTGGCCCACAGCGTCCCGGAAGCGGTCGTGGCAACTGCGGGCGACATCCTGCGCAAAGGCCTGGAGAACGTGCTGCGCAACGCCCTGGGCCATACCGCGCCCGGCTCGGTCGTCGAGGTGACCCTGGGGCGGGCCGGGGACCACTACCTTATCAGGGTGACGGACCATGGCGGTGGTGTTGCAGAAGCTGAACTGGAGAAAATCTTCGAGCCCTTCTACCGTACCGACACCGCGCGCTCACGGGATCACGGGGGCTACGGCATGGGCCTGGCGATCGCCCGCCGGGCCATCACGAGGCACGGCGGCCGCATCTGGGCGGAAAATACCGACACCGGGCTCGCAGTCGCCATAACCCTGCCCTGCCGAACATAGTGAGAACGCTTTACAGTTTTCCCACTTCCACCAGCCTGGGTTTTGCCTCCGCCGCTTTGGCGGTGATAGCCTGGATCTGCCGCATGAAGTGCCAGGGCGCCAGCAGGGGCTCCAGTTCCGCCGCAGGGACCGGCTTGCTGAACAGGTAACCCTGGATCACATGCGCGCCGTTGCCGGTGAGGAAGTGGTACTGTTCATGGGTTTCCACTCCCTCGGCAACAAGCCGCAGGTTCATGCTGCGGGCCATGGCAATGATGGCAATCACCAGGCTGGCGTCATTGGCGCTCTTGTCGCTGCCGATGACAAAACTGCGATCGATCTTCAATTCATCCAGGGGGAAGCGGCTGAGGTAGCTCAGGGACGAATAGCCCGTACCGAAGTCATCGATTGAAAGGCTGACTCCCATATCCTTGAGCTCTGCCAGCGCCCTGATGGTGCCGTGGGCGTCCCCCATCACCACACCCTCGGTCAGCTCCAGCTCCAGTTTCGAAGGGGCCAGTCCCGTATCCTGCAGCACAGCCTTCACGCTGCGGATAAAGGCGGGATTGAACTGGAGCGCGGAAACGTTAACCGCCACCTTGGGCAATTTCACGCCCCTGGCCTCGAATGCCTTCATCTGCCTGCAGGCCTCCCGCAGTACCCATTCGCCCAGGGCACCGATAAACCCCATCTCCTCCATGAGTGGAATAAACCTGAAGGGAGGGATCATGCCCTTTTCAGGATGCTCCCAGCGCACCAGTGCCTCGGCCCCCACCACGGTGCCGTTGCGGGTGTCCACCTGGGGTTGGTAATGCAGGGTGAACTCGTTGCGCTCCAGGGCCCGGCGAATATCCGCTTCCAGCTGCAGGCGCTCGACGCCGGCGGCATCCATGTCACCGTGGTAGAAAAGGCAGTTATTCTTGCCAGCGGCCTTGGCGTGATACATGGCCGTGTCCGCGGCCTTGAGCAGGCCGTCCACGTCGCTGGCGTCTGCCGGGGCAAGGGCGATGCCTATGCTGGGCGTAACCACCAGTTCATGGCCGCCAATCAGGATGGGCTGGCCCAGCGCAGTGAGCAGGCGCTGGGCGACCATACCGGCGGATTCCGCACAGTCTATCTGATTGAGCACTACCGTGAATTCATCACCGCCCAGGCGTGAGACATCGATTCTCGGGCCGGATTCCACGTAATGTGCCACGATGTCGCTATCGCGCACGCAGCTGCTAAGGCGCGCTCCCACTTCCCGCAACAACTGGTCACCGGCACTGTGTCCCAGCGAGTCGTTGATACGTTTGAAATTGTCGAGGTCGAGAAACAGCAGGGCGAGGGTCTCCCCGTTGCGCTTGGCGAGACGCAGCAACAGGTCGAGTTGCTCGGTGAACAGGCGCCGGTTTGGCAGCGCGGTCAGGCTGTCATAGTAGGCCATCTGCCGCAACCGGTCCTTGGTCTCGGTCACTTCCAGCACCGCCTGGTTGAGTTCCTCGTTGCGCCGGGTCAACTGGGAGGTCCGTTCCTCGACTTTCATACTGAGCAATTGATGATCGACATCCATCCTGGTCTTGTACCTGCTCAGGCCGCTGATGATGCCGTTGAGGAGAGTGGCGATATCCCGGATCTCGCCCGTTCCCTCAACCGGCACTGAGTGCTGCAGCTTGCCCGCCGCGATCTCGTCTGCCACCCGGGCCATGTTCGAAAGCGGTGCGGTAATGCGCCGGGTGATCGTGAGCGTCAGGTAACTCGATAAGGCCACGAGTGACAGGGAAACGACAAGGGTGGTGACGAAAAGCGGTAGCACCCCGATCAGAATGGCCCTCAGGCTGATTGCAACCTGCAGGTAGCCGATGATATGCAGGCTGCCCACCGCTTCGGGCTGCATCAGCGCAGCCCCGAAATCAGCTACCGTATGATTCTTCTCCAGCGGATTGAGCGCTGAAAATACGGGTATGGATAGGTGTATCTTACGGCCTGCGTGCAACAGGGCATGCAACAGGCTGCGACCGCCGGCGGGGCTATCGCCATCCAGAACCGTCTGTGCGACCTCAGAGGGGCCGAGCTTTTTTCGCAACAGCGAGAATGGCGGTAGCACGGATGCGGCGGGCGCTGCTCTGCTGTGCTGGGCCAGGACAACCCCGCTGGGACTGTAAAGTACGACGTAGGACACTGGGGAAGGCTGGAGAAAACGGCGCAGTGACTGGTCCACGCCGGCCTTATCCTGAAAATAGAGATCAACCTGCAGCTCAGGCAGCCACGCTGCCAGCGCGAGGGTCTGCTCGACTACCGTGTCCCGCTGGATCCGAAACTCCCGATCCGCCAAAAAGCCGGTCGCGAGTGCACCCAGGAACGCGGTGATCGCCAGCACAAGGGCGTTGATTTTACCGGCAATGGTCATTTCCCGAATCCATGTCCCAGGCTGGGAAAACTGCTGTATTGTTCGCAGACAAACCTAACACGGCTTTGTTTGCCGGTGCAACGTACTACTTGGCAGCTTGGCTGAACCTGGACTGGAGCGGCTCAATCAAGCGCCCGTGCAGCCGCTGGAGCTCAGATCAGCAGTCAGCCGGCCGCCGGCTCTCGCCCTTCACGCCACACACCATACGCACCGTTCGCTGGCAGGTATCCAGCCAGGGTGTCTTGGTGGGAGTTTTCAGCGCGCGGACAAAACCGCCGTCGTGGCGACAGGCAATGCTGGTCTTGTTCGGCGTCCAGTCACCCTCTTTGGGGCGGGGCTTGCGGGCGCTGTAATACCAGATGCCCCGCTTGTCCTGCATCACATAATTGGCTTCCGGGGGCAGAAATACTTTCTTGCCTTCGATGACAGCGAATACTTCCAGCTGGTCACCGGGATTGATGTCCACAACAGCGGTGGGGGTTAATGTCAACATGGCCTGCTCTCCGATACGTTGGGTGCAAGTCTTATGTGGCTGCACCGGTATGGGGGCTGGACCTGGTTACCGTCCCGCTCCCCTCTCCCGTCGCCGGTGTTTGGCGACGACTCTGTTATAGGTTGGAGGGGGGGAGGACAGCAACGGCGACAGTGCCATTTTTTATTCTTATTTCAAATTTATCGTGTTTATATACCTTTTTTTTATTTTTTTATCCGATTTGTCATTTTATTGAGGATTTAAATGCCATTTTTTTAATCAGCTATGGATCAACTTGATGTAGGGCGGCAGCTTCAGGCCCGGCTTGAGCCTGCTCAACTGCTCAGGCTCCTGCGGCGCCATCAGTTCGGCCGCCTGCTCCACCGAGCTCATCAACATGTGCAGGGAAAGGGCTGCGCGGCCCTCCCTCGAGGCGACCTGCCGGGAGATGCCGGCTACGCTCTGCTCCGGCAGGAACCCGAGCATCACCGCGTTGACGGTGAAATCCCGGATGATCTGCCGGTTCACCTGGTCCTGCAGGTAGGACTGGTAGCCGTCATCGCCAAATACCTGACGCAGCACCTCAACCTGCCCCTGCGACAGTTCGCCGGAGGAGAAAGGCAGCTCTTCGCCGAATGCACCTTCCAGGCGCTCCACCAGGCGATCCAATTGCAATTGTTCCAAGCTATGACTCCAAGTGTCCGTTGTTCTGGAGGGGCTGTCAGTGCGCGACTCTAGCGCCGACGCCTATTGCCCTTTGCAATGCAAGCAGGTCCGGCACCTGGTATACATTTCCATTCATCCGAAAAGCGGCGGCTGCATAGTCCGGCAGCGGCTGGGGAATATCCTCGATCTCCTCATCCGCCAGCGAGGTGACACCGAGATTGCCCCCGCGAACAGCAACGCCGAAGTAGCTGCAGGCCTCATCGCGCTGCCCCAGTACGATGGCAACCAGGCCCGTGTCGCTGCGCTGGTCACGCCATGGCAGCGCATCGTCGCGCCCGAAATCGACCACGGGAATACTCTCTCCGCGCCAGCTGATATCCTGCGGGGGCAAGTCATCCGCGGCTGCTACCGTGACGATCTCCCCGAGGCAGCGCTGCGGTATGGCCCAGGACACCCCCGAAGAACAGGGAATCAACACACAAAAACTTCCGGAACCTGTGCTCATATCGTGCCCTCAGGACAGTTGCAGCCGGTAGCCGGTCAACTCATTGACCTGGCCGATCAGCATGCGGAAGTTAAAGGGCTTGCCCATATAGCCGTTACAACCGGCGGCCTGGGCCATGGCGCGATGCTTCAGGCCGGTCCTGGAGGTGATCATGATCACCGGTATATGTCCAAAGCGCACGGACTTGCGAATTTCCCGCAGTGCCTGGATGCCGTCTTTCACCGGCATTTCCACGTCCATGAGGATAATGTCCGGCAGGCGTTCGGCGGTGTTGAGCAGGTCGATCGCAACCGCGCCGTTTTCAGCGGTAATGGTGTCCACCCCGACGGTCTCCAGCTGACTGGTGGCAACCATGCGCTGGGTGCGCGAGTCATCCACTACCATGACCAGCAGGTTCTCCTCCCGCGGCGTATCGACATGCAGGGTAGACCTGCCATCTGCAGGGACACTGGCTACCAGCAGGTTCAGGTCAAGTGCCACGATGGCTTCCCCGGCCGCGGTGGTGGCCGCCCCGGCCACGCCCGGCACCGTGGAGAACTGTGGGCCCAGCGAGCGGATCACCAGTTCAAGCGCTTCCTCCACATCATCTATGGCGATGGCCATATAGCGCTCGGGGGAGCCTGCGACAATCACCGGGACGCTGGTGCGCCAGGTCTTGGCGTCCAGGGCATGGCCGGTATGGCAGAGGGTTGCAAGATAAGCCGGTTCGCACTCCATGCCCGCGACAGTCAGGCGCGCATTGTCATTCACTGCGGCAAAGAATTCTGCTACCGGCACCTGTTCGACCGCGATGAGGCCACCCAGTGGAATGGCGTAGGAGTGCTCCCCTGCGCTGACCAGGAGCGCGCCATTGACGGTGATCGACGAAGGCACGCGGATATGGAACGAGGTACCCCGACCGGGGACCGAGTTGATCTGTATATCCCCGCCCATCTCCTGCAGCTCGGTGAGGACGATATCCATGCCCACGCCCCGGCCTGAAATCTGGCTGACCGAGGACGCGGTAGAAAAGCCCTTGTGAAAGATCAGGCGAATCGCCTCGGCATCGCTGAGGGCGTCCACATCCAGGTCCAGGCCCTTCCTGATGGCGGACTCGCGCATCTTCTCCGGGTCGATACCGCGTCCATCGTCCGTGAGGGTAATCACCGAGTCGGCTCCAGCCTTGCGGATATCGATCGTCACCAGCCCTTCCGCGGGCTTGCCGGCGGCCGCACGCTCAGCGGCAGACTCTATCCCGTGGTCCAGGGCATTGCGCACCATATGGTCCAGGATCGTCTGGCAGCGGGCGTAATCGTCGCGGTCCAGGGTTCCCAGCTCGTTCAGCACCTGGAAGGAGACGGACTTGTCGAGGTCCACGCTCAGGGTGCGCACAAGCCGGCGCAGACCCGGAATCAGGCGCGATACCGGGACCACCCTGGCACTGCGAATGGCGGAGCCTATTGAGGAGATAACCCGGGTCTGCTGCTTGAGCAGTGCCTCCACCTGGATGTTCTGGCGGGTGGCGAAATCCACCAGATCGGCCAGGTCTTCCACGCCTTCGCGCAGGATATTCGCCGCCTCCTGCAATTCGGAATACTGGTCCATTTCCAGCGCGTCCATCGGGGCGCCGGGTTGCACCCCCTTGGCGGCGACGCTGCGCAGGGCGCGGTCAGCAATAGCGGTAATATGCGCTCTCACGGAAGCCAGCCTGCTTTGCATCTCTGAGGATGAGCGCTTGCTGCGAGTAACGCTCTGTGCCGTGCGCACACTGAGCTGCTGGGCCTGGTTGCTCAGGTTCAGGAGGTGATCCAGCTTCTCGGAGGTGATACGCACCGATTGCTGGGCGGCGAGTGCACGCGCACCCTCGTCCGCCATTTTCTTGGACAACTGCCTGGCGCGCAGATCATTGGCCTCGGAGACCGGCTGCGGTGCTGGCACCGGTGCGACCGGCTCCAGGGTGGCCTCGACAAGCTGCACAGCGGACTCCCTGGCCTCGACCGGCTCCGGCCTGGCGCCCTGGGGCAGCGTGTTGGGGATATCCGCCCTCGAATCCTGGATATGATCGAGACCGCGAACACAGGCGTCGAGCCAGGCGTTCACAACACGGAAATAGTCCCCCTCCGACCCGGTCCGGGGCCTGGGCAGGGCGCCCAGCAGGGTTTCAAAATTATGGATCAGGGTGCCGTAGAACTGCAGGCCAACGCCCTTGGCTATACCCTTGATGGTGTGCAGGATCCGGCTTACCGCCGCATAGGCGTCGTCGGACGCCAGGTCCTTCTCCCACCGGGCGACCGCGTCCTCGAGTTTCTCCAGTTCCGAAGAACCCTCCTCGACAAACGCATCGAGGAAATCGGAGAAAATCTCTCCGCCGCCCAGGCTGGCCTCGGCGAAGACGATACCACTGGGAACGCAGCAGAAGTCTGCACCGTCTGCCGCCTCAGAATGGGCTACCGACTGCGCCGTGGCGGCCGTTCCGAGCGCAGGTACCAGTTGCAGGTGCCCAGCGGCTGCGGAGAACTCGCCGACGCCAACACCACATATCTCATCGGCTTCAACAGTGTCGATGCCCAGACTTTCGAACAGCTCGTCGATGTCGGCCTGTGGGCCTTCAGCAACTTCTGACGTGTCAGCGACCACACCAAACCCGGACAGGTTCTCGTCCGCGAAGAAATCCTCCGCAAAGATGTCGCAGGAGTCAGCGTCCAGGAACTCGGCCAGGGCCGACGCGGCGGGGTCGGCAATGAATTCATCACCGCTGGCGGTAGCACCCGGCCCGCCAAAATCAGCGAAAACCTCATCTATATCGGCATCATTGCCCTGCCACTGGAGAGCGTGGGGCTCAGCAAATTCGCCGGCGAATGTATCGTCTTGCACAGGCATGGCTGTATCCGCGGCCATATCGGAAAGGAATGTCTCCAGCTGCTCCAGCGGGCTGTCAAACTCCACATATTCCGCCGCGGGGTCGGTCGAGACCGAATCCTCATCGAACAGGGTGTTGCGCAACTGCCCATCACCCGCATCCAGCAGGCGCAAATACATTGCATCGACATCAAGCTGGCGCAATTGCTGCAGTGTGCCAAGGGGCCTGGAACAGATTGCGACCAGGGGGCCAAATCCCTGGTTCGACAGGTCCTCTGCATCCGGCTGGTCGCGCGCCATCTTCAACTCGGCCAGCACGGAGTCCATCGCATGGCCCAGCATCGCGAGCCGCTCATTCACCACAGCGCGCAACTCGTCCATGAGGGCCGGCAACAGACCGGCTACCCGGGCGGCGACGTGATCAGTCGTCGGGTCATTGGCAACCGGCTGTGGCGCGCGCGCCTTGACCAGTCTCAGCACCGGCGCATCGCTCAACATGGCAGGCGACTGTGGAACGTCGTCGACAGTCGTATTGGCGCTGATGCCGGTTGCCGACGCCGCATTATCCAGCTCGCTGCCATCCGTGGTCCTCGGGCGCTTGATGACCAGGAACTTCTCGCCTATGTCATCCTGTTCCGCGAGGCCGAGGATATCCAGACCCTCCTTGAGCCCGGTTTGTGGATCGGCGGCATCTGCCGGGGACGGCCTGGAGAAATCTATAGCCATCAGCTCCTGGTTCTCCCGGTCGTTCCTGGCGGAAGGGGCCGGCGAATTACTCACATAGATGTCACTGCCCTGTGCTTCCGAGGAAATGACGATCTCTTCATCAACATAGGATGCCAGATCATCGGCGCCGACCGCGCCGCGGGTCATCGGGCGCCGCGCCACCTCCAGCTCATACTCTGTGAGGCTGGTGTCGACAGACGTTGCCTGTTCAACGGTAAACAGCTTCTCCTGCGGTTCTGACAGGTCCATATCGAGCAACCAGCCAAGCTCGCTCTCGCGAGACTCCGCCGCGGGATCGACTGATTCCGTGCCGCCGAGCATCTCTGTATTCATGTCTGTAAACACTGCTTACCTCCACTGTCCCTATTGGCAGTTGACTGTGTCGCCTGTGAACCTAATGGGTGATGCTGCCGGTAACGGCTAGCGGGCTAACCAGCCTGGCGGAAGCCCGGGGGGTATCCGCGGCCTGGAATTCACGGGCCACCTGCCGGGTGCCGGATTTCGCCGCCATGAAACAGCGATTGGTGAGGTGGCGGACATTGGCTATATCCAGCTCACCTGCATTCCGGTACGACTCAACCAGCGAGGGCAGTGCCGCTACCACCTGTTGCAGCAATTCCTGCAGCCTTGCGCCCGCGGCCAGTTCACCATCGAGAACTCGATCCAGCATATCCTGCACCGCCCAACCCAACTCACCCAGGATGTTAGCGCCAACCGCACGCCCGTTCCCCTTGAAAGTATGGAAATGTCGTCTTATATCCCGCAACAACTCGTTCGGCTGCGGATCCAGCACCCATGCGTCGGTCAAGCTGATCAATTCGCGGACGATTTCATCGGATTCCTCGATAAACACCTGGCGGAACTCGGCAGAAATCTCTGCGTCCTGGACCAGGTTGACTGCCTCGGATCGAACCGGATTGGTAACCTCGGCACCGGGTGATGCCTGCTCCTGCCACTTCTCCAGTTCGACCGCACGCTGCTCGGCCAGAGTGATCAAATAGGAGGTGTCGTCAAGCGGATCAGCCAGCGAGCGCTGCAAATGCAGCTCGATCTGGGCGAAGGCATCGGCGAAACAGCGGAAGGCATCATCCTCGCGCACGCTGCCCGCTCTGCTGGCAGCCCCCAGCCAGCGGCGGCACTGTTCGATCACCTGGCCTTCCCGGGCCATTCCGGCGAAGCACAGGGCGCCGGATATATGCTCGAGCAGCTGCAAGGAGAGGTCGATCGCCTTGCGCTCCGGGACATCGTCCAATCCATCCAGGTATGACCTGGCCAGCTGATACAAAAGGTCCCGATCAACTTCACCCCTGCCTGCATCGATTACAGCCTGCCGCAGCTCCTCATGACCCTTGTCGGTCTTGTTCAGGTGCCGGCTCAGCGCTACCAGGAGTTGCGACAGCCCCTCCTCGCTGGAAGACTTCCTGGCGAGGGCACTGGCCAGGGCCTTGCGGCGCAGAATCTGGTGCAGGTAGTTTTCGACCAGGCTCATATGGTTGAAGGTTGCGCTTACCACGCTCTGGCGCAGCTCATACTCCTTGCTGGAGTAGGTTATGGAAAGCCCATGCTGGAGCTTGTGCTCGATGTCGAGTTTTACATCGACGATACTCCTGATGATGTCGTTGACTGCCAGTTCGTGTTGCGCCTGGGTATCGCGGTGGAGTCCCCGGCAGAGTTCGCCAAGCTTTTGGTGCGAACGACGCAGGGATTGGGCATGTTTCTGCTGGCCTGCCGCATCCAGGCGCAGCGCCGCGCCTTCGATACCATCCAGGGCAGTATCGAACTGGACGGCATCACTTGGGTGTCCCGCCTTGTACGGGTCGTTGGCACTGAAAAACTGCACCACCCGCTCCAGCTGGTTCATTGCGCCGGTAAGCGCGGTAATCAGGGCATCCATGTGCACCAGGCCGCGGTTGGCCTTTTCAATCGTCCCCTCGTCGATACCGAAGACTTTCCTGATGTGGGCTATGTGGACGGGCCTTGCCTTGCAGGAGGCTATGTAGAACAGCATCTGCTGCTGGTAGTCATCGAAGTCCACCGTGGTATCGATCCGACTGCCATTCTCCCGGGCGAACTTGATGAGAAACGCGCCGGTCTTGAATATCTGGCCAATGCACTCATCCGGAACAATCAAGCCACCGGCTATGCCCTCGCAAAGGCCGATCATGGTGAACCAGAAACGCTCCGCAACCGTCCCGGCAAACAGCAGTTGCATCTTGCGTGAGATCCGGGCCACCGTCTTCATGCCCTCGGTGACGTTGCGGCGACGCAGCGCCATCTTCGCCATCTCCAGGTAGAGGGCCAGCATCACATTGGCGTGGTTCCTTACCTCCTCATCTGACGCGCCGGTTGCACCGGCACTTATCCCGGCACCCGGCGCAAGCTCCATGTGAAAGAAGTAGGCGCGCGGACGCGGGCTTTCGCCCAGCCAGCGCCGCAGGTCATTGATGTGCTGTTCCAGGCCCTGCCCGGTATCCTGGCGGGCATTCTGGGTGTGGGCCAGGTATGCCGGCAACATCTTGAGCGCTTGCATCAGGCCGCCCATGGTCAGCTTGCGTCTCTCTCCGCCGACCTTTTCCTTGTAGATGTAATTGAGGCTGCGCTCCATCTCGAGGGTCAGCATCTCGCCCTTTTTCATCCCCAGGGCCCGCAGGGTGGAGGTAATCTGATGCACTGCCCACATGCACTGCAACAGCGGCTTTTTCTCGGCCGGATTATTGCTGTACTCGACAAGGGCAGCCTCGGCGCTCTCCGCCTGCCTGTTCATTAGCCCGACGACCCACTTGAGGGCAACGATATCCGGTTTACCAGCCACTAGATCCACCTCCAATCACCATTCCTGTTGTTGCGCCGGGGCAATAGCCCTCAGCAAGGCGCATGAACGCTCAAACTGTCGCCGCCACTCGATCTGCCCGCCCCATTGCACTCATATCCGCTTCGCGGTAAACCTTTGGGGCAACGGCGATACGCTCGAGATCGTCGGCGGATACTGGCCTGGGCTCAGCCGCCGCCCGGTGGGTGCCAAGCCTGAACCTGCCCAGGCTGTCGGATGCATCGCGCATGGTCCGCTGGAGGCGCCCGGCGCCCAGCCTGGTAGATTCGCTGTATTTGCCAATCTCCATGTTTCGCTCGCGAATTTGCGTCATCGAACTGTTCATATGCAGGGCGCTGACCGCGGACTGGCCGGCAGCCTCATCGACGCTGCGGATAATGGAACTGATTGCGGCCGAGCCGGAGTTGATTTCCTCCAGGGAGCTATCGAGGCGGTCGATGTATTCCAGGATCGTCACCACGGTGCCGACCGTATTTTCCATACTGGCGAGGTTTTCCGCCGACATATTCTGCAGGGTGCGGACCTCCGATATGATCTTGCGACCCTCTTCCCCCGCTTCTCGCAGCAAATCCGCGATCGCCTCGGCAATACCCAGGAAGGGACGACCATATTCCCCGGCTTTCTCCGCCTCGATTCGGGTATTGATGGCGACCACCGAGATCTTGGTGTTGAGCGCCTGGATATACTCCGCCGCCGCAGTCACTGACTGTATCAATTCACCCTGGCGTTTGGCGGACTTGGAAGTCTCCTGTACCGACTCACGCACATTCACCGATGCCTTGGACATATCCTTGGTCAGTTCATAGCCCTGCGCGACCTGCCGACAGTTGCGGTCCGACGTCCTGGCCGCTTCCGCGGTCGCCGCCTTTATGTCCTCACTGGCGCGTACCATTTCAGTCGCTGCGGTGATGGATTCGTCTACCGACCGGGTCAGTTCCTTGCCCTTGTCAACGAGGCCGCGGGCACAAATCCCCATCCTGTTGATTTCGTCGACTGACAACTCGAACGGCGCCTGGATGCTCTCGACCAGGCCCAGCTGCGCAGCTGCGCAAGTGTTGATTTGCCTGGTAATTGCAGCGACTTCAGTATTGTCCTCCGGTAACCTGACCGTCAGGTCGCCAGCGCCGATCTGCTGCAGGGCACTGTTGATCTGGGACACGCCACTGGCCATCAGGCCCGCCCGACGGCGCTGGATAAAGAGCAGGTAGAGCGCAGCTCCAGCCGCCAGCACCAGCGGTACCAGCAGGTAAAGGAACGCCAGTGAACCTGACTCGGCACTGGCTTGTGCCTGCGCAAACGGCGCGTGTAACACAGGCGCCAGGCACGCCATTGCGACCAGGCCGGAGCGCACCCTGCGCACTGCCGCTACAAACATCACGTCTACCTTACTCATAACTCATACCCTCATGTGAAACTGCAACGGAGGCCGATGCGCTGACCAGCTCGCTGTCGGCCACCAACCTGTCGACATCCAGAATTGCCAGGAATCTGTTGCCCTCGTGAAAGCCCCCGAGGGTGAAACCGGCGAAATCGCTATCTACCACGTACTCCATATCGCGATCCTCGAGTGGAAAGCGCATATCCCGCTCGACGTCACTCAGGGTTATCCCGAAATAAAAACCCGGCCTGCGGATCACCATGCAAAAGTCGCGCACCCTGCCTGCATAGGGACGCCGACGAAACAGCACGTCGCCGCTGATGATCGGGAGCAGCCCTCCCATATATGCGGCTACGCCCAGCACCCAGGGCTTGGTACCCGGAATGGCCGTGACGGCGGGCGTTTCAATGATCTCATCGATTTCCCCCGCTCCCACCAGCAGCGGCACCCCGGCGATGCCCAGGGAAGTACCTGTCCAGGTCATTCTGGCTGCGGCCAGCCTGGGAGACTCCACGCCGTTATCGACGTAGGCCTGCTCCAGCATGGCGACAGCCTTGCGCGCGAGACTGGACATCGATCAGGCCGCCTTGCGCTTGCTGGTGTGCTTGTGAATCAACTGCCGCAGCACGCGCTCGGGGGGTATCTTGGTGACATGGGCAGTGGCCCCACGGGCCTGTCCTTTGGCGATGTCGAAAATACCGTCGGACGAAGACAGCATGACGACGGGGGTGTTGCGGGTATCTTCCGCATTGCGGATCAAGGTGCAGGTCTGGTAGCCGTCGAGTTCCGGCATGGTGATATCGAGGAAGATGAGATCAGGCTTGAAGCGCCGTAGCATGCCCAGAGCCTTGTAGCCGTCCTCCGCACACTCGACTTCACATCCCATGCCCTTGAGAGTGTGCGACATCATCATCCTGATGGTCTTCGCATCGTCAATAATGGCGATTTTTACGCCCGAGATATCCAGTTCTTCATGCTGATCGTTCATTGTCGTCCTCAACTGTCAGTCCGTTTCCGTGATGCGCTGCACAACGGGGGTTGCAGGCACAGTATTTGCGGCAGGGGTAGTACCGGCAAGGAAAAACTGGACATTTGTCGAGAAACTGGAGTTTTCGCCGGGCGCGGGGTAAATGGCGAAAAAGCCGCCGTTTGCGGCCGGCAGCGCGGAGCGGAATTCGGAGGTGGCGCCGGACCGGGGCGGGGCTATTCCGCCGGGAACAGGTAGTTGCGGAAGGGTTCCAGGTGGCCAGGCTGGAAGTCCTGCAGTTCATAGATATTGAACTTCTGCATCAGCGTGAGGCAACGCTGGAAGACCTTGTCCGCATCATAGGAGGATGGCGATATGGCATATTCGTCCGTGAGCCGGGCAAAAATCATCGAGGCGATCTCGCGGCGGGTCTTGTCCTCACGATACATGCTGTGACTTATGGGCGAGGTTACGATCGGTGAGCCATAAACCAGGAAGGCCTCCCAACGGGCGGCATCCTGGTTGTCTTTCAGCTGGGCGACCAGGAACTTCACCATGTTGTACAGATCCAGCCGGGGCGGCAGGATATCCTTCTGCAGCCAGTTGCGAACATCTGCTTCGCGCCATTCGCTGTTGATCCCCATCACCCCGAGAACCCGGCCCTCGGTCTGCGCGGGCGCCGCGCCTGCCAGGTCCCAGAGCATGTTGAGCCGCGCGGAAAAGCCCAGGCAAAGGGGCAGCTGGGTTTCGGCCAGACGCTGGTACTCGTCGGCATATTCGCGCACTGACTTGTTTTTGCCCCGAGCCCTGCCCGCCGGCTTTTCCCCGCCTTTATTCTCCGCCGGTATGGTTGCCATCACCCTTTCCTCTGCCTGAGCTGTTACCCACGGTTTCCTGTAAGCGCTTCTGGTAGGTGGGTATGGACACACCCATGATCCTCGCCCGCTCCGCCACGCCAAGGTCTTCACACTGCCGCACCACGTGGGACAGCAGCACGGCCTCCGCCAAGTGCTGCGGCGGGTTCGCCATCGGCGCCGACTCCCTGATCCACTGCCTGACCAGGCGCTGCGGTGTCAACCACAGGGAACTGGCGCCGCGCTCCTGCTCCCGCGCCAGTATCCCCGGCATCCAGCGCGCGATGTTACGCGGCCTGGTCTGCAGGAAGTCGGCGGCGGCTCGGGTATTATCCCGATAGCGCTCGCAGGCTGCCAGCACCACCTCGTCATCCAGCCAGGTACCCAGCGGCTTGATCAGATCCTGATCCAACAGCTGGTGCACTGCCTCGCCCAGGGCCACCCCAAGCTCCTCCAGCGTGGTCGGGGTGTAGGCCGGCTCCTCCATGGGCGCCTCCACCAGGGTCTGGAGGTAGGCGCGCTTCGGGGGAAGGCTGCCCGGTCCCGCCGGCGAGAGGCCCTTGAAAATACCCAGGTCTACCGGCGTAAGCCACTCCTTGTCCGTTTTGTCCAGGGCGCTGCTGATGCACTGGCGCATCTCGCTGATATTGCCCGGCCATTCGTGTTGCAACATGGATTGCTCGGCGTCAGGGGTGAAACCAGTCACCTTGCGATCCCGGCGGGCCGCTTCCTGGGCCAGGATCTTGTAGGCCCAACGCAACACCGCCCGCTTGCGATCCCTTATCGGCGGCACCCGTATGGGATATGCGGCAAAGACACTGGCGAGGCGATCATTGAGCTCGCCATGGCGCACCAGCTGCTGCAGGCTGTCCGGGAACAGGGCGATGATGCGTGCTGCGGGCAGGTAACGCGGCGGGCTGGTATCGGCCAGAACCCTGCTGCTTATCTGTTTGGCGAGCTTGAGCTGGACCTCGGGATTCATCAGGTGGGGTGACTTGAATACCAGTGTCCTGCCCGCGGAGCGCTCCAGTTCTCGGGCGATCCGGTTGAGCGCGTCCTTGCGACTGCGAAATTCCCTGCAGTCGATGGCGACCAGCTTGTCCGCTGCCGCCCCGCTTTCCTGGTGGATGACCTTTGCCACGTAGAACTTGCCGGTTCCGCGCGGCCCGATGATCGCCACAGGTACATCCAGCCGCGCCAGGAACACCGCCTGGTCGATGGCGCCCTCCATGTTGTCACCCACATAACCGTCTATTCTCTCCTCAACCGGTCGCGGCGCCACCACCGCGGCCGGGCTCGCTGCAGCGCCGGCCTGGCGCCAGTCCGCAAACTTGGATAGCTCCGTCGACAGGTGATGCAGCGCCGCCACCTCCGGTGCAAAACGAGCCTCCGCGGCGCTGGCTTCGGTGTATTCCAGCACCATACAACCCAGGACCCGATCGTAAAGCCGCAGTGGATACAGCGCGGTGGATGAGCCCGGGGTGGCAACGCTATCGAGCGTGCACCACAGCTGGGTGTTGGGTTTTCGAAGCAGCTGGCGGATCCCCCGCGGCAGCTGCCTCTCGCCAACTCCCGTGGCACCGGGGTCAGCGGCCAGGCCGCCCGTCACATAATCGTAGCTGTCGTCGAAACGGCGGCGGTACATCGCCACCGCTGCCACACCGCGCTGGCCGAGGGTAAGGGCCAGCACCGCCGCAAGATAGTCGGCGGCATGCTGCGGGTCGGCGGCAATAGCGGCGATAGAGCGCAGGTAGGCAAACGGTTCACGCTGGCCAATGCCCTCCCCGAATATGCCGTCGGCGTTGGCGACACTGCTGCCAAGTACCTGGTCATCGCGCTCAGCTGCCGCCGTTATGTAATCGCCTGCACCCACGCGCTGCAGCCGCAACAGGGCCCGGTTGGCAGCGATCAATGCAGACAGGGCGCTGCCCCCCTCTGCGCAGTGGGCGAGGCCGATGCGCATCCGTGCGCTCCCCGCCAGCAGCGGGGCCAGGTGGGAGAGCAGGGCCTTGGCGATATCCCGGGCCTGTTCAATGCTTACATCCCGCAGGGCCAGGGGAATCGCCATACCAACCGGCATGCCGACGTCATCGCGCGAGGGCACGATCTGCTGCAGGCCGAAACGAATGTCGATCATATGCCTGGCGCTATCGCCGCCCCGCCAGAGGTCGGTCGAATCGGGGTAATCAACCCCCAGCACCGCGACCACATCCGTCGCCTGCAGTGGCCGTGGGAACAGCAGTTCGCGCCCGGAGGCGAGCTCGAACAATATCAGGACCACCGTGGCCCTACCCTGGCGCTCCTGCACATAAAGGTATCCGCCGGCGACAAACTCATCAGTTCCCGGCGGGCTCAACAGGGTCGGGGGCAGCGCGCTGCGCACTGCGGTTCGGACAGCCAGCGCCAGCAACTGATCCCGCACCGGACGTGGTGCCCAGGGCATCCCACCAATGCAGGCCTGCAACTGCCCGGCCGAGCAGGGAGGCTCCCTCTGCGTTGCAGAATATGACTTTCTCACTGGCACGGTCCAGGTGCAGAACCGTGGCCCCTGGCAGCGGTGGAAAGTGTTCTTCATCCAGCATAGCTGCGTTGCTGACTCCGCCTGGGTGACGAACCGGTAGCTCTCTCATGGACAGTGCGGGAGCGGCAGACCGGGCTCTTTTGTTATTCACTGCAAGGGCGCTATCATCCCACAGCTTCGGCCTGTCGAGTATCGCTATTGCCCTGCCCGCGCCCGGCAATGCCCGCTACAGCCAGATTTCCCTTGTGCTTTGTTGGCGATAATCATATATAAGCCCTGACGATGGCAACGCCTGCTGCAAGCAGCGACAGCCAATAGAAAACAAAATCACGGGGAAAGCCGCTTAATCAGCTGCCATTGCCATGACAGGTGTACTCCATCATTTAGCCCGCATCGTGCATACGGTGGCACTGGCCGAGCAACCCACGGACCAGGTCAACCTGGTCGTCGAATCCATCAGTACCACCATGGCGGCGGATGTCTGCAGCCTCTACCTGGCGAATTCCCGCGGCGAGATGCTCCTGCTTGCGTCGCACGGACTGGCGGGCGCCGCGGTGCGCAAGGTCAGGATTCCTCCCGGCAAGGGGCTGGTGGGACTGGTGGCGGCCAGCCGCCACCCGGTCAACCTCGCCGATGCCGAATCACATCCAGCCTATTTCTATATTGCCGAGACCGAGGAGGAGCGCTTCCACAGTTTCTGCGGTGTGCCGCTGGTGCACACCGGCAAGGTGATTGGCGTACTGGTTGTACAGGGCCGGGAAGTCCGCCAGTTCAGTGAGGAGGAGCAGGGATTCCTGGTCACACTCGCCGCCCACCTGGCCCTGCTGCTGGCCAACAGTCCCCTGGCCTCGGACCAAACCGAGGCCGGCGAGGGACGGGTTTCCGGTATCCGCGGGGCACCCGGCATCGGCATAGGGTACAGCCGCCTGTGCGATCACGGGGAGCTGTACGCGGTCGCCAACGCGCCCTGCCACGATACCGCGGCGGCGCTGCATGACTGGCATGCCCTGCTGGCCGTTGTGCGCAGTGAAATCGAACAGGAGCAGCAGGCCGTCGCCGGCGAGCTGTCCGAAAGTGTGGCCGGTATTTTTTCCGCCTACACCATGCTGCTGGCCGATTCGACTTTCCTTGATCACGTGGAACAGGGCATTCTCGGCGGCAACTGGTTGCCCGGCGCGCTGCGCCAGGCCATCCAGCACTTTGCGGAACTGTTCCGGGCGATGGATGACCCCTACCTGCAGGCCCGGCAGGAAGATATCCACCATATCGGCAACAAACTCTACAATGCCTGGCGCGGCATCCGGCCCGAGTCGATGCGGACGGACCGGCGCATCATCCTGCTGGGTGCCCAGGTCAGCGTGTCCGATATCGCCGCTGTTCCCAACGGCATGCTGATGGGTATCGTCTGCTTTGAAGGCTCGGCCCTGTCGCATACGGCGGTGCTGGCCAATGCACTGGGCGTACCGGCGGTGATGGGCACCGGCAGTATCCGCAACCTGGTGAACGACTGCCTGCTGATAGTCGATGGCAACAGCGGCCAGGTGGTCCTGAACCCGGCCGCGCCAGTCCTGGCGGAGTACCGCAAGCTGGAGGATGACCAGCGCCTGCTGTTGCAGCAACTGGAGCAAATCCGCGAGTTTCCGGCGGTAACCACCGACGGCACCGAGATTACGCTTTACACCAACACCGGCCTGCTGGCCGATATCTCACCGGGCCTGCGCAATGGCGCCCAGGGGGTTGGCCTCTACCGCACTGAGATCCCGTTCATGATCCGCAACAGCTTCCCGTCGGAAGAGGAGCAGGTAGCGGTTTACCGCCAGGTGCTTGCGGCCTATGCGGGCAAGCCGGTGCACATGCGCACCCTGGACATCGGGGGTGACAAGCAACTGCCCTACTTCCCGCTGGGGAACGAGGAGAACCCGGCGCTGGGCTGGCGCGGAATTCGCTTCACGCTCGACAACAGCCAGTTGTTGATGACCCAGGTGCGGGCCATGGTCCGGGCCTCGGAGGGGCTGGATAACCTGCGCATCCTGCTGCCCATGGTCAGCTCAACCGGGGAGATCGACGAATTCCGGGAACTGCTCGCCGACGCCATGCGGCAGTTGCAGGCGGAGGGCCTCAGGCTGAAGCGCCCGGAACTGGGGGTGATGGTGGAGGTTCCCGCCGCCATCTCCCAGATTCCCTTCTGGAGCGGCAAGATCGATTTCATATCGATTGGCTCCAACGACCTCAGCCAATACCTGCTGGCGCTGGATCGCAACAACCCGCGGGTTGCGGCCCGCTATGACCACGTCCATCCCGCCGTGCTGCTGGAGGTGCGCCGCATCCTGGACCTGGCCGGGGCGCATGGCCTGCCGGTGAGCCTGTGCGGCGAAATGGCTTCCGACCCCGTGGCCGTGGTGCTGCTGCTGGGCCTGGGGCTGCGCACCCTGAGCATGAGCGCCACCAAGATCCCGCAGATCAAGTGGCTGATTCGCAGCCTGCCGCTTGCCAGCGCGCAGCAGTTGGCGCTCGATGCACTGGCGTGCGTATACCCGGCGGAAATTCGCTCCAGGGTGGAAGCCGCGCTGGCAAACGCCGACATGCAGGAAATCTTCAGGCTCACCCCGCCCCTGCAGAAGACCCTTACAGGTACCCCACCGGCTTGATGCCGCGGCTGCCCTACTGGCTCAGTTCATCCCGATCAGGGAACGCCTCAACTCCGGGCGACTGGTATCAGGCGACAGCCAGATCGCCAGGAAGCTCGGACCGAATTGCGGGTCATCGATGCTTCCCAGTGGCTTGCCGTTGAGCAGGAAAGTGCTGCGACCGCTCTCACTCATTTCCAGCGCCAGCACATCGTCTTCCCTGACATCCGGCCACAGCCGCGCCAGCTCCTGCAGCCACAGCTCCTTCTCGTCCGCGCGCAGTTGCAGATGCTGCCACTCGTTGCGGGTCTGCTCCACCAGGTCGGCAGCTTCGATATCGCGCAGGTATTCCAGCTCCAGCCGCAGGGGTCGCTGACCTTCGCTATACCTGCCGTCGGTGGTGTAGAGACGGGAATCGTAGATCGACCAGAACAGCACTTCGAGACGCGCCTGGCCGACCAGCTGCAGCTGCTCCGCCTGGGCATTCCCGCCAAGCAACAGCGCCAACAGACAGAGACTGAACCTGTTCATGCGATCCCCCTGCCCTGCACTACCGCACGGGATTGCCCGAGCCGGTACATCAGCGGCAGCAGTATGGCCCAGGTGACTGCCAGCAGGGCGAGTGTAGCCGGCAGGGAGTAGCCGAATTCAACCGCACCCGCGCGCTGCCCTACCCAGTAATTGAGGGGAAAGGCGATGGCGCCGGCCGCGGATGCCAGCCACGGCCGCACGCCCAGCCAGCCCAGGCTGCGGCGCAGGGCGGCGGCAAATGCCAGCCACAGGCAGCAGAGCCACAGCGGTACCAGTACGCCACCGGAAAATTGGAAGACGCCGGCCGCACTCAACAGCGCATCCGCCGCGATGCCCAGACCGCCCACCAGAAGCAGCTGCCGCACCTCCCCGCGCCAGTCCTCCCGGGCCAGCCAGAAATGCAGGGCCAGCAGCAGCAGGGCCAGGGGCAGCAGGCTGTCCCGGCCGAGCACGGTGCAGAACCAGATGCCCTGGAACCAGATCGCGTTGAACCAGAGCTTTTCAGCCAGTGGTCTGGTCACATCGGATCCTGGGGCGGTGATGGCATTGGCAGTCACGAGCTTGGGGCTTCCTCATATTGGGTGGCTCACTGGCCAGTATACGCTGGCTTTTACTGTGCGGATCAGTGCTACCCGGTTCCCGGCGCATCCGCTGCGGCGCTATTCGATTCCCACCTGAAGTTCCAGCCGGGCACTGCCGCTACCGCCGCTGCGATCGACCGCCATTACCACGCGGCGCTGGTCGGTGAGCTTGTAACCGGCCTGCTGCACATCCCCCAGAAACCGGGCCCAGGTGTCTTCCAGCTTGCCTTCTTTGCCATCGTACACCAGGTAAGCACACTTGAAAGCGCCTGCCGTGCGGGTCTTATACTGGCCAACCGCGCCGGGCGAGCCCCGGTAGGGAAAGCCGAAGTGCAGCTCACCGTCCTCCCCGTCCCCCTGCGTGATGATTTGCAGCGGACCATCGACGCTGCCGCCGCCCTTGACCAACGCCACCCCCATGGGCAGCGCCAGGGACCTCGCCTCTGTCGCCAGCTGCGCCAGCGGCTGGCGATATTCCCGGTAGAAAAATCGCAGCGGCGGCACCGTCTTGGTCTCCACCGCGGCTTGTGCCTGCTGCCCGGCGGGCAGGCCTGCGCTGCCGGGGGCAGGCGCCGCGCCGGCTGCGTCGGCCTCATCCCGGCCGGTAAACGCATCGGCCGCTACCTGTTTGTCGCCGGGGCCGTGACAGACGCCGACCACGCCGCGCTTTTCCCTGGCGGTGGGTGGCTCGGCCTGCATGTACGCCAGCCACTTACCGGCCTCAGCCCCGGCGCCACCGACCAGGGTGGCGTTGATGAAGGAGCGCCTGGCCGACGCTGAATCGCCCAATTTCAGCTGGCTGATGCCCAGCAGCAGGTTGGCCCGGCTCACATACTTCGACTGCAACTGCTTGCTGCAGGCCGCCAGCATGGTCTGCCGCATGGCCTGCCATGCCTCCTGCTCCATCTGCAATTGCGCCAGGTACAGGTAAAGTTCGATATCGCCGCTGAGACGGGCGGCCTGGACCAGGGCCGCGCCTGCCCGCTCCTCCTCCCTGGCCTGCAACCAGAACTGGAACAGCTTGCGATAATTGAGCCCGTTGGCCTCAAGGGTCTTACTGGCCAGGGCGCGCTCGAGTATGACGGCGGCGCCATACGGGTTGCCATTCACCGCCTGCAAATCCGCCAGCAGCGCAATGTCCTGCTCGCGAAAGGGCACCCGCTTGTCCCAGGCCAGGGTGAGCTGGTCCAGGGCTTCCTTCTTTTTGCCCTGCTGCAGGTAGACCGCTGCCAGCTGATGCCAGTTTTCCGGGTTGTCAGGCTCGAGGTTCAGCAGCTGGCGCAGCAGCTGCTCGGACTGGGCGTATGCCCCCGCCTGGTAGTACAGGGCCAGCGCCTGGCGCTGCTGGGCAATGTCCAGCACCAGGCCCTGCGCCCGGATGGGGTCCAGCGCCCCGACCACACGGTCCAGCCTGCCCAGCCGGTAGTAGGACTGCGCCAGCAACAGGTAGTCCCCCGCTGCGGGCACCAGCTTGATCCGCAGGGCCCGCTCCAGGGTGCTGGCGGCCTCCGCATAGTTCTCGCTGAGCAGGTAAACCTGTGCGAGCTCGCGCAGCATCTCGCGATTGGCGATGTCCGCCAGGCCGCCGGCGGCCAGGGCGGTCTGGTAATACTCGATGGCCCGGGCGTAGTCCCCGGCTTCCACATAGTGACGGGCCAGGTGACGCCCGGCACTGGATCTGGCATAGGCGTCCTGGATAGAGCTGATCTGCCGCTCAAGCTCCTCGACCGAGAGCCCTGCGCCGGCGCCGACATCCGTGGAGGAATCGATGCGCACCCTGCTGCGGTACTGGCCTTCCT
Source organism: uncultured Gammaproteobacteria bacterium (assembly GCA_963700715.1). Lineage (GTDB taxonomy): Bacteria > Pseudomonadota > Gammaproteobacteria > Pseudomonadales > Halieaceae > JARRPM01. The sequence continues at coordinate 122,409 of CAVOYP010000019.1, forward strand.
CCGCAAAAGCCGGGGACGCCTGGGCAAGCAGCAGCGACAGGCAGATGCGGCAGCAGTAGCGGCGCGCGGCGCGCAAGGGTTCAGTCGACATTGGGCATGTTCTGCGGGTAGTTTTCCCAACGCACCTCGACCTTCTGGGTGAGCGCCACGCTGCCGGTAGCGCCGCCGTAGAAGTTGACCTTGTATCTCCAGTCAGATACGGCGGCGACCACTTTCTCCTCGAAAACGCCCCGGGGGTTGGCGTCGAGCACCCGCACATCGCGGGTAGTACCCTGGTCCGTTACCCGAAATGTCACCAGCACCCAGCCGTTGACCTTGTTCTGGTAGGCGACATCGGGCACGTTGGGCCGGCGCGTATCGTAAGGGACGACCTCGATAAAGCCCTGCGCATCTTCCCCGCCGCCGCCCTGGAGATTCACAGCCCCAAGCCCGGAGCCGCCGGCGCCGGCGGGGCCGTGCCAGCGCTCCCCGGCGGCCTGGATCCGAATCTCACCCATGGCCAGGTCCAGCGCCGGCGTCTCGATATCGGCGGCCGGCTGCGGCGTGGATGGGGCCGCCGAGAGCGATTCCGCAAGGGATTCCATCAGGGGTTCCTGCGGCAGCTCCTCGGGCTCCGGTTGCTCCTGCGGCTCCGGCTCAGGTTGCGGCGGCTCCTCGCGCAGTATCTCGACGACACTGTGCAGCGGCAGGACGATATCCTGTTGCTGCCTGCTTTTTATCAGATTCTGCATGAACAGGAACACGGCGACGCTGACCAGCAGTCCTCCCAGCAGGGAGAGTAGAAAACGCATTGGCTAATGGCTCACCTGGGTTTCTTGTCCGCCGCGATTGCAATCGCCTCGATGCCGGCCATGCGCACCTGGTCCATGACATCCACCAGCGTGCCGGTGGCAGCAGCCTCATCGGACTGGATGATCACCGAACCCTCGGGGTTATCGGCGTGCAAACGGGCAACGATCGCCCGCACCGCGCGGGGATCCACCGGGCGACGGTCGATCCAGACCTCGCCCGCTGCGGTGATGGCGATGAAGATATTCGCACTCTCCTGCTGCGATGCGCTTTCGGCCTGGGGCGTGCTGACCGTCACCCCCGATTCCTTGACGAAGGATGTAGTGACAATAAAAAAGATGAGCATGATAAACACGATGTCCAGCATCGGTGTCATATCCAGCTCGGTCTCTTCCGGCGCGGGTAGATGGCGTCTGGCAGTCATGGCGTCAGCGGCCTCCGGTAGATGCGGGTGAGTGTTCGTGCAGCGGCAGTCGATCCAGCAGGCGGCTGGTTTCGATATCCGCCAGGTGGCGCAGGCGCACGCTGAAATAGATGCCGGTCAGGGCCACAACCAGCCCCGCCATGGTGGGAATGGTCGCGCGATACACACCGCGCGCCATGGCCTGGGCATCGTCGTTGCCGCTGACGGCAATGACCTCGAATACGCCGAGCATACCGACCACGGTGCCAAGCAGGCCCAGCAGGGGGCACAGGGCCACCAGCATCCGGATCAGGGGCAGCATGGCGTGCAACTGCATATTCACCTCGGATACGGTCGCCTCCCTGATCTTCCTGGCACGCCAGGAGCGACGATCAGCCCGGGCGTTCCACTGCTCGATCACGCGCGGCGCCCGCCGTGGCCAGCTCACCCGCAGGTACCAGATACGCTCGAGGATCAGCAGCCACAGCAGGGAACAGGCGCCGAAAATAACCCACAGCACGGGTCCGCCCTGGTCGACGAAATCCTGGATGGGGTGCAACAGCCACAGCAGCGGCTCCATATCAGTTGCCCGTCTGCTGCTCGGCGTTGCGCGCCAGCACTCCGGCGCACTGCTCGTCGAGGCGCTGGATCATCGAGCGCGACAGGGCGTTGATCAGGCTGTGGCCGAACAGCAGGGGAATCGCCACCACCAGCCCCAGCACCGTGGTTACCAGCGCCTGGGATATCCCGCCCGCCATCAGTTTCGGATCGCCGCTGCCGAACAGGCTGATCGCCTGGAAGGTCAGTATCATGCCGGTGACGGTGCCCAGCAGACCCAGCAGGGGAGACGTCGCCGCCAATAACTTGATCAGGCCGTTGCCCCGCTCCAGCGCGGGTATTTCCGCCAGTACCGCCTCATCCAGCTTGAGCTGCAGCAACTCCTCCTCTTGCAGCGGTATGCCCTCCACGGCGGCCAGCACCCTGCCCAGGGGGTTGGCCTGGCCTGGCCGGCTGATGTCGCGCAGCTGCGCCTGTATACGCAGGTAGGTAAAACCCAGGTAGGCGATGCGCCAGAAGGTCAACAACAGGCCGAAGGCGCCGAGGAACAGGATGATCAGGCCGATCGTGCCGCCCTGCTCGATGCGCTCCCTGAGGCTGGGTGTATAGGCGAGCATGCCCAGCAGGTTGCCACGGGAGGGATCGACGGTGATCCGGGCGACGCCTTCGGACTGCAGGGCAAACTCCCGGGCTTCGTTGCGCAAGCGGGCGGCGGGCTGGCGCGACAGCAATAACAACTCACCGGTTTCGGGCACGTAGCGCAGGAAATCACCCTCGGCAAAGGCGGAAAAGGTACCGATTCGCAGCACCTCGCGCTGCCCGGCGCTGCCGTCGGCCAACACGACCGGCGCCTGGAACCGGGCCAGCTTGCCGGCTTCGGTCATTTCCTGCTGCAGTAACAGCCACAGGGTTTCGATCTGCGCGATGCTGGGCTGGGTGGCGCTGGCGGCCAGTGCCTGCATCTGCTCACTGCGCTGGGGCAGCTGGGCGGTAATCATCGACTGCTGCATCACCGCGGCAAAATCTCCCGCAAACTCGCGATAGGTACTGGCAAGATCGCCCATTTCCTGCACCAGTGACGCCAGTTCCTTCTCCAGCGCCGCAATTTCAGTCATGTTGTTTTCCGTCACCGCCAGCAGTGGCTGGTTCTGCCGCTTGCGTTGCTCGAAGTCGCGCCTGGCCTGCGCCAGGATTTCCTTCTGGCGGGCGTTGTCCCGCAGGAACTCCTGCTCCCGCTGGCTGTTCAGTGACTGCTGCTGTTGTTGCGCCTGCCTGACGGAGTCCAGCAACTGGTCGAGGTTGGTAATCTGGCTCTCCCCCCCGCTGTCCTGGCCATGGCAGAGCGCGCCCTGCAATAGCGCCAGCACCAGACCCGCCAGCGGCAGGATGCGGCGGCTCACAGCTCACCTCCGGCCACCGGCAGCGGCAGGCTCAGCAGTTGCGGCGCCGCCACGTTCTGCGCTACCCGCAGGGCTTGCCCGATACCGCGATTGAAGCGCTCATCGAGCGGGATCCAGGCCTGTTCCTCGAGGCCCCAGTAACCGCTGGCGGAGCCGTCCAGGGACTGGTAATACAGGGCGACGCGGCCGATCCGCAAATACTCTACTGACAGTTCCTGGTCGCCCAGCCGCAGCGGCCCGCGCCAGGACTCGATGGTGCCGCCGTAGTCCTGCTCCAGCTGGAAGGCCTCCAGCAACATCCTGAACTTTGCCGCCACCGGCAGCTCCGGCCTGGCGCAGGCGCTGTTTCAGCTCCAGCACGGCGGCCACCCTCTGCTCCTGGTGGAAAGGCAGGTCCAGCACCACGAATTTCTCCAGCGAATCGGCCATGCTGCGCATGAGCGGCGCTATCCGCTGCCGGGTGATCCTGGCCTGGCTTATCTGCTCGCGCAGCGCCGCCAGTTGCTGCTGCTGGGCCTGCTCGAGCTCTTCCAGTTCCCGGGTATAGGCCGCCTGGTACTCGTGACCCGTCGAGCAGGCTGCGATACTCCTCCAGCAGATTGCGGGTTTCCTGGGCCAATCCGTCGATTTTTTGCTGGGATGCCGTCGCGCTGCTGTTGGTGGCGGAGACCACGTCGAGGCTCTCCTTGACAGCTGCGGCCCGCAAACCGGCATTCATCAGCAGCACTGCCGGGGCGCAGGCCAACAGGGTCACGGCGATTTTTTTCCAGCGATACATGATGGTAAATATCCTTGTTATGTTATGAACCGGCCAGGCCAGGCCCGGACAGGTCTGGCACGCCTGGTTCGGCCCGCAGAGAATAACAGGCCGTTTCTGCGCCTCAAAGCCGGCCTAGTACGCCAGGTTCCTCTGCGCGCGCAACTGCGCCAGGGTAGGCAGGCGGTATTTCGACCGGAAGCTCTCGATAACCGCGAGAATTTCGCGGTAGAGAAAGTCGTGGGCGGCCGAGTGGTTTACCCGCTGGTGATTCACCATGACATAGCGGAGGTTGACCTGCTCGCCCTTCCGGCAGCGGCAGGGCGATCAGTTCAGCGCTGATATCCGCCTGCTCCAGAAAGAGGGGAGGCGCCGGGAACAGGTAGTCGGTATGGCGCACGACCTGGATGGCCGTCAGCAGCTGGTCGGTGCGCAATTGCGGCACGGCCTGCGCCATGTGACGGGTAAAGGACGAATTCCTGCCCGGTGAGGAAGAGAATATCGGCGAGCTCGTCGATCACCAGCTGCACATGGGGGTACTCCAGGACCTGGTCCCAGGTGGTTGCTTTGCCCTCCAGGGGATGGCCCTTGCGGGCCAGCAGCAGGGGCGGGGCATAGCCCAGGGTCGTCAGGCGCAGATCCGCGGGATACGCCTGCAGCTGCGGCCTGGAGAATAAAATCCAGCTTGCCGTTGTTGAGCTGCTCGAAGGGTTTGTCGACCCGGCGTCAGGGCGCTGAGGCGGATATTGGGGGCGCTGCTCCGCAAGCGCTCTATCAGCAGGGGCAGCAGCCACAGGCCCATATGCCCCTGCAGCAGCAGGTTGAACTGGCCCTCATAGGTCAGCGGGTCGAAGGTCAGGGGGGCGAGCATCTGCTGGACCGCCAGCAGTACCTGGGGCAATTGCCGGGCCAGTTGCTCGGCCCGGGGCGTGGGTATCATGCCGCTGCCCTTGCGAACGAACAGGGGGTCGTCGAACAACTCGCGCAAGCGGCCCAGGGTCTTGCTCATGGCCGACTGGGTGATGAACAGCCGCTCGGCGGCCCGGGAGACGCTGCCCTCCTCGAGCAGGGCCTCCAGCGCCACCAGCAGGTTGAGGTCCAGCCGACCCAGGTCCCGGATATCCAAGGCTGCTACCTCCCGCAATGTATGAACCGAAATTCATACTCTAGCTGAATTTTTGCCATTTGTAGAATGTCATAGGCGCCCATACCTTACTTCCCGTTCGGGCGGAAGGCTGCCCGGCAACGCAAGAGAGGTGGATACAATGGCTTTTTTTCTTTCGATTTATGCGGCAGTGTTGGTCCTGGCCATCTGGCAGGAAAGTCACGACGCAGAAGGAACACACGGCGCCGACAAGAAGTCCTGAGGGTATCGATCTATGGTTGTGCCTGTCGGCAGACCGGCACAAGGCCCCGGCGGTCGCTGATTGCCGCCGCCGGCCTATCTTCCGGTAATCCGGGTGTGCAGGAGCGCCGCCCAGGATCCGAACAGCTGTCTCATCGTGGCGGGCGCCGTCCTGGACAGCTGTACGGTCGTGATGGTGCGACTGTCACGGATGACGGCCAGCAGGCGGTCGTCCGCCCCGTCGTAGAGGCGAAACTCCGCCCAGATCTCCATCACGTCCTGGGTGGAACCGACGGGCTGCAGCGCGCCCCCGATGGTCGTCGCTGACGGCCGGCCCGGCGCTATCCGGGTCAGTTGCGCCGCAATGCGCAGCACCCCCGGTTCGCCGGTAGCGCGCGCGTGAGAGGCGAACGCCCTGTCCATCGCCTCCGCCCAGCCCGCCTCCAGGGCGGCCTTGCGTTCGGCTGTCATCTGCCAGTCGCGGGGGCTGGTCCCCATCACATGGGTCCGCGGGATCTCGACACGGCTCACGTCGAGCGCCCCGATGTCGACCGCCCGATAGCCGGGCAGCTCGGCATCCCGGCGCGCGCAGGCCTCGGCAAAGCCGCTGTTGCGCACCTGGTACAGGCCTTCCTCCTCGAACCCGGCACAGGCATCGCCCTTGAAGGCGGGCTGGGTACAGGCAGCGAGCAGGGCGGGTGCGACCAGCAAAAACAGGATTAACCGGGATGATATGCGCATACGATTCTATTCCCTGCAAAAAAAACGGCCACAGACCTTGAAGTCAGTGGCCGCCTGTCCGGCATCGCTTTTCCAGCGGACGCGTGTATCGCCCTCAGCCGGGCTTGGCTACCTTGGGCTTCGGCAGCAGATACACCGCCAGTGCCGGCATCAGGATCAGGGCGCCAAACATGTTCCACAGGAACATGAAGGTCAGCAGGATACCCATATCCGCCTGGAACTTGATCGGCGACAGCGACCAGGTGACAACCCCCGCCGCCAGCGTGACGCCGATCAGCGCCACCACCCTGCCGGTGAAGTTCAACGTTTCATAATAGGCGTGGGTGAGATCCATACCCTGCCGCATCCGCGCCAGTATGACCGTCAGCACATAGAGTGCATAATCAACGCCGATGCCGACCCCCAGGGCGATCACCGGCAGCGTCGCCACCTTCACCCCGATACCCAGCCAGACCATGAGGGCCTCACACAAAATGGAGGTCATCACCAGCGGCAGCACCGCGCAGGCGACGCCTGCTACCGAGCGGAAGGTTATGAGGCAGAGGATGAGGACGGCGCCATAGACATAAAACAGCATCTCCCGGTTGGCTTTCTTGACGATGATATTGGTGGCCGCCTCGAAGCCGGCGCTGCCCGGCCGCCCCGAGGAACTCGGCCTTTGAACTGGGCCACTCCTGGTTGAACTGCCTCCAGCGCATCGACCACACCGGTGAGCGTTGCCGCCTTGTGGTCGGCGAGGTAGACCACCATCGGCCAGAGTGAGCACTCCGGATTAACCACGTCCAGGTTAACCAGTTCGGTGACAGCGTAGTTGACGGTGTCCTTATTGCGGAACAGTGAGGCCCACTTGGGGTAACCCTCGTTGATGCCGGCCATGATTTGCCGGGTAGCCACATTGAGGCCCGCAACGTCTTCCACCCCCGGCAGCTGGCGCAGGCGCCATTCCAGTTCCTCGGCGAGACTGAGGCTCTCGTGGTCAGCGCATTCGTCCAGCGGGGTTTTCACGATTACCGCGAAGACATCGGTACTCACCGAGTAGTTGCTGGTCAGGTAAGCCGCGTCCTGGTTGTAGCGGGAATCTGCACGCAATTCAGGCGCGCCGGGATCCAGGTCGCCGATCTGCAGGTCCTTCGCCACAATAAAAGCACCCACCGTCATGACGGCTGCAACCACGATGGCAATCGCGGCGGGGGTCCGATGGGTGAAACTCAGGAGGAAGCGCCACAGCCAGTGCATTTCCTCGATCTCCGGGACAGGTCGGGTGGCGCGTTCAGCGCAGACCTTGCCCACGCCTGTATACGACAGGGTGACCGGCACCAGAATCAGGTTGGTGAAAATCAGCACGGTGACACCAATGCTGGCGGTGATCGCCAGGTCCTGGATCACCTGGATCTGGATGATCGCCAGCACGGCAAAACCGACACCGTCGGAGAGCAGCGCGGTGACACCGGCGAGGAACAGGCGCCGGAAGGTATAGCGGGCGGCGATGTAACGGTGCGTGCCGCGGCCGATGTCCTGGATGATGCCGTTCAGCTTCTGGGCGCCGTGACTCACCCCGATGGCGAAAATCAGGAAGGGCACCAGAATCGAGAACGGGTCGATCTCAAAACCGAAGGTGGCCAGAATGCCGATTTGCCAGAGAACAGCCACCAGGGTACAGGCCACCACCATCAGGGTGGAACGCATGCACCTCGTATACCAGAAGAGCAGGAGTATGGTGATAATTACCGCAATGCCGAAAAAGAGCATGACCGAGAACAGCCCCTCGATCAGATCGCCCACCAATTTGGCGAAACCGATGATATGGATGGACCTGTTGGGATCGCCGGCGGTGTATTTCTCCCGAATCTCCTCCAGCTTGTCAGCGAGCTCGGCATAGTTGAGCCGCTCGCCTGTCTGGGGATTGATATCCAGCAGCGGCACGACAACCGTCGCCGACTTTTTGTCGTTGCCGACAAGATCGCCGATAATGTACGCGCGCTCGACATTGACCAGCAATTCCCCGATGGATTTGTCGGAGCCGTCGTAGTCCCCGGGAATCACGGGGCCGCCCTCGAAGCCCTCCTCGGTCACCACTCGCCAGCGGGTGTTGGGCGTCCAGATCGACTTCAGGTTATTGCGGTCGACGCCGGGCAGGAAAAACAGCTCGTTGCTGACTTCCTCGACAAACTTGAGGTTTTCCTTGGTAAAAATCGTGCCATCCTTGACAGCGACAACCACCCGGAGGTTGTTGCCCAGCCCTTTCAAAGCGGCGGCGTTGTCGCGGTAATTGGCGACATAGGGGTGCGCATAGGGCAGCATCTTCTCGAACCCGGCCGCCAGCTGGATCTTGGTAGCCTGGAAACCGAGAATCAAGGTCGTGATCAGGCACAGGATCATCACTGTCGGGCGGTTGTTGAAAACGAGCCTTTCCAGGAAGGTCCCGGACTGAAAATCAAACTTGTGCAGGTCTGCGATGATTGGCAGATCGGATTCTTGTACGTGGGCCATTTGCGATTCTCCGGGAATTCGTTGTTATTACTGTGCCAACGCGACTGATTTGATACCCCGGGGGCCGACCACCAACAGGGTATCCCCCTCGCCCTGCGTGATGTCCACAATCGGGCCTGCGGTCTTGGAGGCCGGACTCAGCTCGAACGCCTGGCCGTTGTCCCTGCTCACCAGAATCTCACCGCCGGCGCCGCCGGCGACCAGCGTGCCGTCCGCCAGCCTGGTCAGGGTGACGATGGCGGTGGTTTCCGGTTTTTCAACCACTGCCCAGGTCTGGCCCTCATCGGCCGTGCGGAACATCCTGCCACGCAGGCCTCCCATGACAATGGCCCCGTCGGCCGCGTCGACAGCGGCAAAGAAGCTCCCCTCCCAGGGCACGGAAGTGACTCGCGCGGCAATATCATTATTGGGGTCGCCGATCATCAACAAACCGGCTTCGCCGGCGAGGAAAAAGCGGTTTCCACTCAGGGGGGCAAAATCGAAAATATGGTTGAAGTTATCGTTATCCATGTTGTGCAGGCGAGGCTCCCAGCTGGCACCCCCGTCACTGGTCTCCACTATCATGCCGTAGGCACCCGCGGCATGGCCGCGCTTTTCATCATAGAAATTCACACCAAAAAAAGGCTTGTCGGCGCCCTGCCCTATCGCGAATTCCATCTCGCCGATCATCGCGGGGTAAACCGGGTCGTTCGGGTCTTCCGCCGCCAGCTTGGTGTAGTAGGCGAGCCCTTCGGCGCCGTAGCGCAGGCCGTCGAACTGCAATTCCCAGGTGGCGCCGCCATCGCTGGTATGGAGGATGACGCCCTCGTGGCCAACAGCCCAGCCCTGCTTGTCGTTGACGAAGTCGATATCGAGTATCGTAGAGCGCACCGGCACCGCAGCCTGGGTCCAGGTCTTGCCGCCGTCATCGGAGTAAATGATGTGGCCGCGGGCGCCGGCCGCGTAATAGCGATTGCCGAACTTCTTGACCACGAACAGCGCGGCCTTGTCGGCGAATTCGGTCGGCGCCGCGGGAAGCTTGAGCACATCGTAGGTGGCGGCGTAGGACGGGGTGCAGGGGACCAACAGTGCGCCCAGCAATAGGCTGAACAACGCGTTTCTTAGTGCCATGTTACTGCTTCCACTTGTTTGTTTTATGTAAATGAAAGAGGCGCCAGTACGGCAGCGCCTTGTCAGCCAGAGTCGGAGGCCGCGATGCTCACTCTCACGTCACGGCCGCCTTCCCCATTGCCTTGACCACCGGCCGGGGAGCCGGTGGTCTCGCAGGCGACTAGAATGTCCTCTTGACGGTCAGGGAGACGTTGTCCCGGTCCACCAGGGTGCCGCCGGTACCGTTGGCAACAGGACCGAAGCGGTGGGCGTAGCGCGCGGTCAGGAGCCAGGTCTGGTTGACGTCGAACTCGACCCCCACGGCGGCGTCACCCAGTTCCTCCTGGGATATGGACGACTGGGGCGGCTGCTCGCCGTCGATGCCGTAGGCCACCGACATCGGCAGGGACATATCCCAGCCGGGGAAGACCTGGTACCAGGTGGGCTTGAACACCGCGGCGATCTGGGTGGTGACACGATCCTCGCGAATCTCGGGTTGGCGAACTGCCTCATTGTCCCCGAACTTGTCGAGCCAGCTGGAGGTGACCTCCACGATATAGGTACCGCCGTCCCACAGGCCCCAGTCCGGGCTCAGGAAACCCAGGCCATTGATGACCACGCCCCAGACGTCACCGGTGGCGCCCGGAAACTCATCGGGATCGGGCGAGTAATCCGCGGGGGTCGAGCCCGGCGGCGCGGGATAAGGAGGCCGCAAATTGCGGGTTCAGGCCCGTGTTCTGCCGGAACACCACGTCCATACCGAAACTGATGTCGAACATCTGCTTGCCCAGGGAGATACCGAAGGTGTCGATATCCTCCTTGTAGACCCAGCCGTCATGTGCCGATCACGTGGGCGTTGGCGCCGCCCTGGTCCCAGGGCTTCAGCCACTGGGCAACCTGGGCGGGGTCGAGACCGCCGCTGGTGCCGTAGAGGCCGCTCAGCAGGCGGTCGGAGCCGTTGATCTAGACCAACTGGGTCTCCAGCCCGCCCAGGGCCTCGATGGTGTAGCCGAGATTGACGCCGAACTCACCGGAGTCGTTGATCTTGTCGTCGTTGACCTTGAAACCCGTCCTGCGGCGTGGTGGCGCTGCCGGCGATCAGCGCGACCAACTGGCTGTTCTCGGTGAGCACCTCGACCGGACTCCAGAAGGTGCCGGTTTCCGGGTAAACGGTGCACCAGGTGCTCAAACTCGTAGTAGCCGCTCAAGGACAGGCTGTCCGTCAGCTGCAGGGTGGATGAGATCTTGGTGGACGGCATGAACAGCTCCTTGGCCTCGGTGCCCGGGACCGACAGGCCCTTGCCCTGGTCCATCGCCGCCATCGAGCCGGCAATACCGGTAAAGGCGCCGGTGGCCAGGATGCTCTGGCCCCAGTAGATGGTATGGCGGCCGGCCCTGACGCCCAGGGCCGTATCGCCGATACTCCAGTTGCCGAACACGAAGGCGTCCAGCAATTCGCCGCCGAGCAGACTGCATAGTCCTCGGCCTCGTTGCTGTACTCGCCGGGCTTGTAGCTCAGGCCCGCCCAGGAGTAGTCGTAGGCCAGGCCAGTTGGGCAGGGTGCCGCTCTTGGGGTTGTCGCTGTTCTCGTAGGCCGCGTCGTACCAGCCCGCGCCGCTGACGCGGAAGCCGAAGTCCTTGCGCCAGATCACGTCCAGCTCCGAAATGATGTCGATGCGGCAGCTGGTGATGCCGCCGCTCTTGCGATTGACCGAGAAGTCAGAGTCATCCGCTAAGCGTTGGCGCCGGAGGGTCCGTGTCTGGCTGGGACTGACGATCCGGTTCTGGGCCTCGCTTCACCCGGGACTGGTCAAGTTGCCCTTGAGGGTATTGTCCCAGCGAATCGCCCAGTCCTCCCCCGTTTCGAACTGGAACGCCCCCGCCTGCGAGCTGACAGCGGCGAGAACGGACATTGCGAGCACTTTTTTCTTCATGAGACTTTCCCTCTGAGCGTTTTAGTATAGTTAGGTTTGGAACTTTGTCAGGCGGTCGGCCGCCCCTGTTATCACCGCGGGGGTTGCCAGCCCCGCTACCGCGCTTGTCGTTTGGGGCCCAAGATAAATTCCCTTCGCGAATATAGCCATGGGATTTAAAAATTTAGCCAACTCTTACCAAACTTTCCATCACCCGCCAGCACACTCGTCACCGCGCCATTCACGGCGCCCTTCACCGCGGACACGACAGCTGCTCGGCAGGTGAGAAAACGATGCTGGAGTGGACTGGTTTTCACGCAACTCCTTATAGTTTATGCGGGCATGATACCACTGAAATATAACGGAACAATAAGCAGGCGCCATTGATTTGAAACAAATTTCGGGGACCTTGGCGGCGCGGCAACGCAGCGAATCAGCCACCGGCGGGTGTTCTCCAGGCTTATTTACCGCCCTCGGTGGCAGCCCTGCCCGCCTGCCTCGCGCTGATATGTCCCGCCCGGTAGAGCCAGCCTATGGCGTCACGGAAGGATTCCTCCACCGGCCGGAATTCAAAGTCCAGGTCATGCTCCATAGCACTGCTGTCCATCAATACCCAGTTGGAGGCATAGCCAATGGCCTCCTCCGTCACGGGCAAGTCCAGCTTGATATAGCTGCCAACCCGGTCGCCGAGGCGGCCGGCAAGGCGCATCAGGCCGGCAGGCAGGGGCAGTTCCAGGGGCTTCCTGCCGGTGGTCTTGCGCAGCAGGCCACCCAACTCGCGCCAGGGCACATAATGACCGCCCAGGATGTACCTGCCGCAGTTGCCGGGCCGATCCAGCAGGCGCAGGTGGACCTCGGCAATGTCGCGCACGTCCACATACTGGTTACCCGAGGGCATTATGGGAACAAACTGCTGCAGGAAGTTCTTCAGGCCGATGTGCGCCTCGGTCAGGCCGGGATCATCCGGGCCGATGACCGAGGCCGGGTAGGTAATGCTGATGGGGTTGCCGGACGCCTGCAGTTGGCGCACGTAACGTTCACAGGCCACCTTGGAGCGACCGTAGCCGCTGGCGCCCGTCCCCGGGGGGGAGTGCTCGTTGAGTAAGGTGGCCGCGGGGTCGTACAGCGCGGTGACGCTGGAGACGTGGATGATGCGTTCGATCCCCGCCGCCAGTGCGGACTCCATGACGGTGGCGGTGCCATCGACATTGGTCCGGTACACCGCGGCGGCATCAGCCGCACGGGTGGAGACCATGGCCGCCGAGTGCACCACCGCATCGCAGCCCTTGATGGCCCTGCGCACCGGGCCGGCGTCGGTGATATCGCCGCGGGTGAAACGGCGGATTCGACCGGGGCCGAACAGCTGCTCCATCTTGCTCTGGCTGCGCACCAGCAGGCTGAGCTCGTGGCCCTGTGCGAGCAGCGCCAGGGCCGTATGGTAGCCAACAAATCCGGTGGCCCCGGTCATCATCACTCTCATGCCGTCTTCTTACTCCGCAATTGGCGCGCCTGAACGTACTACTGTAATACAGTCCGGGGAACTATTTCACTCACGCAAACGAATGGTCTATCCTAGCCCGCCCTGAGACCTCTATAACAAACAGGAGTCAGCCCATGCGCAGAATGCCACTTACCGACGCCTTTTTTCTGCTGGCGGAGTCGCGCCGCACCCCGATGCATGTGGGCGGCCTCAACCTCTTCACCCTGCCCCGTGACGTGGACGACACCACCTTTCTCGCGAACCTGGGCAATATCCTGCGCCAGGAATGCGAATTGCGGCGCCCCTTCGGCGAGAAGCTGAAAATGGGCACGCTGGGAGTCGCCGGCAATATCTTCTGGGAGGAAGAAGAGGAAATGGATATGGAGTACCACGTCCGCCACTCCGCCCTGCCCAAGCCCGGCCGCTACCGCGAATTGTTCGCCCTGATCTCCAGGCTGCACAGCACCCTGCTGGACCGGTCGCGCCCGCTGTGGGAAATAAACCTGATCGAGGGCCTGCCCAATCGCCAGTTCGCCACCTACTTCAAGGCCCACCACTGCGCCATCGACGGCGTCGGCGCCATGCACCTCATGAGCAGCATGTACTCAACCAACGCCCAGAGCCGGGTGAAGGTATCCCCTTTCTCCCGGGAGGCCTACGAACTCTACAAGCGGCAGCTGGCCGGCGCTGCAAACCCGCATTCCAGGCCCCGGGAAGCGGAAGTGAAGGCGGTAGTGGAAGTTCTCAAAGACCAACTGGGCGGAACGGTCAACGTCGCCAAAGTCCTGCGCGAATCGGCCAATGTGTGGCTGGGCCGCAACTCCACCCTGGCAGTGCCTTTCCACAAGATTCCCAAGTCGACGCTGAGCACCCAGATCACCGGCGCGCGGCGTTTTGTCGCCCAGTCCTGGCCCTTCGAGCGGGTGCGCGCCTTGGGCAGGGCGTATGACGGCACCCTCAACGACGCCGTCATGGCCATGTGCGCCGGCGCCCTGCGCAAGCACCTGCAGGAACAGCGGGACCTGCCCAAGATCTCCCTCAAGGCCATGGCGCCGGTCTCCCTGCGGGCCGCCGGTGACGTCGATTCCGCCAATGCGATCGGGATGGTCATTGCCGACCTGGGCACCAATGTCCGGGACCCCGCCAAACGGTTCCACACGATCAAGGCGTCCATGGACGCCGCCAAGGCGCAATTGCAGCAATTGTCCGCCGGCGAGATCCAGGCCTATACCGCCATCAGCCAGGCGCCCCTGTTACTGACCCAGCTGACCGGGCTCTCGAGCCGCTTCCCGGCCTTCAGCACCGTCATCTCCAATGTGCCCGGCCCGCGGGAGAAACGCTACTGGAATGGCGCCCGCCTGGACGGCATGTACCCGGTGTCCATTCCCATGGACGGCGCCGCGGTCAATTTCACCCTGGTGAGCAACCATGAGAACCTCGACTTCGGTATCGTCGCCTGTCGTAAGTCCGTACCCCACCTGCAGCGCCTGATCGACTATATGGAGGAGTCGCTGGTGGAACTGGAAGATGCGGCGGGCCTGCGGCGACGTAAGTCGGCAGCCAAAGGCGTGCTGGGGCGGAGCAAGCCAAGCAGGGCGACCGCACCCGGCAAGGCCGCTGCCAGGGCAGGTGACAAGCGCGCCTCCCGGCCCAAGGCAAGGGCGGGCGCCAAAGCCAGGCCAAAACTGGCCAAGGCCAGCCAATGAGCCGCCGCTGCACCAGCCGGCGGCGCACATCAATTTCCGGAGGATGAGAGTTTGTTGATACGTGCCCTGATGCTAGCCGCGCTGCTTGCGCTCCCCGCCTGTTCCGATCGCACTGAACAGGCACAGGAACTGCTGATTTCAGTCCTGCCGCTCAAGCTGCATGTCGAGTTCCAGAACCTCGAGACATTTCCCGGGGATGTGGTCTGCGGCGAGTACCACACCAATGACCCGCTGCGCGGAGGCAGTGGCTTCCGCCGGTTTATCGTCCACGGAGAGACGGCCGACGATAAACCCTCCGAGCTTGACTGGAAGATTTTCTGCAGCAGGGATCCCGCTGCCGCCCTGTTTACCGCCCTTGGTATCGGCCCGGCGGACGATACGAGGACCCAGCTGCCGAAGATTCGCGACGACCTCAAGCTGTTGCAGGACGCCCTGGAGCTGTACCTGGCCGACAATTTTACCCTGCCCACTTCCGAGCAGGGACTGGACGCACTGGCAACAGCCGCCACCATCCCGCCCCTGCCCCTGAAATTCAAGCCCGGCGGTTATCTCGCCGCGCCCCCGAAGGATCCCTGGGGAAGGCCCTACCGCTATGAGCGCGACGGGCTGAGCGGTGGGGTCGCCCAGGAATACCGGCTGTTCACCCTGGGAGCGGACGACGCTCCCGGCGGCACGGGGGAGAACGCCGATGTCGGCACCTTGCAGCTCAAGTACCTGGACCTGGTCGCCCCATGAACCCACGCCGGCGCCGTCAATGCTTTTCCCGGCGGGGGTTTAGCTATTTGCTCAGGTAACGCCTCAATCAGTTATTGCAAGTCATTACTTTGGGGCTGGCGCTGGCCCACAATGTGCAACGTTCTCAACCCTGTACAAAAGTGAGCCCATGCCATGAACGAACGCATACCCATGTCCATCCCCTTCGGCTGGTTCCAGGTGGCCTACTCCCATGAGTTGGCGGTGGCAGCCTCCATGCCCCTGCGCTATTTCGATACCGACCTGGTGCTGTTCCGGACCGAGGGCGGTGATGCCAGGGTACTGGATGCATACTGCCCCCACATGGGAGCCCACCTGGGTTACGGCATTCGCGACCAGGCCGGCGGGGGCGCCTCCGTGGTGGGCGATTCCATCGTCTGCCCTTTCCACGGCTGGGCTTACAACGGCGAGGGCCAGTGCACCAACATCCCCTACGCCAATAACATGCCGCCCAGGGTGGCGCGGGGCGAGCAGCTGATACGCCCCTGGCCGGTGCGGGAACTGAACCAGGTGATTTACGTGTGGTACCACCCCCAGGGACTGGCACCCTACTTCGAGCCCGAGCACATCGCTGAAGCCGACCCGGCCAACACTGAATGGGGCACCCCCAAGCTGCACAGCTGGGATATCAACACGCATATGCAGGAGATCGGCGAAAACGCCGTCGACCCCGCCCATTTCCTCTACGTGCACGGCACCCAGAACGTGCCTACACCGGAGGTGATGGAGTTCGACGGGGTCCACCGCCGCGGCAGGCTGGTGAGCAGGATGGCAACACCCCGGGGGGAGATCGTCGGCGTCATCGCCAACAACAGCGTCGGGCCCGGCCAGTCCACCGTGCGCTTCAGCGGCATCTGCGAGACCGTGCTGATGGCCAACCTGACGCCGGTGGACAAGGAGCACTCCCGCGCCTTCTATGCCTTCATCCAGAAGAAGGTCGACGGCAAGGAACCGGTGGGCGGGGTCGCCGACGCCATCGTCAAGGATATCTGTAAGCAGATGTCGGAAGACCAGATCATCTGGAGCCACAAGAAGTATTTCGAGAAACCCCTGCTGTGCGACAACGACGGGCCCTTTGCCAAGTTCCGCAAGTGGTATAGCCAGTTTTACGCCTAGGCTCCGGTCGCTGTTCGCCGCAGGCATGACCGCCCCATGAGGAAAATACTGCGGGCCGTTTTCCTCCTGCTGCTGGCGGCGATAGCCCTCGGCTACCTGTTGCGCCAACCGCTGAAGGAGTTCGCCTACGACCTGCTGACGCAGGACATGTTCGTTGCCGGGGACACGGATGCCTTCGACCCGGGTCCGGCACTGGGTTCCCGCTTTCCCGGCCTGAGGGCCAGCTACCAGGGACGGGATATCACCCTGATAGAGGAGTTCGCGGGCAGGAACGGCACGGTTTTTATCGCCAGCCGCTCCCTCGACTGGTGCCCTTATTGCATGCGCCAGATGATCCAGTTGCAGCAGCACCGGGAAGAGTTCGAAGCGGCCGGCATTGGCCTGGTGGCAATGACCTATGATCCCCCGCAGCTGCAGCAGGCCTTTAGCGACAGGCATGGAATCACCATCGCGCTGCTATCGGATACTGACGGGTTGAGCTTCAAGACCCTGGGCATACTCAACGAGCAATACCGCAGGGGCGATTCCGAGTACGGCATTCCCCATCCCGGCATGATCGTGATCGACCCGCAGGGTGTGGTGGCAGGTAAGCTGTTCCTGGAGGACTACAGCGTAAGGGTCGACGCGGCAGCCGCCCTGGCGTTCTCCAGGCAGGTGCTGGGGATCCGGTGAGCGGTCGCCTGCGGGCGCGAATTCAGCCGGATTTCTGCTTGTTACCGAGCTTGATCTGCTTGTTGATCGCCATGGTAGGCTGGCCGCTGACCCCGGACTGGATGATATCGATCTTGTTGCCGGCCTTCAGGAAGAGCCTGGTCTGCTCTTCGATCGAGGCCGAGGTTTCGACCGCTGCTGGTTGCTTTTTCTTGGCTGCCGCTCGGGTGGGTTTGCGGGTCATAACAGGGTCTTATCCAACGTGTGAAAGCCCGCCATTCTACAGGAAAAAGCGGCAAAATACAGGTAATTCTTATCTATCGGCCCGCGCCAGGCAGGGCTGAGGCCGGCAAATGATACCTGGGGAAGGCCTGCGCTTGCGGTATACTGCGCCGCGATGACGCCGCAACAGACTATCCTGCAGACCGTTTTCGGATACCCCGCTTTCCGCCCGCCGCAGGATGAGATCATCCAGACAGTGATCGACGGGGGTGATGCCCTGGTACTGATGCCCACCGGCGGGGGCAAATCCCTGTGTTACCAGATTCCCGCCCTGGTGCGGCCCGGCTGCGGGGTGGTGATCTCACCCCTGATTGCGCTGATGCAGGACCAGGTCAGCGCCCTGCGCCAGCTCGGCGTCCGGGCCAGCTTCCTGAACTCGACCCTGGATGCCACCAGCACCAGGGCCACCGAGGCCCGGTTGCTGGCGGGGGAGTTGGACCTGCTCTACATCGCACCGGAGCGACTGAGCCAGGAACGCTGCCTGGAACTGCTCGCAAATACCCGCATCAGCCTGTTCGCGATAGACGAGGCCCATTGCGTCTCCCAGTGGGGGCATGATTTTCGCGCCGACTACCTGCAGCTGAGCGTGCTGCACCAGCGTTTCCCGGGGGTTCCGCGCATCGCCCTGACAGCGACGGCGGACGCGCGCACTCGCCAGGAGATCAGCGATCGGCTTGACCTCGGTGAGGCCCGCAAATTCACCGCGGGCTTCGACCGGCCCAATATCCGCTACCGCATCGCCCTCAAGCAGAACGCCAGGCAGCAATTGCTGTCTTTCCTGCGCCGGGAGCACGCCGGTGACGCGGGCATCGTGTACTGCATGGCACGCAGCAAGACGGAGGAGACGGCTCACTGGTTGCGGCAACAGGGGCTGGATGCCCTGCCCTACCACGCCGGGCTGGACGCGGCCACCCGGGCGGCACACCAGGCGCGCTTCCTGCGCGACGAGGGTGTCGTCATGGTCGCCACCATCGCCTTCGGCATGGGTATCGACAAGCCCGATGTACGCTTCGTCGCGCACCTGGATATGCCCAAGACCGTGGAATCCTATTACCAGGAGACCGGCAGGGCCGGCCGCGACGGGGAGCCGGCCAATGCCTGGATGGTCTACGGCCTGCAGGATGTGATCAAGCTGCGCCAGATGATGGCCGCATCAAAGGGCAGCGAGGAGCACAAACGTGCCGAGCAGCATCGCCTCAATGCGATGCTGGGGCTGTGCGAGATCACCAGCTGTCGGCGCCAGACCCTGCTCAATTACTTCGGCGAGCCGATGCCGGATCCCTGCGGCAACTGCGATAACTGCCTGGACCCGGTTGAGACCTGGGATGGCAGCGAGGCCGCCCGCATGGCGCTGAGCGCGGTCTATCGCACCGGCCAGCGTTTCGGCGTTAATCACCTCATCGAGGTGTTGCGCGGCAGCGGCGGTGCCAGGGTATTGCAGTACGACCACCAGCATTTGCCCACTTACGGCATCGGCAAACAGCTGGATGCCAACCAGTGGCGCTCGGTGTTCCGCCAGCTCGTGGCCATGGCCCATCTCAGGGTCGACCTGGAGCGCTTCGGGGCCTTGCGCCTGGAAGAGAAATGCCGCCCGCTGCTGCGGGGGGAGGAGAACATCCGGCTGCGCCGCGACATGCCCCAGGCCAGGACCGTGCGGCAGCAAACCCGCACAGCCCTGGCCGCGGGTACGGACGTGGCGCTGTGGGAGGCGCTGCGCGAATGCCGGCGCCAGTTGGCGGAAGCACAGGGAGTGCCGCCCTATGTGATCTTCCACGACCGCACGCTGCTAGAGATGTGCACCGACCTGCCCCGCACCAGCGCCCAACTGGGCCGGATCACCGGGGTGGGGGAACGCAAGCTGGAGAAGTACGGCCCGCGCTTCCTGCAGGTGATCGACGCACACCTCGGCCCCTGAGCGGATGAGGCCGCGCTGTTAAAGTAATCGGTCCGCCTTGCGCGCTTGCAGCAAAGCGTAAACAATGGGGCTGGATCGTCCCCACCGGGCGGTACCTCATCCCGGAGCGTCCGATGATTCCTGTCCTTGAATTTCTCGCCAGCAGGGCCACGCTGGCTGTACTGAGCCTGCTGCTCGCCGGCTGTATGCAGCCCGGATTGTCTGAACCGGCGCTGGAGCCGGCCGTAGCGAAACAGCAGTCCCATTCCTACAGCAGGGACGTAAAGCCGATTCTCGAGCAGAAATGTATCAGCTGCCACGCCTGCTATGACGCCCCCTGCCAATTGAAGCTGACCTCCAGCGAAGGCCTGTTGCGCGGCGCGACGGCGACTCCGGTCTACGACAGCGAGAGGCTCGAGAGTGCCGCTCCGACCCGCCTCTACACCGATGCGCAAAGCAAGGCGGAGTGGCGGCAAAAAGGCTTTTTTTCAGTGCTGAATGACCGCGGGGGCTCCCTCGATGACAACCTCGCCAACTCCCTGCTGTTCCGGATGATCGAGCTCGGCAGGGCGCACCCGCTGGCAGCCAACGCGCCGGTTCCCGATGACATCGAGCTGGGCCTTGGGCGGGAAACCCAGTGCCCCACGCCGGAGACTTTCGATAAATATGCCAGGGAGAAGCCCCAGCAGGGTATGCCCCTGGCCATCGCGGGCCTGAGCGACAAGGAGTACCAGACCCTGCGCCAGTGGATCTTCGAAGGTGCCGTCATCGACGAGACTCCCTGGATCGCAAACCCGCAGGAGAACCGGCAGATCGCCGCCTGGGAGGAGTTTTTCAATCGCTCGCCGCTGCGCAACCAGCTGGTTTCCCGCTATCTGTTCGAGCACCTCTTCCCCGCGCACCTGTACTTCGCCGAGCTCGACACCGGCAATTTCTTTGAACTGGTCCGCTCCACCACACCCCCGGGGCAGCCGATCAGGATCATCGCTACGCGCCGCCCCAATGACGACCCCGGCCCTGCCTTTTATTATCGCCTGCGCCGGGTTTCCTCCACCCTGGTGCACAAGACCCACATGCCCTACCCGCTGGACGCGGCCCGCATGGCGCGCTTCGAAGCGTTGTTCCTGGCAGGCGACTGGGACGCCGGGCGCTTGCCCGACTACTCACGGGCCAGTGCCGTGAATCCCATAGCGGCTTTCAATGACATTCCCGCCGACGCACGCTACCGCTTCCTGCTGGATGATGCACACTACTTCGTGAACACCTTCATCCGGGGGCCAGTGTGTGCCGGGCAGATCGCCACCAACGTGATCGAGGACCAGTTTTTCGTGATGTTCCAGGACCCGGGCTCCGACCTGTCAGTTACCGACCCGGCCTACCTGGCGAAAATCCTTCCGGAGCTGGTGCTGGTGCCGCAGGAAGAAGGCCTGATCAGCATGTTCACCGGCTGGAAGACACGGGTCGAGGCCATGAACGAGTACAATCGGCTGCGCGGCAAGGCCTACAAGCGGGTACAGCCGCAGGGCCCTTCCCTGGACGACATCTGGTACGGCAATGACAGCGCCGCCCTGACGATCTTCCGCAACTTCGACAACGCCATGGTCAGCAAGGGCTTTGTGGGCGCAGATCCCAAAACCCTCTGGTTGATGGATTTCCCCATGCTGGAGCGGACCTACTACCTGCTCGTCGTCAATTTCGATGTCTTCGGCAGTGTGGCCACCCAGGCGGAAACGCGCCTTTACTTTGACCTGATACGCTCCAACGGTGAGAACAATTTCCTCCACTTCATGCCGCCCGCCGTTCGTACCTCGATGCGGGACTCCTGGTACCAGGGCAACCTGGCGGAGCTGAAAATGAGCACGATGTACGAGATCGTCAACGAGAGGATGCCGGTGGACATTGCTTACCGGACGGATAAACCGAAGGCGGAGTTCATCTCCCTGGTTGCCGCGCGCCTGGGGCCCTATGCCGGCCTGCCCGATGTTCTGAACCGCTGCCAGAACGCGCCCTGCCACAGCGAGGGGGTCACGCCGGAGCAACAGCGCATCGAGGCCAGCCTGCAAACCCTGGCCTCGCGCCCGGCTGCGGACACGGGCATGCAGTTCGTCGGGTTTATGCCAGACACGGCCTTTCTGCGGGTAACAGCGCCGGACGGCAGCGGCCACGCCTACACCCTGATCAGGAACAAGGCCCACAGCAACGTCGCTTTCATGTTCAATGAGAGTGATCGGCGCGTTCGCTCCGATGACACCCTGACCCTCTACCCGGGCCTCCTGGGCAGCTACCCCAACTTCATGTTCCAGGTACCGTTGGAGCGGATTGAGGCCTTCACCACAGCGCTGCATTCTGCCCGGACGGCAGAGCAGTTTTCCGCGCTGGTGGACGAGTTCGGCCTGCGCCGGACCAACCCGGCGATCTGGGAAAATTTCCAGTGGTTTGTCGATCATATGCGCCAGATCCGGCCGCTGGAAGCGGGCGTATACGATCTGGGTCGCTACCAGAAAGTGGCACAGATGACAGGCGATGAACAAGGCTGAGCGCCGGGCAAACACCCGGTCCACAACAGGAGAGATGACTATGCAATTTCGGAATCTGGTTTTGCTGGCCTGGCTGCTGGCACCCACTGCCTTCGGCGGCGATATCCCGGCCGGAGGGCGGCTGCCGGACCTGAACATCGCCGAGCGGGGCGAACTCGTGCTCGACGGCGAGGAGGTCGATTACCGCAGCTGGACCTACCCGCAGCAGCCCGGCAAGGTGCACGTGGTGCAATACCTGGCCGCCACGCGGGCTGCCAGTAACATCAACAAAGCCTTTACCGACAGGATGAAGACCGATCTGACCCAGGGATCCTTCCTGTCGACCACCATCCTCAACCTGGATGAGGCCGTGTGGGGGACCGGCGGCCTTGTGGTGAACGAGCTGAAATCAAACAAGAAGCAGTTTCCCGGCGCGGTACTGGTGGCCGATGAGAACGGGGCCGGCCTGCGCCAGTGGCAGTTGGAGAAGGCAAGCTCCGCCATCGTCATCACCGACCCGACGGGGGTGGTGCGCTATTTCAAGCAGGGCGCCCTGGCGGACGCGGAGATCGAGAGCGCGCTGGAACTGGTCCGGCAGTACAGTGTTAATTAATCTCGCGGGTTAGCCCGCTGCAGTATCGTTTCGAGGTCCAGCCCCCGCGGCAGGCTGCCGAAGTTGCGCGCGCCCGCCTGGCCCAGGCGAGAGGCGATAAAGGCTTCGGCCACGGCCTGGTTGCCGGCCTGCACCAGGAGGCTGGCCTGCATGATCAGGGCGAGTTGGTCGACGGTGTGCCGTGCCCGGTACTCGACCTCCGAGGTGTCCGCCAGCGCCTGTTGTACTGCCTCCACTGCGAGGTCCAGCACTGCGCTCGCACCGCGGGTCTTGCCCAGTTCCGCGTTCCAGGCATCCAGCACCTCGGGGTTGCGACTGAGGGCGCGCAACATGTCGAGGGCCTGCACATTGCCCGAGCCCTCCCAGATGGCATTGATGGGTGCGTCGCGGTACAGGCGGGCGAGGATGAAGTCCTCGGTCACGCCATTGCCGCCAAGGCACTCCATGGCCTCATAGGCGTGGCCGGGCGTGCGCTTGCAGATCCAGTACTTGCCCGTCGGCAGGCCCAGCCGTAACAACAGCTTCTCGTGCGCATCGCCCCCGGGCGCAAGGCTGCGGTCCAGCGCTTCGCCCATGCGCATGGTCAGGGCCAGGGAGCCCTCTACTTCCAACTGCAGGTCCGCCAGTACATTGCGCATCAGCGGTTGGTCGATCAGGCGCTTGCCGAAGGCGCTGCGACCGAGGGCGTGGTTCACTGCCTGGGCCACCGCCTGGCGCTGGCAGGCGGTGGAGCCGATCATGCAGTCGAAGCGGGTCATCGCCACCATTTCGATGATGGCGGCCACGCCCCTGCCCTCCTCCCCCACCATCCAGCCGAGCGCCCCGCGCAATTCGATTTCCGCAGAGGCATTGGCGACGTTGCCCACCTTGTCCTTGAGGCGCTGCACCTGGATCGGGTTCTTGCTGCCGTCCGGGCGCCAGCGCGGGACCAGGAAGCAACTCAGGCCTCCCGCCGCCTGGCCCAGCACCAGAAAGGCGTCGCACATGGGTGCGGACGTGAACCACTTGTGCCCGACCAGTTCATAGGCCTCGCCCGGGCCCTGGGCGGCCAGCGGCTGCGCGCTGGTGGTATTGCTGCGCACATCCGACCCGCCCTGCTTCTCGGTCATGCCCATGCCGATGGTAAGGGCGGCTTTTTGGGAGTGGGGGACGTTGCGCGGGTCGTAGCCCCGGGCCAGCACCTTGGGCAGCCACTCGGCGGCGATGCGGGGCGTGAGCCTGAGGGTCGGCACTGCGGCGAAGGTCATGGTCACCGGGCAGCCGTGGCCCGATTCCACCTGCGCCTGCAGGTAATAGCGGGCGGCCCGCGCCACATGGGCCCCGGGGCCGGGCTCGGTCCAGGGCGTGCTGTGCAGGCCCGCCTGTTCCAGCGCCAGGCTCATCAACTGGTGATAGGCATCGTGATAGCGCACCCGGTCCACGCGGTAACCCTGGCGGTCGTGGGACTCGAAGCGGGGCTTGTACTCGTTGGCGAGAAATCCCCACTCGATTGCGCGGGCACTGCCCGTTACCAGGCCATGGCCCGACAGGGAGTCCTCAGCCCAGGCCGCGCCGTGGCGCTGCACAGCCTCCCGCAGCGCGGTGTCGCTGGCATAGGCGTTGTAATCAACCAGGGGGCTGGATTGGTTGAGCACCTCGTGAGTCTGCGCCAGGTGGTTGACGGAAAAAGTGCCGGTGGCTTCGCTCATGGCATAGGTTCCTCGCGCTTGCAAACAGGGTTTACAGCAACACCTTGACGGCTGCCGCCGCAGTCTTCGCCTTTGCCACGGCAGCTTCAACCGTCGCGGCCCGCGCCAGCGCCACACCCAGGCGGCGCTGGCCGTTGATGTCGGGCTTGGCGAACAGGCGCAGCTGGACCTCGTCACAGTCGAGCGCCGCGGCGATGCCGGCGTAGCGGATATCCTGCGATTGCCCCCTGGCGAGTATCACGGCGGAGGCGGAGTTGCCGAGCACCGGGATCTGCCGCACCGGCAGGCCGAGGAAGGCCCGCACGTGCAGGGCGAACTCGGACAATGACTGGGAGACCAGGGTGACCATGCCGGTGTCGTGGGGGCGCGGGGAGACCTCGCTGAAGATGACCTCATCCCCTTTGACAAACAGCTCGACACCGAACAGGCCGTGCCCGCCGAGGGCGGTGACCACCCTGCCCGCCATATCCCTGGCGCTGGCCAGTGCGGCGGCAGACATGGCCTGGGGCTGCCAGGATTCGCGGTAGTCGCCCTCCTCCTGGCGGTGGCCAATCGGGGCACAGAAGTGAATGCCATCGATGGCGCTGACCGTTAACAGGGTGATCTCGTAGTCGAAGTCCACGAAGCCCTCGACGATCACCCTGCCACCGCCGGCACGCCCACCCTCCTGGGCATAGCGCCAGGCTTCCTGCAGGTCGGCCTCGCTGCGCAGCAGGCTCTGGCCCTTGCCGGAGGAACTCATCACCGGTTTGACGATACAGGGGTAACCCATGGCTTTGACTGCCGCGGCGAAGGCCTCGTAATCGTCCGCAAACGCGTAGGCAGAGGTCGGCAGGCGCAGGGTTTCGGCGGCGAGGCGGCGGATGCCCTCGCGGTTCATGGTCAACTGGGCGGCCCGGGCGGAGGGCACCACGTGCAAGCCCTCGGCCTCCAGCTCGACCAGGGTCTGGGTGGCGATCGCCTCTACCTCGGGCACCACATAATCCGGGCGCTCCAGCGCGATCACCTCGCGCAGGGCGGCCGGGTCGAGCATATTGAACACATGGCTGCGATGGGCCACCTGCATGGCCGGCGCATTGGCGTAGCGATCGCAGGCAATCACCTCGATGCCGAGGCGCTGGCATTCAATGGCCACTTCCTTGCCCAGTTCGCCGGAACCCAGCAACAACACCCGGGTAGCGCCTGCGGATAATGCTGTTCCGAACATGTTGCAGTCCTCCGTTGCTTGCTTGCAGCGCTTCATCATAGCGGCTGGCGCCGCGCAGACAAGGCGCCGCGGCTAGTCGGGCTCCTCGGCCGCTCGCAATCGCTCCTGGCGCGCGGCTTCTTCCGCCAGCGCCGCCTTGATTTCCTGCAGCACGGCATCGACATCCGCGGCCGCCAGGTCTTCCTCAAACAGGCCGGTCAGTACGGTTTCAGGCTGCAGCTCCCCCTCCTGGTACAAGGCCCACATCTCTTTCGCGTAGCGGGTCTGCTGCAGTTCCGGGGCGAACAGGGCGTAGTAGCTGGTGATTTTGTTGACGTCGCGGTCAAACATCTCCCGGGCATTATTGTTTGCGGCCGCATCCACGGCCTGGGGCAGGTCGATGATGACCGGGCCGTTCTCGTCCACCAGCACATTGAACTCGGACAGGTCGC
Organism: uncultured Gammaproteobacteria bacterium; assembly: GCA_963700715.1. Classification (GTDB taxonomy): domain Bacteria; phylum Pseudomonadota; class Gammaproteobacteria; order Pseudomonadales; family Halieaceae; genus JARRPM01. The sequence continues at coordinate 148,231 of CAVOYP010000019.1, forward strand.
CGTGGACCAGGCCGGCGCAGAGCATCAGCTGGATATAGTGCATCATCAGCGCATGGTCTTCCCGGGCCTGTTGCGCTGACATCTCGACTTCCCCCAGCCGGGGCGCGACCTCGCCCTCGCTGTCAGTCACCAGTTCCATCAGCAGGACACCGTCGAAACAGCCGTAAGGTCGTGGCACCCGCACCCCGGCCCGCGCAACACGGTAGAGCGCATCCACCTCCGCGTTCTGCCAGGATTCCTCCATTTGCTTGCGGCCGAATTTGGAGCCCTTTTCCATGGCGCGGGCGCGCCGGCTGTTCTTCTCCCGCCGGCCCTCCTGGTACTTGGCCGCCTGCTTGAAGCTGCGCTGGGCCGCCTCCTTGTAGACTTTCGCGCAGCGGGTTTCCTCACCGCTGCGCACAACATACACGGTGGCCTCCTTGCCGCTCATCAACTGGTAGAGGACCTCATCGATGAGCCCGTCCTCGTACAGGGGCAACAGCCTTGCAGGAATCTTCACAGGCGCCTCACAGCTTGCGCACCTTGAACTTGCGGCCCTTGATCCTGCCGTTGACCAGGCGCCCCAGCGCCTGGTCCGCCATCTCCCGGCTGATCGCCACGTAGGTGACATTGTCCATCACGTCTATCCTTCCCACCTCCCTGCTGTCGATTCCCGCTTCCCCGGTCAGAGCCCCCAGTATATCCCCAGGGCGCACCTTGTCCTTGCGCCCGCCGGCGATGCACAGCGTGAGGAATGTGGGCGACGGCAGCGGGACACCGCTCCAGGCAATGGTCTCGATCGCCTCGAAGCTGAGCGCGCGCTGCTGGAAATTGCCAATGCTATCCAGACGGTAGCGCTCGGCGCTGGTAAAAATGCTCAGTGCCAGCCCGCCCCTGCCCGCGCGCCCGGTGCGGCCAATGCGATGCACGTACACCTCGGGTGTGCGCGGCAACTCGACATTGATGACTGCCTGCAGGTCATCGATATCCAGGCCGCGAGCGGCCACGTCGGTGGCCACCAGCACGCGGCAGCTGAGCTGCCTGAACTGCACCAGTACCTGGTCACGCTCGCGCTGCTCCATGTCACCGTGCAGTGCGGCGGCGCTGACACCCTGCCGCGCCAGGTGATCACAGGTATCGCGCACCATCTGTATGGTATTGCAGAACACCACCGCGTTGTCCGGCCGGTAGTGGCCCAGCAAACGCACCAGCGCATCGAACCTGGCGTCGGGCTGGCACACAAAAAACAGCTGGTCGATCTGCAGGCTCTGGTGCATGGCCTCCACCGCCACCCGCTCGGGTGACTGCTGGAAGCGACTACTCATGGCCTCGATATCGTTGGGGAAGGTAGCCGAGAAAAACAGGGTCTGTCGCTGCGTCGGTGTCTGCTGGATGATGGCTTCTATGGCGTCGATGAAACCCATCTCCAGCATGCGGTCGGCCTCGTCCAGCACCAGGCAATTTACCCGGGACAGGGACAGGGTGTTCTTGCGCAGGTGATCGCTGATGCGCCCGGGCGTACCCACCACCACGTGCGCGCCGTGCTCGAGGGAGCCGATTTGCGGCCCTATGGCCTGGCCACCGCACAGGGTCACCACCTTGATATTCTGCTGGTAGCGGGCGAGCCGGCGGATTTCGGCGGCCACCTGGGCGGCCAACTCACGGGTGGGACAGAGAATCAGCGCCTGGGTGCCGAAGTCGCGCGGATTGAGCCGGGCCAGCAACGGCAGGGCAAAAGCAGCCGTTTTGCCACTCCCGGTCCTGGCCTGGGCGACCAGGTCAGTACCGGCGAGCGCCAGCGGCAGCGCCGCTGCCTGGATGGGCGTCATCTGGTGATAACCGAGGCTGCCGAGATTATCGAGCTGGGCGGCGGGCAATGGCAGGGATGAAAAACAGCGGTCGGTCACAGGGGGCTCAGGATCTGATGGCCGCGCAGTATAGCAGAATCCCGCCCGGTGGCTTCACGCGCGCCCTGTGACCTGCGCGCCCCGCGGTGAAACCGCCTGTGTGCGTTGACCGGGCGCGTTGACCGGGCGCAGCCAAGCGCGTAACGTTTCGCAAGCCAACGCACACAGGAAGCGCGCCATGAGCAAGAAAATACCCCGTTCCAACGAGGACGACTACAGCGCCGACATCATTGCCAGGCGCCAGGCCTTCATCGAGGAAAACACCCCGGCCAGGCTCAACCATACCCGCCAGTTCTCTTTCAATCCGGCGGATATGTCCGGCAACATCGAGAACCTGTTCGGCGTCGCCCAGATACCCATCGGCCTGGCCGGACCGCTGCTGGTCAACGGCGAACACGCCAGGGGCGAGTTCTACGTACCCATGGCCACCGTCGAGGGCACCATGCTGGCCAGCTACAACCGCGGCATGAAGGTCATCCGGGAGAGCGGCGGCGTCATCACCACGGTGTCCGGGGAGGCCATGCAGCGGGCCCCGACCTTCGTCTTCCCCAGTGCCCGGGAGGCGCGGGATTTCTGCAACTGGCTGAAGGAGAACTTCGCAGCAGATCAAGGCGGTGGCGGAAACCACGACCTCGGTGGGCAAGCTGAACGAAATCGAGCAGTACCACGCCCACAACATGGTGTTCACCCGCTTCGACTACAGCACCGGCGACGCCGCCGGCCAGAACATGACCAGCCGGGCCACCTTCGCCGCCTGCGAGTGGATCGTGAAGCAGTACCCCCAGCTGTCCCACTACCTGCTGTCCGGCAGCTTCGACACGGAGAAGAGAACCTCCTCCGTCAACCTGCTCAAGGGCCGCGGCAAACGGGTGACCGCGGAAATCACTATCCCGCGGGAGGTGATGATCGACAACCTGCGCATCACGCCGCCGCAGATGCACTACGGCCAGGGTATCAGCACCCTGGCCGCCCTGCTGACCAATTCCTCCAACAACGCCGCCCACCCCGCCAACGGGCTGGCCGCCCTCTACCTGGCCACCGGCCAGGACATCGCCAATATCGGTGAATCCAACCAGTGCACCACCTACAACAAGGTGACCCGCGAGGGCGACTACTATTTTTCCATTACCATGCCGGCACTGATCATGGCTACCTACGGTGGCGGCACCGCCCTGCCCACCCAGCGCGAATGCCTGCGAAATCATGGACTGCTTCGGCAAGGGCAAGGCCCACAAACTGGCGGAAATTGCCGCGGGGCTGGTGCTGGCGGGAGAACTGTCACTCGGGGCCGCCACCCGGGTCGACAAGGAAACCCGCAAGAACGAGTGGGTGGACGCCCACGAGCGACTGGGCCGCAACCGCTAGCCAATGCGGGACGCGACGCTCGTCATCCTGCTGCACCAGCTGCTGTTCCAGGGCATGTTTTTCGCAAAAAATATCAACCTGCAGCGCAAGCTGGGCCGGCCCGTGCGCGGCGCCAATCCCGAGGCGAGCCTGGCGATCGGTTTCTTTGTCGTCTTCATAGCGCTGTCATTGCTGCTGGCGCAGACCGGCAGCAGCTGGGGCAGATTCGCGCTGCTGTCGGCCCCGGCAGCGCTGGCCCTGGGCCTGTTCCTGCTTGGCGTCACCCTGCTGGTGGCAGCGGCATCACTGCAAGGCCTGGGCGACTCCTGGCGAGTGGGGGTCATAGAGGAGCAGCAGACCGCACTGGTGGAATCAGGCATCTACCGCTACAGCCGCAATCCCTATTTCCTGGCCTACCTGCTGATGTTCGCGGCATACACCGTGTTGCTGCAGAGCGCACTGCTGCTGGGTCTGAGCGCGATCGGCTTCATTCTGGTCCATGCAATGGTACTGCGGGAGGAAAAACACCTGGCGAAGCTGCATCCGCAGGCCTATCGCGAGTACTGCCACCGCGTACCCCGATACCTGATCCGATAAGCACCGGGCGCTCCATGACGATCGAAGACTCCCTGCTGGCGATTACGAGTGAGCTGAGCATCCCCCTGGCACAGATCGAGACCCAGGCCATCCGCGCCCAGGGCGCCGGGGGGCAGAACGTCAACAAGGTGTCGTCCGCCATTCACCTGCGGTTCGACATCAGGGCCTCGTCACTGCCGGATGAGTACAAGGAGCGACTGCTGGCGCTGCGGGATCGGCGTATTTCCTCTGACGGCGTCATCGTGCTGAAGGCCCAGCGCTTTCGCACCCAGGAGAAAAACCGGGCCGATGCGCTGGAACGCCTGCGGGAGCTGGTAGCCGGGGTGACGGTAACCCGAAAGAAACGCCGCCCGACCCAACCCAGCAAGAGCGCCAAACGCAAGCGGATGGACAGCAAAACAAAACACGGTCAACTGAAGGCGCTGCGCGGAAAAGTGGATCGGGCCGAATAGCGGTAGACAGTGTCATTCCTCTATACTGAGCCACATTCACCCAGCGAATAGACCCTTGAACCCTCTCGGCCTCCTGCTCACCCGCTTCCTGGAGAAGCCCCTGTCCCTCATACCGCCCTTCGAGGCGGTGGACCCGGCAATGTTGCAGGCGACCCTGCGGCCTGGGGACGTGGTGCTGGTAGAGGGCTCCAGCCGGATCAGCCTGGCGATCAAGTACCTGACCCAGTCCACCTGGTCCCACGCAGCGCTCTATGTGGGCGATGCCCTGAAAACTCTGAACGGCGGCTACCCCGCTGGTGCCCTGATCGAGGCCGACCTGCAGCGCGGGGTGATCGCGGCGCCCCTGGCCAAGTACGCAACGGCCAACACCCGCATCTGCCGCCCCGTCGGCCTGACCCCCGAGGACAGTCGCGCCGTGGTGGATTTCATGGTCGGCAGCCTCGGCAAGCGCTACGACCTGCGCAACGTGATCGACCTCATGCGCTTCCTGCTGCCCCATCCCCCGGTACCGGTGCGCTGGCGGCGGCGCATGCTGGCGCTGGGTTCGGGTGACCCCACGCGGGCGATCTGTTCCACCCTGATCGCCCAGGCCTTCGAATCCGTGCGCTACCCGATCCTGCCCGAGATCAGCAGCGTCTTTGTCAGGGGCGCCACCCGGGGCGACGTCACCATCCGCGAGTTACAGCACATTCGCCACCACAGTCTGTTCACCCCCCGCGACTTCGACGTCTCTCCCTACTTCCAGATCGTCAAGCCCACGATAGAGCGGCAGTTCGACTACCGGACCATGAACTGGGCAGAGGCCACCCCCGGGAGCGGGGCCGGCGCGCAAGCCCCGGAGCTTTCCTGAGAATACGGTCACCTGGGCTGAAGGGTTTTTTCGAGGCTTTTCCTAATCCAGAATACTACTGTACCCGTCCCGGAAGACGTCCCGGCCGATGATGTATTTCATGATTTCGGAGCTGCCCGCAAGGATGCGGTTGATGCGCGCGCTGGTGAACATGTAACTGATGGGGTACTCCATCATGTAACCGGCGCCGCCGTGCAGTTGCACGCCGAGGTCGAGCATGCGCCACTCGATCTCGGTGGCCTGCAGCTTGCACTTGGCGCCCATGTTGGCCGTCAGCCTGCCCTCGTTGTGCATGGCCACGCAGTGGTCGATGTACACCTGCATGATGTCGATTTCCGTGTCCATCTCGGCCATCTTGAACTCGGTGTTCTGCATCTTTGACAGGGGCTTGCCGAACACCTTGCGCTCCATCACGAACTGACGCGTCAGGTTGAAGGCCGCCCTGGCGCTGGCAATAGCGCCGGCCCCGGAGATCAGGCGCTCCTCTGGCGAGGCCATTCATCAGGTAGATGAAACCCTGGGTGGGATCCCCCAGCACATTTTCTTTCGGCACCTTCACGTTATTGAAGAATAATTCCGCCGTGTCCTGGGCGTGCATGCCCATCTTGTCCAGGTTGCGGCCGCGCTCAAAGCCCTCCATGCCGCGTTCCACGATCAGCAGCGCCAGCGAGTAGGGGTTTTTCTCCGGGTCGGTCTTGGCCGCGACAATAACAATGTCCGCGTTGATGCCGTTGGAAATATAGGTCTTGGAACCGTTCAACAGGAAATGGTCGCCCATGTCCTTCGCGTTGGTGCGCATGCCCGACAGGTCACTGCCCGCATCGGGCTCGGTCATGGCCACGGCCAGGATGGTATCTCCTTTGACGCAGCCCGGCAGGAAGCGCTGGCGCTGTTCCTCGGTGCCGAAATTCTTGAAGTACGGTCCCACCAGTCGGCTGTGCAGGGTGTTGAACCACTCGCCACAACCGGCGCGACAGGTTTCTTCCATGATGATCTGCTCGTAGCGGAAATCGCTGTCGCCCATGCCGCCATACTTTTCCTCCGGCCAGATCATAAGGAAGCCCTGGTCCCCGGCTTTCTTGAAAATTTCCCGGTCGACGATACCCTGCTGGCGAAAGCGCGGCATATGGGGCTGTACTTCGCTCTCCAGGAATTTCCTGTAGGCGCCCCTGAACATCTGCTGTTCTTCTGTAAACGATCTCATGCGAAAAGCTCCTGTGAAGCGGCGTGTTCCAATGCGATTTGCGGCGGCGCGAAGCGCTCGCCGAACTTGTGCTCGAGCTGTCGGCAGCGTTCGACAAAGCGCTGCAGGCCATAGGTGTTGACGAACTGGATGTAGCCGCCGGTCCATACCGGCGCGCCAATACCCATTATCGAGCCGACATTACCGTCTGCCACCGAGCGCAACACCTTGGTTTCCAGGCACTTGAGGGACTCGATCACCGGGCGGAACAGCAGTCGGTCTTTCATATCCTGCTCGCTGAACTGTACAGCCGGTTTATAGTAGATATCAAATAATCCAGGCCATATGGCCTTGCTGCCATCGGCGGCATATTCGTAGAACCCGCCGCCGTGGTGGCGGCCGCCGCGCCCGTGTTTGCCCACCATGGTATCGATGACCGCACGCACCACGCTGCCATCGCCCCACTTGTCCAGTACGCCCATTTGCTTCCAGGTCTCCTGGGCCTTGCGGCTCAGTTCGAGGCTGACCTCGTCGTACACGGCCAGTGGTCCCACCGGCATGCCGATCGCCCTGCCCATGGCTTCGATCTGCACCGGGTGAGCGCCCTCGCTCAACAGGCGCACGCCCTCATCCAGGTAGGTCCCGAAAGTGCGCGAGGTGAAAAAGCCCATGGAGTCATTGACCACGATCGGCGTCTTGCGAATCTGGCGGGTATAGTCGAAGGCTTTTGCCAGGGTTTCGTCCGACGTTTTCTCTCCGCAGATGATTTCGACCAGGGGCATTTTGTCCACGGGCGAGAAAAAGTGGATGCCGATGAAGTTTTCCGGCTTGCTGCTGGCCTGGGCCAACTGGGTAATGGGCAGGGTGGAGGTATTGGACCCCCACACGCCATTGGGCGCCAGCCGAGCCTCCGTCGCCCTGGTGATTTTGTGCTTGAGCTCCATATTCTCGAATACCGCCTCGATGATCAGGTCGCAGCCCTGCAGGTCGGCGTCCTCGGCGGTGGGCTTGATCAGGCCCAACACCGCGGCTTTCTGCTCGGGGCTCATACGCCCACGGGCTACCTGCTTTTCCAGCAGTTTGTCCGAGTAGGCCTTGCCCTTCTCGGCCGCCTCCAGTGAAACATCCTTCAGCACCACCTCGATGCCGGCGCTGGCCGACACGTAGGCAATACCCTGGCCCATCATACCGGCGCCCAGCACGCCCACCTTCTTCGTGGTGCAGGGCGCAACGTCCCGGGGCCGGCTGGCCCCGCCATTGACCTTGTTCATGCCGAAGAAAAAGGTGGAGATCATATTCTTGGCCTGGGGCGTGACCGCGAGGTAGGTCAGTCCCCGGGATTCCACTTCCAGCGCGGTGTCGAAATCCACTCGCGCCGCCTCGACGGCGCAGTCGAGAATTTTCTCCGGGGCCGGCAGCAGGCCGCGGGTTTTCTGCCGCAGCATGGCCGGAGCGCCAGCGACCATCTGGGCGATTTTCGGTGAACTGGCGTTGCCGCCGGGCAGGCGAAAGCCTTTGCGATCCCAGGGTTGCACCGCCGCTTCCTCGCTGTCCTTGTTGGCGAGGATCCAGGCTTTGGCGCGGGGCACAAGCTCCGCCACGGTCGCCACGGTTTCATGGATCATGCCCTCGGCCAGGGCAGCCTGCGGTGCCACCTTCTTGCCCTCGAGCAGGTATGGCAGGGCTTTTTCCAGGCCCAGCAGGTTGACCATGCGGACCACGCCCCCACCCCCGGGCAACAGGCCGAGGCTCACTTCCGGCAGGCCCAGCTGCACCGATTTGTCATCCCAGGCGATGCGGTGGTTACAGCACAGGCAGATCTCGAAACCGCCGCCGAGGGCGGCGCCATTGATCGCAGCCACCACCGGTACCGGCAATTTCTCCAGCCGGCGCAGGTTGTGCTTGGTGACCCGCAGCATGTCCATGAACTGGGCCTCGTTGCCCTTCTCGGCGGCCAGCAGCTCGTTGAGGTCGCCGCCGGCGAAGAACACCTTTTTGGCGGAAGCGAAAATTACCCCGGCCAGGCCTTTCTCCTGCTCCAGCCGGTCGATGGTCGCAGCCATGGCCTGCCGGTATTCCTCGTTCATGGCATTGACCGGTCCGGTCATGTCCATGGTCACCGTCACAATGCCATCGGCGTCTTTGTCGTACTTGAATGCGCTCATGTCCTGTTCCTGTCTGGTTGATTCTGCCCGCTGCTACACGCGCTCGATGATGGTGGAGATGCCCATGCCGCCGCCCACACACAGTGACAGCATGGCGCGCTTGAGCTTGCGGCGCTCCAGTTCGTCCAGCATGGTGCTGACCAGCATGGCCCCGGTCGCACCCAGCGGGTGTCCCATGGCGATGGCACCGCCATTGACGTTGGTCACGGCGTGGTCGATGCCCAGGTCTTTCATGTAGCGCAGGGCGACCGCGGCGAACGCCTCGTTGATTTCCCACAGGTCGATGTCAGCTACCTTCAGGCCCGCTTTCTCGAGGCATTTCATGGCGGCCGGCCCCGGGCCGATCAGCATGATGGTGGGATCGGTGGCCAAGACGGCGGTGGCCACGATGCGCGCCCGGGGCGTCAGCCCGAGGTCCCTGCCGGCCTTCTCGCTGCCGATCAGCACCGCGCTGGCGCCGTCGACGATACCCGAAGAATTGCCGGGCGTGTGCACGTGGTTGATCCTGTCCAGGGTGGTGTACTTGGCGAGGATGACGTCGTCGAAGCCAAATTGCCCGATCATGCCGAAAGACGGCTTCAGTCCGGCCAACCCTTCCATGGTGGTATCGGGCTTGATGAAATCGTCGCGCTCCAGCACGGTCAGTCCGTTGTAGTCCTTCACCGGCACCACGGACCTGTCGAAATAGCCACTGGCGCGGGCGTGGGCCGCGCGCCGCTGCGACTCCATGGCATACGCATCGACGTCTTCCCGGCTCCAGCCCTCGATCGTGGCAATGGTATCGGCGCCAATGCCCTGGGGCACAAAGCCCGTCTTCAGGCTGAAAGCGACGTCCCCGCCCAGGGCGCCACCGTTGGAACCCATGGGGACTCGCGACATGCTCTCCACGCCGCCGGCGACCACCAGGTCTTCCCAGCCTGATGCGATTTTCTGCGCCGCGATATTCACCGCCTCGAGGCCGGAGGCGCAAAAGCGGTCGAGTTGCACCCCCGCAACGGACTCATCCCAGTCGGCGTTCTGTACGATCATCTTGGCGACATCGGAACCCTGCTCTCCCACCGGGGTGACGCAGCCCATCACCACGTCGTCCACATAGGACGTGTCCAGGTCGTGGCGCGACTGCAACTCCCGCAGCAGGCCGGCACCCAGATCGATGGGCTTGACACTGTAGAGGCTGCCGCCGGGTTTGCCTTTGCTGCGCGGGGTTCGCACCGCATCAAATATGTACGCTGGGTTGCTCATCGTTTGCTCCGGAAAATAGGTGACTGGGGGTTCGAAATAAGCAGCCAGATAGTGCGGGCTGGTCACTGCCTAAGCAATGACCACAGCTGCTACGGAAATTGACATTTTGTTACATGCACTGCCTAAGCGGCGCGGCGGCGCCCCCTGGCGGGATGGCTGTTGCGCAGCGCCTCCTCTTCATACTCATTCCGGATCCTGTCCAGGGTGCGGCCGATATGGGTCTGCACCCGGATCATCTCCATCTTGCGCCAGGCAGAGCGCTCGCCGGAAGTGACCAGTTTCATGATCTCCTCGGGCGTCAGGTGGGCGAGCAGTTTCAGCGGGTTGTAGAAGCGGCTGCGCGGCAGGATGTTGATGTCGCCGATGTAATCCTGGTTGACCATGGACAGGGCGGTGTTGGCAATTTTGGAGAAAGTGCCCGGCCGGCTCAGGGGTTTGTGCATGATAGCGGCACCGGCATTCAGCCATTCCCTGGCGGTGCGGCGGCTGGCATTGGTCAGAATGGCCAGCGTGCTCTCCTGGCGGCGACCATCGGTCACGAAGGGCAGTACTGCGGGATTCGCCTGGCTGACGATGTAGTGATTGACACCGTACAGTCGCGCCAGGCGCTTGGTGGGCAGGTCATCGCTGACGGAGCCATCCACCCACTTCCTGGATGGCAGGTAGGGCTGGCGTTCACCCCACTTGTCCCGCGCTTCAAGCGTCACCGGCGGAAACACCCCCGGGACCGCCGCCGAAGCCAGCACCGACTTGTGAATCAGCACATTGGGCGAGGTGGTGGCGTTCAGCAGGCGGGAGGTCTGGTGGGTTTCGGCCGGCGCCACGGAAACATTGAGCAGGCGGCCGCTGTGCGCATAGGCCTCCTGGAAGGTCATATCAGGGATCAGCCGCTCTATCAGGGACTGTACCTCCTCGGCCTGCAATATCCTGGGACGCAATCCCCCCAGGGAGCGCACCAGGGACACTTCCTGCTCGGCTTCGGCCAGCAGGAAGGCCGGGTCGAAAATCCTGGCCAGTTCCTGGTCGTTGTGGGTGCACACCAGGCTGCCCACGAGGGAACCGCCGCTGGAGCCTGACATGATGGTCGGCAGCAGGCGCTGTTCCCACAGCGCTTTCACCACGCCCACATGAAAATACAGCAGGGTGCCGGAGCCGCTCATCAGCAGCGCCGTGCGGCCGAAGCAGTGATGGGCGCGGCGGAAAAAATCCAGTTTGTCCTCAAAACTGATCTCGTTCACCGCCGGGCTCGCCAGCAATTCCAGCGCGTCGACGATTTCCTCCACGTAGTCGTGGATCAACTGCTTGGTGCCGAAGGCCGCGCGCTCGTGGAGGGAGGACTTGCCCATGCCCGCCATATTGCCGTGGATACCCTCGTTGAGGGTGAACAGCAGGCCGCGGTAGTCGTGCCGGGCACGCATGGAGCGAAGCCGGTCGAGGCGAATACGAATGGATACGTTGTCGAACTGGCTCGACTGGTCGCGCATACGCCAGCGGTCCATTCCGGTGGCGGCATCATAGGCCAGGGCCGCCTCCTTCCACTGCTCGTAGCTCGTGGCCTGGTCCATGGCGATGGTGTACTTGCGCTTGCTGCGAAACGACATCGGCTCTAACCCCGAATTCTGGTTTATCGAAAAACATACCCACGGGTCAATTTACCCCCAACGCAAGTCAATCACACCCTTGACAGGGGCGTGTTTGATCTGGCTCAGGTTGGCGCCAGATAGTGGGAAAATTAACCGCGATCTGGCCCGGCCGCTTGCCCCTGGCGGGCCTGCCAGCGCTCCCTGGCCTGCAGGTAACCCGAATACTTGGGGTTGTCGATTTCCAGGGAAAGCAGCGCCCGTTGCCTGAGATAGCGCAGCAGGTGCGCATCCGGGGCCACGGCGCGACGTTTCAGGCCCAGCGCCAGCTGTTGGGGGACAGGGCCGGCTGCCGGATCCAGCCCTGAGTGCAGTGCGTAAGCGCGGTCGAGCCGATCCAGTTCCGGCCGCAGCTGCAATTCCCGGGTCGCGATCGCCAGGCTGTTGGCCGCCACCCGGGTGTTATAGGCGGCGAAGCCATCCAGCTGCGGCAGTACCTCCCTGCGCAGGAAGTCCTGGACAGCCACCAGCAGTTCATCCGCCCGGGTCTGGCTCATGCGCCCGGCTCCTCCAGCAGCAGCAACAGGTCTATTTCCGATTCGGACATGCGCCGCCCCACCGCCGCCCGTTCCAGGCTACGGTCCTGGCCGCTGCGGTACATGTGTATCATGGTCAGGCAAACCAGGCCCCAGTTGAGGGCGCAGTAAACCTCCCAGTAGCGCAGCTCTCCTGCCGTGGGAGCCTCTCCCCTGACACTGCGATAGCCCGCCAGCAGGTCGTCGTAGTCGCCGAAGCCGCCCACCGGCTTGTCGCTGCGACCGAAGCGCCAGACATTGCCGCAGATATACCCCAGGTCCTCGGCGGGATAGCCGATATGGGTGAGTTCCCAGTCCAGTACCGCGACCAGGCCCTGCTCATCCACCAGCAGGTTGCCGTTGCGGAAATCGCCGTGCACCAGGCAGCGAGTGCCCCCGGCCGGCGCGTTGTCGCGCAACCAGTTGAGGGCCAGCTGGTGCACCGCCGAGGTATTGCCGTAGGCATCCAGCAGGCCCTGCAGTCGATCCAGGTCCTGCTCCATATCGAGGTCGCGCAGCCCCGGGGGCAGCACCGCGAGTGGTATGCCATGGATTTTCCCCAGCGCCTCGCCACACTGGAAGGCGAGTGCCCGCCGGGCGCCGGCATATTTATCATCGGCCAGGATGCGAAACGGCAGGGCCTCGCCCCGCTCCCGGCTCATGATATAGCCGCTGCCGAGGCCGTGTTCATCCCTGAGCACCAGCAGAACCGTCGGCACGCTAACGCCGTGGGCTGCCGCCTGCCGCAGCACCGCGGCTTCCGTCGGCAGGTCGATGCTGCCCACCAGCACCGCATCGGAGGAGGCATCGGCCGCACCCGGCGGCAGGCGGCGCAGGATCAGCGACCGGGGGCCCTGCGCCGGGTGCCAGTCGAAGGCCCAGGTTTCCATGTTGGCGCCGCCGGACAGGCGGGTGACGTTTTCCACCCTTGTTTCCACCCCGGAGTTGACACCCCCGGGTTCGCCGGCCAGCGCCTGCTCCAGCAGGGCGGCCAGCGCGGCTGGTGTCTCTGTCATCGAACGCTCCCGCAGTACCATGGCAACGGTGACCTCCCGATCGGGATCAGGCGGCGCCGTCAAACCAGTCCGCAAAACCCAGGGTGGCGGAGGGGCCGATGTGCAGTTGCTCCAGTACCCCGTGGCCGACACGCTCGCCGCAGCTGGCCCTGACGATCTGCTGCACATGGATATTTTCCAGCGCCAGCGGGTCCAGGTCGCTGTCGGTCCAGCTCTCCCCCGCGATGGCCAGCTCACCCTGCCACTTGCCATGCCCCCAGACCGGGTGCTGGTAGCCAAGGCCCTTCATCCGGTGCACCAGCACCGGCTCCAGCGTCACCTCCATCTGCTCACCGCTGCGGTCGCGCATGGTGATCACCGCCGCCGACGCGCGCCGGGTGCCGGGAATCATGGTGATGTTGTGCTGCACCGTGCCCTCCCAGCCATAGCTGTCGGGATCGGTGGTGCCGGGGATGTCCTCCATTTTTGCATAGCGGGGCAGGAAGAACTGGTCGGTATGCCACTGCTTGCCGGTGCCGTCCTCAAACCAGCCCGCCAGGCTGCACTCGTCCTCCCAGTGGATCGGCATCCAGCCGAAATGAACGGCCTGGAACTCCGCCAGTGGCGCGCCGCCACCGTAGGGGTCGCCCACGGGCCGGATACCCCAGGACCGATCCTTGAGCCCGAAGGTGCTGTGGCCGTCCACCTTGAGCCGCTTGCCGTCATAAGAGATCCAGCCTTCCCAGGAGCCGAACTGGTCGAGCCGGGTGACATCCATGATCAGGTGACGCTGGTTGCGCAGGGTCTGGCGCCCCTCCTCGATACAGGCGGTGTGGGGCGTGAACACCAGGTCGCACTCGATGCCCGTGTCATTGGGGCTGATCGCCACCCGGTGGCGACCCATGGGCTCAACGATATGCAGGGCGAACGGGCCGACCGTGGTATCGGTAGGCTCCAGCGGGGCGCGCCGGGAGCCGTGGAACGCGTACTGCCGCCCGCCAGTGGCCAGACTGAGGCTGCAGTCCAGGATCCCCAGGTTGGGGTAGCGGCACAGGGCCACGCCGAAGTAAAAACTGCCGTCCCGGGCGTGACCGTTATACCAGAAGCGATCATAGGTATTGCGGTCGCTGGTGGCTGCGTGGAACACCGGCTCAGCGGTCTGGTGGATGGGGTAATCATCGAATTTGGATAGCACGGTAGCTTCTCTCCAGGGTGGGCCAGCGGCGTAGCATGGACTACCTGATCCCGGGCAACAAGAGCGCAATGCAGTCCCGGGTATGGCGGGCGATCATCAGTTCCTCATCGGTCGCCAGTTTCCATGCAGAGACCCGGCTGCTTTCGGTGGATATCCGCTCTGCGCCCGCCTCGTGCAGTTCTGCAGGTAGCGCGAAGCGCTGCGCAAGATCAGGGTTGCCGCGGTGAAACGCAGTATCGAAGCAGGCCACCTGGGGCAAGCGGGGATGGCGCTGCATCAGGTAGCGCATGCCTGACAGGCTGTGCGGCTGGTGCAGCGGGGCAAGCTGGACCAGCCGCTCCAGGGTCTCGATGACCTGCGCGGTCACCGCCACCGGGGCACTGAACTCGAGCCCCCCATGGACCACGCGATGCCCCACGCCGACCAGTTCGTAATCTCCCCGTTCGGCAGCCAGGAATCCGGCGATGTGCTCCAGGGCGCCGGCGTGATCCAGACCGGGTTCCGTCCAGTTCCTTTGCGCGACTATGGCGCCGCCGGCCACCGCGTGGGCACGGTGCTCCCGGGTCGGCAGTCCGATCGCCGGGCGCAAGCTATCTGTATAAACTAAAACTTATGGCAGCCAAAAGACAGCGTCCGGCGGAGCCCGCCCCCCGGAACCCAGGCCAGCGCCCGCAGGGCCAACCTTGTTAGCCAGCAATGCTTTCGCAATAATCCCGCGTTAGGGTTGAACACGAGCCGGGTCTCGACCGGCAATCACCCGGCCGTGCCGGCTATAACCCCTTCTCGAGCGAGTGCAAACATGATGACAAACGATGCAATGCCTACAGCGACCGACGCCGAGTTGCAACGCATCCACCGCTGGTGGCAGGCCTGCAACTACCTGTCGGTCGGCATGATCTACCTGCGCGCCAACCCCCTGCTGCGCGAGCCCCTGCGGGCCGACCACGTCAAGCGTCGCCTGCTGGGTCACTGGGGCGCCAGTCCAGCCCTGTCCTTCATCTGGGCGCACCTGAACCGGCTGATCCGTCGCGACGACCTGGACATGATTTTCGTCGCCGGCCCCGGCCATGGCGCCCCGGGGGTGTTGGGCCCCACCTACCTGGAGGGTACCTATTCCGAGATCTACCCGGACAAAAGCGAGGACGAGGAGGGCATGGCGCGTTTCTTCAAGCAGTTCTCCTTCCCTGGGCACATCGGTTCCCATGTCACGCCGGAAACTCCCGGCTCGATTCACGAGGGTGGCGAACTGGGTTACAGCCTGTCGCATGCCTATGGGGCCTGCCTGGACAACCCGGACCTGATCGTCGCCTGCGTGGTCGGCGACGGCGAGGCGGAAACCGGGCCCCTGGCGACCGCCTGGCACTCCAACAAGTTCATCAACCCCATCCGCGACGGCGCGGTGCTCCCCATCCTCAACCTCAACGGCTACAAGATCGCCAACCCGACCATCCTCGCGCGCATCAGTCACGATCGGCTCGAGGCGCTATTCCACGGCTATGGGTACACCCCCTATTTCGTCGAGGGCTCGGACCCGGACACGCTGCACCGGGAAATGGCGTCCACCCTGGACAAGGCCATAGCCGGGATCCGGGCCATCCAGGCACAGGCGCGCGCCAGCGGCGAGGCGGAGCTACCGAGCTGGCCGATGATCGTACTGCGCACCCCCAAGGGCTGGACCGGCCCGGGTACTATCGATGGTCACAAGGCAGAGGGCTCATGGCGCTCGCACCAGGTTCCGTTTTCGGATGTACATGGCAATGCCGCGCACCTGCAACTGCTCGAGGACTGGCTGCGCAGTTACCAACCGCAGGAACTGTTCGACGCGGATGGCCGGCTGGTTCCCGAGCTGCGCGCGCTGGCGCCGAGCGGGACGCGCCGGATGAGCGCCAATCCGCACACCAACGGCGGCTTGTTGCGCCGTGACCTCAGGCTGCCCGACTTTCGCGCCTACGCAGTGGAGGTTAAGCAGGCCGGCCAGGTGCTGCACGAGAACACCCGCCCCCTGGGCGCCTTCCTGCGCGACGTCATGCGCGACAATATGACCAATTTCCGGGTCTTCGGTCCCGACGAAACTGCCTCCAACCGCCTGCAGGCGATCTACGAGGTGAGCAAGAAAGTATGGATGGCCCAGCTGCTGCCCGAGGATGCCGACGGCGGTGAACTCGCGCGCGACGGCCGGGTGATGGAGATGCTCTCGGAGCACACCCTGATCGGCTGGTTGGAGGGCTACCTGCTCACCGGCCGCCACGGCTTCTTTCACACCTATGAGGCCTTTGCCCACGTCATCGACTCGATGTTCAACCAGCATGCCAAGTGGCTGGATATCTCGAAGAACCACGTACCCTGGCGCGCCCCGGTGGCATCCCAGAACATCCTGCTTTCTTCTACCGTGTGGCGCCAGGATCACAACGGCTTTTCACACCAGGACCCGGGCTTCATCGACCTCGTCACGAACAAGAGCTCGAGCGTGGCCCGCATCTACCTGCCCCCGGACGCCAATACCCTGCTGGCAGTCGCCGATGGCTGCCTGCGCTCCACCGACTGTATCAACGTGATCGTCGCAGACAAGCAGAAGCACCTGCAGTTCACCACCATCGACGAGGCGGTGGTGCATGTAACAAAAGGCATCGGCATCTGGCCCCGCGCCAGTACTGACCAGGGCGTGGAACCAGACGTGGTGCTCGCCTGCTGCGGCGACGTGGCTACCAAGGAAGCACTTGCCGCGGCCGCCCTGCTGCGTGAACACCTGCCCGAACTCAAGCTGCGCTTCGTCAATGTGGTGGACCTGTACAGGCTGCAACCGGCCAGTGAGCACCCCCACGGTTCCACCGAGCGCGACTTCGACAGCCTGTTCACTACCAACAAGCCTGTGATCTTCAACTTCCATGGCTACCCCTGGCTGATCCACAAGCTCGCCTACCGCTTCGCCAATCACGAGAACATTCACGTGCGCGGCTACAAAGAGGAGGGCAATATCAATACGCCCCTGGAGCTGGCGATTCTCAACCAGACGGATCGCTTCACCCTGGTGATCGACGTGATCGACCGGGTTCCGGGCCTGGCGGACCGCGCCGCTCACCTGAAAGAAACCATGAAGAGCGAGATCATCCGCAATCTTGCCTACGCGCATGAGCACGGCACCGATAGCGAGGAATTCACTGACTGGGTCTGGCCGTTCTAGCGCCGGGACAGGCAGGAGGAGCATCACCGTGGCAGTCACAAACAATGGAAAACAAGTCTTTACGGCGGGCGGGCGAGGGGGAGAGGTGCGCACCGGCCTCAACGCAGCAGCGTTGGAGGAGGCGATCTGCGACCATCTGCGCTACTCCCTCGGCCGGCTGCCCACGGTAGCCCAGGCACAGGACTATTATCGCGCGCTGGCGCTGGCCATCCGCGACCGGCTGCAGGAGCGCTGGAGCAGCTCCGTTGCAACCTACATCAATCAGCCCTGCAAGATCGCCTGTTACCTCTCGGCCGAGTTCCTGATGGGACCGCAACTGGGCAATAACCTGCTGAGCCTGGGCCTGGAGGCGGCAGCACGGGAAGCACTGGCCGGCCTCGGCCAGGACCTCGACCGGATTCTCGCCTGCGAGGAAGAGCCCGGGCTGGGCAACGGCGGCCTGGGGCGCCTCGCCGCCTGCTACCTCGACTCGCTGGCCGCCCTGGAATGCCCGGCCGTCGGCTACGGAATACGCTACGAATTCGGCATCTTCGACCAGGACATCCGCGACGGCTGGCAACGCGAAATCACCGACAAGTGGTTGCGGCGGGGCAACCCGTGGGAGATCGTCAAGCCGGACACGGCCTACCTGGTCGGTTTCGACGGTGGCGTCGAGCACGGCATCGATGGCGCCGGCCGACTCCGGGCGAAATGGGCTCCCGACCGGGTGGTGCGAGGCGTGGCCTATGACACCCCGATCCAGGGCTACCGGGTGAACACCTGCAACACGCTGCGTCTGTGGAGCGCCGAGGCGGTAGAGTCCTTCGATTTCCAGGCTTTCAACTCGGGCGACTACTACGAGGCCGTGGCTGACAAGGTGGCTTCGGAGACCATCACCAAAGTGCTGTATCCAAACGATGAGCCCAGCGTCGGCAAGCGCTTGCGCCTCGCGCAACAGTACTTTTTCGTGTCCTGCTCCCTGCAGGACATGCTGCAGCTGCTCGATCTCGCGGGACAGCCAGTGACCGAATTTGCACAGCGTTTTGCCGTGCAGCTCAATGACACCCACCCCGCCATCGGCGTCGCCGAGCTGATGCGCCTGCTGCTGGATGAGCGCGGGTTGGAGTGGGACGGGGCCTGGGCCACCACCGTGGCCACCTTCGCCTACACCAATCACACCCTGCTGCCCGAGGCACTGGAAACCTGGCCACTGGAGCTTTTCGGGCAAATGCTGCCGCGCCACCTGGAAATCATCTACGAAATCAACAGCCGCTTTCTGGCACTGGTAAGGGCGCGGTTTCCCGGGGACGACGCGCGGGTCGCGCGCATGTCGATCATTGGCGAGGAGCGTGGCAAGAGCGTGCGCATGGCGAACCTGGCGACGATAGGCAGTCACGCTGTCAATGGGGTGGCCGCACTCCATAGCGAGCTTCTGCGCAGCAGCGTGCTGCGCGATTTTCATGAACTGTGGCCCGAGCGCTTCAGCAACAAGACCAACGGCGTGACGCCGCGGCGCTTCCTGGCCCTGATCAACCCTGGCTTGAGTGCTTTGCTCGACGAGGCCATCGGGGGCCAATGGCCAAGGCAGCTGCAGGACCTGCGCAAACTGGAATCCCTGGCCGGGGATGGCGGCTTCCTCGACCGTTGGCGCGCGGTCAAGCGCGCCAACAAGGAACGACTGGCGCGCCACGTGCGGGAGCGCAGCGGGGTCATCCTTGACCCCGATTGGCTGTTCGACATTCAGGTGAAACGCATTCATGAGTACAAACGCCAGCACCTGAACGTGATACATATTTTGACACTGTATCAGCGCCTGCAGCGGGACCCGGGGCTCGAGATCGCCCCCCGCGCATTCATATTTGGCGGCAAGGCGGCGCCGGGGTACTTCATGGCGAAGCGTATCATCCGCCTGATCACTGCGGTGGCTGACCTGGTCAACGGGGACCCACAGGTTAACGATCGGCTGCGGGTCGCATTCGTGCCTGATTTCAACGTGCAGAATGCCCAGTACATCTACCCCGCGGCGGACCTTTCCGAGCAGATTTCCACCGCCGGGCTGGAGGCCTCTGGCACCGGCAACATGAAGTTCATGATGAACGGCGCGCTCACTATCGGCACGCTGGACGGGGCCAATATCGAAATCCGTGATGAAGTGGGAGAGGACAACTTCTTCCTGTTCGGTTTAAACGCGGCCGAGGTGGCCCAGCGCAAGCGCGAGGGTTATCGGCCGGCGGATGAGCTGGCGGCCAACGCCGAACTCGCCGGAGTACTCGACCTCATCGGCAGCGGCCGGTTGACCGGGGGTGACCCGGACATATTCCGGCCGGTGGTCGAGAACCTTACAAGCTCGGACCCTTTTCTGGTACTTGCTGACTATGCCGCCTACGTGGAGTGCCAGGCGCGCGTCAGCCGTGCCTGGTTTGAACCGCAGCAGTGGACGCGCATGTCCATACTCAATACGGCGCGCAGCGGCAAGTTCTCTTCCGACCGGGCCATTGCCGAGTACTGTGAAGACATCTGGGGCGTCGTCCCCACGCAGATCAAGCTTGAGTGACGACCGCCCTAGCTTCCTGGCCGCCGCTGCCCCGTGAGCCTGTGCCGCAGGCAGGCAATCAACTGCGCAACCTGCTGAGCCTGCTTGATGTCGTGGAGAAAACCGTCAGACGAGAGCAGGCATGGGATCGCACGCCCCCAGTTTCAGCTTGGCGCGAAATGTCGGCATGGTACATCGACGCAGGGTGAGGGATAATAGTGCCGACAACGGCCAGGCCCAGGCACCTTATGCTGCATTTTAAGCGGTACTCGCAACCGTCGGTAAGGACCCAGTTCCTGGCAATGCTGTACGGATGGCAAACCACCCGTGATTGAAACCGCCGCGCTCTCCCTGGCGACCTTCTTCGCCACCATCGGCCCGCTTGATGTGGCGGCGATATTTGCTGCCTTAACAGCCCACTCCACCCGCCAGCACCGCCGCGCCATGGCCGTGCGGGGCACGCTGATCGCGACTTTTATCCTGCTGCTGTTCGCCCTGGTCGGCGAAGCGGTCCTGGGTGGGCTGGGCATATCACTCCCTGCCCTGAGAACCGCCGGGGGCATCCTGTTGCTGCTCATCGCCATCGAAATGGTTTTCGCGCGCACCACCGGCGGCACCTCAACCACCGACGAAGAAGAAAAGGAAGCGATGTCCAAGCAGGATATCTCGGTGTTCCCGATCGCCACGCCCCTGATCGCCGGGCCCGGCGCGATGGGCGCCGCCATCCTGCTGATGGCCGATGCCGAAGGCGAGCTGACGCACCAGCTGATCGTACTGGCGTCACTGCTGGTCATACTGGGTTCTACCCTGGCCGGCATGCTGCTGGCAGGCCGCATCCAGAAATTGCTGGGTGTCATCGGCATGCACGTTATCACCCGCATCATGGGCGTACTGCTCTCCGCACTGGCCATCCAGTTCATCTTCGATGGCATTGCCCAGAGCGGCCTGCTCGCAGGCATCGCGTAGCGACCGACTCGGGCTGCGCGGTTGTGTCGGCCAGCGGCAGGCGCTTAGAATGCTGCAGCCCAAACATAGGTTCTACACATGCGCAGATCACTACTTCCCATGGCCCTTATTGGCTTCTGCCTGCCGGCATTCGCAACGGATGTAACGCTTCTGACCGGTTACCAGTACAACTCGAACTTCGAGATCGTCTCCGCCAATGAGCTACCCCCGGTGGTCGCGCCGAACACCGGGGAACCGGGGGATGATGTGGAACTCGATGACAGCGCCGCATTCAGTCTCGCTGTGGATTTTGTCTTCGAGCAACAACAGACCAAGCGTATCGGCTTTTACCTGTCACACCAACAGACCGAGTTCGACACCAACGCGGGCCTGACAGATTCCGACATCGATATCACCCATTTGCATTTCACCGCCATGAGCTACTACCCGCAGGACCGCATGGAACCCTTCGTCCTGGCCGGCATTGGCGCGGGCTTTTTCTCGCCGAAGGATTCGACCCTGGAGGATGAGACCAAATTCTCGGCGCAGGTCGGCGCCGGCAGCAACTACCGCTTTACCGACAACCTGCTGCTGCGCCTCGACGTACGCTGGCTGGCGACATTTTTCGACAGCAACGGCGCCGCGTTCTGCAGCGGCGGCTGCGTCATCGGCGTGAGTTCCCAGGCCTACAGCCAGGTGCAGGCGAATATCGGGCTGATGTTCCGATTCTGACCGGGAGCCAGCACCACCGGCTCGATCAGAAAAACCCCAGCGGGTTGATGTCGTGGCTCACCAGCATGTTCTTGGTCTGCTGGTAGTGGCCCAGCGCCATCTTGTGGCCCTCGCGGCCTATGCCGGACTTCTTGTAGCCGCCGAAGGCCGCGTGGGCCGGGTAGACGTGGTAGCAGTTCAACCACACCCGGCCGGCCTTGATGCCGCGACCCATGCGGAAAGCGCGATTGGTGTCGCGGGTCCAGACACCCGCGCCCAGGCCATATTCGGTGGCGTTGGCAATCGCGAGGGCCTCGGCCTCATTCCTGAACGTGGTCACACCCAGGGTGGGGCCGAAGATCTCTTCCTGGAAGACGCGCATATCGTTGGTGCCTTGCAGCAGCGTGGGCTGGATGTAATAGCCGCCGGCAATATCGCTGCCGACCGCGGCCTTGCCGCCGCCCATCAGGAAATGGGCGCCTTCGCTCCGCGCCACATCCATATAGCCCATGATCCGCTCGAACTGCTCCAGTGACACCTGGGCGCCGACCATGGTATCCGTATCCAGCGGGTTGCCCTGCTTGATGTTCTTCGCCCGCGCCAGCACCCGCTCGATGAAGTCACCGTAGATACTCTCCTGCACCAGCGCCCGGGAGGGACAGGTGCAGACTTCGCCCTGGTTGAAGAAGCCCAGCAGCACGCCCTCGACGCACTTGCTGATAAAGTCGTCCTCCTGGCACATGATGTCCTCGAAGAAGATATTGGGGGACTTGCCACCCAGTTCCACCGTGGAGGGGATCAGCGACTTCGCGGCATTGCCGAGGATGATCTGGCCCACGGCGGTGGAACCGGTGAACGCGATCTTGGCGATACGGTTTGAGGTGGCGAGCGCCTGGCCTATTTCCTCACCGTAGCCGTTGAGGATATTCACCACGCCGGGGGGCAGCAGGTCGGCAATCATTTCCATCATCACCAGGACCGAGACCGGTGTCTGTTCCGCCGGCTTGAGCACCACGCAATTGCCCGCGGCCAGGGCCGGTGCCAGTTTCCAGCCCGCCATCAACAGCGGGAAATTCCAGGGGATGATCTGCCCTACTACACCCAGGGGTTCATGGAAGTGGTAGCACACCGTGGTGGCATCGATCTCCACTGCCGACCCCTCCTGGGCCCGGATACAGCCGGCGAAATAGCGGAAATGATCGACCAGCAGCGGCAGGTCCGCGTTCAGGGTCTCGCGAATGCCCTTGCCGTTGTCCCAGGTTTCCACATAAGCCAGGGTTTCCAGGTTGGCCTCGATCCGGTCCGCAATCCGCAGCAGGATATTGGAGCGCTCCGCGGCCGGGGTTTTACCCCAGGCGTCTGCCGCCGCGTGGGCCGCATCCAGGGCGATGTGCAGGTCCGCCGCCGTGGAACGGGGGACTTCGCAAAATACCTGCCCCGTCACCGGGGAGATGTTGTCGAAATACTGGCCCGCTTTCGGGGCCACCCACTGGCCGCCGATAAAATTCTCGTAGCGGCTCTTGAAGCTGAACAGGGCGTCTTTACTGCCGGGCATGGGGTAAAGCATGGGAGCGTTCTCCAGTTATTATCAGGGCATGCACAATATAGCGCAGGATGCGCCACATGGAAGTCATTCCCGGCGTTCATTCACGCATCCCCCGCCACTTGACACAGGGGCGGCTGCTGACTATCTTTAGTTCTTTTTTGGAACCTTTAAAAAAATCTGTCCTGGGAGAATGGCAATTGACCGCACGGGTAGCCCTGATCATCGGCGCCGGGGACGCCATCGGCAGCGCGATCGTGCGCCAGTTTGCCGCGCAGGACCTGACGGTCTGTGCGGCGAGGCGCAATGGCGATCGCCTTGCACCACTGGTGCAGGAACTGACTGCCGCTGGTCGGCCCGCCCACGCGTTCAGCTGCGACGCGCGCAGGGAGGAGGCGGTGACCGAGCTGTTTGCCAATATCGAGGCCGCGATAGGAGAGATCGAGGTGATGGTATTCAACGTCGGCGCCAATGTGCCGATGGGAATACTGGAAACCGACAGCCGCAAGTTTTTCAAGATCTGGGAAATGGCCTGCTTCGCGGGCTTCCTGTGCGGCCGTGAAGCGGCGCGTTACATGAGCGGGCGCGGGCGCGGCACCATCATTTTCACCGGCGCGACTGCCAGCGTGCGCGGTGCCGCCGGTTTCGCCGCCTTTGCCAGTGCCAAGCACGGCCTGCGGGCCCTGGCCCAGAGCATGGCGCGGGAACTGGGCCCGAAGAATATTCATGTCGCCCACGTGGTGATCGACGCGGCGGTAGACACACAGTGGATCAGCGAGAACGTTCCGGAGTTCGCCGCGCTCAAACTCAAGGACGGCATCGTCGATCCGGCGGATCTCGCCCGGAACTATGTCATGCTCTACCAGCAGCCGCGCAACGCCTGGACCTTCGAGTTGGACGTGCGCCCCTGGATGGAGCACTGGTAGACCACAAGCCCCTGGTAAGAGGAGAGAGATGTGAGCAAGACCGTGGAATTTTATTTCGATGTGGGCAGCCCCACTGCCTACCTCGCCCACAAACGCCTGCAGCAGCTGCGCGCACAGTACGCCCTGGAGCTGCGCTATATGCCCATGCTGTTGGGCGGTGTCTTCAAGGCCAGTGGCAACACTTCACCCATCGCCATTCCCGCCAAGGGCAAATACATGCTGGAGCAGGACCTGCCGAGGTTCGCTGCGCGCTACGGCGTGCCACTGATCTTCAACCCCCACTTCCCGATCAACACCCTCAACCTGATGCGGGCGGCGGTGGCAGCGCAACAACTCGGATGCGGTGACGCTTACCTGAACCGTGTGTTCGACGCGATCTGGGTGGAGCAAAAAAACATGGGGGATGCCGCGGTGGTGGAGCGGGTACTGGCGGACGCCGGCCTTGACGCAGGGGCATTGATTGCCCGGTCACAGGATCCCGCGGTGAAAGCCGAACTGGTTGCCAACACCGAGGCCGCCGTCGCGCGCGGGGTTTTCGGCGCCCCCACCCTGTTTATGGACGGGGCGATGTATTTCGGGCAGGATCGGCTGGACTTTATCGAGGAAGCGCTGCAGGCTTAGTTATGCAACTACCCGGCTACAATCGAGCTACTCACTTCGGCATCGTCTGGGGCATCACCCTGGCGGTGATCACCCTGGTGGAGTGGAACAGCCTGGACCGCGACCCGGTAAAGCAGGAGATTCTAAGTCCCTTCATCGAGCGCACCATGGCGGTGTCGGTAGCTGAGGCCGACGCGCCACCCGCTGACTCGACCGGGACTGGCGATTCTGCGCAATCTCCCGATGCTGCACTGCGCTACGACGTCCAGATCGCGTTCAACGGCCCACTGTTCCTGGCCTGTTTTTTTACCCCGATACTTGTCTTCCAGGGCATCGGCATGTTGTGGGACCGCTTCCGCCGCGGCTGAACGACCACCCCGTCCCCGTCACCGGGGCGACACCAGTTCCTCATCCGCAACGATGCGCAGGGGCAACAGCTCACTATCGCCGGTGATAATCAGCGACTTGTCCACCCGCACGCAGCTGCCGGCGTAGCGACCCCGCACGGCAAAAGTGCATACCTGGGCCCTGTAGCCGTCTATCCTGGGGAGTTTCCACAGGCGCTGGTAGATCTGATCCTGCCGCATGAAAGCCACCACGGGTTTCTTTCAGCAGATTGTCGTGCTTGTCAAACAGGCTGATATTGAAACCGCAGCGCCCCGCGATCGGCTTGGTCACATAGCCGCGCCGGTTGAAGTCCCCGGTCAATTCATACTGGGAATTGAGCAGGTAGGGATGGTTCGGGAATATCTTCCACAGCAGCGGCAGCATGGCCTTGTTACTGGGTATCAGCGTCCAGAAGGGCTCGTAGACCATCACCTCGGGGCGCAACAGGACATCCACCAGGCGCGGCGCCTTGCCTGCGTCAGCGCCCGTGCGCAGCGGCGGCCTCGCATCCTCGTCCTCGCACTCGGCGCGAATCTGCTCCAGCGCCGTCTCCCAGGCCCAGGTTTTCCAGACAAAGAGGATCGGGGTTCCCTCGCCGTCGACGATTTCGCCCTTCTCATTCCAGCTCAATTCGCTGACGCCCCTGATGATCCTGCACGCCAGGCCCGCGGCTTCGGCCGCCGCGCGGATGTACTCGGCGTGATAGGTCTCCTCGCTGTTCTCGTCCTGCATGATGTGCAACATGCCCTGGACGCCACTCGCCGCCCAGGCGTCCACCAGTTCCGCAGTCAGTCCGGCGCCCGGATCCTCGCCCTCACTGACGCCAAAGTGCGAGGCCCATTTGCCCTGCACCCGACCCGCCTCCATATAACATGAAGCGGAGTCGGCATTGTACTCATACACCTTGATGCCGCGCTGGGATACCGCGAAATCGAAACGGCCGGTGATGATCTGGCCGCGCCGATTTTCCCAGGATTTGCGCAGCCGAGGCCAAAGGCTGACCGGAATATTGAAGCGCAGCAGCAGGTTGTCGTCCTGCAACACCGCCTGGGTGGCGTGCATGAACATCAGGTGCAGTTCATTGGTAGCACGCCTGAGCTCGTGTTCCGCGGTCTCGGACATGCGGAAGTAACGATATTGTTCCGTGTCATCCACCGCCTCCGTCAGCCTGTGGCCGTGCATGGCCTGCACAAAGGCGGCCTCGGCGGCATCAGCCATATCAAGCCATGGCGTCTCGTGCTGGCCCCGCCGCGGTGCAAGGCGACTGTTGAGCCGGTATAGCTGGGGCTGGGCGGGACCGTTTTTTTCCGCATGCCGCGCATCTGCCGTCTGGATAACCCAGCCCAGTACATGGGAGTCATTGGCGCCGGACTGAATACGATAGCCCCCCTCAGCGGTACGGCTGAGCGGCAATTCGCGGGACCAGGTCTGGTGCTCAGGGAGTTTGCAGTGCTCGAGATTCTGCTCGGCAAATCGAACACGATCCGCCATCACCTCGGTTACGATCGCGACATGGCCGGTTACCTCGAATTCGCCCCCCTCCTCCCATATCAACAGGCATCCGGGTTGGGGCGCTCGCAGGCTGCCATTGCGGAAAGAGTGCAGCGGCAACAGCCTGTTATCCGCCAGCCGGGTGACATGGTGCAGGGCGAAAATATCGTAGGCCATGGCGACATCATCGAAGACATAGCCGTGATTGACATATAACCAGCGACGGGCGAACTCCACGCACTGCCACTTGTAGCCCATGTACACGCCATCCAGGAAACTGCGGAAGGAGTCGCGATCCGGATATTCAGCAGGGTCGACGCTGGCATAGTGGGAGGAGTAGATGGCCACGTTGCCGGGAGCGAGACCCAGCGGTGTACCGAATTTCTCGGGGGGAAATTCGAGTTTGTGCACGATAAATCCGTATTGGCAAGGGAAAGTCTATCATCCGCTACCCCGATCTGCCTGGCAATATATGCCCGACCGGCCTGGACGCAATAATCAGAACACGATGCTGTCGCCGCGTGCAGGGATTCTCACTTTCAACTGCTGGTCCTGCCAGAGCCTGTCTGCAAATGTGTCCTGGGCGGTGGGTTCTCCATGCACCAGCAGGGTGCGCGGCTGTGGCTGAAAACCCGCCACCCACGCCAGCAATTCGCGCTGGCCGGCGTGCGCCGATAGCCCGCCCAGGGTTTCCACCCGGGCGTTGACCACGTACTCCTCACCAAACATGCGGATGGTTTTCGCCCCGTCGACGATGACCCGGCCCAGGGTGCCGTTGGCCTGGTAACCGGTGAAAATGATGGTATTGCGCCGGTCCCAGATACGCTGCTTGAAGTGATGGCGAATACGCCCCCCGGTACACATGCCGCTGCCGGCAATAATGATGGCGCCGCTCCTGATGCGGTTGATGGCCATCGACTCCTCCGTGCCGGACGCCAGGTTGAGGGTGGGCAGGAACTTCTCCAGGGAATTTTTGTGCACGTCACTGAGGTGGCGAATATCCTCCCCGTCCAGCAACTTAAGCCAGCGGTCATAGACCCGCGTCACGGCTATGGCCATGGGGCTGTCGAGGAACACCTGCCAGTTGTCCAGTTCGCCCTGGTAATGCAGGCAACCCAGGTGAAACAGCAGGTCCTGGGTGCGCCCGACCGCGAAGGCCGGAATCATCACATTACCGCCGGCCTGCCAGGTTTCCCTGAGGATATCGCGCAACTCCACCTCGGTATCCTCCTCGGTGCGATGGTCGCGGTCACCGTAGGTACTCTCGACCAGCAGGACGTCAGCCCGATCCAGCAAGGTGGGTTCATTCATCAGCGCGGAGTCGCCCTTACCCAGGTCGCCAGAGAACACCAGTACCTTTTTTTCACCGTGCTCGCCCAAGGTGATCTCGACAATAGCGGAACCCAGGATATGCCCGGCATCGTAAAAGCGCAGGGAAGCGCCCTCACCCAGGGGCACGGTGTCGCGATAGCGATGCCCGTCACACTGCCTGACCACCGCTTCCACGTCCTCCATGGTATAGATGGGATCGAGCAGCGGCCGCCCCTGGCGGGCATTGCGGATATTGGTTCGCTCCAGGTCGCGCAGATAAAGCCCGACCGAGTCATTGAGCATGATTTCCAGCAGCTCGGCGGTGGCCCGGGTACAGATCACCGGACCGGTAAAGCCCTCGTGGCACAGCCGCGGTAACAGTCCCGAATGATCGAGGTGGGCATGGGACAAGACCACCGCGTCGATTGAGGCCGGATCGAAGGCAAACTGCTCATCCTGGATGCGCTCTACCGCGTCACCGCCCTGGTGCATACCACAATCGAGCAGTACCCGGCCTATACCAGGGGCTTCCAGCAGGTGGCAGGAACCGGTGACCTCTTGGGCCGCCCCGAGAAAGGTAATCGTAGCCATCGTGTCAATGCCTCATTTGCTGAAGTGGGTCCAGGCCGAGGCCGGATTCGTCCGCGGCGGAGATTCAGTTGTTGGTTGCCATGCGGGCCCGAACCGTGGGCAGCAAAATACGGGGATTTGACCCCAGGGGCAAGGCCCCCATGGCCGAGGCCCCGCGTGGCTCAGTCGTCGAGCAAATGCTGGTAGTGATCGGAGGAAAAACCGCGGTACTGCATGAAGCGGGCGCGCCGGGCCTTCTCTTTCAGGTCCACCGGGCCAGGCGCACCGAATTTCTTGCAAAACACCTCTTGCGCCAACACGCTCCAGTCCGGCACCGCCACTGCCAGGGCCCGGGCTACAGCGGCGTCGGAAATCGACTTCGCACGCATCTCCTGCCGCACCCTGCTCGGTCCATAACCCCTGAGGGCGCGCAGGCGGGCAAAACTCTCGGCATAGCGGTCATCGCTCTGCAACTTCTCGTCCGCCAGTTGCTGCAACTGCGCCTCGAGCATTGCCTCGTCGTCAAACTGGCGCCGCAGCTTCTGGCGCAGTTCCCCCAGGGAGTGCTCGCGCCTGGCCAGCAGATTCATCGCCGCCCGGCGTATCTCGGCGGCCGTGCCGGTAGGGACATTCCCGGCTGTGCCGGCAGGGGCGGGTGTGGCGTCGCGTTCAGTCATGTAAAAAAAGGCGCCGGGGCTATTCGGGGAAAAAAGCAGGTTCCCGGCGCCTGTGGGAATATTAACAGCAAGCAGGTGTCGCCGACCGACCAGGATCAGTCCTGATCGGCGCCAAGGTCTTCGTCATCCGCGGCGGCAGAGACAGCCACCTTGATCGGCGGCACATCCTGGCTGAGCATCTGGGCGCGGATCTGGGTTTCGATCTCGTTGGCCACTGCAGGGTTGTCTTCCAGGAACTTGGCGGCGTTTGCCTTGCCCTGCCCGATCTTGTCGCCCTTGTAGGCATACCAGGCGCCGGACTTGTCGACCAGGTTCAACTTCACACCCCAGTCGATGACCTCACCCATGTGGTAGATGCCCTTGCCGTACATGATCTGGAACTCGGCCTGCTTGAAGGGAGGCGCCACCTTGTTCTTCACCACCT
Source organism: uncultured Gammaproteobacteria bacterium (assembly GCA_963700715.1). GTDB lineage: Bacteria > Pseudomonadota > Gammaproteobacteria > Pseudomonadales > Halieaceae > JARRPM01. The sequence continues at coordinate 177,573 of CAVOYP010000019.1, forward strand.
TGACGCGGGTCTCGTTGCCCACTACCTCGTCGCCGTCCTTGACCGCGCCGGTGCGGCGGATGTCCAGGCGCACCGAGGAGTAGAACTTGAGCGCGTTGCCACCGGTGGTGGTCTCGGGGTTGCCGAACATCACACCGATCTTCATGCGGATCTGGTTGATGAATATGACCAGGCAGTTGGTCTGCTTGATCGCCCCGGTCAGCTTGCGCATGGCCTGGCTCAGCAGGCGGGCCTGCAGGCCGACATGGGAATCGCCCATCTCGCCCTCGATCTCGGCCCGCGGCACCAGGGCCGCCACCGAGTCTATTACCAGCACATCCACCGCCCCGGAGCGCACCAGCATTTCGGCCACCTCCAGTGCCTGCTCGCCGGTATCGGGCTGGGACATGATCAGGTCTTCCACCCGCACACCAAGCTTCTCGGCGTAGATGGGGTCCAGCGCGTGCTCGGCGTCGATAAAGGCCGCGGTGCCGCCGGCCTTCTGGGCCTCGGCAATCACCTGCAGGGTCAGGGTGGTCTTGCCGGAGGACTCCGGCCCGTAGATTTCGCAGATGCGCCCCTTGGGCAGGCCGCCGATGCCCAGGGCGATATCCAGGCCCAGAGAACCGGTGGAGATCGAGGGCATCACCACCCGCGGCTGGTCTCCCATCCGCATGACCGTACCCTTGCCGAACTGGCGATCGATCTGACTCAGTGCAGCTTCCAGCGCTTTGACTTTATTGGCTTCCATTGTGGCGTTCTCCTGTGGCCGTCCAGTAATACTACTGTATATATACTCAGTGGTTTGAAAGCGGATTGCAAGCCCCAAAAACAATTAAATTCGGTCCGCAGGCAGCGGCAGGAAAAACCCGCCTGATAGGGCTACAGGTACACTGCTCCCCCGTAAGGACCCGTGTGCGGGGATTGCATCCCGCCCCTGATGCCCCTGCATGTACAGGCCCTCCTGCAGGATGGTAACGTCCTGTAGCGGGACAGGACGCCAGCGACGCAACCCGGGAGTAACAATGGACAGCAGCACCCTTCAGCAGTTACTGCGGCCGGAAGCCTTCAGCCAGCCCTGCGCAGCCGCACAGCTGCGGGAAACCCATATCTCCTGGGTCATCCTCTGCGGCGAGTTCGCCTACAAGATCAAGAAACCGGTCGATTTCGGTTTTCTCAACTTCTCCACCCTGCCCCTGCGCCGCCACTTCTGTGAACAGGAACTGGCATTGAACAGGCGCTTTGCCCCGGAACTTTACCTGGCGGTCGTCGAGGTCACCGACGACGGCTCGGGCCCTCGCTTCGAGGGCCGCGGCGCGGTCATCGACTACGCGGTCAAAATGCGCCGCTTCGACGAAAGCCTGCTGCTGGACAACCTGGCGGCCCGCGGCGAACTGGATCGCACGCTGGTGCGCAGCCTGGCCCGGGAGATCGCGCAGCAGCAGTCCCGGGCGCCGGTCTGCCACCCCGGGCCCGCCGCCAGCGAACCCGGCTCGCCCGCGGCCCTGCTGGCCGCGATGGAGCAAAATTTCCGCCAGGTGCGGGACTACCGTCTCGCGCCGGCACAGGCGGAGCAGTTGCTGGCGGTGGAGCAGTGGACGCTGCAGCGCTACCGCGAACAACTGCCCCTGTTGAGCCGGCGCGCGGCCGAGGGCCTGGTGATCGACGGCCACGGCGATGCGCACCTGGGCAACATCGCCCTCATCGACGGCGCGGTGCGCCTGTTCGACTGTATCGAGTTCAACCCGGCCCTGCGGATCATGGACAGCATCGGCGAAATCGCCTTCCTGACCATGGACCTGCAGGCCCGGGGACACCCGGGGGAGTCGCACTGGCTGCTGGCGGATTACCTGGAGTATCGCGGCGATTATGCCGGCCTCGCGCTGCTCAACCTCTACCGCTGCTACTTCGCAATGGTGCGCGCCAAGGTCGCGCTGTTGCGCGCACCGCCGCAGCGCGCGGCCACGGAAGACACACCGGCCTGCGCTGACTTCTGTCGCTACCTGGCCCTTGCCGCAAGCTACTGCCAGCGGCCCGAGACCTTCCTGGCGATCACCCACGGCGTCTCCGGCAGCGGCAAGTCAACGGTCGCCGACAAACTGGTGGCCGCAGGGGGCGCGGTGCGTATCCGTTCCGACGTGGAGCGCAAGCGCCTGTTCGGCCTGGCGCCGGAGCAGCGCAGCGAACCGGCGGATGCAACGCGGCTGTACGGCAGCCCCATGAGCAGGCGGACATTCGCGCGCCTGGAGCAACTGGCCGAAGTGGGGATGGCGGCCGGATTCGCGGTTATCGTCGATGCCACCTTCCTGCACAGGCGCAGCCGGGATCGCTTTCGCCTGCTGGCGCGGCGCCTGGGTCAGACCTTCGTGATCATTGACTGCAAGGCCCCGCCGCAGCAATTGCGCGAGCGCCTCGCCCTGCGCGAGCGGGCGGCCCGGGATGCCTCCGAGGCCGGGGTGCGGGTGATGGAAAGCCAGCTTCAGCTCGATGAGCCACTGGGGGATATCGAGCTGACACGCGCGATGGCGGCCGATTCCGGTGAGGATCAGGAAACGCTGTGGTCACGCCTTCAGTTGATCGCGCTGCCGTCGTCCGCCACCGCGTAGAACAGGCAGTCGGACTCGGCGATGGCCGCGTTGTTGGTGATCATGAACAGCTTGAGGGGCCTGGCGGGGTACAGCTCACCGTTCTCGATTCGCACCAGGCGGCTCACCGCGCAGCGGCCGCCGGCGTCCTGGGCCGAGAACAGGCTGCGCTCCTGCCCGGTGGCCCATCCCAGCAGGGTGTCGGCGACCCACGGTGCCGAAGTTGTGGTGCTCGATGTCGGCCTTGAGGGTGATATCGTAGCTGGCACTGGGCTGCTCGGCGTAGGTCAGCGTCACGTTGTCGTTGAGTTCCAGGCGGATCGGGTCGCGCAGCAGTTCCAGCCCCCAGTCCGTCTCGGCCGCGGATCCAGCACGGTCCGCGGCCGCGAAATAACGGCAGAGGCCCTCGTAGGCCAGTTCATGGGCCTGTTCATCCAGCCGCCCGCCCACCTCCACCGTCACCGTCGGGACGCTGCTTTCGCTGATCTCCATCAGCGCCCCCAGGCCCAGGTTGGAGACGATCAGGCGCTGGGTAAAGAATGACACCAGCGCATCGTGCTGCCGGTCCATGTGGGTGCACACGCCGAAGGACGGGCCGGAGCCGGAGGTGTTGTGCATGTCCACCACCGCCTCGGGATGGTGCAGGCGCAGTATCTCCAGGATCTCCTCCGCCAGCGCGCCCTGGGCATCATCGAAGGGCGGCCGGAAGCAGCGGTTCAGGTCCCGCGCCCGGGGCAGCATGCGGTGACTGAACAGGGGTGGCTCCAGCGCCGCCGCCACCGAGGCCACGATACAGACCACGTTGACCGCCGGGCGCCGGCCGGATTGCAGCCAGCGGTACAGGGCCATCGCCCCCGAGGGCTCGTTGCCGTGCAGCAGGGTCACCAGGGCCCGGGTCCGCGCCGGTGTCTTCTCCGCGAAAGAAAAAGCAGGCGGGGCCGTCCAGCCAGCGCAGGAACTCTTCGACATTGTTGCCGCCGCTACCGGGCGCCGGGTCGCGGATAAAGTTGAAACGTCTCACAAGCGGCCACTCCGCCACCGGGCAGGTTTGCCTCGCTGTGACTCATGATACGTCTCCAGCAGTTCGTGCAGCGCGTCCGGCAGGGGCATTTTGCCCTGAAGTTGTGCCAGCATCCCGCGCTGCCAGATCGCGCCGGTCTGGCGCCGCTGCAGGCGCCGCTCGATCACACCCAGGTAGCGCCCCGACTCCGCCGCGGCAACGCCGATGGCGTCCAGCCCCTGCCGGGCCAGCGGCAGCAGGCTGTCGATGATGTCTGTGACCGCTCGCTCGCGGTAGCCCGGACTGGCCCACGCCCGGCCACACCAGCTGCGCCTCCAGCCCGTGCTGGGCCGCTCGGTAGAAATTGTACTCTGCCCAGGCAAACGGCAGCGCCGGCAACAACTCGTTGATCCGCGGGCGCAGGCCCTCCGCAAGGCCGATCAGTAAGGCGGCGTTGGCCACCATGTCCACCGCGGTGGGGCCCGCCGGCAGGGCGCGCATTTCGATGCGCAGGTGGCCGCCGTCGAGGTCGTCGTAGATCGGCCGGTTCCACAGCCACACCGTGCTCTGGTGCAGGCGCAGTTCCGCCAGGCTGGGGGTCATACCGCCCGGCCAGCTCCAGCGGCGGGAGACTGCCGGAGCAGATCGGCAACAGCGGCGGGTAGATCCGCGCCACCTCCGGAACAGCTCCAGCGCGCCGCGCCGCGCCCAGCCCTGGCCGAAGTTGACCCGGGCCGGCTCGCTCCAGCCGTAGCGGTCCACGATGCCGGGTATCGATGGATTGCTTGAACAGGGGTATCCGGGTCTCGTGCCAGAGGCGCGTGGCCGAACAGGGTCGGCGAGTTGGCGCCGATGGCCAGCAGCCAGCGGCGTCACCAGCTGGATCGCGTTGAAGGTGTCGGCGTAATCCGCCGGTCGCACCCGGTAGTGCACCTGGAACGAGGTATTGGCGCCCTCGAGGGTGATATCCGCCAGCTCGAGCTTGAGGGGGTCATCGCCATTGATATCGATACGGAAGTCGGTCGCCGCGCCGCCTGATCAACTGGTCGACCAGGGCGTGGTAGCGCCTGCGCTGGGTAATGCAGTGGGTGCCGAAGTCCGCCTGGCGCAGGGTGGGCAGGATACCGATCGGGACGATGCGCCCCCCGTGGCCGCGCCGCCACCTGGCCCAAGCTGCCCCAGCCTGGCCAGGATTTCGCGCTCGGTGGCAGCAAATGCGCGATGCCGAGAAGGCGTAGGGGGACAGGTTGAATTCGAGGTTGTAGCGGTTGAGTTCCAGGGTCAGCTGCGGATCATCCGCATCCGCCAGAATCTCCTCGTTGGCGTACAGCGGGTTGCCGGCACCATCGACGACATACATTTCCAGTTCGGCGCCCAGCGAACCCGGGCCGTCGCCAAAGCCCGGGCTGCGCCAGCAATTGCCGCAGGCAATCGAGGTTTTCCTCGAGCCGCACGCCGAAGGCCTGGTAGTCCGCCTCGCCAAAGCTGGTCCTGTCGATTTCTATGCCCATAGGTGGCCATTGTGTGCAGCAGGCACGCGCTTGTTATTGATTTGGATCGTCTTCCGGCAAAAGCCCGACGACGGATAGCGGGAAGTCTCCCGGCTACTGCTCTATGGCATAAGACAGGCTGACCGTCACCTGGTAACTGCTCTCTCCGGCGGCCACGGGTACCGCATCGGCGGCCGGCGCGGCCATCATCATTTCCGCGCGCATCATGGGCGCTGGTGCCGGCATGTAGGACTGCTCGGAAATCTCCAGCACCCTGCCGAGCTTCACCCCCGCCGCCGCGGCCAGGGTCTTCGCCCTTGCCATCGCGTCCTTCACCGCGGCGCTGCGCGCCTGCTCGATAGCGGCCGAGGGGTCGTCATTGGTGAACAGGATATTGCCACCCTCGTTGACCCCGAGAGTCACCGCCTGGTCCATGACAGCGCCGAGCTTGCTGAGGTCGCGCACCCGCACGGCCAGGCCGTTGCGCACGGTATAGCCGACAATGCGCGGCGCCTGGTCTTTCACCCTGCGGTTTTTGCGGGGGGTAAAGGTACTTCGGCTGGATGGAGAAATTGTTGGTCTGGAGATCGCGCTCGGCGATACCCTCATCGCGCAGGGCCTTGATCACCTGGGCCATCGCCGCGGAATTGGCGTCCAGGGCCTCCCTGGCGGTATCCGCCTCCCGGGTCACGGTCAATTGCAGCACCGCCATGTCAGGCGCAATTTCCGCGCTGCCCTGGCCACTTACCATTATCCGGGGAGAGGGCTCATCGGCGCCCAGCGCGGCGCTCGCACCGCTAGCAAGCGCTGACAAGGCCAGCGCTGTCAGCAGGGCAATGCGAGGTAAAACAAATCGATTCATCATGCGGGCTATCTCCTGTCATGTTTACTGCTGTCGCGCTTTACTGTCGAGCTTTGCGAGGGCCGCCGCAACCACCGGTGCCACTTCCCCGCCCTCGCGCCAGAATACCACCAGCTGCCCGGTCATGGCCGGGGTCCAGAAACGCCTAATGTGCTCCGCGGTTCGATCCGCCGCCGCCGGGTCATGCCCCGCGCCCAGGTTGAGGGCGATCTGGTCGGCCATTTTTACCAGCTGCCTGACCTGCTTTGCCCCCACCGTCAGGGCTCCCCCAGCAGACGTTGCGGGTTGGCGTAAATGACCTGGCGCCCGCTCTGCAGAAAGCCCACCAGGGTCAGGCCGCTGAGGCGGGCCTGGCTCACCGCCAGGGAGGTGGGCGCGGAAACTGCAGCCAGCAGCTGGATATTGCAGGCGGCAGCCTTGGCGACCATTTCATAGCTGGCCCGGCTCGTGACCAGCGCGAAGCCCGCTGCGGAATGGGCGCTGCCCTGCAGGGCGCCGAGCAGTTTATCCAGCGCGTTGTGGCGGCCCACATCCTCGCGCACCAGTTCGACCCTGCCCTGCGCATCGCACCAGGCGGCACCGTGCACACCGCCGGTGAGGCGCTTGAGTGACTGGCGCTGGCCGAGTGCCTGCAGCGCAGCCTGCAGCGCGGGATGCGACAGGCGCAGTTCGCCAGTCACCGGCACCGGCGGGGGTATGGCCTGCTCCAGCGACTCTACACCGCAGATACCGCAGCCGGTGCGCCCCACCAGGTTGCGGCGGCGCTGGCTTGAGCGCGGCAAACGCCCCGGCGCCAATGGTCAGCGCCAGCTCCACCCCCTGCGCCCGCTCGAGCACTTCCACATCCAGCAGCTGCTCAGGGCGCTGCGAGGATGCGCTCCGACAGGCTGAACCCCAGCGCCAGGTCTTCCAGGTCCGAGGGCGTGGCCATCATCACCACGTGGGAAACACCGTTGTACACCAGCGCCACCGGCACCTCGGTGACGATGGCATCCTCATCCTGGCGCAGCTGACCCCGGTCCCAGGTATGCCGCGTTACTATCTCGGTCGGTCCTCACCCGGGCGCGGCCGTATCCAGCAGCTGCTGCTGGCGCCGGTCGAACTGCTGCTGCCTCGCCTGCCAGGCGGAGGGCTCCGTCACCCGGGAGACCTGCACCGCGGTGACCTTGTACTCGGGGCAGTTGGTCGCCCAGTCGGAATTGTCCGTGGTGATCACATTGGCGCCCGATAGCGGATGATGGAAGGTGGTGTAGACCACGCCGGGCCTGACCCGTTCCGAGATGCGAGCGCGCAGCACGGTGTTGCCCACGCGGCTCTGGATGCCCACCCAGTCGCCCTCCGCCACGCCGCGCTCCTCGGCATCGTGCGGATGGATCTCCAGGATATCCTCCGGGTGCCAGGTGCTATTGGCGGTGCGCCGTGTCTGCGCACCGACGTTGTACTGGCTGAGGATACGCCCGGTGGTGAGCAGCAGGGGAAAGCGGCGGTTGGCGCGCTCCTGCGTGGGAATGTATTCGGTGAGGGCGAAAAAGCCCTTGCCCCGCACGAACTCGTCCACGTGCATGGTGGGTGTACCCTCCGGCGCGCTGCTCGTTGCAGGGCCACTGCAGGCTGCCCAGCTGGTCGAGGCGAGCGTAGCTGACGCCGCGGAAAGTGGGCGTAAGCCGCGCGATCTCGTCCATGATCTGCGACGGGTGGCTGTAGTCCATGGGGCAGCCCAGGGCATTGGCCAGATCCTGCGTGACCTCCCAGTCCTCCTTGCCCGCCAGTGGCGGCATCACCCTGCGCACCGGCGAGATCCGCCGCTCCGCGTTGGTGAACGTGCCATTCTTTTCCAGGAAGGAGGCGCCGGGCAGGAACACGTGGGCGAACTTGGCGGTCTCGTTGAGGAACATATCCTGCACCACCAGGCAGTCCAGCGCGCCCAGGGCCGCCTGGATGTGCTGGGTGTTGGGATCCGACTGGGCCACGTCCTCGCCCTGGCAGTAGAGGCCCGCGAAAATCGCCGTCGATGGCGGCGTCGAACATATTGGGGATGCGCAGGCCGGGTTCCGGGTCCAGGCTCACGCCCCACTCGCGCTCGAACAGGCCGCGGGTCGCGGCGTCGGACAGGTGGCGATAGCCCGGCAACTCGTGCGGGAACGAAGCCCATGTCGCAGGAGCCCTGCACATTGTTCTGGCCGCGCAGGGGGTTGACACCCACGCCCTCGCGACCGATGTTGCCGGTCAGCATGGCGAGGTTGGCGATGCCCATCACCGCGGTGGAACCCTGGCTGTGCTCGGTTACGCCCAGGCCGTAATAGATGGCGGCGTTGCCGCCGGTGGCGTAGAGCCGCGCCGCCTCGCGCAGCTGCTGCGCCGGCACAGCAGTGGCCGCTTCCAGCTGCCTCGGGCGCGTGGCGCGGGTCGCGGATAAACTCCAGCCAATCGGGCAAACTGGGCCTGGTCACAGCGCGCGGCAATAAACGCCTCGTCCTGCAGGCCCTCGCTGACGATCACATGGGCCATGGCGTTCAGCACCGCGACGTTGGCGCCGGGCCTGAGGGCCAGGTGGTAGTCGGCGCGGACATGCGGCGCGTCCACCAGTTCGATGACCCGGGGATCGATCACGATCAGCCTCGCGCCCTGGCGCAGGCGCCGCTTCAGGCGGGAGGCGAACACCGGGTGGGCCTCGGTGGGATTGGCGCCCATCACCAGCACCACGTCGCTGTGGGCCACCGAGGCGAAGGTCTGGGTCCCGGCGGACTCACCCAGGGTGGTCTTCAGGCCGTACCCGGTGGGCGAGTGGCAGACCCTGGCGCAGGTGTCGATGTTGTTGTTGCCGAAACCCGCCCGCACCAGTCTTCTGCACCAGGTATACCTCCTCGTTGGTGCAGCGCGAGGAGCTGATGGCGCCGATGCTGTTGCGCCCGTGCTGTTGCTGGATCTCGCGGAACCGTCGCGCCGTGTGCCCGATCGCCTCCTCCCAGGACACGACGCGCCAGGGCTCGTCGATGCTGTCGCGGATCATCGGCCGGGTGATGCGATCCCGGTGGGTGGCGTAGCCGAAGGCGAAGCGACCCTTGACGCAGGCGTGGCCCTCATTGGCCTTGCCTTCCTTCTCCGGCGTCATGCGCACCACGGTGCTGCCTTTGACTTCCGCCCGGAAGGCGCAGCCCACGCCGCAGTAGGCGCAGGTGGTGACCACGCTGTGCTCCGGCTTGCCGTGCTCGATTATGGAATTTTCCGTCAGCGTCGCCGTGGGGCAGGCCCTGACACAGGCGCCGCAGGACACGCACTCGCTGGCCATGAATGCCTCACCCTGGCCGGCGCTGACTACCGAATCAAAACCCCGGCCCTGGATGGTGAGGGCGAAGGTGCCCTGGGTTTCCTCGCAGGCCCGAACGCAGCGCGAGCAGACGATGCACCTGGACGCATCGAAGGTGAAATAGGGATTGGAGGTGTCCTTTGCCGCGTCGAGGTGGTTGGCGCCGGCAAAACCGTAGCGCACCTCCCGCAGGCCCAGCTCAGCGGCGGTGTCCTGTAACTCGCAGTCGCCGTTGGCGGGACAGGTCAGGCAGTCCAGCGGGTGATCGGAGATATACAACTCCATGACGTTGCGGCGCAGGCGGGCGAGCGAGTCGGTCTGGGTGCGCACCACCATGCCGGGCCGTACCGGCGTGGTGCAGGAGGCGGGGTAGCCCTTCATGCCCTCGATCTCCACCAGGCAGACCCGGCAGGAGCCGAACGCCTCGAGGGAATCGGTGGCGCACAGCCTGGGTACCTTGACCCCCGCCTCGAATGCGGCGCGCATCACCGAGGTCCCGGCGGGCACGGTCACCGACTGGCCGTCGATCAGGAGGCTGACGGACTCGGCGCTCGCCATTCTTGGGAGTACCGTAATCCCGCGCCGGTTCGTAAAACTGCAACATCACATTACCCTCCCGGCGGGCGCAGGGGCGCCCTGCCGCATCAGGAAAAATCCTCGGGAAAAAACCTGAGCGCGCTGCGCACCGGGTGGGGCGTCAGGCCGCCCATGGCGCACAGGGATCCCGCTTCCATGGTGTCGCACAAATCCTGCAGCAGCGCAATGTTCTGCCCGGGCGCCTCGCGGGCGATGATGCGGTCGATCACCTCCACCCCGCGCACTGAACCGATCCGGCAGGGTGTGCACTTGCCGCAGGATTCCACGGCGCAGAACTCCATGGCGAAACGGGCCTGTGCCGCCATGTCGACGCTGTCGTCGAACACCACCACGCCGCCGTGGCCAAGCATGGCCCCGATCGCGGCGAAGGCCTCGTAGTCGAGCGCGGTATCCCATTGCGACTCGGGAAGGTAGGCGCCCAGCGGGCCGCCCACCTGGATCGCGCGCAGCGGCCGGCCGCTGTAGCTGCCACCACCGAACTCCTCCACCAGCCGGCGCAGGCTGGCGCCGAAAGCCAGTTCCACCAGGCCGCCGCGGCGGACATTGCCCGCCAGTTGCACGGCCAGGGTGCCGCGGGAGCGGCCCATGCCGAAGTCGCGGTAGAACGCGGCGCCCCTGGCCAGTACGGTGGTCACCGCCGCCAGGGTCAGTACATTGTTCACCACCGTGGGCTGGCCGAACAGGCCGGCGATGGCCGGCAGGGGCGGCTTGGCGCGCACCATGCCGCGCTTGCCTTCCAGGCTCTCCAGCAGGGAGGTCTCCTCGCCGCAGATATAGGCGCCGGCGCCGATTCGCAGCTCCAGCTGGAACATCCTGCCGCTGCCGCGGATGTTGTCACCCAGGTATTCCTCCTGCCGCGCCCGCGCAATCGCGGCCGCCAGCACCTCCCGCGCCCGGGGATACTCCGAGCGCAGGTAGATATACCCCAGGGTGGCGCCCACCGCGAGCCCGGCGATGATCATGCCCTCGATCAGCTGGTAGGGGTCGGCCTCGAGCAGCAGGCGGTCGGCGAAGGTGCCGGAGTCGCCCTCGTCGGCGTTGCAGACGATATATTTCTGCCGCCCCGGCGCATCGAGCACGGTCTGCCACTTGATGCCGGCGGGAAACGCAGCCCCACCCCGGCCTCGCAGGCCGGACTCGGTGACGACATTGACGATGTCCTGCGGCTCCAGGCGCAGGGCCCGCTCCAGCCCGGCAAAGCCGTCGAGCGAGCGGTAGGTGTCCAGGCAGAGGGGGTCGCCCTGCCCGGCCCGGGCGAAAGTCAGGCGCTGCTGGGATTTAAGGAAGGGTATTTCCTCCACTGGCCCCAGGCAGAGAGGGTGCGCGGCGGCATCGCTTGCCAGGGCATCCAGCAACGCCGGCACGGCGGCAACGCTCACAGGGCCGAAGCCGATGCGCTCGCCTCCCTGCTCCAGCTCGAGCAGGGGTTCCAGCCAGAACAGCCCGCGGGAGCCGTTGCGCACCAGCTCCAGCGGCAGGTCGCGATGCGCCGCTTCCTGCAGCAGCGCGACCGCCACGCGCTCGGCGCCCAGGGCCAGGGCGGTGGTGTCGCGGGGCAGGTACAGTTTCAGGCTCATCCCCCGCTGGCTCCGCTGCCAACCGGGCCCAGCGCGGCCAGCAGCTCGTCCAGCCGGTTTGCATCGACCCGGGCGTGAATCTCGTCGTCGATTCGCACCGTGGGCGAACAGGCGCAATTGCCAAGGCAGTACACCGCCTGCAGGGTGATGGCGCCGTCCGCCGAGGTGCCGCCGTAGTCGATGCCCAGGCGCTGCTTTGCATGATCCTCCAGCGCGCGGGAGCCCATCGCCTGGCAGGCCTCCGCGCGGCAGATCTGCAGGGTGTGGGAACCTGCGGGCTCGCTGCGAAAGTCGTGGTAGAAGCTGATCACCCCGTGCACCTCGGCCCGGGACAGGTGCAGGGCGCGGGCGATGGCGGGGACGGCCTCTGCGGGGACATAGCCGAGGGCATCCTGCAGGGCGTGCAACAGCGGCAGCAGCCCACCGGGAACATCGCGGTGCTGCTCGATCGCCTTTGCCAGCGTCCCGTCTGCCCTATCGCCCATGCGGTAACACCTGCAGCCTGCTCAGTAAACGCCTCAGTATATGCCTAGTACAGGCAGCCCGCGTGAAATGCCAGGTGTTCGCCGATAAACGATGCTATGAAGAAATAACTGTGGTCATAACCGGCCTGCATGCGAATGGTCATGGGGTAGGCGGCCTCCCGACAGGCCTGCTCCAGCAGCGGCGTTTTGAGCTGCTCGGCCAGGAAATTGTCCGCATCGCCCTGGTCTACCAGCACCGGCAGCTGCTCGCCGGCACCTGCCAGTAGCGCCGTGGCGTCGTACTGCCGCCAGCTGTCCCGGTCCGGGCCCAGGTAATTGCCCAGGGCTTTCTCGCCCCAGGGGCAGCGCAGCGGCGAGCAGATGGGTGCGAAGGCGGTGACCGACCTGGAACCGCCCGGGATTTTTCAGGGCGATGGTCAGGGCGCCGTGGCCGCCCATGGAGTGACCCGAGATGCCGGTACGGGAACTGTCCACCGGAAAACCGGCGCTGACCAGGGCCGGCAGTTCATCCACGATGTAGTCGTACATGCGGTAGTGCCGGCGCCAGGGCTCCTGCGTGGCATTGACATAGAAACCCGCGCCGAGGCCGAAGTCCCAGGCGCCCTCGGGATCGTCCGGCACGCCTTCGCCGCGGGGACTGGTATCCGGCGCCACGATAGCCAGGCCCAGTTGCGCCGCGTAGCGCTGGGCGCCGGCCTTGGTGACAAAATTCTCGTCGGTGCAGGTGAGCCCGGACAACCAGTAGACCAAAGGCACCTTCCCCGACTCCGCCTGTGGTGGCAGGTAAACCGAGAAATGTCATATCGCAGCCGAGGACCGCGGAGGCGTGGCGATAGCGCAGCTGGCGCCCGCCGAAACACCGGTTTGCGCCAATCTGCTCCATCTCAGTACTGCACCACGGAGCGGATGCTCTCGCCGGCATGCATCAGGTCAAAGGCCTTGTTGATATCCTCCAGCGGCATGGTGTGGGTGATCAGGTCGTCGATATTGATCTTGCCCTCCATGTACCAGTCGACGATTCTGCGGCACATCGGTGCGACCGCGGGCGCCGCCGAAGGCGCTGCCGCGCCAGCCGCGACCGGTGACCAGCTGGAACGGACGGGTGGAGATCTCCTGGCCCGCGCCGGCGACACCGATGATGCAGCTCTGGCCCCAGCCCTTGTGGCAGCACTCCAGCGCCTGGCGCATGACCTTGACGTTGCCGATACACTCGAAGCTGTAGTCCACCCCGCCGTCGGTCATGGCGATCAGGTGCTGCACCACGTCGTCCACCTCGGATGGGATTGACGAAGTCGGTCATGCCGAATTTTTTTGCCAGTTCCACCCGGCCCGGGTTGAGGTCGATGCCGATGATGCGGGTGGCGCCCACCATCTTCGCACCCTGCACCACGTTCAGGCCGATGCCGCCGAGGCCGAACACGGCCACCGTCGAGCCAGGCTCCACCTTCATGGTGAAAGCGACCGCGCCGATACCGGTGGTCACGCCGCAACCGATGTAGCAGATCTTGTCGAAGGGCGCGTCCTCGCGCACTTTCGCCAGGGCGATTTCCGGCAGCACGGTGTAGTTGGAAAAGGTGGAGCAGCCCATGTAGTGCAGCAGCGGCTTGCCGTCCAGGGAGAAGCGGCTGCTGCCATCGGGCATGACGCCCTGCCCCTGGGTGCTGCGAATCGCCTGGCACAGGTTGGTCTTGGGGTGCAGGCAGTAATCGCACTCCCGGCATTCCGGGGTATACAGGGGGATGACGTGATCGCCGGGCTTGACACTCTTCACCCCGGGGCCGACCTCAACCACCACGCCCGCGCCCTCGTGGCCGAGGATGGCCGGGAAGGCGCCTTCCGGGTCATCGCCCGACAGGGTGAAGGCGTCGGTATGGCAGACCCCGGTGGCCTTGATCTCCACCAGCACCTCGCCCGGGCGCGGCCCCTCGAGATCCACTTCGACGATTTCCAGTGGTTTGCCCGCCTGGAAGGCCACTGCCGCGCGTGTTTTCATGTCCGCCACTCCTGTCGCTGATGATTATTGAAACTGCAGGGCGTGTAGCATATCCGGCCGGCCGGCGAAATTTAACCCCGGCGGGGGAAATAACTGGCGGCCGCAGCGCTTTCGGCGCCCGTGCGAAGGCGGCTACAATGCCTGCAACACCAAACGGACAACGATCGCGCTGATGAGACTCCACATCATTACCACCGGCGGCACCATCGACAAGATCTATTTCGACGCCAAGAGCGATTACCAGGTGGGCGCGCCGGTGATCGGTGAGTTGCTGGAGAAGATGGCGGTGGGTTTTGAATTTACCGTGGAATCCGCCATGCGCAAGGACAGCCTGGACATGACCGATGCGGATCGCGCCCTGATTCGCCGGCTGGCGCGGGATTGCCGCGAGGAGTGTGTGCTTGTCACCCACGGCACCGATGGCATGGTGGCAACCGCCCTCGCCCTGCAGGGGCTGGAGCGCAAGCGCATCGTCCTTACCGGTGCGCTGCAGCCTGCCGCCTTCGCCCACAGCGATGCCATCTTCAATATCGGCTGCGCCATCGGCGCGGTGCAGTGCAAGCCGCCCGGCGTGTACATCGCCATGAACGGCGAGGTGTTCGACGCTGACAAGGTACGCAAGAATGTCGCGGCGAATCGCTTCGAGCACGCGATCTGAACAGGGTCACAGCAGGGAGGAACCAGACCAATCATGCCTTTAGTCGTATGCCCGCACTGCGCTTCGATCAACCGTATTCCCGACCAGCGACTGGGCGACAAACCGCTCTGCGGAAAGTGCGGCAAGGCCGTGTTCACAGGCCACCCCCTGGAGCTGAACGGGGCCAGTTTCGAGCGCCACCTGCAGCGCAGCGAGCTGCCCCTGGTGGTGGATTTCTGGGCGGACTGGTGCGGTCCCTGCAAGATGATGGCGCCGGCCTTCGCCCAGGCCGCAAGCCAGCTGGAGCCGCGGGTCAGGCTGGCAAAGGTGGATACCGAGGCAGAGCAGGTCATCGCAGCGAGGTACAATATTCGCAGCATACCCACCATGATCCTGTTCCGGGGCGGTCGCGAGGTCGCTCGCCAGGCGGGCGCAATGAGCGCGAACGCTATCGTCCAGTGGGTCGAGCGTACGCTGCAGGCCTAGGCCTGCGACTGCAACAACGCCTCGGCCTGGGCGCCGCTGATCACTTCCTTTTCCTGCAGCAGCGCCGCCAGCGCGTCGAGCCCCGCGCGTTTCTGCTCGAGGATGCTCGCGGGCGCGGCCATGGGCCTCCTCCACCAGCGCCTTTACCGCACTGTCTATCTGTCTTGCGGTATCGTCACTGTAATTTTTCTCTTCCACGTAATCACCACCCAGGTAGAGTGACTGCTGGCGCCTGCCATAGGTCAGCGGCCCCAACTCCTCGCACATACCCAGGCGGGTGACCATATCGCGGGCAATCTCGCTGGCCCGCTCCAGGTCGTTGGAGGCGCCGCTGGAGATATCGCCGAATACGAGTTCCTCCGCGACCCTGCCACCCAGCAGAATGGCCAGCTGATCCTTCAGCTCATCCCGGGTGGACAGGAACTTCTCCGCAACCGGCAACTGCAGGGTGTAGCCGAGGGCCGCCACGCCGCGCGGGATGATCGAGATCTTGTGCACCGGCTCCCCGGTAGGCACCGACAGGGCCACCAGGGCGTGGCCGGACTCATGGAAAGCGACCCGGCGCTTTTCATCGGCATTCAACACCCGGTGCTTTTTCTCCGGGCCGGCAATGACCCGATCAATGGCCGCCTCGAAATCCGCCATGGTCACGGCCTGGTGGTTGAACCGCACCGCCAGGATCGCCGCTTCGTTGCAGATATTCGCCAGGTCAGCCCCGACGAAGCCCGGCGTGCGCTGGGCCACCACGTCCAGTTCGACGTCGGTACCCAGGGTCAGCTTGGCCGCATGCAACTCGAGGATGGCCCGCCGGGCCGCCAGGTCCGGTTTATCCACGACGATCTGCCGGTCGAAGCGACCGGCGCGCAGCAGGGCCTTGTCGAGCACTTCGGGACGGTTGGTAGCCGCCATCACCACGACGCCGATGGAGGGGTCGAAACCGTCCATTTCCGTGAGCAGCTGGTTGAGGGTCTGCTCCCGTTCATCGTGTCCACCCATCATCACCGGACCACCCCGGGTGCGGCCGATGCCATCGAGCTCATCGATAAATATGATGCAGGGCGCCTTGTCGCGGGCCTGCTGGAACAGGTCCCGCACCCGCGCCGCGCCGACCCCGACAAACATCTCGATAAACTCGGAGCCGCTGATATTGAAAAACGGCACGCCGGCCTCGCCTGATACCGCCCGCGCCAGCAGGGTCTTGCCGGTACCGGGTGCACCGAGCAGCAGCACGCCCTTGGGCATATGTCCACCCAGGCGCTGGATACGGCTTGGATCCCGCAGAAACTCGATACTTTCCTTGAGTTCCTCCTTGGCCTCGTCCGCGCCGGCGACATCATCGAAGGTAACGGTGGGTGAGGTGTCCGCGTGTATCCGCATTTTGCTTCCCATGTTGAGGAAGCCGCCAGCGGCACCGCCCATGCGCCGGCCCATCCAGCTCCAGAACAGGAACAGCAGCGCAAAGGGCAAAATCCAGCCCAGTACCGATGCCAGGACCTGGCTGTCGTGCCGGACCGCATACTCCACCGAGTGCTGCGCCAGCAATCCGGCCAGTTCGCTATTGGCCAGGGGGACGGTCACGACGATCCTGGGTTTACCGGTTCTCTCATCCTGGAGCTTGAGCGTGCCCTGGATAATGGTGTCCTCCACCAGCACCCTTTCGAGCTGGTCCTGCTCAAGATAATGGAGGAATTCGCTGTAGGGGATCTCTTCCCGGGCTACCCGCAGCTCGGACTGCCACCAGAACCACAGCAGGGACGCCAACAGGATACCCAGCGCAAGCCCGGGGTTGGATAGCTGGCGTGAGCCATCACCCGCAGGCTTGTTGATTTCAACCCCGGGCTTTTTCTGCTCCAGGTCCATCCTGGCCTTTTTCATAGTTCTATCTACCTTCAGGCCGCGGGCAGGACATCCTCCAGCCCTGCGAGCAGCAGCATTTTCCGCAGGGTCGCGGGGACATTCTCTACCGCGAGATCCTTGCCCACGGACCTGGCCGCGCGCAGCCAGCTGAGCAACAGCGTGGTCCCGGCGCTGTTGCAGTGGCTGACGCCACCCAGGTCGAGGCGACACCGTTGCGGCGCCTGTTCGCGCAGCCACTTTTCACCCTGGGCCTCAAGCGCGACTACCGTGGCGAAATCGACCACTCCAGATACCCGCATTCGCTCGGCGTCAAACGCCAGCTCGGCCAGCTCACTCACCGCGCGGCCCCGGTGGCAGGCTCATCCAGCTTCTGGTTCAGCATCAGCGCGACCCAGTTGTCCACCACGTAGTCGACGCTCCCCTTGTTGTTTTCCACCGCCTCTGCGAACTGGCTGCGATAGGTTTCACCCAGGTTCACGCCCTCCACAACGGCATTGGCGACCATCCAGCCGCCGTCCTTGACCCTGTGCAGACTGTACTGCACC
This sequence comes from uncultured Gammaproteobacteria bacterium, assembly GCA_963700715.1. Taxonomy (GTDB): domain Bacteria; phylum Pseudomonadota; class Gammaproteobacteria; order Pseudomonadales; family Halieaceae; genus JARRPM01. The sequence goes on from CAVOYP010000019.1 coordinate 194,973, forward strand.
AGGTAGACCTCGTTTTTCCGGTTGGTGATGGTCTGCTCCAGCCTGGCCCGGTCCTGCCCGTCATCCGCGCCTTTCATTCTCGCAAGTTCAATGGTTTCGCCGTCGGCCTTGAGCAGGGCATCGGCATACTTGACCATCCACACGCGCTTCAGCGCCACCGCAAACCGCGCCACCCGGTCGCGAAAGGCCGCTTTCTCCGCCTCGGTCTGCAGGGATTTATAAACCCTGGCGCTGGCGTAAGTGGCCATCACGCCGCGGGCGAAATACTGGATATCCATGATCTGGTCGAGCACGACCGACACCTCGGCGTAATAGCGCTCGCGGTCCTCGTCGACATAGGCACGGGCGGCCTTGGAAATTGCCAGCAGCTCATCAGTGGCCTGCTTCAACATGCGCTCGGGGTCATCGCGGGAAATCACCACCCGCGGATTCGGCCGCGGCGCTGTAAGCCTGTCCTGCCAGTGCCAGCGCGATGGCCAGGGGAAACAGTAACCTGATCGCCGTCATGCTGACTTTGACAGCGTTAATCCTATCCAAGCGCCGCACACTCACTCCTTGTCACCGAAACTCGTTACAAACTTGCCGATCAGGTCTTCCAGGATCATGGCCGACTGGGTGTCCCTGATCTGGTCCCCTGGCTCGAGGATGTCCTCGGAGCCGCCCACTGAGATACTCACGTACTGCTCTCCCAGCACGCCGGCGGTCTTGATCGAGGCGATACTGTCGGTGGTGAGGTAATCCACCTCCCGGTCTATCGCCATCTCCACCACGGCGCGCACGCTGACGGGGTCGATGTGAATGGCGGTGACCCTGCCGACAGTGACTCCGGCCACCATGACCTTGGCCCGCGGCGCCAGCCCGGCGACGGTGTTGAACTGCGCCGTGAGCCGGTAGGTATCCCGGCGCGCCTCGGCAAAGCTCAGGCCGCTGACCTGGATCACCAGGAAGGACAGAGCGGCGATGCCAGCCAATACAAACGCGCCCACGGTAATTTCGATGCTGCGAGACTGCATTTAATCCACCCCGAACATGATTGCGGTCAAAAGAAAGTCCATGGCCAGCACCGCCAGGGAAGAGTACACCACGGTGCGGGTAGTGGCGGTGCTGATGCCTTCGGGTGTGGGTTCCGCGTCGAAGCCCTCGAACACCGCGATCCAGGTCACCACCACCCCGAAGGCAAACGCCTTGATGACGCCATTGATCACATCCTCGCCCAGTTCAACACTCCCCTGCATATTGGACCAGAAGGAGCCGGCGTCCACCCCCAGCCAGCTGACACCGACACCCACCGCGCCCAGGATGGCGACCGTGTTAAACACCTGGGCGAGTATGGGCATGGCTATGATCCCGGCCCAGAGGCGAGGCCTGGCCACCCGGCGCAGGGGGTCGACACCGATCATTTCCATTGCCGCGAGCTGGTCCGTGGCCTTCATCAAACCGATCTCGGCGGTGAGGGCGGACCCCGCCCGGCCGGCAAACAGCAGGGCCGCAACCACCGGCCCCAGCTCGCGCAACAGGGTGAGGGACACCATCTGCCCCAGCGCCGACTCGGCGCCGAAGCGCACCAGCACGGTGTAGCCCTGCAGCGCCAGCACCATGCCGATCAAGCACGCCGGACACAACGATGATAATCAGGGAGTAGACACCGACGAAATGCAACTGGCGCAGCAGCAACCCCGGGCCGTAGCGCCAGTCGATGGGGCCCCAGACAGCCTGGGCCAGCAGTATCCCGGCCCGGCCGAAACCGGCGGCGACATCCAGCCCGGCGCGCCCCATACGCTGCAGGTAGTCCAGCACCTAGGCTTCCTCCACTTTCAGGTCGCTGCGGTAATCCGGTGCGGGGTAATGGAACGGCACCGGGCCATCCGGCAGGCCCTGCAGGAACTGCCGCACCCGCGGATCATCACTGTTCATCACGGCCTCGGGCGGGCCCTGGCCAATGATCCTGCCAGCGGACAGCACATAGACGTAATCCGAGATCGAAACCGTCTCGGCGATGTCGTGGGACACGATGATACAGGTACCGCCCATGGCCTGGTTGATACGCTTGATCAGGTCCCGCAATACCCCGGCGAAAATCGGGTCCTGGCCGACGAAGGGCTCATCGTACATGATCAGTTCCGGGTCGAGGATAATGGCCCGCGCCAGCGCCGCGCGGCGCGCCATGCCGCCGGACAGTTCGGCCGGCATCAGGTCCCTGGCCCCCCGCAGGCCCACCGCGTGCAGCTTGATCAGTACCAGGTCGCGGATCATGCTCTCCGGCAGGTCCGTGTGCAGGCGCAATGGGAAGGCCACGTTCTCGTAGACCGACAGGTCCGTGAACAGGGCCCCGGACTGGAACAGCATACCCATGCGCTCGCGCAGTACGAACAGCTCCCGGCGATGCAGCCTGCTGATATCGGTTCCCTCGAACCGGATCGACCCCCTGTCCGGGCGCAGCTGGCTGCCGATCAGGCGCAACAGGGTCGTCTTGCCGCAGCCGCTGGGCCCCAGGATGGCGGTGATCTTGCCCCTGGCAATATCGATATCAAGGGAATCAAGGATGGCTCGCCGGCCGCGGCTGAAGCTGAGGCCGCGCAGTTCTACGCAATTTGGGGACATGGCCGTTTGGACGTCATAGCTGCAGTTTGGTTCGATATACCCTGGTGCCGGCGCCATGGTGTTGGAGATACGGACTCTACGGGAGTCCTGGCGCTTTCGCACCTCATTTTAATCTCGGGGCCGGGCAACTACACTACTGCGCTGACGGGCACCAACCCTGATAAGGCGAAAACCATGCAAGCACTGGTGAAGAAAGAATCCCGCCCCGGCCTCTGGCTGGAGGATGTCCCCGAGCCGGTCCTCGGGCATCAACGACGTCCTGATCAAGGTCAGGCGCACCGCGATCTGCGGCACCGACATGCACATCTACCACTGGGACGCCTGGGCGCAGAAGACCATCCCGGTGCCCATGGTGGTGGGCCACGAGTTTGTCGGCGAGATCGTGGCGGTGGGGTCCAACGTCATCGACTTCCACCCGGGCCAGATCGTCTCCGGCGAGGGCCACGTGGTGTGCGGGCGCTGCCGCAACTGCATGGCCGGCCGGCGCCACCTGTGCGCCTACACCAGCGGCATCGGGGTCAACCGGCCCGGGTGCGTTCGCCGAGTACCTGGCCCTGCCCATGTCCAACGTGTGGGAGCACTCCCCGGGCATCGACCTGGACGTGGCGGCCCTGTTCGATCCCTTCGGCAACGCGGTGCACACGGCCCTGCAGTGGCCCCTGCTGGGGGAGGACGTGCTGATTACCGGCGCCGGCCCCATCGGCGCCATGGCCGCGGCGGTGTGCAGACACGCCGGGGCCCGCAACGTGGTGATCACCGACGTCATCGATGCGCGCCTGGCGCTGGCGGCGACACTGGGCGCCACCCGCACGGTGAACGTCACCCGGGAGACGCTGGCGGACGTGCAGAAAGAGCTGCAGCATGACCGAGGGCTTCGACGTGGGCCTGGAGATGTCCGGCAACCCCCAGGCCTTCAACGACCTGCTGGCCAATATGTGCCACGGCGGCAAGGTGTCGATCCTGGGCATTCCCAGCGAGAACACCGCCATCGACTGGAACACGGTGATCTTCAACATGCTGACCCTGAAGGGCATCTACGGCCGGGAGATGTACGAGACCTGGTACAAGATGTCGGTGATGATCGATTCGGGGCTGGATATCTCCCCGGTGATCACCCACCGCTTGCCCTACACCGAATTCCAGCAGGGCTTTGACGTGATGAGCAGCGGCGAGGCCAGCAAGGTCGTTCTGAACTGGGACCTGTAGCGCGGACGACCATGCATCAGCAAGGAGCATCGACATGTACGCACGTTTCCAGGAGCACCTGGCCAGCGAGCTGGCCGACATCGACGCCGCCGGGCTGACCAAGCACGAGCGCCTGATCACCACGCCCCAGGGCGCCCATGTGGGCGTGGCCGATGGCCGCGAGGTGCTCAACCTCTGCGCCAACAACTACCTGGGCCTGGCCCAGCACCCGGCGGTCAACGCCGCCGCGGCGCAGGGCCTGCACGACTGGGGTTACGGCATGGCCTCGGTGCGCTTCATCTGCGGCACCCAGACCCTGCACAAGCAGCTCGAAGACAGGCTCAGCGCATTCCTCGGCACCGAGGACACCATTCTCTACCCCTCCTGCTTCGATGCCAACGGCGGCCTGTTCGAAACCCTGCTGGGCGAGGAGGACGCGGTCATCTCCGACGAGCTGAACCACGCCAGCATCATCGACGGCATCCGCCTGTGCAAGGCGCAGCGCTTTCGCTACCGCAACAACGACATGGCCGACCTGGAGGCGCAGCTGCAGGCCGCAGATGCCGCCGGCGCGCGCTTCAAGCTGATCAGCACCGACGGGGTGTTCTCCATGGACGGCTACATCGCCAGGCTGGACGAGATCTGCGACGCTGGCGGACCAGTACGATGCCCTGGTGCATTTCGACGACTGCCACGCCACCGGCTTCCTCGGCGCCAGCGGCCGCGGCACCCACGAATTGCGCGGCTGCATGGACCGGGTGGATATCATCACCGGCACCCTGGGCAAGGCCCTGGGCGGCGCCAGCGGCGGCTACACCGCGGCCAGGAAGGAGATCGTCGACCTGCTGCGCCAGCGCTCCCGGCCCTACCTGTTCTCCAACACCGTGGCGCCGCCGGTGGTCGCCGGCGCGATCAGGGCGATCGAGCTGGTGGATGAAGAGCCGGCCCTGCGCGACGCGTCTACACGCCAATACCGCGCGCTTTCCGCGACGGGCCTGGAGCGCCTCGGCTTCGACCTGTTGCCGGGCGAGCATCCCGATCGTGCCGGTCATGCTGCACGACGCGGCGCTGGCGGCACGCTTCGCCGAGGCGATGCTGGCCGAAGGGGTTTACGTGGTGGCGTTTTCCTTCCCGGTGGTGGCCAAAGGCAAGGCGCGCATCCGCACCCAGATGTCTGCCGCTCTCAGCGACGATGATATCGATTTTGCCCTGGATGCATTCGCCCGGGCGAAGCAGGCGTTGCGCTGAAGGGCGGTGCCGCGGTGAGTCTCGCGGACCGGCTCTACCGCTTTGCGTGGAACCGGCACCGGGCGCCCTCGGCCTGGGCGCGCCATGTTTACAAGCGCCTCGCCCGACGGGGAATCGCACCCGACGCCCCTTTTACCCGTGAATTTTTCGGCCTGATATACCAGGGCAACCTCCGCAATAATGTCGACTTCGAGGTCTATTTTTACGGGGCGTTTGAGAAGCCCCTGCTGTTCTTCCTGCGCGATGCCATGCGCAACATGGGACACGCCGCTGCGCCGGGGCAGTGCGTGTTCGTCGACGTCGGCGCCAACGTCGGCCAGCACTCCCTGTTCATGGCGGCCCAGGGCGCCCGGGTGTACGCCTTTGAACCGTTTGCACCCGTGCGCGAACAGTTGCAGCGGCAGCTTGACGCCAACCGCCTCGCCGATGTCAGCGTGTACCCGGTGGGTCTGGGCAACGAAAACAGCCGCCAGCCCTTCTTCGCCCCGTCCGGCAGCAACGCCGGTATCGGCTCCTTCGATCCGGGCACAGCCGCGAAAGGCAATCGATGTATCGGCGAGCTGGCGCTGGCAAGGGCGGACGATTATTTTCCCAAGCAGGCCATAGAGCGCATCGACCTGGTGAAAATCGACGTGGAGGGCTTTGAGAAAATGACCCTGGCGGGGATGCGCGAGACCCTGCGCCGGACCCGGCCGGTGATCGTGTGCGAGCTCACCTACGGCGCAGCGCTGTCCCTGGCGACCCTGGAGGAATTGCGCGATCACCTGCCTGAAGGCTACAGCCTGTTCACCTTTGACAAGCGTAAAGCCGATGGCTCAAAGGCGCGCCGGCGCGACGCGCGCAGCCGCTCGTCAGGGGCGTACCGCATTATCCCGTTTACCGGCCTGCTGCGGCGGGGGCAGGATGACGTCATCGCCTGCCCGGATGAAAAGACGGCACTGCTGCCGCGGGCAAACAGCCATCCAGCGCCTCAGAGCGTCGGATAATCGCTGTAGCCCGATTCGCCACCGGCGTAGAGAGTGCGCGGGTCGAACTTCGCGAGCGGGGCGCCGGCCCGGAAGCGCGCCACCAGGTCGGGGTTGGCGATGAACAGCCTGCCAAAGGAGACTGCTGCCGCAGACCCGCTGGCGACCACCTGGCTAGCCTCCTCAAAGTCGTAGCTCTCGTTGACGATCAGGCGATCACCAAAGTAGCGCTGGCCCAGCGCGATGTTGTCCACCCTGCCCGCCGGCATCCTGATGACATGCAGGTAGGCGAGCTCAAGCGCCGCCGCGAGGCCCAGCAGGTGCTCGAAGGTCTCCTGCGGGTTGTCATCGCTCAGGTCGTTGAAGGGGTTGTCCGGGCAGATGCGCATTCCCACCCGGCCGGGGCCCGCCACCGAGGCCATGGCCGCGAGGGTCTCGAGGGCGAAGCGACAGCGGTTGGCCACACTGCCGCCATAACAGTCATCGCGCCGGTTGCTGCCGGTGGACAGGAACTGCGCCGGCAGGTAACCGCTGGTGCAGTGCAACTCCACACCGTCGAAGCCGGCGGCGATGGCGTTGGCGGTCGCCAGGCGATAGTCCTCCACCACCCCGGCAATTTCGTCGGTAGCCAGTGCGCGGGGCTCATCGAACGGCGCCATGCCGGCCTGGTCGGTATAGATCTCGCCGCGGGCGCGAATGGCCGACGGCGCGACGGTCTGGCTGCCGGCGGGCTTGTTGTAATGGCTGGCCACCCGCCCCACGTGCATCAGCTGGGCCACGATCCTGCCGCCGGCGGCGTGCACGCCCGCGGTCACCCGGGACCAGGCGGCCACCTGGGCGTCGTTGTACAGCCCCGGCGTGCGGCAGTAGCCGAGGCCATCGGCGCTGGGGGCGATACCCTCGGAGATAATCAGGCCGGCGCTGGCGCGCTGGCGGTAGTAGTCCACCATCATGGCCGTGGGCACCGCATCGGCAGCTGAACGACTGCGGGTCATGGGCGCCATCACGATGCGGTTGTCCAGGGCCAGCTCGCCCAGTTTTACGCCGGAAAAAATAGTCATAACGATCCCTTGCCTGTTATTGGGAGAGCAACGCTCAGCGCACCCGTATCCTGGGCTCAGCCGCGCCCCGCCGCATGGTATTCAGAAACTGATCCAGGGGCGCCGGTGCCGCCACCTCTGGCTCATCGCAGTCCGGTGGCTTGGCCCAGAACTCTTGCCAGGAGGGCCACAGATCGTGGTAGGCGCCCTCGTAGGGCTCGCGGTCGGGCCAGCGCATCTTGTTGGCGCCTATCGGTGGCCGGTTGAGATCGGTGGCATACCAGTAGCAGGGCAGGCGGCGGCGAAAATACCAGCGGCCGTCGATACGCTCGTAGTTGTCCCAGTACAGCATCTGCATGATGACCCACTCGTTGCCGGTCTCGTGCTCATTCTTGGAATACACCACCCCGTGGGCGTGGTCCGGATCGTCGAACTCGATGATGTGGTTGCCGATGTGGTGGGAGGTGCCGGTGAACTGCAGGCGCAGGGTATCGTCCAGCCAGCGCTTGAGGTGGGCGCGCCCCACCTTGTCGCGACTGACGCGGATATCCGCCGCGAACAGGTTCACATGGGCATCCATGTCGCGCATGTCCAGGGACAGCGCATACTTTGCCGGCAGCTGGCGAATTTCGTCCAGCGACTCCAGGCGGTCGATCCGCGCCAGCAGATCCTTGTCCATCGCTCCCTCCTAGTCCCAGCTGGCCGTGCCGGTGTTGAGTTCCGCAGTGCGCCCGCCATCCACTACCAGCTCGGCGCCGGTGATATAGGAGGCCTCGTCACTGGCCAGGAACAGGATAGCGTTGGCGCACTCTACCGGATCGCCGATACGCCCAAGCGGCAGGGACTTCGCCGTGGCCTCCTGGGCGGCGGCATCGGGCATCAGGCCCAGGGTCGGCGGCGTCAGGAACACGCCCGGGACGACAGTATTGACCCGCACGCCCTGCTTGCCCCATTCGATGGCGGCATTGCGCGACAGCGCTATCATGCCGGCTTTCGCCGCACTGTAACCGGCGGTGCCCACCGACCCCAGCAGGCCACACACGGAAGCGACGTTGACGACCGCGCCACCATTGGCCCTGAGCTGGGTGAAGGATTCGCGCATCAGGAACATGGCGCCATCCAGGGACACCCGGAAATTCTGGTGCCAGGCTTTGGTGCTGTGGTTGGCCAGCATTCCCGGCACCATCAGCACCGCATTGTTGACCACGATATCCAGCTTGCCGTAGGCCTGCACGGTGGTGGCCACCAGTTGCCGGACGGCCTCCTCGTCGGACACATCGCAGCTGCAGGCCATCGCGGTACCGCCGGCGGCCTCAATCCGGGCGACAATCTCCTCCAGCAGGTTCAGGCGGCGAGCGGCGAGCACGACCTTCGCGCCCTCCTCGGCCATGCGGCAGGCGGTCACAGCGCCTATGCCCTGCCCCGCGCCGGTGATGATGGCGACCTTGTTCTGCAATCTCATAACTCAACTCCCCTGTTGCGTTGCGCGGCCGGCAGCGGCGGCCGGACGGCGGTCGGCTCAGCCGTCATCCTTGCCGTGCCCGGTGCGATAGTCCCCGAACTTTTCATCCCGCTGTTGCAGGGCCGAGGTCAGACCCTTGGACTCGATCTCGCCAATAAAGCGCTTGAAAGAGACCTGGTGGACGCCCAGGGCGCACAGCTCCGTCCCCGCGCGGATACCCTGGCGCAGCCCCATCACTTCCATCTGCCGGTGCACCGCCCGCTTGTTGAGCTGGACGATGTCCGGGGGCAGCAGGGCTATCCTGGTGGCGATATCGAGCACCTTCTGCTCCAGTTCCTCCTGGGGAAAACTGGCCGTGGCCCAACCCCGTGCCGCGCATTCGACGCCCGACAGGGAATCCCCGGTCAGCAGCATTTCCATGCCCTTGCGCATGCCCACGAGCCAGGGGTGGAACTGCATATCCGGCGTACCGAAACGTACCGCCGGATAGCCCATTTTCGCATTGTCGGCCATATAGACGAGATCGCAGCCGGTGGCCAGTTCGCTGCCGCCCGCCAGGCAGTAACCGTGCACCTGGGCGATGACCGGCTTCGCCAGGTCCCATATTCCCATCCAGCCCTCGGTGACGTGCCGGGGCCACTGGCCATCGCCACCCGCCGTGTGAAAGGGGTAGCCGTAGCCCTCATTGCCGCCACCCAGGTCATACCCGGCGGAGAAGCTGCTGCCCGCGCCCCGCACGATCTGCACCCTGACGCCCTCGTCGCGGTCACCCTGCTGCAGGGCATGCAGCAGCTCGCCACGCAGCGCATGGTTCAGGGCATTGCGTTTGTCGGGCCGGTTGAGCGTTATGCGCCTGACCCCCTCGGCCGGAGCGTCCACCAGAATGACCTCGTAGCCATTCTCGCCGAAACGCTGCACACCCATTTCGACCTTGTTGTACACGCTGCCGCCTTCACTCATAGGTATCCACTCCAGTAGAAAGTATCAATCGCCCGATTATCGCGTCTTCAGCCGCTGTCGTCGTTAGCGCTTGCAGCCACTTCAATGGGCATATTATGTCAGGAAGACGAAGGCACCGCCCCAGCGTTACTGCGCAGGGGGCTGCTGCGGGCAGCTTCTGGCAGGCAAGGTATTGATACCATACACTAACCACTCACCGCGGCCTGGTTCAGATCCATTTCAGGACGCGCCAGTACAGCTAAAACCGCAGGGGAATCCCCACATGCACGCCATTGATCTGACCGGAAAAGTCGCACTGGTAACCGGCGGCAGCCGCGGCTTGGGCAGGGCCATGTGCCTTGGCCTGGCGGATGCCGGCGCCGATGTGATCGTCGCCAGCCGCCGCCTCGAGAATTGCGAGCGGGTGGCGCGGGAGGTGGAGAGTCGCGGCCGCAAGGCGCTCGCCGTGGCCGCACACGCCGGCACCATCGAAGACCTGGACCGCCTCATAGAAACCGCCTACGAGCGTTTCGGGCGCGTTGATATTCTCATCAACAACGCCGGTATCAACCCGTCCCTCGGTCTGCTCTCTGACCTGACCCCGGAATTGTTCCAGAAGCTGTTTGACGTGAACACGAAGGGCCCCTGGTACCTGGCTTCCCGCTTAGCCCCGCGGATGGCCGGGCACGGGGGCGGTTCCATCATCAACGTCATATCGGTCGGCGGGCTGAAGCCCTCCCCTTACCAGGGCTTCTACTCCGCCACCAAGGCCGCACTGCACGCCCTGACCAGGGTGATGGCGGCGGAATGGGCGCCGCTGGGCATCCGGGTCAACGACCTCGCCCCCGGCAGCTACCACTCCGACATGTTCGACAGCGCCGCCAACATCCCGGGCTACCTGCAGGGCGCCATCGACGCCTCCCTGCAGCAGCGGGTGGCGGCAACTGAGGAGATCCTCGGCCCGATACTCTACCTGGCCAGTGACATGTCCGCCTTTACCACCGGGGCCACACTGGTCAGCGATGGCGGCTATATGGTGAAGTGACAACGGCGTAATTTGTCCAGTCGATAGACGGCTTTTGTCCTTTTAACACCACAGGGCGTGGCCTATGTTGGGGCCCGTGGAAGCAGAACTATCGGGGTAGCACACTATGCTGAAAGACAAGGTCGCGCTGATCACCGGTGCGGGCCAGGGTATCGGGCAGGGCATCGCACTGGCACTGGCCAGGCGCGGGGTCAGGATAGCGGCGGCGGGCCGCACCGTTTCGAAATGTGAGCAGACCTGTGAACTGATCGCGAACCGCTTCGGCACCGAAGCCATCGCCCTGGCCTGCGATGTCGCCCAGGCGACGGATCTGGAACGTACCGTGGCGGCGACCGTCGAGCGATTCGGGGGAATCCACATCCTGGTCAACAACGCGGTGAGCACCTCGCCGGGGCCCCTGCTGGCGCAACAGCACGACCAGGTGATGAACGCCTTCCTGGTCGGCCCGATTGCGACCCTGCGCCTCATGCAGCTCTGTCACCCCTACCTCAGCCGCCAGGGTGGCTCGATCATCAACCTGGCCAGTACCGCGGCAAAACGCTGGGATATGAGCAATTACGGCGTGTATGCCGCCGAAAAGGAAGCCATACGCGCGCTGACCAGGGCGGCGGCAAGCGAGTGGGGCCCGGCCAACATCCGGGCCAACTGCATACTGCCCCACGCCAGCTCTCCCGCGCTGAAAAAGTGGATGGAGAGGCATCCAGAGGAGGCCGCCGCGTTTGTACAGGGCATACCCCTGAAGCGAGTCGGCGACTGTGAGACGGACATCGGTGAATTCGTGGCCATGTTATGCGGCCCGGAATCGTCCTATATCAGCGGCCAGAGTATCGCCGTTGATGGTGGGCAGGCCTATATGGGCTGATCGGGAAGTATCAGCCGGCCTTTCTCGCTCTCTTGAGCCAGTGCATCTCCTCCACCTCAAAGGCGTGAAGTATGCTATCCAGGGTTCTTCCTATCCGCGTCGTTGTACCTATGGCCGGAATCTTCGGCCAGGTGGCGCGCTCGCCCGCTTTTATCAATTCTACCATCTCGTCCTCGGACAGCATTTTTAGAGTCATTCCCAGGCCGGAAAGGCCGTAGCCGGGATATATATTGATATCACCGGTAAACTGCTGGTCGATCAGGGAATTAAGCGTATTCAGGGCTATGCCCAGCCTGGGCCCGACGGTGGCGTAACGCTGAATGAAATCGAGGCAGCCCCGCACGATCTCCTTGGTGGCGGCAACCGATGCGTCAGAGGTAATCTTGCGGATTCCCGGCCTCAAGTTTCGTTCGCGGCCCACTCCGGGCATCACCTGGCTGACAATGAAATGATTGACCCCGTACATCCGGGCCAGTCTCTTGGCGGGCAAATCCTGGGAAAACGAGCCATCGATCCAGCGGCGGGACGGACAGGTAGGGCACGACCTTGCCATGGACGTTACGGCTCTCGAGCTGGACCGGCGGGAACACCCCGGGCAGCGCGGAACTGGCCAGGACGGCCGAGCGAATGGTGACATTGGGCGAGGCAATATGATTCAGCAATCGCGAGGTCTGCCTTGTCTCGGCAGGTGATATGGTTATGTTGATACTGCGACCGGTTTTTTCATAGGCCTCCAGAAAGGTCATATCGGGGATCATTCGGGCCATTTCCTGTTTGATCACCCGCATATCAATATCATTGCTCATGCCAAAGCCAATTTTGATATTTTTTCTGTTTTCAGTTAACGCCCTTGCGAGAAAATTATTGGCAAAAAGTTCGAGGTATTCGGCATCGCGCCGGGTACCCACGACCGCGGCGACAAAGGCGCCGGCGCTGGCACCCGAGATGACTACCGGACACAAGCCCTGTTCAATCAGGGATTTAAGTACCCCAAAATGAAAGTAGCCCAGTGTCCCGCCGCCGCTCAGCATCAGCGCTGTGCGGCCGTAACAATGGCTGGCCCGCTGAAAAAACTCGACCCGCTCAGCCCAGGGAACGCTCTCCAGCTCCCGGGGTGACAGATGCTCCAGTGAGTCGCTGATTTCACTGATGTAGTCTTCGATAAGGACTTTCGTACCGCACTTGGCGCGCTGGTACAGCTTGGCCTGCCCGATGCCGTCAATATTGCCGTGAATACCCTCATTCAACGCAAACAACAGGCCGTGATCATCCCCCTTCCTGCGCAACTTGCGAAGCCTTTGCACCCGGGTTTTGATTCGGGAATGGTCGTACAATCGGGATTCGTCATCATGGCGCCACTGCTCCGCGCCGGTTTCCCTGTCGTATTCCCGCGCAAGCTCAAACCACCTCGCATAACTATCGGCCTCTAGCAGCTCCCGTTCAATTTTCATTGCCGCGCGCGACTTGTTGGCGTATCGGGGACGGTTCATAGGATGATCTCCAAAGTTTCCACTGCCGTGGCTTTAGGGGCATGTCGGCAAAACCAACCATGATCAGTCCTGGACCTTAAAAGCAGATTCAGGACGCCCTATACGTATTCCAGCCTAGCGGACTGGCCGAATCAGTGGATAGACATAAACCGTCAGTTTGATAACCATATAAGTCCAGAGGATATATCGGCCAGATGGAGCCCGATCCGTTGAATTCCATCATGCAGTCCCGGAACTGATTTGTAGCGGCCAATGAGCTCGGGGCGCGACGTGTTTCTGGTACAGTCACCATCGACAAACAACTACCGCGCACGCTAGTTTATGGCGCGAGTGGGGTAGAGCCATTCCAAAAAGTCTGCTACCTGGTTGATCAGGTAGTTGGAGCGCACGCGGTGCCTGGCGGCAAGTAGTGCGGATCATTCCAGTTCGGTAAACCGGCGGAAATGACAATTCAGGCTGGAATCACCAAGCTGGGAATTCAGCAGCCCATAATCGGAGTATTGAACCTTCATGGCTAAATCGGGTTTCGCTGTTTTGCTATCGGCCCTTTCCCTACTGTATGCCTGTAGCAGGGGGCCTGAGCTGCCGGTTCCCGCCCCGGAATCCCTGCGGCAGATCGGTAGCGGCTCGGTCCTGGGTTTCGCCGACCGGCATGACACCTGGTCATGGTTGGGTATCCCCTATGCCGCGGCGCCGGTTGCGGAATTGCGCTGGCGAGCGCCCCAGCCACCGCAGGCCTGGCAGGGGAACCTGCACGCGTTAGGCTTTGCCCCCATGTGTCCGCAGTTGCCCATTCCCCAGGTCAATGACACGGGCGAACCCTGGCTTGGTGACGAGGACTGCCTGTACCTGAATGTCTCAGCGCCAAAATCATGGTCTGCCGGTGACAAACCGCTGCCGGTTATGGTCTGGTTACATGGTGGAGGTAATACCGTGGGGTCCGCGGACCTTTATTCGGCGGTTCGCAACCTGGCGGGGCGCGAACAGGTGGTCACTGTCAGTATCGCCTACCGACTCGGGATGCTGGGCTGGTTTAACCACCCCGCCTTGCGCGAACAGGCCGCCAACGAGCTGGACGCCTCCGGCAACTTCGGCACACTGGATACCATCGCCGCCCTGCAATGGGTACGGGACAATATTCATGCCTTTGGCGGCGATGCCGGCAATGTCACGGTTTTTGGTGAGTCTGCCGGGGGCATCAACACCTATGCCCTGCTGCTGTCCCCACTGGCGAACGGGCTGTTCCACAGGGCTATCAGCCAGAGCGGCATGCTCATTACCAATGACCTGGCCCGGGCCGAAAACCCGGTGGACGCTGCGCAACCCGGACACGAGAACAGCTCTACCGAGTTGCTGTTGCGCCTGATCCAGGCAGATGCCATGGCCATAGACCGGGAACAGGCCAGACAGCTGCTGGCGCAGTGGGACAGCAGTGCGATCATGACCTATCTTCGCGCCAAAACCCCCCAGGAGTTGCTGGCCCAGATGCAGGGTGGCGATTCCGGCATATACGCCATCCCATGGTTGTTGCGTGATGGTGTAGTCCTGCCGGCGGGTGACCCCTTGCACCAACTGCAGCACGGCAAGTTCAATCGCGTACCAGTGATTCTGGGAACCAACCGCGACGAAATGAAAACCATGATGATCCGCAATCCCGATTACACCAGGTTGCGGTTTGGCGTTCTGCCCCGGGTAATCGATCAGGCCTTGTACGATCGGGTCACAGGCTATGGGTCGCAAATGTGGAAGGCCATCGGCGCCGATGAGCCCGCCAGCGCCATGCACCAGGCGGGACACCGGGATGTATTTGTCTACCGCTTCGATTGGGACGAGGTGCCGGCCAACTGGCTGTTGGACTTCCGCTCCTTACTGGGCGCCTCCCACAGTTTCGAAATTCCATTCGTTTTCAACGATATGGACAACGAGATGACCTACCTGCCCTTTGACCTGATCGATGAAGACAATATCACTGGTGCCGCACCCCTGGGTCGGGCAATGTCTTCCTATTGGGCGCGGTTTGCGTATACCGGTGACCCGGGCAGGGGCAGGGCTCAGGACCTGCCCCCATGGTCACGCTGGCAGGGAGAAGGAGAGTACCTGGTGTTCGACACGCAGGCAGACGGTGGTATACGCATGCACAGCGGCAGCCGGGAACGGGTTGATGTCCTGCGGCAATTGGCAGGGGACGGCACCGCGCTTGGCGGCCAGGCAGCGGTATGCCTTGCGTATAACAACCTGTTTGGCCCCGGCGCCATATTCAGCTTTACCACGGCTTGCCCGGTCAGCGGCGACTGTGCGGGGGCGCCACAGCGCTTCTGTCCCCCGTCCGATTAGCGGCGAACCCGTCGCGCCCCACAAGCATGGGCTCAGTAGAAGTACCCCAGGCCGGTGCCGGCGGAGAGCTTGGCTACCACGGAGGGGGAGCGTTCGCTGGAATGCCACAAGACCTCGCAGCCGCTCTCGTCATCACGCATATCGACGCGCATGATGCCGCCGGCGGTATTGCTCCAATCCCGTTGTTCGTAGGCGCTGGTGTAACCGGCGTTATTCTCGATCAGGATCGAGCGGTTGAGGGCGATCACCGAGTTGTCAGTCACCGAGTGATCGCGATCAAACAGCGGCACGGCGCAAACCTGCCGAGGGCCGTTGTAGTCCTGGCGCCGGTGATAAACCACCAGGTTGATACGGCCGTCGGCGTTATCGGTGATGGTGACGTACCGGTCTCCCATCAGGGTGGGCGTGGTGCCACTGTCCCGAACATTGCGCCGCACCCATCGACTAATCACCCTCCTTCAAAACAGCGGCATACTTCTCCTTCAGTAACGCCTTCAGCACCTTGTTGGTGGCATTGCGGGGCAGCGCCTCCTCGCTGAAAAACACCCGGGAGGGAACCTTGTAGGCCGCCAGCCTGCCCCTGGCATACTCCAGCAGTTGCTCAATACCGAGGGAGTCGTTCAGGTGCAGGTGGACCACCACGGCAACTTCCTCCCCAAGGCGCTCGTGGGGCAGGCCGATGGCGGCCACCTCCTTGACCTCATCCAGTTCCAGCAATTCGTTCTCGATCTCGATCGGATAGATATTCTCTCCCCCGCGGATGATCATGTCCTTGGCCCGGTCCGCCAGGTACAGGAAGCCGTCATCATCCAGGTAGCCGATATCACCGGTCTTGAGCCAGCCATCGCGGATTTCCTCAGCGTTGACCTCCGGGCGATGCCAGTATTCGCGAATATTGGCGCAACTGCGCACCCAGATTTCCCCGGTATCCCCGGATGGCAGAGTGTTGCCCTCTTCGTCGCAGATGCGGATATCGACGATGGGATGCGGGAAACCGGCGCTGCCCGGTTTGACGTGAAACGCCTTGCCGGTAAGGGATGCGCCCTGGGCGTTGGTCTCGGTCATGCCCCAGCCGGTGCCGCTGAAATTCTGCGGCAGTTTCTCGTACAGCAATTTACTCACCCTGGGCGGGGTGGCGGCGCCACCGATACCCAGGGAGAACAGGCTGCTGGTGTCGGTCTGGCCGAATCGGGGCGCCTCCAGCAAATCCAGCAGCATGGAGGGCGCGGCGGCGATGGTGGTAATGCGTTCCTTCTCGATGTATTCCAGGGCCCGGTCCACATCCCACTTGTACATCATCACGATGCGGCGGCCACCGCGCAGGTTGGCGAGGAACTGCGCATGGCAGCCACTGACGTGGAACAGGGGCACGGCCAGCAGCGAGGTCGGCTCGAATCCCCGCCCCAGCATCTGCTTGATCAGTTCGCCATTGCACATGGCTGCCGCGATGGCGGCACATTCCATATTGTACAGCGCCTGGCAGATGGCCCGGTGCGTGGAGGCAGCTCCCTTGGGCTTGCCGCTGGTACCGGAGGTGTACATGATCATCGCCAGGTCCTCCGGGTCGATGTCCACCGGCGCTGGCGCCCTGCCCCGAAAATCCGCCACAAACGCATCCAGGCCATTGGGGTCCTCCCCCTTGGCGGGACGGGCGATGATCGCGTCGATACCCTGGTCCCGGAACAGCTCAGCCACACCGTCGTAGCGCTGTTGGTCACAGAACGCCAGGCGCGCGCCGCAGTCCTCCACGGTATAGGCGATATCGACGGGCTTGCCCCAGCTGTTTACCGGGACGATGACCGCCCCGATCGAGATTACCCCGATAAATATGGCCATCCACTCCGGGTAATTGCGCATTGCCAGGGCCACCCGCTCCCCGGGCCTGACCCCGCGGGCCTGCAGCGCCGCGCCGATGGCATCTGCCTCATCCATCAGGTCATTGAAACTGCGGCGCTCACCCTCATAGACCAGGAACTCGCGGTCACCATGCTGGCGGGCCACCGCGAGGGCCACAGCCAGGTTGGCCGGCGCCTTCGCGTAGTAATGGCCCGACTCGTCACTTCCGGCCAGTTCAAAAGGCGCCCCCGGGGCGGTCAGTTGCGCCATGACGGCGTCGAATTCCTGCTTGATTTCTGACATCAGCCTGCTCCAGTACGTGGTGTGAATGGCAGTGCAACGCTAACCGACTTTCGGGACCCGCCGATCGCGGGACTTTCCTTTATGTCACGGCGGAAATTGCCGCTTAACCCGGATTTTCGCAAGACGGCGATTGAAGCAAGATACACCGGGCTCAAAGCGGCGCCAATTTATTGAACCAGGGACTGGCCTGTTCCAGTTGCCCCGCGAGTTGGAACAACAAGCCCTCGTCGCCGAAGCGCCCCGCGAACATTACTCCCACGGGCAGGCCGTCGGGGGTCCAGTGCAGCGGCACGGACATCGCGGGCTGGCCGGTGGCGTTATAGAGCAGGGTAAAGGCCGAGATATTGATCGCCTCCTTCTCATAGGCGGCATTGTCCTGGTTCAGGCTCAGTTTGCCCAGTTTTACTGGCGGCGCGGCCAGGGTCGGCGACAACAGGATGTCGTAGTCCTGTTGCAGCAAGGCCATCTGTTGCGCGGCCCTCTCCACGCCATGCTCCGCCTGCGCCAACTGCTCCGCCGTATACGCCCGCGAGCTCTGGTAGCGCTGCCAGATAATGGGTTCCAGGTCGTTTTCAGTGACTTTCCTGCCCAACTGCTGTTCGCGATTCGCCACCCGCATGACCGTTCCCGTGCCCATGATAATGCGAGTGCTGGCAAAAAATTCCCGGGGGTCCACAGGCAGCTGTATCTCCTGCACACGGTGACCGAGATTTTCACAGAGCTTTGCGGCATCGACCGCCGCCCTGCTGCACTCGGGATCTACCGGGCTGTGGGTGAGCGGCGTGCTAATCAGGCCGATCCTGAGTGCTCGCGGGGTTCTGGCCACCGCTTCCAGGTAACTTCCCTGGGACAGTGGCGCAATCGTGGTTTGTCCGGGTTCCGGGCCGCCGCTGGCATCGAGTAGCGCGGCGCTGTCGCGAACGCTGCGGGAGACCGCATGGATAACACTCATTGTGGACGACAGGTCGATGGGGCCACTGGGTACCCGGCCGCGGCTGGGCTTCATGCCGAATAAGCCGCAGCAGGAGGCGGGTATCCGGATGGACCCACCACCATCGGTAGCATTGGCCAGGGGCAGAATGCCCGTGGCAACCGCCACCGCTGAACCTCCGGAAGAGCCTCCTGCGCTGCGGCTCAAGTCCCAGGGGTTGCGCGTATCTCCGAACAATATCGACTCGGTGGTACCAGTGCCGCCAAATTCGGGGCTGGCAGTTTTACCAAAAATCACCAGGCCGGCTCGCTGGTAGCGCTCCACCACGGTACTGCTGTAATCCATACGCGCGTCTTTAAAGAAGCGGGAACCGTTGGTCGTCACAGTTCCCTTCAGCGCCATGCCCAGATCCTTCAGCATGAAAGGCACACCCGTAAACGGGCCCTGCGGCAATCCCGCCTTTATAGCTGCCCTGGCATAATCGAAGAGCTCTTCGACCACGCAATTGACACTGGGATTGACGGCATTACTGCGGGCAATGGCGATTTCCAGAAGCTCCAGCGCTGAAACATCGCCTTTTTTTACCAGTTGCGCCAGACCCAACGCATCGTAAGTCCGGTATTCCTCAAAACCCATGCCGGTGCTCCCCGACAGGCCCAGTACGGGGGCTGTTCCGGCGACCGCTGCCAGAGTCATGGCGGTTTTGAGTACCTCGCGACGGCTTAATGGCTGTGTCATACCTGATCCGGTCTGAACATGGCATCATGGCCACCATCGACAAACAGCACCGAGCCGCAGATAAACCTGGCCTGGGGGCTCAGCAAAAAGCTGGTTGCCGCTGCCTGGTCTTCGGGCTTGCCCGGGAATCCCACGGGTATACTGGCCATGAACGCCTTGATATGGGGGCCATAGACAGGATCGTTCTCAACCTTTTCCGTCATCGGTGTCTGGGTGTAGCCGGGGGCGACGGCGTTCATTCGCACACCGGCGGCGGCGTAGTCGGCGGCCTTGCTTCGCATCCAGCGCGCGACGGCTTTTTTAGTCCCGCTGTAGACCTCCTGCGCTGCTATGGTTTGGGAAAAGCTGGTCGCTTTTTCTACGTCGCCGCTGAGCAATAAATCAACGAATTCAGGGCTGTTGTTCATCGGCGCGGAATTGGATGAGATCAATACAATGGCACCCCGTTTGGCAGCCACCAGGTCCTTGAGGCCCTCGACCAGCTCGACCGTGCCAAAATAGTTGACCTGGGTGATCAGCGGGTGATCCGGCACATTGGAACCCAGGCCCGCGCAGGTGACGAGTCCATCCAGACCGCCGGCAGCCGCTTGCCTGATCGCCGTAACCGCGGCTTGCCGCCCTTCGGCACTCGACAGATCGGCGATGATGTCGGCATCTTTTATGTCGACCACAATTACCTGATTGCCCTCTTCACGAAGACGTTGTTTGATAGCTGCGCCTATACCCGTGGCGCCGCCAGTCATTGCGTAGATTCCCATTATTATTCCCTCTCTTTATATCGCCAATTCAGCGTCGCCCGCCCGTACCAAAGCCAGGGCGATTATACTCACTTAACGCGCACACTAAACGGATAAGACACCCCCGGGTATGACCAAACCACCCGACCTCATAGACATTTCAGTCCACCGAACTCTCATGCAGCTGAAATTACACTTGGAAGCTTTACTGCCGGACGCTAATAGCTACGTTTCGCGTCGCGGTTGTTTTTGGAGGTGTTTCCCCTCGCGATGCACCGCAGGCCTCCTGAAACACCCGGATAGATTCATTCAGACATTCGGTAATACTCCGGCGGGTGACCGCCGGGCTTTTCCTTATTAATTCACTCTGTTAGTCCACAAGGCCTCAGGTCATCCTGCCGCTGGTAAGCGTTGGCCTGGCACGACAGCTTCGCGGCGCTGCTGGGCAGCAGCTCCAGATGAAGCATGAAGGGGGGTCACGCGTTGGCAACATGCACCTATCCATCTTTCGAACTGAATTGTTAACAAAATTGATCTCTGAGGATCTTCAGAGTCTGCCGCTCGAGTCGTACAGTAGCAGCCTGGGAAATGCGGGAGGCTGCTCGTGAAAAAACTAGTTGAAATCGAGAAAATGAAGCAACTCAAGGCCCGCTATTTTCGCGCCCTTGACACCAAGCACTGGGCGCTTTGCCGATTCGAGATATCGGCCAATCCATTTTGAAACTATGTGCCATTGGCGCTGTGTGATGGACTCACCAAACTGCTATTGAAAACCTGAAGACCCTCGATGCGGGGAACTCCCTGAAAATAATGCAAAGGAGAAAGGTCATGAATTACTTCGTCACCGGCGCCACCGGCTTTATCGGCAAGTTTCTCGTCGAAAAACTGTTGCAGCGCAAGGGCACCGTCTACGTGCTGCTCAGGGCGGGCTCCGAACACAAACTGGAGGCCCTCAAACAACGCTACCCTGCGGGCGCCAAGCGCATCGTGCCGGTGTACGGCAACCTGGGAGAACCACTGCTGGGCATTGCTGATGACGAGCGGGCTAAATTGCGCGGCAAAATCGGCCATTTCTTCCACGTGGCCGCCATTTACGATCTGGAGGCGTCGGCGGAGAGCCAGCAGATAGCCAACGTCGAGGGCACCCGCAACGCGGTGAAGTGTGCCGAGGACCTGCGGGCCAGGTGCTTCCAACACACCAGTTCCATCGCGGTGGGGGGCAAATACGAGGGTACGTTTCGCGAGGGCATGTTCAAGGAGGCCGGCGAACTGAGCCACCCGTATTTTCGCACCAAGCACGACTCCGAGGAAGTGGTGCGCCAGGAGTGCACCATCCCCTGGCGGGTGTACCGCCCCGCTTCCGTGGTCGGCCACTCCGAAACCGGCGAAATCGACAAGACCGACGGCCCCTACTACAGCTTCCCCACCCTGGCGAAGCTGCGCAAGGCGCTGCCGCCCTGGTTTCCGCTCATCACTGTCGACATGGGCTGCTTCAATATCGTACCGGTGGACTATGTGGTCGCCGCCATGGACCACATCGCCCACCGGGATGGCTGCGACTACCGGGCTTTCCACCTGACCAACCCGGATCATTACTCCGCCGGGGAGATGATGAACATTTTCGCTGAGGCCGCCAAGGCCCCGCGCTTCGCCTTGCGGCTCGATACAAAAATATTTTCCTTTCTTCCCTCCAGCCTGATTGCAACCCTATCCAAGCTGCCGCCCGTCAAGCGACTGCTGGCCACCGCCATGGAAAGCATCGGCATGCCGGTGGATGCCACCGTTTTCTTTACCTGGAATACCCGGTACGACAACCGGGAGGCGGAGATTGCCCTCCAGGGAAGCGGCATCACCGTGCCCAAACTGGCGAGTTATGCCACGCGCCTGTGGGATTACTGGGAGCGCAACCTGGACCCCGAACTGTTCATCGACCGCACCCTGAGGGGCAACGTGGAGGGCAAGGTGGTAATCATTACGGGCGGCGGCACGGGCATCGGCCTGGCCACGGCCATTCGCCTGGGAGAGGCCGGGGCAAAGGTGATCCTGAGCGGACGTACCCTGGAGACCCTGGAGGACGCCAAGCGCCAGGTGGAGAAAGTCGGGGGCGAGGCCCATATCTACAGCTGCGACATTGCTAACATGGAGGCCTGCGACGCCTTCCTGGCGCAGGTGATGGCCGACCACGGGCGCGTCGATATCCTGATCAACAACGCGGGACGCTCCATTCGCCGGGCGGTGGAACACTCCTACGATCGCTTTCACGATTTCGAGCGCACCATGCAGCTGAACTATTTTGGCTGCCTGCGCATGACTTTGGGCGTTCTACCAGGAATGAGCGAGCGACGCAGCGGCCACATCATCAATATCTCCTCCATGGGCGTGGTCGGGCCGCCCGCCCGCTTCTCCGCCTACATCGCCTCCAAGTCGGCGCTGGAGGGCTGGAGTCGCTGTGCGGAAGCGGAATTCTGTGATCGCAACATCTCATTTCACCAACATCAATATGCCGCTGGTGCGCACGCCTATGATCGGGCCCACCAAGGCCTATGATGTCGCTCCGACGCTCTCTCCGGAGCAGGCTGCGGAAATGGTGGTGGATGCCGTCATTAATAAGCCCAGTCGTATCGTTACCGGCATGGGCAGGATGTTCCAGATCTGGCATCTGCTTGCGCCAAAGCTGGCAGCGACCGCCATGAATATCCCGTTCCGCATGTTCGACGACTCCAGTGCGGCCCGGGGTGTCAAGCAGGTTGAACATATGGAACCCTCCAGCGAGCAGGTCGCCATCGCGGCCTTGTTGAAGGGTGTGCATTACTAGCGCAGCTCGCAGTGGGCCAATCGAGCGGTTCACCTGGGGTGAAAGGAAAACATTTTATGAAGCAGCTGGGTACACTGGACTCTGCATTTATCAACCTTGAGCAGGCCAACACGCCGCAACACATTGGCGGCTTCGGCATCTACGACCCTTCGACAGCACCGGGCGGTTTTGTTCGCTTCAAAGAGGTGATCGCCAATTTCGAGCAACGTCTAAAAAAAATGCCCATCATGCGCACGCGCCTGATTGAGGTTCCTTTCGGACTGGATAAACCCTACTGGGTTATCGACGAAAATTTCGATACAGAGTTTCACCTGCGCCATATCGCCCTGCCAAAGCCGGGAGACTGGCGCCAGCTGTGTATTCAGGCTGCTCGCTTGCACGCTCGTCCCCTCGACATGAGTCGCCCGCTGTGGGAATGCTACATTATAGAAGGGCTGGACAACATTCCAGGTTTACCGAAAGGCGCGTTCGCGATTTACACCAAGATGCACCACTCGCTAATTGATGGCGCCGGCAGCCAATCTTTCATGCAGGCACTGCACGACCTGGAGCCCAGCCCACGCTCCATTCCTGTTGAAGATACGACAGGTGAGGACCAAGCTTATGCGCCGGTAGCTATTACCCCCGCCAGGCTGTTGCGCAATGCTGCCATCAATAATGTTTCATCCAGTGTCGGTCTTGTAAAGGGTACGCTGAAGCTCGCCGGCGGCCTCATCAGAACTGCGCTGGACATCAGGAGTGAGAAATTACCCGCTTATCCATCAGCACCCAAATCCCGGTTTGACGCGCCTGTAGGCCCGCACCGGGTGTTTGATGCCAGCTTGTTTAGCCTGGATGATTTCAAAGCGATGCGACGCGCAACCGACACCACCATTAACGATATTGCCGTTGCGGTTGTCGCTGGCGCACTACGCGAATACCTGCAACATCACGGCGAATTACCCGATGAGTCCCTGGCCGCATCGATGCCGGTGAATATCCGCGGTAAAGGTGCACAGACTGATGACAATAATCAAATTGCGGCAATCATGAGCCTCATTCATACCGATATCGAAGAGCCGGTCGATCGCCTGCTGGCCATCAGTCGCAGCATGACCGGTGCCAAGAAGTTTGTGGATACTCCTCTGGCTGACCCTATAAAAGTGGCCGGCATATTCAACCCATGGCTGTCAAAAAGGGTGGCCAGGTGGTACGTCAATGGGCGCATGACCGAAAGATTGCCCATGGGTAACTGCTGCGGTGTTATCACCAATGTCATGGGCCCTCCATTCCCGCTGTACTGTGCAGGCGCTCAGCTCGTTCAATACTACCCCATGGGGTTGCTGACAGCGGGTGGAGGCTTGTTCCACGCAGTGTTCAGTATGGCCGGGACATTGTCGATATCAGCTATAGCTGATCGTGAAGCCATGCCAGACCCCGAATTCTATCGACAATGCCTTGATAATTCTTTCAAGGCGTTAAAAGAGAGTGTGGCGCAGCGTTACCAGGTAGCAACCCCGGTAAAGAAAAATGTACTGGTGAAAAACAAGGCAAGTAGAAAAGGGAAAGCAGCGGTGAATAAAAGTGCCGTCGCCCAGAGGAAAGCCGCGACCAGGAAAGAATCGCAACGAAGGCAGTAGAGCAGAAGCCCGTCATTAAACGGTGGGTGCCCGACAGGATAATGATGGAGTGAGTAACAATGCGTGTAATGGTAACCGGCGGTAGACCTGCTGAAAAGGGTAAAGCAATTCGATGTGCCCATGGGTTACGAAGCCATGGTATACGCCACCCAATGGGTGCCAATGGACAGCAGCGAGACCGGGCAACAGCTGGATTTCAGTTTCCGCCCGTTGGATGAAAGTCTCAGCGATAGCGTAAGATGGCTGCTGCAGGAGGGGCATATCACGAAAAAGCAGGCCGGCTGTCTCGCCTGATAAAAACCACATGGGAGATAGCGCAAATGACCTCGGGCTGCCGGCTGCCGTATTGGGCGGCCTACCTTGCCGGCACTTTGACTTCGTCTGCAAGGCCCATTTGGATCATGGGTATACACATTATGCCCGCCATGATGCCCGCCCAAACACCCTTGGCGACGGCGTAAGCGGGCCCCGTCATACCCTCGACGCCCAGCACGATATAGGGCACAAAACTGATCGGCGCCACCACCACGATACCGAGTGCGGCAAAACAGAATGCGCGGGCGACCAGCCCCCTGGGAAAGCGCTGGAAAAAGCGGTGCAGTACCTTGCTGTTGTCCCAATGGAATTCCGGCGCCTTGCCCTTGCGCCTCTTGCTGCGATTGAGGGGAATCAGGATCAGGGCGACGATAAACAGGAGGATGGCGGAGGTGGCCGTAATATCTACCGCTATACCCGGCTCGCCCCACATGGGCATCCATTCGGTGTCCTTGAGCAAGGCCCAGGCAGCCAGGCCGTTGAAGACGGCGTTACTGATACCATTGGTCAAGACTTCTTTTCGAATGTGTACCGCGACGTCCCCTGACATTGTCAGCTCCCTCAAGCGTATTCCAGGCTGTCCATGTTACTGCGCGGGGATCACAAGCCTATGGCCTGTCGATCCGAATTTGTTAGCAGAATAGGTCAGCGGCAGGCTGCGGGGCGACCTGGAACACCCCATGGGGTGACCGGCGGCCGTTCGCAATGCAGGTGCCGACACGGCCGTAGCGGGCGCCAGTTTCACCACAAGCCCTCTCGCCGGAACGCAATTGTCTATCAATTAGAACTCTAACGTCATTTTGAGAAATCTCGCGCAGCCTCAATATCCGCCATTGCCCTCCTTTTTTGTAGGTAACGGTCCAATGTCGCTGCAGTACCGCCATCTGCTATCCCCAGGCCATATCGGTGGCATGAAACTCCGCAACCGTATCATTCTGGCCGCCATGGGCTCTAACTTCGCGGCGGCAGACGGGCACTGCACCGAGCGGCTCATCGCCTACTATGAGGCCAGGGCCAGAGGCGGCGCCGGCCTGCTGGTGCTGGAAACCTCCGCCGCCTGCTGGCCCAATGGGTCCACCATGCCCAACACCGTGGCCTTCTCCCGGGACGAGTTTATCCCGGGACTGACCGAGCTGGCTGAGCGCGTGCACCGCCACGGCAGCAAAATCGTGGCCCAGCTCAACCACGGCGGCAAGATGGCGCAGGAGGATACCGCGGCCGGGCGCCCGATCCCGCTACCCTCCCCCCTCAAGCCCGGCGGCAGCAATATGTTCAAAGTGCTGACCCAGGAAGAGGTCGGTCACTTCATCAAGGCGGCAGGGCCGGATGGCAAGGGCCCCCAATACTACGAGATGACCGCGGCCCATATCGCCGATACGGTCGCCGAGTTTGCGGCGGCAGCGGTCCGGGCCAGGCAGGCGGGCTTCGACGGCGTGGAAATTCACGCCGGCCACGGTTACCTGCTGGCCACTTTTCTTTCACCCTACACCAACAAGCGGACCGATCAATACGGCGGATCCCGCGAAAACCGGGCACGCTTTCTGCTCGAGGTGATCGGGGCAATTCGCGCCGCAACATCGAAGGATTTCGCCATCCTGGTGCGACTGGACGCCAGGGAATACCGGGTTGAAGGCGGCATCGAACTCGCCGACTGCGTGGTAACTTCCCGCTTGTGCGAGCAAGCCGGGGCCGACGCCATCGACGTCAGCGCCTACGGCAATACCGCCCACGCCATCGCCTTTACCGAGGCGCCGCTGGTGCACGAACCAGGCGGCTTCGTTGACTTCGCCATAGCGGTGAAGAAAGCGGTCGGCATCCCGGTGATCGGCGTGGGTCGGATCGACCCGGAGGTCGGCGAACGCCACCTCGCCGCGGGAGATTTCGATTTCCTGGCCATGGGCCGCAAGCTGCTGGCAGATCCGGACCTGCCCAACAAGCTGGCGGCGGGCAGGCCGGACAGTATTCGCCCGTGTATCTACTGCTATATCTGTGTCAGCAAGATCTTCATCAACCAGCCCATGTGTTGTGCCGTCAACCACAGCATGGGCCGGGAATACGAAGGCGATATCATCGCCCGCAGCGGCGACAGTAAGAAAATACTGGTCATTGGTGGCGGTCCCGGCGGTATGGAGGCGGCGCGGATGCTGGCCGAGCAAGGTCACCGGGTGAGCCTGTGGGAAAAGGAAAAGGACCTGGGGGGCACCGCCCGTATCGCCGCCCTGGCCTACGAGCCCAACGAACGCCTGGTCCACTACCTGGCCGGGGCCGTCAGAGCCCTGCCCATCGACATTCAAATGGGCAAGACCGCGACCCGGGACAATATTGCCGCCGAGAATGCCGATCATGTCATTCTGGCCACCGGCGCCATTCGCACGGCCCCCCCGATACCTGGCAAGAACCAACGCCATGTATTTGACGGGGACCAGTTGCGCGGCGTGCTGATGGGCAACAATCCCGATGGCATAGCCAAGCTCAACCCGGTATACCGCCTGATGCTGTTCTGTGCACGCATGATCCAGCTGCTGCGCAACATCAAACTGATGCGTTTTCTGAGCAAACTGTGGATGCCCATCGCCGGGGAGGTGGTCGTCATTGGTGGAGGCCTGGTGGGACTTGAACTGGCCGAGTATCTGGTGGAGCGGCGTCGCAAGGTGACAGTACTGGAGCCCGGCCCCTCCCTGGGAGCAGAACTTGCCATCGTGCGGCGCGCCAGGGTCTTACACATGCTAAGGGAGCACGGCGTTGAAATCCACCGGGGCGCGCAGGTCACCGAAATCGCTGCAGACAGGGTGTGCTACACGCTGAAGGGAGAACAAAGGGAACTGGCCTGCAAGCAGGTCATCATCGCCATGGGCGCCGAGGGTGACGTTAGCCTGGAAGAACAACTCGCCGGCAGCGGTACCCAGATCCACCGGATTGGCGACTGCCGCGACATAGGCTATATCGACGGTGCGATCCTCGACGCGCGCCAGCTGGTGCAACAACTGGCGTCGAGCTAACGCTTCATCAGTAATCTACCGCAGGGCAGTCCAGGTCTGGCATCACTCCCCGGGTAACGACTCGTAGTACTGACGCAACACATCGAAGGCGAGTTTGCGATTACCCTGCTCATCTACCAGACCCTTGCGGTTACGGAACTCCTGGATACCATTGAGCGGGCGCAGTGCGGTCCTGAAGTCTTTCAGCACCCAGGGCGACATCCCCTGGATCAAGGGGCTGCGCTGCAACATATCGATCTGTCGCTCGTAGACCTTGGCCTGGTACTCCTCCGACCACAGCAGCGCTTCGGATGAACGGAACCCTGCCTTGGCACCGGCGCCAAATTCGGAAATAACCATGGGTTTGCCATAGCTGTTGCTGAACCGCAGACGCGGCATGATGTCTCTGAGCATTACGCGGCGAATATCGGCCTCGCTAGCGGGCAAATTGGCCGCAAACGCTGCTGAGTAGTACCAGCCGAAGTATTGGTTGTAGCCCACCACATCGACAATCTCACCCAGCGGGTCATTGAGCTCAACCAGAATTTCTCCGGCCTCGGCTGGCTCCGGTTCGGGTTTTTCGCCTACCGCCGGGGTATCTGCACCGGATTCCTCATCTACCAGCTTGCTGGTGACCAGTTCCTTGCCGATAAAGACCACCAGCCTAGCCTTGTCTTCCAGGCTGACATCGGGGTCCTTGAGCAGCGCCACCACTACATGCTTGGCGACTTCACGCAATTCATCTTCCGGGTTGCCAATGAGCGCGGCTGCCAACAACCTGCCGCTGTGGTCCAGCGCTTTGACGGTAGCGGCTTCGGTCGCCATAAAGGCCGTGCGCGACTCGCTTATCGGGGTTTCGTTGCCCAGTGACCAGATAACAATAGCGGCTCGGTTAAGATCGCGCTGCACCATTTCCGACATCATGCTGTTGGCCAGCTTGCGAGTGTCCTCATTGCGCCAGTCGATAGCCCAGTACACCGGAATCTCGGACCACAGCATCAGGCCAAGCTCATCCGCCAGGCGAACAGTGTGCTCGTTATGCGGGTAGTGGGCCAGGCGCACGAAATTAGCGCCCAATTGCTTAGCAAGTTTGAAGGAAGCTTCTGCATCGGCTCTTGATGTCGCCACACCCTCTCCCAGCACGGTTTCCTCGTGCATACTGATGCCGCGCAGGAATACCGGTTTGCCATTCAGCAAAATCTGACCGCCTTCACGACGCAGGGTGCGAAAGCCTACGCGGTCGATGCTGGTATCCTCTGCGACGGAGACACTGACCTCGTACAAGACCGGATCCTCGGGAGACCAGAGCCGGGGGCTGGCACTCAGCTGAAACTCCGCTCGCCCATTCACATCAGTATTGGCCGTGGCGGATACTTTGAGCTCGTTGATGGTCAGTGTGACCTCGGTGCCGGGGTCGGCGCCCTCCACCTGCGCCCAGCCGCGAATATCTCCGTTTTCGAAATCGGCCAACCACACATGGAACTGTCGGATAAAGGTATCAGGGACCATCACCAGGCTTACATCACGAGTGATACCGCCGTACTGCCACCAGTCGGTGCGCATAGTCGGGATACTGGAACGGTCAAGGGTGTTGTCCACCCTCACAACCAAGTCGTTATCACCCGCTTTAAGTAAATCTGTCACCTCAAAATCGAAGGGCGTATAACCGCCCTTGTGCTGCCCGAGCGCCGCACCATTCAGGTAAACCGTGGTGGTGAAGTTAGCGCCGCCAAAATACAGGAAATAACGCTCACCGCGACGGGGCTGGGCTGCAAAGGCCCGCTGGTACCAGACTGAACCGTCATAGAAAAACAGCCGCTCCTGCTGCGAGTTCCAGTCCCCTGGCACCTTGAGTTGCTGGCGTTCGTCAAAGGAGTACTCTATCAATTCCATTCCTGAGACTTGCTTGGCGTTGGCATAGTAGCCTTTCCCGAGAATGCCCCGCTCCCCTGTTCCCAGCTTGTCGATGACCACATTCCAGTTGCCGTTTAACGACTGGATATCGCGGTTGGGAATATTGGTAATCAGCGGCGAGGGGGCATCGTAGATTATTGGCGGCGGTGAAAAGATACTGACCTCCTCGGCATCTTCTCCACCCTCGGTCGCGGTCACTGGCAAGGCCAGCAAAAACATCGGGATTACCGCCAGTATGCCGGCAACGTAATGCCGTGCGCGGTACACCAACGGTCCGGCGTAACCTGATCTTGAATTGAGCATTTCTGGTCTCCTGTAATTCTGGCGGCAAGTACAGCTGTCGATCTGCTAAAGTCGCAACTGATCAAGTTTACGGTACAGATGTGTTGCTGCAATCGCCAGGATGGATCTTCCACCACCGGGGTGTAGGAGGAGGTTCGAGGTCGGGATTGAAATAAGGGTAGGTCCACACCTTACACAATTGCCTGAAGCCGGCTCCCCGGGTTTACCACCAGGCTGCCAGATAACGGATGGCTATCGGGAATCGCTCAGCGCTACCATTTTTTCCCTGTATGCACGGGGCGTCTGCCCGGTCCAACTCTTGAAGGAGCGGACGAAGGAGCTGGCCTCGGTGAAACCCAATAATTCGGCCACATCAGCAACCTTGGCATTTTCGTTCAATATTTTATCGATAGCCACTTCACAGCGGACTTCATCCTTGATGGCCTGATAACTGGTATCTTCCTGCTGCAGGCGCCGGCGTAAGCTGGATTCCGACATGTAGAGCATTGACGCTACTGCCGCAAACGACGGCAGGCCGCGTGGCATTTCACCGCCGACCAGCGACTTGATTGCCGCGCTGGTACTGGCAGGTTTTTTCTCCGAGGCAATCAGGTGGTACACGCTGTGCTTGAGGAACTCAGCCAGTGACTCTGTGGTCTGGACCACGCGCCGGTCGAGGTCTTCCCTGGGAAAACTGAAGGTATTCTCATCAGCGTCAAAATAGATGGGGCAGCGGAACACATTGGCCAGCCCTTCATAATATTCCTGACCAACATAGGGTGCGGCCACCCGCAGCTCTTTGGCCTCCAGTGCGCGACCTGTCAGCCAACCGCAAAATGCGTGCCATACCGTCAGCCCTGATGCGCGCACGATCGTAGTTTTAGATGCCGCCCGATCCCACTGCTGAGGAATCAGAATCGAATCGACCTCCTCCACGTTTATACGATAGCTCAACTTGACATAGGGCTCGCCCGGCTCATCCAGCAAGCGCATGTTGTGGCCTACCAGTGGGAAGAGCAGCCTGTCGTAACGCTGCGCCAGCCGCAGGGCATCGCCCAGGGTACGGCCGGCGATGACACAATGACACATCAACTCAAAGGCTTCACTGCCCAGGCCCGCGCCCCAAGGCAGTGGCGTCTTGAGTCGCTGCATTTGCTGCACGCCTTCCCTGTACAGACGGGAATACTGCTGGGCGGGGAGCGGCTGCTCCGGATCCAGCTTCGCGATGCGTGCAGGCACCAGATTGACCGTAGCGCCAATAGCTACCGCATCCAGACCGATACGCTCCAGGTAATCAAAGAAGCGAACAAATTTTTTTGCACTGATGGTAATTTCACTCATACATCAACGGCGACCGTTTATGTCCATAAATGTGGCGGCTGGCGCTCTACTTATAATCGCCCGGCACACTACCATGGGGCGAACCATATACCAAATACCGAGAGCTTTCCGCTGCATCCCATGCTGACTCATGACTTCTGGCACCATGCCCGTCAGTCGCCCCATCGACTCGCGCTGGTTGAGCCCAGCGGGCGCCATTGGAGCCGTGGTGAATTGCAGCGGGAATGCAATCGCCTCGCCGAGGACCTGGTGCAACGGGAAGTCGCACCCGGCGAATGCCTGGCGCTCATCTTGCCAAACTGCGCACAGTTTATTGCCCTGGCCCTGGCTGCGGCAAGTATTGGCAGTGAACTCTGGACATTGGGGACAGAGAGCGAAGCGAATACCGGGGCTGACTTCCTCGAGGGGGAGCTACCACAATTGCTTATCGGCCGTGGACGCCTCGGTGATGCAGCTAAAAGCCTTATATCAATCAATGGCTTATCAACCGATGAATCATTCTCGGCAGGGTCAATAGACGGATTCCAGCTTTACGAAAACCTGCTTGCCAAGAGCGTAGGTGAACGCCGCGATAAGGTCAGCGCCAGGCCAGCAAAACCTCCCATGTCCTGCACCCGGCCATGTTCTATCCTGGCCACCTTCGGCATCGAGCCCGAACAGAACAACGTTCACTATTGCGGCCTAACGCTGGCCGACCAGGGCGTACGGACATGGGTACTGGATTCCCTGCACTACGGCCATGCGGTCATACTCGCAGATCAGTGGAATCCGCAGGATATGCTCCGCGATATTGCGCGCTACCGTGTCACCACCGCTTACATGGTGCCGGCGCAATTCACGCAGCTGCTGAACTTGCCGCCGGAACTTCGCGCAGCCCACGACCTGTCATCCATCCGTCTTGTGGTTTGCCCCGTCGCGCCATGTCCAAAGCCACTGAAGCAGGCCATGATGGATTGGTGGGACACGTCCATATACGAATGCAGCGGCACACACTATCTTGATCAGATGAAGTCCGCCCCACTGCAAAATCCGGCACAGTGCCAGCAGTGGCACTGAGCGTGTGCGCCGCCTCTCCATTGTAACCGCACTTCACTGCACTTCGATGCGAGTCGCATTACCGAGCTTGCCGAACACAAGGTAGTCGACACCGGCTTCGTTTTTTGCGAACAGGTAGCGCTGCTCCGGGTTGTCACCGCCCTCGCGAATGCGCGGATCCATGAGGCGAAAGCAGGGAAACTGCGGGTCGTTGAGTAATTGCAGCCCCGCCACGCTCTCAACGAGTTCAGAGAGCTTTCCTGGCAAAAAAAGCCGCGCCGTTTTAGCGGCGCGGCAGGAGGGACCCGGAAGGGTTTAGAACTCGTAGGTAACGTCCAGGCCGTAGCTCACGCCAATCCCGTACTGCGCGGTGATAGGCCCGAGGCTGGCGTAGTTGATACCAAAGGTGTCGTAATCCTCATCCGTCAGGTTTTTGGCCCAGAGCCCGGCGCGCAGCGTGCCATTGCCAACGGCTACGCCCTCCATACCCAGCCGCATGTTCACGATGGTGCGCGCATCCAGCTCGATGTTGGGGAACACAAAGGGTTCATTGGAGTAGGTTCCGGTCCACAGCGCGGCGGGATAGCTCTTGCTCTGCCAGTGCACCTCGCCATGGGCGATAAACTCGGCCCAGTCGGTACGGGCGAACACCCAGTCCACCACGCCCGAGACCATGTTATCCGGCGAGGGGCGCTTGGCCAGGTCATCGGTATCGATGCTGACGGTGGGTCCCTCGAGCGGGGCGTATTCGTCGAAATCACCGTCCATGTGGCTGTAGCTGAGGCTGAGCATGACGTCATCAACCGGCAACCACTGCGCCTCCAGTTCGCCACCCCAGCGCTCCGCCTTGCCGGCGTTGCCGATAAAGGACGAGGTCTGACCACTCTCGCTGACGGTAATCTGGCTCACCTGCAGGTCGTCGTAGGTGTAGGTGAAAATAGCGCCGTTGACACGCAGCACCGCGGGGATGACATCCGACTTGAAGCCCAGTTCCCACTGCTCGATGGTCTCCTCTTCAAACTGG
Organism: uncultured Gammaproteobacteria bacterium; assembly: GCA_963700715.1. GTDB lineage: Bacteria > Pseudomonadota > Gammaproteobacteria > Pseudomonadales > Halieaceae > JARRPM01. The sequence goes on from CAVOYP010000019.1 coordinate 228,012, forward strand.
TCGCCGAAAACCTCGCCGTTGAAGCCGCCGCTGCGATAGCCCGGTCGCCCAGCGCAGGAACACATTGGTCGCCTCGGCCACGTCGTAGTCCACGGTGACCGAGCCGCTGTCGTTGCTGAAGCTCGCGTCGTCCTTAACATCGTACTGACCCTGGATCGGCTGCAGCTCACCGGTGTAATCGGGGTTGGTGCGCAAGGTGTTGGCGAAGGGACCCGGCAGCAGGACGGAGCCCGCGTTCTGGTAGAGGTATTTGATGTCTTTCTCCTCCTCGGTGTAACGATAGCCCAGGGTGAGCCCGAGTTTATCGTCGAACATCTCCGGGCGGATCGTGGTCTGGCCATACAGGGCCCAGGCCTCGGTCTCGTTGTCGTAGTTTACTCGCCGTCTTGCCGCCCACCGGCTGGGCCGCGCTGCGCACACTGCGGTTTTCACCCTCGTCGCTGAAGTAGTACACGCCCAGGGCGTAATCGACATTGTCCGCGGTGCCCACCATCTGCAGTTCCTGGGAGAACTGGTTGTAGTCGATCGACGCGTCCTGAACAAAGAAGGCACCGCCGAATTCATCGACGTACTCCCACATCTGCGCGATGCTCTGCTGCGCGCTGTTGTAAAACGGCGTCAGTGCCGGGATCAGGGCGGGGTTGCGGGCCATCTGGCCGAACAGGCCCAGCTGCTCGCCATACATGCGCGTCATCGCGCCCAGGGTGCTGTCGTTGACCGCCCCGGCGCCCCCGGGAACCACCGAGTTGTCGACGCCGTCGAGGTCGCCGAAGTTGGAGTTCTCCAGCTCCCGGTAAGCGGTGATGGACTTGAACTCCACGCTCTGCAACAGACCCAGGTCGTCGAACGCCAGCGCCGCGGTAAGGTTGTGGCCGTCCGTCTTGTTATCGGACGTGATATCGGTATCGCTGCTGGCGCGGCCCGGCCGCTTGCCGTCGTTGGGGTTGTTGTATACGTCCAGCATGGCCTGACTGGAGTTCACGTAGCGCGAGGCGGTAAGATCCGGCGTCAGGCCGAACTGCGGGGCGAACTGGTTCATCTGTGCCAGGCCGCCACCTATCTGGGTAATGTTGATGTCCTGGAGTATCTGGGTGCGACTGGTCTGCGCGCCGGTCACGGAGTCTACCGCCAGCGGGGTGTAGCCCTCCAGGAACTGGGGTGTACCCTTCTCGTCCAGCTCGGAGTGGTCGTAGGCGTAGTCTACCGTCAGGGCATCATTCAACTCCCAGCGCACATCGAAACGGTAGGCCTGCCGGTCCAGATCCTCGAAGTCGTCGAAGTTGGGGTTGGTATTGTCGTACAGGGTATCCCGCTGCCGGGTCATTGCCCCGAAGGCGGCGGACAGGGCACCCGCGCCCTCGCCTACCGTGCCAAGGGTATCGGTATACACAGTGCCCTTGACGCCCCACAGGCTGTCGCTGCCCATCTCGCCGGTGAGCCGCGGGCCGGGTCGTCCACCTGGTCGGACGACATGCCGAAGTCGAACAGCACCCCGTCCACCCCGGACCAGCCACGCTCGCCGGCGATGGCACCCAGGTCTTCGAAATTGCCCCACACCACTTCACAAGAGGTCCCCCGGTCCTCGAAGCGGTCTTGCAGGCGGCGGACCGCACGTTCGTCACGATCCACCGCCAGCAGACGCCCCCCCGGCGAAGTACGCTCCAACAGGGCCCGGGCATGGCCGCCGCCCCCCGCGGTGCAGTCTACGAAACGTCCCCCCGGCGTCGGCTGCAGGGAGGTCAGGACCTCCTGCAACAACACGGGCGTATGTCTCGACGCACCAGCCTGATGCTGTTTGGTCACTGCAGCGCCCCGGCGGCGATGCCCTCGGCTCCTGTCACAGCGCGACTTTCCCCGAAATCCTGATCCGTTCGCCGAGCCCGGCACTCCGGGCCGGCGGGCGGGCGTCAGCAATCAAATCAATGGAGACCCGGCGCTCCACGCCCAACTGCAGCCGGGGCCGGAACCGGGCGCGGGGCAACTCAAAAGACCGTTGTTCGCGGTCCGCGGACTGGAGCACGCCGCTCAGCTTGAGGTATGGCGCCATCCGGGCCGCGGGTTCGGAGGCGGTGCGCTCGGCGTAGGAACCGCGGGATGTGAAGGCCACGGTGGTCGGCGGCGGCGAGGGTTCGATCTTCGCCTCGATGGCCGCCGCGGGATCGGCGGCCGCGGACGCCGCGAAGAGTTCGCCCAGATCTGCCACCGAGGCCTGCGAGTGACGAGCAGGAGGGCCTGTTCTTCCCAGAATTCCGCCTGTCGCGTGCGGGCCGAGTGCAATCTGGCCGAACCCCGGGCGAAACCCGCCGAACCTTCCAGGTCCGCGTCGTCCCACCAGGAGGCGCTGCCACGGCGCGCGGGCCGGGGGCTGGTGCGCAACGTCTCCAGGCGACCGGCGAGGTCGCCTAGAAACCTACGTACTGCGCGGCCTCTCCGAGACTGTTCTGATCCAGTGTGTCCTGTTGCTCGTTCCATAGGTCCATGTTCCAGAGTTCAAATCCGTCAAACGTGCCCACCAGTACGACCTGGTTCGCCAGGTCGGCGTAGTCCAGTAGATCGTCCTTGATGCGAATACGTCCCTGGGAGTCCCAGGGCACCAGATCGGAGCGAGAGGCGAGCGTCCGCGCCAACTGCCTGCCTTTTCGATCGGCTATGGAAAGGTTGCGCAGTCTCTCCATTCGCCGGGTCATCTCACGAGCGGGATACACGCACAGGCACTTGTCATTAACCCCGGGTAAGACAAACAACCGTCGCGGTACGCCCACCAACTCGCGCCAATCTGATGGAATGGTCAACCGCTTCTTGGGATCCAGGGAGTGGACATAGGTGTTGACGAAGACCCCTTCGGGCTCCCCATAACCTCCATAGCCTGACCCCTGTTGATCCACTGTGGTGACCTCTTGCCCCACTTTAAACCACTTTCTGCCACCCTCGGTCAATAACCTTCTGGCAAGAATCTTGATTTTTCCGTGTACTTGGCGAGTTTGCTAGGGATTACGTGCAGTACAACCGGCGCGCAGCCTGTTGATAACTTGTGAAGATCTGCGCGGAGAGGTTTCCGGAGCGACCGCCAACGCTCCGAACGCTGCACTCGGCGTCTCGCGGGAGACAACTTCGGGGGTTCTCCCGCGGAGACGCAGAGGCGCAGAGGGTTACGGGAGGTGCCTCGAAGGCGGGAGGATATGCCCCGCCGACCCTCCGGTTGAGCCTTGACGTCACCGGGGAGACAACGTTGGGGGTCTCCGCGGAGACGCAGAGGCGCAGAGGCGTGTGGGAGGGTGCCTCGAAGGCGGGAGGATATGCCCCCCGACCCTCGGTCTCTGCGCTTGGCGTTCCGCGGGAGACAAGTTGGGGGTCTCCCGCGGAGACGCAGAGGCGCAGAGGATGTGTGGGAGGGTGTTGGAAGTTGAATGTTGTGCGTTCGACGTTCACGCTGTCCGCGGCAACATCGATACGAACACCCGAGGAGATGAGATCATGGACGAACGCATCACCCGACTGGCCCGGCTCCTGACCCACTACTGCGTGCAAGCAAAGCCCGAAGAGACGATCGGGGTGTCGGCGCCGGTGGTCGCCGAACCGCTGGCAGTCGCCACGTACGAGGCGTTGATCAAGGCCGGGGCCTACCCTGCCCTCCAACTGGTACCGGATGAGCTGGAGCGGCTGTTCTACCGTCACGGGAAGGCACACCATTTCGACAAGGTGTCGCCCTACCAGCGTGCCCACACCAAGGTGGTGGACGGCGTGATCCGCGTGATGGCCAGCAGCAACACGCGGGCGCTGTCTTCGATCGACCCGAAGAAGCAGGCCCGGGTCGTCCAGGGCGTCGCGCAGCCTGCGTCAGAAGATCCTGAAGAAGAAGTGGACCCTGACCCTCTTCCCCACCCAGGCCCACGCCCAGGACGCGGACATGAGCCTGCGCGAGTTCGAGGACTTCGTGTACCGCGCCACCTTCTGCCGACCGGGACGAACCCGATCGCGCGCCTGGAAGGCCCTGGCGCGGCGGCAGGACAAGCTGATCGCCAAGCTCAAGGGCGCGCGACGAGATCCGCATCGTCGGCGCCGGACACCGACCTGACGCTGTCGGTCGACGGGCCGCACCTTCGTCAACTCCGCCGGCACCCACAACATGCCCAGCGGCGAGATCTTCACCGGCCCGGTCGAGGACTCGGCCGAAGGGCACATCCGCTACGACTTCCCGGTCTGCCACGCCGGCCGCGAGATCGACGGCATCCGCCTGGTCTTCCGCAAGGGCAAGGTGGTCGAGGCGTCGGCGGAGAAGAACGAGGAGTTCCTGCTACGCGATGCTCGACATGGACCCCGGCGCGCGGCGCCTCGGCGAACTGGGCATCGGCACCAACTACGGCATCGAGCGGTTCATCAAGAACATCCTGTTCGACGAGAAGATCGGCGGCACGGTCCACCTCGCCCTCGGCCAGTCCTACGCCGGAGACCGGCGGCACGAACCAGTCCGCCCTGCACTGGGACATGATCAAGGACCTGCGCAAGGGCGGCGCGATCTACGTCGACGGCAAGGTGTTCCAGAAAGACGGCAAGTTCGTCTAGGGAACCGCGAAATAAACGAATCTCACGAAAGGTGTGTGAACAGGAGGTAGCAGAGGGAACAGAGAGGATAGAGGGGCCTTCGGCTTCCTACGTAGCACCTTCAAAGACACCATCCGTGTTCATCCGTGTCCATCCGTGGTTCAATTCCGTTCGGTTGCCCTTTCGTCTGTTTCGTGTAGTTCGTGCTTGCCCCATCCGTTATTGCACGGAGGCGCCGGAGGAGAGTTCGCCGTCGACGGTGATGAGCTTGAGGCTCTCGCCCTTGCTGGCGGCCAGCAGCATGCCCTGGCATTCGATCCCGCGGATCTTCGCCGGCTTGAGGTTGGCCACGATGACGATGGTCTTGCCGATCAGCTCGTCTTGCTCGTAGTGCAGCGCGATGCCGGCGACGATCTGGCGGCGCTCGTTCCCGCTCATCACGTCCAGGCGCAGCAGCTTGGTCGTCCCCTCGACCTTCTCGGCCGACAGGATCTTGGCCGTGCGCAGCTGCACCTTGGCGAAGTCGTCGTAGTCGATGAGGCCGGCGCCTTCTTCCGGGTCGGCCTTCGCGGCCGGCCGCTTCGGCGTTTCGGGTCTGGATTCGTCCACCGTCTGTCTCCTCGAGTTCGGATGCGCGGGAACAGGGCGCCCGGTTTGCCGACCCGGTTCCCGGCCTGGAGCACACCCCAGCGCCGGAGGTCGGGGTAGTCCGGATCGGCCGCGGAAAGCCCGAGACCCGCGCGCAGTTCGCCCATCTTGCCCGGCATCACCGGGTACAGCAGCGCCGCCACGACCCGCAGCGCCTCGGCCGCGGCGTAGAGGGTCACCCGCAGCGGCCGTTGTCCTCCGTCCTTGGCCAGGGTCCAGGGCTGCCGCGCCTCGAGGTAGCGGTTGGTGGCGCGCACCGCTTCCATGACCTGGGCCACCCCCTGGTCCAGGCTCATGGTGTCGACCGCCTCCGCCACCCCGTCGACGGCCGCCTGGACCGTCGCCCAGAGTTCCTGCTCGTCCGGCCCGTCCGGCGCCGTCCCCGCCCCGTCGGGAACGCGGCCGTCGCAGTACCGGCTCGATCATGCTTCAGCACGCGGCTGAGCAGGTTGCCCAGGTCGTTGGCCAGGTCGCTGTTGTAGCGGCGCACGAACGCCTCCTCGGTGAAGCTCGGCGTCCTGGCCCAGCGACCATCTCGGCCATCAGGAAGTAGCGGAAGGCGTCCACGCCGTACTGTCTCCACCATGTCCATCGGGTTGACGACGTTGCCGAGCGACTTGCTCATCTTGTCCTCGCCCGATCAGCCACCAGCCGTGCGCGAAGATCGTCTCGCGGCATGCGGCAGGCCCATCGCCTTGAGCATCGTCGGCCAGTAGACGGTGTGCGTGGTCAGGATGTCCTTGCCGATCAGGTGGCACGACGCCGGCCACCAGCGCGCGGAACCGTCGCGTCGTCGCGCACGGTAGCCGACCGCGCTGATGTAGTTGACCAGCGCGTCGAACCAGACGTAGGTCACGAAGTCCGGGTCGAACGGCAGCTCGATGCCCCAGGCCAGCCGGCTCTTCGGGCCGCGAGATGCAGAGGTCGCTGCAGCGGCTTGCGCAGGAAGCCCGAGCGTCTCGTTGCGCCGGAAGTCGGGCTGGATGAACGCGCGGGTGCTCCTCGATGTAGCCGATCGAGCCAGTCCTGGTACTTGCTCATGCGGAAGAAGTAGTTGGCTCTCCGTGATCCGCTCCACCGGCGCGGCCGCAGCTCGCGGGCACTTGCCGTCGACCAGGTCCTTCTCGGTGAAGAACCGCTCGCACGGCACGCAGTACCAGCCGTCGTACTCGGCGCGGTAGATCTCGCCCCGGTCGTAGAGGTCCTGCAGGATCTCCTGCACGACCGCGCTTGTGCCGCGGCTCGGTGGTGCGGATGAAGTCGTCGTTGCGTGATCTCGAGCCGCTTCCACAGCTCCTGGAAGCGCACGACCGTGCGGTCGGCCTGCTCCTGCGGCGTCGATGCCCGCCTTGCTCGGCCGCCTGCTGCACCTTCTGGCCGTGCTCGTCGGTGCCGGTCAGGAAGAAGCGTCGGCACGCCCAGCAGGCGGTGGTAGCGCGCCAGCACGTCGGCCAGGATCGTCGTGTAGGCGTGGCCGATGTGCGGCTTGTCGTTGACGTAGTAGATCGGCGTCGTGACGTAGAACTTCTGGGCTCGTCATGGCTCCCTGCCTGGATCGTCGTCCGCCTCACATAGCGCACTCGGGCGGCACAAGCGAAGGAAACTTAACGGCGCCTGGTCGCATCCGGTCGTCGGTTCGTCCCGTGACGAGTTCACGCCCGGCTCAGGGCAGTGCTGATCACCGCCCGAGTTTCAGCAGGCGTCGCCCATCCCGGCTCGCCGTCACGTGACAGCAGGCTCAGCGCGTCCACGTCGACGGTGCAGGTCACGTTGTCCGGAGGCGACGCCGTCACGATCGCTCAACGGCCGCGTCACGGCCCGCGCGACGGCAGCGCAGCATGACCTGGTAGCGGTACAGCCCCTTGGCCCGCGCCAGCGGCGCCGGCGCCGGCTCGGCCACGAACGTGCCGGCGCGGAAGCGCCGCGCGCAGGCTGCTCGGCCAGCGGCCGCGGCGCAGAACGACACCTTCTGCCTCGGACGCGCCCCTGGAGCGTCGATGCAGACCAGGTGCGTGAACGGCGGGTAGCTCAGCTCCCGGCGGAACTCGATCTCCTGGTCGCAGAACCCCTCGAAGTCCAGCCGCCGCGCCGCCTGGATGGCCGGATGGAACGGCGTGTAGGTCTGCACGATCACCTCGCCCGGCACGTCGCCGCGCCCGGCCCGGCCCGGCCACCTGCGTCAGCAGCTGGAACGTGCGCTCGCCCGCCCGGAAGTCCGGCATGTGCAGGCTCAGGTCGGCGTAGATCACGCCGACCAGCGTGACGTTCGGAAAGTGCAGCCCCTTGGCGATCATCTGCGTGCCGATCAGGATGTCGATCTTGCCCGCCCGGAAATCGCCCAGGATCCGCTCGTAGGCGTCCTTGCGCGTCGTCGCGTCCGAGTCCATGCGCTGCACGTCCGCGCTGCGGGAAGCAGCTTGGCCACGACCGCCTCGACCCGCTGCGTGCCCGACGCCGGCGAAGCGGAACGCCGGGTCCGCGCAGCCCGGGCAGCGCGGCGGACACCGTGCCGGCTGCCCCGCAGATGTGGCAGCGCAGGCGCTCGTCGCTGCGGTGATAGGTGCAGCGACACGCTGCACTGGTCGCAGCGTCGCCACGTACGCCGCAGCTCGGGACAGATCAGCGAGGTCGCAAAGCCGCGGCGGTTCAGGAACAGCATCGTCTGCTCGCCGCGCTCGAGCCGCAGCCGGATCGGCCTCGAGCAGGTCGCGCGAGAACACGCTCGCGCGGCCCGTCCGCTCCGCCTCCACGCGCATGTCGACCACGCGCACGGCCGGCATGCTGCGGTGGTCCGACGCGCTCGCGGCAGCGCGGCCAGCGCGTACTTGCCCCGGCGCGGCGTTGTACCAGCGACTCCAGCGACGGCGTGGCCGAGCCCAGCACCACGGCGCAGCCCTCCATGCGCCCGCGCATCACCGCCACGTCGCGCGCGTTGTAGCGCGGGCGCCTCCTCCTGCTTGTAGCTCGGCTCGTGCTCCTCGTCCACGACGATCAGCCCCAGGTCCGCACCGGCGCGAACACCGCCGAGCGCGCCCCGATGACGATGTCGCGCCTGCCCGTCGCGGATCGCGGTGCCACTCGTCGTGCCGCTCGCCGTCGGACAGGTGGCTGTGCAGCACCGCGACGCGCGTCGCCGAACCGCGCCACGGAACCGCTCGACGGTCTGCGGCGTCAGCGAGATCTCCGGCACCAGCACGATGGCGCCCCTGCCCTGCGGCCAGCGACGTGCTCGATGGCCTGCAGGTAGACCTCCGTCTTGCCGCTGCCGGTCACGCCGTGCAGCAGGACCACCGACGGGTCGCAGCGTGTCGCGCCGCGCGGATCACGTCGCCAGCGCCGCCGCCTGCTCCGGCATCAGCGGGAGCGGGTGGGTCGGAATCAAGGCGTGCCCGGCGCACGGGTCCCGCACGTCCATCCGCTGCCCGATCCTCACGAACCCCTGCGCCTCGAGATTTCGCACCGTGACGGCTGTCGTGCCCGCCTTGCGCACGAGGTCCTTCAGGAACAGTTCACCCTCGCCGATGAGGACATCGAGAATGTCGGCCCGGCGCGGACTCTTCTCCCGAAGCGCTTCGCGCGCGGCCGGATCCGAGGCGGCGTGGTCCGGCACGACGTAAAGCCGTTTCTTGAACTTCGCGCCGGTCTTGCGGACGGGGCTCGGCAGGACGGTCCGGACCGCGTGCTCGATCGGCGCCATGTAGTATGCCGCCATCCACTTCGCGAGTTCGAGGATCGGCTCGCGGACCAGCGGCTTGTCCCCGACCCGGCGCTGGATGTCCTTCAACTGCGTCTGGTCGGTCGTCTCGGACAGCGCGATGACATATCCCCGGGCATACCGGTGCCCGAACGGGACCTCGACAAGCGTGCCCACCACGATCTCGTCCCGCATCGGCGCCGGAATGCGGTAGTCAAACTCGCGGTTAAGCGCCAGCTCGACAATGACCTTCGCCACCGTTGGAGGAGAGGGGTTCAGGGCGCGGTCCGGCCTCCGGCGGTACCAGAGCCCCCCGCAGGTGGGGTATGGCGCTTCTTGAAAGATGCGTAGTCCGGATGCGCGGGACAACCGCCGATGTACGGCTGCCCGTCGAAGTCAAAGGCGAGTGATGCCACATGCCGCGGATCGCCACTGGCCGCGAGCTCCGCGGTGAGCTGAGCCGAGAGCGCATCGAGGGTACGGGCGTATGCCGCCCGATCGGCGACGTTGACCAGTTGCCCGGGATCGGAGGACAGATCGTAGAGCTCCTCGGGCGGGCGCTTGGCGAAGCATAGCTCGTAGGACCGCTGGTGGATGGGGTCCCGATCCCGGTTGTCCACGATGTAGGTCTTGGTGGGGCCGTTGTCGGTATCCGCGTACCAGCCCCCCTCCAGGACGGCATGCCGCCAGTCCGGCGTGCCGCTCGGCCAGCGATCCGGGCGGTAGTTGCGGATGTAGAGAAAATCCGGTGTCCGAATCGCCCGCATCGGGATAGCCGCCCAGGTCCGGGGCGACCTGGGCGGGAACATGGCGCTCCTTGCCGGTGAGCACGAAGGGACGCAGGGTGGCGTCCCCGCCCCCGGTCACCGCGGGGAGCAGACTGCGCCCCGTCATCGCTGCCGGCACGGCCACGCCCGCGACTTCGAGAAAGGTCGGGGCCAGGTCCGTGAGGCGACCAATCCGTTCAGCACCTGGCCCGCCGCGACCCGGGATCCCCAACGCAGGGCGAGCGGCACGCGGGTCCCGCCGTCGTAGGTGGCTCTTGCATCGGGGGAAAGGCATGCCGTTATCACCGGTGACGACGATGAGTGTGTGCTCCAGTTCGCCGATGGC
>CAVOYP010000020.1:0-10457 GCA_963700715.1 uncultured Gammaproteobacteria bacterium
CCGCCTTCCTCTGTGGCGGGGCAGTTGATACGCCATTACATCGCACAGCTCGGCACATAATCCTCGATCCTGGAGTTCACATTTTGGAATACATCTACGAATACGGGCTGTTTCTCGCCCAGGCCATCACTTTTGTCGCGGCCATTCTCATCGTGGTCGCCGGCGTGGTGGCCCTTGGCCAGAGGCAGCGGGCCGAACACCACGAAGGTCATATCGAGGTCAGGGACCTCAACGAGAAGTACCGGGATATCGGTCGCCATATACAGGATATGGTGGTAGAGCCCGAGCAGCTGAAAGCGAGCAAAAAGGCCGAGAAGAAAGCGGAAAAGGCCAAGGCCAAAGCCGAGAAGAAAAAGCGCGGCAAAGCGGCCGACGACGCGCAACGGCGCAAGCGACTCTACGTTCTGGATTTCGATGGCGACCTCAGGGCAAGTGCAACCGACAACCTCAGGGAGGAGATCTCCGCGGTATTGCCGCAGGTGCAACCAGGTGATGAGTTGCTGGTGCGGGTGGAGAGCCCCGGCGGACTGGTGCATGGCTACGGCCTGGCCGCCAGCCAGCTGCAGCGGATCCGCGACGCGGGTGTGCCCCTGACCATCGCGGTGGACAAGGTGGCCGCCAGCGGCGGTTACATGATGGCCTGCGTGGGCAATCGCATTATTGCCGCGCCATTCGCCGTCATCGGCTCCATCGGGGTGCTGGCGCAACTGCCGAATTTCCACCGCCTGCTGAAGAAGCACGACATCGATTTCGAGTTGTTTACCGCCGGCGAGTACAAGCGCACGGTGACCATGTTTGGCGAGAATACCGACAAGGGTCGGGAGAAGTTTGCCGAGGAGCTGGAAGAGACCCATGGCCTGTTCAAGGAATTCGTCAGCAGCAACCGTCCCGCGCTGGATATAGCCAGGGTCGCCACCGGCGAAATCTGGTATGGCCGCAAAGCGCTGGAAGTCGGCCTGGTCGACGAACTGCAGACCAGTGATGCCTTTGTGCAGGGGCGCCTGGCTGATTGGGATGTGTTCGAAGTGAAGTTTGTATTCAAGAAGAACTGGCAGCAGAAACTGGGGCTCGCAGCGGAAGGCGCGCTGGAGAAGACGTTCCTGCGGATCTGGCAGCGGGCCATGGAGCGCAGCACCCCCTGAGGCCGTCCCGGGGGTTCAGCGCTAGATAATATACGGCTCGATATCGTCCAGCTTCAGGTCTGCCACCGCCTGGTGGTGGGTGAGGTAGACCTTGCCGCTCAGGTGCTGCAGGAAATCGGATTTGCGCAGCCCATCCATTACCGGGCCCTTCACCTCGCTCAGGTTGAGCGTGAGGCCCTGTTCCTGCAGGCGGTGGTTGATCGCCTCCAGCGCCTCCAGCGCACTCAGGTCGATCTCGTTTACTGCCGCGCAGTGCAGTATGACGTGTTGCAGTCCCTCCATCTTCGAGATAAGCGCGTAGATGTAATCCTCGAGGTAACTGGCATTGGCAAAATAGAGGCTTTCATCCACTCGCAGGGAAACAATATTCGAGTGGGTGATGACATTGTAACGCTCGACATTGCGAAAATGCTCGGTACCGGCCACTGCGCCCACAACGGCGATGTGGGGCCGGCTGGTCTTGTACAGTTGCAGCCCGACAGAGGCGAGGATACCGGCCAGCACCCCCAGTTCAATGCCGAGCAACAGGGTCGCCAGAATGGTGGTGATGACGGCGATGAAATCCGACAGGGAGTAATGCCATGCCCGCCGGATGACCGCCAGGTCTATGAGTGAGGTAACCGCCACGATGATCGTTGCAGCCAGGGTAGCCTTGGGGAGAAAGTAGAGCACGGGCGTCAACAACAATGCCGCCAGGCCGATGCCTACAGCGGCAAACACGCCGGCGGCGGGCGTCTCGGCCCCCGCGTCAAAATTGACTACCGAGCGCGAAAACCCGCCGGTCACGGGAAAGCCACCGGAGACTCCCGAGGCGACGTTGGCAGCTCCCAGGGCGATCAGCTCCTGGTTGGGATCGATCCGCTGGCGCCGTTTCGCTGCCAGGGTCTTGCCGACGGAAACGGACTCCACGAAGCCGATAATTGAAATCAGCAGTGCCGGCAGCGCGAGATCTGACCACAGCCCGATGTCAAAAGAGGGCAGGGCCAGTGCTGGCAGCCCCACCGGCACTGCACCGACCAGGGCGACGCCGAGCTGGCCGAAGTTCCAGTGATAACTCGCCAGCATCGTCCCCAGTATGGCGAAAACCGGCCCGGCCTTGGCAAGCATGCCCGCTGCCCGGGGGCGAAGGCCGCAGCGCGACAACAGCGGGGCGAGGCCCTTGCGGGCCCAGAACAGGAAGACGATGACCGTGAGCCCCGTGGCCGTGGCAACGGCGTTGATATCTGCCAGGTTGCGCCACAGGCTGCTCAACAGGCCAATGACCGTATCGCCCTGTCCTGCCACGCCCAGGATGTGGCCCAACTGGCTCAGCCCGATGATGATGCCCGAGGCCGTGATGAAGCCCGAAACCACCGGGTGCGACAAGAAGTTGGCGAGAAAGCCGAAGCGCAGCAGACCCATGGCCAGCAGCATCAGGCCCGAGACCGTTGCCATGGCGATTGCCGCGGTGGCGTAGCCGGCGGTACCGCTGGCGGCAATGCTGCCCACTGCCGTCGCGGTCATCAGCGAGGCCACCGCAACCGGGCCCACCGAGAGCGTGCGGCTGGTGCCAAACAGCGCGTAGGCCACCAGCGGCAGCATGCTCGCGTACAGGCCCATTTCCGCCGGCAATCCGGCCAGCAGGGCATAGGCGAGGGACTGCGGGATCAGCATGATGGTGACAATCACCGCCGCCAGCAGGTCGCTGGCCAGCAGGCCGCCGTTGTAGCCCCGGGCCCAGTCGAGGGCGGGGAGCAGGCGCGCCAGGCGCTCGCTCAAGTAGTCGACCCGTGGCGCTTGGCCTGCTCCGGATTCACCATCCACTCCCTGCCCTTTAACATGGCCTTCCAGTAAACCGGCGGCAGGATTCGCTCCTTGAGTATCCAGGCCAGGCGTGAAGGCTTCTGCCCGTTGATGAGCCACTGGGGAAAGCTGGGTAACAATTTACCGCCGAAGCCAAATTCCGCGAGGACGATTTTCCCGCGCTCCACCGTCAGCGGGCAGGACCCGTAACCGTTGTAATGGGCGATGCCCGTGACCAGCCCCATGTCTTCCAGCAGGTTATTGGCGACGATCGGCGCCTGCATCCGGGCCGCTGCCGCAGTCTTGGCATTGGGGGCATTCATGGCATCCCCAAGACCCCAGACGTTGGCATAGCGCTTGTGCCTGAGGGTGTTCTGCTCCACGTCCACCCAGCCTGCCGCATCGGCCAGCGGGCTGCTGCGCACAAAGTCCGGCGCGCACTGGGGCGGGCACACGTGAATCATATCGAAGCCGGTTTCCACCAGGCTCTTTGTCCCATCGGCGTCAGTGCGCTCAAACCAGGCTTTCTTTGCATCGCCGTCAATTTTTACCAGGCGGTGGCGGAAGTGCAGCCGGGCGCGGTAGCGCTCGACGTATTCCATCAGGGCCGGGACATATTCCTTCACCCCGAACAGGGCTTCACCGGCATTGTAAAAATCAATGCCCACGTCTGCCAGCACCCCCCTGCGCCGCCAGTGGTCAGCCGAGAGGTACAGGGCCTTCTGCGGCGCGCCGGCGCACTTGATCGGCATGGGGGGTTGGGTAAACACGGCCCGTCCGCGGCCCAGCTTGCTTACCAGCTCCCAGGTGTAGGGTGCAAGGTCATAGCGGTAATTGGAGGTGACGCCGTTGTGCCCGAGGGTTTCAGCCAGGCCTTCTACGCCGTGCCAGTCGAGCTTGAGGCCGGGCGCCACGATGAGGCGGTCGTAATACACCGCCCTGGCATCCTCCAGGGTGACGCGGTTATTGTCCGGGTCGAAAGCGCTGACCGCGGCCTTGATCCAGTGGGCACCGTCGGGGATCAGCGACGCCATGGTCTTGACCGTATCGCGCTGTTTGAAAACGCCGGCGCCGACCAGGGTCCAGCCGGGCTGGTAGTAATGGACTTCTGCGGGGTCGATGATGCCGATGGACCGGTCCCTGACCCTTGCCAGCAGGCTCGACGCGGCGGCAATACCGGCCGCCCCCGCACCGACAATCAGGATATCGTAATGGCTGGCGCCGGCGGGGCGGATATGGCCTGTCGGCTCCGGGGTCACCTTGAGTGCGGCGCCCAGGTCGTAGCCCAGGCCCCGGCCCAGTGCCAGCAGCTCCCCCGGGGCAACACCGAGACGGCACTGGCCAAGGGCCCACAGCGTGATAGAGCGGGTACCCGTGCGGCAGTAGGCGTGCACGGGCTGTGGCAGTCGATCGAGGGCGGCCAGGAAATCCGTCACGTTCTGCTCGTTCAGGGCGCTGGTGACGACCGGCAGAAAAGCCAGCTCCATGCCAGCCGCCACCGCCGCCGCCTCGATTTCCGCGACGTTGGGCTGGTCTGGCGCCTCCCCGTCCGGCCGGTTGCAGATCAGTGACCTGACGCCCTGCGCGCCCAGTGTCGCCACATCATCGACGCCTATCTGGCCCGACACCGAGAGGGCGCTGTTGACCCGTTTGATTTCCATCGTGATGTCCCTACGTTCCTAGCTTGCAAGTGATGATAGTTCAGCGCCGCCGAAAGCATTCAGCGGCAGCTTGAGAAAAATCCGGCCCGAAGCGTCCGCCGGCGGGAAATGCCCGGCCCGCATATTCACCTGCAGGGACGGCAGGATCAGGGTGGGCATCCCCAGGGTGCGGTCCCGGGCGGTGCGCATTGCGACAAAGGCGGATTCGCTGATGCCCCTGTGCACATGAATATTGGACTGCAGTTCGGCCGCCACGGTGGTCTCGTACTCGAGCTCACGGCCGTCGGGCAGGTAGTCGTGGCAGACGAAAATCCGCATCTCCTGCGGCAGGCTGAGAATGCGCTGGATCGACTGGTACAGCACATGGGCATCGCCGCCGGGGAAGTCCGCCCTGGCGGTGCCGCCATCTGGCATGAACAGGGTATCGCCGACAAATACCGCATCCCCGAGCACATAGGTCATGCAGGCCGGGGTATGGCCCGGGGTGTGCATCGCGATCCCCGCCATCTGCCCGACCTGGATGGTATCGCCATCGCGCAACAGGACATCGAACTGGGAGCCATCCCGGGCAAAGCCGGGTTCCGCACTGAACACCGGGGCAAACGTTTCCTGCACCACTGCAATATTGAAGCCGATAGCGATCTTGCCTCCCAGCCGTCGCTGGATATAGGGTGCCGCGGACAGGTGGTCCGCATGGACGTGGGTTTCGAGAATCCACTCCAGTTTCAGTTTGTTGTCCGTAACAAAGGTGATGATCTGCTCCGCCCCGGTAAAACTGATGGTGCCGGAGGGGTAGTCGAGGTTCATCACCGAATCGATAATGGCACAGGCATTGCTGGCAGGGTCCCGGACCACGTAGGACAGGGTGTTGGTCGGCTCGTCAAAAAACGTGGTGACTTCAGGCCTGGAGCCTGCCTCTATGGCGGGTGCGGCTAGCGGGTTCATGCGTGTATCCTCCACTGACTGTTGGGCACCCGGTAAATTCCCGGGTGGGTCCTGGTGTAGAGCAATTGGCGTACCAGATGTTAGATTGCATTAATAATGTACTGTACCTACCTGAAATATATAAAAATATTATTTACCTAAAGTTGCGAGGCAGGGCTGGGAGCTTGCCCTTATGGCCAGTATATGCCAAATTTGGCGGAACTTCGGTCAACTTTGGCAGCCATGGAAATAATCGCCTCCTCTATCGACTCCACGATCGCGCGGATGCTGGATACCTACGAGCACCCTGCCATCCTGGTCAGCCCGGGCTACGAGATACTGGCGACCAATGACCTGTACCGGGAGGCGTTTGGCCTGATCGACCGCAACGCGGGCCCGGCCCGTTGCTATCGCGTATCCCACAATTTTGACCGACCCTGCGACCAGGCGGGGGAGGATTGCCCGCTGGCCGCGGCAACCAGTTCCGGCCGCAGGGAGCGGGTGCTTCACGTCCACCAGACCCCCCGGGGGGAGGAACACGTGGACGTGGAGATGCTGCCGATCCTCGGCGATGACGGCGTCCTGCAGTACTTCGTTGAGTTGCTAAAGCCGGTCTCCATAGCCGGGGCCGGAGCCGGCGACCAGGCCATGGTGGGCACCAGCCCGGCGTTCAACCAGATGGTGAGCCTTATTTCCCGGGTGGCTCCCAGCAATGCCGCCGTGCTGCTGCAGGGCGAGTCCGGAACTGGCAAGGAGCTGGCCGCCCGGGCTTTGCACCTGGCCAGCACCCGCGCCGCCGGGGCGTTGGTCACCCTCGAGTGCGCGGGGCTGAGCGAGTCGCTATTCGAGAGCGAGCTGTTTGGCCATGTAAAAGGGGCGTTTACCGGCGCCAACTACACCCGCCAGGGCCTGGCCGAAGCCGCCCACGGCGGGACGCTGTTCCTGGACGAGATTGGCGATGTGCCCTTGCCCTTGCAGGTCAAGTTGCTGCGCCTGATCGAGACCGGCACCTACCGACCCGTGGGCAGCACCCAGGTGAAACAGGCCGATTTTCGCCTGGTCTGCGCCACCCACAAGAACCTGGAGCGCATGGTGGAGGAGGGGAGCTTCAGGCAGGACCTGTACTACCGCATCAATGTTTTCCCGATTCGCCTGCCGTCGCTGGCGGAGCGCGCCGAGGACCTGCCCCTGCTGGCACGCACGATACTAAAGGATGGCCAGGGGCAGGGGGGCAAGACTTTCCACCTCACCGAATCGGCGCTGGCCCTGTTGAAAGCCCATCGCTACCGGGGAAATATCCGCGAGCTGCGCAATATCCTCAGCCGGGCAATGGTGCTGGCGAACACCAACGTGCTCGATCCGTCGGTTATCCGGCAAGCCCTTGGGACATCCCAGGAATCAGGTGCGGACGTGGCCGAGGCGCGGGACCTCAGCCTGAAAGACCTGGAGCTGCACTACCTGCAACAGCTCATGCAGGCGCACAACAATGACCGGGAGGCCGTCGCCGCCATCGCCGGTATCAGCGTGCGATCGCTGTATCGCAAGCTGCGGCAGGCCGAGGAGTGCGATTCGGCCGACCGGTAATGCGCTTTCGCCCGGAGATCGGGTTGAAAGAGCCTATGGGCCTTGCTCGAGCCTCAGGCGTCGCCGGCGACGGTCTCCGCGTCTGCCATGAACCGAACAGCGCGCGTCCAGACATCCAGAAATTGAGCAGAGCGGAAATGGCTGTGCGTGGTCAGCCAGTCGTAATGCCGCCCGCCATCTTCGTCGTCGCGGTAATGACCGATGATATCCAGGTGATCGGCCTGCGCCACCGCGATGCAGCGCCCCCAGGGCTGGGACAGGGTAGGCACTATGCCATCACTGGCGCTGGAGTCCGGTATTTCACCCAGGCTTTGCCGCATGGCTTTTTCATATTCAGCAGCCGGCGCCGGAAATGTGTGGCCCGCGGCAAGGCGGCTGAGGCTGTAATAGAACGCCTGCTGGGCCTGGTCGAGAGGGTTGAGGCCGATCTCGAGTGTGGTCTCCACGCTGGGTGGTCGCGACCGCGTGACCACGGATCCATACGCTACACCGTCACGGTTGCCGGCGGCGGCATTGAACAGGTCCAGGGACTCCACCGTCAGCTGGGTGAGCAGCGACTGGTCACGCCCGACTTCCGTCAGTAACTCCTTCACCTGGGCGCGACGCTCGGCATTGAAATCCGCCAGCAGTTGCTCGTAGAGCTGGCTGGCCAGGGATCCCCGGGTGCGACCGAGGGAGGAGGGGATGGCAAACAGTCCCGCCACTTCGGCCCAGACCGACAGGGGCAACTGCCCGGTGCGCAGCACTGCCATGGTCATGATCGACAATACACGGAGCAATTTACCCCCGAGCAGGCCGGTGAAAAACGAGGCGATAGGGGCGCCCAGGTGGGGTGTCGCCACGCTGATGCTCGAGGCCACCCTGCCGGCCAGGCGCTCCACATCGATCCTGCTGCCCAGGTCGACCCCGGGACTCAGCAGTAGCCTGGCGTCGAGGCCGCCGGTGGAGTGGCCAACCAGGTGAATGACCGCATCCGGCCCCGGGCGGGCGGCAGCGATGGCTTCAAGCAGGAGGCGGGTGCGGGTGCGCAGGCTGGCGGTGGGCAGTGATTTCACGCAGTGGATGGTGGCGGGCATGCCCGCATCCTCCAGGAGTTCCCCAAGCTTGAGACGCACAGGTCCCCAGTACGCGAAATCACCCAGGTTGGCGAAACCGAAGAAGCCGGGAATAAGGAATATGTGGCGTTGCATGGTGGTGGCGAGTATAGCCCGGTGTCGCCGCCATCTGCCCCTTTATTTCTCGCTCCGTCGAGACTACGGAGGAGTGTATTTAACATAATAATATTATCCGCAGCCTTGCTGATCCACGCGGGGCCGGAAAACACCGCTGCCACTTTCTATATGCAAGTAATTGTAAGGGGGCCAATTGATTGGACCGGGGAAGCCTCGGAGGTTGCGGTACCCAGGTGACCGTAACGAGGCGGTTGGAAACTCGAGACCCGATTTCTTTGGTTGTTAGCTGCATCGCTGAGCTTGGATGCAGCGTGCACAGGGGTGCACCGTGGCTAATCAAGATCAAAATCGTGGAATCAGGTAGCCAGTCCACAGCTCGGACAAAATATCCATCTTGCCAAGGTATTGGGACCTGAACGTCGGTCCTGGGACGGCGGAGCCCACACCAATTTTCTACAGAATTAACTCAACCAAGTACGCTCCCGCGTCCGACCTGGCCCGTTATTGGCGAACCGCGGCCGGTGTGCCGTTTGCCCGGGCCCGGCGGCACCATGCCTGGAACATCGTCAAACACACCAACTAGAGGGAAAGAGGCTATTTTCAAGGACTTTTTCGCTATAGAGCTGCTCCCGGGGAACTTATCCACATATGCGCATAATATATATTATGTTAAATGTGATATTTGGGCACACAGTTGTCCACAGCCAGCTTGAGGCCTGCATGCCCCTGCGGGCGATTGCGGCACAGGGGCCCCTCTCCCGGCCTGCCGGTATCGGTTAGAATGCGTCTCGAAATCAGCCGAGCGTGATCAGGAAAGCGTGGACAGCCCTATGTTGAATAACCTGCGAGTCGTAATCACCGGTGCCGCCGGATCCCTGGGACAGGCTGCCGCCGCGAAGGCCAGGCAGTGCGGGGCCCACGTCATCGGCCTGGATATCGTCGACGCCGCCACAATGGCGAACACCGATGAGTACCTGAAGCTTGATTTGCTCGATCGGCAGGCGACGCTGGATAGCTTCGCCTCCCTGGGCAGGGTCGACGCGCTATTGAATATAGCCGGGGGCTTCGCCATGGGAGACCACGCCTTCGACCCCTCCTCCCGCCAGTGGGACACAATGTTCAGGCTCAACGTTGACACCATGCGCAACGCGACCATGGGCGCGGCGCCGCTGCTGCTCGCGGGTGGCGGAGGCGCCATCGTCAATATCGGCGCGTTGGGAGCGTTGTCCGGGCAGGCGGCCATGAGCGCTTACTGCTGCGCCAAGTCCTCGGTCATGAAACTGACCGAGAGCCTGTCGGAGGAACTCAAGCACAAGGGTGTAAACGTAAACGCCGTGCTGCCGAGCATTATCGACACGGCGCAGAATCGCAAGGATATGCCGGATGCGGACTTTTCCCGTTGGGTCTCGCCGGCGCAACTGGCCGAGGTCATCTGCTTCCTGGCGTTCACTGCTGCCAGCGGAATTCACGGGGCGCTGATCCCGGTGAGGGGCCTGGTCTAGCACGCGGCAGTTTTTCACGCCAGCCTGCCGCTGGCGATTGCAGTTTCCTCTAGGGGGCCTGACGCAGAAGGTGTCGGCTCAGGTCGCCCGTCAGGCGTGTATCTATCTTGCGCTGCTCGAAGCGCCAGCCCTCATTGCCCCGGGTAAAGGTATCGAAATAGCGAACGCCGATAATCGGCTGCAGCGGGAAATTTTCCAGCGCCTGGAACACCACCGCTCAGGACGTTGCGTGGCGCGTCGCCCCCGTGCGTCGACCTCCACCAGTACATTGGTCGTCAGATGCAGGCTGTGTGGCGTGTGGTCGTCATCGTAGATTCGGGTGAAAGCGCGGTACAAAGCAAGCACCGCCTCCCTCCCCTCTATGCGGGTCTCCCTGCCGTCCCCGTCGACGGCAATGATACTGCCTGCGCTGAACATGGCCGCCACGCTATCGAGGTCGCCGCTGTCGATGCGGTGTGCGTACTGGTAGATAAGGTTTTTTATCGCACAACAATCGCAGTTCATGGATAGTCTCCCCCCGAGTGAAGCAAACAGGGTAACATTGGCGGCCAATCCTGACTAAACCCGGACTGTCCACTCCACCCCATGCGCGAACCCAGTTATGTGACCGCCGCAGATGCGGTCAAGAACATCAGATCCGGAGAGCGTGTTTTTCTCCACAGTGCCGCCGCCACGCCCCAGTTGCTGGTG
>CAVOYP010000021.1:0-16912 GCA_963700715.1 uncultured Gammaproteobacteria bacterium
ATGCGGCGACTCTCTGCCCCAACACCAGGAACCGCGACTATACTCACTGGATGTTGCGGAGGGAGAGTCCCATGACACTGATAAGAAGTAATCTAAGCAGGGTGCTGCTGTTCCTGTGCGCCCTGTTGCCAGGCCATTTCGTCCAGGCTTCCGACCGCCCCAATATCCTGGTGATCTGGGGCGATGATATCGGGATCTGGAACATCAGCCAATACAGCCATGGTCTGATGGGTTACCAGACACCCAATATCGATCGCATCGCCCGGGAAGGCATGCTGTTTACCGACTATTATGGCGAGCAGAGCTGTACCGCAGGGCGTTCGGCCTTTATCACCGGGCAGAGCCCGATCCGGACCGGGCTTACCAAGGTCGGCGTGCCGGGAGCGGATTTGGGTATCCAGCCGGAGGACCCCACCCTCGCGGAATTGCTCAAGCCCCTCGGCTACACTTCCGGGCAGTTCGGCAAAAACCACCTGGGCGACCGGGATGAATTCCTGCCTACCAATCATGGTTTCGACGAGTTCTTTGGCAATCTGTATCACCTGAATGCGGAGGAACAGCCGGAGGACCCGGACTATCCCAAGGACCCGGCCTTCGACAAGCGGTTTGGCCCCCGCGGTGTTATCCGCAGCTTTGCCGACGGCAAGATTGAGGACAGCGGTCCGCTCACCCGCAAGCGCATGGAAACGATCGACGAGGAATTCCTGGCGGCGACGCTGAAGTTTATCGACAAGGCGAATGCCCGCAAGCAACCGTTTTTCGTCTGGTTCAACTCGACCCGAATGCATTATTACACTCGCGTCCACCCGCGGCACCTGGGCCGTTCAGGCCAGGGCTTCTACAACGATGCCATGATGGAGCACGACGATCATGTGGGTGAGCTGCTGGCCAAGCTCGACCAGCTGGGTATCGCCGACAACACCATAGTTATCTACTCGACGGACAACGGCCCCCATTTCAATATGTGGCCGGATGCCGCCATCACCCCGTTTCGCGGAGAGAAGAACACCAACTGGGAGGGCGGTTACCGGGTGCCTGCCCTGTTGCGCTGGCCCGGGCAGGTCAAGGCCGGAAGCATCAACAACCAGGTGATGTCCCATCTCGACTGGGTGCCTACCTTGCTGGCGGCCGTCGGCAACGGCAATATTGCGGCGCAGCTGAAGCAGGGACATAAAGTCGGTGACAAGACCTTCAAGGTGCATCTGGACGGGTATAACTTCCTACCCCAGCTGACGGGCAAGCAGGCAGAGGGCCCGCGCCGGGAGTTTTTCTATTTCAGTGACGACGGCCTGCTGACAGGTGCGCGGATTGGTGACTGGAAGCTGGTGTTTGCCGAGCAGCGAGCCCAGCGTTTCGATGTCTGGCGCGACCCATTCATCTCCCTGCGCATCCCCAAACTGTTCAACCTGCGGCGCGACCCGCTCGAACGGGCCGATACGGATGCCAACGGCTACAATAACTGGTGGGATACAAAGATCGCACCGGTGGGCATGCAGGGGCAGGTGGCGGTGGGCAGGTTTGTCCAGAGCCTGAAGGAGTTTCCTCCCCGCCAGAGACCGGCGACTTTTACCGTCGACCAGATCATGCAATCCCTTTACCGGCAATAGGCCGGATGCCCCGCGTTTCTCCCGCCATAACTCGGGAGAAACGCCCTCTATCGCCCATCCCATAACGCTTAGGCGGGTAACGATTCCTCGCTGCAATCGGCAGTTTCTTGGTGCTGCCGATAACGAAAAAGCAACCCCTTTTGTTGCTCCCGAATTTCCGCTAGGCTCCTCGCTGGTTGGCTCCGGGCCTGTTTGCGATCGCCACGCCGGCTACCTGCCTTACCCACTACCAGCCCAGGAAGTACCTACATGAAACTGGCTATTTTGTCCTGTGCGCCCAAGTCTTACAGCACGCGGCGCCTCCAGGAGGCCGCACTGCAGCGCGGCCATGAGGTCGATGTTCTCAATACGCTGCGGTTTGCCATCGATTTGGATCGTGGATCCCCGGACCTCTATTATCGCCAGGAGCATCTGGATCACTACGACGCGGTGCTGCCTCGCATCGGAGCCTCCATCACCTATTACGGCACGGCGGTGGTGCGGCAGTTCCAGGAAATGGATGTTTTCTGCGCCAACACCGCCCACGGCATCAGCAATTCCCGTGACAAGCTGCGCAGCCTGCAAATTCTCAGCCGTCATGGGGTCGGCCTGCCCCGTACGACTTTTGTCCGCGACAAGAGGGACGTGCTGCCCGCGATTGACCGGGTAGGCGGCGCCCCCGTTATTATCAAACTGATCGAGGGTACCCAGGGCATTGGTGTATTGCTGGCAGATTCGGTCAAGCAGGCGGAATCCATCATCGAATTACTGCAGAGCCAGAAACAGAACGTGCTGATCCAGAAATTCGTCGCCGAGAGCAAGGGGCGCGATGTCAGGGCTTTTGTCGTGGGGGACCAGGTGGTGGCAGCGATGCGCCGGGTGGCCCAGGGCCAGGAATTTCGCAGTAACGTCCATCGCGGCGGGCTCGCGGAGCCGGTTGAGCTGAGCGAGGAGTATCGGGAGACGGCGGTGCGCTGTACCCAGATCATGGGTCTTCGCGTTGCCGGTGTGGACATGCTCGAGGCCGCTGACGGGCCGCAGGTCATGGAGGTCAACTCCTCCCCGGGTCTGGAAGGCATCGAAACCTGTACCGGGCTCGATATAGCCGGCGCGATTATCGATTACATCGCCGCCCAGGTGGATTTCCCCGAGATCGATGTGCGCCAGCGCCTGACCGTGAGTAAGGGCTACGGGGTCAGTGAAATCTATATTCCTGAAGGCTCCAATTTTGTCGGCCAGACCATCGCCCAGACCCAGCTGCTCGAGAGCGATATCAACGTACTGACCCTGTACCGCGGTGCCAAAGTCATTCCCAACCCACGGCCGGACCGGGTGCTTGAGGCAGGCGACAAGCTGCTCTGTTTCGGCAAGATGGAATCCATGCGCGGCATGATTCCCCGCAAGGAGCGACGCAGGAGACGACCGGCGGTACAGGAACTCGATCATTCCGCGGGCTGATGACGCGCTCCATGCCAGCGGGCCCCCTACCCAGGCGCATCCATCAGCGTAAGGGTAAACCGATGGTGTGCTGTGTTGTCTGCATGCTCTGGCTGGCCTTTGGTGTACGGGCACAAGCGCCGGAGGAGTCGGCCCCGGTCGCTTTATCCCGCTTCGAGCGGACTGTTGCCTGGCTGCAGCGAGCGCCGGCTGAGCAGCAGACGGATTTCGCCCTCGCCGCCCTCGCCGAGCTGGTGGCTGTGTATATGGCAGAGGCGGACCTGGCGCGGGCGGGTTCGGCAAGAGCGGAGGGCAGCCCTCGCCCGGGCCTGAGGGGCTGGTCCGTCGCGGTGGATGAGTATGCCAACCAGTTGCTGCTGGTGCTCGAGGCGGTGGAACAGGGCCAGGCTGTATCCCTGCGCTTGAGCCATCTCGGTCCGGCAATTGTCGCGGTCGCCGACCAGGTGGTTATCCTGGGGCATCCCCGCGCGGATCAGCAGGGAGCCTTTGAGCAGCAGGTACTTGCCGACTTCTGCAGCCGGCATGATTGCGGACCGGTGACGACAGCGGCCGCAACAAGCGCCAGACCCGAGCCCATCCCGGTAACCGTGTTGCGGGTGAACCCGGTCTGGGCTTTCACCGCCAGCGGCCAGACATGCTCCATCGATGAGCTGCAAGTGTTTTTCAATAACAGCAGCAACAGCAACATCGCCACCCTGCGCGGCATCTGCGAACAATTCGTGCAGGAGTTGGCCGCGCTTGCCAACCAACTTGCCGGGCAGCAAGGGTACGGTGTGGCGATCGACTGGGATGGCCTCGCTTTAACGGCAACCCCCGGGCGCCCGGAACACCTGGTGCGCGTCAATGCCGCCGGCGACTCGGTTCTGGTTACCGCGCCGCTGCTGTTTGCCAGCCCGAAGCTGCTTGCCGATATAAGGCCCTGGCTGGCCGCCCGCGTCGGCGGCGAGCCTGCCCCCGCGGTGCGGCTCGATGCCGCCAGCTATGGCTGGCTGGAGCAGTAGCTCTGAGGCCGACCGCTTTGCGCAGGCCGGTTTGCGGGGGCAGTTTGAAGTTACCATTATCCAGGCGACAACCGGGTAATGCGACAGAGTCGGCAAAATTTCTGATCACGCTGTCGACAATGCACAGTTTGGGACTATTCCTGTGGAAAAAGCCTGTGCATTGACGCTATTCTTGAGTCAAGTCCCACTCGCAGCGAACATTGCCCAGAGATGTTGGAAGTCATACAGATCAATAGCTCGGAACTGCAGCTGGGTATGTATGTATCCGGTCTCGATCGTCCGTGGCTCGAGGTGCCATTTCCGGTGCAGGGTTTTCGCATAGAGTCGCCGGAAGATATTCTGCGTATCCAGAAGTATTGCAAGTACGTCTTTGTCGACAGTACCAAGAGCTCTGTGCCGGGAGGGAAAATCACCCGCAAGGCACCCATCCGACCGCGCAAAACCAACCAGCAGATTTTCCGGGGGCGCAGGCTCAAGCCCTACGCGGATAGCGCCAGCTGGGGCGAGGAGTTTCCCAGGGCCAAGGCCGCCGTAGACACCCTTACCCAGACGGTGGATTCCATTTTCGAGCAGGTATCCCGCGGAGCGGCGCTGGATGTAGTCAAGGTCAAGCAGTCGGTCGACCCGATGATCGACAGTATTTCCCGCAATCCGGACGCCTGCATCTGGCTGGCCCGGATGAAGCAACAGGATTCCTATACCTACCAGCACTCGGTGGGGGCCTCCATCTGGGCCGTCGCCCTGGGCAGGCAGCTGGGCCTGCCAAAGTCAGACCTGCGCTCACTCGCAGTCGGCGGCCTGCTGTTTGATGTGGGCAAATTGCAGATGAAGCCCGAGCTATTAGGCGCTAATCGCACTTTGACGGAAGAGGAATTCGCCGAACTGCGCGGCCATGTCGCTCGCGGGGTCGAGATGATCCGGCACAGCGGCCTGATGAACAAGGACGTACTCGACATGGTGGCGCATCACCACGAGCGCCATGACGGCTCGGGTTATCCCGGCGGGCTGCAGGGCGACAGCATCCCCGTGTTCGCACGCATCGCGGCCATCGTGGATTGCTACGACGCCATTACCAGCCATCGCAGTTACGCGCGGGGGATTCCCCCATCCGCCGCCATCAAGAAACTCTATGAATGGCGGGACGTGGAATTCCAGGCAGAGCTGGTGGAGGAGTTCATCCAGGCAGTGGGTATCTATCCGGCAGGCACCCTGGTGGAGCTGACCTCGGGGGAGGTCGCGGTAGTGGTCGCCGAGTACCGCACCCGGCGGTTGCGGCCTAAGGTGATGGTGTTGCTGGATGCCAACAAGCAACCCACGGCAGACGTCGCAATAATAGATTTGCTGTCCCAGAAACTGACTGCCGACGGTGAGCCGCTGGAGATCAGAACCAGCCTGGAGCCCGAGGCCTACGGTATCGATATGGCAGCGATCAAGCTCTGACGGCGCCTTTGACGCGATGCAACTGCCGGGTATAGAACGCGAACAGTTTATCCGGCATTTGGGAGTAGCCGCCGGCGAGGCGAGGGCGGGACAAACCCATCTCGGCCTGATGCTGATCGACCTGACCAACCTGGCGAGAATCAATCATTACCACGGCTACGAGGCTGGCGATCGGGTATTGCAACAGGCCTACAACCAGCTGACGGCGCTCAGCAAGCTGCCGCATTCCGTTTTCCGCGTGGGTAGTCATCGCTTCTCTTTCATCCTGGCGGACCTCGGTAATCCCGCGTTTATCGCCCTGGCCATGAACCGGGTGCAGCGATCCCTCGCCGCCGAGTTGCACGGCGACACCGGGCTGTTGGGCGCCGATATCAAGATCGGCATCGCCATCAATCGCCACGGCGGTCTTGATTTCATGACACTGCTCGCGCGTGCTGAGGCCTCCCTGTCGCAGGCTAAACTGGGGAGTGCGCAGCGTATCGAGGATGTGCTGGCCGAGGACAGCGACGGCCCGGTGCAGATCCGCCTCGAGCAGAGCCTTGCCGAAGCCTTGCAGGACAATGCATTTGAACTGTACTTCCAGCCCAAGATCGAGCTTGCCACCGGCCGGGTCCTCAGTGCGGAAGCGCTGCTGCGCTGGCAGACGTCGGAGGGCGAGTTTGTCGCTCCGGAAATGATCGTGCAGTGGGCGGAAGCTTCCGGCCGCTCCTATGATCTCACCAAGTGGGTGGTGCATAGGGCCCTGCGCCAGATGAGGGAGTGGCAGGGCAGTATGGATATCAGCGTCGCGGTCAACGTGCCTGCCAACCTGGCCGGGGAACGGGACCTGCCCGCCCTGTTGCACGACGCGATCGCCATCTGGGGCGTCAAGCCTGACCGGGTAGTCGTCGAAATCACTGAAAGCGCCATCATCGAGGACAAGCAGTCGGGTTTCGACAACCTGCTGAAGCTCAGGGAGATGGGTATCACGCTTTCCATCGATGACTTCGGCACCGGCTATTCGTCCCTTTCGTATTTCAAGCATATTCCCGCGGCGGAACTGAAGATCGACAAATCCTTTGTCGACTCGATGCTGGTGGACGCGCAGGATATGGAACTGGTCAAAATCATCATCCACATCGCGCACCAGTTCGGCCTCAGGGTGGTCGCCGAAGGGGTGGAAGATCGGCAGAGCCTCGATAAGCTGCGTGAACTGGGTTGCGATTATGCGCAGGGCTACTATATCAGCCGGCCCCTGCCCCGGGAGGAGTTCGAAGCCTGGATTGCGAGCTGGCGAGGGCTGGACGGCTAGCGCTTCTTGCTCGCCTCGGCAAAAGCCGCAGCAAAGGCTCCGCCCGCCGCAGGACGGTCGGTTTTACCCTGTTCGCCCCGGGGCTTATCGCCCCGCTCCCTGCGGGCTGGCGCCTGGCCTCGCAGCGCAGGCTGCTCCCCCGCCTTGTCCGACAGTCGCATACTCAGCCCGATGCGCTTGCGCGGCTGGTCTATCTCCATCACCTTTACCCGCACGATGTCGCCGGCCTTGACCACGTCCCGCGGGTCCTTAACGAAGCGCTCGGCAAGGGCTGAGATGTGGACCAGGCCGTCCTGGTGCACACCGATGTCGACGAATGCGCCGAAGGCGGTCACATTGGTGACGGTGCCTTCCAGGATCATATCGGGCACCAGGTCGGAAATTTTTTCGACACCCTCCTGGAAAGCGGCCATTTTGAATTCCCCTCGCGGATCGCGACCCGGCTTTGCCAGCTCCGAAATAATGTCCTTCACGGTGGGCAGGCCCACCGTCCCGGTGGTGTAGGCCGCAGGGTCCAGGGCGCGCAGGAACGCGGTGTCGCCAATCATACTGCCGATAGGGCGCTGCTGGCGCGCGGCGATGGCCGCCACTACCGGGTAGGATTCCGGGTGAACGGCGGAGCCGTCCAGCGGGTTATCCCCACCCACCACCCGCAGGAAGCCGGCAGCCTGTTCGAAAGTCTTCTCGCCCAGCCGCGGAACCCTCAGCAACGCGCTGCGGCTGGTGAAGCTACCCTGCGCATCGCGCAGGGCGACGATATTGGCGGCGATACTCTGGTTCAGGCCGGACACCCGGGCCAGCAGGGGGACGGAGGCCGTGTTGACGTCCACGCCCACCGCATTCACGCAGTCCTCCACCACGCTGTCCAGTTGCCGCGCCAGCTGGACCTGGCTGACGTCATGCTGGTACTGGCCCACGCCGATGGATTTGGGATCGATTTTGACCAGCTCCGCCAGGGGATCCTGCAGGCGTCGGGCGATGGACACCGCGCCGCGAATGGTCACATCCAGGTCCGGGAATTCCCGCGCGGCAAACTCTGACGCCGAGTAGATCGAGGCGCCGGATTCGTTCACCATGGCCTTGCGCACTGTCAGCTCCGGGTGAGCGCGCAGCAGGTCACCAACGAATTTATCCGTTTCCCGTCCGGCTGTTCCGTTGCCGATCGCGATCAGCTCCACCCCGTGCTTCATTATCATTTGCAGCAGTGTGGTCGCGGCCTCCTGCAGGCGCCTGCGCGGCTCGTGGGGGTAGATCGCGCCGTGGTCCAGCACCTTGCCATTGGCGTCGACCACTGCGACCTTGACCCCGGTGCGCAAGCCCGGGTCCAGGCCTATGGTCGCCCTGGGGCCGGCCGGCGCTGCCAGCAGCAGGTCCTTCAGGTTGTGGGCGAAGACCTGGATGGCCTCCCGTTCCGCCCGCTCCCGCAGCTGCCCGAGCAGGTCGGTCTGCAGGTGGGTAAGCAGCTTGACCCGCCAGGTCCAGCGCACGGTTTCCCGCAGCCACGGGTCGGCGGGCCGCTGCCTGTCTTCAACCTGCCAGTGCCCGGCCACCATAGCCTCGCACGGGTGGGTGTCGGTGGGCTTCTCGGCGGCGTCCATCACCAGGTTGAGGGCGAGAATGCCTTCATTGCGGCCGCGAAACATGGCCAGCGCGCGGTGGGAAGGCACTTTCGAAAGCGCTTCGGTGTGCGCGAAGTAGTCGCGAAACTTGGCGCCCTCCTGCTCCTTGCCCTCCACCAGGCGGCTTGCGAGCAGGGCGTGGTCCGCCAGGAACTGGCGCAGCCCGGCCAGCAAGTCCGCGTTTTCGGCAAAGCGCTCCATCAGGATCTGGCGGGCGCCGTCCAGCGCGGCCCTGGCGTCATCGATGCCGGCATCCGGGTTCAGGTAAGTCGCCCCAAGGGTGTCGGGATTTAGCGAAGGGTCCGCCAGCAGGGCATCCGCCAGTGGTTCCAGCCCGGCCTCCCGGGCGATCAGGGCCTTGCTGCGCCGTTTGGGCTTGTAGGGCAGGTAGAGGTCCTCGAGGCGGTTCTTGGTATCGGCCTCAAGGATATCCCGCTCCAGTTCGGCGCTCAGCTTGCCCTGCTCGGCAATACTCCCCAGGATGGCCTGGCGGCGCTCCTCCAGCTCCCGCAGGTAGCGCAGGCGTTCATCCAGCGTGCGCATCTGGGTGTCGTCCAGGGCGCCCGTGGCCTCCTTGCGATAACGGGCGATGAAGGGGACCGTGGCGCCCTCATCGAGCAGCTTGATGGCGGCGCCTACCTGGTGGGCGTGTACAGAGAGTTCCTGCGCGATGCGCTCGGCAATGGCTTTTGTCATGGTGTGTATCGGTCTTTACAACGCGGTGGAAACAGCTTTTGAGGGCGCGGAGGCGGCATTATGCGCCGGTCGATACCAGTTTGCGATGTGGAAATTCGCCGGGTTCTATGCTGCGTGGCCTGTTCTGTGCGGAGTGCAGGCCGGGGCTCACCCGCGGCCCTGGTCTCCTAGTTGAATTTCCTCACCGCCGCCAGCAATTGGCGGCAAGTGATCTGGCCGATCAGGCGGCCATTTTCCACTACCGGTAGACGGCGATGTTTTTTCAGCAGCATCTCCTGGGCAACGTCCAGGATATTTTCGTTGGGATGGGCGACCAGCAGGTTGTCGCCCGTCATGTGTTCGCGCACCAGGCCGACGCCAGTTTTATTGTAGGTGGCGCCCAGGGCCGCGCGCAGGCAGTCCAGCTCCGAGAGGATGCCCACCAGGTTGCCCTCGTCGTCGACCACGCAGACCCCGGAGATTTTGTTGTCTATGATGACACGCATGGCGTCCAGCACATTGTCGTCCGGCTTTACCTTGGCCGGGTTGACGAGCATGTAGTCCCGCAGGTTGACCGACTGCAGCATAGTTATCTCCTGATTTCGTGCGACGCCGAAGGTGAAACGGTTCGGCGGACCCAAGGGGAGTATAGCCTGTAATTCCCAGGCCTGGCGGGAATATACTCTACCATGAGCAGCCGCCACCCCCGGAGCCAGCCATGAAAATCCTGCACCTGCTGCGCCATGCAAAATCGGCCTGGGATGAACCCGGCCTGTCCGACCGCGAGCGGGGCCTGAACAAGCGCGGCAGGCGCGATGCGCCGCGCATGGGAAAGGCGCTGGCCCGGCGCATGGAGCCGATGCCCGTTCATGCCAGCCCCGCACGGCGGGCACAGCTTACGCTCGAGGGCTTGTGCGATGGTTGGCCTGCGCTGGCGGATGAGGAGCACAGCACCGACGAGGAGCTTTATACCTTTTCCGCCGAGGATTTGTTCGGCTGGTTGCAGCGGCAGGACGACCGGCATGAAGCCCTGTTTATTCTCGGCCACAACCCGGCGCTCACGGATCTCGCCAATGCCCTGGCCGCAGGGGAAGGGCTGGCCAACCTGCCTACGGCGGGGTACCTGGAGCTCTCCCTGCAGATTGACCGCTGGCGGGATCTGCGGCAAGGTTGCGCGAACATCGAGTTCAGCCTGTTTCCCCGCCAACTGTAAGTTGCAGCTGTGCATTGTCCCCGGAGATTGCCCATGTCACACCAGCCCGTTCAGATTGCCTGCGCCCTCCTGCTGGCGCTCTGGGTTGGCGCCGCCGGCGCCACACCCGCCGAGCGCCTGGGGGCGGCGGTGCGGCTCAAGACAATCAGCTACCAGGATCGGGAGCAGATCGATTACACCCAGTTCGACGCTTTCCAGCAGTTCCTGCGGGAATCCTTTCCGCTGGTCTTCAGCACGCTGGAGGTGGAGACCATCAATAAGTACAGCCTGCTACTGCGCTGGCCCGGCAGTGATCCGTCCCTGCCTCCGGTGCTGTTTACGGCGCATATGGATGTGGTGCCGATCGAGCCGGGCACGGAGCAGGACTGGCAGCACCCGCCCTTTGCGGGGGTGGTGGCGGACGGGCGCATCTACGGCCGTGGCACCCTCGATGACAAGATGGGCCTGATGGGGCACCTGGAGGCGGCTGAGCAGTTGCTGGCGCAGGGTTTTACCCCGGTGCGGACGCTGGTTTTCGCTTTCGGCCATGACGAGGAGATCAGCGGCAAAACCGGGGCCAAGGCCATCGCCGCCAGAATGCGGGAGCTCGGCCTGCACTTTGCCTGGATGGCGGATGAGGGCGGCATGCTGGTGACGGATAATCCCCTGCTGCCCGGCAAGACCATGGCCATGGTGAACGTGGCGGAGAAGGGCTATCTGACACTCATCCTCCAGGTCACCGGGGAGGGCGGGCACTCCTCCAACCCGCCCGCGGTGAGCACCATCGGGCGCCTGGCCAATGCCGTCGCGCGTATCGAAGCCAACCCGTTCCCGCCGCGATTGGTGCCGCCGATGGAGGCAATGCTGGAGGCGCTGGCCCCGGAAGTGGGGCAACCGGAACGCTTCGTGTTCGAAAACCTGTGGCTGACCGGGCCGCTGGTGGTCCGCAATATGGCCGGGGCCCGCATCACCGCGCCGTTTGTGCGCACAACCACGGCGCTCACCATGTTCAACGCCGGGGTCAAGGAGAATGTCGTGCCCCAGCGTGCCGAGGCGCGGGTCAATTTCCGCCTGCTGCCAGGCGAGACTCCGGAGTCGGTGGTGGCCCATGTGCGGGAGGTGATCGATGATCCCCTGGTGGAAATCAGCTATGAGAATTGGGACGGGCTGCCCCCGCCCGCCGAATACCCGGGCGGGGGTTACGCCATAATCAAGGCGGCCATCGCAAGTGTTTACCCCGAGGCCGTGGTGGTGCCGTCCATTCTTATGGCGACGACGGACACCCGCCATTACATCGACCTGGTGGATAACCAGTACCGCTTCCAGGGTGTGGCGGTGACCAGCGGCCAGGCCACCTCCATCCACGGCACCGACGAATATGTGGATGTGACCAGCTACGAGAATTCTATCGCGATCGCGCGAAAACTGATTGAGCTGGCGGCGCAGTAGGAAAACTGGTGTGGCGCAGGGCAGTGGCCGCGCGCAAGGCCCTGGCTGTAAGTTCTAGATCTGCAACTGGGAGAGGTCGATATCGTAGGCGCCGGGTTCCAGGGCCCTGGCTATGCCCCGCGGTGTCGCGCCGTTGTTGTTGGCGGGCTCTTCGCTGAGGTCCACCATTTTGGGCTCCCGCAGGCGGTACTTGCGCTGGTCCAGCAGCATCAGCACCTTGGGCTTGAGGCGCCGGGTGCGGTATTCGGACACCACCACACCGACTTCCCCGGAGGTCAGCTCCACGATTGTGCCCGCCGGGTAGATGCCCACGGCCTGGATGAAGACCTCAACCAGTTCCGCCTGAAATTCGATATTGCGGGACTGGTACAGTAACTTGATGGCATCCGACGGGGAGATCGCTGGCGCGTGGCTGCGGTTGCTGGTAACCGCGTCGTAGGTGTCGACGATGGCGGCGATGCGGGCGAAGGCCGGCACCTGGTCGCCAGCCAGGCCCTGGGGGTATCCGGAGCCGTCAAAGCGCTCATGGTGATGCGCGACGATGTCGAGTACATCCTGGTTCATCATGCCGCTCTCGCGGACGATGTCCACCCCGTGGGCGACGTGTTCCCGCATACTGTCCGCCTCGCCTTCTGAAAGGGGGCGCGGTGCCTGCAGCAGTCTTGGGTCAACCCGCAGCTTGCCCACATCCATCAACATGCAGCCCATTGCCAGTGAGCGCAGATCATGCCGGGGCAGGCCCAGCTGCCGACCCAGGGCCACTGCCCAGATACTGGCACTGAGCGAATGCTGGTAGGCGTACTGGTCATGCTGTTTGAGGCGGGCCAGCCAGATACAGGCATCCGGGTTGCGACTCATGCTGTCGACCACCGGCTCGACCGACTTCTTCAGGCGAATGACATTGAGGGTGCCGCCGTCGCTGACATGTTCGAAAATGGCATTTACATCATCCACCAGGGAGTCGAGGATCAGCCAGGCCTGGGCGCTTTCGTCCCTCCAGTCACTGGTGGTGGGGTAGGGTCTGAGGGCCCGGCCGGGAAAAATGTCCTTGATGGGTATGGACGTTCGCGGACCGCGGGCCCGACGCAGCAGCGGGTGGCTCGGGTCGCGGCTCTTGGTGACGTCCACGAAGACAAAAGAACAGTAACTGCGCACACGATCGATGTCTTCCGCGGACTCCACACAAAAGCCCTGGATCATGAATGGTGTGCCCAGCCACGGACGGTCCAGCCCGCTGACATACATGCCAACCGCCAGGTCCTTGGTTTCTACCTTCAGGGTTTGGAGCATATGCGCTCGCAGCCCCCCTTCCTCAGTTTCTGCCCCTTTGCGCCAACATAGCGCAATTTTAAAACTGACGTCCAAAAATCTGTACTTTTTTCCTGGGGAGTATTTACCAGCCCAGGCCGGCCTGATTGGCCGGGTGAGTTGACATTGTAGGGGCCCTCGCGCAACGTGCCCTCTCAGCTTGCGACGGGAAGGGCCCCCATGCACGATACCCTGCTCTATGTTATCGCCGCGGTGATCGTGCTGGGCATCGCCGCCCAGTGGTTGTCGTGGCGCCTGCGGGTGCCCTCGATCCTGGCCCTGCTGGTGATCGGCATCGTCGCCGGTCCCGTGACAGGCGTGCTGCGACCCGACGCGATGTTCGGCGAAATTTTGTTCCCCATGGTTTCCCTCGGGGTCGCCCTGGTGTTGTTCGAGGGCGGCCTGACCCTGCGCCTGGAGGACCTGCGGGGCCACGGGGCGGCCGTGAGCAACCTGGTCAGCTGGGGCGCCCTGCTTAACTGGGGCCTGATCGCCGCGGGCACCTGGGCTGTGGCCGGTTTTTCGGTGGAAATGGCCCTGTTGTTTGCCGCCCTGGTGGTGGTAACCGGCCCGACGGTGATCAACCCCTTGCTGCGCACCATGCGCGCCACGCCCCAGGTGAGCCAGCTGCTGCGCTGGGAGGGCATCCTGATCGATCCCGTGGGTGCCCTGCTGGCGGTGCTGGTATTCCAGTTTATCGTGGCCGGTACCGACTCCTACCTGCTGTTCCTGCAGAGCATCGGCGTGGGTGCGCTGGCCGGGATCGTGGCGGCATTGAGCCTGGGCTACCTCATCAGGTGGCACTGGATCCCGGAATACCTGCTTAACGTGGTGGCCCTGGCCTGGGTCGTCATGACCTTCGCCTGCAGTAATTACCTGGCCCATGAATCCGGCCTGCTGGCCGTCACGGTGATGGGTGTCTGGCTCGGCAATACCCGCGGTATCGATATGGCCGAGGTGCTCAGTTTCAAGGAGAGCCTGTCTATCCTGATCATCTCCATGTTGTTTATCGTGCTGGGGGCGCGTATCGATGTGGCGGACATTATCGCCACCGGCTGGAGCGGGCTGGGGGTGCTGCTGGTGGTGCTGCTGGCCCGGCCGGTGGTGGTCTGGGCCTGCACCGCAGGGGGCGGCTACAGCTGGCGCGAGCGCGCCCTGGTGTCCTGGGTGGCGCCCCGGGGCATCGTCGCCGCGGCGGTCTCCTCCCTGTTTGCCCTGCGCCTGCAGGAGGCGGGTTACCTGGAGGCCGGCTCGCTGGTGTCCTTCACCTTCCTGGTCATCATCGTCACCGTGGTGGTGCAGAGCTTCACCGCCAGGCCGGTGGCCCGCCTGCTGGGGCTGGTGGAGGAGGAGCCCAGGGGAATACTGATCATCGGCGCCAACCCGGTGGCCCGGCTCATTGGCAAGGCGCTGCTGGGGCAGGGTTTCCGGGTCAAGCTCACCGATACCACCTGGTCGGAAATCCAGGCGGCGCGAATGGACGGGCTGGATACCTATTACGGCGACCCGGTGTCAGCCCATGCGGACCGCCAGCTGGAACTCGAGGGGATCGGGCGGCTGTTCGCCATGTCCCGCCGCCCGGCCCTCAATACCCTCGCGGTGATCAAGTTCCGCCGGGAATTCGGCCGCAACCGCGTCTTCACCCTGCGCAACGCCCAGGAAATGGACGAGTCCGAGAGACGTCGGGTGGCCGAGCGCTTCCGCGCCCCACGCCTGTTCGGGGAGGACATCACCCTGCAGAAGCTCGCCAGCCTGATCGCCCAGGGCGCCGAAATCAAGGCGACCCTGCTGACGGAAACGTTCGATATGGCCGCCTACGAAAATGCCCGGGGCAAAAGCCATATCCCACTGTTCGCGGTGGACAAAAATTTCAACCTGCGGGCATTTACCGACGACTTTCAACCGGACGTGAAGCCCGGCTGGACCATGCTGTCGCTGGTATGGCCTGCGCCGAAAGTGGAGGAAGTCGCTTAGTGGTGGCGCGTGCATATTATATAGTGACGGGGTGGTCCGTTTATCGCGTGACCCGCCGTCGACACTTGTGAATCAGCAGCTACAGGAAAAATGCCATGAATTACCGCAAGTTTACCGCGATCGTATTGTCCGTCACCCTGGCCTGGGCCGGGTTCAGCACGGCGGCCGTGGCCGCCGTGGTAGGCACCGCGGATGCCCTGGGCATGGAGCAAAGAGGCGCGCGCCTGGCAGCGGTCCAGGCCGGGCTGGCGCGCAGTGACGTGCAACAGGCGATGGTTCAGCTGGGGGTCGATCCCTTGCAGGCGCAGCTGCGGGTGGCGGCGCTGAGTGAGCAGGAACTGGCGCAACTGCAGGGGCAGCTGGACCAGTTGCCCGCGGGCGGCGTGCTCGAGCTGATCGGTGCGGTCTTCCTGGTACTGCTCATCCTGGAGCTCACCGGCGTGATCGACATCTTCAAGAAAGCCTGATTGGCGGGGTCCGGTCGCGCGGCCGCAGGTCCGGGCCGGCTGCCTGTATCCGCGGCATGGGTCGCCCTGGCGGCATGCCTGCTCAGCGCCTGCTCTTTCAACCCCCCGCTCGACCTGGCGGCTATGTTCCCCGGCTATCCCCCGGTGCTGCTGGCGTCTGTGCCGTTTTACCCCCAGCGCGAATACCAGTGCGGCCCCGCCGCCCTGGCCGGGGTGCTGGGCGCCGCCGGCGTAGCGACGAGCCCCGCCGCCCTGGCGCCGCAGGTGTATCTGCCGGGCCGGCAGGGCAGCCTGCAGCAGGAGTTGTTGGCCGCCACCCGGCGCGCCGGCCGCGTTCCCTACCTGATTCCAGCCGATCCGGCGGTGCTTTTTGCCCAGCTGCACAGCGGACGCCCGGTGCTGGTGTTGCAGAATTTGCGCACCCGCCACTTTCCGGTATGGCACTACGCGGTGCTGGTCGGCTTCGACCCGGCCGCCAACGAGGTTCAACTCAACAGCGGCCCGGAGCAGGGGCTGGTGATGGCGGCCCCCGCCTTCCTGCGGACCTGGGACTGGGCCGGGCGCTGGGCCCTGGTGGCGCTGCGCCCGGGGGAGTTGCCGGCAGGGGCGCAGCCATCGGCTTTTATCGAGGCCGTGGCCGCATTTGAAGCGGTGGCGGGAGGCGCGGCGGCTGCACCCGCCTGGGGCTCGGCGCTGCGCCAATGGCCCGCTGAGCCGGCCCCCTACCTGGCGCTTGGCAACCTGGCCTATGCACGCGGCAAGCTGCCGGTGGCCGTCGATTACTACCGCCGCGGACTGCACGTGAGCCCGGGATATCCCGCTCTGGGCAACAACCTGGCCACGGTGCTGGGCGAGCTGGGCTGTCCGCGCACTGCGGCCGCGCTGCTCAAACCCATCCAGGCCGGGCTCGCCGCGGGCTCCAACTGGCATCCGGTTATCGCCGCCACACTCGCGGAACTGGCGCCGCTGGCGCAGGACGGGGGCGCCTGGTGCGCCGCCCTCTACCCGGGTTGAGCGGGTAGTAACGCAAGGCGCCGCGACAGCTGCGTTCAATCTGTATCAATGCTAGGCTTCACCCCTTTGGCGCCGCTAACCGAAGGGGAAAATCAATGCGCATTGCCTGGGCTCATACCCCGTCGATCCTGGCCGGATGCGGCACGCCGGCAGCGCCCGCCGAGACCGGTTGTCGGGGCGGAGCCTGCGCCCAGTGAGCCTGACCAATCGCATCCTGGTCGCCATGGTGGCGGGCATCCTGCTGGGCTCCCTGCTCAACGCCCTGGGCCACATGGCGGCCCTGCCCGAGGGTTTGCGCGCATTTATCGAGCAGGGCCTGGTGGACGGCCTGCTGGACGCGGTGGGGCGCATTTTCATCGCCTCCCTCAAGTTGCTGGTCGTGCCGTTGGTGCTGGTCTCCCTGATCTGCGGCGCCAGCTCCCTTGGCGACAGCGCCCG
>CAVOYP010000022.1:0-17693 GCA_963700715.1 uncultured Gammaproteobacteria bacterium
TCGACAATGATCGTTCCCCATACTGGCGTGGTATGGGTGGACCTACGTCATTTGAAGATTTATGTGTTGCCATGGAAGGATTGATTCAGGAAGGAAAGATTCGCGGCTGGGGGCTGTGCAATGACAATGCCTACGGTTTAACGGCTTGTACGCGAACAGCCAAAGCGCTCGGTACGACACCACCCTGCTCTATCCAAGGTGACTTTTCAATGATTGATCGAAAGGTAAGTGCCAAAGTATGAGGTCCAGCGGAAGTGCGTTTGACCGATAGTAATTCTCATAGATTGCTCACTCGTCCGCCCAAACATAGAGTGAAGAGAATGGAGTGGCAGAAGCTGCTTCACCATTCAATGAGAATGTCGGATTCATGAGCTATAATGCCTTGGCGGGTGGTATGTTAACGGGTAAATACATGGACACGCCAGCTGCTTTGGATGATACAAAGAGAGATCGGGCGATAAAGTCAATCGAAAGTCCACGCGGTCGCATGGATACTCGTGGTTGGGGTGGGACTTTGTATCGCTACCGTACTGATGCTGCACAAGAGGCCATTAAAGAATACAGTAAGATTGCAAAGGCAAATGGATATGTCATTGACAGAGCTTGCCTTACGGTGGAATCGACAGCGATCTTTGGTTACCACCACCTTGGTCGGACATTCGAACACCAAACAGCTCCAGGAAACTCTCAAGTACTTCTCGAAGAAGGACCCATTGCCCGACCAAGTCATGTGGGACATTGATATTGTTCACATGCGAAATCGACTACCGATCTTTAGTTCCAATCGCGTCGGACGGGACTGGCTGGGAGAAGGCGAAATCGGAGAGCCAATTCCATAGACAGCAATTTCTCGTGTGTTGAACGTTGTGGTTCTGCTCGAGGTTGCTCGTAAGACTAGGAAACATACAGCCAAGCTAGCTGTCACAGAGAATAAGCTTAAAATTCAATGAGTAAAATTAGTATTAGGCGTACTATGTTTATGGTCCCGGTACTTGATGCCGCCGGTGCGGTCGGTGCGCCTGCCCAAGGCCGTCCTTTTCGTTCATCCGCAAGGGCTTCGATAAACAAATGTGAGTCCAAAAACCTCCCAGTGACAGCTCTACAAAACGCGATCTGAACCTCTTAAAAGTGTGGCCCAAGTTCGTTGTCGTCATCGCAGAATGGCCGGGCGTTCATCGGCCGTGTCGATGGGGGAGATCCCTTCAATCAATCATTGATTGCACGATATCATAAGGCAAACAAGTATGTTCCTTATTCTATTCTAGTTACCTCATTACAGTAGCTTTCTCGTGGGACTGACGAGTTCTAGCATGTAGCAGCTGTCATCGATGCTTCCACAGGCGATTCAACAATGTGCCAAATGATCACGGTGGTACAGCACGTAACGGCGGATGACAGCACAATCCTTCCAGCCCATGCTTTAGCGCGCCTTGTTGCACCTGCCACAGAGATTCCAAGGTCATCCTGTGCGTCAATCTTGAACACATCCTGCAGGAAACGGTCGAAAATGTTCGACTTACGTTTGCAGCTGGACGCCATGCGGCGAAGGACGACAGCCACGAAAAGAAGACAGATGTGAACTGTACAGAGTACAGTACAGTCATGAAGGAGGGCAGACCGCAGAGACGGTGGAGTCAGGAGACCGTGTCGTGGCCAGAGAGCCAAGATGAATCCAGCAAAGCTAACGAGAGCGAGAGCACTGGCAAAAAGGACGTGGAAGCTCATAAGGACCAGGAAGGAGAACAGCTCGCCTCTGTTTTCAATAGAGTCAAGCTTTTCAACCAAAGGAACTAACCTGAGACGAAACCGACGGAGCTTCTTTGATTTCTCTCCTTCGACGCCCGAAGCCACCATCGCGCTCTTCACATGCGACTTGATATCTTTGTTCATTTGCTGCTTGACATCTTGGAAGAAATTTGGTGACTTCTTCATTGCCTCACGTAGTGATGTCGCGGGCTCCTCTTCTTCGATCCTTTTCCCGCTGCATGGCGACAGTAGGCCTCGGGTCTGCCGCGCCTGGAACTTCCAGCTGTCAAACCACTGGATGGAATCCCTCGATTACCGCTACCACCGGATCTGCGTCAACAACCACAGTGCTGTAGCGCAAGCGAACGGCAGCGTGCGCATCGTGGTCAGCCACCAGTGCGACCCGGGGCATTTGGCCGGGTCCTTTCCCAACTGGCTCGAGACCGCGGGCCATAGCCACGGTGCCATGTTGCTGCGCTATGTGGCGGCGGAGGATTACCCGCCGGTGCACACCCGGGTGCTGAAGCTGGCTGAGCTGGGGCGTGAGCGAACGGGGGAAATGGCATGAGCGAGCTGCGATTTCGACACCGATGCGGTGGTGGCTGCGGCGCGGGGCGTGGATGGCCTGCGGGATTTTGGCGATGACAGCTACCGCGAACCACTGGAAAAGCTGCTCTGGTCCCTGCAGCATGAGGCCCGGCTGAATGCCACGGGCCGTTTGGTGCTGCGCCAGCGCATGGTGGATATTCTCGCCACCCGCCTGCGGGTGCAGTACTACCTGCAGCGCTTCCCGGAAATCGCCGAGGAGGAAATCAGCGCGCCCCTGTTCATCGTCGGCCTGCCGCGCACCGGCACCACGATGCTGCACCGCACCATTGCCGCGGATCACCGCATGTACGCGCCGCTGTGGTACGAAGTGCGCTACCCCAGCCCGGCCCTCGACTGGGATTTTACCGCCGCGGGCGACGCCCGCATCGGGGCGGCCAAGGCGGAGATGGCGGCCATACTGGCGGCCAACCCGGGCCTGCTGGCCATTCACCCCATGGACGCCATGGGGCCGGACGAGGACATCATGCTGCTGGAGCAGTCCTTTTACAGTTTCAATACCCAGGCCTATGCCAACCTGCCCTCATTTGACGCCTGGATCGAGAGCCGGGACCACACGCCCGGCTACGAGTATTTCCGTCTCCTGCTGCAGTTTCTGCAGTGGCAGAAAAAGCGCAGTGGACAGCAGGGCCAGCGCTGGACCCTGAAGGCGCCCCATCACCTGCATTACATGGACCTGGTGTTCAAGGTGTTTCCCGATGCGAAAGTGGTACAATCCCACCGCGATCCGGTGGAGACCCTGCCTTCGCTGACCAGCCTGATCGCCGGCATGTGGGTGATTTACTCGGATGTGGCCGATCCCGTCGAGGTGGGCAGGCAGTGGTCCCGCAAGTTTGCCAGGGGGATGCAGCACACCATGGCGGTGCGCGAACAGCTGGGCGAGGGGCGGTTCCTGGACCTGTGGTTTGAAGATACCGTGAACCAGCCGCTGGCGGAAATCCGCAAGGTGTATGATTTCCTCGGCATGGAGCTGACCTGATGAGGCCCAGGCGGAAATGGCGCGCTGGCAGGCGTTCAACCGCCGCGAGTTGCGCCCCGCCCACGATTACACCCTGGAGCAGTTCGGTTTTACCGAGGCAGGCCTCAAGCAGCAGTTTCGCGCCTACCGCGACCGATTCATGCGGTGAACTGCAACAGCGGGACAGATTCTGATAAACGTAGTCAATTAGAGAGGGCATCATGGCGGAACAGAAAGCAACCAACGTGCACTGGCACGAGGGCGATATCACCCGCGAGCACCGCGCGAGGATTCTTGGCCACAGGGGCGCAACGCTGTGGTTTACCGGTCTGTCCGGCAGCGGCAAGAGCACCGTGGCCGTGGAACTGGAGGGCATCCTCAACGAAATGGGTGTGCTGGCCTATCGCCTGGATGGCGACAATGTGCGCATGGGGATCAACAAGAACCTCGGCTTTTCCGCCGAAGACAGGACCGAAAATATCCGCCGCATCGGCGAGGTGGCCAAGTTGTTTGTCGATGCCGGCGTGATAGCGCTCAGCAGTTTTATCAGCCCCTATGCGGCGGACCGCGACCAGGTGCGCGCGCTGCACGAGGCGGCCGGCATGGACTTTATCGAGGTTTATGTGGACTGTTCGCTGGCGGCTGCCGAGAGCCGGGACCCCAAGGGTCTGTACAAGAAAGCGCGGGCGGGGGAAATCAAGAACTTTACCGGTATCGATGACCCCTACGAGGCCCCCGCCAAACCGGAAATTCACCTCCACTCGGACCAGCAGACCCTGGCCGAAGAGGTCGAGCAGATTCTCAGCGTGCTGCGTGAGCGCGGCATCATCACTTCCTGAACAGGAGCCAGCGATGATCAAGCCCCACGGTTCTGACGAACTCAACCCATTATTCGTGTACGACAGCCAACAGCGCCATGCACTGCTGGCGGAGGCCGCGACGCTTCCCTCGCTGTTGTTGAATTCCGCCGCGGCCGCCAATGCCGTGATGCTGGGGGGCGGGTACTTCAACCCGCTGACCGGGTATATGAACCTGGCGGATGCCCTCAGCGTCGCCGAGAAGATGCACACGGTCGACGGCCTGTTTTTCCCGGTGCCCATCCTCAACCGGACCAGTGAGGCAGGCATCAAGGCCGGCAGCCGTATCGCCCTGCGCGATCCCAATGTCGAGGGTACGCCGGTGCTGGCGATAATGGACGTCGAGGCGGTGGAGGAGCTCAGCGAGGCGCAGGTCAACTTCATGGCCCAGAAGATCTTCCGCACCCTGGACCCCAAGCACCCCGGCGTGGCCACCTGGAACGGGTTGGGCGCAGTTCGTGCTCTCCGGCCCTATCCAGGTACTGAATTTTTCCTACTTCCAGACTGATTTCCCGGACACCTTCCGCACCGCCGTGGAGATTCGCAACGAGATCACCGAGCATGGCTGGGAAAAGGTCGTGGCATTCCAGACCCGCAACCCCATGCACAGGGCCCACGAGGAACTGTGCCGGATGGCCATGGAGCAACTCAAGGCCGATGGCATCCTCATCCACATGCTGCTGGGCAAGCTCAAGCCGGG
Source organism: uncultured Gammaproteobacteria bacterium (assembly GCA_963700715.1). Classification (GTDB taxonomy): domain Bacteria; phylum Pseudomonadota; class Gammaproteobacteria; order Pseudomonadales; family Halieaceae; genus JARRPM01. Next base: position 4,868 of record CAVOYP010000022.1, read on the forward strand.
TGATATCCCCGCCGATGTGCGCGACGCTTCCATCCGCAAGATGGTGGAAATTTATTTTCCGCCGAATACGGTAATGGTAACCGGCTATGGTTTCGACATGCTCTACGCCGGTCCCCGGGAAGCGGTGCTGCATGCCCTGTTCCGCCAGAATTGCGGCTGCACCCACCTGATCGTGGGCCGCGACCATGCCGGGGTGGGAGACTACTACGGCGGTTTTGATGCCCAGACCATTTTCGACGACGAGGTCCCGCCCCACGCCCTGCAGCTGCAGATCTTCCGGGCCGACCATACCGCATACAGCAAGAAACTGAACAAGGTAGTGATGATGTGCGATGTGCCTGATCACACCCCGGATGATTTCGTGCTGTTGTCAGGTACTGCGGTGCGGGAAATGCTCGGCAAGGGTATCGCGCCGCCGCCGGAGTTTTCCCGGCCCGAGGTCGCAAAGATACTCTCGGACTACTACCAGGCGCTGGACGCCTGACGCAGGAGGAGCGTTTTGCCGGCCCAGGGGCTCAGCAGTTCCGGTGACAGTCTGCAGCGCGGGACCGATGTCCTCGAGGCCGCGCTGCGCCGGCTTACCCGGCCGGAGGGTGTGCGGCGCCTGCGCCAGGGTCTGGTGCTGCTGTTTTCATTCTGGGCTGTCATCGCCCTGTCACAATTGATCTGGACACTGCTGCCCGAGGGCGGCAGCCCCTGGCCGGACGATGCCGAGGTGATCAATCCGGTTGCGCAGGCGGCCCCCACCGCCAGCGCAGAGTCGGTTGACCTGGCGCGGGTCCGGGCCTGGCACCTGTTCGGCGAGGCCGGCGCCCAGCCCGCCCCCGGCGCGCTGGCGGAGCCGCCCCAGGCCGCGGCAGCCCCCGCCCGGGATGGAATTGAGAAGGGCGCGCGGGAAACCCGCCTCGCAGCCAAGCTGCGGGGTGTGGTCGCTTCCAGCCAGGACGGGTCGGGTTACGCCATCATTGAAATTAACTCGCAGCAGGACATCTACCGGGTGGATGACAAGCTCCCCCTGCCGGGACAGGTCCTGCTGGCGAAGGTGCTGCCGGGGAAAGTAGTGTTGGATAACGGCGGCACCTACGAGTTGCTGCCCCTGTTCGAGGATTCCGGCCTCGATGCGCAGTTGCTGCAGCCTCCTGCCCAGGCCCAGGAGCCGGCCGGGGCACCGCAGGCCAGCGCCACTGGCTCCGCCTCCGCCGTGGCCAGGTCCTATCGGGAGCGCCTGTACCAGAACCCCCAGTCGCTGGCTGATGTGGTGACGGTGAGCGCGGTGCGGGAAAACGGCGAATTGCTGGGTTACCGTATTGCGCCGGGGAAGGAACAGGAGCAGTTTGCACTGCTGGGTTTCCAGCCGGGGGACCTGGTGACTGGTGTAAACGGCATAGCGCTCAATGATCCGGCCAATACCCTGCGCCTGTACCAGACCATGCGCTCGGCGGGCGAGGCGGTGTTCGACCTGCAGCGAGGCGGCGTGGCGGTGACTGTCAGCGTCAGCCTCGGCGAAGATGCGCAGCCTGGTGAGCAGGCGATGACTGAATAAGCACAGAGGAATCGAGTCAATTGAATAGTGTGAACCGATCGGCCCGCAAGGCACTGCTGACAGCCCTGGTTTTTCTGACCCTGGGCACGGGCGGCGCGCTGGCCCAGGATTTCACGGTCAACCTCAAGGAGACCGATATCCAGGAGCTCATCAAGTTCGTGGCGGAGGCCACCGGTACCACCATCGTGGTGGACCCGTCAGTGAAGGGCAAGGTCAAGGTGGTGTCCAGCAAGCCGGTATCCAGGGAGGAACTGTACGAACTGTTCCTGTCGATCCTGGATGTACACGGCTACACCGCGGTGCGCTCCGGCGGTGTGATACGGGTGATCCAGAACAAGGACGCGCGTTCGGCGCCGGTGCAGGTGCGCGATGGCGGCTCGGGCAACGGCAGTGACGAATATGTCACCGAGGTCATCAGGCTCGATAACATCTCGGCGGCGAAGCTGATCCCGGTGCTGCGCCCGCTGGTGCCGCAGCAGGCGCACATGGCGGCCTACGCCCCCAGCAACGCCATCATCATTTCGGACCTGTCTTCCAATATCGACCGGATCCGCGACATTATCCAGCGCATGGACAGTTCCGCCGTCCAACAGACCGATATCATCAAGCTGCGTTACGGGGTGGCGGAAAACGTGGTGTCCATGCTCGACCAGTTGACCAAATCCGAGGCCAAGCAGAGTGGTGCCGAGTCGGAGGTGTTATTGGTGGCGGACACCCGCACCAACAGCGTGCTGGTCAGCGGTGATGAACTGGAGCGGGCCCGGATCCGCAGGTTGGTGGAGTACCTGGACACGCCACTGGAGCAGAGTGGGAACGTCAAAGTGGTCTACCTCGAATATGCGCAGGCCAGCGAAATCGCGGATGTGCTGACCCGGGTGATGCAGAATATCAATCGGCTCGATACCAGCGAGGGCGCGAAGAAACCCCGTACCGACAACTCGGCCACCATCGAGGCCGACGAGGGTACCAACTCCCTGATTATCACCGCGGAGACCGATGAAATGGCCGCCATCGAGGCGGTCATACGCCGCCTCGATATTCGCCGGGCCCAGGTGCTGGTGGAGGCCATTATCGTCGAGATGGAAGTCAACAACGGCCAGGACCTCGGCCTGCAGTGGCTGTTCGCCGACGACAGTGGCGCCTTTGGCAGCAATATCAACGCCGCCGATGCCCGCGCGCGCAATATCGCCGATGCGCTGCTGCCGGAGGACGGCAGCGATGGTGATATCAGCCTGGGTGGCCTGGCGGGCGCGCTGGCCAGGACCGGTGGCACTACCATGGGCTGGGGCCAGATCAGTGACAGCCTGACCATGGCGGTGATTCTGACGGCGCTCAAGGAGCAGAATAACGCCAACATCCTGTCCACTCCCAGCCTGCTCACCCTGGATAACCAGGAGGCGTATATCACCGTCGGCCAGAACGTGCCTTTCGTCACCGGCTCCTATACCAACACCGGGGCCGGGGGCGATGGCGCCCAGAACCCTTTCCAGACCATCGAGCGCCAGAACGTGGGTATTACCCTTACCGTGACGCCCCAGGTCAACGAGGGTGATTCAGTGGTGCTGGACATCGTGCAGGAGGTGTCCAGCCTCAGCGGCCTGACCGCGGTCGCCTCCGACCTGATTACCAACGAGCGCAGGATCCAGACCAAGGTGCTGGCCCAGGATGGGCGGGTGGTGGTGCTCGGTGGCCTGATCAAGGACGACGTGCAGGACGGCACCCAGAGTGTGCCTTTCCTGGGGGATATCCCCGTGCTGGGCCGCCTGTTTCGCACCGACGGGGTCAAGGTCGTCAAGACCAACCTGCTCGTTTTCATCCGCCCCACCATCATTCGCGACAACGACAGCCTGGCCGGCGCCACCGCGGACAAGTACCGCTATATCCGCGACAAGCAGGTGCAGCTGCGCGAGCAGGGCCTGGAATTCTTTGACGACGAAAATATACCCCTGCTGCCCGAGTGGGAGGAACAGCTCAGGCGGCTCGAACAGGTCCCGCCTCCGGGTGCTGCTGGCGCGGTGCCAGCCGGCGCGGTGCCGGGGAGCCCGTGATGGCCGAGCCCGCACCGGCCAACCAGGTCGCCGCCGGGGAATCGGCCGCTCGCCCCCGCAGCCTGCCGTTCGCCTACGCCAAGCTCAACGGCGTGCTGCTCGACTGCAGCGGCGCGCGGCCGCTGGTGGTGCACCAGGGCACGCCGGGGATCGAAGTGCTGACGGAACTGCGGCGTCTGCTGGGAGCGCCCTTTACGCTGCGCGCGGTGTCCGTGCCTGATTTCCAGCGGCACCTGACCCTGGCCTACCAGCGCGATAACAATGCGGCGGTGCAGATGGCCGAGGATATCGGCGCCGACGTGGACCTGAGCCGGCTCGCGGATGAGATACCCGAGACGGGGGACCTGATGGATGCCGAGGACGACGCTCCCATCATCCGCCTGATCAACGCCATTTTGTCCCAGGCAGTGCGCGATCACGCCTCGGATGTGCATATTGAAACCTTCGAGGATCGCCTCAGCGTGCGCTACCGCATCGATGGCGTGATGATGGAGGTGCTGTCACCGAAGAAAATGTTGGCGCCCCTGCTGGTGTCGCGCCTCAAGGTCATGGCCAGGCTGGACATCGCCGAGAAGCGGGTGCCCCAGGACGGCCGGATATCGGTGAAGATCGCCGGCCACGCGGTGGATATCCGTATGTCCACCATCCCCTCCGCCCACGGCGAGCGGGTGGTCCTGCGCCTGCTGGATACCGCGGCGGGCCAGCTCAAGCTGTCCCAGCTGGCGATGAACGAACAGGTGCTGGGGAGTTTCCAGAAGCTGCTGCACAGTCCCCACGGCATCATCCTGGTGACGGGGCCCACCGGTTCGGGGAAAACCACCACCCTGTATGCCGGGCTGTCCCATATCAACGAGGCCAGCCGCAATATCCTCACCATCGAGGACCCCATCGAGTACATGCTGCCCGGGGTAGGCCAGACCCAGGTCAACCCCAAGGTCGACATGACCTTCGCGCGCGGCTTGCGGGCGATCCTGCGGCAGGACCCCGATGTGGTGATGGTGGGGGAGATACGGGACCTGGAAACCGCGGAAATCGCGGTGCAGGCCTCGCTGACCGGGCACCTGGTGCTGTCCACCCTGCATACCAATACCGCCATCGGCGCCATGACCCGCCTCAAGGACATGGGCATCGAGCCCTTCCTGTTGTCATCCAGCCTGCTGGCCGTCATGGCGCAGCGGCTGGTGCGCTTGTTGTGCCGCGAGTGCCGGGAGCCGGTGACGGCCAGTGCGTCGCAACGCGAGGTGCTCGGGGTGGCGGCGGACGGCCCCGCGTTGACGATATACAGGAGCAAGGGCTGCCCGGCCTGCAATTACAGCGGTTACCGCGGCCGCACCGGTATCTACGAGATGATCGAGGTCGACGACGCGATGCGCGCGATGATCTACGAGGGCCAGAGCGAGCAGGCCATGCTGCAGGTGGCGCGGCAGCGCTATCCCGGCATCGAGCAGGACGGCCGGCGTCGCGTCCTGGCCGGTGAAACCAGTATCGAGGAAGTGATGAGGGTGACCGCGGTCGCCTGATTGCCCGGAACTGAGCCATGACTGCCTACCGCTATCGCGCGCTGAACCCCCAGGGCAAACTGATCCGCGGCGTCCTCGAGGGCGACTCCGAGCGCCAGGTGCGCTCCCAGTTGCGGGTGCAGAGCCTGCGCCCGGTCGAAGTCGCGGTGGCCAACCGGCCGGAGCCCGCCGCCGGTTCCGGCTGGCGCATCTCCCTGTTGCGGCGTGGCATCAGCGCCGGCGACCTGGCCCTGTTGACCCGCCAGCTCGCGACCCTGGTGCAATCCAACCTGCCGCTGGACGAGGCCCTGCAGGCCGCCGCGCAGCAGACCCGCAGTGCGCGAATCAAGGGCATCCTGTTGCAGGTGCGCTCCCGGGTAGCCGAGGGTCACACCCTGGCCTACGCCATGGGGGAATTCCCCGAAGTGTTCAACGAGATGTACCGGGCCATGGTCAAGGCCGGCGAGCACGCGGGCTTTCTCGGCCCGGTACTCGAGCGGCTGGCGGATTACACCGAGCAGCGCCAGTACACCGGCCAGAAACTGAAAATGGCGATGATCTACCCCTTCATCCTGGTGGGCGTGGCCATTGCCGTGGTGGTCGCGCTGATGGTGTTCGTGGTGCCCGAACTGGTGGGCATTTTCGCCCACAGCCGGCGCGAGCTGCCGCTGCTGACCAGGGGGCTGATCGCCGCCAGTGATTTTTTCCGGGATTACGGTGTCTGGGTACTGGTGGCACTGGTGGGTACGGTGTTCGCCATTCGGCGGCTTGTTGCGCAACCCGGGGCGGCGCCAGCGCTGGCACCGGTTCATGCTCCGGGTGCCCGGCCTATCCCGGCTGGTGATTGCCCTCGACACGGCCCGTTTTGCCTCAACCCTGAGCATTCTCATGGCCAGCGGTGTGCCGCTGCTGGAGGCCCTGCGGATTGCCGGCCAGGTGCTGACCAACCTGGTGCTGCAGGAAGACAGCCAGGCAGGTCGCGGAGCGGGTCGCGGAGGGCAGCAGCCTGAACCGGGCCCTGCAGCAGAGCGGCCACTTTCCGCCCATGATGGTGCACATGGTGGCCAGCGGCGAGGCCAGTGGCGAGCTGGAAACCATGCTGCAGCGCTCCGCCACCAACCAGGAGCGGGAGCTGGAGATGACCATGGGGACGATGATGAGCCTGTTCGAGCCCCTGATGGTGGTGTTCATGGGCGGTATGGTGCTGACGATTGTGCTGGCTATACTGCTGCCGATATTTGATCTCAATACAATGGTGAAGTGACCTTATGAAGTACACAGCGCAAGCCGCAAGCTCCCAGCGAGGGTTTTCCCTGGTGGAAATCCTGGTGGTGCTGGTGATTATGGGACTGCTGATCAGCATCGTCGCGCCCACGGTGCTCAACCGCGCCGATGAGGCGCGGGTGCAAAAGGCGTATGCGGATTTCAAGGCGATCGAGACCGCCCTCAAGATCTACCGCCTCGACAACTATGTCTATCCCACCACCGAGCAGGGGCTCGAGGCCCTGGTGGAGGCCAGCAGCCTGGATCCGGAGCCGCGCAACTTCAAGGCCGGCGGCTACCTGCAGCAGGTTCCCCTGGACCCCTGGGGGCGCCCCTACCTCTACCTCAGTCCCGGCGAAAAGGGTGAGATCGACATCTACACCCTGGGCGCTGACGGCGTCGCCGGCGGCGAGGACCAGAACGCCGATCTCGGCAACTGGCCGGAGCAGGAATAGCCGTCTTGAGGGGGGAGCAGCGGGGATTCAGCCTGCTGGAACTGCTGGTCGCCCTGTTCGTCATCGTACTGGTGACCTCCCTGGTCAGCCTCAACCTGAGTTCCGGCGGGCGTGAGATCGAGCTGGAGGCCAAGGTGCGCAACCTGGCGGATGTGGCTGCCTACGCCCTGGACGAGGCGCAGCTGACCGGGCGCGACTACGGCCTGCTGTTGGGCCAGGAGGTGGTGGAGGGTGAAACGCTGTACCGCTACGCCTGGCGCGAGCGTTACGTTGACGGCTGGCGCCCGCCTGCCAGCGGCAAGGAGGTCTTCGCCGAGCAGGTCCTGCCCGTCGGCTTCGAACTGCAACTTGAACTCGAGGACTCCGTGTTCAGGGAGCGCGAGCTGGCCGGGGACGAGGACAGGGTCCGGGACGAGGATGAGCAGGAGAGGCCGCAGGTGGTGTTGTATGCCAGCGGCGAAACCACTGTCGGCCTGATCGATGTCCGCCGTCGGGACAACGGCGAATTGCTGTGGCGCGTCCAGTGGGACCTGCTCGGGCGCTTCAGCGTGCTGCCCCGGGGCGAGGAACCGCAGGACAGCCCTGGGGGAATCCCTTGACGAATAGCCCGGCGCGAGGATTCACCCTGGTGGAGGTCATGGTGGCCCTGGCGGTGGTGGCCATCGCCCTGCCGGCCTTGCTGGTGGCCCTTTACCAGCATGTGGATGCCACCGGCTATATTCGCGACAAATCCCTGGCCCAACTCGTGGCCGACAATAAACTGGAGGAGTTGCGCATTCTCACGCGGGCGGGCCAGAGTCTGCTGCAGGGCGAGGACAGCGGGACATCCACCCTGGCGGGTCGCGACTGGTACTGGTGGCTTGCCACCGAGCCCACCGAGGTGACGAATTTCTTCCGGGTGGAAATCGATGTTGGCGTCGACGAGGAGCAGCGCGACCAGCCGCTGTACACACTGGTGGCTTTTTTCTCGACCGACTTCAATACGGAACCGGAGACGGATGGTGCCGGTCAATAGGGCGGCGGGCTTCACCCTGGTGGAAGTGCTGATCGCGCTGGCGATTACGGCCTTCGTTGCCGCCATCGCCTACAGCAGCCTGTCCACCGCCCTGCAGGCGGTGGAATCTACCCGTGCCACCGCCCAACGCAGCTACGAGGTGAGCCGGGCCTGGATGATCATCTCGCGGGACCTGCGCCAGTTCGTGCCGCGGCCCGTGCGCGACGAGTTCGGCCAGGTGGAACCCGCCATGGTGGGGGGCAGCGCGGCCCGGTTGCCACTCAGCTTTACCCGCAGCGGCTGGCACAACCCCAACAACATCGCGCGCAGCAATCTGCAGCGGGTCAGCTACCGGGTCGAGGACGGCGCCCTCTGGCGCGATGTCTTTCCCGTGCTCGACCGGGCGCCTGATACCGTTCCCCAGCAGTTGCGCTTGCTGGAGGGTGTCGAGGTGCTGGAGCTGGCGTTTCTGGGCAACCTCACCGATGCCCAGCCGGCGGGCCGGGGAATCGCGCTGGAAACGCGGAACTGGCTGGCCAACTGGGCAGCGGATACCGCAACCGGCGATGCCGAGTCGCCGCCGCCCGCCGCGCTGGAGTTCCGCTTGCAGCTCGAGGACCTCGGGGAGATGAGGCGCATTTATGCACTGCCGCCGCTTTGACCGGGGCGCCCAGGGCGGCGCCGCCCTGATCGTGGCGCTGCTGGTGTTCGCCCTGTGCACCGCACTGGTGGTCGCCATGGAGCTCGAGTTCAATCGCTCTTACCAGCGCCAGGCCAATACCCTGCTGGCCGGGCAGGCCAACGCCTACCTGCGCGGCGCCGAGGAACTGGCGAGCCTGGCCCTGCTGGCGGATCATGACTCAGACAAGAATCGGGACAGGCCCCGCGACGACCTGCTGGAAATCTGGGCCCAGACGCCGGCACCCTACGCCCTGGACGAGGGCGGCTGGATGCTGGGCTGCCTGCGGGACCTGCAGGGGCGCTTCAACCTCAACAGCCTGGCGATTCGGGTGGCGCCGGCCGAGGGCGCGCCGCGCTTTACCGCGGCCCAGGCCCAGTTCATCCGCCTGCTGCAGGCCCTGGAGGAGCCCCAGCTCAGCGAACAGGAGGCGATCCTGATGACCGAGGCGGTCGCCGACTGGCTGGACCGCGATCTGGAACCCGGCCCCGACGGCGCCGAGGATGATTTTTACTTCGCCCTGGCGCCGGCCTATCGCAGCGCCAACCGGCCCATGTCCAGTGTCAGCGAACTGCGCGCCGTGGCCAATGTGACGCCACAACTCTACCGGGCGCTGGAGCCCTGGGTGAGTGTCTGGCCGCAGCAGCCGGCGCCGCTGAATATTCACACGGCCCCCGCTACGGTGCTGCGCTCGATCAATGCCGACGGCGACCTCAGCCCCCTGTCCGCCGACGAGGGGCAGGCGCTGCTTGCGCAGCGGGAGGCGCAGGGTTTTGCGGACCTGGAGGACTTCCTCGCCAGTCCGGTGTTTGCCAATCGGCAGGAACAGATGGCGGGGATAAAACCGCTGCTCGGGGAGGAGACTTCCTGGTTCCTGCTGGCCGCGGAGGTTGAAGTTGCCGACCAGCGTATGCGCTTGTACAGTGTGCTCCAACGCAGTGGGCGCCAGGTGAGCGCTATTGCCCGGGCCAGTGGCAGCCTCTACGACAGCCAATCGGGAAACAGGGAACAGGACACTTGCACAATAGCGCCGTCATTAGACTGGTAAACGGCCGTCTCGCCTGGTACGCGCCGGGGACCAGCGATGAGCCCAGGTGGCTGGACGATGCCCGGGCCCGCGACGACCTGGTCGCCGCGGTTGCGCAGCAGCGCCTGGCGACCTGCTTTGCCGTCCCCGGTGCGGACGTCCGCCTGGTGCAGCTGCAGCTGAGCGCCGAGGAGAAAAAGCATATCGGCAAGTCGCTGCCTTTCATGCTGGAAGAGCGGGTGGCGGCGGACATCGACCAACTGCATTTTGCCAGCGCGCCAATCGACAGGCTGGAACTGGCAGTTGCCCTGTGCAGCACCCACAGGATGCAGGAGTGGCAGGCGCTGTTGGCGGATATTCCGGGGGTCAGGCTGTGGCTGCCGGAGCCCCTGTTGCTGCCCTGGCGCAGCGGCGAATGGTGCATTGTGCTCGAGGGTGACGACGCCATCGTGCGTTATGACCGCTGCGGCGGCTTCACTGTCGAGCCGGTGCTGCTGCCGCCGATGCTGGAGGCGCTGCTGGCTGCCGGGGCAGAGCCGGGCGCGGTGATTTTCTACGGCCAGGACCAGGCCCGGGATGTCGCCCTGCTGCCGCAAGCGCTGCAGGCGAAAGCCCAGTGGCGCCGGGGCAACCTCTACTCGGCGCTGCTGCTGGGCGAACCGCCACAACCGGCACTCAACCTGTTGCAGGGCGCCTTTGCTGCCCGGCTGCCCGTGGCGAGGTGGTGGCGCGAGTGGCGCGCGGTGGCGGCGCTGCTGGCACTGGCCTTTGGCCTGCAGTTACTTGCGACCTTTATCGACTACCGCCAGCTGCAGGGAGAAAACCTCTCCCTGCGCGGCGCCGTTGAGAGCAGTTACCGCAGGGCATTTCCGCAGGGCGCCATCGTCGACGCCGAAACCCAGCTGCGCCGCCAGCTGGGTTCCCTGCGCGGTTCCGGCGAGGCCAGCGGTTTTGTGCACCTCGTCGAACAGGTGGGCGAGGCGATCAGCGCCAACGCCGGTACCACCATCGACTCAATTAACTACAACTTCGGTGCACGCGGTGGTGAAATGCGCCTGAATATCGTGGCCGCCGATTTCGAGGCAGTGGAGCGGGTGCGCGCGGATATCAATCGGGCCGGGCTGGTGGCTGAGATGGAAAGCAGCAGCGCCGACGGCGCCAGGGTGCGGGCCCGGCTGCGGGTGGGGGACAAGTCTTGAAGGACTGGTTTGCCGGCCTCAACCAGCGCGAGCAGATGAGCCTGCTTGTGCTGGGCTTCGCCCTGGGGCTTTACCTTGTCTATATGCTGGTATGGTCACCCCTGGCGGAGCGGCGGGCGCAGCTTGAACTGCAGAACCAGGGCGTCGCCCAGAGCCTGCATCGGGTCGATGCGATGGTGTCCGAGATCCTGAGCCTGCGCGAGGGCGGCGCCGCCAGCACGGCCGGGCGCAACCTGACCGCGCTGGTAAACCAGTCCACCAGCAGGCACAACCTGCAGGTGAGCCGCCTGCAGCCCAACAGCCGGGGAGATATCCAGGTGAGGTTGGAGAATGCGCTGTTCGATGACCTGCTGGCATGGCTGGACGATGTGGAGAACCGCGAGGGCCTGCTGGTCACGGAGGTGGCCATAACCCCTGCGGGCAGCCCCGGCCGGGTCAATGTCTCGATTCGAATAGCCCAGTCGTGAAGCGCATGTCCCGCACTGCCAGGGTTGGCGCCCTGGGCCTGCTGTTGCTGGCCTGCCTGTTGGTGACTGCCCCGGCGCGCGTCGTCGGCTGGTTCCTGCCGCCGGGACAGGTGGTCATGCAGGGTTTCAGCGGCACCCTCTGGCTGGGCAAGGCCAGCCGGGTCCTGGTGCTGACCCCGGCGGGCTACGTCCACCTGGGTGCGCTCGACTGGCGGCTGGATCCCTGGTCGCTGTTACTGTTGGCACCCCGGATCAAGCTGGAATCGACCTGGGGCAACCAGGCGCTGGCGACAAGCCTGGTCCTGCGGGGCGGGGCGGACCTCGATTTGTACGAGCTGGACGCTACCATCCCGGCCGATCTGCTGCAGCAGTTCATGCCTGTCAGCCTCGCCGGCCTGTTTTCCCTGCAGTTGAATCCCCTGAAGTTGCGCGAGGGGCTGCCCGTCGAGGGCGCCGGGCGCCTGGTGTGGCAGCAGGCCAGCTGGAATTCGCCGACGGGCCCGGTACCCCTTGGCAGCTACGCAATCGACCTCAGCCAGGCGCCGGGGGCGGCCATGGTGGGGGAGGTGATCACCCTGGCCGGGGATGTCCTGGCCCGCGGCTCGGTGCAGCTCGATGGGCGAGCTTACGGGGTCGATATCACTGTCGAGGGGGAGGGCGGGCTCGACCAGCGCCTGCAGCAGGCCCTCGCGCTGCTGGCCCAGCCGGTGGAGGCGGGTTTCCGTATCAAGCTCGACGGCGAATTCCAGCCTGCCCCAGGCCGGGGCGCCGATTTATAATGTCCGAAATGTCCGAGGGAAAAACTGCATGAGAGAAGAAGGTTACAGGAAGTGGGAATGCGTCATCTGTGGCTTCATTTACGATGAGGCCGAGGGCCTGCCGGAGGATGACATCCCCCCCGGCACGCGATTCGAGGACCTGCCGGAGGACTGGGAGTGCCCCGACTGCGGGATTTCCAAGGCCGACTTCGAACCCATGCCGGCCTGATCACCGCCTGTGCGTGCCTTTGTGCTGCGCGCGAGGGCAGCGCCTACAGACAGCCGTCAGCTGTTGGCGGCCGTGGGCCACGGCAGTCATTCCGAGGTGCTGGCGCACACCTTGATGAATGCCATTTTCGTCGCCCAGTCACACCGCAGCGATGTTGTCGTTTTCCTGGTGCTGGAAAGCACCCGGGATTTTTCCCGCACCGTGCGTTTTGATGCCGCGGAAATTGCCGCTATGGGTGGTTTCCACGAGCAGGCGCTGCTGGCTAAGGTGGCGCTTGCCCTGGACGCATCGGTGGGCATGGGCAAGGACGAGGAGCGCCGGGTTGAACCGGGCATCAGCGTGCGCACCACCAGTTTCGAAAAACTGGTGGGCGAGCTGGCCCGGGACTTTCAACTTTACATGCTGGACAAAAAAGGCAGCGGTATTCGCCAGCAGCAGTTTGAAGGGAATGCCTGCTTCCTGCTCACCGATCACATCCCTATGCCCAGGAAAAGTTTCAACAGCCTGAAACGGCTGGGGGCGAAATTTATCAGCCTCGGGCCGAGGATGCTGTTCGCATCCCAGTGCGTGGTGTTGATCCATAACGAGCTGGATTTGCGCGAATCCTGAGTTTAGCGCTGGGCGAGGCGGATCAGTTTGAACGAGGGATTCCTGCCCGCCGGTTC
>CAVOYP010000023.1:0-33860 GCA_963700715.1 uncultured Gammaproteobacteria bacterium
CCAATCTCGATGCAAGTTCACGCAGATACCCTAAAGGCGACTGCTTTATCCTGCCTTCGATGAAGGCGCCGGCCCATTCATCGATCAGCATCTGCGCCAGCTCTAAATCAAACCTCGCGACTTTTTTCGCAGCTGCAGGCCGCAACTCATCTGGAATCCACTCGGCAAACTCGACTGTCCCAGCCCGCTCATCAACACATGTGCGGCGTGCTTTGGTAGAGTAGGTAATAGGTAAATTGGGTTTTAGTTTAACCTCCGTAATAGATAGAGCTTCCGGGGTTACCGGGTCCGGTGCCGCCGGTTCCGGCGCTTCCGTATCCGGAGAATCCGGATGTGGTGGATCGGGAATTTCACGAACAATGTAAGTCCCGCCCCGGATGCGACCCCGCTGGTCCCTGCCCTGCTGGAACTCCATGTAACCTGCGGAGCAGAGCTCATTGATCAGTTTGTAGGTGCCGTCCCGACCCATGTGCCCGCGCCGCTGCAGATCCTTTACACGCACCTGCCAGTTGCCGGGGCGGGAGAGCAGGTAGGCCAGCATACCCCTGGCCGCCCAGGATAGGCGTCCGTCGTCAACCGTGCGTTGGTCGATAACGAGGTAGTGGGTGCGATGGTGTGCGCCGGATGATGGTGTTAGCCACCCCTGGTGCCGCCCTCGATGATCTGCGCCACTTCCGCGGCGGGGTAGTACACCCGGCGGCCAATCTTGCGGCCGCTGGCCTTGAGGTCACGGGTATGCTGGTCACTGGGATAGCTGAGGCTGTAGCGAAGGCCTCCGGGTGTGCGCCCCAACAGCTCCGCCAGTTGGGTTTGAGAGAGTAGTATGCCGTAGCGCGTGGTGATCTGTTGCTCCAGGCTTACCTCGCTGAAATGAGTTATACCGTCCATTGCCTGCAATCTCCTTTGTCTGGCTGACAGGACAAACGATTGCATAGGCTTCGATTCTTGTTAATGCGAAAACCAACCTGGATCCAGCGTGCTTTTTCGGTGACTCACCTCAAACCATCAGCTTGTCGAGCCGGGCCACCAGGTCCTCGGATCGAAGATGGGTATAGCGTCGCAACATTTGCATGGACTTGTGACCGGAGATCGCCGCGACCTCCTGATCACCGAGCCCGGCCTCGACCAGGCGCGAGACCGCCTCGTGGCGCAGGTCATGGAAACGAAAGTCCTTCAGGCCGCACCGCTTGATGGCGCGTCGCCAAGCCGGGTAGTACTCGTAGGGACTGCGCTGGCCATCTCTACCCGGCTCCCCCCAGAACACCAGGTTTGTATCCATCGGCCGCACACTGTGTTGCAACGCCGCGCGCGCCACCTCCGTGGCTGCCTTTGTCAGTGGCACCAAACGCGCACTGCCGTTCTTGGTCCTGGTCAGCAGGATGACGCGCCGGTCCAGGTCAATCTGGTCTCGCTGCAGCGTCTGGATTTCACCGGCGCGCATACCTGTGTAAAGCGCCAGCCGGGTCATCCATCCCAACATCGGATTCGTGGCCTGATCGCAGGCATACAGCAGCTTGCGCTCCTCGCCCTTCACAAGTCGACGATTGCGACCGGCACCAGATGAGGGTTTACGTACCGCCGCCACCGGATTGTAAAACAGACCCAGGTGCCACTCCTGCAATGCCACGGTGAAGAGGTGAGACAGCATGGCCAACTCCAGCCTGACCGTGTTGTTGCTCTTACCCATCTCTATCCGTTCATCCCGGTAGCCGGCAACCAGGTCCGGCGTAATGGCAACCAGTGAATAATCGCCCAGTTTCTTCAGCAATGGTTTGGAGCGACCGGTTTCCCGCTTGAGTGTACCGGGGCTTTTGGTGGGGGTGACCTCGGCCAGGTAGCGTGCCATAGCGGCTTTCAGCGTCGTCTTCTCGGAGGGCGCGCGATCGATATAGGCGCCGCGGACCATTTCGTCTTCCACCCGGCGCGCCCAGTCCTTGGCGTCCTGCTTGGTGCGAAAGGTCTTGATGGTCGCGGGCCAGCCGCGCTTGCGGACGAGCGCTTTCCAGTTGTTGGATGGGGTCTTGGTGATCGTTGCCACGGTACCCTCCGCGATCGGGAAGTGTACCGAAATTGTACCGCGTGACCGGCTGATTATGAAGAAATCAAATGCGGTCAGTTGTAACTTATTGATTTAATTGGAGCTGGCGAGAGGAATCGAACCCCCGACCGGCTGATTACAAATCAGCTGCTCTACCTACTGAGCTACGCCAGCCATGCTCCGGGCCATACCGTGCCCCCTGGGCTATCGCATTCGACAGACCAGGCCACGGTGCCCGAAGGGGCGCGATTGTAGTTAATGCAGTAGGGGGATGCAACAGTGGCTCCGACCCGGGCCGTCGGCTGGACGCCTGCCGCCCCGCCGCGAATCGCAAACCGGCTGGCCACATGCCTGTCGAGGCGCTACCTGAAAGGATCTATCGGAGGTAATTTCTCCGGCGCAGGCGTTGGCGCTTCCTGCACCGCGGCGGGCTCGGGCTCGGGCTCTGGGGACCACAGGCGCAGTCACCGGCCATCGCGCCTTCTGCACAGTGATGGGCCGCAGCTCCTCCAACACCGTGGGCTCGGACGCTTGCTGCAACGGGGCGGGCTCGGGGGCCTCGGGCTCGGCTACGATCACAGGCGCTGACTCAGCGGGGGCGGCTGCCGGCGCGACGACCGCGGCCGGCAACGCCACCGGGGATTGCACTGGCGTGACCAGAGGCGCCTCCTGCCTCTGCCTGAGGACGGGCTCCGGGCTACCGGCCGGAGCTGCCTGCGCTGGAACCGGCGCTGGTGGCACCGGCGCGGGCGCTGCCTGCTGCGGGATTGGCTCTGCCGCCGTTGCGGGTGCCGTCTGCGGGGGTACGGCCCCTGGCTCCGTGGCTATGGGTGCGGCCGGTGCCGGAACAGGCTCTGCCGCCGGTACGACCGGGGCGGCCGGTTGCGGCACAGGCTCAGCCACCGTAACCGGCGCGGCTGGTGCGAGGATGGGTGCTGGCACGGGGGGTACCGGTGCGGCCACGTCAACCGGCACCGGCTCGGGTCCTGCCACTGTGGCAGGTGGTACCGCTTCCACCGGGCCGGGCTCGGGCGCCACCGGCGCCGGCGCCGCCTTACCGGCGCGCATCTCGCCCAGGGTATTGTCGACCGCGGCGAAGAAGCGCTGGTAGAAGTCCTTGTCATTGATGGTCTCTTCAGACACTTTCACCAGGGAATCGGCACTCTGGCCAATGGGGAGAGATATCGAACCCAGGGCGCTGAGGCCAACGCTGGCGGAGCTGGTGCTCTTCTTCAGGGCATAGGCACTGAGTACGCCGGTGGCGAACAGCGTGCTGCCATTGCGTTCGGGCAGGCAGACGATAGTCATCTCGATGAAGGTGTTCTGGTCGTCCTCGCTCTTGTAGGCCTTGCGCGCCTTGATACCGTCGCTGTTGCTGCTCTCGATCAGGTAACCTTGCCCGAGCAGGGCGCGACGCGCACTTTCGCAGGCCGTGTCGACTTCATCATCGAGCTTCACCTTGAAGGGGCTGTCGATGGCAAAACTCTCCGCGGTGTAAACGGCCTGGCTGCTACAGCCGGTCTGGAACACCACGCACAGGCAGAAAAGCAGTATTTTTGAGCTGTATTTCATATGGGTGCTTGATGGCAGGGTAACGGAACTATAAAGGGCCTGCCGGGCGAAAGCCACGCCTTTTCGCGCTGCCCGCAGGGCGGCAATTCTGGCGCAAGGGGTAACGGCGGGCAATAGCGAAGGACCGTGTTGCGCACGCCAGTGTTTGGGGATCGCAGGCAGCGGCGCTATATTGGCGGGCGGCAACACCGTGACGGCGGGCACTGCGCCCGCAAGGCAAAAATAAGGATAAACAGATGACCTTGAAACGCGCCACATGGCCGGAAGGCGAACTGCTCGTACTGGAGCACGACTCGCAGATCCTGCGGGACAACCCGCTGGGTGATCCGCACGTCCGCAAGCACCACGTCTGGCTGCCGCCCCAGTACAGCAGCAGCGGCAACAAGCGCTTCCCGGTGCTCTACGACCTGGTGGGCTATACCGGCTCCGGGCTGTCGCACACCGCCTGGCGCAATTTCGATGAAAATGTCCCGGAGCGGGCCGCCCGCTTGATCCACGCCCGACGCATGGCACCGGCCATCCTGGTGTTTCCCCGACTGCTTTACCGCGCTGGGCGGAAACCAGTACATCAATTCCAGCGCCATCGGCAATTACGCGGATTACCTCACCCGGGAAATCATCCCGTTTATCGACGGCGAACTGCGCACCCTCGCCAGCCGGGACACCCGTGGCTGTTTCGGCAAATCCTCCGGCGGCTACGGCGCTATCGTGCACGGCATGAAGTACCCCAAGTACTGGGGTGCCGTGGCCGATCACTCCGGCGATGCCTACTTCGACTTCGTGTACCGCGCCGACTGGCCCAACACCCTGAACGAGCTGGCGAAGTACCGCCGACCGGCGCGCAAGGCCGGGCCCATCGATGTCGACAAGGCCACCGGCGCAGCTCGAAGCCGGGCCTGGACGACGGCCGGGTCAAGCGCTTCCTCGGCAGGCTTCTGGGCAAAGGAGAAGCCCGAGGGCAAGGAGGTCATGTGCCTGATGAACCTGGCCATGGCCGCCAGCTACGATCCCGACCCGGCCGCACCCAACGGCTTCAGGCTGCCCTTCAACCTGGAGACGGGCGAATTGATTCCCGCGCGCTGGAAGCGCTGGCTGGCGCACGACCCGATCCACATGGTCAAAAAGTACCGCGCCAACCTGACGAACCCTGCGCGGCATCTTCATCGATTGCGGCTGGCGCGACCAGTACCACATCCACTACGGCACCCGGCTGCTGTCGCGGGAGCTGGCCAGGCACGGGGTCGACCATGTCTACGAGGAATTCGACGATACCCACTCGGGCATCGACTACCGCATGGAGCGCAGCCTGCCCTTTCTGAGCCGGGCGCTGGCCAGGGCGGGCTGAGCGCGGCCGCTCAGGCGGCGGGTCAATCAGCCTCAGTCAGCCTCGGCCGCCAGAATCTCCAGGCCCTCGAACACCAGGTCCGGCAGGTACTCGCCACCGCGGTCCAGCAAGCCCATGAGCGTCCTGCCCCAGCCACCGCAGAAAAGCAGCCGGGGCGGGGCCGGCCCGGCGCGATCCAGCGCCAGGGCGAGGGCGCCGGCCTGGGCCAGGGCGATCCCGTGGCGCACCGCCTCCGCGGTGGAGGCGCCGGGGGCGAGGTCGTAGCCTGCCTCTTCTGCGAAACGCACACGGTCGGTGTCCTGCAGCAGGGCGCGCTCCATCAGGGCGGGGCCGGGAATGATATAGCCGCCCTCGTGGCGGCCGCTGTCACTGAGCAGGTCGAGGGTCAGGGCGGAACCGGCATCCACCACCCACACCCTGCCCTGCGCCCGCCGCCAGGCCGCCAGCATGGCGAGCCAGCGGTCAACCCCCATGCGCGCGGGCTCGCGGTAACTGTTGCGCACCGCGCCGCACTGCGCCGTGCTGCGGGCAAACCAGGGCGTTACACCCCAGCGCCCCGCCAGCATCGCGCCCAGCGCGGCCTCGGCCTCCGCGCCCGCCACGCTGGCAACCCAGATCTGCTCCGACTGCCGGCGCGCAGCCGAGCAGGGCGGTTCGGCGAGTCCTCGTCAGCGGCCAGCAAGGTGCCGCGGGCGGTGACCTGCCCCGGATCCAGCAGGCGCCACTTGGCGCCGCTGTTGCCCACGTCCAGTTGCAGGCAGCGCGGGGCCAGCTTCACGGCGCGCGCCTCAGGGAAATCTCGCCGCCGTAGATGGACTGGATACCGCGGCGGCGGTCTCCAGTTGCAAGGCCCCGCGCTCGTCAACGCCCCGGGCAATGCCCGCGAGGTCCCGGGCGCCGGTATGCAACACCACCGATTCACCGGCAAAGGCGTCCAGGGCCTGCCACTCGTCCCGCCAGGGCTCGAAGCCCCGCTGCTCGAAGCCCGCCAGCAGCGGCAGCAACTCGTTGAGCAGGGACGCCAGCAGGGCATTGCGCCCGGGGCGCCGTCCGTCGGGTTCGAGCATGCTGTCGATATCGGTCCAGGCCTGGTCAATCGCGCCGGCAGCGGCCACCGGCATGGCCACATTGAGGCCCACGCCGACAATCACCTGGCAGGTGCCGGCCGCGTCGCCGGTCATTTCCAGCAGGATACCGCCCAGCTTGGCGCCTTTATAAACGATGTCATTGGGCCACTTCAGCTGCACCGGCGGCAGCTGGCTGGCGGCCAGCGCCCTGGCCACTGCCACCCCTACCGCGAGGCTCAGACCCTCCAGCGCCGCCGCGCCCTGGTGGTACTGCCAGGCCAGCGACAGGTAGATATTGCGCGCGAAGGGGCTGACCCAGGTCCGTCCCCGCCGCCCCCGGCCCGCGCTCTGCTGCTCAGCGCTGCAGGCCAGCCCGGCGCCCGCCCCGGCCTCCACCTGGCGCATGGCTTCGGCATTGGTGGAATCAACGGTGTCCAGCAACAGCAACCCGGAAAGCAGACCGGCCGCCTGCGGCGAGAGGGCGGAGCGGACGAGGTCCGCATCCAGCAGGTCGATGCCACCGGGAATGCGGTAGCCGCGCCCTTTCACCGACTCGATCTGAAGGCCGTAATCCGCCAATGCGTTGAGCTGCTTCCACACCGCGGTCCGGCTGACACCCAGGGCGTCGGCCAGGACCTGGCCCGAGCAGAACTCGCCGCTGGCCAACAGGGGCAGGAGGCTGGTCTTGGGCATGGCGGGATGTCAGCCCTTGTCGTAGGAACCGCGCGCGAGGTTTTCGAAGCGGGTGTACTGGCCGATGAACGCCAGGCGGCAGATGCCGATGGGGCCGTTGCGCTGCTTGCCGATGATGATTTCGGCGATCCCCTTGTCGGGCGACTCCTCGTGGTAGACCTCATCGCGGTAGATAAACATGATGACATCAGCGTCCTGCTCGATGGCGCCGGATTCCCGCAGGTCCGAGTTGACCGGGCGCTTGTTGGGGCGCTGCTCCAGGGAGCGATTGAGCTGGGACAGTGCCACCATCGGCACTTGAACTCCTTGGCGATGGCCTTGAGACTGCGGGATATCTCGGAAATTTCCGCCGTACGGCCTTCGGAGGAACCGGCCACCTGCATCAGTTGCAGGTAATCCACCATGATCATGCCCAGCTCGCCATGCTCGCGCGCCACCCGGCGGGCGCGACTGCGCACTTCGGTGGGGGTGAGGGCGGCGGTATCGTCGATAAACAGGGGCACATCCTTGAGCTTGTTCACCGCGGCGCTCAGCTTGGGCCAGTCCTCCTGCTCCAGCTTGCCGTTGCGGATGCGCGTCTGGTCGATGCGGCCAATGGACGACAGCATACGGATAATCAGCGAGTCCGCCGGCATCTCCATACTGAACACCAGAATGGGCTTTTTCTGGTCAGCACCGCGTGCTCCACCAGATTCATGGCGAAACTGGTTTTGCCCATGGAAGGCCGGCCCGCCACGATGACCAGGTCAGAAGGCTGCAGGCCCGAGGTCATGCCGTCCAGATCGATAAAGCCGGTGCTGAGCCCGGTGATATCACCACCGGAATTGAACAGTTCCTCGATGCGCCCCAGGGCCGCCTGCAGCAGCGGGTTGACATCCTGGGGACCACCCGCCTTGGGGCCCTGCTCGGCGATCTGCATGATCCGGCGCTCCGCCTGATCGATCAGCTCGTCCGAGGTGCGCCCCTCGGGATTGAAGCCGCTCTCGGCGATTTCCTGCGCCGCCTCGATCAGCTTGCGCAGGCTGGCGCGCTCGCGCACCACCTGGGCATAGGCCCGGATATTGGAGGCGCTGGGCGTGTTCTGGGCCAGCTCCGCGAGGTAGGGCAGCCCGCCGGCGGCCTCCAGTTCGCCCCTGGCCTCGAGTTTGTCCGCCACGGTGATCACATCCACCGGTTCCGATGCCTCGGCCAGCTGGGCAATCTGGCGAAAGATCAGGCGATGGTCCGGGCGGTAGAAATCGGCGTCGACCACCTCTTCGGCCACCGCATCCCAGCCATCGGCGGACAGCAGCAGGCCACCCAGCACGGACTGCTCCGCCTCGATGGAGTGCGGCTGCATCTTGATCCGCGCGATCTCGCCGTCTCCGCGGAAGGGCAGCTCGGATACGTTGCGGGGAAATTCGGGATCGGCCATGGCGCGACTGGTATTTTGGGTAGGCTGCACAGGGTAACCAAATTAACGACCTGGTGCAGCTGCGGCGGAGAAAAATCTGCGTACACAAAAAAACACCAGTCGCCCCGGGGCGACTGGTGCATCGGTTCGGCTGCTGGCTCCCGCCCCGGAGGGCGGGCAAGCACCACTACTCGGGAATGACCGCGATGGCGACGGCGGCGATGACATCGCCGTGAACCTGGATGGCGATCTCGTACTCGCCCAGTTCGCGCAGCGCGCCTTCGGCAGACGCACTTCAGACTTGTCCACCTCACATCCAGCGGCGGTGACAGCCTCGGCGATATCGCGGGTACCGACGGAGCCGAACAGCTTGCCTTCCTCGCCCGCGTTGGCCGCAATGGAGATCAGGCCCAGCGCATTGATCGCTCGGCGCGCGCCTGCGCAGCGGCCAGGGTGCGGCGGCAGCGGCTTCCAGTTCGGCGCGGCGCGCTTCGAATGCGGCGATATTGGCCTCAGTGGCGGGCACAGCCTTGCCCTGCGGAATCAGGTAGTTGCGGCCGAAACCGGCCTTCACATTCACCTTGTCGCCCAGGCCACCCAGGTTGCTGATGTTCTCCAGCAAAATGACTTCCATCTTACGTTCCTCTGTTCGGGGAGTTGCCTCCCGCGGCTTCAAAATCTATCGGTCTTCGTCGCTCTCGCGCGTACTGACTTCGGTCCCGGGCTTCCCGGTCCAGCGCTGGCGAAAATTGAACCAGCTGTCGGCAATCGCCGCGAACACCACGAAACAGTTTCACCGGGTCAAACAACAACCAGGCCACATAAAACCCGGCCAACCATCCTCTGCCCTGCCCGCGCCAGCGCGGCGCGGGCGTGTACCAGCGCCAGCCCGGCGAAGGTCAGCGGCATAGGCAAATCATCGCCCAGGTGCGGTACTCGGACCCCGCACTGGCAAGCACCACCGCCGCCAGCACCAGCCCCGGGCTACCACCGGCGGGTAATACAGGGCCCTGAACTCCTGCCCGAAGCCACCCGGGTTATACAGCGCCGCCTGCCAGTAGCGTGCCAGCAACAGGCACAGCACCGAGCCGATGGCGGTTCCTGCGCCCAGCATCCCCGCTATCTGCGCGGCATCAGGCCGGGCCAGCACCACCGCCTGCCCACCCTCGGACAACTGCTGCTCCATGGATGCCAGAAACTCACCGAAGTCTGGCACCATCTGGTCCAGGTACGCGCCGCCGAAGGCGCATCAGCCCAGTCCGGTCACGACACCCACCGGCACACCGGCCAGCACTGCCAGCGGCAGGTTCACCGTGGCGCGCAATACCAGTGCCAGAACCATGGTTCCCAGCAGCAGCGCCAGCGGGCCACTGTCCCCGTAGGCGTACAGCAGCAGCCCCGGCCGGCAACAGCGCCCACAGCAAACAACCAGGCGCCCTGCTCCCGCGCCTTTGCGCAGGGTGACCAGCGCCAGCACGGCAGCGCTGATCCAGCAAAACAACAGGCTTCCGGCGCCGGCCACTGCAACCAGCAGCGCCTGGAAGCGTCCGCGCATGACAAATTCTGCCAAGCCCTTCAAGACCGACCTCGCTGCCCGGCGCGCGAATCAAGCGGCTTCCTACAGGTGCGAATCCGTGTACGGCAACAGAGCCAGGAAGCGCGCACGCTTGATGGCGGTGCCCAGCTGACGCTGGTACTTGGCCTTGGTGCCGGTAATACGGCTGGGTACAATCTTGCCGGTTTCGGACACATAGGCCTTCAGCGTTTCCAGGTCCTTGTAATCGATTTCCTTGGTGCCTTCGGCGGTAAAGCGACAAAACTTACGGCGACGGAAAAAACGTGCCATGGTGATACTCCTTCTAAACCTCGATTTCGTTACTGACAGACGTACGGACCAGGCGTCGTCAGCTCTCATCGTCCGCCAGCCTCATCGTCGGCGTCATCATCCGTCGTCGTCGGCTCCTGGCTCGCACCACCGCCTGGCGCTCTTCGTAACGGCTCTTGCGCTCGCGGTTTTCCTTCTCGGCCTTCATGATGAAGGACTCTTCGGTGACCGGCTCGTCGCGGCGGATCACCAGGTTACGGATGACGGCGTCGTTGTAACGGAAGGTGGTGGTCAGTTCTTCCATGGCGTCGTTGGACGCCTCGACATTCATCAGCACGTAGTGTGCCTTGTGGATCTTGTTGATCGGGTAGGCCAGCTGGCGGCGCCCCCAGTCTTCCAGGCGATGCACCTGGCCGCCGTCTTTCTGGATGGCGGTGGTGTAGCGCTCGATCATGCCGGGCACTTGTTCGGACTGGTCCGGATGGACCATGAATACGATTTCGTAATGTCGCATACAGAAGCTCCTTACGGGTTAATGCTACCCACTGCCAGAGTGGTGTAGCAAGGAGGATCGGCCACTCGGGGCAGCCGGGCAAATTTTGAGAGCGCGGAGTTTACAGATTTTGCCCGATGGGCCGCAAGCCTCTGGCGCACCGCCTCGAACAGGCAGATCCCGGTGGCCACCGAGACATTGAGGCTGCTCACCGAGCCGGCCATCGGCAGGCGCACCAGGTAGTCGCACTGCTCCCGGGTAAGGCGCCGCAGGCCGTTGCCCTCGGCCCCCATCACCAGCGCCATGGACAGGGTCAAGTCACTGTCATATATGGATTTTTCCGCCTCACCCGCGGTGCCGAACAGCCACACGCCGCGCTCCTTGAGGGCCTGCAGGGTGCGGGCGAGGTTGGTGACCCGGACAAAGGGCACCACCTCGGCCGCGCCGCAGGCCACCTTGCGACTGACCGGGGTGAGGTCCGCCGACTTGTCCTTGGGCACCACCACCGCGTCCACGCCCGCGGCATCGGCGCTGCGCAGGCAGGCGCCCAGGTTGTGCGGGTCGGTGACGCCGTCCAGCACCAGGATCAGCACCGGCCCTGCCTTTTCTTCCACCGCCCGCAGCAGGTCCGCCTCCTGCCACAGGTTGGGCCGGGAGGCATCGCCGTGCACCGGCAGGTTGAGAGTCTCGGCCACCACGCCCTGGTGGCGCCCGCTGACCATCTCGTCCAGCGCCCGCGCGGGATTCGCGCACCACCGGCACGCCCTGGTTCTGGGCCAGCTCCAGCAGGGCGGCGATGCGCTTGTCCTCGCCGCCCCTGCTGGACCAGCAGGCGCTGCACCGATTTGGGGTTCTGGCGCAGCAGGCTGTCCACCGCGTGAATGCCGTAGACGTAGTACATGGTCGCTCGCCCAGCGGCGCCGGCGCAGGCCGGTTTTGCCCTTGGACTTGCGGCCGGAACCGGCTGGTTTGCCCGCCGCCGCCAGCCGGCGCCCCGGAGCCGGCTTTTGCCGCCGCTTGCGTCCGCTGTCGCCCTTGCCGGGCGAACTCTTGCCCGGGACTCTTGCCCGCGGCTGCCGCGCTCTCCGCCAGCCTTGCGCGAGCGGCCTTTGCCCCCGGGCTGCGGCTTGCCGGCGCCGGCTTGCTTGCCGCCCCCGGCGCCACCCTTGCCCCCGCCGGCCTTGCGCGGGGGCTGGCTGTCGATCAGCTCCAGGTCGATCTTCTTGTCGTCCAGGTCGACCCGGGCCACCTGCACCCGCACCCGGCCGCCCAGCTGGAAACTGCGCCCACTGCGCTCGCCGAGTCAGGCGCTGATGGGAGGCGTCGAAGTTGTAGTAGTCGCCGGGCAGGGCGGTGATATGCACCAGCCCCTCTATATACAGGTCCTCCAGTTCCACGAACAGGCCGAAACTGGTCACGGCGCTGATCACGCCGTTGAACTCGTCGCCCGACGTGATCCTGCAGGTACTCACACTTGAGCCAGGCCTGGACCTCGCGGGTGGCCTCGTCGGCGCGGCGCTCGGTCATGGAGCAGTGCTCGCCGTAGGCGACCATGGCGCTGCATGTCGTAGGGAAAAATCTGTTGCCGTGGGAATGGGCTCGGCGCCCCGCACCCGCAGCACACCCTCGCCCTTCTTGCTGGGCGCGAATCAGGCGGCGGATGCCCCGGTGCACCAGCAGGTCCGGGTAGCGCCGGATGGGCGAGGTGAAGTGGGCATAGGCCGGGTAGTGCAGGCCGAAATGGCCGTTGTTCTCCGGCTGGTAGACCGCCTGGCGCAGCGAGCGCAGCAGCATGGTCTGGATGACGTGGGCATCCTCGCGATCTGCGATCTGCAGCAGCAGGTGCTGGTAATGCACGGGCGTGGGCTTGGCGCCGCCGCCGCAGGTCCAGGCCCAGTTCGCCGAGAAACTTGCGCAGGTTCTCCAGTTTCTCCTCGGTGGGACCCTCGTGCACCCGGTACAGCATGGGCAGCTCGTTGGCCTCGAAGAAATCCGCCGCGGCGACGTTGGCGCACAGCATGCACTCCTCGATCAGCTTGTGGGCGTCGTTGCGCACCACCGGCACGATGGCTTCGATCTTGCGCTGCTCGTCGAAGATGATGCGGGTTTCCACGGTTTCGAAATCGATCGCACCGCGCTTGTCCCGGGCCGCGCGCAATACCTTGTAGAGACTGTGCAGGCGCTTGAGATCGGGCACCCGGCGCTTGTCCACCTCCGGGTGGGAGCCCTTCTCCAGCACCTCGCCCACCTGGGTGTAGGTGAGGCGGGCATGGGAGTGGATGACCGCCTCGTAAAAACGGTACTTGGACAGCTTGCCCGTCCGCGCTCAATTCCATCTCGCAGACCATCGCCAGGCGGTCCACCGCCGGCTTGAGCGAGCACAGGCCGTTGGACAGGGCCTCGGGCAGCATCGGCACCACCCGCTCCGGGAAATACACCGAGTTGCCGCGATGGGCCGCCTCCTCGTCCAGGGCCGAGCCGGGGCGCACATAATGGGAGACATCGGCAATCGCCACCCACAGGCGCCAGCCCCCCAGCGTGCGCTTCTCACAGTACACCGCGTCGTCGAAATCCCGGGCGTCCTCACCGTCGATGGTGACAAAGGGCAGCTTGCGCAAATCGACCCGGTGTTGCTTGTCCTCCTCCAGCGGCTCGGCCTCCAGCCGGCCGGCCTCGTCCACCACCGCCTCCGGCCACTCCCAGGGAATGCCGTGGGAGCGGATGGCCACATCGATTTCCAGGCCCGGGTCCATGTGATCGCCCAGGATCTCGACGATGCGACCCTTGGCGCCCAGCTGGCGGGTGGGATAATCGGTAATCTCGGCCGTGACGATCTGGCCCGAGACGCGCCTTGCCCTTCTCCCTCGGCGGGATCAGTATCTGGTGGGTGATCCGGCTATTGTCGGGAATGACATAGCCGATGCCGCTCTCCTCCTGGTAGCGGCCGACGATGCGCTGGTGGGCCCGCGCCAGCACCTCCACCACCTTGCCCTCCTGGCGACCGCGACGATCGACGCCGGTGACCTGCACCAGCACCTCGTCGCCGTCGAACACGAAGTGCATCTGCCGGGCGCTGAGGTAGATGTCCTCATCCCTGCGCCGCCGAGCGGCATGGCAAAGCCGTAGCCGTCGCGGTGACCCTGCACCCGGCAGTGCAGCAGATGCATCTTATCCACCAGGCCGTAGGCGCCGCGGCGGTTGACCATCAGCTGGCCGTCGCGCTCCATGGCCCGCAGGCGCTTGCGCAGGGCGTCGAGCTGTTCCGGCTCGTGCCAGGGCCAGACGCGCGGCAATGCCGTCGTGATCGAGCGGCTTGTCCGCCGCGTTGCAGCAGCTCGAGGATCACTTCCCGACTGGGAATGGGGTTGTCGTAGCGGGCCGCTTCGCGCTCAGCATGAGGGTCGGCAATTTTGCCTTTTTTAGCCATAGACAGGGGTTCTTCCGTGAAAAGTTCAGTGGTGATTTGAGCAGATGCGCCCAAGTATACGCGAGGAGAGTCTGCCCCGCATCACCGGGCATTGACAAAGCCGTGGCGGAAAAGTAAAGTGCGCGCCCTCGGTGGAGCCATCCACACAATCTGTTGTATCGCCCAGATGGTGAAATTGGTAGACACGCCAGCTTCAGGTGCTGGTGCTCGCAAGGGGGTGGAGGTTCAAGTCCTCTTCTGGGCACCAAATCGTTAAAGGCCGGGCCTATCAGCCCGGCTTTTTTGTTTCGGCTTCCACCAGCCCACCCACAGTACCCGCAATAATGATCCGGCAGCGCAGAAAAATGCGTAAACACTGGAATCATTTCCGGATGCCGCAGTCACACCCTCCATGAAAAGACGATCCCTGCTCCTGGCCCTTGCGTCCCTGCCATTCGCAGCGGGCTCCACTACCGTGTTCGGCGCAACGCGCACCGGCGCCGATATCGAGGCGATGCGCGCCCGCTGGCGCGATTTGCTGGCCCCGGGATTCGAGCCGCCCGCTGCGGCCGACACACTGCAACTGGACGAGAGCCAGTGGCGCTCGCGCCTGAGCGCAGAACAGTTCCACGTGCTGCGCGAGGAGGGTACCGAGAGGCCATTCACCAGCGCGCTGAATGACGAAAAGCGCGCTGGTATCTTCACCTGCGCCGGCTGTGAGCTGCCACTGTTCAGCTCCGAAATGAAATATGACAGCGGTACCGGCTGGCCGAGCTTCTTCACCACCATACCCGGCGCGGTGCAAACCAAACGCGATTTCGCCCTCGTCTGGCCCCGCATCGAGTACCACTGCGCCCGCTGTGGCGGCCACCAGGGCCATGTGTTCAAAGACGGCCCGGCGCCCACCGGTGAGCGCTGGTGCAACAACGGCGTGGCCCTGGAGTTTCTGCCGGCAACCTGACGGTCCGGGGCATATTCGCGATAGAATCGGGAACAAACCCGTTATCAGTGGAGAACGCCATGGCCGACGTCGGTGACCTCACCCAGCAACTGGAGAGCACGCTCACCGACGCAGCGGCGACGATCATCACCTCGCTGCCTGGCATCGGCGCCGCCCTCCTGCTGTTGCTGGTGGGCTGGCTGGCCGCCCGCCTGATCCGCGGCCTGACCCTCAGGCTGCTGCACCTGCTCAACCTGTTCCTGGAGCGCGTGTTGTCGGGGCGCACCCGGGCGGTGGTCTATTTTTCCGCGGGCATCACCCGGCTGGTCGCCGGGATCCTGTACTGGATCACCCTGTTTATTTTCGTGACCGCCGCGCTCAAAACCGCCGGGCTGACCGGTGTGGCCACCTGGCTGGAGCGAGTGGTCGAGTTCCTCCCCGGCATCGTATCTGGCGGCCTGATCATCCTGGTGGGCTATATCCTGGCCGGCCTGGTGCGGGACCTCACCCTGGCCGCGGCCCACTCCGCCGAGTTCACCGAGGCGGTGGTGATCAGCCGCCTGGCCCAGGCCATCACCCTGGTCACCGCGCTGATCATCGGCCTCGACCAGATCGGCATCGATGTCTCCTTTCTCACCACCATGCTGGGTATCTCCAGCGCGGCCCTGCTGTTCGGTTTCGCCCTGGCGTTCGGCCTGGGCGCGCGCACCCTGGTGAGCAACCTGATCGCGGCGCACCACCTGCGCGACATGCTGGAGCCGGGACAGGACATCCGCATCGGTGCATGGGAAGGCACGGTGCTGGAAGTCGCAGCCACCGCGGTGATCCTCGACACCGAGACGGGCCGGGTCTCGGTGCCCGCCAAGCTCTACCAGGAGGAGCCCGTGGTGCTGCTGCTGGCAGAGGTCGACCATGAGTGACCCCAACCTCCTCAGCCTGGCCTTCCTCCAGAACCGGCCCACGGCCGCCGCCGCCCTGCTGGAGGATTTCACTCCGGAGGACTGCGTCGAGTTCCTGCAGGAAATGCCGCAAGAGGTGCTGGTGCCGGTGATCGAGGGCATGGCCAGCTGGCCCGCCGCCCGCACCCTGTCGCTGCTCCCGGTGGACCTCACCGCGGATATCCTGCGGGACCTGCCCGGCGCCGAGACCGAGACCCTGCTGCGGCTGATGAGCAGCGAGCAACGCGACGCCGTCATGGCCCACATGCCCGCCGCCACCGCCCTGGGCTTTGCCAGCAAGCTGGCCTACCCGATCAGCACGGTGGGCGCCTGGATGGATACCGCGGTGCCCTGCTTCACCCTGGACAGTTCCGTCGACCACTGCCTGGACCTGGTCAGGCGCCAGCGCAGCCACCTGCGTGGCATCGTGATCGTGGTGAACGAGCGCCGCCGGCTGGTGGGCCTGGTGGCGGTGGAGCAACTGCTTACCAGCAACGGCCAGGCGCCGCTGGCCGAGCTGCTCAACACCCATGTCCAGCCCCTCTCGGCGCGGGCGACCCTCTGGGAGGTGGAACACAACGAGGGCTGGACCCTATTCCCCTCGCTGCCGGTGGTCGATCGCAACCACACGCTGCTGGGCGCCCTCACCCACAGCGCCCTGCGGGCCGGCACGGCCAGGTCCGCCGACCGCTCCGACTCCCAGCTGCGGTTTTCGATCCTGACGCACATGGGAGAGGCCTTTATGGTCGTCCTGGGAGGGCTGCTCGCCACCCTGGCCGGCATTCGTCCCGGACCCGAGCCGCGGCCGCGGCCGAGCCTCCCCACCGGGGACGACGCCGCTGGCGGGGGCGCAGCATGAGCGCTGACACCGACGCGATCGCCGCCACCCTCAACCGATATTTCCTGCTCAACTTCCCGGCGGAGGCGGCCCGCCAGATCGAGTCCTTCGCGATTGCGGATATCCTGCCCTGCCTGCGGGAGCAGCCCGCGGAAGTGCTGGTGCCCGTATGGAGCAAGCTGGTGCCGCTGGTGGCGGCCACCCTCACCCGGCAACTGCCCGAACCGCTGGCCCAAAGGCTGTTAACCGATATTCCCCCCGGGGATGCCGTGCGCATCCTGTTCCAGCTGCCCCAGGGCGCGCGACAAAAGCTGCTGGAACCCCTCAGCCCCACTACCCGCAACGAGCTGACCGAGTTGATGTCCTACCCCGAGGATTCCGCCGGGCGCCTGATGGACACACGCATTCCCACCTATCACGGGAATATGACCGTGACCGACGCCCTGGACTCCCTGCGCCGGGCCAAGATGAAAACCGCCCGCTCCCTCTACCTGGTGGATACCGAGGGCCGTATCTGTGCCAGGGTGCTGCTGCAGGACCTGGCCCTGGCGGACCCGGACAGCCTGCTGGAGGAGCTGGCGAAACCCGTGCGGGCCACGGTGCAGGCCATCGCCAGTCGCGAAGAAGTGCTGGACACCTTCGCCAGGTACATCCTGCTGGATCTACCTGTGGTGGACATCAACGGCGTGCTGCTGGGGGTCATCATCAACAACAGCCTGGTGCAGGCGGTGCAGGAAGAGACCTCCGCCGACATCCAGACCATGGTGGGTGTGAGCCGTGAGGAGCGCGCCCTCTCCGGAGCCCTGTTCGCCGTGAAAAAGCGCATGCCCTGGCTGCAGATCAACCTGCTCACCGCCTTCCTGGCGGCGGCGGTGGTGGGCCTGTTCGAGAATACCATCGCCCAGGTGACGGCGCTGGCCATCCTGCTGCCGGTGGTCGCCGGGCAGTCCGGCAATTCCGGCGCCCAGGCCCTGGCCGTCACCATGCGCGGCCTGGCCCTGCGGGAAATCACCGTGCGCCACTGGTTTACCGTGATGTTCAAGGAGGTGCGGGTGGGCTTTCTCAACGGCCTGGCCATCGCCCTCACCTGCGGCGCCGGCGTGTACGTGTGGAGCCAGTCCTGGGGCCTGGTGGCGGTGATCTGTATCTCGATGGTGGTGGCCATGGTGGCGGCGGGCTTCGCCGGCGCGGTGGTGCCCATCGCCCTGGTCCGCATGGGCCAGGACCCGGCCCAGTCCTCCTCCATCATCCTGACCACGGTGACGGATGTCACCGGCTTCTTCTCCTTCCTGGGCATCGCCACCCTGATGATGCAGTTCCTGTAGGGCCGCGCCCCAATACCCACATCCCGCCAAAGCGGCTAAACTTCGGTTTCCGCTTTTCCCGGATGAGGATGCAGGACACCCATGAACCTTAACCAGAGCATCACCCCCTCCCCCGAAGTGATTTCCCAGGAGGTATCCGGCGAGACAGTGCTGCTGGACCTGCAGAGCGAGAACTACTTCGGCCTCGACGAGGTGGGCACCCGGATCTGGCAATTGATCAAGGAAACCGATGACCTGCAGGCCATCTTCAAGACCCTGCTGGCGGAGTACGACGTATCGGAGGAGCGCCTGCGGCAGGACCTCGACACGCTGCTGGGTGAGATCTCGGGGCTGGGCCTGGTCCGGCTGGAACAGCGGGCGTGAGCCGCCAGCGCCATTACCGCGCCTGCCACCTGTGCGAGGCCATCTGCGGGCTGGTGATCGAGACCGAAGGCGAACAGGTCATTTCCATAAAAGGAGACAAACGCGACCCGCTGAGCCGCGGCCACATCTGCCCCAAGGCGGTGGCGCTGAAGGATATTCACGAGGATCCGGACCGCCTGCGCCGGCCGCTGAAAAGAGTGCCGGAGCCGGACGGAAATAGCCGCTGGGAGGAGATCAGCTGGGAGGAGGCGCTGGATACCACCGCCCGCCGGCTGGCAGAGATCTGCCAGCGCGACGGCGTCAACGCCATCGGCATTTACCTGGGCAACCCCACGGTACACAACTACGGCATGCTCACCCACCAGGGCAACCTGTTCCGCCACCTGCGCACCAATAACCGCTTTTCCGCCACCAGCGTGGACCAGCTACCCCACCACCTGGCCTCCCTGTGGCTGTTCGGGCACAAGTCCCTGTTCCCCATTCCCGATATTGATCGCACCGACTACTTCCTGATGCTGGGCGCCAACCCCATCGCCTCCAACGGCAGCATCTGGACCGTGCCGGACGTGAAGAACCGAATCAAGGCCCTGCAGGCCCGGGGCGGCAAGCTGGTACTGATCGACCCGCGCCGCACGGAAACCGCGGAAGTGGCCAGCGAACACCACTTCATTACGCCGGGGACCGACGCCCTGTTCCTGCTGGGCGTGCTCAATACGCTGTTCGCGGAGGACCTGGCCCGGCCGCGGCAGCTGGCGGCCTTGATCACCGGGCTGGAAGAGGTGGCGCGCGATATCGCGCTGTTCACCCCGGAATTCGCCGCTCGGCATACGGGCATCAGCGCCGCCACCATCCGCCGCATCGCCCGCGAGCTGGCGCAGGCCGAGGCGGCCATCTGCTACGGCCGCATGGGTGTGTCCACCCAGGCCTACGGGGCGCTCAACCAGTGGCTGATCCAGCTCATCAATATTGCCACCGGCAACCTGGACCGCCCCGGCGGCTCCATGTTCACCCTGCCGGCGGTGGACCAGGTGGCCACGATCAGCCCGGGCGGTTTCGGCCGCCACCACAGCCGGGTGCGGGGCCTGCCGGAATTCGACCGCGAATTGCCCGCCGCCGCCCTGGCGGAGGAAATCACCACCCCCGGTGAAGGCCAGATCCGCGCCCTGTTCACCGGCGCCGGCAACCCGGTGCTGTCGACCCCCAACGGGCGCAAGCTCGACGCGGCGCTGGAACAGCTGGAGTTCATGGTGTCGCTGGACCCCTACCTGAACGAGACCACCCGCCACGCGCATATCATCCTGCCGCCCACCTCGCCGCTGGAGCACGACCACTACGACCTGGGCTTCCACATCAACGCCATCCGCAATACCGCCCGCTTCAGCGAAGCGGTGTTTGCGCCGACCCCCGGCAGCCTGCACGACTGGGAGATCTTCGGCGAGCTCGGCAACCGGGTGGCCGTCCTGCTGGGCCTGCAGGCCCAGCCGGTGATACCCCCCAGCCAGCTCATCGACATGGGCCTGCGGGCCGGGCCCTACGGCGAGCAGGGGCTGTCGCTGGCAGCGCTGCGCGAAAACCCCTCGGGCATTGACCTGGGCCCGCTGCAGCCGCAGCTGCCCCAGCGCCTGCGCACCCGGGACAAGATGATCCGCTGCAACACCCCGGAGCCGCTGGCGGACCTGGAGCGCCTGCGCCAGGAATTCACCCACACCCACCACGGCCTGCTGAAGCTGATCGGCCGCCGCCACGTGCGCTCCAACAATTCCTGGATGCACAACTACCACCGCCTGGTGAAAGGCAAGGACCGCTGCAGCCTGCTGATGCACCCCGACGATATGCTGCCCCGGGACATCGAGGACGGCGGTCTCGTCACAGTCAGCTCCCGGGTCGGTTCGCTGCGGGTGCGGGTGGAAGCCTCGGAGAATGTGATGCCCGGCGTGGTGAGCCTGCCCCACGGTTACGGCCATAACCGCGCCGGCATCCGCATGGCGATGGCGCGCAAGCACGCGGGGGTCAGCTGCAATGACCTGACCGACGAACTGGCGCTGGATGCGCTGTCGGGGAATGCGGCGGTGAATGGCGTACTGGTCAGCGTGGCGGCAATCTAACAAACCAAGAAGGGGACTGAGCTATGGCCATTTCAACCATCGTGATCTGGCTGGTGCTGCTGGCGCTGGTGATCTACGTCATCAGTATCTACAACACCCTGGTGACATTGAAGAACCGTTACCTGAACGCGTTCTCGCAGATCGAGGTGCAGCTCAAGCGGCGCTACGACCTGATACCCAACCTGGTGGAGACCGCCAGGGCCTACATGACCCACGAGCGGGAGACGCTCGAGGCGGTGACCAGCGCGCGCAATGACGCGGCGGCGGTACTGAAGGCCATGGGCAACGGCAACGTGGGCGGGGCCGACATCGCGAAGCTGGCGAGCGCCGAGAATGCCCTGCAGGGTGCGCTGGGAAAACTCAACGTCACCATGGAAGCCTACCCGGAGCTGAAGGCCAGCGAGAACATGCAGCAGCTGTCGGAAGAGCTGACCAGCACCGAGAACCGCATCGCCTTTGCCCGGCAGGGGTATAACGACGCGGTGATGGGCTACAACACCTATCGCCAGAGCTTCCCGCCGGTCGTGCTCGCGGCCAGCTTCGGCCACCCCACCGATGCCGCGCTGCTGGAGTTCGACGACAAGGCGCTGATCCAGGCCGCGCCGAAGGTGTCCTTCTAAGCCCGGGATTTCGCCGTGGCAACGAACTTCTTCGAGCAGCAGGACATTGCCCGCCGCAATACCCGCCTGCTGGTGGTGTTGTTCCTGGCGGCGGTGCTGGTGCTGATCGTGCTGACCAACGCCGCGGTGGCGGCATTCCTGTGGTTTCGGCAGCGACTACAACCTCTACTCCGGCCGCCGGGAGAGTTTCACGAGCTTCCTCCGCCACTTCAGCTGGCAGCACTTCGCCAGTATCGGCCTGGCGGTGGCGGCCACCGTCGGCATGGTGGCACTGGTCAAGTGGCTGTCAGCTGTCCACCGGCGGCAAGGTGGTCGCGGAGGGCATGGGCGGCACCCGCATCCTGCCGGCCACGCGCGATGCGGCCGAGCGGCGCTGCCTCAACGTGGTGGAGGAGATGGCGCTGGCGGCGAATATGCCGGTGCCGCCGGTGTACGTGCTCAACGAGGAGAGCGGCATCAACGCCTTCGCCGCGGGCCTCACGCCCGCCGACGCCGTGGTGGCGGTGACCCGGGGCACCATCGATCACCTCAAGCGGCACGAATTGCAGGGCGTCATCGCCCACGAGTTCAGCCATATCCTCAACGGCGACATGCGCCTGAATATCCACCTGGCGGCCCTGCTCAAGGGCATTACCTTTATCGGCGACGTGGGCCACTTCCTGCTGCGCAGCAGCAACCGCGCGCGCACGGGCCTGACGCGGCGCGACAATAACTACAGCGCAATGATGCCCTTCCTGGGGCTGGCGCTCTGGCTGCTGGGCTGGTGGGCGCCGCCACCGCGGGGTTCATCAAGGCCGCCATCAGCCGGCAGAAGGAGTACCTGGCGGACGCCAGCGCGGTGCAGTTCACCCGCAGCCCCGACGGCATCGGCGATGCGCTCAAGGTGATTGGCGGCTACAGCTCCGGGCACCCTGGTGCACGCGGCGCGGGCGACGGAGATGTCGCATATTTTTTTCGGTGAGATCGTGCACCGGCTGTGGACGGTGTTCGCCACCCACCCGCCGCTGCCCGATCGCATCCGCCGGATCGACCCCGGCTGGAACGGCCAGTACATCCAGCGCAAGGTGGTGCATTACGACCATCGCCCCGCCCGCGGCCGCGATGCCGACGTGGGCGTGGGTCGCGCGGCGATCGTCGCCGCCGCCGTCGCGGCCTCCCTGCAGCCGGCGGAAGCGGAGCAGGCGGACGCGGATTTCGAGCCCTCGGCGGATGAGCTGGAAGCACAGACCGCCCGCCGGCAGGACATACCCCTGGTCTTCCTGCGGCACAGCCGCGAGCCGCTGGGCGCCCATGCCCTGGTGTTCTGCCTGCTGACCAGCCAGGTGGAGAGCGTGCGCCAGGCCCAGCTCGCCCTCATCGAGCAGGCGGGCATCAGCGGCCTGGCGGACCTGGTAAATACCCTCAGCCCCGGCGTGCACGAACTCGGGCCGCCGCGGCGGCTGCCCCTGCTGGAGCTGTGCCTGCCGGCACTGAAGTCCATGTCGGCGAGCCAGTACACCCTGTTCAAACGCACCCTGCTGGGCCTGATCCGGGCCGACGCCAACACCGAGCTGCACGAGTGGTGCCTGTTCCAGCTGTTGCGCCACTACCTCGATCCGGAATTCATCAGGGTGAAGCCCAGCCGGCCCCGCTACGCGAAGCTGGATAAAGTGGCTTACCACCTGCGGGTGCTGTTATCGGTGCTGGCCCACGAGGGCAGCGGCGAGGCCGTTGCGGTGTTTCGCCTGGGCGCGGATGAACTCGGCTTCGACACCATGGCGCTGCTGCCGCGGGACCAGTGCAGCGTGGCCGCGTTCAGCCGGGCGGTGAACGAGCTGGCCGATTGCTACCCGCTGCTCAAGCCGCGCCTGCTCAAGGCCATGGCCATGGCCGCCGGCGCCGATGGCCGGCTCAACCCGGTGGAGCGGGAGATCATCGCCAGCGTGGCGGCGGTGATGGATTGCCCGGTGCCCACCCAGGCCTGAGCGCCGCCTGCGCAATCCACCAAAAACAGCCAGGCGCCCTCCCCGGCTTTCACATTCGCGACCCTGTGCTAGGCTGATTTCTACCGCCCGGCGCTGCCTGGCGGAACGGCTGCGACGACAACGGATTGCCGCGCGCCAATACCAGAAAAATCCATCACACCGAACACGGAGGTTTGGCCATGGAACAGATCAGCGTTATCCACCACAACCGGGAGCGAGCGTGTCCCGCCCCCGGAGAAACCCCGCCACTTCGCCCTGTCGCGCACCACCGACCGGGTGCTGCAGATCCTGCTGCAGGGCGACCTGTCCCGCCTGCGGGCCGAGTCGGTGGCGGAGCAACTGGGCATGAGCAGCACCACCCTGCGCCGGCGCCTGCGCGCGGACCACACCTGCTACCAGTTCCTGCTGGACCGCTCGCGCCAGTACCGCTGCGAGCAGCAGCTGCGGCAGGCCTGGCGGCCGGGCAAGTGCCTGGCGGATGAGCTGGGCTACCTGGAGGTCAACAGCTTCTACCGCGCTTTTCGGCGCTGGACCGGGCTGACCTACAGCGAGTACAAGCTGCGCTACTGCTGAACGCGGGCCGCGGCGGGATGCTGGCACGCTATCGGGAGTAATAAACTTGTGCTCTAATCCTTCCGTGGACGTGTTTCAACGCCACGGATACCCCCCTGATTAGAGCTGCAAGCTGTGCTGTTTCTGCAACTTACCCTGATCGCCCTGCTAGCTACCCGCCTGGCCGCGAGCGCCGGCCACCGGCTGGGGTTCACGGATCGGCCGGATGCGCGCAAAACGCATGGCGATGCCGTTCCGCTCACCGGCGGCATCGCAATTTTCCTGGTCCTCGCTTTGGGCACCCTGCTGCCGGGCGTGGAACCCTACACCTGGCCGATGATGGCTATCGCCTGCCTGGTGTTCGTCCTCGGCGTGTTCGACGACGTCCGCCATATCAACCCCTGGTTGCGCCTGTTGATCCAGTTCGGAGCCGGCATCCTGCTGGCCACCTGGGGTGGCATCGCCATCCACGACGTGGGCAACCTGCTGGCCCTGGGCGACATCCCGCTGCTGCTGCTCACGGTGCCCCTCACCGCGCTGGCCGTGGCCGGCCTGAGCAATGCCTACAATATGATCGACGGCATCGATGGCCTGGCAGGAGCAACCATCGCCCTGCCCCTGCTGGTGCTCTATGTGCTGGCGCTGCAGGCGGGGCACCCGGGGGCCGACTTCCTGCTGGCGCTGCTGGTGTCGCTGGCCGTGTTCCTGCTGTTCAACCTGGGGCCCGACAACCGCCTGTTGCCAAGGATCTTCCTCGGGGACGGGGGCAGCATCACCCTGGGCTTCCTGGTCACGGCGTCCCTGGTGTATTTCTCCCAGGCGCAGAACGCCCTGATCCTGCCGGTCACCGCCCTGTGGCTGGTGACCGTGCCCCTGATGGACATGCTGGCCACCATGCTGCGCCGGGCCAAACACGGGCACAAGCTGATGCTGGCGGACCGCTCCCACCTGCACCACACCCTGATGGACATGGGTTTCAGCGCGCGCCAGACCCTGGCGCTGCTGCTGGGGTGGGCCGGCGCCTGCGCCCTGCTGGGCCTGGCGCTGGAGCACATTCCCGAGTACCTGAGCCTGGCCTGCTACTGCCTGGTTTTCCTCGGCCACTGCCTGTTCGTGATCAAGGCCGGGCCCATCGGTCGCCACCTGCACAGGCGCCGCGCGGCGGCGGAGTACTGCGAGCCCAATTGAACCGCAGCCGGGCCCGCCCCGGGCGCGCTGCCCTCACAACCAGCCGCGGTAGCGGTACACCCAGTAACCCAGGATCTCGTGCAGGGCATAAGTGCTCTGCCACAGGTCGCTCACCGCCGGTAACCAGCGCGGCGGCCCGCCCTGCCCCGCCAGCCGCTGGTAATCAGTAGGCGCTGGGATCACCGTCACGCCCTGGGCCGCAAACACCGCCACCGAGCGCCGCATATGGAAGGCAGAGGTCACCAGCAGGATTCGATCCGCACCCATCTGCTTGAGCATGGCGGCTGTGTGCACCGCGTTGTCGTAGGAATTGCGGCTTGCCCCTTCCAGCAGGATGGCCCCGGCCGGCACCCCCATCACCACCAGCAGGTCGCGCATGATTTCCGCCTCGGACCGGTTGCCCGGTGCGGCGCCGCCGGTCACCAGCACCCGGGGGGCCTTGCCCGCCTTGTACAGCGCCACCGCATGCACCAGGCGGTCGGCCGACTGGCTGAGGTCGCCCAGGGTGCCCATGTGCACGTCGCCGCGGATGGCACCGCCCAGCAGCACGATGATATCCGCCTGCGGCGTGGCCGAGAGCGCCTTCGGCGGAAAGGGATCTTCCAGGGTGCCCATGAGGTAATCGGCGAACAGGGCGGTGGAGCACAGGTAGAGCCAGGCCGTGCCCAGCGCCAGGGCCCAGAACGCCGTGCGCACGCGGCGCAGGTGCAGGGCCAGCAGCGCGAGCAGGCCCAATAGCAGCGCCTGGCTGAGCGGATACAGCAGCAGCGACAGCAGCTTGCCGAGCTCGTATGGAATGGCGGTTGTGATGGCAGAAGTACTCCGGGTGCAGGCGGGCCTATGATGGCACAGCCGCGCCCTGGACGGGACTGTTGTTGCCGAGGACTGTTGACAGCACCTTTGTGGGCGGCACTTTTGTATTGCCCCGGCACCGGGTAACTGTCTATGCTACCGGCCCGCACCCATAACAAGGACCCACCCCATGCAATACGTTTCCCTGGTCACCCTGCTGCTGGTTATCCAGTACCTGATTTTCACGATGATGGTGGGGGCGGCCCGCAGCAAGAGCGGCATCAAGGCGCCTGCAGTGACTGGCGACGAACAGTTCGAGTGCGCCTACCGGGTGCAGATGAACACCCTGGAGCAACTGGTGATGACCCTGCCCGCCCTGTGGCTGAGCGGCCTGTACTTCGAACCCTTTGTCGCCGCCCTGCTCGGGCTCACCTTCTTCCTGGGCCGGGTGCTGTACCGGGTGGGCTATATGAAGAGCCCTGAAAAGCGCGGCGCCGGCTTCGGTATCGGCTTCCTGGCCACGGTCGGCCTGATCGGCACCGCCCTGTGGGGTATGATCGCCGCCCTGTAGCCGGGCACCCGGCCGATAACTTGTCCGGCGTCACAAAAACACTGGCCCAACTGTGCATCCGGCGGCCGCGAAGGTATCATCACGATGCCTTTGAATTACATAGAGTTTTGCCATGAATGTACTGGTTACCGGCGCCGCGGGCTTTATCGGTTTTCACGTGGCCCAGAAGCTGCTGGCCCGGGGCGACCGGGTGGTCGGCCTGGATAACCTGAACGACTACTACGACGTAAACCTGAAGCTGGCGCGCCTGGCCAGGATCGAGCACCAGCCGGGCTTCAGCTTCGCCCGGCTGGACCTGCAGGACCGCCCCGCCATGGAGGCCCTGTTCAAGCAGCACCAGTTCGACGCCGTGATCAACCTCGCCGCCCAGGCCGGGGTGCGCTACTCGCTGGAAAACCCCCACGCCTACGTGGACAGCAACATCGTGGGCTTCACCAACATCCTCGAGTGCTGCCGCCACCACGCCATCGGCCACCTGGTGTACGCCAGCAGCAGCTCGGTGTACGGCATGAACAGCGCCATGCCCTTTTCCGTGCACGACAACGTGGACCACCCGATCTCCCTGTACGCCGCCAGCAAGAAAGCCAACGAACTGATGGCCCACACCTACTCCCACCTGTTCGGCCTGCCCACCACGGGCCTGCGCTTCTTCACGGTGTACGGCCCCTGGGGCCGGCCGGACATGGCCCTGTTCCTGTTCACCAGGGCCATCCTGGCAGGCGAGCCGATCCAGGTGTTCAACAACGGCCAGATGCAGCGCGATTTCACCTATATCGACGACATCGTCGAGGGCGTGGTGCGGGTGATGGACAGGCCCGCCACCCCCAACCCGGCCTGGGACGGCGCCAGGCCTGACCCCGGCACCAGCAGCGCGCCCTATCGGCTGTACAATATCGGTAACAACAACCCGGTAATGTTGACCGAATTCATCGGCGCCATCGAGAAAGCCCTGGGCAGAACCGCCCAGCGGGAACTGCTGCCCATGCAGCCCGGCGACGTGGCCGCCACCTACGCCAACATCGATGACCTGGTCGCCGACGTGGGCTACCGGCCGCAGACCCCGATACAGGTGGGCATCGACAATTTCGTGGCCTGGTACCTGGAACACATGCACAAGGCTGACACAGGGGTAAGTATGAATGTAGTAATGATCGGCGCGGGTTACGTCGGGCTGGTGTCCGGCGCCTGCTTCGCCGAGTTTGGCGCCCAGGTCACCTGCGTGGACAAGGACGCGGCCAAGATCGAGCGCCCTGCAGCAGGGCGGCATCCCCATCTACGAGCCGGGCCTGGACGACCTGGTGGCGCGCAACGCGCAATCCGGGCGGCTGCTGTTCACCACCGAGCTGGCGCAGGCGGTCGGCGGAGGCGGACCTGGTCTTCATCGCCGTGGGCACACCCACCCGCCGCGGTGACGGCCACGCCGACCTCAAGTATGTCTACGCCGCCGCCGAGGAAATCGCCGCCCACCTGCAGGGCTACACCGTGATCGTGGACAAGATCCACCGTGCCGGTGGGCACCGCCCGGGAAGTGCAGCGCATCATCCGCAAGACCAACCCGGAGGCCGACTTCGACGTGGCCTCCAACCCCGAGTTCCTGCGCGAGGGCTCCGCCATCGCCGACTTCATGCGCCCCGACCGGGTGGTGCTGGGCGTGGAGTCGAAACAGGCCGAGGCCCTGCTGCGGGAACTGTACCGGCCGCTGAACCTGATCGAGGCGCCCATCCTGGTGACCGACCTGGAAAGCGCGGAGATCACCAAGTACGCGGCCAACGCTTTCCTCGCCACCAAGATCAGCTTTATCAACGAGATTTCCCAGCTGTGCGAGAAAACCGGCGCCGACGTGCACGCGGTGGCCCGGGGCATGGGCCTGGACGGCCGCATCGGCCGCAAGTTTCTACACGCGGGCCCCGGCTACGGCGGCTCCTGCTTTCCCAAGGACACCGTGGCCCTGATCCGCATGGCCCAGGAGCACGGCGTGTCCAGCCGCATCGTGGAAAGCGTGGTGGAGGTGAACGCCTCCCAGAAAGCGCGCATGGTCAGCAAGATCAAGGAAGCCCTGGGCGGCTCGGTGGCGGACAAGACCATCGCCGTGCTGGGCCTCACCTTCAAGCCCGAGACCGACGACATGCGCGACGCCCCCTCCCTGGCCATCCTGCCAGCCCTGGTGGACCGGGGCGCCATCATCCGCGCCCACGACCCGGCGGGCATGGACGAGGCCCGCCACCACCTGCCGGCCGCCGTTGACTACGCCGCCTCGATAGACGAGGCGGTGACGGGCGCCGACGCCGTGGTGCTGATGACCGAGTGGAACCAGTACCGCGGCATGGACCTGGAAAAGCTCAAGTCACAGATGAAGGGCGATGTGTTCGTGGATTTGCGCAACGTCTATGAGCGCGGCCTGATGCAGGGGCACGGCTTCCGCTACACCTGCGTGGGGCGCTGACCATGCAGATAAGGAAACGCATCGCGCTGCTGATCGACTGCGACAA
This sequence comes from uncultured Gammaproteobacteria bacterium, assembly GCA_963700715.1. Lineage (GTDB taxonomy): Bacteria > Pseudomonadota > Gammaproteobacteria > Pseudomonadales > Halieaceae > JARRPM01. The sequence goes on from CAVOYP010000023.1 coordinate 28,518, forward strand.
TGTCAGCCACAATTCCATCGAAGGCGTGCTGGAGGAACTCGCCAAGCACGGCACCGTGAACGTGCGCCACGCCCATGGCGACTGGAACAACCCCTCGCTCTCGGGCTGGGTCTCCAAGTTGCACCCCCACGCCATCCGCCCCATGCAGCAATTTGCCTACACCAAGGGCAAGAACGCCACGGATTCGGCCATGATCATCGATGCCATGGACCTGCTGTACAGCAAAAACGTGGACGCCTTCGCCCTCATGACCAGCGACAGCGACTTCACCCCGCTGGTGATGCGCATTCTGGAAAGCGGCTTCCCGGTGTTCGGCTTCGGCGCCATGAAAACCCCCCAGGCCTTCGTCGATGCCTGCTCGCCCTTTATCTACACGGAGAACCTGGTAAGCGAGAAAGCGGACAAAGCCGAAAGCGCGCCCAGCGCGGGCCGCAAGAGCAAAGCCGAACTGCGCAAGGATGGCGCGCTGGTCAAGCTGCTGCGCACCGCGGTGGAGCAGACCTCCGAGGACGACGGCTGGGCCCACATGAGCAAGGTGGCCAACTACATCTCCAACAACAGCTCTTTCTCGTCCCTCAACTACGGCTACAGAAAATTCAGCGACCTGATCAAGGCCAGCGAACTGTTCAAGGTGGAAATGCGCAAGGACGGCTCGGCGATGTATATCAAGGACGCGAGGGCGTAGTACCAGGAACCTGCAGAGAGCGTATTCGCGCCAGTTGAATTTATCCCAAATTCACTGATTGGCAGCTTTGGATTTCAATGTGGATGGACTGCACCCGCCCTGGACTCCAGCCACCGTTGCAGCGACGTCGGGCTCTCACATGAGGATTTACCTTCCAGCAACGCCTCGATACTTATATCTTCATCCAGTGCGTCCCAGTGAATACCCTGGCCCTTGCCAATCAGTCGCCACTGGTTTCTTTCCTCCGCCGTAGCATGAGTAAGGCGGGGAAACCAGGCAAGTGGCACGGATATCGTGCGCCCATCACTGAGATCAACTGCCAGGGTATCGTCGGCAACCATCACCTGTTCTATCGTTACAGATTCACTTTCAGCCGCCAAAGTAGTCATTCCAAGCCTCCAGCATCGCGTCCCGATTATGCCGTGTTGTTCGGAGTATAACTGATATTTCAGATCGCCTGAATCCGTCGCTGCTGCAAAGCCTGACAGGCTCAAGCCAGATTTTTGCCGTACTTTCATCCCGTTCGACATGCACATGTGGCGGTTCGTTGCCGTCACCCGAATAGAAAAAGAATCGGAACGGTCCTGCACGGAGTATGGTGGGCATCTGTTGACCAATAACCATTTCACAGCGCGTCTAATCGGCGCATGGCAGAATATAAATATCGAGAGCACACCACCACATCAGTTAAAGGCAGTTTCGGTTATGATGCGCCAATAGCAGGAGCCCGAGCCTTAAACCACTAACCAGGGGAGAGAAACCGCCATGTTGAACCGCAGCGTCGTCATACTGACCCCGAGACAGCCCTACCTCGACTGGGCCGCCGGGCTGGATGACTCGGGGCTGGCGCCCGACCCGGACGATGAGAAGACCATCTACCTGATTCCGGAATACGGCGATGATATCGAGGCCATGGAAATTCTCTCGCGCTGCTACGACATCATCTTCGAGATGGAACTGGAAGGATGGCACCTGGATGAAAGTGCCTGGCCGGTCGATCGCACCTTCAAGAAATTCCGCGACTGGTTCGCCATCGAATTCCACTCCGTGGTGGAGGACCTCTGCGACTTCCCCGTGCTTGACGATGACGACGAGTTTTTGGGCACCACACAGTGAGTGGGGCCAGGCTCTTCCGCCTCGTAGTACGCTATGGCCTTATCAAATTCGGCGTGTGCGACCTTGAGGAAACTGACCCTCAATTGTTTTCGTACTTGCCGACCACATCATTGACTGGAAGCGCCTCCAATTCGCCGCGCTCGTAGGCGTCTATTCGCGCTTCAGCCTCTTCGGCCCAAAGCGCGTCCATACGATCATCCGGGCTCTGAAGGCTGAGCAGCAGCTGCTCGGCAACGATGGACCGCTCCTGCGCAGAGAGCCCAAGCACCTGATTTACGATGGACTTCAACGAATTCTTCATAAGACGCTCTCCCTGTTCTCGCATTGTGGAGCCGATCCCAAGGTGCCACAAATCGACCCCGGCTTCCACGTCAAATGTAGTCACACCGAACCCGACCACTGACCACCCGCAACCCCCGCCGCGGTCAGTAGCGGAACACCGTTTCCAGCACCGGTTTTTCAAAGGTGACGGCGAGCCGTTGGCTGGGAATACTCAGCCCGAACTGGGGGTGCCAGCTGCTTGTTTCGAGCGCGGCGCTGCCGCCGCTGATGGCGATGCGGCAGACGCGGCCGTTGGGCAGGGTGAGCTCGAAGCCGTGGGCGCCGCCGGTCAGCGTCACTTCCGGATGCACGTGGAAATACGCCACGGCGTTGCGGAACTTGCCGGCCAGCTGATCCTTCACATGCAGTTCGCCGGGCATGAACCGCCACTCCCTGGTATGGGTCACCTTGCGCCACAGGCGGTGATAGCCGTCGTGGGATGCGCGCAGGATGGCGCAGCCGCCTCCCTGGCCGATGTTCACGCCGAAGGGCTTTGCGCGGCGGGCCACGCGGAAGCCGCGCCACACTTCGGAGGAATCGAGGCCGTTCACCACCACCGTGTTGTGGGCGGCGGTACTCCTCTGGCGCTCGCGCTCGGCGGACAGGCCGTACTCGGAGGTGCCTGAGTTCACCAGCACCCGCTGGCCGAACAGCGACCACTCGAAGCTCAGGGTGTCGGCATGGGCGTGGCCCGGGATGTAGTCCGGTCCCACCGGCGCCACGTCCATCACCGCGAACTGGTCATGGTTGTGCAGCGAGAGGTAGCCGCTGGCATCGAAATGCTGGATGTTGCCATCGGCGAAGCGGCGCACCGCGCCCAGCGCGTGGGCGTAATCCAGCACCGCCCGGGGCGCCGGGGCGATACCGAAGGCGGCGTCATTGAAAAAGGGAATCTGGCCGTCGGGATGCAGCAGGCCCTCCAGCCAGTTGGCCATGGCGCCCGCGGTGTCGCGCAGGGCACCGAGGCGGCGGGCGATGGCGCTGCTGCGATAGAGCTGCCCCAGCTGGATCAGGTCGAGTACATCCATCAGTACGATGCAGTGGTACATGGGCGAGCGCTCGAAGTGGCCGCCGTCCACCAGCACCTGCTCGGCCAGTTGCTCCTCCAGTAAGCGAAGGCCCTGCTGCTCCCAGCGGGCCGCGACCTTGCCGGAGAAAAAGGTTCCGGCAAATACCAGGGCCTTGGCGTTGGCCAGCAGGTGGTTGCCCTGCAGGTGATACTCCAGCTGGCGGCCCAGGGCGTGGGCCTGCTGCACCAGGCTGGCGGTCATGCCCTCCACCGGCGCATTGCCCGCCAGCAGCCACGTGATCCAGTTGACGATGCGCCGCGACAGCGGGTAGGGCTCCCAGCCGGTGCCCGTGTAGGGTGGGTTGTCCTGCAGCCAGCGAGTGATCATCTCCCGGTGCAGGGCCGAGCGCCGGGCCGCGCCCGCCGCGTGCAGGTCATCGAAATAATGCAGGTTGTAGAGCCAGAGCTTGCTCCTGTCGGGGTTTTCCCACTCGTACAGCGGCCCCGACTGATTGAGGAAATGGGCCAGGCCATCCACCAGCAGCGAGGGCGCTGCGGGGACCTGGGTTTCCCACTGTTTCCTGGGGCTGGCAAGGTCCGGCGCCCTGCCCTTGTAGCGGCGGGCCCGGGTATATTTGCGGGTGATGCGATTGCGGACCTGGACCGGCTTCAGGTGGCGCGCGGTGTGAAAATACTGTGCAATGCTCAAGCGCTGACCGCCATGACGAAGACCCGATGCGCCATTATCCCCAGCCGGCGGCGGCAGGTCCAGATCAGGCCGGGCCGCGCCAGGCCGGGCCCGCAGGCCAGGCCGCGTCAGGCCAGGCCGTCGGCGATCATCCGGTCGAAGTAGGCAATCGTCTTCTGCAATCCCTCCCGCAGCGGGACCACGGGCTCCCAACCCAGTTCCGCTTTTGCCAGGCTGATGTCGGGTTGCCGCTGCTGCGGGTCGTCGGAGGGCAGGGGCATCTGCACCAGTGATGAGCGGGAATTGGTCAGTTCAATCACCAGCTCCGCCAGCTGCCTGATGGTGAACTCGCCGGGATTGCCGAGGTTCACCGGCCCGGTGAAAGATTCAGGCGTCGCCATGAGACGAATGAAGGCCTCGACCAGGTCGTCGACATAACAGAATGCCCGTGTTTGCTGGCCTTCCCCGAAGATGGTTATCGGCTCGCCCTTCAGCGCCTGGACAATGAAGTTGGAGACCACGCGCCCGTCGTTGGGGTGCATCCTGGGGCCGTAGGTATTGAAAATACGCGCCACCTTGATGGCCAGGTTGTGCTGCCGCCGGTAGTCGAAAAAGAGGGTTTCCGCGCAGCGCTTGCCCTCGTCGTAGCAGGAGCGGAAACCGATGGGATTGACATGCCCCCAGTAGTCCTCGGTTTGCGGGTGTATCTGCGGGTCGCCGTAGACCTCGCTGGTGGAGGCCTGGAATATCTTCGCCTTCACCCGCTTGGCGAGCCCCAGCATATTGATGGCGCCATGCACGCTGGTCTTGGTGGTCTGGACCGGGTCGAACTGGTAGTGGATGGGCGATGCGGGGCAGGCCAGGTTGTAGATTTCGTCGACCTCCACATACAGCGGAAAGGTGACGTCATGGCGCATCAGCTCAAACCGGGGATGGTCGACCAGGTGCCCGACATTCTCCCGCGTGCCGGTAAAGAAATTATCGACACACAGGACATCGTTGCCCTCGGCGAGCAGGCGCTCGCACAGGTGGGAGCCCAGGAATCCGGCACCGCCCGTGACAAGCGTTCGCGTTCTGATCGGGTTTTTCAATTCACGCTACCTGCATCGGAAATGGAAGGGGGAAAGGGGTGTCAGGCTGCCGCGCCAGAATGCGGCCATGGTACACGTCGAACCTGCATGCGCCAACCTGAGCGCGAGGCGGCCGCCGCTGTCCACTTTTTTCGAAGCATCTCAAATTCCAATCCCAGGGCTAAAGCTTTAAACTGACAGCCGCAACCCACGCAGAAACCCTGACCAATGAAAAAACGCATCTTCGTCGCCGGCCACAACGGCATGGTGGGCTCGGCCCTGGTACGGCAGCTCAGCAGGGACCCTAACAATGACATCGTGACCCGCACCCGGGCGCAGCTGGACCTCACCTGCCAGCAGGGCGTGGCGGATTTATTCAGCCAGGAGAAAATCGACGAGGTGTACCTGGGGGCCGCCAGGGTGGGCGGTATTTACGCCAACAACACCTATCCCG
>CAVOYP010000024.1:0-94607 GCA_963700715.1 uncultured Gammaproteobacteria bacterium
GTTCGCTAGTAAGCCGTGCGAGCAGCCCGTATCATTGAATTTTCCCCGTTTGTTGGAGTCGGGAGCGATGGCGTGAACACTGTTTATCGAGGGGCACCGCTGCTGGCATGGCTGGCGGGCTGTGCGCTGCCGCTGGCCGCCACCGAGCCCCTGTATGTCAAGAACCTGAGCCCGGTGACGGGCCTGTTCGGCCTGCCCTCCCAGCGCTGCGCCTGAGCCAGGATCCAGGTAGCCTTGGCTTCGCCCTGCACAGCAGCGTGGCCAGCCACTATGTGCTCGATGCCAACAGCCGGGAGTACCTCAACCTGGACGGTGAAACCCTGCGCGTCGCCCTGGAGTTGCGCTATGGCCTGGCGCAGGACTGGGACCTGCAGCTGGAAGTCCCCTGGCTGGATCAGAGCGGCGGCCACCTGGATGGGCTCATCGACGACTGGCATGACCTCTGGGGGATGTCGGACGGCGGGCGCTCCCAGGTGCCCAGCGACCTGCTGGACTACCGCTATGCATCCTCGTCCGCGCCGGGTTTTCTGCTGGCGGATGACAGCTCCGGCCTGGGAGATGTCAGCCTGGCGCTGAACCACGCCTTCTATCAGGGATGAGGATGCCGTGGCCAGCCTGGCACTGGGCTACAAGTGGGGCACGGGCGATGAGGACAATTTTCTCGGCAGCGGCGCCGATGACGTATTCGTCGCCCTGCGTTTTTCCGGGGATCACCGCTCGGACCTGCCCCTGCGCTGGCACGGCCAGGCGGGTTACCTGCGCGCGGGCGACAGCGACCTGCTGGAGGATATCCAGGGGCAGGACCTGTGGTTCGCCGGCCTGGCGCTGGACTGGATGGTGGCTCAGCGCTGGTCCCTGATGGCGCAGCTCGATGGCAACGCGGCTCCCACCAAAAGCGATATCACCGCCCTGGGGGATAATGCGGCTACCCTGACGGGCGGGGTGCGCTGGCGTTTCGCGCCGGCGTGGTCGGCGGATGTCAGCGTGGTGGAGGACATTGTGGTGGAGACGGCTGCGGATGTGACCTTTCAGCTCAGCCTGCGCTACCAGCCGGAATAAAGCCGAATCAACGTTGCTGCAGCCGCTCCAGGGCGCGCGCGGCCGCGGCCGCCACCTGCCCCGGCGCGGTGCCGCCCAGGTGATTCCTGGCACTCACAGAGCCCTCCAGCGTCAGTACCTCGAACACGTCCGCGCGATACCCGGGCAGAAACCCTGCAGGGTCGCCAGTTCCATTTCCGCCAGGTCCTGGCCGCTCGCAACGCCGTGGGCCACTGCCTTGCCCACCACTTCATGGGCGTCGCGAAAGGGCAGTCCCAGGCGCACCAGGTAGTCCGCCAGGTCAGTGGCGGTGGAGAAACCGCGCCGGGCCGCCTCGCGCATCGATTCCGGCCTTCGGCCGGATGGCCGGCACCATGTCGGCGAAGGCGCGCAGGGAGTCGAGCACGGTGTCGACGGTGTCGAACAGGGGCTCCTTGTCCTCCTGGTTGTCCTTGTTGTAGGCCAGGGGCTGGCTTTTCATCAGGGTCAGCAGGGCGATCAGGTGGCCGTTGACGCGCCCCACCTTGCCGCGCACCAGTTCCGGTACGTCCGGGTTTTTCTTCTGGGGCATGATGGAAGAGCCGGTACAGAAGCGATCCGGCAGTTCGATAAAATTGAACTGGGCCGAGGTCCACAGCACCAGTTCCTCGGACATGCGCGACAGATGGGTCATCAGCAGCGCCGCGAAGGCGCAAAACTCGATGGCAAAATCCCGGTCCGATACCGAGTCCAGGGAGTTTTCGGTCGGCCGGTCAAAGCCCAGGGCCTGCGCCGTGTGCGCGCGATCGATAGGGTAGGTGGTGCCGGCCAGCGCAGCGGCGCCCAGGGGCGACTGGTTGAGCCGGGCGCGGCAGTCCATCAGCCGGCCGTAATCGCGCTCCAGCATTTCGTTCCAGGCCAGCAGGTGGTGGCCGAAGGTCACCGGCTGCGCGGTCTGCAGGTGGGTGAAGCCGGGCATGATGGTGTCCGTATGCGCGGCCGCAAGGTCGATCGCGCCCTGCTGCAGTCGGGTCAGTTCGGCGCCGATGGCGTCGATGGCGGCGCGCAGGTACAGGCGAATATCGGTGGCCACCTGGTCGTTGCGTGAGCGCCCGGTGTGCAGTTTCTTGCCGGTGCTGCCGATCAGTTCGGTGAGCCTGGCCTCGATATTCATATGCACGTCTTCCAGCTCGATGGACCAGTTGAAGCGGCCGCTGCGATCTCATCCTGTACCTGGGCCAGGCCGCGGTGGATTTCATCGAGTTCCTCCCGGCTGAGTACCCCGACCGCGCACAGCATGTCGGCGTGGGCCAGCGAGCCGGCGATATCCTCGGCCGCCATGCGCTGGTCGAAACTGACGGACGCGGTGAAGCGCTGCACGAAACTGTCGGTCGCTTCGCTGAAGCGGCCGCCCCACAGTTTGCTGGTGTCTTTTTGTTCGCTCATCGTGTTTGATTTCCCGCTGTAAATACCCGGTGCCGGCGCAGGTCGCAGCCGTGCCTGAGGCGCTGGCGCTCACCGTGATTTTTCGACTTGTTCGCGCCAGGTAAGGGTGCAAGTATACCAGCTATCGCTGGGGGAGAAGGGTTTATGCAGCCATCACCGGGGCAGGTGACACAGGCGGGGGAGGTGCCGGCACCGGGTGAATTCTTTATCCCCGACCTGTGTGCGCCCCGGCCGGTGTTCGTCATGGTCCTGCTGGTGGAACTGCTGGTGCTGGTGTACACCCTCACTGCCAGCAACCTGCCCCAGTTCAACTGGGAGACCCTGGCCCTGTGCTCCCTGTTCGTGCAGTGGGTGGTGCTGCTCAGCGCATCGGCGCTGTGCGGCCTGCGGCGGATGATCAGCGGGTTCAGCCTGCCCCTGGTCAGCCTGTGCTGCCTGCTGGTGGTGCTCGCGGTTACCGCCCTGAGCAGTTTCGCGGCCTGGCACCTGCTGCCTTTTTTCAACGACGGTACTGGCCTTGGCTGGTGGCTCCTGCGCAACCTGTTGGTCGCCGCGGTGCTCGGGGGTATCGCGCTGCGCTATTTTTACCTGCAGCAACAGCTGCTGGTGCAGAAACAGCTGGAATTACAGGCGCGCCTGGATTCCCTGCGAGCCAGGATCCGGCCGCATTTCCTCTTCAATACCCTCAACAGTATTGCCAGCCTGATTGTGTCCCGCCCGCATGCTGCCGAGCGCGCGGTCGAGGACCTGGCTGAATTGCTGCGGGTCAGCCTGCAGGAACAGCAGCGACCCACCCTGGTCGCCGATGAGCTGCGCCTGTGTGAGCTGTACCTGGCTATCGAGCAATTGCGCCTCGGGGAGCGCCTGCAGGTGCTTTGGGAGGTAGACCCCGCCCTGCTCGATACGCCCATGCCCAGCCTGATTCTCCAGCCGCTGGTGGAGAACGCTGTCTACCACGGCGTGGCGCAGCTCAGTGCGGGGGGCACGGTTCGCGTCAGCGTGCAGCGGCAGCCCGACGCGGTGCTGGTGGTGGTGGAGAACCCGGCACCGCGGACGCCGGCGCGCACCGGTGGTCACCACATGGCGCTGGAAAACATACGCCAGCGCCTGCAGGTGTTGTTCGGCTCCCTTGGCCAGTTGCGAATCGACCCGGCGGGAGACCGTTTCAGGGTTGAACTGCAGTACCCGTTGCAGGTGGCAGCGTGAAGATATTGATAGTCGACGATGAGCCGCTGGCGCGGGAGCGGCTGTTGCGCCTGCTGCAAAGCCTGCAGCCGGGCAGCGATTGCTGGCAGGCCGCCAATGGCGAACAGGCCCTTGGCCTGGTGCAGCAGCACAACCCGGACCTGCTGTTGCTGGATATCCGCATGCCGGGGATGAGCGGGATCGAGCTGGCCGGCAGGCTGGAACAACTGGCCGAGCCTCCGGCGGTGATTTTCTGTACCGCCTACGATGAATATGCTCTCGAGGCCTTGCGCCACCAGGCGGTGGCCTACCTGCTCAAGCCGGTGCGTGAGGCGGAGCTGGCCCGCGCGCTTGCCGCTGCCGGCAGGGTCAATCGGGTGCAGCTCGCCGCATTGACTGCGCTTGCCGGTGCGCAGGAGGACAGCACCGGCGAGCGCGCCGGTCAGCGCACCCGGCTGGTGAGCCACAGTCACCGCGGCATCGAGACCATGGCGGTCGCCGACGTCCGTTGCCTGCTGGCGCAGGAGAAGTATGTTACCGCCTGCAGCCCCTGGGCCGAACTGCTGATCCCCGATACCCTCAAGGAGCTGGAGCGCGAGTTCGGTGAGCGCTTCCTGCGGGTACACCGCAATGCCCTGGTCGCGCGTGCGCATATAGTGCGCCTGCAGCGTGACGAGGACGGCAGCTGGTATGTGGTGCTGGACGGGATCGAGAAGCGGCCGCTGGTCAGCCGCCGCCACCTGGGCGATGTGAAGCAGCGATTGCAGACCGGGTGAGTCGAGCCGGTCGCCCGGCTTGTGCCCGGCTGGTATCATGGCGCGCCGCACACGAGGACGATGCATGCCCCCCAAGTTGACGATCGCCACCCGGGAGAGCCCCCTCGCCCTGTGGCAGGCCGAGCACGTGCGCAGTGCCCTGCGGGCAGCGCATCCGGCGCTGGCGGTGGAGCTGCTTGGGATGACCTCCCGGGGTGACCAGCTGCTGGACGTGCCGCTGGCGAAAGTGGGCGGCAAGGGCCTGTTCGTGAAAGAGCTGGAGACCGCGCTGCTCGATCGCAGTGCCGACATCGCAGTGCATTCGATGAAGGATGTGCCGATGGATTTCCCCGCCGGGCTGGGGCTGGGAGTCATCTGCGAGCGGGAAGATCCCACCGATGCCTTCGTGAGCAACAACTATGAAACCCTGGAAGACCTGCCCGCCGGCAGCGTGGTGGGAACCTCCAGCCTGCGGCGCGAGTGCCAGTTGCGTGAGCGCCGCCCCGACCTGCAGGTGAAGTTCCTGCGCGGTAACGTCAATACCCGCCTGCGCAAGCTCGACGAGGGTGAGTACGATGCGGTGATTCTGGCCAGCGCCGGCCTGATCAGGCTGGGTTTTGGCGCCCGGATCGCCCAGCGGATAGGGGTGGAATACTCGCTCCCGGCAGGGGGGCAGGGGGCTGTAGGCATCGAACTGCGCAGCGCCGATGCGCAGGTGCTGGAGCTGCTTCAGGTATTGCACCATGAGCCCACGGCCCGGTGTGTTACCGCAGAGCGCGCGATGAACCGGCGCCTGCAGGGTGGTTGCCAGGTGCCCATCGCCTGCTATGCCGAGTATGTTCCGGGTACCGACCGGCTCTGGCTGCGGGGGCTGGTGGGGCGGCCCGATGGCTCGCTCATCCTTCGCGCCGAGGCAGAGGCGGTCGCCGCCGATGCGGTGGAGCTGGGTATCCGGGTGGCGGAGCAACTGCTGGAGCGGGGCGCCGCCGCTATCCTGGCCGGGGTCCATGGCAGTTAGGCCGGGCGTTCTGGTCACTCGTCCCGCGGGGCAGGGCGATGAGTTGTGCGCGGCCCTCGAGGGTGCAGGTTTCAGCGTTCACAGCCTGCCCCTGCTGCAATTGCTGCCACTGGCGGAACTCGATCCGGTGCAGCGCCGGCGGGTGCTGGACCTGGACCATTTCAGCCACATCATCTTTGTCAGCGGCAACGCGGTACGTCTTGGTATGGCCTGGATTGAATCCTGCTGGCCGCAGCTACCGCTGGGCCTCCACTGGTACGCGGTGGGCGAGGCCACAGCCAGGGAATTGTCTGCTCACGGCGTGCGTGTGCTCACGCCGGCCAGCGAGATGACCAGCGAGGGACTGTTGGCCCTGCCGCAGCTGCAGGCGCTGGCCGGCCAGCGCGTGCTGATCGTCAAGGGCGAGGGCGGTCGGGCGACCCTCGCCGAGGGCCTGGGCCGCCGCGGTGCGCGGGTGGAGGAGCTGGCCTGCTACCGCCGGATTCCGCCCGCCCTGGCCAGTGGTGAGCTGGCGCAAAAGCTGTCGCAGTGGGATATCGGCGTGGTGCTGATCAGCAGTGGGGAAGGCCTTGCCAACCTGCTGGCATTGCTTAGCCCGGCGGAAACCACTAAGTTTGCCGATATCACCCTGCTGGTGCCCTCCCCTCGGGTAGCGCAGATGGCGCGCGCAGCCGGATTCAGCCGGGTGATCACCGCAGAGAATGCCTCGGATAGCGCGATGCTGCGCGCCCTGGCGGGGTTGCAAACCGCCACTGGAGAGTGAGAGTGAGTGATCAGCAGGACAAGAATATCGAGCAGCTGGCGCAGGAGACCGCGGCCGCCGGGGACAGTATGCTGGCGGCTAACGGTGGCGACGATGATACAGCGGGTGCCGGCAGCCCCGGGCCGCCCGCCGCGCTTGCCCGCGGCCCCGCACCGCCACCCGGCCGTGCCGCCGTCCCGGCCTGGATGGCGCTGCTGCTGGCGCTGGTCGTGGCCGCCGGCCTGGGCTGGTCACTGCTCGAGCAGCAGCGCCGGGACGCGGCGTTGGCGGCGCGGCTGCAGGCCGTCGAGGCGGCCGCGGGAAGGGGCGCCGCGGGCCTTGAAGACCTGGATCTGCGCTGGCAGCGCCGGTTCGACACCGCGCTGGAGCAGCTGCAGGCCGAGACCCGGGAGGCGGGTGAACGCTCGGGCCAGCTGACCCAGGGCGTGGCTGAGCTACAGGCACAGCTGGCGCAGCAGTCGGCGCAGCTGGCGCGCTTTGGGGACGCCGATCGCGAGGACTGGCTGCTGGCGGAGGCCCGGTACGTGTTGCGCCTCGCCAACCAGCGCCTGCTGATGGCGGGCGACACCAGCGGGGCCGAGACCCTGCTGGGCAGCGTGGACAATATCTTGCTGCAGCTGGACGATGCGCGCCTGCACGAGGTGCGGGCGGCGGTGGCCGCCGACCTTGCCGCCGTGCGGGCGGTACCTGCGGTCGATGTGGAAGGCATCTACCTGCGCCTGGCCGCATTGGCGGAACAGGCGCAAGCCCTGGTGATTTTCCAGCAGCCTGGAAAGGCCGGACAAGCAGCGGCCCAGCCCGTGCCGGACCCGGGTGGGCGGCTGCGGCAGGGTTATGAGGCGGCGCTGGAGAAACTTGCCAGCTATGTTGTGATCCGGCGCCGGGACCAGCCGGTGGACGCGCTGATGGACCCCCAGTGGGAAGCCATGGCGCGGCAGAATTTGCGCCTGCTGCTGGAGCAGGCCCAGCTCGGTCTGCTCTCGGGCAATGAGTTGCTCTACCGCGAGAGCCTGCAGCGGGCGGAGCGCTGGGTAGAGGAATTTGTTGCCGCCGACGCGGCCGCCGCGCAGGCCATGTCGGCTGAAATCTCCGGTCTGGCCAAGATGGCAATCGCCACCGGTGCGCCCGATCTGTCGCGCTCGGTCCTGGCCCTGGACGCGGTTATGGAACAACGCCTGCAGGGCGGGGGCGAACAGTAAACATGCGCAGGATATTTGCCCTGGTACTGGTTGCGCTGTTGCTTGGCGTCGGCCTGGTAACCATCATCGAGACCGATCCCGGCTACCTGTTGCTGGCCTATGGCAATTACACCGTGGAGTCCAGCCTCTGGGTGGGGCTGGTGCTGTTACTGCTGCTCACCCTGCTGGTGTATGCGCTGATTTCCCTGCTGCGCCGGATCATCGGCGGCAGGGAGTCCCTTAGCGGCTGGCTCGGTTCACGCCGGGCCCGCCGGGCCATGCGCCTGACCAACCGCGGACTGGTGCATTTTATCGAAGGCAACTGGGCCAGGGCCCGTGGCGAATTGCTGCGGGGCGCGCGCGACAATGACTCCCCCCTGGTCAACCACCTTCTGGCGGCGCGGGCCAGCGCCCAGCTGGGCGACACTGAACAGACCGAGCAACACCTGGCATCGGCGGCGAGCTGTAGCCCCGATGCGAAGATTGCAATTGCCCTGGCCCGGGCGGAGATACAGCTGCAGTCAGGGCATTACCAGCAGGCCATCGATACGCTGCAGGAGGCGCGGCGCAGCCCCGGTCGCCACCCGCAGGCACTGGCGCTGCTGCAGCGGGCGTACACGGGCCTCGGCGATGGCGCCGCTCTGGCGCAACTGCTGCCGCTGCTGAAAAAACACCGGGTGCTGAACGCCGACGAGGTGGAGCGACTCGAGGCAGAGGTCTATGGCCGGGCGCTGCAGCAGGCCGGGGACCGCGCCCGCGGCGCGACCCTGGACTCGTTCTGCGACAGCTGGCATGCGCTGCCCGCGGCGGCGCGTGAAAACCCCGCCATGATCCGGCGCTTCGCTGGCCTTCTGGTTGAGCTGGGCGGGCATGCCCTGGCGGAAAAGACCATCCTACGTGCGCTCAAGCACGGCTGGGACCCGGAACTGGTCCGCGTTTATGGTTATCTGCAGAGTGATGATGTGCGCCGCCAGTTGGCCCAGGCGGAGAGTTGGTTGGCCGCTCATCCGGAGGATCCCCAGCTGTTGTTGTGCCTGGGGCGGCTCGCCGCCCGCGACAGTCTGTGGGGCAAATCCAGGGATTATTTCGAGCGGTGCTACCGACTGCAGCGCAGCCCGGAGATTTGTGCGGAGTTGGGCAGGCTGTTGAGCGCCCTGGGCGAGGCTGGCATTGCCGCGGCCTATTTTCGCGAGGGCCTGCTGCTGCGGGAGAGCCATCTGCCTGCACTGCCCAGGCCCGAAAAGCGGGTGCGGGATCCGCGCCTGTTGACACGCGGTTGAGTGTCCCGGGTGGTGCGCAAGTCACTGCCCGGAGTGGACCTAAAGCTTGATCCCGAGCTGATCCCATAATGCGTCCACGCGCTGCTTGACTGCTGCGTCCATGGCAATGGGGCGCCCCCACTCACGCTGGGTCTCGCCTGGCCATTTGCTGGTGGCGTCGAAGCCGACCTTGGAACCCAGGCCCGCTACCGGCGAGGCGAAATCCAGGTAATCGATGGGCGTGTTGTCGATGAAAACGCTGTCCCGCCTGGGATCCATGCGGGTGGTCATCGCCCAGATCACGTCCTTCCAGTCCCGGGCATCGACGTCCTCGTCGGTCACGATGATGAACTTGGTATACATGAACTGGCGCAGGAAGGACCAGATGCCGAGCATGACCCGCTTGGCGTGGCCAGGATATTCCTTGCGTATGGTCACCACTGCCAGCCGGTAGGAGCAGCCCTCGGGCGGCAGGTAGAAATCGACGATTTCGGGAAACTGCTTCTGCAACAGCGGTACAAAGACCTCATTGAGGGCCACGCCCAGAACCGCCGGCTCGTCTGGTGGCCGCCCGGTATAGGTGCTGTGATAAACAGGTGATTCACGGTGCGTGATCGCCTCTACCGTGAACACCGGAAAGCGCTCGACCTCGTTGTAGTAGCCGGTATGGTCGCCAAAGGGTCCCTCCTCGGCGAGTTCACCGGGTTCGAGATAACCCTCGAGAATGTACTCGGCGGTGGCGGGCACCGTGAGGCCGTGCTCGCGACACAGGGGGGTAAAACATTCCGCCAACTCGGTCTTGCTGCCGCGCAGCAGCCCCGCGAAAGCGTATTCGGAAATACTGTCGGGTATGGGGGTGACTGCCGCCAGCGTGGTGGCCGGGTCCGCCCCCAGGGCAATGGCGACGGGATAGCGCTTCCCGGGGTACTGCAGCTGCCAGTCGCGAAAATCGAGGGCACCGCCGCGGTGGGACAACCAGCGCATGATGAGTTTGTTGCGACCCAGCAGTTGCATGCGGTAGATGCCGAGGTTCAGGCGCTCCTTGTTCGGCCCCCGGGTAATGACCAGTGGCCATGTCACCAGAGGCGCGGCGTCTCCCGGCCAGCAGGTCTGTATCGGTAACTGGTAGAGGTCAACCTCGCTGCCCTGTTGCGCGTGATACTGGCAGGGCGGGTTGCGGATGAGTTTCGGCGCCATGTTCAGCACCTGTTTCAGCACCGGGGCCTTGTTCCAGGCATCGCGCATGCCCTTGGGCGGGTCCGGCTGGCGCAGGTAGGCGAGCAGTTCACCCACCTCGCGCAGCGCTGCAATATTTTCCCTACCCATGCCCAGCGCGACCCGCCGCTGCGTGCCGAAGAGGTTGACCAGCACCGGGATGCTGCAGCCTTTGGGGTTCTCGAACAGCAGGGCGGGACCGCCGGCGCGCAGGGTGCGGTCGGCGATTTCAGTCATCTCCAGCACCGGGTCCACTTCCGTGCTGATGCGCACCAGTTCGCCGCGCTGCTCCAGCTCGGCCATGAAATCCCGCAGATCTGTGTATTTCACGCGTGGCGCCCGTCCGCCTCAGGGGATGGCGCGGCTTACTTGCGCTTCATCGACATGAAGAACTCGTCATTGGTCTTGGTGTCCTTGAGCTTGTCGGACAGGAACTCGATGGCCGCGAGGTCTTCCATGCCGTGCAGCAGTTTGCGCAGTATCCACATGCGCTGCAATTCATCCTCGGCGGTGAGCAATTCCTCCCGGCGAGTGCCGGAGCGGCGAATGTTGATGGCGGGATAAACGCGTTTCTCCGCTACCTTGCGGTCGAGGTGCAATTCCATGTTGCCTGTGCCCTTGAACTCCTCGTAGATCACCTCATCCATCTTGGAACCGGTATCGACCAGGGCTGTGGCGATGATTGACAGGCTGCCGCCCTCCTCGATGTTGCGGGCCGCGCCGAAAAAGCGCTTGGGACGCTCCAGGGCATGGGCGTCGACACCGCCGGTCAACACCTTGCCGGAGCTTGGGATCACGGTGTTAAAAGCGCGGGCCAGGCGGGTGATCGAGTCCAGCAGAATAATGACATCCCTCTTGTGCTCCACCAGGCGCTTGGCCTTTTCGATCACCATGTCGGCGACCTGGACGTGGCGCGAGGGCGGTTCGTCGAAAGTCGATGCAACCACCTCGGCCCCGCGCTTACCCACCGAGCGCTGCATTTCAGTCACTTCCTCGGGCCGCTCATCGATCAGCAGGACGATGATGTAGCACTCGGGGTTGTTGGTGATAATGGCCTGGGCGATGTTCTGCATCATGATGGTCTTGCCGGCCTTGGGCGGCGCCACCAGCAGTCCGCGCACACCTTTGCCGATAGGCGCAACCAGGTCGATGATGCGGCCGGTCAGGTCTTCCGTGCTGCCGTTACCCGTTTCCAGTGTCAGTCGCTGGTCGGGGAACAGGGGCGTGAGGTTTTCAAACAGGATCTTGTGCTTGGAGTTTTCCGGTCGGGTGAAGTTGATCTCGCTGACCTTGAGCAGGGCGAAATAGCGCTCGCTGTCCTTGGGCGGGCGGATCTTGCCGGAAATGGAATCGCCCGTGCGCAGGTTGAAGCGGCGGATCTGGCTGGGGGAGACGTAGATATCATCGGGGCCTGCCAGGTAGGAGCTGTCGGCGGAGCGCAGGAAGCCAAAGCCGTCCTGCAGGATCTCCAGCACCCCGTCGCCGGAAATATCCTCGCCGCTCTTGGCGTGGCGTTTCAGGATCGCAAATATGATGTCCTGTTTGCGCGAGCGCGCCATGTTTTCCAGGCCCATCTCCTTGGCGATATCAATGAGGTCCTGGGTGGATTTGGTTTTTAGGTCGGTAAGATTCATAGAGGAAGTGGCTTTGTTGTTTTGGGGGGTTGGGATGAATGTGTACGGGTGTAGAAATGCCGAAGGTGCCAGCGGGTGGTTTTTGAAAATTAAATTCGGGCGGCGAGGTATTGTCGCTGCAGGGGGCTGTGCAACGGCTGGAAAGGTAGCACGCCCCGCATGTGCCGTCTACCGCTTTTTTAGTTCTGCAATTACTGCCAAGCCAGGGGGTGGGAGCCCGGAGTGTTCCGGGCTCGCAGCCAATCTAGACAACTTCCTCGATAAAAGCGGTCAACTGGGTCTTTGACAGCGCGCCCACCTTGGTCGCCTCAGCATTGCCGTCCTTGAACATGATCAAGGTGGGGATGCCGCGAATACCGAACTTGGGTGGTATGTCGGGGTTGGCGTCGACGTCGACCTTGCACACTTTCAGCCTGCCGCTGTACTCGGCGGCGATTTCGTCAAGTACCGGGGCTATCATTTTGCAGGGGCCGCACCACTCGGCCCAGAAATCCACCAATACCGGAATGTCGGAATTGAGTACTTCTACGTCAAATGTTGCATCGCTGACGTGTACGATCTGGTCGCTCATGGTGTTCTCCGGTTGATAATCGGACGAGGTGCCCGCGGGGTTTGAGGGGGCAATGATACCATCGAACGACTAGCTGACAACTCCATGGGTAGAGTTTTTCAGCATGGCGATATGTTCTTCCGGTATATCTTTGACCGCTACCTTCTCACGCCCGCGGGAAAGATGCCGCTTAACCCGATCGAACCACTCGAGCGTAGCCTTGTCGCAATTGGAAGAGTAGTCTGCCTATAGCCTCAAAAGCGCCCTAACAAGAACAGGTGGAACGTCCGTGCCCTTGAAGAAATTAGTCGTACTTGCCCTTATCGCCGCCGCCATCGCCGCCTGGTTTTACCTCGACCTCGGCAGTTATCTGCAGTTTGACACGCTCAAGCAACGGGTGGGTGAACTGCGGGCCTGGTACGCTGCCAACCCTGCGCTGGCGGGCCTGCTTTACTTCGCGCTGTATGTCGCGGTCACGGCCCTGTCGGTACCCGGTGCCGCGGTCATGACCCTCGCAGGTGGCGCGCTGTTCGGCTTCTGGTACGCGCTGCTGCTGGTGTCGTTTGCCAGCAGCATCGGTGCGACCCTGGCCTTCCTGGTTTCGCGCCTGCTGCTGCGCGATTGGGTGCAGGGCAAGTTCGGTCGGCAGTTGCGGGCATTCAATGCCGGCTTTGCAAAAGATGGTGCCTTTTACCTGTTTTCCCTGCGCCTGGTGCCTATCTTCCCTTTCTTTGTCATCAACCTGTTGATGGGCCTGCTGCCGATACGCACCTGGCGCTATTACTGGGTGTCGCAGCTCGGCATGTTCCCGGCGACAGCGGCCTACGTGAACGCGGGCACACGGCTGGGAGAGCTGGACTCGGCTGCCGGAATTATCTCGCCGGCCCTGCTGCTGTCGTTTGTGCTGTTGGCCGTATTTCCCCTGCTGGCAAAGTGGCTGCTGGGCTATATCCAGGCGCGCCGGGTACTGGCGCCCTACCGGCGGCCGCATCGCTTTGACACCAATGTGATTGTAATCGGCGCGGGCTCCGCCGGGCTGGTGGCGGCGCTGATCGCGGCGACGGTCAAGGCCAAGGTGACATTGGTGGAGCGCCACAAGATGGGCGGCGACTGCCTCAATACCGGCTGCGTTCCCAGCAAGGCGCTTATCCGCTCGGCCCGCATCGCCGACTACGCACGGCGGGCGACCGAGTTCGGGCTGGAGCCGATGGCGGTGCAGGTGAATTTCCGCCGGGTGATGGAGCGGGTGCAGGCGGTGGTGAAAACCATCGAGCCGCATGATTCGGTTGAGCGCTTTACCTCCCTGGGGGTGGATTGCCTGCAGGGCGATGCCCGCATCCTGTCGCCCTGGGAGGTGGAGATCGACGGCCGGGTGCTGTCAGCCCGCAACATCATTATCGCCAGCGGTGCCCGGCCGCAGGTGCCTGACATTCCGGGGCTTGCGGCGCTGGACTACCTGACCTCGGACACGGTGTGGGAGCTGCGGGAGGCGCCGGCGCACCTGTTGGTGATCGGTGCGGGCCCCATCGGCTGCGAACTTGCGCAGGCGT
This sequence comes from uncultured Gammaproteobacteria bacterium, assembly GCA_963700715.1. Lineage (GTDB taxonomy): Bacteria > Pseudomonadota > Gammaproteobacteria > Pseudomonadales > Halieaceae > JARRPM01. The sequence goes on from CAVOYP010000024.1 coordinate 13,571, forward strand.
TTGCCCGGCTCGGCACCCGGGTGACACTGGTCACGCATGCGGCCCGCGTGCTACCGCGCGAGGACCCCGAGGTATCGGCCCTGCTGTTGCAAAGCCTGCAAGCCCAGGGCATGACCGTGCATACCGGTTACGAGCCACTGGCTTTCAGGCGGGACGGCGCCGCGCAGTGCGCCAGCTTCAGGACGCCCGCCGGGGAGCGGGAGCTGGTGTTTGACCGGGTGCTGCTGGCGGTAGGCCGCCACGCCAACGTGGAGGGCCTGGGCCTCGATGCCCTGGGCATTCCCCTCACCGCCGCCGGCACCGTGGTGGTGGACGAGTACCTGCGCACCCGGGTGCCGACGATCTTCGCCTGCGGCGATGTGGCCGGACCCTACCTGTTCACGCATATGGCCAGCCACCAGGCGTGGTACGCCACGGTCAACGCCCTGTTTGGCCGCTTTCGCAAGTTCAAGGTCGACTATTCGATCGTGCCCTGGGCGACCTTCACCGATCCGGAAGTGGCGCGGGTGGGACTCAATGAGCAGGAGGCGCTGGCGCGCGGCATTCCCGTTGACGTCACCCGCTACGGGATCGACGACCTCGACCGCGCCATCGCCGATGGTGAGGCCCATGGCTTCGTCAAGGTGCTGACCGCCCCGGGCAGTGACCGCATACTTGGCGCCACTATCGTCGGCTATCACGCCGCCGAACTGCTGGCGGAGTTCGTGCTGGCGATGAAACACGGCCTCGGCCTCGGCAAGATCCTGGCGACGATCCATGTCTACCCCACCCTGGGTGAGAGTAACCGCTTCCTGGCCAGCGAGTGGCGCAAGGCGCGCAAGCCCGAGCAATTGCTGGGCTGGGTGGAGCGCTACCACCGCTGGTGCCGGGGCTGATCCCGCACCAGCCGGGCCTCTGCCATGGCGGTTGAATGGTCAGTCTATATCCTCCGGTGCGCCGACGGCAGCCTGTACACCGGGGTGGCGCGGGACCTTGGGAAACGCCTGCTGCAGCACAACGGCCAGCTGGCCGGCGGACCCAGGTACACCAGCGGCCGCCGGCCGGTCACCCTGTTGTGGTCGGCCACCGCCCCCGACCGCGGCGCCGCCCAGCAGCGGGAGGCCGCCATCAAGAAACTGGGGAGAGCCGCCAAGCTGCGCCTGGCAGGCGGGGGACAGGTCTAGACCAAGGCCTGCTTATGCCTGCGCCAGCGCCTCCAGCGCCTCCTGCTGCTCCAGCCAGGTTTCCTCCAGCTGTGACGCCCTGGCCTTGAGTTCGCCTTCGCGCTTCAGCAGGTTTGCCAGGTCCTGCTTGCGCCCCTCCAGATACAGGTCGGTATCGCCCAGGCGGGTCTGCAGTTCGGCCTGCTCGGCTTCCACCGCGCTCATTTCGGCCTCGATCCCGGCAATGATTTTCTGCAGCGGCCGCAGCTTCTCCCGTTGAGCGGCGGCGCTCTGGCGTTTTTCCCTGCGGGAGGTGTCAGCGCCGGCGCTATCACCGCGCTCCACCTGGCGGTAGCTGGACAGGATCCAGCGTTCGTAGCCCTCCAGGTCATCCGCATAGGTTTCCACCCGGCCGTCATGCACCAGCAGCAGCTCATCCACCGTGTTGCGCAGCAGGTGGCGGTCGTGGCTCACCAGGATCAGGGCGCCCTCGTAGGCCTGCAGGGCGACCTCCAGGGCATGTCGCATATCCAGGTCGAGGTGGTTGGTGGGCTCGTCCAGTACCAGCAGGTTGGGGCGTTGCCACACCACCATGGCCAGGGCCAGCCGGGCCTTCTCCCCGCCGGAAAAGGGGGCAATCGCGCTGGTCGCCCCGTCGCCGCGGAAATTGAAGCCCCCCAGGAAGTTGAGAATATCCTGTTCCCGCGCGGCGGGGCTCAGGCGCTGCAGGTGCAGGGCGGCGCTGGCCTCCAGGTCCAGGGCCTCCAGCTGTTGCTGGTCGAAGTAGCCGATGCTGCAGTGTTCCCCGCTGACCCTGTCGCCGGCCAGCAGGGGCAGCTCGCCCACCAGGCTTTTGAGCAGGGTGGACTTGCCGGCCCCGTTCCTGCCCAGCAGGCCGAAGCGGCTGCCGGGCCGCAGGTGCAATTCGACCCCCGCGAGCACGGCCCGCCCCTGGTAGCCGAGGCTTGCGCCATCCAGCCGCAGCAGGGGGTCGCTGCTCCTGGCCGGCGGCGGGAAACTGAAATCGAAGGGCGAGTCGAGATGGGCCGGTGCCAGCGCCTGCATCCGCTCCAGCTCCTTCAGCCTGCTCTGGGCCTGGCGCGCCTTGGTGGCCTTGTAGCGAAAGCGCCGCACGAAATCGTCGATTTGCGCGATTCGTTGCTGTTGCTTTTCGTAACTGGCCTGCTGGTTGGCCAGGCGTTCCGCCCGCAGGCGCTCGAAATCGGAGTAGTTGCCCTTGTAGGCCTGCAGCTGCTGCTGCTCGATATGCAGGATGCGCTCGCAGGTGGCATCGATAAAATCCCGGTCGTGGGAAATCATAAGCAGGGTGCCCGGGTACTGCTGCAACCATTGTTGCAGCCACAGGGTGGCGTCCAGGTCGAGGTGGTTGGTGGGTTCGTCCAGCAGCAGCACATCGGACGGGGTCATCAGGGCCCGGGCAAGGTTGAGGCGAATCCGCCAGCCGCCCGAGAAATCACTGACCGGCCGGCTGGCCGCGTCCTCGGCGAATCCCAGGCCCTGCAGCAGGCGCTCGGCGCGGCGCTCGGCGCTGTAGCCGTCGATTGCCTCGAGCTGGTCGTGAACAGCGGCGGCGGCATCAAACCGGCCGGCGCCCTCGAGCCGCTGCAGCTCGTCCCGCAGCCCGGCCAGGGTGCTGTCGCCACGCCAGACATACTCCCCTGCGGGCATGCCGGTGGCATGTACCTCCTGCGCCATGTGGGCAAGGCGCAGCCTCGCCATGCCCTCGATGTCGCCGGTGTCTGCCACCAGTTCCCCCAGCAACAGGGCGAAAAGGGTTGATTTGCCGCTGCCATTGGCGCCGATCAGCGCCAGCCGCTGGCCGGGCTGGATGGTCACGTTGGCGTGCTCCAGCAGCAGTTTGCTGCCCCGGCGCAGTCCGATGTCGCGTAATATGATCATTTGGACGCGGATTCTACCCGCACGGGGGTGGCGCGGCCACAAATCCGGGCTGCACATATCCCAGGCCATGGTTGGATCAAAGCAGGCGGGGGAAAACGGGGTGGTTTATATCCGGGCCGGGTAGTAATATGTGCGGCCATTGCGAAACTTATATGCTCCCCGTTGTGTCCAACCGGCGCTGTTCGCTGCCGCTACAGCCGCGAATCCGTTTATCCCCGGGAAGCGAGGCCTCGCATTGACTAGCGTGTCCGCGGTACTCCCTGTTCTAATCATTGGAAGGAATTTATGAAGAAATATGCACTGCCACTTGCCCTGGTCGGCCTGGTCGCCCTGCAAGCATGTAACCAAAAAGCAGCGGATCCCGGCGAAGCCGCCGCTACCGCGCCCGGCGGCCTCAAGCTGGAGACTACCGAGCAGCGCCTGAGCTACGGTATCGCGCTCAATCTCGGCGAGCGGATGAAAGCCGACAATGTGCCGATGGACGTGGACGCTTTCACCGCTGGTCTGCGCGATGCCATGACCGGTGCCCAGCCGCGCCTCACCCAGGAAGAAATCACCGCCGAGATGCAGGCCTACCAGGAGAAAGCTGCCGCCGAGATGCAGGCCAAGCAGGCCGCTGCGGCCGAAACCAACCTCGCCGCGGCTACCGCATTCCTGGCTGAAAACAAGGCCAAGGAAGGCGTGATCGTCACCGAGTCAGGCCTGCAGTACCAGGTAATCAGGGAAGGTGACGGCCCCAAGCCCGGTCCTGAGGACACGGTAGAGGTCAACTACGCCGGTACGCTGATAGACGGCACCGAGTTCGACTCCTCCTATAAGCGCGGTGAGAGTGTCACTTTCGGCGTTGGCCAGGTTATCCCCGGCTGGACCGAGGCTCTGCAGCTGATGCCTGTGGGTTCGAAGTTCAAGCTGGTGATTCCGCCGGAACTGGGCTACGGCGCAGGCGGTGCGGGACAGGCGATTGGCCCCAACGCGGCCCTGGTGTTCGAAGTCGAGTTGATCTCCATTCCCAGCCAGGCCGAAGCGGCAGCTGGCGAGGCTGAGGCCGACAAGGGCTAAAGGCCAGGACCCTACGGCGCCGGGTTTTCCGCCGCGCGCCGATGCCTGTTGTGAAGACCGGCGATGAGCCGGTCTTCCAGCACAAAACGCGACTCCAGCACCTCTCCCAGCGCGGACAGGTCGCGCTGCAGGGTCTCCGGGTAGGCATCCCCACTCCCGTACTTCTCCTCGTAGGCCAGAATAACCTCGGTGGTGTCACCAATGGCGGGCATTAATTGCTGCGCCAGCCCGGCGCTGCCGTCGGCAAAGGTCTCCGCCTCGTTCAGTAATTCGTGGTAAACCTCGAAGTGCCCGGCCGATACATAGTCCACCAGTATGCTGCATAGCGCCCGCTGGTGTTGTGCCAGGCCTGTCGGTTCCATGTCACCGTCCAGTGCGACGGCGATCCGGGTGTAACTGCCCAGCAATTCGCGCCGCTCCTTCAGCCAGCGGGTGAGCAAATCCTCCACCGCGGCAAACTGTTGCTTCGGACTGCTGCTCCTGTGCGGCATATTGCGTTTCCTGCAGAATTATTTTCGAAAGATCTGCCACAGGCAGATCGCCAGCACCACGGCAGCCATGACCAGGGTCTGCTCGGGGATGCTCAAGCCCAGGAAGGTCCAGTCGATCGCGGCGCACTCGCCGTCCCCCGTCAGTACCATGCTGACGGTTTCGCTGAAGGGCAGTGTATCCAGCATGTATCCGAGGCTGGGGCCACAGGCGGGCACCTGGTCCGGCGGCAGGTGCTGTATCCAGACATGGCGGACGGCTACGGCGGCGCCGGCCAGGGCGGCCAGGGCGCAGAGGGTGGCGTATATCCGCCGCCCTGTGCGCGCCGGATTGTGCAGGGCGGCGACCAGGGCGATCACACCCCAGAGCACCACGAACACCCGCTGGGTCATGCATAGGGGGCAGGGTGGGAGGCCCAGCGTCCGCTCCAGGTAGGCCCAGGCGAACAGCATCGCGATGACAGCCATGATGGCAAGGCCGAAAAACACGAGTCGCGGGGTCAGGGATTGCAGCATTGTCCGGGTGTTCCTGTGGCTGTCGGCCTGGCGGGGCCGGGGTGATTACGTTAGGGTCTTTTTCAGCCCTGCGCAATGTTCGATGACGGGATTTTGATTTGGTTCAGGGTCTCGGGCTGGCGCGCGCTGAACGCCAGCAGGTCGGGATAGAAACTCAGGAAAGCCTGCTCCATGATGCCCCGGGCGGGATTGAGCCGCGGGCCGATATCGGCCAGGGGGTTTGACCGCCGCAGGCGCTGGCCGATGCGCGCGGCGCTTGCCGGCACTGTATCCCAGTCCAGGTAAAGGCCCAGGATGTCGTACTCCACCAGGCGCGCCAGCATCCTGCGGGAGCCACAGCTCAGGGCATGTTCCCGGTTCCGCAGGCTGCGGTATACGCCTGCATTGAACTGCGCCAGTGGAATATCGCAGTAACTCTCCCAGTGCTTGCTGAGAAAGTGATCAAAACTCAGGTCGATCAGGATCCCCGCATAGCGGCGCAGGTCACCGGGGAGATCGCGGCGCAGCTGGGCGATCAGCGGGTGACTGTCGGTGTAGGCATCCACGGCGCGATGCAAGCGCACGCCGCGCTCGATGTCGTCCGGCAACTCGCCCCGCAGCGGCCCCTTGCAGTAGTCCCCTTCCAGCCCCCCGGCGACCAGGCCCTCATCCGGCCAGGCGAGGTGGAAGTGGGCGAGGAAGTTCAATGTTACAGCGCCCGGTACTGGGCGAAATAGTTTTCGAGGTATTGCTCGAAGCCGATAGTGTCCGCGCGCTCGATATCGCGCTGCGCTTCCAAGGAGCGCCGGGTTTCCGCCTCGAAAGCGGCCTGCACCTGTGGGGCCAGGGTGCGGCTGCGGAAATAGTGGGCCCAGTGTTCGCTGTAAGCCATGGCGAGGCGGAAAAAAGGCAGCTCCTTTTCGCGCATCTCCCGCAATACCCGGGCGGAGGGCGTCAGTTCCGGCTCCGCTATTGCGGCCTCCTGCAGTTTCAGGCTGGCACTGTAAAGGCTGGACTTGTTTGCTGTATCCAGCAGCGCGGCGACCTGCGCCAGCCTGGCAAACAGCGACTCGGCACAGGCGCGCATGGGTTGTTGCCCCGTGACCGTTTGCAACAGCAGGCCGGGCAACCTGCCGCGATTGACCACTGCCTCGAGATTGGCGGCCTGGGTCGCCTGCTCCAGGTCGTCACAGGGGGGGCTTTCCTCCAGCAGGCAGTACAGCAGGAAAATGTCGAGGAACCGCATCTGGCTGGCCTCGATTCCCACGCTTGAAAAGGGGCTGACATCGATACAGCGGACCTCGATGTACTCGATGCCGCGGTGGTGCAGGGCGGTGAGCGGGGTTTCGCCGGGCCGGGTGACCCGCTTGGGACGGATCGGGCTGTAAAACTCGTTTTCGATCTGCAGCAGGCTGTCACTCAACTGCTGGTAGTCGCCCGCCTGGCCCGTCGGAATGTTGCGGTAATCGGGATGGGGTCGCAGGATCGCGGCGCGCAGGGTCTCCACGTAGTTGTCGAGACAGTTGTAACAGACATTCAAGTCCTTCTGGGCAGCACTGCTGTAGCCCAGGTCGCCCATCCGCAGCGCGGTGCCGTGGGGCAGGTGGAGGCTGCGGCCCTGCTTGTCGAAGGGCAGCAGGCCGGGGTTGTCGCGGCCCCGCAGAAAGCTGGCGCAGATTGCCGGCGAGGCGCCGAACAGGTAGATGAGCAGCCAGGAATGGCGCCGGAAGTTGCGGATCAGGTCGAGGTAGCGGGTGCTGATGTAATCGCGCAGTTCACCTTTACTGCCGGCCCGCTGCCAGGCCTGCTCCCAATACGCCTCCGGCATGGAAAAGTTGTAGTGAATTCCGGCTATGGCCTGCATCAGCCGGCCATAGCGATGCCCCAGCCCCAATCGGTACACGGTTTTCATCCGCGCCACGTTGGAGCTGCCATACCGCGCTACCGGGATACCCTCGTCTCCGGTCATGATGCAGGGCATGCTCGCCGCCCACAGCATTTCCTCTCCCAGTTGCTGGTAGGCAAAGCTGTGGATGTTTTCCAGGGTCTCTATGCTCTGCTCGATGTCGTCGCTCACCGGGGTGATGAACTCGAGCAGCGCCTCGGAGTAATCCGTGGTGATGTACTCGTGGGTGAGGGCCGAGCCGAGGCCGGCGGGGTGTAGCGTCTGTGCGAGTTTGCCCTGCGCGGTGATGCGCAGGCTTTCCTTTTCTATGCCGCGCCGGATAGACCTCAGCATGGCGAGCGACGCGGGATCTGCCAGTGCCTGCAGCTGGGATTGTAAATGGGAGGGCAATCGAAACTCCTTGTTATTCTATGCGGGTCGGCGGCGCGCTTGCCGTCGCCTGGTGGGCGCAAACAATACGAACGTGAGCCTGCGTCAAGCCGCGGGCACCAAGTGTATAGTTCCCCACCGGACTAGTACAGGCGCATGCAGGGTTGGCCGCGCCGGCCGCAGTGGTCCTGGAGGGCGTCAGCCCAGGCGATCCAGGGTCTTTTGTAATAGCTGGCAGGCGAAGTTGCCCTGCACCTGCTCAGTCTGGCCGGTTGCCAGCATGATCCGCGAGAGCAGCAGGCCAAAGCGCATTCCCGCAAAGACCAGGTAGTAGTCGTAATCCCGGGCGCAATACCCGGTCTGCTGTTGCCACTGGTCTATGCTCTCCTCATAGCTCGGCAGGCCCCCCAGCCTCGGCATGCCCAGGCCCTCGGAGAAAATCGCGTCCATGTAATTGAACCAGGCCAGGTCCTGCACGGGGTTTCCCAGCACTGCCATTTCCCAGTCCAGTACGGCGGCGACGCCGTCGAGGGATTCCCGGAAAATAATATTGCCTATGCGCGAGTCACCCCAGCACAGCACCGTCGGTTCAGCGGCGGGCTGCCTGGCCTGCAACCAGTCCAGCGCAGCCTGGCAAATGGCGTGGCCGCCGCCTTCCAGCGCCCAAACCAGGTAGTCCTGCCAATAGTTCAGCTGGTTTTGCAGCGCCGTGGTGCCGGCCTTCTCGAGATGGGCGAAACCGAGGGCTTTATAGTCCAGCAGGTGAATTTTACCCATGACCTCCACTGCCGCGCGCCACATGGCGGCACGCTCTTGCTCGGAAGTCTCATGCAGCATCCAGCCGTCCATGTTGTAGGGCGGCATATCCGGCGGAATCCGGCCCGGAGTGCGTTTCATCAGGTAGAACTGGACCCCCAGCAGCGAGCGATCCAGTTCCAGCCCCAGCAAGCGGGGTACGGGGATGTCGCTGTGACGGCCGATACTGGCCATGACCTCGTACTGCAGGCCCAGGTCGTAGCTGGGGAAGGCCGGCCGCTCGACCTGGGGTTGGAGGCGACCGACACAGGCCTCAGTGTGGGTCCTGCCCCCTTCCTGCCATTGGGCATCAAACAGCAGGGTGACATTGGACATACCGCTGGACTCGGGTATGGTCAGCGCGGGAATGTGCACCGCCTGCCCCCGTTGCCGGGACAACCAGGACTCCAGCTTGCGTCGGGTTGTTTCGGTGTCCTCCACCAGCGGTGTGGGGCGTTCGTTATCCATTGTGTAATACCTGCCGGCCTTCAGAGGCGTGTAGTATAGGTGGACAGTTGTGCTGCAGTCACCGCGCGGCGCTCTTGTGGGGCCGCGGCAAGATGCTACAGTACCGGAGCGCGAGTCGACGCTGCGCGGGCGGGGTAGCCCGTGGGGTGTTGCGACAGTGATTGTGTCAACCATAAATGGCCTGTCAAGGTGCAGGCCGGAACAACCGGGGGAAGCGGCGTGAGAATTGCAGAATGGCTCAAAATACTGTCAACCGAGGGGGGCTCCGACCTCTACCTGAGCACCGGCGCTCCACCCTGTGCCAAGTTCCAGGGGCAACTCAAGCCGATTGCCAGCGAGATCATGCGACCCGGTGAGATCAGGGAGATTGCCTGCGAACTGATGGACGCTACCCAGCGGGCTCAATTCGAACAGGAACTGGAGATGAACCTGGCGACCTCCATCTCAGGCTACGGCAGGTTCCGTGTAAACATCTTCATGCAGCGCAACGAGGTGGGCATCGTGGCGCGCAATATCGTTGCGGACATCCCCAGTTGGCAGAGTCTGCGGCTGCCGCCTATCCTCACCGAGGTGATGATGCGCAAGCGCGGACTGGTGCTGTTCGTGGGCGCCACCGGCTCGGGCAAGTCCACTTCTCTGGCGGCGCTCATCGACTACCGCAACAGCAACAGCAGCGGCCATATCGTCACGATCGAAGACCCGATCGAGTACGTGCATAATCACAAGAAGTCCATCATCAACCAGCGGGAGGTGGGGGTGGATACCCGCAGCTGGCACAATGCGCTCAAGAACACCCTGCGGCAGGCGCCGGATGTCATCCTCATCGGCGAGATCCGCGATCGGGAAACCATGGAGCATGCCATCTCCTTTGCTGAAACCGGTCACCTGTGCATCTCCACACTCCACGCCAACAATGCCAACCAGGCACTCGACCGGATTATCAACTTCTTTCCCGAGGATCGGCGCCAGCAATTATTGATGGACCTGTCACTGAACATCCAGGCATTCGTATCGCAGCGACTGATACCGACGGTAGACGGCAAGCGCTGTGCCGCCATCGAAGTGCTGTTGGGCACGCCCCTGGTTGCGGAGCTTATCCTCAGGGGCGAGATCGACGGGGTGAAGGAGGTTATGCGCAAGTCGGAAAATATCGGGATGAAAACCTTTGATACGGCGCTTTTCGAGCTCTACCAGGAAGGTCTCATCACTGAAGAGGAAGCCATTCGCAATTCCGATTCAGCCAACAATGTCCGCCTCAAGATCAAGTTTGCCAAGGCAGATCGCCAGAGCAGCAGCGGCCATGGAGGCTTCAGTCTTGCCGGGCTGGACGACGACAACACGGGTAGCTTTATGTAAGGCCGGTTGCTGCCGTCAGTTTTCCAGTTCGTCCAGCAGCGCGACCCAGCGGTCTATGTCGGAATCGCCGGCGTTGAGTATTGCAAAGCCGGCAGACCAACCGGTGTCGGGTGCGAGATTGGCCAGGCACCACCGCACTTCCCCCTTCAGGTAGAGCGTGTCCTGCAGGTCCGGCAGTTCAACGCCAATGAGCAGGATAGCCCCGGTGACGAGTTCGTGTTCGAGGCTGAGCCGCAGGCCGCCCCGCGATACGTCAAGAGTCTTACACATTACGACCCTGCCGGACCCAGCCCTGCCAGTCTCCGGCGCAGCCATTTCGACAAATATGTTACTCGCAACCGGTAATCGCATATGTCGACGCTGTTGCGGGCCAACAACCGCTGCGCTGGAGGCTGGTGCGGCGACTGATCTTTCCTGTGCCAGCCGCTGCAGCTTCCGCCTCTGGGCTTCGTCCCATTCCCGCTGCAGCGTTTCCTGCTCCAGTTCCTCCTGTGTCTGCTGCCGCGTGTGCTCGTGCTCCTGACCCTGTGTTTCGCCACTAGTCCCTTTGCATTCTTCCTCCTCGCGCCCGATCAGCGTCAGTGCCCCTGAGCCAAGGTGGTCCAGATCCGCCCGGTCTTTGATACCGGCCGCCTTCGCCAGACTGCGGCTGAAGCTCGCACCGCTGTCCAGTGGGTAAATCTTGCCGCTACCCAGATGGCTGGCAAATTCTTCAAAGCTCTGTTGCGATACCTTTATTCCCGCCTGGTTGGCAAAGAGCAATTGCCCCTCCGTATCCACTCGCAACACCAGCCGTGCCCTTACAGGCCGTGCCCCTGCAGGGCTGACGTTATCAAGCTCCATGCTGAACCACTGCCCCGTCCAGATTGCGTCCGGCGCGCCCTGCGCTGCGGTCACCTCAGCGGCCGCGTCCATCGGAATCAGTTCGGCCTGCTCACTCTCCAGAGGCCGCTTGCGCAGTATTTGCATATGCGCGAATTCCACCACTGCCAGCGCGTTTGCCACCGCGTCGCCATCGTGTTGCAGGCTCAGCAGCCAGCGTCTGAGTTCTTTCGGAAGCCGGGTCACGGTTTCGAACAATTGATGGCGCCCGCCGGGCACCTCATCGCCAGTCACGGGTTGGACCGAGTCCAGCAGGGCGGTAGTGGCGGCACTCATCTGGGCCCACTGCTCGGATTCCTGGCCGAATTTAAGCAGGACCAGTTGGGCGCTGTCGTACCATGGGCCCCTCAGGAATGTGCCTATACCCGCAGGAATCGGCAACTGTTGCAGTGCCGCGTTGATCATCCGGGCAGCCCCGCGCCTTGCTTCGGCAGATTTTATTCTCCCCCGTTCAGCCTCAACCAGACGCTGTGCCATACGCTCGCTGCGCGCCAGTTCCCGCGCGCTGGTGGCGGCCACTCTAGCAGAGAGTGTCGCCAGATCCAGATCGCGCCGGTCGAACCAGGCCAGGGCCTCATCGACTGATTCCACCAGAAAGCTTTCGATCGTCTGGCCCGCCCTTCCCAGGCTGGGTTGCCAACCGATGGCGGCCGCCTGCAGACTGTCCATCAGCAGGTGCAACGGGTGGCCGCCCGGTATGAAAAAGTCAGGATCTGCGATTGCCAGGGATGCCACCAGCGGCTTGAGTCGGCGCAGCTGTGTGCGCAGCGGTTGCTCCAGCGGAAAGTCGCGCTCCCAGTCATCGAATGCTCTACCTGCCCAGACCAGTATTGCCGCCTGTGTCCGCCGGGGGCCGGGCCGGATTGCCGATGGACTCGGCCTGGGTGAGTACTGACTGTATCGGACTGAGCGCCGTATCGCGGGTACTGCGCAGGTATTCGATCAACTCTTCCTGGCCAGTCACCGGTGACGCGCTGCTCGCGGCCCCGTGAACGGCGTAGCGGGTCAACACCAGCTCGCGCAGTGAACAGGGCAGGGGGAAATCTTCCGGCGCCAGTTTCAGTTGAACAGCTTCCAGATAATCAGGGCTATCAGGTAGGCCCATAATCCAATCAGCAGGGCTATGCGCAGCTTGCCCGGCCTGGGTTTTTCCTCCGCGCTGGATTCCCGGCCAATGTTAAACGAGCCGCAGGCCAGGCAGCTGCCCCCCTGACCACTCCTCTTGCCGCGGTAGCTGCAGTCTTTGCAGGTATAGATCATGGGGGTCAGTGCGTGCTCTTGAGAAGTTGGTCGACAATCCGCTCCAGTTGCTTAAGGTTATTGCATTCCGCGCTGAAATGACAGGCGCTCTGGTAGCGCAACATTTCCGAGTCCCCGCTGCCCCAGACCCGGCGCGATTCGGGGTTTAACCATATGACCTGGCGGGCTCGCTGATAGATACTCTGCATGATCTCCAGCGCGGGGTCGCCATTGTTGTTGCGCGCGTCTCCCAGAATGATCACGGTAGTATTATTGTTGATGTCATCCAGCGCCAGCCTGGCGAAATCCCGCAGGCTGCTGCCGTAGTCGGTGGCGCCACCGTATTTCCAATTCACCAACTCGATGGCCTTTTCCACCGGGTACTCGTCGAAATAACTGCTCACTTCCCCCAGCTGACTCGCGAAGGCGAAACTGCGCACTTTCGGCAGCACGTCCTGCAAGCTATACAGGAACATGAGCAGGAACTTGGCGTAGGCCGCAACCGAGCCGCTGACATCGCACACGGCAAGAATCTGCGGCTTCTCCTTGCGGATTTGCCGCCAGTAGATGTTGAACATCACCCCGTCATTGGCGATGCCCCTGCGCATGGTCTTGGCCATATTCAGCTGGCCGCGTTTCACCTGCCGGCGCTTGCGGGAGTAACGGCTGGCCAGTTTTTTGGCCATCTTGCGCACCAGTTCATGCACCTTGTGCAGGTACATATGCTCGATGTTGTTCAGGCGGGTTTTGCTGAGGACCTCGTCCATGAACTGCCTGGTCCTGCCCTCGGCATGGAGCAGGTACTCCCGTTCGACATAGCTGCGCACTTCCTCCCGCAGGATGTCGCGGTAGCGCTGCAGCTCGGTGAGCGCGGGGCTTTCCCGCCGTTCAAGCTCAATGACCGCGGCGCGCAACTGCTCCTCGCCCATGGCATCCAGTATCCTGCGGGTAAACTGTCCCTTCTGGGTGAACAGCTGTATCTGTCGCAGCCCCACCTCTTGCGCCGCGCGACCGATGGCAACGGTCAATTCATTGCGGTTGTTGTCGACCAGGCTGCGCATCAGCGGGGATTCCAGCAGAGCCGCTATTCCGGGATCGGTCGCTGCCGCTGCGGCCAGGGGGGATGCGTCCCCGGTGGCAGTGCCCTGGGCGCCGGCTTCGTTCGCGGACTCCTCCGATGCGGGCGGGGCCTCATCGTCGGCGGCGCTTGCGTCACCCAGTGAAAAGTCGGACAGGCGCTGGTAAAAGTAGCGGTCAAAGCAGGCCAGGAACACCGCCTCTTCGGCCGGCGTCTTTGCCAGTGTCATTGCCAGCCCGTCGCGCAGCAGGTTGCGATTGGCGTAGCCCAGTGTCGTGGCAACCGACATCGCATCCAGCGTTTCCGCAGGTGATATCCGCACATCGTGGCTGCGCAGGACCTGGATGAAGCTGACGAGATTCGATTGCATGCCCTGGGTTTGGCCTGGTGCCGCTTCCATGGTGTGGCGCTCAGCCGGGCCGGGCGCCCTGCAACAGGGCGCGCAGTTCGGCATTGGCGGCTTCGATGTCGTCCTCGAACTTCAGCAGCACGTTCAGGGTGCTGCGCACCAGATCCTCGTCGAGCTGGCCGGCGTGCAGCAGCAACAGGCTGCGGGCCCAGTCGATGGTCTCGGAGATGGCAGGGGACTTTTTCAGGTCGAGCTGGCGCAGGGAGTGGACGAACTCCACCAGCTGATGGCGCAACTGCGCATCCACATTCGGCACCCGGGTGCGGACGATGCGCTCCTCGAGCTCCACACTGGGAAAGGGTATGTACAGATGCAGGCAGCGCCGTTTCAGCGCGTCGGATATATCCCGGGTGTTATTGCTGGTAAGGAACACCATGGGCGAGGTGCGCGCTTTTATCGTGCCAATCTCCGGTATGGATATCTGGTAGTCCGACAGGATCTCCAGCAGCAGGGACTCGAATTCGTAATCGGCCTTGTCGATCTCGTCGATGAGGAGGATGGCGCCGCGTTCCTGCTGCATGGCTTTGAGCAAGGGGCGGGGCTCAAGAAAGTCTTCGGAATAGAAGATGTCGCCGAACTGGTGCAACCGCTCCACCGACTCGGCCAGGCCCTTTGCCCCCTTGAGCAAATCCCCGAGTTTCTCTTTGAGTACCTGGGTATAGAGCAGCTGCTTGCCGTACTTCCATTCGTACAGCGCCTTGGCCTCGTCCAGTCCTTCGTAGCACTGCAGGCGAATCAGGGGCAGGTCCAGCAGCTGGGCGGTGGTCTTGGCAAGTTCGGTTTTGCCGACTCCCGGAGGACCCTCCACCAGGATGGGCTTGCGCAGCTGGAAGGCGAGAAACACCGCGGTGGCGATCTTGGTGCTGCAGATGTAACCGAAAGACTCGAAGCCCTGTTCGATCTGGATGACGGATGCCAGCTGGGGAAAATCGTCTAATTGCACCGGTATACCTCTTGGGACAGTGTGCATGATTGCGCTGATGGGACTTGGCTCGGGCGCTGTTCGCTAGCCGCCTGTCGCGTTCATGAAGCGCAGGATCTGTGGCTCACCCGTATGGTTGAAATGATGGCGCTCGGGCTTGATCGCCATGGCTTCCACGATGGCCATTTTCAGTGAATCCAGGGTGTAGTGCCGGTTGCGCAGTACGGCGCGCAGGTCCATCGAATGTTCATTGCCAAGGCAGAGCAGCAGGCGCCCTTCCGCGGTGACCCTTACCCGGTTGCACAGGTGGCAGAAATTCTCGCTGTGGGGTGAGATGAATCCCAGGCGCGAGGCGCTGCCGGCCAGGCTGAAATAACGCGCCGGACCCTCGTCGCTGCCGGGGTCGCCCAGCGGATGCAGGCTGTAACGCTGCCCGATGATGGCGCGCAACTCTGCACTGCTGCAAAAACTCAGGGCGCGGTCGTGTTCCCGGATGCGGCCCAGCGGCATCTCCTCTATAAAGGCAATGTCGATACCGCGGGCGCAGGCGAAGTCCACGAGGTCCAGCACCTCATCCTCGTTGCGATGCTTGAGGATGACCGCGTTGATCCTGATGCGCTCAAAGCCTGCGGCGACTGCTGCATCTATGCCCGCCAGCACCTGGTCGAGGTTGCCGTGGCGGGTGAGCTGGCGAAAACGGCGGGGCCGCAGGCTGTCCAGGCTGACGTTAATGCGCTTCACCCCGTAATCGCGCAGGCTGCTGGCCATTCGCTGCAGCTGCGAACCATTGGTGGTGAGCACCAGCTGGTTCAGAGCGGGCAGTTGGCCCAGGCGCTTGACCAGGCTAAGTATGTCAGTGCGAATCAGCGGTTCACCCCCGGTGAGGCGGATCTTGCCGACACCCAGCTCGGTGAAAGCCTGCGCCAGCTGGAAATGCTCCTCCAGGGTCAGGACCTGGGGTTTGGGTACGAAGCTCATTTCCTCGGCCATGCAGTACACGCAGCGAAAATCACAGCGGTCCGTTACCGAGAGGCGAACATAGTCCACCCGGCGCCCGAAACGATCGATCAGTGTTGAGGGAATCTGATTCATGATGGCTTGCAGTGTAATCCCTAAGCCCGCTCGACTCTAGCGCCCGGAGCCGTGGCGACGCGGGGTTTACACTGCTTCCCGGGTGAGACAGGATGTAACGTGGTGCCCGCCCGAAAGCGGGCGATGAAAGATACAGCGGGGGACCCCATACCATGCCTGCAGTGCGCGAGCTAGCCCTCTGGGCGGGACCACTGGCGGCTGCGCTTGCGGCCGCCGGCCTGGCAGTGGCCGGTCACGGCGGTGCGGTAGCAGTAGTGGGCTTCGTGGCTACCCTTTGCGTGGTGTGGTGGGTGTTTGAACCGGTCCCAATACCTGTCACCTCCCTGTTGCCGCTGGCCCTGCTGCCTCTGCTGGGCGTGCTTACGCCCGAGGAGACCGCGCAGGCATACGGTTCACCCCTGATCCTGCTGTTGCTGGGCGGGTTTCTCCTGTCCAAGTCGATGGAGCACTCGGGTGCGCACCGGCGAATTGCGCTGGGTATGGTGCGACTGTTCGGGGCCAGCAGCGGCAGGCGCCTGGTGCTGGGTTTCATGAGCGCGTCGGCACTCCTGAGCATGTGGATATCCAATACAGCCACTGCCCTGATGCTGCTGCCGGTGGTTCTGGCGGTATTGGACGCCTCCCGCGACAAAGCGCAGCTGGCAGCCCCGCTGCTGCTGGGCGTTGCCTATGGCGCCAGCGTGGGCGGTCTTGGCACGCCCATCGGTACGCCGCCCAACCTGATATTCATGCAGGTGTACCAGCAGACCACCGGTGAGACTGTCAGTTTTACCCGCTGGATGAGCTGGGGGGTGCCGGTCGTCGTGCTGATGGTGCCGGCCATGGCCATGATCCTGGCCCGCAACCTGCGCGGTCCTGTCGATGTCGATTTGCCCCATGTGGGTCGCTGGCGTCCTGAGGAGAAGCGCGTGATGGCAGTGTTCGCCCTCACGGCGCTCGCCTGGATAACCCGTGGCGAGCCCTTTGGCGGCTGGTCGAGCTGGCTGGGGCTGCCCCAGGCGAATGATGCCTCGGTGGCCCTGCTGGCAGTGCTGCTGATGTTCCTGCTGCCGGATGGGAGGGGGCAGCGCTTGCTGACCTGGGAGCGGGCCAGCACCATTCCCTGGGGCGTGTTGCTGCTGTTCTCCGGTGGAATCTGCCTGGCAGCGGGCTTCGTCAACTCGGGCCTGAGCGATTTGATCGGCCACTGGCTTGCCGGCATGGCCGGTATCCCGGTTTTTGCCCTGGTGGTGCTGGTCTGTGTGGCGGTTACCCTGATGACGGAAGCCACCTCAAATACCGCCAGTGCGACCCTGTTGATGCCGGTGCTGGCTGCCGCTGCGATTGGGGCGGGTATTGCCCCGGAGTTGATTATGGTGCCGGCGGCGATGAGCGCGAGCTGCGCCTTCATGTTGCCGGTGGCCACCGCACCCAATACCGTGGTCTATGGCAGCGGCCTGGTCAGTACCGCAAGGATGGCGCGAGAGGGCGCGCTGATGAACCTGTTGGGTGTGTTTGTCATCAGCGGCGTCTGCTACCTGTCCCTTGCCTGAGTCCCGCCGCGGCGGGACCGCGGGCCAGGTGTTTAACGATCGCCGGGGGCTGCTTACAACAGCCCCAGCATGGTGTCGGCGGAACTGACGTCCACACCGGGGCCGGGTTCGACATTCAGGTGGGTGACCGTGCCGTTTTCTACAATCATGGCAAAGCGCTGGCTGCGCGTGCCCAGGCCAAAACCCCTGCCGTCGAGTTCCAGTCCCAGGGCTTTGGTGAAATCGCCATTGCCGTCAGCCAGCATCAGCAGTTCCTCAGCATTCTGGGCCTTGCCCCAGGCGCCCATCACGAAGGCATCATTGACGGACATACAGACAATCGTATCGACACCCTTGGCCTTGATCTTGTCGGCATTAACTACATAGCCGGGCAGGTGGGTCACGCTGCAGCCAGGGGTGAAGGCACCCGGGACCGCGAACAGAAGCACCTTCTTGCCGGCAAAAATCTCGTCTGTACTTATGTCGACCGGACCCTTCTCGCCCATGGTTTTGAGGGTACAGCCTGGAATCTTGTCGCCGGTCTTGATGGTCATGTTACGCTCCTTGGTTAACGGGTGGTTGGTTGACGGGGAATAATAGCAGATGGGCGACGCAATGCACTGTCCGTTGTGTGCCGGGTCGGCGCCAGCGCCATTTCACGAGGATCGGCGCCGACCCTACCTGCGCTGCGGCGACTGCGCCCTTGTCTTCGTGCCGCCCGAATTCTATCTGGATCCGCAGGCGGAGCGCGCGCAGTACGACCTGCACCAGAACCGGGTCGACGATCCGGCCTATCGGGCTTTTTTGTCCCGCCTGGCGCTACCGCTGGCAGCGCGCCTGGCCCCCGGCGCCCGCGGCCTGGATTTTGGTTGCGGGCCCGGTCCCGCGCTGGCCTGCATCTTGCGCGAGGCCGGGTACGAAGTGAGCCTGTACGATCCTTTCTACCGGCCCGACCTGGAGGTATTGCGAGGCCAGTACGATTTTATCAGCGCCACGGAGGTGGTTGAGCACCTGCATCATCCCGGGCGGGAACTCGCCCGCCTGTGGTCCCTGCTGGTCCCCGGGGGCTGGCTGGGCGTGATGACCAAGCTGGCGCGAGAGCCCGCCGCGTTTGCCGCCTGGCACTACAAGAATGACCCCACGCACGTATGCTTTTTCAGCGTTGAGACCTGGCAGTGGTGGGCACGGGAGCGGGACGTGGGCCTCGAGTTTCACGGTGCCGACGTGATCCTGCTGGGGCCGAAGGCCGGTGCGAGCTAACCGGCTTGCTGTAGCAGCGTGGTATAGATGCCTTCACAATCCCGGTAGAAGCTGAGCTCCTTGTCACCCAGGTAGGGGGCCACCATGGTGAGCAGCTGCAGCACGCCCTGGTGGATGGTGACCTCGGGCGAGCGGCCATCGTGGAGCAGTTGCTCGTAGTTGAACCAGAACGTGAGCGTGAGTGTCATGTTATCGACCAGGCCCAGCAACTGCTGGTCCCTGGCGGCGATGATGTCCCGCCGCAGCAGGGTCTGGCAAATCGCGAACATGGCTGCGCGCTTGAGCTGGATAAGACGCTTGAAACGCCTGCGGATATCAGGGTAGCGCTGCAGGATATCGTCCAGGTTGTAGTAGAGAAAGCGGTACTGGTACATCTCTTCCATCACCACGTAGAGGTAGTACCAGTTATTTTCCACCGGGCCTTTTTCACTGCTCAGCGGCTGCTCGATGGGTGCCGTCAGCGTACTGCCCAGCGCCAGCTCGTACTGCTGGAACAGCTCGGCGATGATCTGGTCCTTGCCTTTGAAGTGGTAGTAGAGATTGCCCGGACTGATGTCCATTTCGTGGGCAATGTCTATCGTGGTGGTGTGGGCTTCACCCTCAGCGTTGAAAAGTGCAAGGCTTGTTTCGAGAATCCGGTCCCTCGTTTTCATCGAGTGCAGCCATCAGGCTTTTTTGCCGCTCCCCGGCGCTCCCTTCTTGCGGCTGGCTTTTACCGTCGCCTTGCGTCCCGTCACCTTGGCAGTCGCGGGCCTGCGCTGGCCTGCTGGCTTCTCACTGAGGCCCTGTTCCGCCAGGGCCCGGGCCAGTTTATCGACCTTGCGACTCAGCTGGTCCACCTTTTTTTGCAGGGCCGCAATGTCCTCGATGCGCGCCGGTCGCTGCATGTGGAAATTCTCCCTGACGCGGTTGATGCGCTGCTCCACCGAACTTTTCGCGGCGGCGCTGGCTTCCAGGGCGCTGCGTGCATCCTCCTCCAGGGCGCTGCCGGCCTTGACCAGGTCGCGAAACAGCTTCGGCGGTTCCATGGCGCGCTCCAGTCGACCCTGGGCTTCGTCCACAGCTTTGCCATAGGCGCCAACCCCCGCCAGCCAGATGTTCTTGGCTATCTCACTGGCCTTGTCGCTCACCTTGCTTTTTTCATCGCTCATACCGGCTGCCCTCTGTGTCGTTCACGCTGGTCGGGATAATGCGTTCGAGCAGCCATTTAAACAGATTGCCGGGCAAAAAAAAGGGGCCACAATGTGGCCCCCGTAAATTCCTCGAAAACGAGGATAAATGGTCCTGGATGGGTTCCGCTTACGCGGCGGTCTTGAAACCTACGTTCTCTTTCAGTTCAACAAGGCGCGCCTTGACCTTCTTCAGCTGCTTCTCCAGCTTCTTGCGGTCGGTCAGGCTGTCCAGCTCCAGCTTGGGCAGCTCGATTTCCTTGAGGGCGACCTTGGCGTCTTTCTCGACTTTCTGGCCGCGCTTGACCAGCTCCTTGTACAGCTTGTCAGCCTTCTTGCGACGGGTTTCCAGCTGGTCCTGCATGTTGTTGAACTGCTCCTGGGCCTGGTCATACGCCTTGCCGTAAAAGCCGAGGCTGGCCAGGAACGCATTGCGACCGGCTTCCTGTGCCTTCGCGGCAAATTCGGGAGCGGCTTTGCGCACAACCGGCTTGCCTTTGGCAGCGGTCTTGCGGGCGGTGACAGGCTTGCGCTTGGCAGCGACTTTGCGCTTGGCGGTGGCCTTGGGTGCTGTTCCAACTTTGGATGCTTCAGCCATGATTCTAATCCTCGATAGTGAATTTACTGGGGTGTTGCCACCAGTTCGGGGCGAGAATACGCAAATTAATTAGAATAAACATACTAGAAAGGGGCTTAATTTTGCCCCCTGGAGGCGACCCTCCAGGCATCGCAGCACTCACCGGCCACTGGCGGTGCCGAAAGGGGCTCAGTGGAGAATCGGCGGGGACTGCGATTCCAGGATATCCTCCAAGTCACCGCGCTGGTAGCGGTACTGCTGGTTGCAGAACTCGCAATCCATGGTGATATGGTCCATTTCCTGCAACAGGCTTTCGATCTCGGCTGCACCGATGGCGGCAAGCGCCCGCAGGGTGCGCTCCCTCGAGCAGCTGCAGCGAAAAACCACGGGAGTCGGCGCATACAAGCGCACCGAATCCTGATGATAGAGCCGGTATAGCAACTCCTGGCTATCGAGCGCCAACAGTTCCCGCGCCCTGATGGTAGCGGCGAGGGCGCAGGCGTGCTCCCACTGCTGCTGGCGTAGCTCCGGGTCGGTAATCAATTGCGCCGGCAGCTGCTGCAGCAGAAGTCCTCGGGCGCGCTGCCCCTCGGCCGCCAGCCAGAGGCGCGTTCCCAGTTGTTCAGACTGTTTGAAATAGGCGTCGAGGCTGTGGGCCAGGGAGTCGCCGCTGAGCGGCACTATCCCCTGGTAGCGCGTGCCCTGGCTCGGATCGACGGTTATGGCCAGCGAGCCCTTGCCCAGCAATTGCCCGAAGTCCATTGCTGTCGCATGATCAGCGCCCCGGGCGATGCCCCGCACTTCCCCGGCACTGCTGCACTCCGCCATCAACAGGGGTATCTGCCCTTCGGAACGGGCCTGCAGCACGAGCTTGCCCTCAAACTTGAGAATGCCCCGCAGCAGCACCGCCGCCGCCAGCAGCTCACCCAGGAGTCGGCCGACCCCGGGCGCATACTGGTGCACCGCAAGGATGTCGCCGAAGGCGCTATCCAGCTGCACGCACTCGCCGCGAATATCCGTCCCATCGAAAAGAAAGCGCCGGGCCTGATCTCCAGCGGGCAGCGTGGGAATGTCGGTTGAGTCGTCCATGGGGCGTGATTGTAAGCCAATAAGTGTGCCGCTGGCTGCATGGCTGAACTGTTTTGGCTGTCCCCGCGTATTATCAGCGCTTAATTCGCAGTAGAGTAATCGCGACCGATTGCCGCGGGGACCGACCCCGTGGCTGTATTCCAGGAGAGACCTTATGAAATTCAGTTACCAGGTGGGTATGTGCGAAGCCGACCACTACCTGCCCCTTGCCAAGGCCGCAGAGGCTGCCGGCTACCACGGCATCAGCGTGCCCGACAGCATCTGCTACCCGCAGCAGGCGAGTTCCAGCTATCCCTACAATAAAGATGGCAGCCGCGAGTTCCTGGAGAGCGTGCCCTTCGTCGAAAGCCTGATCGCTGTCACTGCAATGGCTGCAGTCACCCAGACCATCGAGTTCGCCACCTTCGTCTACAAGTTGGCGGTCCGCCAGGCGCCCGTCGTGGCCAAGCAAGTCCAGGGTATCCAGGTACTGTCGGGGAACCGCTTCCTGTTCGGCGTGGGTATCAGTCCCTGGGAGGAAGACTTCGCCGTCTGCGGTGTGCCGTTTGAAAAACGCGGGTTGCGCCTGGACGAACAGATCGAGATTGTCAGGGGCCTCGAAACGGGAGAGTTCTTCGGCTACGAGGGCCAGGTACACCATATGCCCGCGAACAAGATGTGCCCGGTGCCCACCGCGCGGACGCCCATCCTGATCGGCGGCCACACTGAGCCTGCCCTGAAGCGCGCGGCCCGGTCGGGGGACGGCTGGATGTGCGCCGGTGCCGATATGCCACAGCTGGAGGCCTTTATCAGGCGTATCCGGGAGCTGCGCGAGGAATACGGCACCGCCGACAGACCCTTCCGGATCTATACCACGGGCCAGAACGCTTTTACCCGCGAGGGTATCGAGGCCCTGGAGGCCATTGGCGTGACCGATGTGATCATCGGCTTCCGCAACGTCTACGAAATGGAGCCGGACCGGCCGCTGCCCGAAAAAATAGCCATGCTGCAGTGGTACGCAGGGGAGTTTATCCGGGGGTGACCGGCGCCGGGTCCACATCCCCTCGCGCCCGCGGGCAAGCGTGATCTATACTCAGCCGTAAACACTGAGGAAGGCTCATGGCAGGATTCAGGCTGACCAAGCCCTACACCATGTCGAAAGCGGAGGTGCGCAAGGCCGCCAGGGGCCTCGCATCCGAGTTGGAGCGGGATCACGGTGTGCGCGCGCGCTGGGAGGGTGACACGGTCCGCATCACCGGCGCCGGGGTAGACGGCAAGATGTCCTTTCACGATGGGCTCATCGACGTGTCGGTCAGGCTCGGCCTGCTGGCCTCCATGTTCGAGTCGGTGCTGCGCAACGAGGTGAAGCGTTACCTCGACACTCACGTCAGCTAGTTCAAGCCAGCAGGGTCACACCCCGCAGGGGGTCCGGGCCCTGCAGCAGCTCCGCGAATTCCTCCGCCAGCGCGCCGGCGCGCGTTATGCACTGCTCCCAGTACCGCACCCGCTCGGTATGGGGCAGGCGTTTGAAATCCGATCGATCCGGTATTTTTCCGAGGGGCAGGTCGGCGGTGAACTCCGCGCTGGGACACAGCAGGACCAGCTTGTCGAATTCATGGATGGCCGCACGTCTCCAGGGCAGTAGTTTGTCGAACCAGCCTGGCACCACAGCCGCGCTGAAATGCGGGTAGAGCATCAGGCCCTCGCCGCGATATTGGCCCAGGTCGAAGTGGTAGTCGATGATGCCCCCGTCCCAGTACTGGCCGGGTGGCGCGCCGGCAATGTCCCGCTCACCGGTGAGTACGAAAGGTATGGCACCGCTGGCGTGCAGCGCGGCCTCGACATTGTCCTCCCGCAGGCGGCAGTAGCCGGTGGCGAAGTCATCCAGGGCGAGGCCGGGGTTCGCGTCGTCCCCTGAGTGGAACACGACGCGCTGGAACTGCGCACTGAGCAGGCGCCGGCTGATGGCATTGCCGAGGCCGGCCACGCCCATACCGGTTGCCAGCAGCGGCGAAGATGAGGCTGCCGCCGGACCGCGGCCGCGGGCGGTGACGATGTGGGTGTGGATGCGGGGATGGTTCGCCAGCACTCCCGCGCCGCCGTCACCCAGGACCCGGCGCAGTATGTCCCGGCTCACAGCGCTGACCTCGGCGGCCGTGGGTTTGCTCGCGTAATGCTGGTTGAGGTACGCCGCCTCCAGGGCGTCGAGCGCTGCCAACGGATCGGGCATGGCCAGGCAGGCGTGACGCCAGGAGCCGATGGATGAGCCCAGTACAGATAGCGTGCGCTCACTACGCTGGAGGAAATCACCGAACAGCAGCCGGTCCAGTCGGGCCAGGATAAACCACTTCGGCCCCCCGGAAGCGCCCAGCAGCAGGCTGAACAGGTCGGCGGACCAGCCCTCCCGCCCGATGCGGCGGGCGGCCTCGCTGCCGAGGTAGACCGATAGCGCCCTAATGGCCATGCCGCACTTCCGCCGGCGAACGCCCGGTCCACTTCTGGTAGGCGCGGCGGAAGTTGGAAGCGTCGTTGAAGCCGATCAGGTAGGCGATGCTGGACAGGGGCAGCCGGGTGTTCTGCAGGTAACGGGTGGCATGCTCGGCCCGCACCTGGTCCAGCAGTTCCTGGTAGGAGCGCTGCTCCCGCGCCAGGCGGCGGCGATAGGTGCGGGGGCTGAGGTTCAGCATTTTCGCGGTCTGCGGCATCTGCGGGTACTGGCCTTCGAGCTTGCGCATCAGGCGCAGGGTTTGCTCCGCCACCGAGGTCGCCCCCTGCAGGTCCGCCAGCAGCCGGGCGCATTCGCCCTCATACAGGCTGCGCAGCGCCGGGTTGGAGGAGGGCAGCGGTGTGGACAGCAATTCCCGCTGGAAGGCGATGCGGCCGGTGACGCAGTTGAACTGGACATCCGGCCCGAACACCTCGAAATAGCGCGCGGCGTGGGCGGGCGCCGCGTAGGGCACTTCCAGCTGCAGGCGCAGCTCATCGCGATTCAGCAGGCCCCGCAGGGTGTTGAGCATGGCGCCGCAGATCAATTCAAAGCCAAAATCGAGCGGGGTCTCGGCGGGGCTGCTGACGATACTCAGCACGCAGCGCTCACCCACGATTTCGTACTCCAGATGCAGGGCCGGCGCCAGCAGGTGGTAGTACTTCAGGAACAGGTCGATCACCTGGCTGAGATCCCGGCAGGTCATGAAGGCCTGGCCGAGAACCGCATGGGCGCTCAGATTGAGGTGCAGGCCCAGGTTCAGGCCGAGGGCCCGGTCCCCGGTCAGGCGCAGGGCATTGGCGACCACAATGGCGAAGTCCCGGTCGCTGACCCGGGCGCCGACATTGGCGATGCCGGTCCGGGCCAGGCCGGTCCCGGCCAGCAGGGCTGTGCGGTCGCAGCCCTGCCTCTCCACCAGGTCGATGAGGATCAGGACATACTGTGCCGGGGTGCTGGTTTCTATCATCTCGCCATTTGGCCACAAATGACCTGAAATTGACAAGACTTTACCTTGTTGCGTGCACAGGGATCTCGCATAGTCAGAAGCTCATACATCCCAGTGGAGTTTGCCCCATGCAAGTTAAGTGGACTGACAGTACCCCCCGCAAGATCCAGCAGTTCGCCGGCGCCGACTATCCGAGGGAAAACCCCGACCTGGAAGATCTGCTGACCAGTGCCGATGTCGATCACATCGCCGAGATCTTCCAGACGCCCCTCACCGGTTCCTACAACTGGGATTACAAGGTGCAGGACGATCGCATCAAGAAGCTCTATGACCTGGGCAAGCAGCTCAACTGGGACCCGGAGATGGACATCGACTGGGACCGGCCCTGGCCGCAGGAAGTGCGCCAGCCGGAGGTGATGAACCTCCACGAATTCGAGCCCTACCTGGCGATGGACGAGAAAACCCGGGCTGAATTCTGGTTGCATATGAATTCCTGGAGCCTGTCCCAATTCCTCCACGGGGAGCAGGGGGCGCTGCTGGTGGCCTCGCAGCTGTGTTCCTGCGCGCCCACCCTGAATGCCAAGCTGTATGCCGCATCCCAGACCTTCGATGAGGCGCGCCATGTAGAGGTGTTCAACAAGTACCTGCAGCAGCGCATCGGCATGATGTATCCCATCAACACCTACCTCAAGAGCATCATCGACAAGATCCTGACGGATCCGCGCTGGGACATGAAATTTATCGGCATGCAGATCGTGATCGAGGGCCTGGCGCTGTCCGCGTTCAATACCACCCGCGAAACCACGCCCGACCCGGTACTCAAGGATGTGGTGTACCTGGTGACCAGGGATGAGGCGCGCCATGTAACCTTCGGGGTCAATTACCTCGAGGAGTTCGTCAAGACCCTGACTGACGAGGAGCGGGAAGAGCGCGCCCTGTTCGCCTACGAGGCCTGCGTAGTCAGCCGCGAGCGCCTGGTGGCCACCGATGTGTTCCGCCACTTCGGCTGGGATGTGGAGGAAGCCCGCAAGCAGGTGCTGGAGGGTTTCGTGATGTCCACCTTCCGCAACCTGTTGTTCCAGCGCGTTATCCCCAACCTCAAGCGAATCGGGCTCCTGACCGACAAGATTCGCCCCAGGTTCGAGGAGTTGGGCATTCTCGACTACGAGAACCTGGCCACCGATGGCGACATCGACTGGACCGCGATGGAGCGGCCGCTGGATACGCAGGAGGCCCAGTCACATGAGCAGGGCATGCTCGCGGCATTCGCAGCCGAACACCAGAAGCAGCAGGCCGCCAAGATCAGCACCGCGGCCTGATCCTGGCGCAGCGGCCGCACTTCGGTGCGGCGAAATAAAAAAGCCGGCGTAAAAGCCGGCTTTTTTGTGTGTGCAGAAAGTTGTGGTCAGGCGGCCAGCGCCTTGACCTGGGTATTCAGGCGGCTCTTGTGCCGGGCGGCCTTGTTCTTGTGAATAATGCCCTTGTCCGCCATGCGATCGATCACGGGTACGGCGCTGTCATAGGCCGCCCTGGCCGCGGTTGCATCACCGGTGCTGATGGCTGCGTTCACTTTCTTGATCATGGTGCGAACCATGGAGCGCAGGCTGGCATTGTGATTCCGGCGTTTTTCGGCCTGGCGCGCCCGCTTTTTCGCTTGCGGTGTGTTTGCCACTTCGATGTACCTCTACAGGGGTCAAAAATCAGGAGGCGCGATTATTCACATTCACCTATCCCTTGTCAACCGCAAGCGCGGGGTACAGGGGCGGCGGGGCCACCTGCAGGCAGGGGTGCCACAGGAGTGCGATCCGGGGCTTAAGTCGCGCCGGCCGCTGGGATACACTAACGGCTATTAGTGATTAATGTCGAAGCCGGGTGCCGGTCGCCTTGACCGCCGGCACACAGCGAGAACCCCGCCATGGCAACACAGGCAGCAAACTCGGAGCAGGCCCTGACCACCGCTGAGCGCATACTCGATGCGGCGGAGAACCTGTTTGCGGAAAAGGGCTACAGCGCCACCTCGTTGGGGGATGTCGCGGACCGGGTGGGCATCCGCTCACCCAGCCTCTATAACCACTTCCGCAACAAGGAGGCCCTGTACGAGGCCGTGCTGGAGCGCTTGCTGCGGGTGTTCTCCGCGCCGATGGAGGAACTCGGACGGGCGCCCGTGACCTACGAACGGGTCTTCCTGTGGCTGGAGACCATCGTGCGCCAGCACCACGCCAACCCCAACCTGGCGCGCCTGTTGCAGCATGCGGCCCTGTCCGGGGGGCCCCACACCAACGAGCTGATCGACCGCCTGTTCCGCCCCATGTTCCAGTCCGATGCGCAGATTGAGGGGGATGCCATCTCCCTGTTCAAGGATTCCGGGCTGCAGCCCTGGGCGGTCATGGCCTTCAACAACCTGGTCATGTCCTATGTCACCATGGCACCCATGTATCGCGATCTGCTGGGGCAGGACCCGTTCAGCGAGGCAGCCCTGGACAAGCAGCTGAATCTCATCAAAACCCTGCTGCGGGCGGTTTTCGAGTACAAGGGCGATCAGGCTCCGGCATAATGGCTGTTTCTGTGGCGCATTGATCGAGGCGGTACGCACCCTATGTTGATTTCCGATGCAGTCCA
This sequence comes from uncultured Gammaproteobacteria bacterium, assembly GCA_963700715.1. GTDB lineage: Bacteria > Pseudomonadota > Gammaproteobacteria > Pseudomonadales > Halieaceae > JARRPM01. The sequence continues at coordinate 40,826 of CAVOYP010000024.1, forward strand.
CATCTGGCGCGAGCCGGATGGCGACTATCATTTCGAGTGGCAGGTGACCGACCCCGGCACCGAGGTCTCCGTGGAACCCCTGGCCGGCGCTACCGGGAGTGGCCTGCAGCTGCACTACCTGCGCCAGCCAACGCCCGCCGCGCGCCTGGTGGGACTGCCGCCGGCCCGCCGCCATTTCTTCCGCCTGCGCGACCAGCACGGCACCGAGGTAGTGGCCACGGAGCGTCGGCTGGGCATGCACGGTGCGCCCAATTTTCGCGACTTTGGCGGCTACCGGACGACCGGGGGCGGGCGGGTGAAGTGGGGCTATCTGTTCCGCTCTGGCCAGTTATCCTCCCTTAGCGACCAGGACGTCAGCCTCCTGGCCAGCCTGACCCTGGACCTGGTGTTTGATTTTCGCCGGGTGGAGGAACAGGAGACGGACCTGAGCCGGCTGCCGTTGCAGCCGCGCCCGCAGGTGGTCAGCCTTCCCATCGTCCCCGGCAGTAACTCGCGCTTCTTCGAGCAGGCAGGCCAGCAGTCGCAGGACCCGGCTGCCATGTTCGACTTCATGCTGGAGATCAATCGCGATTTTGCCGGGCCCCAGGCCCAGACCTACCGCCGCATGTTCCGGGAAATCCTGGCAGCGCCGGACGCCCGCTTCCTGGTGCATTGCGCTGCGGGCAAGGACCGCACCGGTTTCGCCGCTGCCATCATCCTGCTGGCGCTGGGGGTCCCGCGGGACCTGGTGATGCAGGACTACCTGCTGACGGCGCGCTACTACCTGCCGCAACGGGAGCTGGAGCGGCTGCGCCGCAAATACCAGCTGGAGCATATGGTGGCCGAATCAATCCTGCCCATGCTGGAGGTTCACGAGGATTACCTGGCGGTCGCCCTGCGCCATATCGAGGACAACTACAGCTCCCTGGAGGAGTATCTCGAACAGGCGCTGGGGGTCGGGCCGGTGGAGCTGCAGGAGTTGCGCTCGCGCTACCTCGAGTGAGGTGCCGGTGCGCCCTGCCCGGTGCCCCGACTCAGGCCGGGGCCCGGTCATCCGTGCAGGCCATTTTGGCCGCACTGATCTGTTGTTTCTCGCAACTCCCACCCGTGCGCCCACCGATACACCACTTGCGCTGGCCATCCCAGGCGGTGAGGGGCACCGTCCTGCCGTCGTTGCAGCGCACGGTGTACTGGGAGTAGGGCTTGCCGTCGGCCGTTTCGCCGTGGGTCTCAAACACGATACTGGTGGGCCTTGCGGCATGGCTGCCGGCGGCGACCAGTAACAGCGCCAGCGCGGCCAGTTTCGAGGTGGTTTTCACGAGGTGTTCCTCCAGCAGACTGCTATGTGCGCGGCGGCGACGGCCACCGGCACGGGATCTATCCTAGCGTTATACGCAGCAGTTGGGTTACGGATTTGTCACTATTTGGGAAGATTTGTAACAGTCGCGAGGCAGGGGTGGGCTACAGCAGGCTATGTCCCTGTTGTTCAACGATATTTCTTACAAGGGAGATGGTATCGGTGGCGCTTCCGGGGTTGGCGGAACCGGGCCCGGCCGGGTCACCCCAGCGCGAACCAGATCAGAACCCAGCCGGCGACCGCCAGCAACAGGGCCTGGCCGGCCTTGTCCAGCCGGCCCAGGGAGTACAGGTAGGACAGCGGCGGCAGCAACAGGGTGCACAGGCCCCAGGCATAGTCCTCCTTCCATGATTCGATGAGCAGGACGACCCAGCTGGCCAGCAGGGCCGCCACGCCAAAGGTCAGCATCGCGGCGTTAGTGGCTTCCATCTTTCCTCCGGTACGGGATTGGTTGAATCGGCGGCAGCAGAGTAGCAGAAACCCCGGCTGCCGTCAGTGTCCGCGCGCGCAATTCCTGGGCGCCCGGTTTGGCGCCCGCGCGCGGATGACTAGCGGGTGGAATTTGGGTATCGTGGGCCGCTTTGCGCACCGAGGGCGACTGCTTGGACGATCCTTTTGCCGATATCCGGCCCTACCGCGACGAGGAGGTGGCTGGGGTATTGGCGCGATTGCTCGACGACCGGGAGCTGCTCGACACCATGGCCGGGTTCCGCCTGGGTAGGCTGGCTCGTATGGCGCCGGCGCTGGGTCGACTGCTGGTGCGTTGGCGCCTGGCCCGTGAAGTGCGGGGTGTCGCCGATGTCGGTGCCATGCAGGCCATCATCAAACGCTACATGGATCGCATGATCGAGGACACCACCGGCGGCTTCAGCGTCACCGGCCTCGAGCAACTGGACCCGGCGCGACCCTACCTGTACCTGAGCAATCACCGGGATATCGCCATGGATCCGGCGTTTATCAATTACGCCCTGCACCGGGCGGGCTTCCAGACGGTGCGCATTGCCATCGGTGACAACCTGTTGACCAAGCCCTGGGTGTCCGACCTGATGCGCCTGAACAAGAGTTTTATCGTCAGGCGCTCGCTCAGCGGCCCGCGGGAATTGCTGGCGGCCTCCAGGAACCTCGCCAACTACATTCGCCACTCGCTGCAGCAGGAGGGCCACCCGGTGTGGATCGCCCAGCGCGAGGGGCGCGCCAAGGATGGTATCGATCGCACCGAGCCCGTCATCATCAAGATGCTGGCCATGAGCCGCGACAAGAACAGCGAGGATTTCAGCGGGCATATCCAGGGCCTGGGCATCGTGCCGGTGGCAATCTCCTACGAGCTGGACCCCTGCGACGCCCTCAAGGCCAATGAGTTGTACCAGCGCGCCAGCCAGGGCGCCTACCGCAAAGGTGAGCAGGAAGATGTGGCGTCCATCGGCCGCGGCATTGCCGGCGACAAGGGGCGGGTCCACGTATCCTTTGGCACGCCGCTGGGCGCCGGCTTCGCCACCCCCGAAGCGGTTGCAGCGGAAGTGGACCGGCAGGTGATTTGGGGATACTGCCTGCATCCCACCAATATATTTGCCTACCAGATGCTCAACCCGGGCGCTCCGGCCCTGCCCGATACATTTACCGTGGAACCGGGCGACTGCAGCCGCGAACAGTTCGAACAGCGCATCGCCGCCATGCCCGGGCCGCAGCGTCCCTACGCCCTGGCAATTTACGCCAACGCGGTGGTGAGCAAGCTGGCGCAGCACTCGGGGTCCCCCGGCCCTTGCTGAGCGAGGAGCTCAAGGGCGCCATCCGCGATGCCTACAGCGCCATCATCGCCGGCAAGGCACTGACCCCGCGCTGGGGGCAGCGCCAGATGATCGCCGAAATTGCCAACACCTTGGCCCGCATTCCCGCTCCGGGTGAGGCCGCTTCCGGCCTGCCCGCTGTGTGCGTGATCGAGGCCGGCACGGGTACTGGCAAGACCATCGCCTACGCGGTGGCGGCCATCCCGGTGGCCCGGGCGTTGAACAAGCGCCTGGTGGTGGCGACGGCGACCATCGCGCTGCAGGAGCAGTTCGTCAACAAGGACCTGCCGGACATCAAGCGCCACAGCGGTCTGGATTTCAGTTTCACCCTGGCCAAGGGCCGGCGCCGCTATGTGTGCCTGTCGAAGCTGGATCGTGTGTTCGGGCAGGGTCAGGGGGCGGACAGCCTGTTGCCCCTGTACCCGGACGATGTCGGCCTGCCGGTCACCGCCGAGGCCCTGCCCGTGTATACCGCCATGGTGGATGCCCTGGGCCGCGGCCAGTGGGACGGGGACCGCGACAACTGGCCTGAGGCCATTGCCGAGGAGGTCTGGTACGGCGTCACCACCGACCACAGCCAGTGCAGCGGCCGGCGCTGCCCCAACATCGGCCAGTGCAGCTTTTTCCGGGCTCGGGACGAGTTGCAGAGCGCGGACATCATCGTCACCAACCACGACCTGGCCCTGTCGGATCTCGCCCTGGGTGGCGGCGCCATCCTGTCTGCTCCCGAGGACAGCATTTACGTGTTTGACGAAGGCCATCACCTGCCGGACAAGGCCCTGTCCCACTTCTCCAGCTTCTGCCGCCTGCATACCACCGTGCAGTGGTTGCAGGAGAGCCGGAAACTGCTGGCGCAGGCGGCGCCCGCGCTGGCGGGCCTGGACGCCCTGCAGCGCCCGCTGCAACGCCTGCCGGGCATGATGGACGAGGCGGCCGCCAGCCTGCAGGTGGCCGAGCAGGTGGTGGCGGCGCTGTTCGAGGAGCAGGAACCCGACGAGCGCCGGGACGATCAGCAGCTGCGCTTCGCGCACGGCCTGGTACCGGCTGGCCTGATACCTGTCGCCACCACCCTGGCCGGCCAGTTCCAGCAGTTGGCCCAGGACCTGGCCCGGATGGAGGCCCTGCTGGAGGAGGCCCTGGAGGACGAGTTCGCCGGCCTGGACAAGTCGATCATCGAGACCTGGCACATCAACCTGGGCGGGCTGCTGGGCAGGGCCGAGGGTGCCCTTGGCCTGTGGCGCGAGTACGCGGTGACCGGCGAGGGCGAGGTGCCGCCGAAAGCGCGCTGGATCACCCTGCTCAACAGCAACGGCCAGTTCGGATTCGACCTGCGCTGCAGCCCCATCCTCGCCGCGGATATCCTGCAGGAGTACCTGTGGTCCCGGGCCGCGGGGGTGATCGTCACCTCGGCCACCATGACGGCCCTCAATTCCTTCGAGCGCTTTATCCTGCATTCCGGGGCGCCGCGGGAGGCTAACTACAAGATCGTTGCCAGCCCCTTCAACTACGCCAACGCCCTGTTCTGCGTGCCGCACATGGAGTGCGATCCGGGCGACGCCCAGGCCCATACCCGGGCCCTCATCGAGCAGTTGCCCCGGCTGCTCGATACCCGGGAGGGCAGCCTGGTACTGTTTTCCTCCCGGCGCCAGATGCTGGAGGTGTTCCAGGGGATCGATGGCGGCTTGCGGGAGTTGGTCCTGATGCAGGGCGACTACAGCAAGCAGGAAATCCTGCGGCGCCACCGGGAGGCGATCGATGCCGGCGGCGGCAGCGTCATTTTCGGCCTGGCCAGTTTTGCCGAGGGGGTGGACCTGCCGGGAGATTACTGCCGCCACGTGGTGATCGCCAAGATTCCCTTTGCCGTGCCCGACAGCCCGCTGGAAGCGGCCCTGGCGGAATGGGTGGAGGCCCAGGGGCGCAACGCCTTCATGGAGATCAGCGTGCCGGACGCCGCCCTGCGCCTGGTGCAGGCCAGCGGCCGCCTGCTGCGCACGGAGCAGGACAGCGGCCGGGTCACCCTGATGGACCGGCGCATCCTGACCCGGCGCTACGGCCGGGCGATACTCGATTCACTGCCGCCGTTCCGGCGCGAGCTGGCGGCGAGCTGATGGTCTCGCAGGGAAAAGGTGCTGACGCGGCAGCTAGCCCGAACATCGCGGTCGCCGAGCTGCTGATAGACATCGAGGCCCAGCTGCGCCAGCTGGGCCTGTGGGAGCGGGAGCCACCATCGCCGCAGGCGCTGGCCTCGGACCAGCCCTTCAGCGTGGATACACTGACGCTGCCACAGTGGCTGCAGTTCATCTTCCTGCCAACCCTCTACCGGCTGCTGGCGGAAGGGCAGCCCCTGCCCGGGCGCTGCGGCATCGCGCCGATGGCACAGGAGTATTTCCGGGGGCTGGCACTGGCCAGCGCGACGCTGGAGCACACCTTGCTGAAAATAGACCTGATACTGTCGGGGGAGGAGCGCGGCGGGTAATGTGGGAAGGCTGGTCCGGGTTGACTGGATTGGCTTACTCAGGAGAACTTTCCGACATGATCAAACCATGCCGCCGAAGGACCGAAAAGTCAGGTGGCAGCCGAGCAGCACGGTGCCCAGGCCCACCAGCGCAGATAGCCCATTGTAGGCGCGGCCCAGACGCTGCGAAGTCATGCGCATGGGTATGGCGATAACAACCGACAGCGCCGCCATGCCGGCAATCGAGCCGATCCCGAACAGGGCGATGTAGGCCAGGCCCAGGGCCGGCGTGCGCAGGGTTTCGAGGGTGAGCAGAATCAGAGCAGCCGAGCCTGCCATGCCGTGCACCATGCCAACCAGCAGCGCACGCAGCGGGAAACCGTGGCCGTGCTCATGGCGCTCCGGATCGTGCTGCCTCGACTCGCCTGCATGGGCGTGCGCATGGAAATGCTCCGCCCCGTCCGCATGGCGGTGGGCGTGAAAATGCACGCGCTGGCTCCGCAGTCGGTACAGCACTTCCGCCCCCAGCAGCACCAGCATGACGCCCACCGCCAGTTCCAGCCCCAGCGCCGCCCGCTCGGGGAGCACCAGGCCCAGCACCAGCACGGCGCCGCCGAACAGCAACAGCGTGATGCTGTGTCCGGTGCCCCAGGCCACGCCTTGCCATAGGGTGTGGCTGAGTGAACGGCTGCGTGTGACGAGGGTGGCGACCGCCGCGAGATGATCCGCATCGAGGGCGTGCCGCATTCCCAGCAGCATGCCCAGCAGTAGAGTTGCGCCAATGCTCACCGTTGGCTACTCAAGCTTCAGGGCCGGCACGAGGAATAGCCAGGTGACCGGTACCAAAGCAGTGATGAGCCCGGCTTCATCCACGCGCGTCGACTGCGCTGCTGGCGTTGGAGAAATCCGCGCTAGACCCGCTCCACCACGGTGGTGATGCCCTGGCCCAGGCCGATACACATGGTGGACACGCCCAGGCTGAGGTCCCGGTCCTGCATCACGGTCAGCAGGGAGCCGGTGATACGGGTGCCGGAGCAGCCGAAGGGGTGTCCCAGGGCGATGGCGCCGCCGTGCACGTTCACCTTCTCGTCCATGTCGTCCAGCAGGTCCAGGTCTTTCAGCACCGGCAGGGCCTGGGCCGCGAAGGCCTCGTTCAGCTCCACCATCTCGATGTCCTTCATGGTCAGGCCCAGCTTTTTCAGCGCCTTTTTTGTTGAGGGCACCGGGCCGTAACCCATGATCGAGGGGTCCACTCCCGCCAGGGTCATGGCCTTGATCCTGGCGATGGGCGCCAGGCCCAGGGCCTGGGCTTTTTCGGCGGACATCACCAGCATGGCCGAGGCCCCGTCGGAAATCTGCGACGAGGTGCCGGCGGTGACGGTGCCGCCCTGGGGATTGAAGGCGGGTGGCAGTGCGGCCAGGCCCTCCAGCGTGGTTTCCGGTCGAATGGTCTCGTCGTGCTCCACCAGCACCAGGGCGCCGCTCTCGTCATGCCCCTCGATCGGGATGATCTCCCGGGCGAACTTGCCTTCCACGGTGGCCTTGTGGGCCAGCTGGTGCGAGCGCAGGCCCAGCTTGTCCTGCTGCTCGCGGCCGATGCCGTGCAGCAGGGCCAGGTACTCGGCGGTCATGCCCATCATGCCGGCGGCCTTGGCCACGTTCAGGCCCATGCGCGGGTTCGGGTCGACCTGGTCCATCATCGGCAGGTGGCCGAGGTGTTCCACGCCCCCCACCAGGTAGACGTCGCCCACGCCCGCCATGATATTGGCGGCAGCGGTGTGCAGGGCCGACATGGAGGAGCCGCACAGGCGGTTCACGGTCTGGCCGGGAATGGTGAAAGGCAGCTGGGCGGCCAGGATCAGGGCGCGGCCCAGGTTCATGCCCTGCTCGCCGCGCTGCAGCACGCAGCCCCAGATCAGGTCGTCGATCTCGACCGGGTCCAGCGCCGGGTTGCGCGCCAGCAGGCCCTTGATCACACCCACCGACAGGTCGTCGGCGCGCACGTTGCGGAAGCACCCATTCTTGGAGCGCCCCATGGGGCTGCGGGCGTAATCGACTATCACCGCGTCTTTCGGATTCAGCTTCACAGTATTTCTCCCTTAGTAGTAGGTTTCGCCGGCGGCCAGTTTGGCTTTCATGCCTTCGGTCAGCTCGTAGGTTTTGCCAAGGTGGGCGAATTTTTTCGAGGCATCGCTGATATAGGCGAGGCCCACGGTGTCCATCCAGCGGAACACACCGCCGCGGAAGGGCGGGAAGCCGATGCCGTAGAGCAGGGCCAGGTCGGCCTCCGCCGGGGTGCCGACGATGCCATCCTCCAGGCAGCGGGCCAGCTCGGTGGCCATGGGCAGCATCATGCGGGCGATGATCTCCTCGCGGTCGAACTCCACCCGCTCAGCCACTACCGGCGCGATCAGCTTGTAGGCCTCCTCGGACACGGTTTTCTTCGGCTTGCCGCGCTTGTCGGCGATGTACTCGTAGAAGCCCTTGCCGTTTTTCTGGCCGTAGCGCCCGTGCTCGAACATCACCTCGGTGGCGGTCTTGAAATCCAGGGTCATGCGGTCCGGAAAGCCCTCGGCCATGACCTGGCCGGCGTGGACGCCGGTGTCGATGCCGACCACGTCCAGCAGGTAGGCGGGACCCATGGGCCAGCCCCAGCGCTCCATCACCTTGTCCACGGCCTGGAAGTCGGCGCCGTCGCGCACCAGCTTGGAGAAGCCGTCGAAGTAGGGGAACAGCACCCGGTTGACCAGGAAGCCGGGGCAGTCCTTCACCACCACGGCCTTCTTGCCCATGCGGTTGGCGTAGGCCACGGTGGCGGCGATCGCCTCGTCGGAACTCTTCTCCCCGCGGATCACTTCCACCAGCGGCATGGCGTGTACCGGGTTGAAGAAGTGCATGCCGCAGAAGTTCTGCGGGCGCTGCAGCGCCTGGGCGAGGTAGGTGATCGAGATCGTCGAGGTGTTCGAGGCGAGGATGGCGTCCTCGCGGATATGCTTTTCGGTTTCCGCCAGCACCGCGTGCTTGACCTTGGGGTTCTCCACCACGGCTTCCACCACGATATCCACGTTCTCGAAGCCCTCGTAGCTGAGGGTGGGGTCGATGGCGTTCAGCACTTCGCCCATTTTCTCCGGCGTCATACGGCCGCTGGCGACGCGCTTGGCCAACAGCTTGTTGGCTTCGTTCAGCCCCAGGTCCAGGCCCGCCTGGGCGATGTCCTTCATCCTGATGGGCACGCCTTTCAGGGAGGACTGGTAGGCGATACCGCCACCCATGATGCCGGCGCCCAGTACCGCGGCGCGCTCGATTTTCCTGCTGGCCTTCTTCTCCCAGCCCTTGGCTTTTTTCGCCAGCAGCTGGTCGGACAGGAAGACCCCCACCAGGGCGGTGGCCACCGGGGTGGTGGCCAGTTCGGCGAAGCCGTCGGCTTCCACGTCGAGAGCCTCGGCCAGGTGCATGCCCCGGGCTTTCTCGATAACGTCCACCACCTTGATCGGCGCGGGGTAGTTCTTGCCCGCCTGCTGGGCCACCAACGACTTGATGGTGAAGAAGGCCATCATTGCCTCGGTATCGTTCAGCGGCAGCGGGCTGCTCTTGGCGTTGCGGCGCTGCTGGAAGTTCAGCTTGCCATCCACCGCGCCCTGCAGGGTGGCCAGGGCCACCGCGCGCAGTTGCTCCGGGGCTGCCACGGCGTCCACCGCCCCGGCCTTCAGCGCGTCATCGGCGCGCTTGTCCGCGCCGGTGGCCATCCACATCACCGCCTCGTCCACGCCGATCATGCGCGGCAGGCGCACGGTGCCGCCCCAGCCCGGCAGGATGCCGAGCTTGGTTTCCGGCAGGCCGATAGACGCCGCGGTGCTCATCACCCGGAAGTCGCAGGCCAGGCAGATCTCCAGGCCGCCGCCCATGGCGGCACCGTTGATCGCCGCGCAGCTGGGGTAGGGCAGGTTCTGCAGGCGATTGAAGTTGGCGTTATTGGTGCCGGTAAAGGGCTTTATGTCCTCTTTGGCAGCGCCAAACAGGCTGGTGAACTCGGTGATATCGGCGCCCACGATGAACACCGGCTTGCCGCTGGTCACCAGCAACCCCCTGATACCGGACTCAGCTGCCAGGGCGTCCAGCGCCGCGGTCAGGCTGGCGACAGTCTGCCGATCGAATTTATTGACGGATTCGCCCTGCCGATCGAAGTTCAATTCGGCGATGCCGCCCTCCAGGCGTTGCACCGAGAGTGAGTCACTCTGATAGATCATATCGATGTCCTGTAGATATCCGCTATGCGGTGGATTGGGTTGGTTCCCGCGGACAGCCGCCCGTGCTCGCCCGGACCCCTGCGGGGGCGGGTATTGTAGCGGGCAATTGCAGCGCTGGGAACGAAGGGTTTGGGTCGACCAAACGGGGCGCGGGAGCCGGGTGGAACGGGCCGGGGCCCCGGCGGGAAAGGCCTCTCCCGCGCCGCCCGGCTGACTTATGGCGCGCCCTGTGCTATTTTCCTGCGATGCGATCCCTGACTGATTATTTGCGCCGGGCGGCACTGCCCGCGTGCCTGGTCCTCACTGCCTGTGGTGGTGGCGGTGGCGGCTCATCCGGCGTCAGCGTCGATGGCGGCGCGGGCACGGGGGGCGCCGCGGCACCCCCGCCCGCCATATCCTGGTACAGTACGGCCCAACCCCTGATCGAGCGCTACTGCGTTGCCTGTCACACCGACGGCGGCCTGGCGCCCTTCCCGTTGCGGACCCACAGCCAGGTGCTGGCGAAGCGTTCGGCCATGATCTACGTGCTGGAGGGCGACACCATGCCGCCCCAGGGCTACGCCGACCTGCGAGCCAGCGACACCCGGCTGCTGCTGGACTGGCTCGATGCCGGCGCACCCCTGGGCGATCCGTCGCAGCAGCCGCTGCGGCAGCTGGATGGCGGCTACACTTACCACGGTGAAGCCCGGGCGATCCTCGAGGAGAAGTGCGTCACCTGCCACGAGGAGGGTGGGATCGCGCCCTTCCCCATGGAAACCTACGCCCAGGTGAAGGCGGTGGCCGCGGCGGCGAGCTTTGCCGTCGAAAACGGCTCCATGCCGCCCTGGCACCCCACCGAGGGCTATACCCCCTTCGCCGACAGCCGCGGCCTCAGCGCGCAGCAGAAATACATCCTCATGAACTGGCTGCAGGGCGATTTGGCCGAGGGGGATCCCCGGGATTACCAGGCGCCGCCCGAGAAGCCGGTAAAAGGCAGCGACAACTTTAACCTGAAACTGGCGCTGCCCCAGGCCTATACCCCCACCCTGAGGCCGGATGACCACCGCTGTTTCGCGATCGAATGGCCGCTGGATGAGTTTGCCTATGTGACCGATGTGGATGTCATCCCCGACCAGGTGGACGAAGTCCATCACGTCATCGTTTCGATCGGCGAGCCGGAAGACGCCGCCACCTACTACGCCGCGGACGGCGAGGATGGCCGCCCCGGCTGGCATTGCGTGGGCATGGGCGGTATCGGGGGCGCTGCGCTGCCACGCCAGATCGGCGGCTGGGTACCCGGGGCCGGGCGCGAGCCGCCACCGGAGGGCACGGGAATCGGGGTGAAGCCGGGCTCGGTGATGATCGTGCAGATGCACTACAACACCCTGGTGGCCGAGCCGAGGCCGGACCAGTCCACCATCCTGGTTGAGACCAAAGCCCAGGTGGCGCGGCCCGCCAGCTCTTTCCTGATCACCGATCCCCGGTGGCTGGCGCCGGGCGGTATGCCGATCGCGGCGAATGACCCGGATGCGCGCCACCAGTTTACCGTGGGTACCAACGTGCTCGGCCTGATTCGGGGAGAGCCCGCTGGAATCGGCCTGAACGACCCCTGGGTGATGCACAATGGTTTCATCCATATGCATACCCGGGGCAAGAGCGGGCGCCTCACCCTGCTGCGCAGGAACGGTACCCGGCAGGTCATGCTCGATATCCGCGACTGGGACTTCAACTGGCAGAGCACCTACCGCTTTGACGGGGAGCTGCTGATGGAGCCCGGCGATCGCATTACGCTGGAGTGCGCCTGGGACAATACCCAGGCCAACCAGGATTTCGTCAACGGTGTGCAGCAGACGCCCAGAGACCTGGAGTGGGGTGACGGCACCGGCGATGAGATGTGCCTGTACTCGGTGCTGATGACCCAGCCGGTGGAGGGCCGAGACTACAGCTATGCCCCCACGGTGCACATCGAGACGCCGGCCTATCGCCAGCGCTTCACAGCGGGCGACATCGTGCCCCTGAAACTGCTGTTCAACAACTTCACCCTGGAAGAGCCGGGGACGCACGGCGATGCCGGGGATGCGGATCACGCCGGGCATGCCGCCGAATCCGATGATCACGGCCAGGTGTACGCGGGCCACTACCACGTCTACCTGGATACGGATGACGACGCGGCGGAGCACCTCACCGCCTGGGACAGCAGCTATTTCTACCCCTTGCCAGCGGACCTGGCGCCCGGCATGCACACCCTGCGAGTCAGCCTGCGCGGCGCGGATCACCACGCGCTGGGGATCGAGCAGGCGGTGGAGTTCGAGGTGGCGGCCAGTCCCGCCGCCACCAGCCTCAGCCTGGTGGATGGGGGCGCCTGGACCGAGCAGTCCGCCGCCAACGACAGCCTGCGCGAGCACCGCCCGGTGGAGGTGCAGTGCCCGGGTAACAGCTGGTACAACGAGGACGGCGCGCTGGAGGTTGAAACCGGCTATTGCAATTACCTGTCCCTGGTCCAGCCCAGCCTCGCCGCCATCAGGGCGGGGGATTCCCTGCACCTGGTCCTGTGGCACGGCGGTCTGGCGTTTGAACAGCCGGCCAGGGCCCATGTGGCGGTGACCGTGGCCGGGAAACTGGTGTGGGAGAGCGAGGTCGCCATCCCCGCCGAGGCCGACATCTACGACCTGCGGCTGCCGCTGAATTTTGACGCCCCCGCCGGCAGCCCGGTGGAATTCCACCTGCACAACCACGGTTACAACACCTGGACCCTGCTGCAACTGGAGCTCGAGCGCTGAAGCCTGTGCTGAAACGGTGGTCGCTGCTGTGCTTGCTCGCCCTGCTGGCGCTGCCCGCCGGCGCCGCGGTGCAGCCGGGCCAGGCCGCGCCGCCACTGGCCCTGCCGCTGTTGTCCGATGGCAGTCCCGCTGTGCTTGCGCTGGCCTCCCTGCAGGGCAAGGTGGTCTACCTGGATTTCTGGGCCTCCTGGTGCGGGCCCTGTCGCATCTCCTTTCCCCAGCTTGAACAGTTGCGGCGGGAACTCGGGCCCAGGGGCTTCGAGGTACTGGCGGTGAATGTCGACGAGGTGGAGGCGGACGCCCTGCGTTTCCTGGCGCAGGTCCCCGTGACCTACCCGGTGGTGCGCGACGGGACGGGTGAGGCGCCCCGCAGCTACGGCGTTCCCGGCATGCCCACCGGCTTCCTGATCGATCGCGGCGGTGTCGTGCGCCTGGTCCACCAGGGCTACCGCAAGAGCGACGGCGCCGACCTGCGCGCCGCCATCATTGACCTGTTGGGAGAACAACCACCGTGAAGCAACTGGCGCTAGTCCTGTTCGCAGTGCTCGCCCTGTGTGGCTGCGAAACCGTCGAACCCTGGGAGCGCGGCGTCCTGGCCAAGCGCGAGATGCAGTGGCAGGCGGATCCCAGGGAAAGCAGCCTGCAGGCCCAGATCTTCGCCAGCAAGGAGGCCTCCTCCGGCGGCCAGGGCGCCGCCGGCGGCGGCTGCGGGTGTAACTGATGGCGGACAGGCAATCCGCGCTGCTGGCGCTGACCTCCAGCGCCCTGCTGCTGCCGGCTTATCAGGGCGTCCGGGCCGACGCCCCGCCGGAGTTTACCGAGCTCGGTATGCGTTACAGCAAGTACGAGGAAGACAATACCCAGGGCAGCAAGACCTTCGGCGGCAGCAGTGAGCGCTACGAGATCGATGCCGCGCAGTTTCACCTGCTGGCGCCGGTGCTTGACGATTGGTCCGTGGCGGTGGACCTGCAGTGGGAGGATATGAGCGGCGCCTCGCCCTGGTTTGTGGGGCAGAGCCTCGACGGCGGCCCCAAGGTCATCATGAGTGGCGCCAGCATCGAGGATACGCGCACCGAGGTCAGCGTCACCACGCGCTACTACTACGACCGCGGCAATGCGGGTTTCAATTATGTCAATTCCGACGAGGATGACTACGAGTCCGATGCCGTCGCCCTCGACGGCGCCTTCAACAGCGCCGACGGGATGACCACCTACAGCGCCGCGGTCAGTACCTCCCATGACGATATCAGGCCCACCCAGGGTTCCGTGCCCACCAATACCCTGAATGACGACAAGGACAGCAGTTCGGCCTGGGTCGGGGTGAGTCGCATCATCAGCAAGAACGCCATCGTGCGCTTCGGCCTGTCCTACACCTACCGCGACGGCTTCCTCACCGACCCTTACAAGAAGAACGACCGGCGCCCGGATGAGCGCGAGGAGTGGGTGCTGGGCACCGGCTACCGCCAGTATTTCATCTGGCCCGACGGCGCCCTGCAGGCCGACTACCGCTATTTCGACGACGACTGGGGCGTGGCTTCCCACACCCTGGACCTGGCCTGGCACCAGAACCTGGGCGAGCGCACCCAGCTGATCCCCTTCCTGCGCTATTACAGCCAGAGCGAGGCCGACTTCTTCGCCAATGTGGCCGCTACCGACCAACGCTACTTTGCGGACGACTACCGCCTGTCCGCCTTCGGCGCCGTCTCGGGGGGGCTGAGGCTGCGGCACGAGATCGGCGACTGGGCGCTCAGCGCTGTCGGCGAGCGCTACGAAACCGATGAGAGCTGGGGCGTATTCAGCGGCGACGAGTCACCGGCCCTGGTCAACTTCTGGCGCTACTCCTTTGGCCTGGACTACCGCTTCCGCTGAAGCCTGGCGGCGCGCGCCCGTGTGAGCGCCGCCGTGCACCAGGTCGACCACCGGTTCCGGGCCATGGGCGGCCCCTGCCGGCTGCGCTTTGCCTGCGCCGATGAGGCACTGGCGGTGCGAGCCATCAGCGCCGCCGAGGCCGAGGTGCGCCGGCTCGAGCAGAAGTACAGTCGCTACCTGCCGGATTCCCTGGTCAGCACCATCAATCGGGCCGCCGGTACCCGGCGCCCGGTGCCTATCGACAGCGAAACCGCGGGCCTGCTCGGCTTCGCCCACACCCTGTGGCAGCAGAGCGCCGGCCTGTTCGACCTCACCGCCGGCGTGCTGCGCCGGGCCTGGGACTTCAAATCCGGGCGCCTGCCGGCGCAGGGCGCCATCGATGCGCTGCTGCCTCTCATAGGATGGGACTGCGTGCAGTGGGACCAGGGCACCATCAGCCTGCCCAAAGCGGGCATGGAAATTGATTTCGGCGGCTGCGTGAAGGAGTATGCCAGCGACAGCGCCGCCGCCGCGCTGGCCGGGCTCGGCATCGAGCGCGGCCTGGTGGACCTGGCCGGCGATATGGCGGTGGTGGGCCCCGGCTCCGCGGCGGATCCCTGGGTTGTCGGTATCCGCCACCCGCGCCGGGACGGGGCGGCTATTGCCAGCATCAGACTGGCCACTGGCGGCCTTGCCAGCAGCGGGGACTACGAACGCTGCCTGCTGCTGGAAGGCAAGCGCTACGGCCACATCCTCAACCCCGCCACCGGCTGGCCGGTGCAGGGGCTGGTGGCGGTGAGTGTGCTGGCTGGCCAGTGCCTGGTGGCGGGCGGCAGTGCGACCATCGCGATGCTGCAGGAAGAGTCCGCGGCCCTGGAGTGGTTGGATGCGCTGGGGCTGCCCTGGCTGGCGGTGGACCGCCGGCTGGGGGTGCACGGAGCGCTGGCCCGGGGGCCGGTCGCCTGATCTTCCCCGGCCGGGGATGATGATACTAGCTTGCGCGTTTATCCCCTGCGCGTGAAGAGGAGCGACATGACAGACGAGACCGGTGGCAGCGTGCATCCCCTGTGCCTTGCCGGCATCCAGCCTCCCTTGCGCATGCAGGTACACGAGCTGACCGATGTGCATATTTCCGCCGCCATAACGGCCAGCGGCATCTGGGAGCAGCAGGAGACCCGATTCCTGTGCGCCGTGCTGCGCCCCGGGGATGTGTTTGTGGATGTGGGCGCCAATATCGGCTACTTCTCCCTGCTGGCCTCGCGCCTGGTGGGGGAATCCGGCGCAGTGCTCGCCTTTGAGCCGGAACGCGACAACTACCGACTGCTGGAGGCCAATTGCCGGCTGAATGACTGCGCCAATGTTCGCTGCTTCAAGGCAGCCCTGGGCGAGGAGAACGCCAGCGGCACCCTCTACCTGAACGAGTTAAATCGGGGCGACCACTCACTTTACCCGGAGCAGACGGGACGCACCGGCCAGGACATCAGTATCGTCAACGGATCGCGCCTGATCGGCGCCAGCCACCCCCGTGTGGACTGCATCAAAATCGATACCCAGGGTGCGGAGTGCGACGTGTTGGCGGGCCTGCGGGAGTTGATCGCCGCCAGTGCCGCGGGCCTGGTCATGGTGATCGAGTTTTCGCCGCTGCTGCTGAAACGGGCCGGTACCAGCGGCCGCGTGCTGCTGGATCTGCTGGCCGACCACGACTGGCAGATGTACCTGATGGACGAGGCAGCGCAGGGCTTGCTGCCGGTCAGCGCGCAGCAGGTGCGCTCGCTCAGCGATATCACCGAACAGGATCCCGAGTCCGGGGGCTTCTTCAACCTGGTGGTCAGTGGCCGCGCGCTGGAAGACGACGCGGCGCTGCATTTCGTGCGCGACTGGGGCATGTTCGAGGACGCGCTGGCCTACTACCTGCTGGCCCAGCGCATTCGCCCCTGGAGTGGCGCGCCGCGCGCCGCCGCCGCTTTGGATAACGACCTCTACCTGCCGTCCGGTTGGGCCTTTCCCGAGGACTGGGGGCGCTGGTCACTGGGCCGGCGATCGGTTATCAAGTTTATCCCTGGGTCCGGGTTGGCGACCCTGGCTGCGCCGCTGCTGTCCATCCGTGGCCGCTATTTCGGCCCGGTGGAGGCCACCGGCGTCTACCTCAACGGCAGGCATCTGGGTGATTTCGAGCTCCTCGATGCCGACATCGGTTTACCCCCGGGGAGCCTGGTCGGGGACCACGTGGTGCTGGAGCTGGTGCACGCGCAGCCATTGCGGCCGGCGGATGTCAGCGACAGTGTCGATACCCGCGACATCAAGTTCGGGCTGGAGTCGATTGCTATCGGGCCCTGAAGCCCGCCGGGGCGCACGGGGGTCGGCTCTTTAGCGGTGCGGCTCGCACTCGTGCCATCGCCGGCAGAATGATTGAACGGGCAGGTATCCCGGCGCGTTGGTCGGGGTTATGTGCTTGATTTTTATCAAGGCACGGCCTGCTCCGGTCGATACCATCCAGTATATTCTGCCGGGGTTCCCGTTCGTGAACCTCGTTATACTGCTGCCTGCAGGGTGTGAGATCGACTTCGTCTCCTGGCAGCGGAGCGCTTCAGGCCGCTTGGGGTTCCGCGATAACGCGAAATAAGGATGCTGAACAGGATGAAAACGAAGACGCTGTTGTTTCCGCTGCTGGGAGCCTCCCTGGCGATGGCCGGCACGCCCGGCAAGGCCGCTGACCCCGGGTACAAGCCTGTGCTCATCGACAAGGGCCTGTCCGGCGCGGCCTTCGTCGTTGAGGCGAATGTTCGCTCGGGCAGCAGGCCGGAACTGATCGTCAGCGGATTCGGGCCGGTATCGGTAGGCCCGTCGGGGCCCGTGATATCCGATTCAGGCACCGTCACCATCTACCGCAGGGCCTATCGAGGCTATGCAGACAAGAAGGAAAGGTCCAAGGCCATAAAGCACGTAGTGGTTGGCGAGAACGAGTTGATCACTTTCCCCAACCGGGCGCAGCCGGCCCTTATCAACGATGACAAGCAAGTGGACATTATTGTGCCGGGAGGCTACTTCTTCGACACCTCCATCGGACAGGCGCGAGGTTCGCTTACCTGGTGGGAAAACCAGAAGGACGGCACCCGGTGGGTGCGCCATGATATCGTCACCGGCTCGCCCTTCTCCTACCACTCCGCTGTGTTCGAAGACTTCGACGGAGACGGCATTGCAGACATTGCCAGTGTGGCGGAGGATGCCGGGGTTGCCTCGAATCCCTTCGACGATGTCCTGGAACTCCACATTTTCTACGGAGTCGGTGACGGCACGTTCGCGCCCGCGGCGACCGCCGGACTGGGTGGGGGCGGTCTTATCGAAGCCCATGACGTCGACGGTGACGGCGACATGGACATCGTGTCACCGCAATTTTTCGGTGACGTGGCGGGGCAGCCTTTTTTCCCCCTGGATGCCCGCGACGCCGATTCCGCATCCTTCGTGTGGTTCGAAAACCTGGGCGGAGGCGCTTTCAGCAAGCATGCGATCGGGCTGGATCAGGGCCCCGGCTTTATGATCACTGCTGTGGAGGACCTGCTGGGCGACGGAATCACGCGCTGGGTTGCCACCAACCACACCAACCCGAACGTCACATTCCGCCCGTTTCTCTCTACCCGCAACCCGCCGTTTATGAATTCACACCGGGCGTTGATCCACGGCAGCCCTGGAATGTGCGGCAGCTGACTCCAGCCGGTGCTTTCCCTGTCACCGGCGGCGTTGGCCAGGCCGCCCCGGGTCGATCGCCGCCGGAGACCTGAATGATGACGATCGCATCGACCTTGCAGTTTCCGGGGATGGAGCACGGGGGCTGTACTGGATGGAGCAAAAGGCAGACGGCAGTTTTATCACGCGTCAATTGCCTGGCAGTGAAGGCTGGGGGCAGGCCGGCGGCCCTGTCATCACCAACCTCGGCGGGAACAAGAAAAACGAAATCGTCTTTGGCAGTTTTGACCTGGACTCTCTGGGCTACTGGAAAAGGTAATCGACGATCCGATTACCTCGCCCCGCCTGGCGATTATCAGTGCACGGTCTGGTCAGCTAGCGATGCCGCGGACGCGGACTGCTCCACCCCGGCTGCCGCCTCGCGCTGCTGTAAATAACTGCGCAGGCGCCCGACCACGCTGGTCATCACTTCTATCGTCTGGCTGATCTGGTCGAGGGCCATGAGGATAGTCTCGGTATCCGCCTGGTTCTTGCCACTGTTGCTCATCTCCAACCTCCCGGTTGTGGACGTGAGTTAGGGGCGACCCGGGGGGCACCCGGGCCCGTCATCAGTCGCCCCAGTTGAGGGCGCCGCCGGTCTGGTACTCGATAACACGGGTTTCGAAGAAGTTCTTCTCCTTGCGCAGGTCCATGATTTCCGACATCCAGGGGAACGGGTTCTGCGCGCCCGGGAACTGCTCCGGCAGGCCGAGCTGGGCCAGGCGCCGGTTGGCGATGAAGTGCAGGTACTCTTCCATCATCGCCGCGTTCATGCCGAGGACACCCCGGGGCATGGTGTCGCGGGCATACTCGATTTCCAGCTGGGTGCCCTCCAGGATCATCTGGATGGCCTCCTGCTTGAACGTGTCGGTCCACAGGTGCGGGTTCTCCAGCTTGATCTGGTTGATCACGTCGATGCCGAAGTTCAGGTGCATGGACTCATCCCGCAGGATGTACTGGAACTGCTCCGCCACACCGGTCATCTTGTTGCGGCGGCCCATGGAGAGAATCTGGGTAAAGCCGCAGTAGAAGAAGATGCCCTCGGTCACCGCGTAGAAACCGATCAGGTTGCGCAGCAGCGTCTGGTCATTTTCCGCCGTGCCGGTCTTGAAGTGCGGGTCTGACAGGGCGTGGGTATGGCTGATGCTCCAGGCGGCCTTCTTGGCCACCGAGGGCACTTCGCGGTACATATTGAACACCGCGCCCTCATCCATCCCCAGGGACTCGATACAGTACTGGTAGGCGTGGGTATGGATGGCCTCTTCGAAGGCCTGGCGCAGGATGTACTGGCGGCACTCGGGGTTGGTGATCAGGCGATAGATGGCCAGCACCAGGTTGTTTGCCACCAGCGAGTCCGCGGTGGAAAAATAGCCCAGGTTGCGCATGACGATACGGCGCTCGTCATCCGTGAGGCCATCCTTGCTGCGCCAGGTCGCCACGTCGGCGGTCATGTTGATTTCCTGGGGCATCCAGTGATTGGCGCAGCCATCGATGTACTTCTGCCAGGCCCAGTCATACTTGAAGGGCACCAGCTGGTTGAGGTCGGCGCGACAGTTGATCATGGCCTTCTCATCCACCGAGACCCGGGCGGCGCCCATCTCGAGCTCCTCCAGGCCGGGTGCGATGTCGAGGCTTTCTATCGACTCCCGCGCCCTGGCGATATTGTCCGCGACTGCCGTCGGCGCGACCCTGCTGGCCTCGACAGCGTTGGCGCTGGCAGCGGCGGGTGCAGGCACCAGATCCGGTTCGAGGTCGATGGCCAGCGCCACGCCCTGCAGCTTGCCGGCACCGGCCCCTGACGGCGCCGATTCCTGTTTGTGGTAGTCATCCCAACTCAACATCTCTTACAGTCCCCTGGCTTTTATCTGGTCAATTGACATAGGTAATTCCCTGCTGCTGCCTTACTGGCAGGCCTCGCAATCCGGATCATCCAGCGAGCAGGCCTTGGGCACCGGCGCCGCCAGGACTTCCCTGGCAACGGCGTTCAGCTTGCCCGACTCGATGGTCGACTTCTCGGTGCCGGTGGCGGCGAGCGAGCGCAGGTAATAGGTGGTTTTCAAGCCGCAGTACCACGCCATGCGGTAGGTGATATCCAGCTTCTTGCCGTTGGCATTGTTGATGTACAGGTTCAGCGACTGGGCCTGGTCGATCCACTTCTGGCGGCGGCTGGCGGATTCCACCAGCCAGCGCGGCTCCACCTCGAAGGCGGTGGCATAGATGGCCTTGAGATCGGTCGGAATGCGGTCGATGGCGAGCACACTGCCGTCGTAGTACTTGAGGTCATTGACCATCACCTTGTCCCACAGGCCGCGGGCCTTCAGGTCGTTGACCAGGTAGGGGTTGACCACGGTGAATTCGCCGGACAGGTTCGATTTGACGTACAGGTTCTGGTAGGTCGGCTCGATCGACTGGGACACGCCGGTAATATTGGCGATGGTCGCGGTGGGCGCGATCGCCATGACGTTGGAGTTGCGCATGCCGCGGGCCCTGACGGTCTCGCGCAGGGACGGCCAGTCCAGTGTCTGGCTGCGGTCGACCTGGATGTAGTCGGCGCCGCGGTGCTCGATCAGGCGGTCCAGCGAGTCGATGGGAAAGACGCCCTGGCTCCACAGGGAGCCGGGGAAACTGCTGTAGGCGCCGCGCTCGACCGCCAGCTCGCTGGAAGCCTCGATCGCGTAGTAGCTGATCGCCTCCATGGAGCGATCGGCGAAATCCACCGCCTGTTCCGATCCGTAGGCCAGGTGCTGCTTGTAGAGTGCGTCCTGGAATCCCATCAGGCCCAGGCCCACCGGGCGGTGCAGCAGGTTGGAGTTCTTCGCCTGGGGCACCGAGTAGTAGTTGATATCGATCACGTTGTCGAGCATGCGCACGGCGGTGCGCACGGTGCGGCGCAGCTTGTCGAGGTTGAGGCCGTTCTTGTCGATATGCTGGGGCAGGTTGATCGAGCCCAGGTTGCACACGGCGATCTCGTCCTTGTTGGTATTGAGGGTGATCTCGGTGCACAGGTTGGAGGAGTGCACAACGCCCACATGCTGCTGCGGCGAGCGCAGGTTGCAGGGATCCTTGAAGGTCATCCAGGGGTGGCCGGTCTCGAACAACATGCCCAGCATCTTGCGCCACAGGTTCTCGGCCTTGACGGTCTTGAACAGCTTCAGCTCGCCGCTGCGGGTCATCGCCTCGTACTGGGCGTAGCGCTCCTCGAAGGGCTTGCCGTAGAGGTCGTGCAGGTCGGGCACGTCGTTGGGGGAGAACAGGGTCCACTCGCCGCCGTCGAATACCCGCTTCATGAACAGGTCGGGAATCCAGTTGGCGGTGTTCATGTCGTGGGTGCGGCGGCGGTCGTCGCCGGTGTTCTTGCGCAGCTCGACAAACTCCTCGATGTCCAGGTGCCAGGTTTCCAGGTAGGCGCAGACCGCGCCCTTGCGCTTGCCGCCCTGGTTGACCGCCACCGCGGTGTCGTTGACCACTTTCAGGAAGGGCACGATGCCCTGGGACTTGCCGTTGGTGCCCTTGATGTAAGCGCCCAGGGCGCGCACCTGGGTCCAGTCGTTGCCGAGGCCGCCGGCGAACTTGGACAGCATGGCGTTGTCCTGGATGGCGCCGTAAATACCGTGCAGGTCATCCGGTACCGTGGTGAGGTAGCAGGAGGACAGTTGCGGCCGCAGGGTGCCCGCGTTGAACAGGGTTGGCGTGGATGCCATGTAGTCGAATGACGAGAGCAGCTCGTAGAACTCTATGGCGCGGGCATTCCTGTCATCTTCCCGGGTGGCCAGGCCCATGGCGACGCGCATGAAGAAAATCTGTGGCAGCTCGATGCGCACATCGTTGCTGTGGATGAAGTAGCGGTCGTACAGGGTCTGCAGGCCGAGGTAGGTGAACTGCAGGTCGCGCTCGGGCAGCAGGGCGCGGCCGAGGCGCTCCAGGTCGAAGTCCTTGAGCTCGGGCGCCAGCAGTTCCAGCGCCACGCCCTTTTCGATGTAGGCGGGGAGGGCCCGGGCGTAAAGGGTGTGCATATCGCCCTGGGTGGCGCTGGTGGCCACCCCGAGGAAGCTCAGGGCCTCGGCGCGCAGGTTGTCGCACAGCAGGCGGGCGGATACATAGGTGTAATTGGGCTCCTGCTCGATCATGGTGCGGGCGGTGATTACCAGTGAGGTGCTCAATTCCGCGGCGGTCACGCCGTCGTACAGGTTGCGCAGGGCCTCGTCGAGGATGCGGGTTTCACTCACATCCTCAAGGCCGACACAGGCCTCGTTGACGATGGTGTGAATGCGCTCCAGGTCCAGCGGCGCGCTGCTGCCGTCCGGCTGGATGACCTTGATATTGCCGGCGGCCGCCTGGGTGGCCGGGGACAGGGCCTGCTTGGCCGCACGCTTGCGGGCCTGCTCTTCCCGGTAGATGACGTAGTCCCGGGCGATCTTGTGTTCGCCGGCGCGCATCAGCGACAGCTCCACCTGGTCCTGGATATCCTCGATATGGATGGTGCCGCCGGAGGGCATGCGGCGCTGGAAGGTCGCGGTGACCTGTTCGGTCAGGCGCGCCACGGTTTCATGGATGCGGCTGGAGGCGGCGGCGTTGCCGCCCTCCACGGCCAGGAAGGCCTTGGTGATCGCCACCGTGATCTTGCTGGTTTCAAAGGGTACGACGGTGCCGTTGCGTTTGATGACGCGCATTTGCCCTGGCGCTGTCGCCGCTATGCTCGCGTTGACGGTGGCTTTGTCCTGGGTCGGGGTGGCGCTGGCGCTGCCCGTGGTACTGGTTTGTGTGTACATATCTGCTCCGCTGTCCTGGCCTGATGCCTTATTGTTGTTGGATTACCACTGCTTGAATCCTCCCGCTCACTGCCCGCCCCCCGGGCCCGGCATCGGCTGACTGCCCTGAATGCCCCTCCCCGGCGGCCGGCACTGCGGCCGCGGGGTTATTGCCTGCTTTTTTGTTTGCTGGGTCGGCCAGGCACAGTTATTTGGTCATTTTTTGGCCGCCACACCCAACATATAGGGGTAGAGAACTGGTTTGCACACAAGATAAAGCGCCGACAGGCACAATGCAAGAGCACTAGACTGGGTTTATTCTGTGGATAAGTTGTGCATACGGCGCTGGGTCTGTACCCGCTAACCGCGCAAGCCGCCAGCTGCTTACCGGCGCTGCCCTGGAAGCTCCCGGAAGGAGTGGAACCAATAAATTTTTTATATGGGAAGGGGTTTATATCTCGAATCAATATTAAGTTGAGAGGTTCCTAGGCGTTCGCCAGCAGCAGGGCTTCTATCAGGGCCTTCTGGGCATGCAGCCGGTTCTCGGCCTCGTCCCAGATGACCGTGGCGGGGGAGTCCATCAGCTCGGCACTGATTTCCTCGCCCCTGTGAGCCGGCAGGCAGTGCATGTAGAGGGCGTCAGTGGCGGCCCGGCTCATCAGCTGGGCGTTGACCTGGTAGCCGGCGAAGGCCCGGGCCCGCCTGAGCTGCTCTTCTTCCTGGCCCATTGAAGCCCACACGTCGGTGACCACCAGGTCGGCGCCGGCTGCGGCGCGCAGGGGGTCGTGCTCGATCCTGACCCGCGCCGCATTGTCCGCCACCAGGCGGGCGTCGGGTTCGAAGCCGGGCGGGCAGGCCACCCGCAGCTCGAAGTCGAACTGCCGGGCGGCGTTGATATAGGATTGGCACATATTGTTGCCGTCCCCCACCCAGCACACGGTCTTGCCGGCGATGCTGCCGCGGTGCTCGACCCAGGTCTGGATGTCGGCCAACAGCTGGCAGGGGTGGAAATCATCGGTCAGCCCGTTGATCACCGGAACGCTGGAGTGGGCGGCGAAGCGCTCCACGATATCGTGGCCGAAGGTGCGAATCATCACGATGTCGACCATCGACGAGATGACCCGGGCGCTGTCCTCTATCGGCTCTCCGCGGCCGAGTTGGGTGTCCTGGGGGGACAGGAACATGGCGTGACCGCCCAGTTGCGCCATGCCCGTCTCGAAGGAGACGCGGGTGCGGGTGGAGGATTTGGCGAATATCATGGCCAGTACTTTCCCCGGGAAAGCGCGCTGGTCGACGCCCGCCCGCTGCTCCTGCTTCATTTGCATGGCGCGCCTGATCAGCTGCTCCAGCTCCGCCGGGCTGAAATCCAGTAATGTGAGGAAATGCCGCGTGTCAGACATGGTCGGGTCCGTTGGGTCGATCGGGTGACTGGGAATGCCGCGAAAGGTCGCGCCTAGGTTTGCTGGATCAGCCCGGCCAGCGCCGCAGCCAGTTCCTGCGCTTCCCGGGCATTGATGATCAGCGGCGGCAGCAGGCGTATGGTGTTGCCCGCGGTTACATTGATCAGCAGCCCTGCCTCGAGTGCCCGCTGTGCCAGCTCGCCGCACTCCGTGCGCAGCTCGATGCCCAGCATCAGGCCACGGCCGCGGATCTCGACGATCTTCGCCGCCGCCGCGCTGTCGGCCCGCAGGCTTTCGACGATGAGCTGTCCCATGGCAGTGGCGTTGGCCGCCAGGGCCTCGTCGGTAATGGTTTTGATCACGGCCAGCGCGGTCGCGCAGACCAGTGGGTTGCCGCCAAATGTCGATCCGTGCTGGCCCGCGCCCAGTACCCGGGCGGCGGTGCCTCGCGCCAGGCAGGCGCCGATGGGTATGCCATTGCCGAGGCCCTTGGCGGTGGTAACCACATCGGGCACCAGCCCCATGCCCTGGTAGGCGAAGTAGTTGCCGGTGCGACCATTGCCGGTCTGCACTTCGTCCAGCATCAGCAGCCACTCCTGCTGGTCACAGATTTCGCGCACCGCCTGCAGGTATTCAGCACTGAGCGGATGCACGCCACTCTCACCCTGGATCGGCTCCATCAACACCGCCACCACCGCGGGATTGTTGGCGGCGATCTGGCGCAGCGCCTGCACATCGTTGCGCGGGGCGCGGGTGAAGCCTGTCACCAGGGGTTCGAAACCGGCCTGGATCTTGCGGTTGCCAGTGGCGCTCAGGGTGGCCAGGGTGCGCCCGTGAAAGGCGCCCTCCAGTACCACGATGGCGGGCTTGTCTATTTCGCGCTGGTGGCCGTACAGGCGCGCCAGCTTGAGCGCCGCCTCGTTGGCCTCCGCGCCCGAGTTGCCGAAAAAGCAGTTCTCCATACCGGCGACGCCGGTCAGCACCTCGCCCAGCTGCTCCTGGGCCTCGATGCGGTAGAGGTTGGAGGTGTGCACCAGTTTGTCTGCCTGTTCCCGAATGGCGGCGGTGACCGCCGGATGGGCGTGCCCCAGGCCGTTGACGGCGATGCCGGCGATGGCGTCGAGGTAGCGGCGGCCGGCGGTGTCATACAGGTATACGCCCTCGCCGTGACTGAAGGTCACCGGCAACCTGGTATAAGTCTGCATCAACGCCGACATCAATCTCGAACTCCTATAAACGCAAAAAGGCAGCGGGAGCTGCCTCGGAAGCGCCGACTATAGCGCCATCGCCAAAGCTTGGCAATCGGCTTGCCCCGGCGGTGAACCAGTGGGCCCGTTTGTGGTCCCAATGGACAGCGAGCCTGTGGAATAGGGTAGAATGGCGCCCCGGCGCAGGGCAGGGCGGCCAGTGAAATGCTGGCGTCGGAAACGCACAGCTGCGCGCAACAGTGAAGGCATAGGACAGGCAATGGATATTATCGAGACAATCAAAGAGCAAATCGCCAGCAACAGCATCCTGCTCTACATGAAGGGATCCCCCAACCAGCCCCAGTGCGGATTTTCGGCCCGCACCGTGCAGGCCCTGATGGCCTGCGGCGAGCGCTTCGCCTACGTCGATATCCTCGCCAATCCGGACATTCGGGCCAACCTGCCCAGGTACGCCAACTGGCCGACGTTTCCCCAGCTGTGGGTGAATGGCGAGCTGGTCGGCGGCTGCGATATCGTCACCGAGATGTACGAAAACGGCGAGCTGCAGACCCTGGTCAAGGAAGCGGCTGCGGCCCAGTCCCAGGCCTAGCCCCTCCCGCTACCGCAGACGGCACAGGTTGCCGGCCGGCCTCGGCGCCGGTATCGCGGCGCGGGAGCAGACCCGGGTTCTCTACGGGGGTATACTCTGCCTTACTCCCATCTGGTTTGCCGAGCGCATCCGCCATGCTGTCCCAAGAGTACATCCGGTCCATTTTCAGATTGAGCATTGTCGGAGTATTGCTGGGCACGGTGTTCCTGTCCGTCTCGCTGACGCCGTCGCTGCTGCCGCGGCCGCCCGCGGTGCAGGGCCTGCTGGCGGGCGTGTCATTCGCCATCGGCTATGGCTTTGGCGTCGCCGGCCTCGCGCTGTGGAAATTCCTGCAACTACCCCTCGCTGCGCCGCGCCTCTCTCGCCTGCTGACGCTTGGCGCGGCGGTGCTGTGTGCACTGATCGCGGTCTATTTCCTGTGGCAGGCCTCCTCCTGGCAGGATTCCCTGCGCGCCATGATGGGCATGGAGGATTCCGCCGGTTTGCGGCCCGCCGCTGTCGGTCCCGTCGCGGCCCTGGTGTTTGCGGTGCTGCTGACCCTGGCGCGACTGTTCCGGCGCACCTTCCATGTCCTGTCAAGCCAGCTCGCACGCTATGTGCCGCCGCGCATTTCGCACCTGGTGGGTATCGTCCTCGCGGTGTTGTTGTTCTGGTCCGCGGTCGACGGTGTGCTGTTCAATTTCATGCTGCGGACGGCCGACCAGTCGTTTGCGCAGTTGGATGCGCTGATCGAGGACGACCTGCCACAACCCTCGCGCCCGGAACAGACGGGCAGCGCGGAGTCACTGGTCGCCTGGCAGCAGCTCGGCCGCCAGGGGCGGCGTTTTATTTCCAGCGGGCCCGACGCAGAAGACCTCAGCGCCTTCTTCGGGACGGCGGTGCCCGCGCCGGTGCGCGTATACGTGGGGCTCAACTCGGCCGACACGCCCGAGCAGCGGGCGCGGCTGGCGCTGGAGGAACTGAAACGCGCTGGCGGTTTTGAGCGCTCGGTCCTGCTGCTGGTGACGCCGACCGGAACCGGCTGGGTGGACGAGGCGTCGCAGGACCCGGCCGAGTACCTGTTTCGCGGCGATGTCGCCACGGTCGCCGTGCAGTATTCCTACCTGAACAGCCCCCTGGCCCTGCTGACCCAGGCCGCCTACGGTGCGGAAAACGCCCGGGCGGTATTTGTCGAGATATATGGTTACTGGCGCACGCTTCCGGCTGACGCGCGGCCACGCCTGTTCCTGAACGGCCTGAGCCTGGGCTCGCTGAATTCCGACCTGTCATTCAACCTGTTCGACATCATCGATGCGCCTTTTTCAGGGGCGCTCTGGAGCGGCCCGCCCTTTCGCAACGACAGTTGGCGCCGCATGACCCGGGACCGGGAGCCGGGATCGCCGGCCTGGTTGCCGCGCTATCGCGGCGGAGCCGTGGCCCGTTTCATGAACCAGACCAGCGGCCCCCTGGAGGGATACGCGGCATGGAACGATTTTCGCATCGTCTTTTTGCAATACGCCAGCGATCCCATCACCTTTTTCGATCCGAGTATCGCCTGGAGCGAACCTGACTGGATGCGCGAGCCGCGCGGCCCCGATGTCTCTGCCGATCTGCGCTGGTTTCCTGTCGTCACCATGCTGCAACTGGCCGCGGATATGGTTGTCGGCACCGCGCCACCCGGCTTCGGCCACGAATTCGCGGCGGCCGACTATATCGAGGCCTGGCTTGCCCTGGCCGAACCCGAAGGCTGGACCCCATCCGAACTCGAACGCCTGCACAGACTGTTCGAGTAGGCCGGTGGCGCAGCGGCAGTAGATCAATCCTGAGCCCGGCAGGCTCCTACAGACCGGTTTGCTCCCGCAGTGCCTTCAGCCTGGCCAGCTGCTCCTCACAGGGCAGCGGCTTGCCAGGCTCTTGCTCCAGTGCCGCCGGTTGCGGTATGGCCAGCGACTCCCCGCGCAGCACGCGCGTGCAGTAGCGTTCATAGTGCGCCTTGAACACCGGCCAGCTGGTGCGCTCGGTATTGTTGGCGAGGAAGAACCAGTCGCTGTCGCGACCGGCCAGGTAGACAGCCGGATGACTCCAGGCCTGGGCGGATTTGGGCGAGGCCGCGCGGCAGGCTTCCACATAGGCGTCGTGTGCGGCGGGCAGGCCGAAATCGGCCAGGCCCTGCTGGCAGCATTCCAGCATGCGGTTCAGCGTGGGCAGGTATTCACTGTGTCTCGATCGCGTGTTTTGCGCCCTTGAGAATCTGCTCCACCGGATAGTCCGACAGCGATTCCAGCCACAATTTCTTGATTTGCCGCAGCTGCTCGGCATCGGGGAACGCGGCGTAGTACTGGTTGTGGTAGTTCAGCCGGAACAGGGCGAAGACCTGGTTGAGCGCCTCGACGTGCGCCTCGGTCGCCTGCGCTGCGGCCGGTCTCAGTCTGCCCACGAGGTGTCGGTGAGGTCCTGCTGGAGGCTGCGATCCCTTGTGCGACCCGTTGTACTAGTTCCCTGCTGTCCGGCATGGCTGTGTCCCGCTTGTTCGATCTGGTGGCGTTTGGCCCAGTGGTATTTCACATGCTGTAGAAATTTGCTGTTCCAGGATGTATGCGCCTGGTTGCTGTCGCGCCAGTATACGATGAACTCGGGCAGTAGCGACCGGGCAAATTCGGTGTCGATATGCGACATGCGCAGGATGTCGAACACATCCTCGGCGGGTTGCCAGTTGCTCGGTGATGCGCTTGGGTTCGGTGCTGTGCTCCAGGCTGGAGCTGTACTTGGCCCACTGGATACGGATGTGCTGGATAAACTTTCGAATTCAGTTCCTTGGGCGCGGCGCCGCGCTCGCGCCAGTACAGGATGAACTCGGGAATGGCCTCGTCGATAAAGTCCCGGTCGATGTCCGCCGCGCTCCATGATTTCCAGGGCGTCCGCGCTGGGGCGCCAGTTGTTGTCCAGCCGCGCCGCCGGGGTCCCGAAACGCCTCGGCCTGGTCCTGCTGGTGGCGGCGCCAGTTGCTGATGACATGCTGGCGGAACTTGTTTTCCCAGGCGTGGCTGGTTTCGCCGCGCTCGCGCCAGTAAAAGATGAAATCCTCCAGTTGGTCGAGGGCGAACTGGCGCGGTATGTTGTGGTTGAGGGCCAGCAACTGCAGCAGGTCTTCGCTCGGGCGACCAGTGCAGGGGCAGCAGGCCGGCGCTGCGCCGGGTCGGGTATGGCGGGCGGGCTGGCGCGCCGCGGGGGAATCGGCCTGCGGCACCGGCTCGTTGACGGCGAACACCAGGCGCTCGCTCGTGCTGCAGCGGCGGCGAGTCGACCAGCAGCACGCCCTTGTCCGCCAGGCTGCGGCTGATGCGCTGCAGGTCCTCGATGCTCCAGAAGGGCAGGGGCCGCAGCAGGCAGCGCGCGCTCCACGCTGAGCCAGGCGTGGCCGCCATGCAGCTCGGGGCTGTGGTGCTCGAACAAGCCCTGCAGGTGTTGCAGCAGGATCGCCTCTCCCAGGCCGATCGTCGCCGCCAGGGCGGGCGAGAAGACGAGCTGGCGCTCGGGGACCAGGGAGGAATCTGACATCGTGATTTCCGGAGAGTCGTGTCGCAAGTCTGGTAGGATACCGCAGCTTGCGGGGCGACTCATAGCCAGGCGCCTGATTTTTTCGGGGATACCCATGGCAAAACAGAAAACCGCCTTCGTCTGTAACGACTGCGGCTCGGACTACGCCAAGTGGCAGGGCCAGTGCAGCGACTGCGGGGCCTGGAATACGCTGGCCGAGATTCGCCTGGGTCCGGGCGCCGGCAAGGGAGCGGGCCGCGCGGGGGGCGGGGCCGGCGCCAACCGGGCCGGATTCGCCGGTGCCCTGGCCGGCGCCCGGGTCCTGCAGGATATCGACCTTGCGGACTTGCCCCGCTTCTCCACCGGCGCGGAAGAGTTCGACCGGGTGCTGGGGGGCGGCCTGGTGCCCGGTTCGGCGATTCTGGTAGGCGGCAACCCGGGGGCGGGCAAGAGCACCCTGCTGCTGCAGACCATGTGCCACCTGGCGGCGCACATGGAGGCCCTGTACATCACCGGCGAGGAATCGCTGCAGCAGGTGGCCATGCGCGCCAAGCGGCTGGGCTTGCCCACGGACCGGCTGCGGCTGATGTCGGAGACCAATGTGGAAACCATTGTCGCCGCGCTGGAGGAGTTCCAGCCCCGGGTGGTGGTGGTGGACTCCATCCAGGTCGTGCATACGGCGGAGCTCGCCTCCGCCCCCGGCAGCGTCTCCCAGGTGCGCGAGTGCGCCGCCTACCTCACCCGCTTCGCCAAGCAGACCGGCACGGTGCTGTTCCTGGTGGGCCACGTCACCAAGGACGGCTCCCTGGCGGGGCCCAAGGTGCTGGAGCATATGATCGACTGCTCGATCCTGCTCGAAGGCACCGACGACTCCCGCTTCCGCACCCTGCGCGGGCAGAAGAACCGCTTCGGCGCGGTCAACGAGCTGGGCGTGTTCGCCATGACCGGACCGCGGCATGCGCGAGGTCAAAAACCCCTCGGCCATTTTTCTGGATCGCAGCAGCTGAGCCGGCCTCGGGCAGCGCCGTGATGGTGGTGTGGGAGGGCACCCGGCCACTGCTGGTGGAGATCCAGGCACTGGTGGATGACAGCCAGCTGGGTAATCCGCGCCGGGTGGCGGTGGGGCTGGAGCAGAACCGCCTGGCCATGCTGCTGGCGGTGCTGCACCGCCACGGCGGCCTGCAGGTGGGCGACCAGGATGTGTTCGCCAACGTGGTGGGCGGGGTCAAGGTGCTGGAGACCAGCGCCGACCTGGCCCTGCTGCTGGCTATCGTCTCCAGCTACCGCGACCGGATCCTGCCCCGGGACATGGTGATTTTCGGCGAGGTGGGCCTGTCCGGCGAGATCCGCCCGGTGCCCAGCGGCCAGGAGCGTCTCGCGGAGGCCGCCAAGCACGGTTTCAGGCGCGCCATCGTGCCCAAGGGCAATGCACCCAAGGGCGAGATCAAGGGCATGCAGGTGATCGCGGTGGCGAAACTGGCCGAGGCGCTGGAGGCGCTGGATTGAGGTATTCGCCTGGGGCGTTCTGAAAACCAGGATAGTGTTTATGGTCGGAGAGTTTTGATCGTGATAGGCCGCACTGAGCATCGGTGCAAGCATCGCTGGACACGCCGTAAACCCGTCCATGTGGGCTCGGTGTCGGCCATCCATGGCTGCAGACGGTCCAGCGCTGCAAGTACCCCGACACTCAGCGCTCGGATCGAGCGCTACTACAACGTTCCGGGCAACTCTCGGAATAGCGCGAAATCCGAGGGCGCGGCCGGGTACCAGCCCCGCGAAAACATCAGGTCGCGCTTAGCGCAGCAAACAAAAGTGGAGCTTTCTGCGAGAGGGCCTACCCGCTTTTCGGGACTGTCCGAGTCCGAATTTTTCGCGCAGCGAAAAATCGTCGAGTTGCGCAGCAGCCACTTTTGTTTGCGGAGCTGCGGCCTTTTCGAGGGGCTGGTACCCGGTCGTGCCCGGCCTCGGAGAGCCAGGAACGTAACGTATGCCGTCACTCCAGCCGGCCGAGCTCCTCCTCCAGTGGGGCAGTGTCCATATGCGCTTCCAGCAACTGCGCGCAGCGGCTCGATGTTCTCCCGGTCCACATGCTGCACGGCGAAACCCAGGCGGCCGGCCTCCACGTGCTGGAGGTAGGCGTACAGCTCCAGCTCGGCGCTGTCGTCGTCGCGCTTGCCGGAAGTGTGGATGATGAGGGTGAACGGCTCGTTGTACTGGGCGTCCCAGAGGTCGGGTTGGGTGGTGGCGACGCCGGACAGGGAAATGTCGATCAGCTGTTGCGGCCACATGCTGCCGCCCTGGTGTACGTCTACCGGCAGGTCCAGCGCGACGCGGGTGAACTGGCGCTGTTCGGCGGGGGGTTTCGTCATTACAGCCCTCTTGCTATCTCGCTAATCGTCCCGGGGAAACTATAGCGCCCCATCCCGGCCAATGCGATAGCTAAATGGCCGTTTCCGCCGGATGTCCCGCCCCGCGCGAGCTACTTCAGCTTGCGGTATTTCAGCCGGTGCGGCTGGTCCGCCGCGGCGCCGAGCCGTGCCTTGCGGTCCTCCTCGTAGTCGGTGAAGTTGCCCTCGTGGAACACCACGTTGCCATCGTCCTCGTAGGCCAGGATATGGGTGGCGATGCGGTCCAGGAACCAGCGGTCGTGGGAGATCACCAGGGCGGCGCCGGGGAAGGCCAGCAGGGCCTCCTCCAGGGCGCGCAGGGTTTCCACGTCGAGGTCGTTGGTCGGTTCGTCCAGCAGCAGCACGTTGGCGCCCTGCTTCAGCAGCTTGGCCAGGTGCAGGCGGTTGCGCTCACCGCCGGAGAGGTCCTTGACGAATTTCTGCTGGTCGGAGCCCTTGAAGTTGAAGCGGCCGACGTAGGAGCGGGACTGCACCTCGTAGTTGCCGATGCGGATGATGTCCAGCCCGTCGGAGACCTCCTGCCACACGGTCTTGCTGCCGTCGAGGTCGTCCCGGGACTGGTCGACATAGCCCAGCTGCACGGTTTCGCCGACACTGACCTCGCCGCCGTCCGGCTGCTCGATACCCATCAGGATCCGGAACAGGGTGGACTTGCCCATGCCGTTGGCGCCGATGATGCCGACGATGCTGCCCTTGGGAACCGTGAAACTGACATGCTCGAACAGGAGCCGGTCGCCGTAGGTCTTGCGCAGGTCCTTCACCTCGATCACCTTGTCGCCCAGGCGCGGCCCGGGTGGAATGTAGATCTCGTTGGTCTCGTTGCGGCTCTGGAATTCCTGGGACTGCAGCTCCTCGAAGCGCTGCAGGCGGGCCTTGCTCTTGGCCTGCCGGCCCTTGGGGTTGGAGCGCACCCACTCCAGCTCGGCCTTGATGGCCTGCTGGTGGGAGGCCTCCTGGCGTTTTTCCTGGGCCAGGCGCTGTCTCCTTGGCCTCCAGCCAGTCGGAGTAGTTGCCCTCGTAGGGAATGCCGCGGCCCCGGTCCAGTTCCAGGATCCAGCCGGCGGCGTTGTCGAGGAAATAGCGGTCGTGGGTGATGGCCACCACGGTGCCGGGGAAGTCGTGCAGGAAGCGCTCCAGCCAGGCCACGCTCTCGGCGTCGAGGTGGTTGGTGGGCTCGTCCAGCAGGATCATGTCGGGGTTGGACAACAGCAGGCGGCACAGGGCGACCCGGCGGCGCTCACCGCCGGACAGGGTGGTCACGTCCGCGTCCCAGGGCGGCAGGCGCAGGGCGTCGGCGGCCACTTCCAGCTGGTGGTCGAGATTGTGGGCGTCGGTGGCCTCGATAATGTCCTCCAGCCGCGCCTGCTCCCTGGCCAGGGCGTCGAAATCCGCATCCGGCTCGGCGTAGTCCGCGTAGACTTTCTCCAGGCCGGCGAGGGCATCGACCGCCTCCTGCAGGCCCTCCTCCACGTTGCCGCGCACGTTCTTGTCCGGGTTCAGCTGGGGCTCCTGGGGCAGGTAGCCGATCTTGATGCCGGGCTGGGGCCTGGCCTCGCCGAGGATATCGGTGTCGATCCCCGCCATGATCCGCAGCAGGGTGGATTTGCCCGAGCCGTTCAGGCCCAGCACACCGATCTTGGCGCCGGGGAAGAAGGACAGGGAGATATTTTCCAGGATGGTTTTCTTGGGCGGCACAACCTTGCCAACCCGATTCATGGTGTAGACGTACTGGGCCATTGCTCAACTCGCGAGGGGAAAACGACAAGCCGCGGATTCTAGCAGAAAGTGCAGCGTGTAGGCGGTCAACTACGCCGGTTCCTGCTCGCTCTCGGGGATCCGGCTCACATCCACCGACACTTCCAGGATAGGCGCGGTGCCGCCGCCGAAGATGACCCCTTTCACGGGCGTCACGTCGAGGTAGTCGCGACCGAAGGCAGTGACGATGTGCTGGCTGCCGGCGATGGCGTTGTTGGTGGGATCGAACTCAATCCAACCTTCCTCCGGGCAGTAATAGGCCACCCAGGCGTGGGTGGCGTCCGCCCCCACCAGCTTTTTCTCCCCGGGCTTGGGCAGGGTCTCGATATAGCCCGACACATACTTGGCCGGGACGCCGAGGGAGCGCAGGCAGCCCACCTGCAGATGGGCAAAGTCCTGGCAGACCCCGCGCCGGTGCGCCAGCACATCCGCCAGCGGCGTGGCGATGGTGGTGAACCCGGGGTCGTAGGCGAAGTCGGCGAAAATCCGCTGGGTCAGGTCGTGCACGCAGGCGCGCAGCGAGCGCTCGGCATGAAACGAGGGGCGGGCGTACTCCGCCAGGGCCTCACTGGTTTCGACCATGGGGGAATTGAGCAGGAATTCGCGGGCCTCGAGCGTTGCCTTGGAGTGGGTGCCGGCCAGCGTTTGCAGTGCATGGCCGTAGGACTCCCCGAGGTCCAGGTTCAGCACGCTGTCGAGGTCATTGATCTGGATGTCGCTATCGGCGGTGATCACCAGCTCGGTGTGGGGTTTCTGGATCTCGAAGTGGAACGACTTGTTACCGAAATAGTCCGTGCGCTTGTGGGTGACCGCCGGTGTCGGCGAGACCGTGATACGGTTTTTGAGGCAGCGCTGGCGCTCGGTGTCCCGCGGCGTCATGTTGACCTGGTTGTAGCAGTGGGTCACCCTGCTGGAGTATTTGTAGCGGGTGATATGGCGCACACGGTAGTGCATCAGTTGGCGCCCCCGAAGACCGTGGCCAGCAATTGCTGGGCATCGGTGCGGTGATCGAAATGCTTGTCGCTGATCAGGGTGTTGAAGTCCAGCAGGAGGCGATCCAGCTCCGCCAGCAATTCTTCCATGGCTGGCCGTTTGCCCTGCGCCACTGCCAGCAGCTGCGGTAGCCGCGCCAGTTTCAGCGTGGTCGAGGCCCCCAGCAGGGTGCGTTCCTCCTCTTCCAGCGCGCTGGCGCCGGACCGCATGCCGGGCAGTTCGACCAGATGTTGCTGCAGGCGCTCGAGCTGGAACAGCAGCGAGCGCGGGTTGCTGGAGTCGAGCATGATCAGCTCCAGGGCCAGCTCGATACCGGCGCGCTGGCGCCCCCGGCGGCGGTAGGTGATGACGATATCCATGGTGGTCAACAGTGCCAGCAGCAGGGTCGACCGGTCTGCCTCACCCGCCACCGGCGCGGTCAGGACCCGCAGCGTGGTGATGATCTGTTCCGCGCGCTCTACCCGCTTGCCCAGCTCCATGAAGCGCCAGCCCACGCTGCGCACCATGTTTTCCTGCATCAGCCCCGCCAGCGCCACCAGGCAGGTGACCAGGGGGTCCAGCGCCTCCTCCGGCGCCGACGCCAGGCCGCCTGCGAGGGCGACATCCAGGCCGTCCAGTTCGTCGTGCAGGTCGTTGATGACGCGCAGGGTGTCGGTCGAGAGCAGCTCCTTGGACTCCTCGGCGCTGGCGAGCATCGAGTTCAGGGTGAACTTGATGCTGCCCACCCTGCTGCCGTCCTGGATCACTCGCAGCAGCTCTTCATCCGGGCTGGCCAGCAAAGCCTTGGGCGCATTCACAAACCCGGGTTGGGTAGCGGTGACCTGGGTGACGGCCTGCAGCAGGATACGCTTGGCCTCGAGGGTGACGGGCACCTCGCCGTTGAGCAGCACG
Source organism: uncultured Gammaproteobacteria bacterium (assembly GCA_963700715.1). Classification (GTDB taxonomy): domain Bacteria; phylum Pseudomonadota; class Gammaproteobacteria; order Pseudomonadales; family Halieaceae; genus JARRPM01. The sequence continues at coordinate 76,486 of CAVOYP010000024.1, forward strand.
AAGACCGTCCGCAGCAGCCGCAGGCCCGCCTCGCCCCGCTCGGCGTAGCGACCCATCCAGTACAGGTTTTCCACCACCCGGCTGGGCAGGCTTACCATGCCCGAGTCGGTATTAGTGCCCGGTGCGTCGGGTACAGCCTCGCTCTGCACGAAGCGCTCGGGTTCCGTGGCGGTCACCCAGGTGTCCTTGCTGGGGCTGCCGGATTGCATGCTGATGACCCCGCCGCCGGGGTTGTTGCCGATCCGGGTCAGGCCGCCCGGCATCACCATGTAGGAGCTGTCAGTGGCGACCGAATAGGTGCGCAGTATGGCCGGTCGTGGCTCCAGTGCCTGCTCCGCGAAGCTGGGCAGGTGGGCCTTCCCCAGCCGGTCCTGGGCGACGAACTGGAACGGGTTCCGGCGGATCCTGGCCAGCAGTGCGGTTCGCTGTTCCCCGTTCAGGTCGCCGCCCCAGACGCTGACCATGCCGCTGCCGCGAAAGATCGGCTTGATAATCAGCTCCTGGATATTGGCGCTGACGAACTGCAGATCCTTCTCGTCCCCGCACCAGTAGGTCTTGACCGAGGCCAGGCGCGGCTCGCGACCCAGCAGGCTCCTGCTGATTTCGGGCAGGAACTTGAGCAGCACCGGGTTTTCCAGCACGCCGGCGCCGAGCGGGTTTACCACGGCGACACGGCCATTGCGGACTACCTCGAGCAGGCCCGGCACGCCCATGCGCGAGTCGCTGCGCAACTCCACGGGGTCGCACAGCAGGTCATCCACCCGGCGCAGCAGCACGTCCACCCGGGTCAGGCCGTCGAGGGATTTCATCCACAGGAAACCATTGCGCACCACCAGGTCGCCGCTCTGCACCAGCGGCAGGCCGAGGTAGTTCGCCAGGTAGGCGTACTCGAAGCGGGTTTCGTCCTTGCCGCCGTGGGTGAGCAGGGCGATGCAGGGCAGCTCATCGCTGGGCGACAGCGAGGTCAGCTTCAGGCGCAGGCGCTGGTAGAAACTGGCGATACGGTGGACGTGGCTCTCGCGGTAGATACTGGGGAATACCCGCGACATCACCAGGCGGTTTTCCAGCACGTAGCCGACGCCGCTGGGCGCCTGGGTGCGGTCCGACAGCACGCACATGCTGCCGTCGGCCTGGCGCACCATGTCCACCGCGTGCAGCATCAGCTCGTGTTCCCCCGGCAGTTGGATGCCCTGGCAGGCGCGCAGGAAGCCGCTGTGCGAGAACAGGGCCTCGGGCGGCAGCGCGCCGTGGCGCAGCAGCATGCGGGGGCCGTAGATATCCCGCAGGATCAGGTTGAACAGCTCCGCCCGCTCCAGCAGCCCGGCCTCGATCCGGGCCCAGTCCTCGCTGCCGATGATGTGGGGCACGGAGTCGAGTGCCCAGGCGTTGCCGGGTCCGCTCTCCTGGCCGTACAGGTTGTAGGTGGCGCCATCGTCCCGCAGGATCCGCTGGATTTTCTCCTCGCGCTCCTGCAGCAGCTGCGGGCCGAGGTCGCGAAAACTGGTGAGGAGGTACTGCCACTGGGGCTTGACGCTGCCGTCGGCGGCGTGCACGTCGTCCAGCAGGCCCGCGGGAACCTGGTAGTCCATGGGTCCCGGGGCAAGCGGTGTTGCCGGGCCCTGACCCTGGTTCTGCGCCTGGGTCAGGCCGGGTGACGAGCTGGGATTTGACACGCAAAATTCCTGCTGGGGTATTGGGGGCAGCCTGGCCCGGCAGGCCCGCCGCTTCTTATCCGGTGCGGCATTATATACGCATCCTTCTGCTCGCAACCAACCCGGGACTTGCAGCGGGCCGCACTAGCGGCGCCGCGGGCTGCGCATGTCCAGGATGTAAGGATATTCACCCGGCGCCTCCTCCGGCGGCGGCTCCATCGGCCTGGGTATGGTGTGGCTGGGGAAGAACTCGCGCAGCGCGTTCACTTCCGGCTGCGGCATGAACGGCCCCTGGCTGTGGCTGACCGTATCGAAGCGGTTGATGCGCCGGGATTCCGCCTCCAGCGAATTGACCGGGAAGGTCTCGTAGCTGCGCCCGCCAGGGTGCGACACATGGTAGGTGCAGCCGCCGATGGAGCGCCCGTTCCAGGTGTCGATCAGGTCGAACACCAGGGGCACGTGCACGCCGATCAGGGGGTGCAGGGCCGACGGCGGCTGCCAGGCGCGATAGCGCACGCCGCCCACGATATTCGCCCGTGCCGGCCGGTGTTGCGCATGGGCACCCGGCGGCCGTTGCAGGACAGCACATAGCGGCCCTCGGTCAGCCCGGTGGCCTTCAGCTGCAGCCGCTCCACCGACGAGTCGACGTAGCGCGAGGTGCCGAAGCTGGTGGTTTCCTCCCCCAGCACATGCCAGGGCTCCACCGCCCAGCGCAGTTCCAGCTCGATGTCGTCGAGTTGCACCCGGCCGTAGTGGGGAAAGCGGAACTCCTCGAAGGGCGCCAGCCAGTCCAGGTCGAAAGGGTAGCCGTGGGCCTGCAGGTCTTCCGCCACGAACTTCATGTCCTGCCAGATGTAGTGCGGCAGCATGAAGCGGTCGTGCAGCTCGGTACCCCAGCGCACCAGTGGCTTGTGGTAGGGCTGCTTCCAGAAGCGCGCCACCAGGCAGCGCAGCAGCAGGGCCTGGACCAGCGCCATGCGGCTGTGGGGCGGCATCTCAAAGCCCCGGAACTCGAGGATGCCCAGGCGGCCGGTGGCGCTGTTGGGCGAGTACAGCTTGTCGATGCAGAATTCGGCCCGGTGGGTGTTGCCGGTGACATCGATCAGCAGGTTGCGCAGCAGGCGGTCCACCAGCCAGGGCTGGGGCACCTCGCCGTCGGACATCTGGGCGAAGGCGACCTCCAGCTCGTACAGCATCTCGTCGCGGCCCTCGTCCACCCGCGGCGCCTGGCTGGTGGGGCCGATGAACATGCCCGAGAACAGGTAGGAGAGGCTGGGGTGGTGCTGCCAGAAGGTGATCAGGCTGCGCAGCAGGTCGGGGCGGCGCAGCAGCGGGCTGTCCGCCGGGGTGGCGCCGCCCAGGGTGATGTGGTTGCCGCCGCCGGTGCCGGTGTGGCGGCCGTCGAGCATGAACTTCTCGGTGGACAGGCGTGACAGCCGCGCCTCCTCGTACAGCGCCGTGGTGATGTCGACCAGCTCCTCCCAGTTGTTGGAGGGATGCACGTTGACTTCGATGACGCCGGGGTCGGGCGTCACCAGCAGTTTCTGCAGGCGCGGGTCCCGGGGCGGCTCATAGCCCTCGATGATCAGCGGCAGCTTCAGCGCGGCGGCGGTGTCCTCTATGGCCGCCACCAGCTCGACGTAATCTTCCAGGTATTCCAGCGGCGGAATGAAGACGTGCAGGCGACCGCCGCGCGGCTCCAGGCACAGGGCGGTGCGCACCACCGCCTCGTAATCATCCGGGTCCGGCAGACTCCGCCTCCGGTGTCTCCCCGCCGCTGCCAAACTGCATGTCGGCGCGCTTGACCAGCGCATCGCGGGGTTCGAAAGGATCGCGCTGGGGCGGTGAAGCGGTCGGCTTTCTTTGCCAGTTCGGGCAGATCGTTGAGCGGCAGGCGCAGCCCCATCGGGCGAGTCGCCGGGGATCAGGGTGATGCGCTCGCGCTTCATCGGCCAGAGGCTGCTGTGCCAGTTCTTGCCCTCCTCGGCCAGCGGCCAGCCGGTGCTGCGCCGCAGCGGGATGACCACGCCCGATGGGCACGGTGAAGCCGCGCTCGATCAGGCGGGCCAGGCGCCGGCGATCCAGGCTCGCCCTTGAGTTTCTGGGCCAGCAGGTCGAGGTTCTTCGGCAGGTTCTGTTCCTGCATCAGGTAGTAGAGGCCGTCCTCATAGGCGGCCTGGCAGCATTTGCGCGGCAGCTGCAGCAGGTCGCACAGGTGCTGGCCAAAGCGGGCGGCCGTGTCGATGTCGTGGCCGTAATCCTTGTCGACCCGGGCCAGCAGTGCGGCGTTTTTCCACAGGGGTTCGCCGTCCTTGCGCCAGAACACCCCCAGCGCCCAGCGCGGTATTTCCTCCCCCGGGTACCACTTGCCCTGGCCGTAGTGCAGCAGGCCCTGGGGCGCAAAGCGGTCGCGCAGGCGCAGCAGCAGGGTCTTCGCCAGGCTGAGCTTGTCGTCGCCCAGGGCATCGGTGTTCCACTGGGCGGACTCCATGTCGTCGATCGAGACGAAAGTCGGCTCGCCGCCCATGGTCAGGCGCACGTCATCCCGCTCGAACTCGCGGTCGACGGCCCTGCCCAGCGCCAGGATATGTTGCCACTGCTCCTCGCTGTAGGGCTTGGTGACCCGCGGGTCCTCCAGGATGCGCGTCACCGTGTTGCTGAAGTCGAATGTCACCTCGCATTTGTCGGTGGCGCCGACGATGGGCGCCGCCGACACCGGATTCGGCGTGCAGGCCAGGGGAATATGGCCCTCGCTGGCGAACAGGCCGGAGGTCGGGTCCAGGCCCACCCAGCCGGCGCCCGGCAGGTACACCTCGCACCAGGCGTGCAGGTCGGTGAAGTCCTCAGCGGCGCCGGAGGGCCCGTCCAGGGATTTTTCATCCGGCTTGAGCTGCACCAGGTAACCCGACGCGAAGCGCGCCGCCAGCCCCAGGTGGCGCAGCAGTTGCACCAGCAGCCAGGCCGAGTCCCGGCAGGACCCCCTGGCCTTTTCGAGGGTTTCCTCCGGGGTCTGGATGCCGGGCTCCAGCCGCACCAGGTATTCGATCTGCCGCTGCAGCTGCTGGTTGATGTCCACCAGGAAGTCGTTGAGGGGGCGCCGTTTGACATTCACCCCGGCCAGGAATTGGTCGAACAACGGGCCGCCCTCGAGGGTCTCGAGGTAGGGCAGCAACTCACCCCTGAGCTGGGCGGTATATTCAAAGGGAAATTTCTCGGCGTAATCTTCCACGAAGAAGTCGAAGGGGTTGATCGTCGTCATATCGGCGATGACTTCGACATCCACCTCGAACTCGGTGCATTTGCCCGGGAACACCAGTCGCGCCAGGTAGTTGCCGAAGGCGTCCTGCTGCCAGTTGATGAAGTGTTCCGCCGGTTTGATCTTCAGGCTGTAGGCGTGGATCGGGGTGCGCGAGTGGGGGGCCGGGCGCAGGCGCACCGTGTGGGGCGACATGCTTACCGGGCGGTCAAATTTGTATGAGGTGCGATGGTTGATCGCGACGCGTATGGTCATTGCCTGCCTACCGCCTGTTTTGGCCGGGCCTGCCCCGGAGAATGGCTCATACCCCGCCTGACGTTGCCACGCCTGCGGACGTATGCCACGCCGGACGTATCCACGCCGGACGTATCCACGCGGGACATGAACCAGGTAGTGCTGATCATGTTGCCGAGTGTGTTCAACTCCAGCTGGAAATGATCGATGAAATCGTGCAGTTGCTGGCGCTCGGCCGTTTCCGCGTCGAACTGCTCCAGGCCCTGCAGGGACTGGTCCAGCACCCGGATGGCCGCCTCGTGGTGTTTCAGCGGCAGCAGCTCGCGCCGGATGCCGTCCAGGCAAAACCTGACCGAACGGGGCAGGGCGGGCTCGCGAAAGACGAAGTTCACCACGGCGTTGGCTTCCACCAGCGGCCCGATGGTCCTGCGATAGGTGCCCATGGCGGACAGTGACTGCAGCAGGGCGGCCCAGATCAATGGGTCCACCGCCGTGCTGAGCCGTTCGTTGCCCAACAAGGCACCGGCGCCCACGTCGATGATGCGGGTGGTCATGTCGGCCCGCTCCAGCAGGGCACCCAGCTTGATAAAGCGGTAGGCGTGATCGCGGCACAGGGTGGACATGAGCAGGCCGCTGATCATCTGGCAGCGGGCGATGACCTGGTCCAGGAACTGGTAACGGTTGCGCCGCCCCACCGATTTGGCGGCGTATTCCTGGGAATAGAGATAGAGGCCGTTGACGTGCTCCCAGACCTCCTCGGGCAACACGTCCCGGGTGGTGCGCACGTTTTCCCGCGCGGCCCTGATGCAGAAGTGAACGCTGCCCGGGTTGTCCTCCTCGGCAACGAGGAATTTCAGCACGTTCTGCTCGTTGCAGGCCCGGTGGTGTTCGCTGAACTGGGCCTGGGCGTCGAGGATACGCACCAGGATATCCCAGCCCGGTTGGGATACGGAGGGAATATCCATGATCAGGTGGGTATAGGCCTTGGTCAGGCGCGCGGTATCCTCGGCCCGCTCCAGGTAGCGGGCCATCCAGTACAGTCGCTCGGCGACGCGGGAGAGCATCATCATCAGCCCTTGCCCTCCACGATCCAGGTGTCCTTGCTGCCGCCGCCCTGGGAGGAGTTGACCACCAGCGAACCCTTTACCAGCGCCACCCGGGTCAGCCCGCCGGGTGTAACCCAGGTGTCCCTGCCCTGCAGGATGAAGGGCCGCAGGTCCAGGTGCCTGGGTTCCACGGCGTCATTGATGAAGGTGGGTGCGGTGGACAGCGACAGGGTGGGCTGGGCGATGTAGTTGCGCGGGTTGGCCTCGATCAGCCTGGCGAACTCCGCGCGCTTCGCCGCGCTGGAATGGGGGCCGACCATGATGCCGTAGCCGCCGGATTCATTGGCGGGCTTCACCACCAGCTTGTCCAGGTTGGCCAGCACGTAGTCCCGGTCCGGCTGGTGCATGCACAGGTAGGTTTTGACACTGGCCAGGCTGGGATCTTCCCCGAGGTAATAGCGAATCATCGCCGGCACGAAGGCATAGACCACCTTGTCGTCCGCGACACCGCTGCCCGGGGCGTTGGCGATGGCCACATTGCCCTTTGTCCAGGCGCGCATGATGCCGGGTATGCCCAGGGTCGAGTCCTTGCGGAAAACCTCCGGGTCGAGGAAGTCGTCGTCGATGCGGCGGTACACCACATCCACCCGCGCCGGGCCGTCAACGGTGCGCATGTAGAGGCAGTCGTCCGCGTCCACGAACAGGTCCGAGCCCTCGACCAGTTCGGCGCCCATACCCTGGGCCAGGTAGGCGTGCTCGAAGTAGGCGGAATTGTATATTCCCGGGGTCAGCACCACGATACAGGGCCGCCGCCGATCCCGCGGCGACAGGGAGGCCAGGGTGCTGTACAGGCGGGAGGGGTAGTCGTCCACCGGAAGGATGCTGTAGTCCTCGAACAGCTCCGGCAGTACCCGTTTGGTGATCTCCCGGTTCTCGAGCATATAGGAAACGCCCGAAGGCACCCGCAGGTTGTCCTCCAGCACGTAAAACTTGCCGTCCTTATTGCGCACCAGATCGGTGCCACAGACATGGGCCCATGCGCCATAACGGGGCGTTACCCCGGCGCACTGGGGCTTGTAGTTGCCTGAATCGAGCACGATATCGGCGGGCAGGAGCCCATCTGCGAGGATTTTCTGCTTGTTATAAATGTCGTTGATGAAACAGTTGAGGGCGCGGCTGCGCTGGGCCAGCCCGCGACTGATCTTTTGCCACTCCCGGTCCGGGATGATGCGCGGAATGATATCGAAGGGCCAGGCGCGGTCGATATTGCCGCCCTCGCTGTAAATGGTGAAGGAGATGCCCATCTCCCTGATCGCCAGCTCCGCCGCGCCCCGGCGGGCGGCCATTTCCGGGCCGGAGAGCGCCTGCAACAGTTTGACCGCATGGCGGGCCGCCTGGCGCGGCGAGCCGGCGTCAGTGATCATCTCGTCGAAAAACTGGCCGGCATTATGGCTGCTGTAGTTGTGCCAACTGCTGTTCATGTTTCCTGCTATCCGGATGGGGCATTGAGCCTGTTATGCAAGCGCTGGGCCAATGTCAACGGCCAGTGGGCAGGGTGACATGCATGGATGGGGGCTGCAACGGGAGAAAGCGGGTGGGAGATACGCCAGGGCGCTGTGTATGCCCTTATCTGCGCGGTATCTTTCGGGTAGAATGCCCCGCTTTCAATTCGGGGCGGCTGCGGTTGCCCCCCAAGCTGCCAGGGGAACACCATGTTCGACAAAAACATGCGGATCGAAGGGTTCGACGACGAGATATTCTCCGCCATCGCCCAGGAGGAGCGCCGCCAGGAAGAGCATATCGAGCTGATCGCCTCGGAAAACTATGCCAGTCCCCGCGTGCTGCAGGCCCAGGGCACGGTGCTGACCAACAAATACGCCGAGGGATACCCCGGCAAGCGCTACTACGGCGGCTGCGAATACGTCGACAAGGCTGAAACCCTGGCAATCGAGCGCGCGAAGGCCCTGTTCGGCGCGGCCTACGCCAACGTGCAGCCCCACTCCGGTTCCCAGGCGAACTCGGCGGTGTTCCAGGCCCTGTGCGCGCCCGGGGATACCGTCCTGGGCATGAGCCTGGCGGACGGCGGTCACCTCACCCACGGCGCCAGCGTCAACTTTTCCGGCAAGATCTACCACGCCGTCCAGTACGGCCTCAACAATGCCACCGGAGAAGTGGATTATGAGCAGGTCGAGGCCCTCGCCCTGGAGCACAAGCCGAAAATGATCATCGCCGGTTTTTCAGCCTATTCCCGGGTGATGGACTGGGCCCGCTTTCGCGCCATCGCCGACCGGGTGGGCGCCTACCTGATGATCGATATGGCCCACGTGGCGGGCCTGGTGGCTGCCGGTGTGTATCCCAACCCCGTGCCCCACGCGGATGTGGTGACCTCCACCACCCACAAGACCCTGCGCGGCCCCCGCGGCGGCATCATCCTGGCCCGGGCCAACCCGGAACTGGAGAAGAAGTTCAACTCGGCGGTGTTTCCCGGCGGCCAGGGCGGCCCCCTGATGCATGTGATCGCCGCCAAGGCGGTGAGCTTCAAGGAGGCCGCGAGCCCGGAGTTCGTGAGCTACCAGAAGCAGGTGGTCGCCAACGCCAGGGCCATGGCGGCGGCCTTTATCGACCGGGGACTGAAAATCGTTTCCGGCGGCACGGAGAATCACCTGATGCTGGTGGACCTGATCGGCAAGCCCTACACCGGCAAGGATGCCGACGCGGCCCTCGGTGAAGCCTACATCACGGTCAACAAGAACGCGGTGCCCAATGACCCGCGCTCACCGTTTGTGACCTCGGGCCTGCGGGTCGGCACTCCGGCGATCACCACCCGCGGCTTCAAAGAGGCCGAGACGATCGAGCTCACCGGCTGGATTTGCGATGTGCTTGAATCGCTGGAAAACGGCAGCTCGGACAAGGTCATTCCCACGGTCAAAGCCCGGGTGCTGGACATCTGCGCCCGCTTCCCGGTTTATCGCGATTAAGAGGCTGTCGGACTCAGGGCCGATCTACTGCGGTGGCGCTCAGCCCGGGCGCTCGCAGATCGGCGCCCGCAGGGCCGGCAAATCCAGGATGGTCAGCTCGCGCTTGTGCAGGCTGATGACGCCCTGTTGTTCCAGCCGGGCCAGCTCCCGGCAGACCGTTTCCAGGGTGATCCCCAGGTAGTTGCCGATGTCCGTGCGCGACATGGGCAGGCGCAAGTCACTGGTGGATTCCCCCCGCAGCGCCGCCCGCGTCGACAAGCTCAGCAGGAAGGCGGCGAGGCGTTTCCGGGCCGGGCGCTTGTGCAGGAACTGGGCGGCCAGCTGGTGGTCTTCCACCAGGCGCTGGCTCATCAGGTGGAGCAGCCGCGACTGCAGGTCGGGAATCCGGCGGCACAGGTCTTCCAGGTCGGCGAAGGGCAGTTCGCACACCAGGGTGTCCTCCAGTGCCCTGGCGGTGCTCCGGTAGTGGCCCCCGGCGATGGCCGAGAAACCGAAGATCTCTCCGGGGAGGTGACAGCCGGTGATGCGGACCCAGCCGTCCTCGTGGGTGGTGTAGGTCTTGACGCTGCCGGCGAGAATGGCGTACAGGGCGGTGAAAGGCTGGTTCTGGTGGTAAAGGTAGTCGCCGGCCGGTACCGTGCGCCGCTCCTCGATGATCGCTTCCAGTGCGCTCATGTGGTGCGGGTCGAGGGCGGCGGGCAGGCACAGGACCCGCATGCGGCAGGTGTCGCAGGAGACATCGAACACATGGTCGCACAGCAGATCCGAGCCGATGAGCTCCGCAACCACCTTATGACGCAACATCACCTGTTACCTGCTCTTTTCTTGGCCGACCACGCTGATTCACAGCGGCGCGTCATTATGGATGAACTTCCCCGCCTTGTCATGGCCGCTGCGCGGGCGCGCCCGCGCTTGTAGTGGCGCCTGGATATGGGCAGCTTTGTCGTGGGGAAATATGTTAATCTTCAGCCACTTAGAATAACGAGGTAGAGCCATGCACTGTCCGTTTTGCGGCGCCGACGACACCAGGGTCATCGATTCGCGCCTCGTTGCCGAGGGCGACCAGGTGCGGCGGCGGCGGGAATGCCTGAGTTGCGCCGAGCGCTTCACCACCTATGAAATGGCCGAGCTGGTCATGCCGCGGGTGATCAAGCAGAACGGCAGCCGCGAACCCTTCGACGAGGACAAACTGCGGGCGGGCTTCCTGCGGGCGCTGGAAAAGCGGCCGGTGTCGGTGGAGCGCATAGAAGCGGTGATCAACCAGATCAAGCACGACCTGCGCGCTACCGGCGAGCGGGAGGTGGGGTCGCGGGTGCTGGGCGAACTGGTGATGGACCAGCTGAAACAGCTGGACCAGGTGGCCTATGTCCGCTTCGCGTCGGTGTACCGCAGTTTCCAGGACATCAGCGAATTCCGCGACGCCATCGAGCGACTTGAGGCCGAGCCGGCCTTCAAGCCGGCGAACTGATCCGGGCCCGCCATGGACCCCATCCACGACACCAGCCTGATGGCGCGGGCCTTGCAACTGGCCCGGCGCGGCCAGTACTCGGCCATGCCCAATCCCCATGTGGGCTGTGTGCTGGTGCGTGACGGCCACATCATCGGCGAAGGCTACACCCGGCCGGCGGGGGGCAACCACGCGGAGGTCGAGGCGCTGCTGGCGGCCGGGGACGCCGCAGGCGCGGTCGCCTACGTTACCCTGGAGCCCTGCAGCCACCGGGGCAAAACCGGCCCCTGCGCGGACGCGCTGATTGGCGCCGGGGTCAGCCGTGTGGTGGCCGCGACCCTGGACCCGAATCCCCTGGTGGCGGGCAGGGGGCTGGAGAAATTGCGCGCCGCCGGGGTTGTGGTGGAGTGCGGCCTGCTGGAGGCGGAGGCCAGGCAGTTGATTCCCGGATTCATCGCCCGCATGAGCCGCGGCCGCGGCCGGGTGCGGGCGAAGCTCGCCATGTCCCTGGATGGCCGCACCGCGATGGCCTCGGGCCAGAGCCAGTGGATCACCGGCGCGGCGGCGCGGCAGGATGTCCAGCGCCTGCGGGCCATGAGTTGCGCGGTTGTCACCGGGGTGGGGACGGTGCTGGCGGACGACTGCGCCCTCAGCGTGCGCCCCGGTGAACTGGGCCTGCCGCCGGGGCAGGCGGAACTGGCGGCGGCGCGACAGCCGCTGCGGGTCGTGCTGGATTCCTCGTTGCGAACCCCGCCGGGTGCCCGGGTGCTGGCCGCTGGCGGCGACACCCTCATCTGCCACGCCGCCGCTGCGGCGGCGCCAGCCGGGCTGGCCCGGGAGGGTGTCGAGTTGCTGGCCCTGGCCCACGGCGCCCAGGGCCTGGATTTGCAGCAGCTGATGGCACAGCTCAGCGCGCGGCAATGCAATGAAATTCTGGTAGAATCCGGCCCCCGTCTGGCCGGTGCCCTGCTGCGGGAGGGCCTGCTGGATGAGTTGATCGTGTATATGGCTCCCGCCCTGCTGGGCGACCGGGCGCGGCCCCTGCTGGCGCTTCCCCTCGACGATATGGCGGACAAGGTCGAACTGCAGATCGAGGACGTGCGCAAGGTCGGGCAAGACTGGCGCTTTACCGCGAGGCCGCGCCAGGGCGCGTAGGCCGCCGCAGAAGGAGCAGTATGTTCACAGGTATTATCCAGGCAGTTGGCACGGTGGTGGCCATGCAGCCCAGTGGCGGCGACCTGCGCCTGCGCGTCCACACTGGCAAGCTGTCCCTCGCTGATGTGGCGCTGGGGGACAGCATCTGCACCAACGGCGTCTGCCTCACCGTGATCGAGTTGCCCGGTGACGGCTACTGGGCGGATGTTTCCGTGGAAACCCTCAATTTCACCACCCTGGGCAAGCTGCGGCCCGGGGCGCGGCTCAACCTGGAAAAGGCCCTGACCCCGGCCAGCCGCCTGGGAGGCCATATCGTCAGCGGTCATGTCGACGGGGTGGGTGAAGTGCTCGGCCTGCAGGAGGACGCCCGCTCCATTCGGGTGGAACTGGCGGCGCCTGCGCCGCTGGCGAAATACATCGCCCATAAAGGCAGTATCTGCGTGGACGGCACCAGCCTCACCGTCAACGCCGTGCGCGGGGACCGCTTTGACCTCAACATCATTCCCCAGACCATGGCCGAGACCATCTTCGGCGACTACCGGCCCGGCAGCCAGGTCAACCTGGAGGTGGACGTTATCGCCCGCTACCTGGAGCGGCTGGTGTTGGGGGAGGCCGCCGCCGATCCCGCCGCGGCGGTGGGCCTGTCGCTGGCAACGCTGGCCGAGAACGGCTACCTGCGCGGCTGAGCGCCGGTGCTGCAGCAGGGAACAGGGAGCAGGATTTGAATAGCGTAGATGAATTGATCAGTGATATTCGCCAGGGCCGCATGGTGGTGCTGCTGGATGACGATGCCGACAGCAACAACGAGGGCGTGGTCATGGTGGCGGCGGAGCACTGCGACGCCGGGCATGTGAATTTCATGGCCCGTCAGGCCCGGGGCCTGGTCTGCCTGACACTGACGCAGGAGCGCTGCCGGCAACTGAACCTGCCCCCCATGGTCGAGGAGGGAAACGGCGAAAAGGCCCATTTCACCCTTTCCATCGAGGCGGCCGAGGGCATCGATACCGGCATCTCCGCGGCGGATCGCGCCCGCACGGTGCAGGCCGCGGTGGCCCCTTTCGCCAAACCCCAGGACATCGTCCAGCCCGGGCATATCTTCCCCCTCGCGGCCATGCCCGGCGGAGTGCTGACCCGGGCCGGCCACACCGAGGCCGCCTGTGATTACGCGCGCCTGGCGGGCCTGCTCCCCGCGGCGGTGATTGCCGATATCCTGACCCCGGATGGCATGCTGGCGGACGGCCCCGCCCTGCGCCAGTTCGCCGCGCAGCACCAGCTGAAGATCGGCACCATCGCCGACCTCATCCACTTTCGCCTGGTGAACGAGCGCACCATACGCCGGATTCGCGAGGGCAGGATCCAGACCGAGTACGGCGAGTTCCAGCTCACCGCCTACCGCGACCAGACCGCCGGCGAGGTTCACCTTGCCCTGTCTCGCGGCAGGATCGTGCCGGAGCAACCCACCCTGGTGCGGGTGCATCTGCAGGCGGCCCTGCGCGACCTGGTGACCAGCCAGGTGTCGGGGCAGCCGGGCTGGAGTATGGGCAAATGCCTGCAGGCGGTAGCGGAAAATGGCCCCGGGGTGATTGTGCTGCTGGCCCGGTCGGAGGGGTCCGAGCAGTTGCTGGCCAGTATCGACCTGGCGCTGGGAAACGCTCCCCAGGCCGCCACGGCGACCCCCGACAGCTACACCACGGTCGGGCTCGGCTCGCAGATCCTGAAGGACCTGGGGGTGGGAAAAATCCACCTGATGGGCGCGCCGATCAAGTACAATGCCATTTCCGGCTTCGGCCTGGAAGTGCTGGAATTCGTGCAGCCGGACCCGTAAGGGCACGTGAGGATCCGTGAGGGCCAGACCGCGGCGCGCGACCAATAGCCAGACAGGGATCGGGCAAGAATAAGGAAGGAAGAGGACGGAACAATGATGGATATCAAGACAATCGAAGGCGATTTCAGCAGCGGCAGGGGCAAGTACACCCTGGTGGTCGGGCGCTGGAACAGCTTCGTGGTGGAACACCTGCTGGCCGGGGCGGTGGACACCCTGCGCCGCCACGGCGTGGACAGCAAGCAGATCTCCATTGTGCGCGCGCCCGGGGCCTTCGAGATTCCCCTGGTGTGCAAGAAGGTGGCGGCGAAAGGCGGCGTGGATGCCATCATCGCCCTGGGGGCGGTGATTCGCGGCGGCACCCCGCACTTCGAGTATGTCGCCGGCGAGTGCACCAAGGGTATCGCCCAGGTGAGCATGGAGTACGGCCTGCCGATCGCCTTTGGCGTGCTGACGGTGGATTCCATCGAGCAGGCGGTGGAACGTTCCGGCACCAAGGCCGGCAACAAGGGCGCCGAAGCAGCCCTCTCCGCCCTGGAAATGGTCAGCCTGCTGGGCAAGATCGGCTGACTGCCCCGGCCGGATGAACAAGGCAGCCCACAACACCCTGGCGGCGGAGCGCCGCAAGGCCCGCCATTACGGCATGCAGGCCCTCTACCAGTGGCATATGGCAGGCGCCTCGCTGGCGACGATCGAGGCGGAATTTCGCGCCGACTACGATTTCAGCCACGTCGACCTGGAATACTTCCAGGCCCTGTTGCATGGCGTCCCCGCCTGTGTGGACGCGCTGGAAGCAACCCTTGAGCCCCTGCTGGATCGCAAGCTGTCCGAGCTCGACCCGATCGAGCGCACCCTGTTGCGCATGGGCACATTTGAACTGGCGCACCGGCCGGATGTGCCCTACAAGGTGGTGATCAACGAGGCGGTGAGCCTGGCCAAAAAGTTCGGCGCCACCGACGGCCACAAGTACATCAACGGCGTGCTGGACAAAGTCGCCCGCGAGCTGCGCAAGGTCGAGATCGCCGCGGCATCCTGATGCCCCTGTCCGAATTCACGCTGATCTATCGGTATTTTTCCGCCCTCGGGCGCGGCCCGGCGGTCGACCTCTCGGTGGGGGACGACTGCGCCATCCTGCACCTGGATGCCGGTGAGCGCCTGGCGACCTCGGTGGACACCATGGTGGAGGGCGTGCATTTTCCCGCTGACAGTTTCCCCGAGGATATCGGCTTTCGCGCGGTGGCCGTCGCCGCGAGTGATCTTGCGGCGATGGGCGCGCGCCCCATCGCCATGACCCTGGCGCTGACCCTGCCGGCCGCGGACGAGCTGTGGCTGCACGCGTTCAGCCAGGGTATTGCGGCGGCCGCCAGCGAGTTCCGCCTGCCGCTGGTGGGGGGCGATACCACCCGGGGGCCCCTGACCATCACGGTCCAGGTGATGGGTGCGCTGCCCCTGGACCGGGCCCTGCTGCGCGGTGGCGCCCGGCCCGGCGACGGCCTGTACGTATCGGGATTCCTGGGTGACGCGGCGGCGGCGCTGGCGGTACTGGCCGGGGACTGGCGCCCCGCGCCCGCGCACCAGCAATACCTGCTGGACCGGTTCAACCGACCCCGCGCCAGGCTGGAGCTGGGGATGGCGCTGCTGGGCAGTGCCAGCGCCGCCATCGACATTTCCGACGGCCTGCTGGCGGACGCGGGACACATCGCCGCGGCCAGCGGCGTGCGGCTGCGTATCGACCCCGGCCTGCTGCCCCTGTCGGCCTGCGCTGGCCTCGCATGCGGACCCTGCCCAGGCCCGGCGCTGGGCGCTGACCGGGGGCGATGACTACGAACTCTGCTTCTGCCTGCCGGCGGGCGCAGATGCTCCGGCAGGTTGCACCCGCATCGGCCGGGTGGAGCAGGGCAGCGGGGTCGACTGTGGCCTCGACCTGGGCGGCGCCACCGGTTACCAGCACTTTTGAGGTCGGGGACAACGCCATGAGCCCACACGCCGCTGACTCCCGGGATGCGCCTGCGCCAACGCCCTTTCGCCGGCCGCTGCAATTCCTGGCGTTTGGTTTCGGCAGCGGGCTCTCCCCCTGGGCGCCCGGCACCGCCGGTACCCTGGTAGCCGTGCCGCTGTACTGCCTGGTCGCCGACTGGAGCCTGCCCTGGTACACCCTCTTCGTGCTGGTGACCGCCCTGCTGGGCATCGTCATCTGCGGCGCCGCCAGCCGTGAACTCAAGGTGCATGACCATCCCGGCATCGTCTGGGACGAGTTTGTCGGGTACTGGATCACCCTGTGGGCAATCCCCTTCGACTGGGTGTGGATGCTGGCCGGTTTTGTGGTATTCCGGGTGTTCGACATCGTCAAGCCCTGGCCGATCGGCCACCTCGACCGCAAGGTGAAGGGGGGCTTCGGCATCATGGTCGACGACATTCTCGCGGGCATCATGGCCTGCGCTACACTGCATCTCGCCCTGTGGATTTTGTAGCCACGGCGGGGAGGGAGAAGCCATGAGGAAACGTTTAGCCGCCCTGGCGGCAGTCGCGGGCCTGTTGCTGGTGAACCCGGCGGGCTGGGCGGCGCCGCCCCGGGTCGAGGTGGAGGCCCTCTTCACCAATGCCGCGGTGCTGATGATCGATGGCGAACGCAAGATGTTGAAGGCCGGGCAGTCCTACCGGGGGGTGACCCTGGTGACGGCCGTATCCAGCAAGGCGACCATCGAGGTGGACGGGCAGACCCGGGAGCTGGGCGTTTCCCGCCATATCGGCACCCGCTATGAGAACAGTGAACCGCGGGTCGTCAGCATCCCGCGGGATGCCAGGATGCAATACCAGACCACGGCGATCATTAACGGCCGCAGCGTGCCGGTGCTGGTGGACACTGGCGCCAACGTGGTCGCCCTGAATTCGGCCCAGGCCGGGACACTGGGGTTGGATTACAGCGCCGGCAGCCCGGCCCGGGTGGAGACCGCCAGCGGCATGGTCAACGCCTGGTACGTCACCCTGCAGTCGGTCGATGTTGGCGGGATCCGGGTCGACAATGTGGAGGCAACCGTGGTGGAAGGGGATTTCCCCTCGACGATACTGCTGGGCATGACCTACCTCAGGCACGTGAAAATGGAAGAGGCCGACGGCGTGCTCTCCCTGTCACGGACCTGGTAGGCGCCCGGTCACGCCCCCGCTTGATTCGCAACCGGCCGACCAAAGCTGCTAGAATGGCCGGCCTTTTCCGCCGGACCCCCCGAGTGACGATACGCTACGTAGAGTCTTCCCGACTCCCCACCCAGTGGGGCGACTTCGACATGCACGGCTTCGAGGATATCGAATCCAACAAGGAGCACCTGGTGCTGACCATGGGCGACGTGGGCGATGGCGAGCCTGTGCTGTGCCGGGTGCACTCGGAGTGCCTGACCGGCGATGCCCTGTTCAGCCTGCGCTGCGACTGCGGCAACCAGCTGCAGGCGGCCCTCAAGGCCATCGCCGCGGAGGGCAGGGGTGCCCTGTTCTACCTGCGCCAGGAGGGCCGCGGCATCGGCCTGCTCAACAAGATCAAGGCCTACAAGCTGCAGGACGCCGGCGCCGACACGGTAGAAGCCAACGAGCAGCTGGGTTTCGGCGCAGACATGCGCGATTACAGCCTGCTGGGCCCCATGTTCAGGCACCTGCACATCAGCGCTGTGCGATTGATGACCAATAATCCCCGCAAGGTGGCCGCCCTGGAAGAGGCGGGTATCAGGGTGGTCGAACGTATCGCCCTGCACACCGACCGCAACCCCCACAACGAGAAGTACCTGATCACCAAGGCGGGGAAGCTGGGGCACTTCTTTGAGGGCAGGGGGTAGCAGGGGGTAAGGGGTAGGGGCTCTACCGGTCCCGCTCCACGATATACCGCGCCATGTCCCGCAGGTGGTCGGCCGAGTCACCGAACCCGTCCAGCGCCCTCAGAGCCGCCTCCAGCAGGCGTTGCGCCTCATCTTTGGCGCCATCCAGTCCCATCAGCTTGACGTAGGTCGGCTTGTTCGCCTCCCCGTCCTTGCCCCGGGTCTTGCCCAGGGTGGCGGTATCCCCCTCCACGTCGAGGATGTCATCCACCACCTGGAAGGCCAGCCCGATATGGCTGCCGTACTCGTCCAGGGCGGCCAGTTGCTGCTCGGAAGCCCCGGCGGCGATACCCCCCATGGCCAGGGCTGCCCGGATCAGGGCGCCTGTCTTGAGGGCGTGCATACCCTGGAGCTGCTCCAGGGTGAGGTCCTTGCCGGTGGAGGAAATGTCGATGAACTGGCCGCCGACCATGCCGGCCAGGCCGGAGGCCGGCCGCCAGGGTCTTGATCATGGCGATGCGCTGCGCGGCGCTGAACCCCTCGGCATCGGCCAGCAACTCAAAGGCGCGGGCCTGCAGCCCGTCCCCCACCAGGATGGCCGTGGCCTCGTCATAGGCCTTGTGCAGGGTCGGCTTGCCCCGGCGCAGGTCATCGTCGTCCATGGCCGGGAGGTCGTCGTGGACGAGGGAGTAGGTGTGGATTAGTTCGATGGCGCAGGCGATGGGGTCG